>NZ_CP093397.1:1303594-2607188 GCF_029027585.1 Sulfurimonas sp.
CAAAAACACAGCACTCTGCTAACTCGTAAGAGGATGTATAGGGTGTGACGCCTGCCCGGTGCTTGAATGTTAAAAGGATTGCTTAGCTTTGCGAAGGCATGAATTGAAGCACAAGTAAACGGCGGCCGTAACTATAACGGTCCTAAGGTAGCGAAATTCCTTGTCGGTTAAATACCGACCTGCATGAATGGCGTAACGAGATGGGAGCTGTCTCAACAATGGATCCAGTGAAATTGTAGTGGAGGTGAAAATTCCTCCTACCCGCGGAAAGACGGAAAGACCCCGTGCACCTTTACTATAGCTTGACACTGCTATTGGGATATTCATGTGCAGGATAGGTGGGAGCCATTGATTCATAGTCGCCAGATTATGATGAGGCAATCTTGAGATACCACCCTTGAATATTCTGATAGCTAACTCGGTACGATTATCTCGTGCGAGGACAATGTCTGGTGGGTAGTTTGACTGGGGCGGTCGCCTCCTAAAGAGTAACGGAGGCTTACAAAGGTTAGCTCAGAGGGGTTGGAAATCCCTCGTAGAGTATAATGGCATAAGCTAGCCTGACTGTAAGACATACAAGTCGAGCAGAGTCGAAAGACGGTCATAGTGATCCGGTGGTTCTGTGTGGAAGGGCCATCGCTCAAAGGATAAAAGGTACGCCGGGGATAACAGGCTGATCTCCCCCAAGAGCTCACATCGACGGGGAGGTTTGGCACCTCGATGTCGGCTCATCGCATCCTGGGGCTGGAGCAGGTCCCAAGGGTATGGCTGTTCGCCATTTAAAGCGGTACGCGAGCTGGGTTCAGAACGTCGTGAGACAGTTCGGTCCCTATCTTCCGTGGGCGTAGGAGAGTTGAAGAGAGCTGACCCTAGTACGAGAGGACCGGGTTGGACGTACCACTGGTGCACCAGTTGTTCTGCCAAGAGCATCGCTGGGTAGCTACGTACGGATGAGATAACCGCTGAAAGCATCTAAGCGGGAAGCCAACTCTAAGATGAACTCTCCCTGAAGATCGCAGTAAGACTAACTGCTTGATAGGCTGGATGTGTACGCAGAGCAATCTGTTTAGCTGACCAGTACTAATAGATCGTTTGTCTTTTTTATACATTTCTTTAATTAGAAATACAATTCGTTCACTACCTTGTTTAGTGTATTAGCGCTAAAGCGCAGAAGTTATTTAGTTCTTTGAAGATGTAAACTTAATAGGCAGTTTTAACTGTTTGTTTAGCCTTACAGAGGTCACAGCTTTAATATTTCATTGCTTTGCAATAAAATATTCAACCAATGACCCCGATTATCTACTAAGATGGTGTTGTACCCCACTTACGCTTTAGCGACGGGAGTATCGGCTTTTAGAGCCAGACTTTAGCAATTAATATTTAATGAGTACTCACTCATATTGACTCATACAGTCACATATAAAAATACTTAGGTATCTTTATATGTGATTGTCTAGGTGGCTATAGAGAGAGGGAAACGCCTGGTCCCATTCCGAACCCAGAAGCTAAGCCTCTCATCGCTGATAATACTGCAGATTGCATCTGTGGGAATGTAGGTCGCTGCCTAGTTGATCATTTCTTACTTACTTCTTAAACTATTTTTACTAATACCTTCTATTTTTTTTACTTTTTTATTCTATTAAACTTTTATTTATCTCCCAGACATTATCTATTTTATCCATATTTACTTTTAACAACGCCAATTCAAATAGTAAGTGCAACACCTGATTAAACTGCTACATAAGATGAAGTAATTGTATCGAAAAATACTTCTGCTGGTGTTTTGTACCCAAGTATCTTTCTAGGTCTACGATTTAGTTTATTCTGAACTTCAACAATTTGTTCATCTGTGATGTCTATAAAAGGCATCTTCTTTGGAAAATATTCTCTAATCAAACCATTAGCACCCCAAGGGCATTTGTCACTTTGTTCGGGCATATGTTCATTTAAACCTCTTTGCCAAGACTGATATGGATTAGCAAAGTAAAACTCAGTATCAAGTGCTTTAGCTACTTCTTCATGATATGAAAACTCTTTACCATTATCACTTGTAATTGTCAGTGTATGAGCTTGAAAAGGTTTCAATAAATGGACGATTGCATCTGTCACAACTCTAGCTTGTTTGGCTGGTACTTTTTTCATTAGTGTGAACTTTGAATTTCTATCTACAAGCGTAACTATTGCTTGATGATGGTTCTTCCCAATAATAGTATCAACTTCCCAATCACCAACTCTTGATTTATCTTCCACTACAGCTGGTCTGAAATCTATTGGTATGCGGTTCTTTATTTGTCCACGACTGCGGTATGAAGCACTTCTTTTGGTGTACTTCTTATTTTTATGTCTAAGGTATTTATAGAGGTTCCCACCACTTCGTTTGTTGTGGTAAATATATCTATATATAGTTTCGTGGCTTACAGGTCTTAAATCTTCAAGAGCCATTCGTCCACTTATCTGCTCAGGACTCCAGCCTTCTTTCATAGATTTTTTTATATAGCTTGTGTGCTTCTTGGTAAGTCTTCTATTCTTAGATTTGTACTGATACCTTAATCTTGCACTTATTGTTGCATTAACAGCATTGTATTCATTATTATCAAGTGAGTTTCTTTTTAGCTCTCTTGATATTGTTGAGTGGTGAACTTCAATATTTATAGCTTATAATGGTTCCCTTTTTCAAGACCAGTAAAACAAGTTTTCTTATTTTACCTCTTTACGATACCAGTGGTAACAGTTTTGCTCCTTTAGGATCTAAATTATTGACAGCTTTATAATAAACTTCATTTGGAGTTTTATATCCAATCGCCGAATGTAATCTTTTTTTGTTGTAAGAGTTCATATATATTTTTATTGCTCGATTGAGAGATTTTATATTCTTATATTCATTCAGATAAATTTCTTCATACTTAATACTTCGCCAGAATCTTTCGATGCAAATATTATCAGTAGCTCTACCTTTTCCATCCATTGAAATTTTAATGTTGTGTTTTTTGAGAATATCAACATGAACTTTTGAAGTATATTGACTTCCCTGGTCTGTGTTAAATATCTCTGGTTTAGGATAAAATGCGAGTGCTTCATTTAACACACTTTTAACTAAGGAAATATCCATTGTGTTAGAAAGTTTCCATGAGAGTATTTTTTTACTATGCCAATCTATTATTGCGGCTAAATATACAAAGCCTTTTTCCAGTTTGATATAAGTAATATCTGTACTCCAGACTTGATTAGTTTTTTCAATTACAACACGTCCAGCATAATCTCTAAAATCTTTTAGGAGATATGGATACTTATAATGTTCTTTGTTTGCTGTAGTGGTCTTAGGCTTAGGATACAAGGCTTCTATACCCATATACTTCATAGCTTTCTTAACGAACTTTTTCCCTATGCTATACCCATCTCTTAAAAGTTGAGCATGAATTCTTCTACTTCCATATGATGGAAAGTCTGAATATATATTATTTATAGCATCTAATATTTTCAAGTCTTTACCTCTACTAAACGGTTTAGTTGGAGTATAGTACAAACTCGACTTACTTACCTGTAGCAATTGACACTGCTTATTCTGTGATAATTTATGCTTAGCATCAAGTAGAGTTTTTCTCTCTTTAGATGAGGCCAAGCTTTTTAGCTTTTCCACAAGAAAATCCTTCTCAACAATTGTCTCTCCAAGTTTTTTTGCAATTGCATCTTTTTCATATTTAAGAGTATCAATTTCATCTTTGTATTCTTTTACAACAGTACTTTTATCAAATGCTAATGACATATTCTCAAGAAACTGTTTTTTCCAATTTCTTAAACTTAGAGGTAGGACTTCATATCCACTAGCTATTTCATTAACAGTTTTTTCACCCTCTAAAACTTCCAGTACTACTTTTGCTTTAAAATTTGCACTATAACTTTTTCTTTTTGCACTCATATTTAATTCCTATATTCTCTATTTCAATTTTATCATTTTTGAAATAAGAAAACAAATTTTACTGGTTCAGTTTTAGGGGTTCATTATACTTTTATAAATTTATCTTGTATATATTTGAAACATTTATGATTTAATTGTGATAATATTGTTACAATTATACACAATGTAAAAATTTTATCACAAAATTTACTTTCTTAATTTATTCACTAAATTAAATATTTTTATTAAATTGGGTAGTTATTTTGGCTTATTTCCTCTTTTTAGAGTTTAAAAAGTATAATTTACTAACTATTTATTCATTTTGGTATTAATTTTTATAAATTATACAATATAAATATATTACTTAATAATGAAGTTTAATAAATAATTAAAATAACCTCTCATATAATAAGTTTAATCAAGATAATAATTTATCTTAAAATATATATTTACTCATAGGAGAGAAAATGAAAAGAACAATTAGATTAGCAGTAGTAGCTGCATTAGCTTTAGGTGCAACGAGTGCGTTCGCAACAAATGGTGATCACATGATAGGTCTTAGTGCAGACTCTAGAGCTTTAGGTGGAACAGGTGTAGCGATGTTTACAGGTTCAGCTAATGCTTTAACAAATCCAGCTTTAGTTGCAAAAACTAAATCAAATAGTGAGTTTAACTTTGGTGGAACTATTTTTATGCCCAAGGTTTCATCATCTTCAACAAAAGGTGCAGTAGGAGCGATAGGAACAGGTGTAGATAAAACAAGTAATCAGCAGTTAAGTATGATCCCCGTTATCTCATTATCTCATAGAATTAACGATAAGATGGTTTTTTCATTAGGAATGTTTGGTACAGCAGGTATGGGAACCGACTATAGAGGAAGTCAAGGTGTTAATAATGCAACTGGTAATGTAGATTTATATAATATGAGGAGTTCATTGATGCTAATGCAATTTGCTCCATCACTTGCTTATGGAACTGACACCTTTGGTGTTGGTGTGACAGGTATAGCTCAATATGGGACATTATCTATTGATTTTGATCAAAATCCAACTACTCATATTGGGAATGGCCCTTCAGATGATTATGGCTTTGGTTTTCAACTTGGTGCTTATTATAATCCTATGAAAGCATTAACAATTGGTGCAGTATATAAGTCTTCAATAGAGATGAATTATAGAGATCAAATCTCTAAAGCAGCCGCAGCATTTGGTTATGGAGCTAATGTAGCAGGTGGTGGACTTGCAGCTAAAGGTGATGAGTTAGAGCAACCAGCTGAATATGGCATTGGTATAGCGTATGATATGGATAAAATGACATATACTATGGACTTTAAACAAATTCAATGGGGAGATGCAAAAGGTTATAAAGATTTTGGTTGGGAAAACCAAACAGTTTATGCTCTTGGTGTTAGATACAAAACAGATAAGTTTTGGTTAGGTGGTGGTTTTAACTATGGTAAAAACCCTATCCCTGATAATAAAAGTACAAAAAGTGTCGCTGGTGGAGCAAATACAGATGGTGATACAATGAACATGTTTAACTATGTTATGTTTCCTGCAACTGTTGAGTCAACGATTACTTTTGGTGGCGGTTATAGTTTAAGTAAAAATCTTGCATTAGATATGGCATTTACATACGCTCCAGAAACTAGTAATACAGTAAGTGCTAAAACAGTTGGAGCAGGCGATATTACTACAAAACATCAACAAACTGCAATAACAGTAGCCGCAAAATTCGAGTTTTAAAGCAAACTCTTCTTCAACAAGATGTCACCTTTCTGGTGACATCCCTTTTCAAGTTAAAATTTCAGATGAATTATTTTATTATTATGATACAATTATCATAATAATAAAGTGATAGCTTTGTGATAATTATCGCTTAATCCCACTTAAGGAAAAAAAATGTTAATAAAACTTTTAAAAACAATACTTGCACTTAGTATTGCTGCTACTATTGCTTTTGGCGCAGAGGCTGTAAGATTTAATGTAGTCGATGGAGATGCTGAGAAACAATACAACGCTCTTGTAAATAAAAAGATAGAGAGTGTTGGTTTTATTCTCTCAGATCCTCATGCTAGAATAAATGACGCGTATAAAGTTAAGTATGGCACAAAAACTTTAGAAGATGGTAAGCCAAATCCTCAATATGACCCTGAGTGGGTTGAGCGTTTAGATAACCTTGGTTTTTTCTCAGTTGCAAATGATGAGGCACTTCGTCCATTACTTTTAAAGGCTCCAGAGCTTGGTGGATTTTCACCATTTAACCTTCATATATATAAAAATAAGAATGAAAACAAAACTTATGTTGGACATATAGTTCCATCTTTGATGCTTGATATTGTAGGGGTTAAAGATAAGGCTATAAGAAGTGAGTTTGAAGCTATGTTTCCTGCTCTTGATGAGTTAGTGCAAAAAGAGATTGGTGGAAAAGTTGAGATAAGTCAATATAGCTCTTTACCTGCAAAAAAGATGATGAACTTTGAGGTAATTTTTGATAGACCAGCAGATTTGGAAGATTATCTTGATGAATTTCAAGAAGGTCTTGAAGAAGCGTTTGAAGATAAAGAGTATATTATTGCTGGATTTAAGAACTTTAAAGAAGCATATGATGATGCTGATTTAGAGTTTGATAAATATGATGCATATTTTGTTTACTCTTTATGTCATTTTACATACTCGTACAATATGTTTAACAAAGGTCGTCCAGACGCTGGTGCTTTTGCTCCTTGTTCTATGTATATGTATATAGAAAAAGATTCAAATAAGTTAATAATTGGTATGCCTATGCTTAGCACTTGGGTAGCTGCTTTAAATATAAAAGATAAAGTAATGGGTAAATCAGTTGATGATTTAGATGCTGAAATTATCCAAATTATGAAAAGCTTGGGAGCTAAAGAGATATGAAAAAGTTACTTGCAAGTTTAGTTACAGTATCGATTTTTGTTTTAACTGGATGTAGTGCATCTGGACCAGAGGCACCAAAAACTGGACTAGAAGGCAAAGAAATTAGTGCCTATCTTCAAGGCTCTTTCATAGATGCTAAAGAGGCGCAGAGCAAACTTGAAAATGCTGGTTTTGAAGTAATTGCAACTTATAAGCCTGTGAAAAAAGGTACCACTATTGTTTTTACAAATGAAGCTTTAAAAACACAAGCTGCAAAACCAGGTCGCGCACATGCGGCAGTTTTACGAATGTTTGTTGATAAAAAAGAACAAACTATAAGTATTACTAACCCTGTGTATTTTGGAAAAGCATTTATGCAAGTACAATATAATCACGCAGTTTTTAATGCTCAACTAGAAGCTATAAATAAAGAATTTGCAGGACTTAAAGGTTCAAAAGACAAACTAAAATTTGATAATTTGAGTGGGTTTCATTTTATGATGGGTATGCCTTATTATAAAGATGTAGACGAATTAGGACTTGGAACAAATGAAGAGTTACTAGCAAAAGCAAAAACCTATAAAAAAGGGAAGCTTCTTATATTTGAACTTAAACTTTCTGATCGTAGTACACTTTTGGGTTACGATTTAGGAAAAAGAACAAAAAAATTCGTTAAAAAGATAGGTAGAGCAAATGCTACTGTTCTTCCTTATTGTATTTCTATTGAGAATGGGAAAGCTAGTTCTTTAGAAGCTAAATACTATCTAGCTTTAAGTTATCCGCTTTTAACTATGGGAGAGTTTATGACTATTGGTTCTGTACCAGGTGCTATAGTAAAAGACTTAAGAAAGCCTTTTAAATAAAGCTTGTTATTTCATCCATTTTACTTTAGCAAAATGGATGCAGGCATTCGCGGTGAGGCTTTAGCCGAGGAAGTACTCTTGGGGTGTAGTGCCTAGACCATTACAGCTTCGCGTTTACCCTCTTTAATCTCACCTATTAAGTAACCATCAGTTTTTGATAAAATAGTATCAATATTTTTATCTTCAACTACAAGTATCATTCCTACACCCATGTTAAAGGCTCTAAACATTTCATCAGCATCTACATGTTGTCCAATTAAGTTAAAAATAGGAAGAACTTTTATGGAGTCTTTTTTTACTTCCGCCATTAAGCCTTCAGGTAAAACACGAGGAAGATTTTCAACTATTCCACCACCTGTGATATGAGCCATTCCAACGATTTCATTTTTTAACTCTTTAAACATTTTTACATAGATATTTGTTGGTTCAAGTAGAGTTTGAATAAGAGGTTTGCCATTGAAATCTTCATTAAAGTCTAGTTTCATCTTATCAAAAAGAACTTTTCTAGCAAGAGAAAAACCGTTTGAATGAAGTCCTGAACTTGGAAGAGCAATGAGTTTATGTCCTGCACGAACTAAAGAAACTCTATCCATCTCACTTTTCTCAGCAACACCAACTGCAAAACCAGCTAGGTCGTAATCATTTTCTGAGTACATTCCTGGCATTTCCGCTGTTTCTCCACCAATCAAAGCACATTCACTTCTTATACAACCCTCAGCGATACCTGCAACTACATTTGTAGCTACAGCAACATCAAGTTTTCCAGTTGCATAATAATCAAGGAAAAAAGATGGAGTTCCAAAGTTACAAAGCAAGTCATTAACACACATTGCAACTAAATCAATTCCTACTGTGTTATGGATGCCACTATCGATAGCTAATTTTAGTTTTGTTCCAACACCGTCTGTTGCAGCAAGCATTACAGGCTCTTTGAAACCTTTTGGAAGCTCAAATGCACCAGCAAAACTTCCGATGCCACCCAAAACACCTGGAATTTTTGTAGATTTTACTAAAGGTTTGATATTTTCAACGAAACTATTTCCAGCATCTATATCAACACCAGCGTCTTTATATGAAATTTGTGACATTAATTACTTCCTTGATTTGGTAAATCGCATTTTTTAGAGATAATGCAAAGAGGACAAAAATTAAGTATGCCTGCAAGAAGAGGAATAGCGCCAAGAAAGAACCAAGCATTCCCTGTAATCACACCTGTAACAATCAACGCCGAGCCTAAAAAAATACGAAAAACTCTACAAAACTTTCTAATTTTGTTAAAATCCATCTTAAAACCTTTATCTTAAATATTTCGCAATTATATCTATATTAAGTAAAATTAATCCTAATATGCTAAAATCGCGGTAATTAAATAAGGAAATATTAAATGAAAGAATTTATTTACCCAGAAATGATGGTACATGTACCCGTTTGTACTAGTAAAAATCCACAAAATGTTTTGATTATTAGTGATAATGCGAGTAGATTAGAAGCAGAGATGAAAAAACATGATGAAATCAACTATAAAGTCATATCTTGTTGTGTAGATGCTATTCGTGATGAAGTAGATTCTAGTGTTGATGTAGTTATCTGTGAAAAATATGATGATAGTGCGATATTAGCACATATTAGTCGTGTTTTAAAAGATGATGGTCAGTTAAGTATTTCTCACCCATCTTTAAAAGAAGTAGATGCTAATAAATCTTTAATGGGAATCCTTGGAAAGTATTTTAAAGTTGTAATGCCATATAATCTTTATAATGGGTATAGCGCGCTTATAGCTTCAAAAGAGTACCATCCAACAGCAGATATAAATCTTCATCGTGCTGAAATGTTAGATGATTTGAATTTTTATAATTGTGATGTTCATATTGCTGCATTTGCAATGGGAAATTATATTCGTAAAGAGTATTTAGGAATTATCAAAAACTAATGGCTTTCAAGTACGCTATAGCATTAACTGGAGGCATTGCTACTGGAAAAAGTACGGTTGCATCTTTACTCGCACTAAATGGCATGAGAGTTATAGATGCTGATACTATTTCACATAAAATCCTTGATGCTTCGCATCTTTGGGTAAAAGAAACTTTTGGTGAAGAGTTTGTTGACGCTTTAAAAGTGAATCGTGAAAAACTTGGAGGTTTGGTTTTTTCTGATGAAGAAAAAAAGAAACTTTTAGAAGAGTATTTGCATCCAAAAATACGAGATGAGATAGAACAACTTAGCATAAAACAAGATAGTTTTAAATTTCCTTATCTCATAGACATTCCACTTTTTTTTGAAAAAGGTGCTTATGAGATAAAAGAGAGTGTTGTTGTTTACACTCCAGCTGTCGTTCAGTTGCAAAGATTTATGAAGAGAAATGCTTACCCAGAAGAAGAATCTTTAAAACGCATAGCTTCTCAGATGCCAATAGATGAAAAAAAAGCTAGAGCAACTTGGGTTATAGACAACTCTAAAAACTTGAAACATCTTCAACAAGAGGTAGAAGACTTTGTTGAAAAGATTAAAGGTATTTACCTATGAAATGTTCAAAATATAGTGCAAATGGAAATGATTTTGTAATCTTTCATAGTGATAAAAAAAAAGATAGAACAGCTTTAGCAAAAGAGATATGTCATAGACAAAATGGCATCGGTGCAGATGGCTTGATAGTTATAGTGCCACATGATAAGTATGATTTTGAGTGGCAGTTTTATAATTCTGATGGAAGTGGTGCCGAGATGTGCGGAAATGGCTCCAGAGCTTGTGCGCATTATGCTTATGAAAACAAGTTGGCATCTAAAGAGATGAGTTTTTTAACTGAGGCGGGTGTTATAAAAGCTAGTGTAGATGCAAATATGGTTTTGAGCGAATTAACTCCTCCAAAAATTTTAGATAAAGATATAAATCTTAACAATAAATCTTGGTGGCTTTTAGATACTGGCGTGCCTCATCTGGTGAGTTTTACATCAAATATACAAGAGTTTAATTTAGATGAAGCAAGAGAACTTCGCTACAAATACAATGCAAATGTAAATATAGCTTATATAGAGGGCAAAAACCTAAAAGTAAGAACTTATGAACGCGGTGTAGAAGATGAAACTTTAGCTTGTGGAACTGGAATGGCAGCTTGTTTTTACAGGGCAGTAAAAGAAAACTTAGTGAGTGATTCGATAGAAGTTTACCCTAAAAGTGGAGAAACTTTATATCTTGGAATGAATGAGAAAACTATTACCTTTAAGGGTGAAGTTAAAAATACTTTTAATACCCAGTGGAGTATATAAAGAGAGAAGCTAAAAGAGTTGTTTAGCTCTTTTAGAACTTCAAATATCTTATAATTTGGCTTCTGGTGCTGCTCTTTGTGCAAGTTCATTATCAACCATAAGCAGTCCATAACCACTATTTTTCACTAACTTAATTTTAGAGATTATCTCTTCTACTGATGCTTCTTCTTCAACCTGTTCATTGACAAACCACTGCAATAGATTATATGTTGCATGGTCTTTTACTTTAAGTGCTTTGTCGCTTAGGTTATTTAAGTTTTTGGTCATAAACTTTTCATGATCAAGGCTTTGTTGAAAAATTTCTAAAATTGTTCCAAATTTTCTTGGTGGTTTATCAATCTGTTCTAGATTAACATGGACCCCTTGTTCTGTTAAATAGTTATAAATTTTTGTTGCGTGCATGTGCTCTTCTTCATACTGCATTTTAAACCAGTTTGCTGCACCGTTAAAGTCAATATGGTTACAGTATGCTGACATAGATAAGTATAAATAAGCTGAGTAAAATTCACGATTAAGTTGTAGTGAAAGGGCTTTTGTCATTTTTTTTGATATCATAATATCTCCTTTAAAGAGATATTATAGACAAAAGGAAATTAAATATAATTAAAGTCCAGCCGCCTCAACAATTTTTGCTTGATTATCAGTTATAAGAGGTTCTACAACTTCATCTAAAAGTCCACCATTCATAATCTCATTTAATCTATAAAGAGTTAAATTTATTCTATGGTCACTCATGCGGTTTTGAGGATAGTTGTAAGTACGAATACGCCCACTTCTATCTCCCGTTCCAACTTGTGCTGCTCTCTCGGCTGCATTTTCAGATTGTTGTGCTTGCATCTCTAGGTCATAAAGTCTAGCTTTAAGAACTTTCATAGCTTTTTCGCGGTTTTTGTGTTGAGATTTTTGGTCTTGGTTGGTTACTACTAAGCCTGAAGGCAAGTGAGTAATCCTAACAGCAGAGTCCGTAGTGTTTACCGACTGACCACCACAACCAGATGAACGCATCACATCAATTTTGAGGTCTTTATCTTCAATAATTACCTCTACATCATCAACTTCAGGCATAACTGCTACTGTAATTGCGGATGTGTGAACACGACCTTGAGACTCTGTTGCTGGAACTCTTTGAACACGGTGAGTTCCACCTTCATATTTCAACCTACTATAAACCTGTTCACCTTTAATAAGTGCTGTAACCTCTTTAAATCCACCAGAATCAGATGGAGATGTTGATAAAATCTCAATATTCCAACCTCTAAGGTCAGCATAACGAGTATAAGCATCAAACAAATCTCCAACAAAAATAGCAGCTTCATCACCACCAGCACCAGCACGAAGCTCAACAATGATATTTCTATCATCATTTGGGTCTTTTGGCAGAAGTAGAACTTTAATATCTTCTTCTATTCTAGGAAGTTGAGGTTCTAGCTCTTTTAGCTCTTCTTTTGCCATATCTATCATCTCTGGGTCACTTAGCATCTCTTTAGATTCAGCAATTTGCTCAATTACAGATTTATACTCTTTGGCTTTTTCAACGATGGGTAAAAGATTTGATTGTTCTTTTGAGAGTTCTGTCATTTTTTTGATGTCAGAAGTTATGTCAGGTGAACTTAGCAGTCTGCTAAGTTCATCATAGCGGTTGATAAACGGGGTAAGTTTATCGGCAAGCATTAAGTTATGCTCTGATTATATAGCGTTAACGGCTTTGTGAAGACGACTAACTTTTCTAGCAGCAGTTTCTTTTTTTAAGATACCTTTGCTTACAAATTTATGAATTTGTTTGTTTGCAACTTGAAATGCTGTTGCAGCTTCTTCTTTGTTTCCTGCTTCGATTGCAGTTGTAACATCTTTAACAATATTTTTAAGACGAGTTCTGTAGAAACGATTTCTTTCTGTTTTTTTAATCGTTTGACGAATTCTCTTTATTGATGACTTGTGATTTGCCATGTAATGAGTCCTTCTCATGAAATTTAAGTGCGCAATTCTAGCTTAAAAATAATTAAAATTAAGTTAAAGACAAGGTGAATTGCAAATATTTATCTATTTCGCTAAAATATGGAACTTTAAAAATTGGAAACTATTATGAATAAATTATTTGGAACAGATGGAGTTAGAGGAGAAGCAGGCTCTTTTTTAACAGCATCTATGGCAATGAAAGTGGCGATGGCAGCTGGAATATATTTTAAATCTCACTCAAGAACAAACAAAATTTTAATAGGTAAAGATACAAGAAGAAGTGGTTATATGATAGAAAATGCGATTGTAAGTGGTTTGACAGCAATAGGTTACGATGTCATTGAAATAGGTCCGATGCCAACACCTGCGATAGCATTTATAACAGAAAATATGCGATGCGATGCTGGGATTATGATAAGTGCATCTCATAATTCATATGAAGATAATGGAATAAAATTTTTTGATGGACAGGGGGATAAATTATCTCATAGTGTTGAGCGTGAAATTGAAGAAATTTACGCTGATGATGAAAGACTTCAAGAAGCTCAAGTTCGTGCCAAAAAAATTGGAAAAGCAAAAAGAATCGATGATGTTATAGGTAGATATATAGTTCAACTTAAAAATTCTTTTCCTAGAGAGTTGTCGCTTCAAGGTATGAGAATAGTTCTTGATACCGCAAATGGAGCAGGTTATATAGTAGGACCAACTGTTTTAGAAGAATTGGGTGCTGATGTTATAGTTCTTCATAATAAACCAGATGGATTTAATATAAATGAAGGTTGTGGGGCACTTCATACAAAAGATTTGCAAGAGAGTGTTGTTAAATATAGAGCAGACTTAGGAATAGCCTTAGATGGGGATGCTGATAGACTTGTAGTTATTGATGAAAATGGTGAGATAGTTGATGGTGACCAACTTTTAGGTGCTTTAGGTGTTTATATGAATGAGATGGGTGTTTTACAAGGTGGAGGCATTGTAGCTACTGTTATGAGTAATCAAGGTTTAGAAGATTTTATGACTAGTAAAGATTTAAAACTTTTTCGTTCAGATGTTGGAGATAAAAATGTTTTAGAGATTATGAAAAGAGAGGGCATCAACTTTGGTGGTGAGCAGAGCGGTCATGTAATTATAAGTGACTTTGCAAAAACAGGAGATGGACTTGTGAGTGCACTTCAAGTTTTAGCTCTTTTAATCAATACAAATACTAAAGCATCTGAAGCTCTTCGTCCATTTAGTCTTTATCCTCAAAAATTAGTAAATATAAATATAAAAGCTAAGAAGCCACTTGAGAAAATTGAGGGACTAGATGCTAAACTCAAAAGTTTAGATGCTAAACATATTCGCCATCTCATAAGATATTCTGGGACTGAAAATAAGTTAAGAGTTTTACTAGAATGTATAGATGCTAAGTTGATGGAAAAAGAGATGGATGCCATGATAGAGTTTTTTCAGAAAGCTTTAAATGGGTAAAACAACTTTAAGACTTAGCGCCATTTTGTTTTTTACAATGGCAGGTATCTTTATAGTAGATCAAAATATAAAGATGCTCTTTGTAGATGGTTTTCGTTATTACACAGAGTATATGGATTTGATTTTAGTTTATAACAGAGGTGTTGCTTTTTCAATGCTTTCATTTTTAGATGAATGGTTGAAGTATATTCAACTTGTTATGGTCTTTGGGATTTTAATTTACATCATAAATCTAAAAAAAGTTTGTTTCGCCTTTCCTTCTGGCTTGATGTTAGGTGGAGCTTTTTCAAATGTATATGACAGGTTTATTCACGGGGGTGTGGTAGATATGTTTTACTGGCATGGCTGGCCATACCCCCTTTTTGGGCAAAATGGTTTCGCAGTCTTTAACTTTGCTGATGTTATGATAGATGTGGCTGTTGTGTGGTTTTTGATTTTGAATTTTAAGCCGAGGTTTTGTAAAAGCTAACTAAAAGCTAACTAAAAGCAGATTTTAGATATTATTACCCAAAATAATAGTTAAAAATATAACTAAAGATATAAAAAGGAAATTGATGGAAATCAAATCAAACAAGATAGATTCGGCTAATGCTACTATTGAGGCTACTATACCAAAAGAAGTTGTTGACGCAAACATAGAAAAAATTGCTAAAGAATTACAAAAAACTGCAAGTGTGCAAGGTTTTCGTAAAGGTAAAGTTCCTGTTTCTATTGTGAAAAAACAATATGGTGAAAAACTAGTTCAAGATGCTGAAGCTGAGGCTCTTCGTGAAGTTCTATCTAAAGGTTTAGAAGATTTAAGTATTTCTAATGAAGAGTTAATTGGTGAGCCAAATATCTTTAAATTTGATAAGAGTGATGACAAGATAGAAGTAGCTGTAAAAGTTGCAATGCGCCCTGTCGTAGAGCTTGGTGATTATGCTTCAATGGTAAAAGATTTTAAAAAGCCTACTATAAAAGCGAAAGATGTAGATGCAAGAATCAAATCAATTGCTGAGTCACAAGCACCACTAGAAGACATCAAAAGAAACCGTAAAATGAAAGATGGCGATACTGCTGTTATAGATTTTAAAGGCTCTGTTGATGGAGAAATTTTTGAAGGTGGTACTGCTGAAAACTTTGAACTTCTTTTAGGTTCAGGTCAGTTTATCCCAGGTTTTGAAGAACAACTTGTTGGTGTGAAAAGAGATGAAGAAGTAGTTGTAAAAGTTACATTTCCACAAGAATACCAATCAAAAGCATTAGCTGGTAAAGAGGCTGAATTTAAAGTAAAAGTAAACGGTATTAAAGTAAAAGGTGATGTTGAAATCAATGATGAGTTAGCTAAAACAATTCTTCAAGGTAAAGAAGATGCAACTGTAGAAGAGTTACAAAAACAAGTTAAAACACAGATGGAAAATGAAGAACTTGGGAAGCTTTATAATGATGAGTTAAAACCAGCACTTTTAGAGTCTTTTGTAGCTGAATTTCAATTTGATTTACCAGAGTTTGTAGTAGAACAAGAGATAGATATGGCTCTTAACAAGTCTGCTCAAACTATGAGTGAAGATGAGATAAAAGAGCTTCGCGAGAGTGAAAAGAAGTTGAATGAACTTCGTGATACCTTCCGTGAAGATGCACAAAAAAGTGTAAGAGCAACATTTATTATAGATGCCCTTGCGATAGAACAAGATATAAAAGTAGAAGAAAATGAAGTAATGCAAACTATTTACTATGAAGCTATGCAAACAGGTCAAGACCCAAAAGCTGCTTATGATCAGTATAAAGAATCTGGATATCTTCCAGCGATTCAAATGTCAATGGTTGAGGATAAAGTTTTATCTGGACTTCTTAACTCAAAGATAAAAGAAGCATAGAATATGAGCTATATTCCTTATGTAGTAGAAAAAACAGGTCGAGGAGAGCGTTCTTATGACATCTACTCTCGTCTTTTAAAAGATAGAATAATTATGCTTAGTGGAGAGGTTAACGACGCTGTTGCTTCTTCTATCGTTGCACAGATGCTATTTCTTGAAGCAGAAGACCCAGAAAAAGATATTTATTTTTATATAAATTCTCCTGGTGGTGTTGTTACTGCGGGAATGGCTATTTTTGATACGATGAATTATATTCGTTCAGATATTACAACTATTTGTATAGGACAAGCCGCATCTATGGGAGCATTTTTACTTTCATCTGGTGAAAAAGGCAAAAGATATGCTCTTCCACATGCAAGGATTATGATACATCAACCATTGGGTGGTGCTCAAGGTCAAGCAACAGATATAGCTATACAAGCCAAAGAAATTTTGCGTATGAAAGATGAGTTAAATTCAATTTTAGCAAAAAATACAGGTCAAAGTAAAAAAACAGTAGAAAAAGACACCGATCGTGACAACTTTATGAGCGCAAAAGAAGCACTAGAGTATGGCATGATTGATGAGGTTTTAGTTAAAAACGACAAAGAGTAAGGGGATATAATGGCAGGATCTTTAAGAAGTAGAAATCGTCGAAAGATAAAAGCACCAACAGATAAAGAATCAACAGTCGCTTCCTTGGAAATGGATGAGCCGACAAGTGATTTAGAGATATATTCTAAAGAGGTTCTTAGTGTTCTTATAAAAGACAACTTGCCACCAACTCCAAACAACTTCTCACTCTATTTTGATAGACTACTAGAAGATAAGAGTGAAAATCTTCGTAAGCAAATACTCTCAATGCTTGAACTTGAAGAAAACAACGATAATGAAAATACTATACTTTTAGAACAAAGCTTAAAGAAGGGTTTTTCTTCTGTCAAGAGCATTTTGAGTGTTACAGCAAATTTATATAAGAATATGTCACTTATGACAAAAATACTTGATAAAAGAAAGATAGAACTTGAAGAGAACAAAGATATTCAAGCAGCATCTAGCATCGCAGCATCTCTAGGTAGTGATGTTTCAAAGTTAAATAGCATTTTGAAAAAGCAAAGTGCTCATATGAAAACTTTGTATGATGATACTGCTAAAATAGTCAAAAATGTAGAAAATGAAACGATTTTTGACAATAAATTTGGTGTCTATAATAAACGATATTTGATGACAAAAATAGAGCAAGAAGTAGAACTAATAACAGAGTTCAAACATAAAAGCTCACTTATAATGATAGAACTATCTCGCGAACTCCAAGATAGCATCAAAAATGACAAAGCATTGATTTTAATGACTAGAACTATCGCAAGACTTCTGTTAAAAACTTCAAGAAGAAGTGATACTGTTGCTCATTATGGCAATGGTGTTTTTGCAATGCTTTTAAAATATACAGATATTGAGAGTGCAAAAAAAGCTAGTGAAAGACTTAGTGATTTAGTATCAAACTCAAACTTTTTCTTAGCAGACCGCGAAATACAACTAAAAATATCTATAGGTATAACAGACATCGCAACACTTTACTCAGTAGAAGAGATAGTTGTTAGTGCGATGGATGGGATAGAAAAAGCATATAAAGATAAAAAGATAGACTTTGCAGTATCTCTGCGTTCGGCACCGTCAAGACAAGAATCAGTAGAATAAAAATAATAGTGAATAAATGAAATTAAATATAGTAGAATATCCAGACAAAAGATTAAGACAAAAATCAAAAGTTGTTGAAAGATTTGATAAAAAGTTACATAAACTTTTAGATGCAATGTATCCAATAATGATGCAAACAAATGGTATTGGTTTAGCAGCAGTACAAGTGGCGCATCCTATTCAAGCTTTGATATTAAATATTCCACAAGAAGATGGTGAACAACTAGAAGAAAATCTTTTAGAGATTATAAATCCAGTTGTAACAAGTCAAGATGGGGAAAGTGTTTATCAAGAAGGTTGCTTGAGTGTTCCATCTTTTTATGAAGATATTAAAAGATTTGAAAATATTACTATTAACTATCAAGATAGAGATGCCAATACAAAAACTCTTGAAGCAAATGGACTTTTAAGCATTGCTATTCAGCATGAAGTTGATCACTTAAATGGTGTGCTTTTTATAGATAAGCTTTCTTATTCACGAAGAAAAAAGTTTGAAAAAGAGTACAAAAAGATGCTTAAAGAGAAAAAACTTCTAAGTATATAATGAACCCCTAAAACTGAACCAGTAAAATTTGTTTTCTTATTTCAAAAATGATAAAATTGAAATAGAGAATATAGGAATTAAATATGAATGCAAAAAGAAAAAGTTATAGTGCAAATTTTAAAGCAAAAGTAGTACTGGAAGTTTTAGAGGGTGAAAAAACTGTTAATGAAATAGCTAGTGGATATGAAGTCCTACCTCTAAGTTTAAGAAATTGGAAAAAACAGTTTCTTGAGAATATGTCATTAGCATTTGATAAAAGTACTGTTGTAAAAGAATACAAAGATGAAATTGATACTCTTAAATATGAAAAAGATGCAATTGCAAAAAAACTTGGAGAGACAATTGTTGAGAAGGATTTTCTTGTGGAAAAGCTAAAAAGCTTGGCCTCATCTAAAGAGAGAAAAACTCTACTTGATGCTAAGCATAAATTATCACAGAATAAGCAGTGTCAATTGCTACAGGTAAGTAAGTCGAGTTTGTACTATACTCCAACTAAACCGTTTAGTAGAGGTAAAGACTTGAAAATATTAGATGCTATAAATAATATATATTCAGACTTTCCATCATATGGAAGTAGAAGAATTCATGCTCAACTTTTAAGAGATGGGTATAGCATAGGGAAAAAGTTCGTTAAGAAAGCTATGAAGTATATGGGTATAGAAGCCTTGTATCCTAAGCCTAAGACCACTACAGCAAACAAAGAACATTATAAGTATCCATATCTCCTAAAAGATTTTAGAGATTATGCTGGACGTGTTGTAATTGAAAAAACTAATCAAGTCTGGAGTACAGATATTACTTATATCAAACTGGAAAAAGGCTTTGTATATTTAGCCGCAATAATAGATTGGCATAGTAAAAAAATACTCTCATGGAAACTTTCTAACACAATGGATATTTCCTTAGTTAAAAGTGTGTTAAATGAAGCACTCGCATTTTATCCTAAACCTATAATGAACCCCTAAAACTGAACCAGTAAAATTTGTTTTCTTATTTCAAAAATGATAAAATTGAAATAGAGAATATAGGAATTAAATATGAGTGCAAAAAGAAAAAGTTATAGTGCAAATTTTAAAGCAAAAGTAGTACTGGAAGTTTTAGAGGGTGAAAAAACTGTTAATGAAATAGCTAGTGGATATGAAGTCCTACCTCTAAGTTTAAGAAATTGGAAAAAACAGTTTCTTGAGAATATGTCATTAGCATTTGATAAAAGTACTGTTGTAAAAGAATACAAAGATGAAATTGATACTCTTAAATATGAAAAAGATGCAATTGCAAAAAAACTTGGAGAGACAATTGTTGAGAAGGATTTTCTTGTGGAAAAGCTAAAAAGCTTGGCCTCATCTAAAGAGAGAAAAACTCTACTTGATGCTAAGCATAAATTATCACAGAATAAGCAGTGTCAATTGCTACAGGTAAGTAAGTCGAGTTTGTACTATACTCCAACTAAACCGTTTAGTAGAGGTAAAGACTTGAAAATATTAGATGCTATAAATAATATATATTCAGACTTTCCATCATATGGAAGTAGAAGAATTCATGCTCAACTTTTAAGAGATGGGTATAGCATAGGGAAAAAGTTCGTTAAGAAAGCTATGAAGTATATGGGTATAGAAGCCTTGTATCCTAAGCCTAAGACCACTACAGCAAACAAAGAACATTATAAGTATCCATATCTCCTAAAAGATTTTAGAGATTATGCTGGACGTGTTGTAATTGAAAAAACTAATCAAGTCTGGAGTACAGATATTACTTATATCAAACTGGAAAAAGGCTTTGTATATTTAGCCGCAATAATAGATTGGCATAGTAAAAAAATACTCTCATGGAAACTTTCTAACACAATGGATATTTCCTTAGTTAAAAGTGTGTTAAATGAAGCACTCGCATTTTATCCTAAACCAGAGATATTTAACACAGACCAGGGAAGTCAATATACTTCAAAAGTTCATGTTGATATTCTCAAAAAACACAACATTAAAATTTCAATGGATGGAAAAGGTAGAGCTACTGATAATATTTGCATCGAAAGATTCTGGCGAAGTATTAAGTATGAAGAAATTTATCTGAATGAATATAAGAATATAAAATCTCTCAATCGAGCAATAAAAATATATATGAACTCTTACAACAAAAAAAGATTACATTCGGCGATTGGATATAAAACTCCAAATGAAGTTTATTATAAAGCTGTCAATAATTTAGATCCTAAAGGAGCAAAACTGTTACCACTGGTATCGTAAAGAGGTAAAATAAGAAAACTTGTTTTACTGGTCTTGAAAAAGGGAACCATTATATTAGTTCAGGGTCTATTTTAGAAAGAACATCTTCATATTTAGATATTATTTTTAGAAATCGTCGTTTTTCAGTAACTTCCAAAGCGTCTAAATCATCAAATTCTGTAGTAACGCACTCCTTTACCCATACTACAGTTGCATGTATTGCATGATTATTATAAATTTCTTCCCAACGATTCATTTGCTTCTCCCAAATTAAATTTTTTGTACACTAACGGTCGAAGATAGCCAATAAATTGCCGCTAGGTAATTTATTGGCTACTCTGTTTTGTTATGTTTAAACTACTTTACGACTTCAATTAAATCTTTATCTAATAAAAAACTGTCTATAAGTTTTTGCATAGCAATAGGGTAGTTTTCTAAAGCATTCTCAATGGCAATTTGACCTAAAAATGACGATTCCCATTCATGATGAATTGTATGCTCTTCTTCATATATCTTTCTATCTTTATTCATAACAATAAAATTAGCTGTTAAATCAGCTTCACCTATACTAAAGCTTGATATTGAAACATCATTTTTCAATAGAATAGCTGATATCTTAATATTTGATTGTTTATCATAAATTGAAGCTTGTTTTAATTGCTCCTCCAAGGATTTTTCTAAATATTTTGAAAAAGAACCACCATAAGGAGATGTCATATTAACAGCTCTCAAGCCTATTGTTTCATCTTTTTCATTTTTTATATTTCCATTTTGAATACTCATTGCTTTTAGATTATTATCTTTCAAATCATTAATAGAGTTAAAATTAGGTTTAAATTCATGTCCTTTCATGGAACAACCAGTTGTAGTTAATAACAGAATGAGTGTTATTAATATAAAGCCTACTAACTTCATTATTTTTCCTTTTTAAATACATTAGATACTTTTAATTTATTTAACATAGTTTTAAAAGCTTTTTCAGTTGCTTTTTGAGCCGATAATGAGAAATTTTCTTTAAATTCATTATATTCTGCATTACCTTCTTCATAAACAGTTTCTTCCCATATTTTGTTCCATCTAAGCTAATCGCTTCACATTTTAGTGCAACAGTAAACTTTGTAGGTGGCCAAGTAAATGCACCTTCCGTATCTTTATATGGAGTATATTCAACTTTATCTCCACCTCCGCCAGAAGTAGTAACTTTGAGTTGTTTGTTATGTTTAGATATATAATAACCAACATTAACATCAACTTTCTTTTCTACCTTTGTTTCTCTAATATCCTCAAGCGATGGACTTATCGATATTTTGTGAGAACATCCACTTAATAATGTTATAGCTACTATACTCGTTGCTAGTAATTTGTACTGTTTTTTCAATGTTTGATTCCTCTTTTGTATTAAATTAAAATATGTAGCTATAAAAGTGACATAACGGCTGTCTTGAGAAATAAGTCGCCGCTAGGCTACTTATTTCCTCTCCAAGTACTTGTTATCTGGTTATTACAGTTCCACAATTTCTATACTTTTTGAATGTTTTAAAGCTTCATCGATAAAAATTTTCATAGCTTCTCCTACAGTTTTTTGGTCAACTAGATTATCTAACAAATAAAATCCATAATCTTCTACTGAATAATTATATATCTCTGTCATTTGACTACTAATAGGTGATGGTAGTTTATTTAAAACTTCACGGGATTTGTATGCTTTTGGCATATCAAAAATTATTTTATATTCTTTTTTCATTTTCTTTCCTGATATCTATTATCTGTACTTTTTTTCAATATGTTCAATTTCTTTTTTTAGTTCGTCATATTTTATCTTAATCGGATGTAATTTTAACAAGCTAGAAAGTGTAATACTTTTTTGAACTGTAACTTTATCATTTAAAATTTTAGTTTCTAAAATATAAAAATCCCATTGAGATAGATTTAGTGGGTCAACACTATTTTTATCTTTGTGTGACAATACACAAAAAATATAAATATCTGATTGTCTTATTCTTTCTTTACTTCGTTTATTTGTTGAATAATCCCAATTTGATGTTGGCTGTATTCCAAATATTATTTTTGATAATTCAGTTTGTTCCCAACTTTGAAGATATGAAGATGATTTAATTTCGATTTTTAAACCATTTTTGGTTTTTAAATCATAGGCATCCCATTCTTCTCTCGGCTTATCCAAAATATCTATTGTTGATGCAACAATAAATTCGGCTAAAACTCCACGAAGTGCATTTCCCAATAATTCTGAACTCGACCATTTCCAAAATGAAAGTACATTTAATGATAATTTTTCATCATTAAAATTAAATTATTCTTGTCCATTTTTTTGAACTGTTTTGATTGCTGGTAAAATTTCTAACTCCTGTGCAGATAACGTTTAAGGAGAGCAATATTTGACCCTCTCTTGGGGCAAATATTGGCTCCTGCGTTTTGTTATACTTTATCTTGCTCAGCAGTTGTAGAAATTTCTTTTTTTTCTGTGAGAAGAGAGATTCCCCTGAAAATTAAAGCAAACACACCTGCAAAAACTAAACTTGTAATAATTGATTTAGGTAAGACCCATTGCATTACGAAGTAATTGGCATAAAATTTATATAAAAATCCTATTGCTACTACACTTAAATAAGCTATTTTCATTTTTGTGTTTTTTATATTAAACAAACTAGTAATGATAAATATTGTAATAAACGCAACAATCGTAAATATAAAAAATCCAGCAATTTTATCTGGTCTTGTAACAATGAGGGGTGCCATTACAACCAACGCGGTTATTATAGATAAGATAATTCTTAACTTCATGTTCATTTCTTTTCCTTGTGTATAACGTTTAAGGAGAGCAATATGAAACCGATTGAGGTTTCATATTGGCTCCTGCGTTTTGTTAGAGGCTTTGCTCTCAATAGTAAATTTGATAAGTCTGTATATCATGTTTGTAATTTGTAAAACTACTAAAAAAATTAATGTTGGAATCCAGCTCGCAACATTTATATATAATTTTTCTAATTCAATTACTTTTGTTATCAATACACTTGGATCGTTAATATAGCTTAGTAAAACAAATAATTGAATTCTAAATCCTATCCACCCACCTAGTATTATAGTTGGGTATTTTAAATAGCATTTTGTATTTTTTGCAAAAATATAAATTATTGTAATTACAATAAACGGTAATGCCACTAATAAATAAACTAAAATTTCCATATATGCTCCTTTAACGGCAGCGCGGGTGAGTGGCGGCTGAATTTGAAAACTTGTTTTCTGATTCAGATGTCCGCTCCTCCCGCTTGTTGTCTGATGCGAATGCAGCAGTCAATAAGCGGGTGTTCAACCCGCGCTGCCGTTGTCTGAATGCGAAGCGTTCAGACAACGTTTGTCGTGAGCAATAATTTTCCCGCTAGGGCAAATTATTGGTCTCCTCGTGCTTGTTATATACTGCAAATCTTACTTCTTTTGGATTAACATGTATATAGTGTCCTTCATTGTTCTTTTCTAAAAATTCTATTTTGCTACTTTTTACGCTAATAGATTTATTAGAATCATGATATAACCATGCTTCATCAAAAAACTCATCACCATTTTCTGTAACTGAACGTTCAAAAGTTATATTCATATTAAAATGACTTAATAAGTAGTGAATAGCTTCATATGATGTTTTTAGAAAACAAAATGTGTCAGCAGTATTCTGATAATTTATTTTTGATAGGTTTCTCATAAAACAAAATTTATCTGTTTTATATTCAAATGAAGAACTTAATTGAATTAATGCTATACGATTAGTATCTCTTAAATCAAAATGTTTAGAGGTGTCAGCTACATCACCAATGATTTTATTTTCATGTGATGCAATATGTATCGCTTTTCGTTCTTTCTTTACATCTGTATCATTACCACCGTTTTTCTTGATAAAATAATCTGTATGATGATGAATATTTTTTGCTAGGTCTTTAGATAGTCTTGTAAGCTCTGAAATTTTTGGCTCTAAAACCAGTCTTTCTGATAGCAACTGGTTTAAATCATCCCATGGTTTTAATATATTAGTAGTAAATTCCAACTCTATTTCATTCATTAAAAATTCCTATATGTATATAACGGCAGCGCGGGTGAGTGGCGGCTGAATTTGAAAACTTGTTTTCTGATTCAGATGTCCGCTCCTCCCGCTTGTTGTCTGATGCGAATGCAGCAGTCAATAAGTGGGTGTTCAACCCGCGCTGCCGTTGTCTGAATGCGAAGCGTTCAGACAACGTTTATGTTGAGCAATAGTTAACCCGCTCTTGGGTTAACTATTGGCTCCAGCTACTTGTTAAATACTGAATCAACATACTCAAGATATCTAATTCTTGCTCTTGTTTTCCTTGCAATACATGCATTTATTTGAGCCTGTTCTTTAAATTGACTACATTCATGATTTCTTTTTTTTATCCATTTTATTTGACTTTTTTTAACTTGTTTTACTATATTTTCATGAGAAATAGCTTTTTTGTATACTTGCAATAACTCTCTATCATAAATTGATAATCCTTCGCTTGAGCAAATAGCTTTTTCAATATTATTTAACTTTACATCACATGAAAAGCTAGGTTGAATATTACTTGATTTAGGGTACTTTTTTACAATTTCTTCAAATCCAAGTTTTTTTTCTTCAGCTGTAAAACGTGGATTTTTATTTATATAAAAGTCTAAAGAATTTCCTTTTGTATCAGTTATATTAATATCTGAACCATTAGCAATCAAGTATTGAATTAGTTCAATAGAAGCATTTTCTGCCGCATAGGTTAGTGCACTTCTATTGTTTCTTTCCATCTTAGGATCACATATGCTATCACTTTTCCATTCTGTCAAATTATTAATTGGCCACCCTTGTTTTACAAGATATTTTACACTGTCATAATTATTCATATGTGCTGCAAACATAAGAAAGTCTTTTTCATAAAATGTTTTTATATCGTTTTGCTTTATTGTATCAGGAAGTTCTTTTAGCATTTTCGGATTATCCACCAATAGAGATAATATCGTTAAAGGTAAAT
Organism: Sulfurimonas sp.; assembly: GCF_029027585.1. Taxonomy (NCBI): domain Bacteria; kingdom Pseudomonadati; phylum Campylobacterota; class Epsilonproteobacteria; order Campylobacterales; family Sulfurimonadaceae; genus Sulfurimonas; species Sulfurimonas sp. The sequence goes on from NZ_CP093397.1 coordinate 1,329,250, forward strand.
GAGGTATATTTTGATACCCAACTTTTAATAATTTTAAATTATTTTCTAAATTTTCCCAGTTATTATAAGTACCATCAACAAGCTTTTGTAAAAATGAAGTATCTTGATTCGCACCATAATAAACACCTAATGAATAGTACGCTCCTGGCATTGAATCAATAATAGCTGAGGCAAGTTTTTCTGCGTCTTCAGTAGAGTATTCATAATTATTTATATAATAAACTTTCAATTCATTAATTGCATCGAGTTTTGTATTCGCATGTGTTTTAAACTCGCGATAGCTCCAAATATCTTGATATTTCCAATCATCAAAATGTTTACGTTGAAAATCTTTTACTTCCCAACTATTGTTACCACTTTGCCATGTTGGAACAATTGCCCATGGTCTGATGATTGACATAGAAGCATATAGTTTTCCAGAACTCTCAGCGTATGCTTCGGGATGTGATGTTCCGCAATGTCCGGTTGAAAGAGTGATTTCTTCCACTGCTTCTTTATAAGCTGTAAAGAAAGGAAAGTCTTGTCCAGAGTTTTTAGGTGAAAAGTTTTCAAATATTTTAATTGTACAAACTTTTTTAGTAGTACCATTAAGAGATAGTTTATGTATACTTCGCATCGAATTGTGTCGATAAAAGTCACCAAAGTCTTCTAATACATACCAATTATTTTCATACTGAAAAGGCATGTTTTCCCACCATGAGAAATCAGAGCCATAAGCTAATTTTCCCATAGGGTAGAATGGTTTAATTTTATCATCTGAACCACTTTTTAACTGTTCTTCTAAAATACTTGTTTGATTCTGGTCTATCATATACCCTGTTGAAATTTCTCCACGCCAGCTATGCCATCTTTGATGATATACAATATCCTTTTCAACTCCATCTATAGTGATTTTTGTTGTTTTAATATTTCCATAGATTCCTTCTATTTCCCTCGAATCAAATTCAGGATTAAAAACATCTTTTGATTCAATTGTTCCCGAGGTTTTAACTTCTTTTGATTCATACAGTTTTGTATAGTGGTCTAAAACTAGCTTACAAACATTTGGTTCAACTATATTGGGTGCAAAAGGTTCCTTAGCAAAAACTTGACCAATATTCCCTATTAAAATTATTAAAGTTATTAGTTTTATATACATTACACTTCCTCTTAGGTATTTAACGGCAGCGCGGGTGAGTGGCGGCTGAATTTGAAAACTTGTTTTCTGATTCAGATGTCCGCTCCTCCCGCTTGTTGTCTGATGCGAATGCAGCAGTCAATAAGTGGGTGTTCAACCCGCGCTGCCGTTGTCTGAATGCGAAGCGTTCAGACAACGGTCGAATATAGCCAATAAGTCGCCGCTAGGCTACTTATTGGCTACTATGTTTTGTTGTATCTTTTCTTCAGTAATGCTTTGCTTTGTCTAAAGGAGTACCACCGTCTCCTTTAATTTTAAGTTCTTTACATATAATAGCAAAAATATTAGGTAGAATACCTGGTATTTCAGTGTTTTTACCATGGTCGTTTAGTGATCTTATACTTGGAAATTTATTCCATTGTTCTGTTCGAGTAATGTATTGATTTACTTCATGATGTTTTGTGAAGTTACAATCTAAAAAAATCTTAATATACTCATTTATTTCATATTTTTCTTCAAGAGATAAATCAGATTGATATAGTAATTCTGCCATTTTAGTTTTGAGAAATAAGCTCATCAAGCTTATTTTCATCTATCTCATTTAATTTATCAGCTATAACAATTAATGAATTCTCTTTTGTTGTTGACATTACAAGAATTTCTTTACCATCGAGCATAAAACCTAAAGCCATTGGAGAAACATAAGTTTCATAGTTTTCAGTTTTTAATGTTCCTATGAACAATGCGGGTTTAATATGCACTAGTGCATAATCATTTTTTCTTAGATTATCAATACCAAGGTTTATCGCACTTAGTCTTTTCTTATAATTATTTTCAATTATCTTATAGATAATAATTAATATAATTATAATCGAAATTACTGTTAACATTTTAAGTCCTAAAATTAAATTTACCAAATTTATCAGTTATGAAAAATAGGTATATCTAAATTTTAGAAATATTTTAAAACTTAGATACAACGGCAGCGCGGGTGAGTGGCGGCTGAATTTGAAAACTTGTTTTCTGATTCAGATGTCCGCTCCTCCCGCTTGTTGTCTGATGCGAATGCAGCAGTCAATAAGTGGGTGTTCAACCCGCGCTGCCGTTGTCTGAATGCGAAGCGTTCAGACAACTATTTATTCAACCCCATTCTAGTGAAAAAAACCTTAAATACCATTATTAGTAGACACTAATAATGTACCCCTAAAATTAACATAAATAGTAAAATAGTTAAATAACATGACAAAATGCAATGGAATTGAGCTTTTTGTATTTTTTGTATTATTATTCTTAAAGAATTTGTGTCCTTTTAAAAATAAAAATGCCGTTAATTGAACATAAATGGGTATTATTTATTGATTTTGGATTAAAAGAGCATAGGTAAGCTTAAAATATGGAGTCTATTATGGAAGCTAAAAAAAAATTATTAGATATGGTTCGCGACAAGATACGCTTTAAACACTATAGCTATTCTACTGAAAAGACCTATGTTCATTGGATCAAGCATTATATATTTTTTCATAATAAAAAGCATCCTGTAGATATGGGGAAGAGAGAGATTGAGGAGTATTTAACTTCTTTAGCTGTTAAAAGTAAAGTTGCTCCTACTACTCAAAATCAAGCTTTTAGTGCAATATTATTTTTATATAAAGAGGTGTTAAGTGTTGATATGAGTGAGTGGAATGTGCAAGCTTTACGAGCTCAAGAGAGAAAGCATGTCCCTGTAGTTTTGACAAAAGAGGAAGTGCATAAAGTTATTGAAAACTTAAAAGGTATTTACAACCTCGTAACTATGCTTATGTATGGCTGTGGACTACGAATGAGTGAGGTTTTGAGCCTTAGAGTGAAGGATATTGACTTAGGTTTTGAGAAAGTTTATATATGGGATTCTAAATCATTAAGGGATAGAGCCCTACCTTTACCTATAAAGTTGAAAAAAAGAATAGAAGTTCAGATAGAAGCTGTTTGTGAACTTCATAAAAAAGATATTGAAAATGGATATGGTTCTGTTTATTTACCTTTTGCACTAGATAAAAAATCTCCAAAAGTAAAATATGAAACCAAATGGCAATATCTTTTCCCAATGAATAATGTTTCAAAAGATCCACGAACACAAATAGCTAGAAGACATCATATCCACCCAAAAACTTTAGGACGAAACATAAAAGTAGCATCTCAAAAAGCAAACCTTAACAAACGAGTAACTTCACATATATTTAGACATAGTTATGCTACTCATCTTCTTCAAGCGGGGATAGACTTGCGTTCAATACAAGAACTATTAGGTCATAAAAGTGTCGAAACTACCATGATATATACCCATGTGGTATCTGAAATGAATAAAGCTAAAGTTATCAGCCCATTAGATTTTTAAGGACAAAGATTATGAAAAAACTAAACTGTGCTACTTATGAAGGTATAGATGCTAAGGTTGTTGATGTTGAATCTACCTTGACAAAGGGGCTTCCTTCTTTTACTATTGTAGGTATGGCAAATATTTCTATAAATGAGTCCAAAGAGCGGGTAAAGTCTGCCCTTTTGAGTAATGATTTTTCTTTTCCTCCAAAGCGTGTCACCTTGTCGTTATCTCCTAGTGACATACGAAAGGAAGGCTCGCAGTTTGACCTTAGCATCGCTCTTTTGATTGCTTTAAATGCTAGTGATGCAGACTTTAGCGAGTGGTTTGTTTTTGGTGAACTTGGACTCGATGGGAGTGTAAAAGAAAACTTGAAACTCTATCCGCTTATCTTATCTCTTGCAAATCAAAAAATCATTACAAAGGCTATTGTTCCTTTTGAGAGTTTAGAAAAACTTTCAAAGATTCCAAATATAGAATTTTACGGAGTAAAAACACTCCAAGATGCAACAGAACTTTTAAGTAACCAAGAAGGAATTTCTCCAAGTATTGCTCAAACAGAGATAGCCTATCCATTTTATGAGATTAAGGGTGAGAAATATTACTACGCTAAAGAGTATGAAGATGATTTTAGTGATGTAAAAGGACAAGAGGTTGCAAAAAGAGCCGCACTCATATCGAGTACGGGCTTTCACAATATTTTATTTGAAGGCTCTCCCGGATGCGGGAAAAGTATGATAGCTAAAAGACTTAGGTACATTTTGCCTGCTATGAAAACGGAGGAGATACTTGATGTCGCAAAACTTCAAGCCCTTGAAGCTAAACCCATCGAGTTTAAACCACATAGGAACATGCGTTCACCACATCACACTTCTACCCTTGGTAGCGTGTTTGGAGGTGGTTCTTTCAAAGCTCAAATAGGTGAAGTTGGTTTAGCACATAATGGAGTTTTATTTTTTGATGAACTTCCTCACTTTAGTAAAACTATCTTAGAAGCATTAAGAGAACCGATGCAAGACAATCGTATCAGAATTTCAAGAGTAAACACTAAGGTTGAGTATCCAAGTAACTTTTTGTTTGTTGGAGCGATGAACCCTTGTCCTTGTGGAAATCTTTTGAGTGAGCATCTAGAGTGTAGATGCAATGAGCTTGAAATTCAAAGATATAAAAACAGACTTTCTGACCCATTTTTAGACCGCATAGATTTAACAGTTGTTATGCAAAGTGTAGATGCTAAAGACAAGGCAAGTGTAAGTTCAAAAGAGTTACACAAGCAAGTTTTAGAGGCTCATCATTTTGCAAAAAAAAGAGGTCAAGATAATTTTAACGCCAAACTTAGTGACAAGGAAATAGAAAACTTTTGTGCTTTAGACATAGATGCTAAAAGTGTTTTAGATATGGCTGTGAGTAAATTCGCCTTATCTTTTAGAGCTATAAAAAAGACTCAAAAAGTAGCTAGGACTATTGCCGATTTAGAAAAAAGTGAGTTGATACAAAAGAGCCATGTTTTAGAGGCTCTTAGTTATAGAAGACGCTAAACATTATAGTAAGTTGCATTTGGATGATAAACAACTAAAGCACTTGTAGATTGTTCAGGATGAATTTGAAAAGTTTCGCTTAACTCTATGCCAAACTCTTCTGGTTTGAGTAGGTCAAAAAGAGGGCGATTTAACTCTAAATCAGGACAAGCTGCGTAACCAAAAGAGTAACGAGAGCCTTGATATTTGTTCATTTGAACATCACTAAGTTTACTCCCTTCCCCATCTGAAATATTTAAATCTAGTCTTATCTGTTTGTGAGCGATTTCAGCTAATGCTTCAGCTAATTCAACCCCAAGTCCATGAAACTGATAATACTCTGTATAGTTTCCTTCATCCATTATGGCTCTTTCTGCGTCACTTAGTTTACTTCCAGAGCTAACACAAGTAAGTGCTATGACATCATGTCTGTCTGAGTGAAAAAAGTCACTTAAAGCCCTGTGTGGTGCTTTTCTTTGTCTTGGAAAACTAAACTCTTTTATTTTCTCTGCTCTTACATCTTTTAGAGGTTTGGTATTGACCTCGGCATCTGAGTTGTAGCCATCTTGTGGGTCAAATAGAAGAAGTTTATTGTCATCACTTCTACAAGGCCAATAGCCATAAATGATAGTAGGCTCAAAAAGTTTTTCATCCAAAAACTGTGCTTTTAGTTTTTCATAAGCGGGTAAAATAACTTCATCTACTTGTTTTTGATACTCCTCTTTTGTCATTCCTTTTGAACTGTAACCCCAACGAGATTTAAAAAGTATCTTATGGTTTATCCATTCAAATGCCATCTCTATTTGAGTGTCAGTTAGTTTTACTTCTCTTCTTCCCCAAAAAGGAGGAGTAGGAACTTTGACATCACGATTAGGCATTTTTAACTCTTCAAAAGGAGGAATCACTATTTCTTTTTTTACCTTTTTTACCTTTTGTTCTTTATCTTTACCATGTAAATCTGTATCAAGATTTCCAGCTTCGATGCGACTCATCGCAGTTACTCCATCAAAAGCGTCTTTGCAGTAAAAGATTGGTCCATCATAAAAAGGACGACAAAACTCATCTATAAAGTTACGAGTCAGTGCAGCTCCACCAAGTAAAACAGGGATGCTAATATTTTGTTTTTTTAAACTTTTTAAATTTTCTTGCATTACTTGAGTTGATTTTACTAAAAGTCCACTCATTCCAATGGCAGTAGCATTTGACTCAATGACCGCTTTTGTAAAGTCTTCAAGTTCAACTTTTATGCCCAAGTTCATAACTTTAAAACCATTGTTTGAGAGTATGATATCTACAAGGTTTTTACCAACATCATGTACATCACCTTTAACTGTTCCAAGAGCTAAGATAGTATCTATTTCTTTTGTGATTTTTGGTAAGTATGGGTTTAGATAATCAACAGTTTTTTTCATAGTTTCGGCACTTTGAAGCACAAAAGGAAGTTGCATCTGACCTGAACCAAAAAGTTCCCCTACAACCTTCATAGCATCTATAAGAATTTTATTTACTATGACCTCTGGAGCGATAGATTGACGAGCTTTTTCAACAAGTGGAATCATTCTCGCTTTATCGCCGTCCATAAGAAGTTTGGCTATTTTTTCTTCATCACTCATCGCTAAGTAGGCTTCATCTTCAGCACCTGTATCGATGGCTTCTTTTGTAGAAAAATGTTCTATAAAGTCAAAAAGAGCATTTTCTTTTTTGTTAAAGATAAGGTTATTACAAATTTCTTGGTCTTTTTCACTGATTTTATTAATGGGAATAATATGCTTAACATTGATAATAACGCTTGTTAAACCTGCCTTAATACAATGATGTAAAAACATAGAGTTTAAGTAAGGTCTTGCATCTTTATCTAGTCCAAAAGAGATATTTGAAAGACCTAAAACTGCTCCGACTTCAGGGTGTTTTGTGCGAAGTTCTCTTATGGCATCTATGGTATTTATACCAGCATCTCTATACTCGACATCTCCACTCGCTAGAGTAAAGGTTAGAACATCAAAAACCAAGTCTTCTTTTTTTATGCCATGTCTTGAGGTTGCTAAGTTTATAATTCTGTCGGCTACTTCTAGTTTATTTTCAACTGTTTTTGCCATACCAACTTCATCGATAGTTAAACAAACAAGCGATGTACCAAACTTTTTAGCTAAGGCACATACTTCATCAAACTTACCTTCTCCATCTTCAAGGTTAACAGAGTTTAAAATTGGCTTTCCGCCTATGTTTTTAAGAGCAGTTTCAAGTCCAACAGTCTGAGTAGAATCAGGCATAAGAGGAAGAGCTATCTTTTGGTTATACATGCCCATAACAGCATTCATATCTTTAGTCTCATCTCGACCTGCAAAACCGACATTTACATCTATTGCGTGAGCACCTGCTCTTACTTGTTGCTGAGCAACACTTAGCGTTCCTTCATAGTTTTCTGCTAAAAGTAGTTCACGAAAAGCTTTTGAACCTGTTGCGTTTGAGCGTTCCCCCATAAGTAGAGGAGCAGGTTCTTGCATAAGAGAAGTAGTGTTAAAAAGTGAAGCAATAGCATTTGGATGTGAACCTGTTGCAACTTTAGGTTTTATATCACCAACTCTATCTACAAGAGAGCGAATATGCTCGGGCGTAGTACCACAACATCCACCTAAAAAGCTAACCCCATCAAAATCTAAAAAAGCCTCTTGTTTATCACTAAACTCATCAGGTCCCATCGGATAGTAAGTATATCCACCACGGTTTTGAGGAAGTCCTGCATTTGCATGAACACTTATGGGTTTATGCCAAACTTCACTTAGAGTTTTTACATGTTTTAAAACTTGCTGAGGTCCAGTTCCGCAGTTAAAACCAAGACTTAAAATATCAAAAGGTTCTAAAATAGTGGCAATAGTCGAGGCATCTGTACCTATAAGCATAGTTCCACTAAGTTCTATGGTTACTGAAACCATGATTGGGATGTCAACTTCTTTTTTACGACTTGCTTCTTTACAAGCGTGAAGAGCAGCTTTAATTTGTAGAGGGTCTTGAGCAGTTTCTAGTAAAAAAACATCTACTCCACCGTCTATTAGAGCTTCACAAAAACTGGTATAACCTTCATACATTTCATCATAACTAATATGCCCTAAAGAGGGAAGTTTTGTCCCTGGTCCAACTGAGCCTAAGCAAAATCTAGGATGCTCTTTTGTTGAGAATTTTTCACACTCTTTTTTTACTATCTCTGCTCCAGCTTTTGTGAGCTCATTTGCTCTATGACCTATATCGTACTCATCTAAAACCCAAGTGAAAGAACCAAAAGTATTTGTAGTTATAAAGTCTGCTCCAGCACTAAGGTAAGCATGTGCAATTTCACTTAAAATATCTGGTGCTGTAACATTTAAAAGTTCGTTACAACCTTCGTTTCCCTCCCAAGCAGATGCAGGGATTTGCTCATCTCTTTGTTGGAGTTGAGTACCTAAAGCTCCATCAATTATAAGAGGGCGTTTTTTAATAGTTTGTAAAATATAATCTTGTGTATTCATAAGTGGATTTTAGCAAAAAAGAGCATAAAAATATCTTGTGAAAAGTAGTTTAAGCAAAATAAAACTTGCAATGATGGTGTTTTTGCCTCTATTGGTCATCATAGTTTAAGAGATAATCATCAACTAACTTTAGCTTCAGACTTTTGTGCAATCCTCTATGAATTTTAATGAGTATTTTTAGAAGTGAAAATGTTCCGCCATCTAGAGTATTTGTTGTGCTTGGAATCTTGATATTTTATATCTGGCTCATAATCAAATATCTGCTTCTGAATCCATCTAGAACTTTTCTTGTATTCCTCTGCTAAATCACTTAAAGTTTAATTTTAATTTTATTTGATGTAGTTATATATATTATAATAAAAGATTAATATAAAACTAAACATATATCTGTTATAATGTGACATTATTGTGACAAATTTATCTTTTTTGAAGATATTAGGAGTTTTTATGGGTAAAAAAAATAAAGCTATCGAGAAAGCGCAGGCGTGGCGTATTAAGAGATATTACATATTTATAGCAATTACTGTTATAACTCTTGTTCTGCCTTGGATAACAGTAAATGACAATCATTTCTTTTTATTAAGTTTTGACAAGTTAAAGCTACATCTTGCATTTGTTCAGTTTGATATGCAAGAGTTATACTTGATGCCATTTTTATTAATGTTTATGTTTTTAGGCATCTTTGGTATGACCGTTTTAGGTGGTCGTGTTTTTTGTGGCTGGATATGTCCTCAAACTATTTTTCGTGTAATATATAGAGATTTGATAGAAACTAAAATCTTAGGTCTTCGTTCTCGTATAAAAAATAAGCAAAAAGAACCAGATATGACAAAGGCGCAGAACAAGCTTAAAAAAGTCATAGCTGTTTTACTTTGGATAGCACTTTCTCTTCTTGCTAGCTCAAACCTTTTATGGTTTTTTGTTCCACCTGAAGACTTTTTTGCATACTTAGGTGATTTTGACAATCACTGGACTCTTTTTGGAACAGTTCTTGTAATGACGCTATTTCTTGTTTATGACATAATATTTTTAAAAGAAGATTATTGTATCTATGTCTGTCCTTATTCTCGTGTTCAGTCTGTTTTATATGATGAGCATACAATAATGGCGCTCTATGATATGCATAGAGGAGGTAATATTTATGATAAAAATAAGCAAAAACAATTTACTTCTCAAAAAGATATTCAAGTGCAAGAACCTCACGCAGAATGTACTACTTGTGAGAGTTGTGTAACAGTTTGTCCTACTCATATAGATATACGAAAAGGTCTTCAGTTAGAGTGTATCAACTGTCTTGAGTGTGTAGATGCTTGTACAACAGTAATGGGTAAACTAGGTAAACCATCTCTTGTTACTTGGTCTAGTGATTTTGAGATAGTTGAGCAAAAAGGTAAAACACAATATTTTCGTACTAAAGTTTTAGCTTATGTGGTTCTTTTAGTTGGGATAATGTTTGCCTTAGCTTATATGGGTGGTACAAAAGAGCATATGCTTTTAAATATAAACAAAGAAACACGCCTTTATTCAACTAAATTACTTCCAGATGGTAAGGTTAGAGTTGATAATGCTTATGAATTTTTACTACAAAATACTCAAAATGAAAAAATGAAATTTTACTTTGAAGTAATCGCTCCAAAAGGGATGGAAGGTAAGATAATTATTGCTAAACCTTCGAAGGAATTTACAGCTGTTCCAAACATAAAAAAGAAAAAAATTGTTGTTTTAAGAACTACAGAAGTGCTTGTAAAAGATGATAGAAAAGATACCATCATTCCTATAACTATTCGTGCTTATGCTATAGGACACGAAGAAGAGATAGTAGTTTTTAGACAATCAACCTTTGTGTTTCCAAAAACAGAGATATTAAAAGCAGCAAAATAATCATTATTTAAACAGCAATAGGATAAACTCTAAGTATTCACATTTTGGAGTTTGTCTTGTTTAATAAAATGAAAAAAATCCTTCTTTACTCTCTTTTATTCTACACTATTTTTGGCTTTTTTGTTCTTCCATTTATCTTAAAACCACAACTCATCGATATAGTCCAAAAACAAACAAATGCTAAGATTTCTATTGATAGTGTTTACTTCAATCCTTATATTTTTAAATTAAGTATAAGTGATATAAAACTTACAGATGCAAATGAAGTAGAGCTTTTTTCTTTAAAATCATTAAGCGTAAATGTAGAGTTATACTCACTTTTAAACTCTGCTATTCATCTAAGTCAACTAGAGCTTCAAGAACCAAAAATTTCACTTATTTTTAATAAAGATAAAACAATAAACCTAGCTTCTATAGTGAAAGAAGACAAGCAAAAGACAGCAGAAAAAGAGTCAGATTTTGAGATGCCAAGAATAATTCTTGATGAGATAAGCATCATAAATGGTGGAGTTAAGTATGAAGATTATACCAATACAACACCTTTTCATTTTTCATTTGAGCGAATTAGTTTAGAGTTAAGAGATATAGATACTGAAAATTTTGATTCAAGCGATGCTAACATAAGATTTCATACAAATCTTGGAGATGGTGGCTTTTTTGATTTTAAAAGTCAGATACTTGGATTTAAACCTTTTATAGTTAGTGGAAGTGTTGATTTTGAAGCTAGTAAATTATATACACAGTGGAAGTATGTTCAAGACAATCTAAACCTTGAAGTAGCAGATGGTAAAATTAATTTTAGTGGGGATTATTACTTAAATTTAGATGACTTAAATGCTACAAGCATTGATAATTTAAATTTTGCAATAACTAAGTTGCGCATAAAACCAAAAAATAAATATAAAGATGTTTTAAATCTTAGTAAGTTTAGTGTGAGCGATGCTAGTATAAAACCTATGCAAAAAGATGTTCAAATCCGAAGTGTCACTTTAGATGCTTTAGCTATAAAGGTTAAAAGAGAAAGTGATTCAAAGATAGACTGGATTGAGTATATCAAAACAAATTTTGTTGAACAAAATGCTACTAAAGAAAAAGAGATATCAGAACCATGGAGTCTGCTTATCAAAAAAGTTGCTTTAGAAAACATCAGTGTAAACTTTGATGATAATGCAATAAAACCAAAGGTAAATACAAATCTTGATGAGTTAAATATATACCTTAAAAATGTAACGCTAAAAGGAGAACAGCCTTTTTCATTTAAGATAGACACTAAGATAAATGATGAGTTTATTTGTAACTCTTTTGGTGATGTAAAATATAAAATCTTAAGTATAGATGCATATACAAAATGTAGTGGTTTAGATATTGTAAAGTTTCGTCCTTACATAGATGCTATTGCAAGAGACGCTCTTAGTGTTTATGATTTGAAGCTACAACAAGCGGTTGTTGGGTTTGATGCAAATGTAAGCATAAGCGAGCTTGATGAAAAGATACAAGCAAATGTAAATAAAGCAAATTTTAATCTAAGTAAGTTTGCTTTAAATAAACGAAGCACAAATGAAAGGCTTGTTAGTTTTGCAGATTTTTCTATAAATGATATAAACCTAAGCACAAAAACTAAAGCTATAAACATCCAAAAAACAACACTTAAAAGTTTGAATATTAAAGCAAGACTTTATGAAAATGGCAAGATAAATATGGATAAACTCATAGTTGCTAAAGCATCTAAAAAAATTAAGTCTAAAGGTAAAATAAAAAACTCAGAGTATAGAGTTAAACTAAAACATTTTGCACTTCAAGGTGCAAGAGTTAGTTTAGATGACAAAACATTAAAGCCAAACCTAACAACAAAACTCGATAGAATATACTTTAACGCGTATAACATAGACTCTAAAACTTGGACTTGGTTAAGTTACAACTTATCTATCAGACTAAATTCAAAAGGTTATCTAAAAGCTAGAGGTAACTTAAGACACACACCATTAAAACAAAAGGGAAGTTTTGATTTAAAACAAATCTCTTTAAAAGAGTTTAGTCCATATATAGAAAAAGATTTATATTTAAAGCTAAATGATGGTTATTTAAATCTAAAAAGTAAAACCAAGTATGAAAAAAACAAAACAAAAGCTGATTTAAAAGTAAAGGGCTCTGTTAATATAGATGAATTTTTTGTATTTGATTCAAGAGATGATTCAACGCTACTTTCCTTTAATAAACTTGATGTGAAATCTTTTGAGTATGAGATGTCTCCTAATCGTGCTTTTGTAAATGAACTAAACATAAATGGTTTTTATGTAAATGCCATCATAGATGAAAATAAAAAAATGAATTTCGCATCCTTGTCAAAAGCGCAAGTAGATGTAAACACTACTAAAAATGAAGATAAAAATGCTACAAAATTTCCATTTAAGATAATGAAGCTAGATATTGCATCTGGTAGTGCAAAGTTTGCTGATTTTTCTCTACCTCTTAAATTTAAAACAAATATACATGACTTAAATGGTGTTATTTACTCCATTACAAATGAAAAAAATGAAGTTAGTTATGTAGATATAACTGGAGAGATTGATGAGTATGGCTCGACGAAACTTGTAGGTTCAGTTGATAGTGCAAATCCTAAGTCATATACTGACTTGGACTTTAACTTTAGAAACTTAGACTTAAACTCTTTGAGTGGATATAGTGCTGATTTTACAGGTTATGAGATAGATAGTGGAAAATTATTTTTAGATTTAGGTTATGAAATACTAGATTCTGAGTTACTTGGTAGAAATTCTGTAATCATTAAAAATATTAAACTAGGATATGAGATAGAAGATGAAAATAGCTCATCTTTACCTCTCGGGTTTGCTATCGCTCTCTTAGAAGATGGTGATGGAATTATAGATATTGATATGCCCGTTGAGGGAAATCTTGATGAGCCAGACTTTAAATATGGTACACTTATTTGGAAAACTTTTGGTAACTTGATTATAAAAGCCGTAGCATCCCCCTTTAAGTTTTTAGGCTCTATGATGGGAATAGATGGAGAAGAGTTAGAATATTTGGAATTTGAACCAGGTCTTGCAACTATCTTGCCTCCAGAGCGTGAAAAATTAGATAACATCACTAAACTAATGCTAAAACGACCAAAAATATTTTTAAAAATCACTCCGCAATATGATGAAGGGCAAGATGCATGGATGCTAAAACATAAAAAACTAATTGCTATGATTATGAAAGAAAGCGGAGCAAAAAGTAAAAAAGAGCAAGACAAGGCAATGAACATAGATATACTAGAAGATATTTATGAAAAGATGGCTCCAAAAAAAGATGTTGATGATATAGAAAAAGCTTTACAGATAAAGTATAAAGGTAAAGTTCTCAAAAGAGCTTATATGAATGCTGTTTTAAAAGAAGTGACACAGATGCAAGTTTTAAAACCGCAAGAGCTTTCAGATTTAGCAACGCTACGAGTTAAACTTGTTGTTGAATACTTAGTAAATACAAAAGGACTTGATAGTAAAAGAATAATACTCCAGCCTGTGCAAAAGCTTGAGGAAGTGCAAGAAAATTGGGTAAGAACAAAACTAGAAGTTGAAATAAAGTGATAATTTTGTGATATAATGGCATTTTTATTTAAGGAGTGAATATAGATGCCATTTTCTGTTAAAAAACGCAAAGGTACTTTGAGTGGGATATTTTTTGTTGCAATCTTTGCAGCTGCCGCTACAATGCTCTCAAGCTTAGAACTTTTTAGCTCTCTTGGAATTTCTCCTCTTGTTATTGGTATCGTTCTTGGTATCTTTTATGCAAATACTCTTCACAACCAAACTCCAGATGCTTGGCAAGGAGGTATAACTTTTAGCGCTAAAAAAATTCTTAGATTTGCAATAGTTTTTTATGGTTTTCGTATAACTTTTCAGCAGATTGCAGAAGTCGGCATCGACGGATTTATGGTATCTCTTATTATGCTCTCAACAACTTTTATCCTCGGAACATTTTTAGGTCAAAAAGTTTTTAAAATGGACAGAGACACTTCAATGCTAACAGCTGCTGGAGCAGCAGTGTGTGGAGCCGCCGCAGTTTTGGCGACAGAGCCTGTTTTAAAAGCACAAGAGCATAAAACTGCTGTGGCTGTTTCTATGGTTGTTCTTTTTGGAACAATAGCAATGTTTTTGTACCCCGTACTTTATAGTTCAGGTTTGCTTGATATGAACGCAAGAGAATTTGGCATCTATGTAGGTGGAACTATTCATGAGGTTGCACAAGTTGTAGCAGTTCCAGCATCTATTCCTAGTGCTGGAGATGAGATGGCAAACTCTGCTGTAATAGTTAAAATGACAAGAGTTATTATGATTGCTCCGATGCTTATCATCTTGGGTATTTACCTTTCTTACTCTGCTAAAAAAAGTGGAACTATTGGTGGTGGAGTTAAGTTAGTTATACCTTGGTTTGCTGTTTATTTTGTGGGTATGGCTGGGTTTAACTCTCTTGGACTTGTAGCAGAAGATATCGTTAATCTTATAAATGAAATAGACACTTTTTTACTTACCATGGCGATGACAGCACTTGGTATGGGAACAAGGTTTGCCAAGTTTAAAGGCTTAGGCCTTGCACCATTTTACACAGCCCTTTCTATGTTTGTTTGGTTAGTTGTAGGCGGGTATTTTATTACTAAATGGGTTGTAGCTACTTTTTAAAACTACTTAACTTTACTTTCATTCATCGCTCTTAGTTTTGTATCTATTTGGAGCGCAAGGTTTTTATAAAGAGTAGCTAAAGCAACAGAACAAAACTCCATATTATCATGGTTTATACTAAAAGAGAGCAGAGTTGTGTTTTGGCTAGAACACACAACAGAAGCACTTCTCTTTGTACTAAAAATTGCCGCAGACTCTCCAAATGTTTTTCCTGTTTCAAGTGTTCCTATCTTTTTCCCTTTATGAAATACTTGACATTGCCCTGATAAAATAAAAAAGATTTCTTGTGAAATATCGCCATCTTCAATGATATAGTCTTTGTAGTTAAATTTTATAAACTTTAGATTGTATATGATAGCCTTTAAATCTTGAGGGTCAATATTTGCAATAATTGAGATTTTACTTTGAACTCGTAGTAATTTAGCGAAAGTTTGTTTATCTTCTTTTTCCTCTTCAATTTTATTTACCTGTAAAAACTGTTCTATATCTTCTGGAGTATATCCTTGTGTATCTGTCATGTGTGTACCCTCAAGCATTTCTTTAAATATTGGTAGTCTTGTGTATAAGGTAAGGCAACGCCTAGCCTATGAAGTAAGTATTTTTTAGAGTTAATATTTGCATCTAGTCGTAGCATCTTAAGTGTTCTGGATATTGCTCCTGACTTGGGACCTTCCATCCATAAGAAGTGGTCTAAATAGAAAATCTTTGAGTTTAAAATCTCTTCTATTGAACTTAAAACATATTTGTTTTGTGCAAGATACTCTTCTTGAAAAATTTTAAAATATATGTCATACATTGCTTTGTAATGTGATTTTATAAGTTTTATCATTTTTCTTTTATCACTATTTATATCAGAAGATTCTTCTAGGTAATCTAAATTTTCTTCTATCTCAATAAAAAGGTTTAGCTTTGAGAAAAATCTTTTATCAAAAATCTTTTTTATTTCATCCTCATCTTTTTTTAAAGAGTCATATAGTTTATAGATGCTATTTATATCTCTATGAAGTTTTTTTAGTGTTTTGTCATAAAATGTATAATCTAAGGAAGTGAAATGTTTGATGGTAGTGTTTAGATAATCAAGAGTTAAAAGATAGTTTTTTTTAGGCTGGATTAGATTGTGTGCATCTATAAAATCAGAATTATTATCAATAATATCAAGTGACTCAGCAAATCTAATATCTATGTAATCTGTAATGCTGTTAGTAATAATATCAATATTCATGCCGATAGTATATACTATGTTTAATAAAACTATATAAAGAAAAACTATATAATAAACGAAACTCTCAAAAAAGGAGCTAAGATGTCCCACCTTCCAAATACACTAAATTCTTTTTGGCTCTGGAGAGAAGTGTCCTCAAAGCTAGGTGTTTCAAATCCAGCATATAAATACTGGCGAGATACCCCAAGCCTTAAATTAAATAACAAATATGTTTTTATACAAAAAAATACCTTACCAAAAAAACATGAGTATGTTGAAGAAATCTTAACAGACCTCTCAGGATACTTGCCTATAAAATTTGCATCTGACAGACTACATGTCAATGAGCATATATTTTCATATGAGAAGATGAAACTTTATAAAGAGTTTGAGTATAAATTTGTAGAGGATGTTAAGTTTGTAAATATAAAAAAATTCTTTAGAGAGTTTGGTATCAAAGCTAGTAAAAATGCTATCGTACAACTTGGACGGATAAAAGATTTAGAATTTACTCCAAATTCAACTTTTTACAACCTAAAAAATGACTACGGCATCATAGTTTACGAATAGATGAATAGTTTTTTTATAGAGTTTCGTGATCCACTTTTTGGTATAATTGTCTTTTTTGTACTCATCTTTGTGATTACATTTTTTTCATACTGGTGGAGTAGATTTAGAAAAAAAGAAGACCATAGGCACCTAGATAAATTTTTAAGACAGTTTCGTTCTTTACCGTCAAAAGATGAACTAAAAGTTCTTATAACAAAAGGTGATTTATCTGAGAAGTCATGGCTTTTGTTGGCTCACTCATATGCTAAGCATGGAGATTATGAAAAAAGTATAGAAATTTATAGTGAACTCTTAAAAATCGGAGATAAAAAAAACTATAGAGATACTCTTTTTTTACTTGGACGAACTTACTTTAAAGCAGGTTTTTTAGAAAGAGCAAAAGAAATATTTTTAAAGATATTGCAAAGCAATCCACGAACGCCACAAGCATTACAGTATCTTTTACTTGTTTATGAGCATATGCGAGAGTATTCTTTAGCTCTAGAAGTTTTAGAGCCATTAAATGAGCTTAAAAAAGATATACAAAAAGATAAAGTATATTTAGAACTTTTAACCTTGCTTCACGATATGAATTTAGAAGTTGATGAAAAGGTAGAAAAAATTGTAAAAACTTATGCTCTTAATCATGAACTAACTCATATGGTTTTTGAGTATCTATTTAGAGTAAATCCAGTATTAGCATGGAAGAATTTTGATAATTCAAAAAGTGAAGTTCTTTCAGATGTCTTATGGCAACTAGATAAAGAGCATCTTGATTTAGATATAATCGAGAAAAATGGCTATTTAAGAGAGTTATACACTGCTCGTGGTGATGTTGAAATGGCAGAGGGAAGCTCGGTTTTTGAGTTGGATGTACTGATAAACTTAAAACAAAAGTCAAATGCGACACTTAGTTTTGAGTATATATGTGATAATTGTAAAGTAGTTTTTCCATTCGTTTTTCATCGTTGTAGCTCTTGTCATAGTATTGATAGTTCTCAAATTGAGTTTAGTTTAACAAAAAATTATCATAGGGAATTTAGTGAAGAAAATAACTCTTTTCAGTGATGGAAGTGCCTTAGGAAACCCTGGTCCTGGTGGTTATGGCGTAGTTTTACGCTATGGGGATAAAGAGAGAGAAATCTCTGGTGCCGAGGTTCATACAACAAATAATAGAATGGAGCTACTAGGTGTAATAGAAGGACTTCGTGCTTTGAGCCAAAAGTGTGAAGTTGATGTGATTTCTGATTCATCATATGTTGTAAAAGGTATAAATGAATGGCTAAAAAACTGGATAAAAAGAGATTTTAAAAAAGTTAAAAATCCAGACTTGTGGAAAGAGTATATAGAAGTTTCACAAGGTCATAAAATAAATGCTATTTGGGTTAGAGGTCATGACGGACATGAAGAAAATGAAAGGTGTGATAAACTTGCAAGAGATGAAGCACAAAAGATGAAAGATTCATTATAGGAGAAAAATTTAATGAGTAAAAATATTGAAGTCTTAGAAGAAAAGCTAGGCTATAAGTTTAAGAATAAAAAGCTCATTATCGAAGCGCTGACACATAAAAGTCATAAACAGCCCTACGATAATGAGCGATTGGAGTTTTTAGGGGATGCGGTTTTAGACCTCATAGTGGGTGAGTATCTTTTTAAAAAATTTAAAAAATCAGATGAGGGGAAGCTTTCAAAGATTAGAGCATCTTTAGTAAATGAAGCAGGTTTTGACAAACTAGCTAGGTCTTTGGGTTTAGGAGAGTATATATACCTCTCAAATGCTGAACAAAACAATGGAGGAAGAGAAAAATCTTCTCTTTTATCAAATGCTTTTGAAGCTATAATGGGTGCAATATACTTAGAAGCTGGTTTGGGTGTAGTTGATGAAATAGCAATAAAATTAATAGAGAAAAATCACAAAGAGATATCTTTAGACTCTCTTTTTTGTGACTTTAAAACAACTCTTCAAGAACTGACACAATCAAGATTTGGGTTAACCCCTGAGTACAAAGTAGTTGCAAGTCGTGGACCAGACCACTTAAAAGAGTTTGAAGTTGCGGTAATCATTCAAGACAAAGAATATGCAAGAGCCATAGGAAAAAGTAAAAAAATAGCTCAACAAGAATCTGCAAAAATAGCGGTTGGGATTTTGAATAAGGAAACAAATTGAACAGTTTTGGAATGAAGTTAAGATATAGCACTTTTGGTGAGTCGCATGGTAAGGCTATTGGCTGTTTGCTCGATGGTGTTCCTGCGGGGCTTGATATTGATGAAGCATATATTCAAAGTGAACTTGATCGTAGAAAACCTGGTAAAAGTGAGTTTGAAACTGCTAGAAAAGAAGCTGATGAGGTTGAGATTTTAAGTGGTGTTTTTGAAGGTAAAAGTACAGGTACTCCAATAGCAATGATTATTTATAATACAAATCAAAAATCTAAAGATTATACAAACATTAAAGATGTTTTTCGTCCTGGTCATGCGGATTTTACTTATTTTCATAAGTATGGCCTTCGAGATTATCGTGGTGGCGGTCGTGCATCTGCGAGAGAAACAGCTGCGAGAGTTGCAGCAGGAGCAATTGCAAAACTAATGCTTAAAGAGTTAGATATTGAAGTTTTAAGTGGAATCAGCGAAGTTGCTGGTGTAAAAGCTGAGTCATTTGATTATGAAATGGCAAAAAAGAGTATTATTTATGCCTTAGATAAAACCAAAGAACAAGAACAAAAAAATGTTATACTTAAGGCCAAAAATGACCATGATTCTGTTGGTGGAGTATCTAGAGTTTTGATAAAAGGTGCCCCCGCTGGTTTAGGTCAGCCCCTTTATTATAAACTTGATGGTGTCTTGGCAGATGCTATGATGGGTTTGAATGCAGTCAAAGCGGTAGAAATTGGAGATGGAGTTTTAAGCGCATCTGCTCTTGGTTCATCAAATAATGATGCTATTCGTGCAAATGGTTTTGAGTCTAATCATGCGGGTGGAATTTTAGGTGGCATATCAAATGGTGAAGATATTGTAATGAATGTTTACTTTAAGCCAACACCATCAATCTTTAAAACACAGCATACAGTTAACACTTCAAATGAAGAGTTAGATTTCTCACTCAAAGGAAGACATGACCCTTGTGTTGCTATAAGAGGAACAGTAGTTTGTGAAGCAATGGCAGCTCTTGTAATAGCGGATATGTTGCTTCTAAATATGGGTTCAACTATGAGTGGAGTGAGTAAATATTATGACAATCTTACACCTACTTATTGAAGATTCATTTATAGAATCGTTCGTAGAGTCATTACCGCGTGAAAAGGTTAAAATAGTTGAAGAAGATTTTGAATTAAATAAACAACTACTTGCAAAAGAGATGCAAAACTACAAAAATGATAGAGAAGATTTTTATCCATATCTTGAAAGTATGAAAAATTTAGATATATGGTTCAAAGAGAGTTATTTAAAGTGAAAATTTTAACTTCAAAATTATATGAAAGACAATTAAAAGAAATATTAGAGCCTCTTAGTCAACAAGATTATCAACAAACAAGAAATTTTAAAATGTATCTTGATACAATAATTTTAAATATGCCAAGCAAGATAAAAAAATATAAAAAATCTATATATTTTGATGATGAAAATATAAAAGATATTGAGTATAAAGGTTGCACAATAATATTTTTTTTTGATGAACAAAAAAGTGCTTGCGTTGTCTTAGGGATAACAAAAAAAAGCTAAGTATTTATGAAAGATATGCTTGTCATAAGATAAGATAATATCAATTAGACTATAAGTAAAAAAGTAGCAACTTACTGTGTCAAATCGTAACAAAGAATCCCCTTCCTCCCCATATATCACTTTTTTATCACTTTTTTGTTACTATTACTTTGTATAATAAAGATTAATAGAAATTTAACATTAAGTATTCAATTGGCATAATATGTCAAGTTAAGATGTTTAAGTGAACTAAATAAAGGAGAAAAAATGGATAATAAAAAATCTCAACAAGATTTAGAACTATCTGATAGAAGGGACTTTTTTAAGCGTACGGCAGCCTTAGGGGTAACTGCCCTTGCTGGAACAAGTCTTTTTGCATCACAAGATGATAAAGCTATCATGCATCATGTTCCATGGGGACAAAAATGGGGAGATCCAGTAACGAAAAATCGTTACGGTATTCCATCTGCATATGAACATAACAACATAAGAAGAAATACTAAGCTACTAGCATCTGGTAATTTTAGAGCATCTATCGCTGTAACTCCGATTCATGAATCAGAAGGTATCATTACTCCAAATGGTCTTTTCTTTTCTCGTTCTCATGGTGGAACAGCTCATGTTGACCCTAAAGAGTATCGTTTAATGATTCATGGTTTAGTAAAAGAACCTATTGTTCTTACGCTAGAGCAGTTAAAGCGCTATCCAAGTATTACTAGAACTCACTTTATTGAGTGTCCAGCAAATGGTGGACAAGAGTGGAGGGGACCTCAGTTTAATTCTCTTCAATTTGCTAAAGGTTTTATGGCTTCTGCTGAATGGACAGGGGTTTATATAAAAACTATTCTTGAAGATTTAGGTTTAAAACCTGAAGCACGATGGATGTTAGCAGAAGGAAGTGATAACTCTGAAATGGGTCGCTCTGTTCCTGTTGATAAAGTTTTTGATGATGCTATGATTGTTTGGGGTCAAAATGGTGAAGCTCTTCGCCCTGAACAAGGTTATCCAGTTAGACTTCTTCTTCCAGGTTGGGAAGGAAACTTATGTGTTAAATGGCTTAAACGATTAGAATTTGCAGCTGAGCCTTGGTATTCAAAAGAAGAAACTTCTAAATATACTGCCCTTAAACCAAGTGGTAAAGCAATCCAGCATTTTTATGCAAATGAAGTAAACTCAACAGTAGTTTCTCCGTCTCCAGAAATTCCATGGACGCATCTTGAAGATGGTGATATTGTTGAGATTGAAGGACTTGCGTGGTCTGGTATGGGTACTATTACTCTTGTTGACTTATCTTTTGACGGTGGTAAAAATTATGTTAACGCTAAATTAAAAGGTTTGGTATTACCTAAATCTTGGACGAGATGGAGCTATATGCACACATACAAAAAAGGTCAAACCCTTCTTCTTACATCGCGCGCTATGGATGACGCAGGCTATATTCAACCAACTATTGATGAAGAAGTGTCAGTTATGGGCGTTGAATCAGTTTACCATAGAAATGGTGTAGAAACTTGGGAAGTAACAGCTACAGGAGAAGTGAATCATGTTCAAATTAGATCGTAAATTAATTATTTCTGCTTGTGTAGGTACAATGTTTGCCTTATCTGCAACAGCATTAAGTGCAGATTCAAGGGCAACTAATAAAATTAATATTGACGGTGGGGTGTCTTACCCTGTTGTAAATTCGAAGACAGGTCCATATTGGGTTAATACGCAATCAGCTAATATGAAAATTAATAATGGGCGTATTCCAACTGCAAATGAAATAGCAGCATGGGACAAAGATGTTATGCCTGATGGAACAGGTTTACCAGAAGGTAGTGGTTCTGTTGAAGATGGTGAAGAGATTTATGAGGCACAGTGTATTATGTGTCATGGTGATTTTGGCTCAGGTGGCGGGGGTTATCCTGCTCTTTCTAAAGGAAATGCTGAGGAGTTACAACAAACTCTTACAAACAACAGATGGAAAGATCCAGAAGCAGATGGACCAACTCGTGTTTTTGGTTCTTACTGGCCATATGCTAGTACGATGTGGTGGTACATTAGAGATGGTATGCCTCATACAAAGTCAAAAACTTTAAGTGTTGATGAAACATACGCGCTTACTGCATATATGTTAAATATCAACGAAATGTCAATCGATGGCGAGGAAGTTGATGAAGAGTATATTTTAGATAGAGAAAAATTCTTAAAAATAAAAATGCCTAATGTAGATGGTTTTGAGCCAAACATAGATGGACCAAATGCTCTTAATGATGTGCGTAAATATTATGCAAATCCTGCAAATTTTGGCGGAATAAAAAAAGAAGTATCTCAGCGTTGCATGAAAGATTGTCAAAAATCAACAGCAAAAATAAGACGCATCCAAAATGGTGGTATAAAAGACTTTTTACCTCCAATGTCAGTAGCAAAAGATTTACCTAAAAAAGAAGCTTCAGATATGGGTTTTAATGTTATGAAATCTTATGAAAACAACTGTATGCCTTGTCATGGTGCAGAAGGTATGGGTGCTCCTGTAACAGGTGATAAAGATGCTTGGGCTGAGGTTATGACTAATGGTATGGATACAGTTCAAAAAAATGCGCTTGAAGGTCTAAACGGTATGCCTGCAAAAGGTGGAGCAAGTGTTAGTGATAATGAGCTAAAATTGTTAGTTGATTATATGATTGAGAAAAGTAAATAATAAAGGAAATATGATGGAAAGAAGAAAATTTTTAAGTTTAACTTTAGGTGCTTTAGTATTAGCTGTTGCCCCTGCAAGTGTAAGAGCAGAGGATTATAGAAAGTTAAAACCAACAGTATGGACTGCTCATACGGTTGAAGATGCTATTAAAAATCTATATGGAACTACAACTACAATCGAAAAAGGTGTTAAATTGAGTACGCCAGATGTTGCTAGTAGTGGTGGAGCTGTTCCTGTAACATTTAGCACTAAAATCCCTGCAAAGACAGTTTCTGTATTTCAAGATGCAAATCCAGAAGCAGCTGTAATTGTATATAGTGTTACAAAGTATGATATTACTGATTATAAGATTCAAATAAAAATGGGAAAACCAGGAACTATTACAGTTGTAGTAGAAGGTTTAGACGGAAAACTATACTCAGCTAAGAGAAGTTTAGATGTTGCACTTGGTGGATGTGAAGGTTAAGACTTTCAACTAATTTAAATTAATAAAAGGAATATTTTATGGGCATAAGAGTAAAAGCAAAATTAAAAAAAGGTATCATCAAAGTAACGATACAACCAAGTCATGCAATGACTACATACAATCAAGCAAAAAAGAAAACAGGAGATAGTGATAATGCTAATTTTATAACGCATATGTCAGGAACTATTAATGGTGAAACAGTATTTGACATGTCAACAAGTCAGTTTTTATCTAAAAATCCTATCTTTAAACTTAAACTTAAAGGTGAAACTTTTAAAAAGAAAGATAAGCTTATTGTTACATGGGTTGACCGTAAAGGTAAAACAGAAACAAAAAAAGGTAAAATCAAGTAATTTTACTTTGAGAAAAGAAGGAAGGTTTATATCATGATTAAAATAATATTTAAAATTTTTCTTTTTTCTCTACTTTTGCAAGTTACACTTCTATCAAGAGAGATAGATATAAACAAACTTGCAAAGTCTGCATCTAAAACTAATAAACATCTTTTTGTATGGCTTCATAAAACAGGTTGTGGTTATTGTCAAACTATGGAAGAATTTACTTTAGACAATGAAAAAGTAAAAGCACTACTTAAAAAGAAGTTTGTTGAAGTTCATATCAATATTTATGAAAAAGACAAGGTAAGATATAAAGACTTTATTGGAAGTGGACGAGATTTTGCAAAATCGGTTGGTTATAACTTCTATCCAACTTCTCTGTTTTTTGATAAAAATGCAAAGTTAGTTTATGCTGTCCCTGGCTATAAAGATGAAAATGTATTTTATACTATTTTAAAATATATTGACTCTAAGTCATACAAAAAGGTTGATTTTGAAATCTATGAAAATGACTTTGAATTTAAAGAGGAGAAATAGTGAATAAAAATTCTGGAAATGTTTTAGAACTATTTATTTCTAAAAAAGAGCAAAGTGATAGAATCAATAAGGCGGAGATAACAGTAGATGCTAAGGGTGTGAAAGAAGATAAGTATTATGCAAATAATCCAAATAGAGCTATCTTAATAACTTCAAAAGAGAGTTATGATTTGGCTAAAGACAATGGCATAGATGCCGTGTATAGTTCTTTAGGTGAGAATATTTTACTTGATGTAAACCCTTATCACCTAGTTCCTGGAGATAGATTGCAAATCGGTCAAACTATTTTAGAGATAACTCAAAACTGTACGCTGTGTAATTCTTTAGCAAAAGTAGATGCAACTTTGCCAAAACTTCTTGAAAATGATAGAGGAATTTTTGCTAAGGTTATAGATGGCGGAGTAATTAAAAAAGGTGATATAGTTAAGTTTTAAAACTATGTTAAACTATTGGCATTAGATGTCAGATAAGGATAAAAAATGAAAAAAACAAATAATCTCATAACAATTGTTTTTATGTCAATAATTTTAAGTGCTGTATCAGCATTTGGAGCAGCGGCACAAAGTGTTCAAGTATTTACATCAAATAATGCAGACGGCAAAATCACAGCTAAGTCAATAGACGAAGCATTTGGAAAAAGTGGTTTAATCATAGATGGTAACAATGATATGAACAAACCTTTTAAACTTAGGTTTAAAAATACTTACTACAAAACATATAACTTAGCGATGTTTCGTAATAAAGAGGTTACTTTAAAACTATTAAAAAAATATCCAACTTTTGGTCTTTTAACTCCTTTAACTATGTCTATTTGGTCAGACAAAGGAACTATGAATATTTCCACATTAACATTAGCAGGTATCGCAAGAGCTGGTGAAATTCCTATTGATGACCCAGATTTAGTCGCTTATTCTAAGTCTATTGAAAAAGCATTAAGAGCGGCTATGCCAAAAGGACACTTCAAAAAATTAAACCATATAGTACAGTTTCCTAAAAAATCTTTTCAAACAAGATATACAATGGAACTTGAGATAGATGCAGATACAGATATCGAAGAGTTAAAAGAAGATTTTGAAGCAGAGTTTGAGGGCGAGATGGAGCCTATTGGTTTTTTAATGCCAGGTTACCTAAACCTTGTAGATGAAGCTTTTGAGCCTAATGGATATGATGCTTATGATTTTTATGATACATATTCTGTTTGTAAATTTGATGTAATCTATCCTGTTTCAAAGTTGCATCCTGAAGCTGGTGCTTATGCTCCTTGTGCTTTTTACTTGTATAAGAAAAAAGGTGAAAACAAGATGCATATGGGGTGGTTAGGTGTAGATAATTGGATTACTACTTTGGATATAAAAGATGAAGAATCAATCAAGCCTCTTCGTGCGGCGCATAAGATGATTGAGGATATTATCAAGGAAATTATAGAGTAATACAATGAGATTTTTTATAATAAACTTCATTTTTAGTATAGTTTTTTTAAGCTTAGCATCTGCGAGTGATAATCTTGCAGTTGTTTATACTTTTGATAAGCAAAATGATAAAAGATTTAATGAGTTTACAAGTAAAGATCTTAGAGAGATAGGTTATTTTTTAAATGACCCCCACCATAGAGTAAATGATGCTTATGAAGTTCAGTTTGGAAAAACAGACCTTGAACTTATAGGTTTTTCATCCATTTTAAATGAAGAGGTGGTTCGTCCACTTTTAAGTATTGACCCACGACTTGGTGGGTTTAGTCCCTTCAATCTCCTAAACTATAGAAAAAAATCAGATAATGTAACGGTAGTAGCACACTTAACACCTGAGGCTATATTAGATATTTTAGAGATTAAAGATAAAGAGATACATAAAAAATATATAGCTTCTTTTAAACCACTTGATGATTTAATACAAAAAAGACTTGGCGGTAAAAAAAGTTATATACCTGTAAAAGGTCGTGCGAAAAATACTATGATGCACTTTGAGATTGCTTTTGAAGAACCTGAAGATATAGATGATTTTTTAGAAGAATTTCAAGAAAAATTTGAATTTGCTTTTGAAACACAAGGTTTTGTAATCGCTGGTTTTTACAATATAAAAGAGAGTTTTTATTCTGAGGAAGATGCCATGCCAATGTACACATCTTTTTGGTCTTATGCCTTGTGTCATATACCATATTCTTATACTGTTTTTGATGGTAAAGATGCTTTTCCAGTTGCTGGGATTTTCGCACCTTGTTCTATGTACATTTATGTAAAAGAGGGTGAAAATAAATTAGTGATTGGTATGCCGACATTATCTGCTTGGGCAAGTGCTTTGGGAATTACAAATCAAAAAAAACTAAATTATATAAATCAGCTAGATGAAGATATACCAGCTATTTTAAAAGGTCTTGGTGCAAAAGTAGTGGCAAATGGAAATCCACTACTTCGCAAATAAATTATTTTTTATCTTTATCAATAGCATCTTTGGCAGTTTTTATAGCACTGCCTAAGGCTACTCGAGCTACTTCAAGTGCTTGTTTACCCATTCTTTTTGCTTCTTGTGCAGTTTTAGATTTCATAGCAGTATCGGCTTTTTTAACTGCTGTTTTTGCAAAACTAGAAAATCTATCACGCATTATGTCTGCTGTTTCTTTAGAGATATGAACTAACTCTTGTAAATCATAACGCATATTTTTATTTATTTCTACAAGTAATTTATTTGTTTCTTGGTTATTTTCACTTGCTTTACTTTGAACAACTTGAGAAAAAAGAGTATCTGATTGATTTAAATCTTCCATGATAGTATCATAGTCTTCTATAAGAATGTGCTTTGCTTCAACAGGCATAAAAGCTAAGCGTTTTTTAAATCTATCAATAGAACGAACAAGACCACTTCTCATTCCCCTTAGCGTTGCATTTAAAATTTCATCTGCTTTTGTTGGCGTTGCTTCTGCAATATCTATGGAAGATTGTAAAATAGTTGATAGGATTTTTCTTACTCTAATGGTATTTAGTGAGCCTTCTTTTATAGCTTCGTAAGTTATATCTTTGATTACTTCAACTGTTGTTTGCGTTATGTCCCCATCATTGTCTTTTTCTAAGGCAGTTATGATTGCAGACTCTACCATTTCACTTAGCATATCATATAAGTCAATAGATTGAAGTTTTACTTGATGTAGTTTAGATAATGCATCTTCTTGATTTTCAAGGGAATTTTCAATTGCATTAAAAATTGAATATTTTGACTCTTGAAGCTCTTGAGCTTTTTTCTCTAAATTTCTTTCTAAAACTTCTTTTTGTGCTAAAAGTGATTCAACATCATTTTTTAGTGATGATGTTTCAATATCTAAAATAGTTATTGCAATACCTTTAATCTCACTCAAATTTAATTTATTTAGTTCAAGGTTTAAATCATCATTTAGATAATCCATCGCATGTTTTACTCTTTTATCAATACTTTTAAATCTATGATTATAAGCGGTAGTTAAATCACTGTTTATTTTTTCTATATCCATTTTAAAATCCTTAAGTTTATAGTACCATTTTTATGTTTTGATGAGCTTTTAGAGCTTCATATATAAAGTTTCTATCATCTTCATTGTGAACAAGTAGGTCAAGACTCATGCTTATATATTTCCCCGCCTTTGAGTTTTTAGAGTGAACTAGCGTATACCCCAGGGCACCTTCTCTGGCTTCGCCATTCACCTTGTGTTCTCTTTCCACAATTACATCATGAACGGCTTTTTGTAAAGCTTCTTTATCTAAAGAGATAAGCTTATATGTCCAAGAACATGGATATTGGAGTTCTAGTTTTTCACTTTTATCGTTTAAAATCTCCACTTTTACCTCCTGATTTTTTTTCTAGTTGAACATTACGGATAATCATACCCTTATCTATGGCTTTAACCATATCATAGATTGTTAGCAAACCGATACTAGTTCCTGTAAGCGCTTCCATTTCTACGCCAGTTTGCCCTGTTAGTTTGGCTGTTACACTTAGTTTAAATCCAGGAAGTTCAGGAAGTTCTTCAACATCACAGTTTATACCACTAAGATTTAATGGATGACACATAGGGATTAGTTCGCTTGTTTTTTTAACACCCATAATCGCTGCGATTACAGCAGTTTGTAAAACAGGTCCTTTTTTTGTTTTCTCGCTTACTATTGCATCATAAGCATCTTGACTCATCTCTATTATACCTGAGGCTACAGCAACTCTTGTTGTATTGTCTTTGTCGCTTACATCGACCATCTTAGGTCTTTGGTTTTCATCTAAATGTGTTAAATTCATGTTTAATCTTTATATTTTTTTATATTATAGCGTTTTGAGGTTAAATACGGTCTAAGGCTTCTTGATATTCATGAGGATGATTTAAATTACAAAAGGCTATCTCATCATCAAAGTTGACATAGAGAGTGTTTGATGACTTTAGTAAAAATCCAAGCTTATGATTATCTTCTTGGAGCATTTTAGAAAAATCGGTTTCTAAAGAAGAGTGGTAGATGCCACACATTGGGTGAATGCCAAAGTTTGTTTTTGCAATAGTAGCATCTGTACTTTTTGTATCTGCACTAAATATTTCACTAATCTCTTTTTCACTAACAAAAGGAGCATCTACGCTAAGTACAAAAAAACGCTCTTCTTTTAATTTTTTAAAGACTGTAACAAATCCAGCAGTTGGAGCAAAAATATTATCTGTTTTTATATCTTCTATAAAATTTGCTTCAAAGTCAAACTTATTTTTGTCTTTACATGAGATATATACAGTTTTAAAAATTTTACTAAGGCGAGAGTATTGATATTGTGCAAGGGTAGAAAAGCCAGCAAAAGGAAGAAGAGATTTATCTTCTTTCATTCTGCTACTTTTTCCACCCGCAAAGATGATACAAGGTGTATCAATCATTTATTGTTTTGTTAATTCTGCTTCAATTCTTCTATTTTGAGCACGACCTTCGCTTGTTGAGTTGTCAGCGATAGGATTATTTTCACCCATTCCTAGAGATGAGAGTCTATTAGCAGGCACTCCTCTTTCAAGTAGCATCCCTTTAACAGAATTTGCTCGTTTTTCTGATAGTTGTTGGTTGTATTTTTCACTTCCTCTACTATCTGTATAACCAATTATTTTAGCTACATATGAGTCATACTTGTTTAAAAAGTCTGCATATTTTTCAATAATGTCATAAGACTCTTGATTTACAATATCAGAATTATTTTCAAAATTAACATTTAGAGTTACTTTTGCAGGACAACCATCACTATTTACTGCTTCGTTTAAAGGAGTGTTTGGACATATATCTTTTTCGTTTAAAACACCATCTTTATCAGTATCTAAATCAACAATTGCTACTGCTGCAACAACTTGTTCTTCTATTTTTTCTTCAACGATTGGTTCTGGTTTTTCTTCTATTTTCTCTTGAACTTGAGCTTGTACCACTGGTGCTGCTTTGTCGGCTTTAGCTCCAAAAGCGATATTTAAACCAGCTAAAATCATTAAGTTATTATCATATCTTGCATCGTTATACTTTAGCATATAAACAGCTTCAAGTTTTAAAGCTATATTGTCGGTAAAAGGGATTTTAGCACCAATTCCAGCATCTACAAAAGCACTATCTGCATTTCCAGTGTCATGTGTATAACTACCATCATTCATGCTTTCATAACCTACTCCAGCTTTTATAAGTGGAGTTATAAAACCTAGTTTGTCATATTCATAAACACCATTTAAAGCAAATCTATAAACATCAGTATCTTTACTAATAGTATTATAATCTGCTTTAGAGTAAAAGATAGATAGTTCAGGTTTTATAACAGAGTCTAAGCCATTGTATTGAACCTCTGCACCAAAAACTGCATAGTTATCCAAATCGATATTGCCCTCAGCAATGTTATAGCCAATAAGAGGTGTTACCTCATAGTTGTAATCAGTAGCTAAAGCTACGCTTCCAAATAGAAGAGCTGGAATTATAAGTAATCTTTTCAAGTTTGTCCTTTTTATTTTTAAAAAATTATATCTATAATTAGTGAGTAACTCGTGAGTTTATTAAACTCTTGGGTCACTTATGTAACCAATGATTGCAGAAGTTGCAGCAACAGCAGAGTTTGCAAGATATACTTTAGAACTTCTTGAACCCATGCGTCCTACAAAGTTACGGTTAGTTGTTGAAACTGCTACTTCATTATCTCCAAGTATCCCCATATATCCACCAAGACAAGCTCCACAGGTTGGGTTTGAAACAACTCCGCCTGCATCTATGATGATATCCATATATCCAAGTCTATATGCTTCTTTTAAAATTCTTTGAGTTGCAGGAGTTACAATTAGGCGAACATCTTCATGAACTCTCTTGCCCTTTAGTATCTCTGCTGCAATTTTTAAATCACCTAAACGACCATTTGTACAGCTACCTATAAAAGCTTGGTCAATTTTGATCTTATCTTTTACTGCTTTGCTAATTGGATGCCCATTGGATGGTAAAAATGGGTAAGCTATAACAGGTTCAAGATTAGCAACATCGATTTCTAATACTCTTACATAAGAAGCATCTTCATCAGAGTAGTGAATACGAGGTTCTCTAGCTAAGTTCTTATCCGCAAGAAACTCTTTAGTTACATCATCATAAGCAATTATTCCACTTTTTGCTCCAGCTTCAATTGCCATATTACACATAGAAAATCTATCATCCATATTTAGATATTCTATTGTAGAACCAGTAAATTCTAGTGTTTGATACAAGGCTCCATCAACACCAAGCATACGAATAATTTCTAAAATAATATCTTTACCAGTTGTATGAGCTTTTGGTTTTCCACTTAGGTTTACTTTTATAGATTCAGGAACTTTAAACCAGTTTCCTCCGCTAATCATTGCAAATGCTAAGTCAGTTGAACCCATACCTGTTGAAAATGCTCCTAAAGCACCATGTGTACAAGTATGTGAATCTGCACCGATGATTACATCACCAGGAACAACAAGTCCTTTTTCCGGTAAAAGTGCATGTTCGATTCCCATATCTTTTTCATCAAAAAAATTTTTAAGTTTATGCTTTTTTGCAAAGTCACGAGAGATTCTAGCTTGGTTTGCAGATGCAATATCTTTTGCAGGAATGAAATGGTCAAGAACGATTGAAAATCCATCAGGATTTGCTAAAACCTCTGCTCCACTATCTTCAAATGCTTTTATTGAGATGGGAGTCGTTATATCGTTTCCGATAACCATGTCGATGTTTGAGCGAATAATTTCTCCCGCAAAAACTTCTTTGCCGACATGCTCGGAGAATATTTTTTCTGTTATAGTTTGAGCCATAATGAACCTTTGAATGTATAATTAATGACGCGATTATAGCATCTAAGGTTTAAGTTTACTTTGTAGGTTTTGTAGAGTTAGCTTTTTGGCACATACTTTAACGCTTTTTTAGTGTACTCTGTTGAACAAAATAACATTGCTACAAAGATAGGATTTAGTTTTACACAATTATCTTCAATAGATTCAAAAATTTTAAAATCAAAGCCAGTACCATTTTCTGGATTCTGCGGGGTTACAACAAAAGTGATGGGAGATAAAGTTTTAACCATATTTAGAATTTTTTTACTTTTTTTAGCATTGTCATTTTCTAAAATATTAAAGTTTTGACCTTCGTCACTTTTGTGAGAATGTATAACTTCTTCTAAGATATCAAGCTTATCTTTAAAAACGGTTTTATTCCATGTTATGCTTAGATGCTCAGAATTAATTTTAGTGCCTTTATGCGTAAGTGGATTTGGCTTGTTCTTTTTCATAGCTTCGATAAGTCCAAGTAAAAAGTTTGCTCCACCAACATTTTGGGCACATTTACTCAACAGCATATGGATAAGCAGTTTTGCATCTTCATCTTGTTTATTAAAATTACACATATTTTATGAACTCTCTTTTTTGTATATTTTTTATTGTTTTAGTTATGACATTATACATTATTTAGTTGCGTATATGCTTATAATATCTAAGTATCAAATTAAAATTCAACCTTAAAATACCAAACAAGTTGTTTTGGCTTAAGCATATCGTAATAACAAACCTATTATTATGTCAAAAGTAAAACAAGACAAAATCTGTCCTGTTTAAAAATGAGGTAAAAAATGCAAGTATATTTAGATAATAATGCTACAACGATGGTTGACCAAAAAGTTGTAGAAGTGATGCAACCATTTTTTAGTGAAATGTATGGTAACCCCAACTCACTTCACAAATATGGAACCGCACCACACCCAGCTTTAAGCAAAGCAATAGACCAAGTATATACAGCTCTAAATGCTAGTGATAATGATGATATAGTTTTTACATCATGTGCAACAGAGTCAAACAACTGGGTTTTACAGTCTATCTTTACAGACAAGATAGTAAACGGAGATAAAAATCATATCGTAACAACAGAAGTTGAACATCCTTCCATTCTTTCAACCTGTAAGTTCTTGGAAGAACAAGGTGTAAAAGTCACTTACCTTCCTGTAAATGATCAAGGTATAGTTGAAGCTCAAACTGTAAAAGATTTTATAACAGATAAAACAGCTTTAGTTTCTATTATGTGGGCTTCAAATGAAACAGGAATGCTTTTTCCTATTAAAGAGATTGGAGAGATTTGTAAAGAAAAAGATGTTCTTTTTCACTCAGATGCTGTTCAAGCCATTGGTAAAATAAGAGTTGATTTACAAGCTACAAATATTGATTTTGTAAGTATGTCTGCTCATAAGTTTCATGGTCCAAAAGGTGTAGGTGCTTTATATATTAAAGATTCTCAAGCATTAACTCCACTTTTACATGGTGGAGAGCATATGGGAGGTCGTCGTTCAGGTACTTTAAATGTTCCTCTTATAGTTGGTATGGGTGAAGCAATAGAGCTTGCTACTAAAGATATAGAGATAACAGGTGCAAAAATCAGAGAAAAAAGAGATCGTTTAGAAGACGCTCTACTTGAACTCAGTGATACTTTTGTTGTTGGTGATAGATGGAACCGTACTCCAAATACTATCTTAATCTCGATTCGTGGAGTTGAAGGAGAAGGTATGCTTTGGGACTTAAATAACGGTGCAATAGGTGCTGCAACAGGTTCGGCTTGTGCAAGTGAAGATTTGGAAGCTAACACTGTTATGCTTGCAATCGGTGCTGATAATGAACTGGCTCATACGGGTATAAGATTAAGTCTTTCTCGTTTTACAACAGATGAAGAAATTGATTATACAATCGCTCATTTTAAAGGTGCAGTTACAAGATTAAGAGCTATTTCAAGCTCATTTGCAAAACAGCAACCAACTAAAGGTGGTGAAGTTCAAGAATGTGAGCTTCATCACCATTAATTGCTAAAGCAATTAATGGCACCTACATCTATTTATAACGAGAATTGAGCAAAAGCCCAACTCTCTGCGCTAGCCGCTAAGGCACTAAAGCTAGCTTCTGCGAAGCAGAAAAGAAATTTAAAAGAAGGATACGAAATGGCAAAAAGTGATATGTTAGGCGAAAGCCTTTGGGACGCGTACTCAGATAAAGTTACAACTCTTATGAACAACCCTCAGCACCAAGGAGAAATCTTTGAAGCAGAAGCAGAGCAAAGAGGTAACAAACTTATTGTTGCTGATTTTGGTGCAGAATCATGTGGAGATGCTGTTCGTCTTTACTGGGAAATAGACCCTAAAACAGACAAAATAGTAAATTCAAAATTTAAATCTTTTGGATGTGGTACAGCTATCGCATCTAGTGATGTAATGACTGAACTTTGTATTGGTAAAACAGTTCAAGAAGCTGTAAAAATTACAAATATTGATGTTGAAATGGCTCTTCGTGATGACCCTGAAACACCAGCAGTTCCACCGCAAAAAATGCACTGTTCTGTTATGGCTTATGATGTTATCAAAAAAGCAGCAGGTCTTTACTTAGGTGTAGATTCCGAGAGTTTTGAAGATGAAATCATAGTTTGTGAATGTGCAAGAGTTAGTCTTGGGACACTTCAAGAAGTAATCCGTTTAAATGATTTAACAACAATTGAGCAGATTACCGACTATACAAAAGCTGGTGGTTTTTGTAAGAGCTGTATTAAGCCAGGGGGACATGAAAGTAGAGAGTATTATTTAGTAGATATTCTTAGAGATACAAGAAAAGAAATGGATGAAGAGAAAATGAAAGCAGCAGCAGATGCTGGTGCAGATGGTAACTTTTCCGCTATGACTTTAGTTCAACAAATCAAAGCAGTAGATGCTGTTATTGATGAGAGTGTTCGTCAATTCTTAGTAATGGACGGCGGAGATATGGAAGTAATAGATATTAAAAATAGTGATGAGCATATTGATATTTATATTCGTTACTTAGGTGCTTGTAATGGCTGTGCGTCAAGTTCAACAGGTACACTTTATGCAATCGAGTCAACTTTAAAAGAAAAACTTTCTAAAAATATCCGCGTTTTACCTATTTAATAGCGGGTTCTCCGCTATTAAATTTCCTCACTAATTTTTCAACTCCTAAATTTTACTTTTAAATTCAGACTCTATTTTTTTCTTGACAACAGAAAAATTGTCAGATATAATGACAACAGAAAAATTGTCAAGAGGATTTAGTTATGAAAAACTGCGTTGGACAAGTTGTCAGAGGTAATGATTTTTGGGATAGAAAAATAGAGCTAGAAAGTATTTGGGATGCTATAGATTCTGGTAGCCATCTTCTTCTTGTAGCTCCAAGAAGAGTTGGTAAAACATCCATCATGCATAAGATTAAGGATGAACCAAAAGACGGCTATATAGTCATCTATATTGACACAGAATCTGCAGATAATGAGAATGAATTTTGGCATAAACTATTTAATGCAATGATAGAAGAAGATTTTATAAATAAATTAAAATCAAAATCAAAAGTTTTATATGAACAATTTAAAAATCTAAAGATAAAAAAGGTATCTATATCTGGAGTAGAGTTTGGAGATGGTCAAACTCTTGATTATGCAGTAGCATTTGAGAAAGTAGTCAAAGATTTAGATATAGATAAAAAATTAATTATTATGATAGATGAGTTTGCACAGACTATTGAAAATATCATAAAGTATGAAGATGTAAAAAATGCAAATTCTCTTTTAAAAGCACACCGTACTCTAAGACAAAATCCTAATATATCTAATAAAGTAACATTTATATATGCTGGTTCTATTGGTTTAGAGAGTGTTGTTTCTAAAATAAACTCTATTAAAATAATCAATGATTTAAATAGCATAAAAGTACTCCCCCTAATCGAAGCAGAAGCTTATAAATTCACAAGTCAACTATGTTCAAGTGTAAAAATAAAAATGAGTGAAAATGCTATAAAGTACTTTTTACAAAAGATAGAATGGCTTATACCTTTTTATATCCAGTTATTAATTCAAGAGTTGAAAATATTATCAAGAGAGAATACGAATAGATTACTAAATGAGGATGTAATTGATGAAGCTATTGATAAAGCATTGGAACATAGAAATTATTTTGAATCTTGGCAGACTAAGTTGAGAGAGTCTTTTTCTAATGATGAGTATCTTTTTACTAAAGAGATATTAAATATAATATCTGAAAGCAA
The DNA here is from genome assembly GCF_029027585.1 of Sulfurimonas sp. Taxonomy (NCBI): domain Bacteria; kingdom Pseudomonadati; phylum Campylobacterota; class Epsilonproteobacteria; order Campylobacterales; family Sulfurimonadaceae; genus Sulfurimonas; species Sulfurimonas sp. The sequence continues at coordinate 1,365,306 of NZ_CP093397.1, forward strand.
CACTATGGACTCATCGCAGATAATAAACATAGCTACTAAGCATTCACTAAATGAAGATGAAGCTAAAGATATGCTTCGTACTTTGATTTATGATGGCTATATCAATAATAATGAAAATCCAAAAATTTATAGATACAACTCTCCAATACTAAGACAATGGTGGAATAAAAATGTTGCAAACTAATTATGTAAGATATAAATACACTCCAGATGAGATGAGTGAAGATGAGTTTTTAGATAGGTTTGTTGTCAGAGAAGATGTGTTTAATGATATTTTTGAAGATTTAAAGTCATCAGATGATAGCAATACAAATCAGCACTACATAATCATAGGTCAAAGAGGACAAGGAAAAACAACACTGCTAAGAAAACTACAGATAGAAGTTAAAAATGATGATGAACTGTCTAAATTTTTATTACCTATAAAGTTTGCGGAAGAACAGTATCAAATTCGTTCTTTGTGTAGGTTATGGGAAGAAGTTGCTGAGTATCTTCAGACTTTATATGAAGATGAATTTAGCACTATATTAGACGATATGGAAAAGCATTTTGAAGATGATGATTATGATTTACAATGTTTTTCTTATTTGGAGTCAGTTGTAAAAACTAAAGGAAAAAAACTTCTCTTACTTATAGATAATCTAGATGAGTTGATAGGTAAACTTAGTGAAAAAGAGCAAAGACGATTAAGGGAGATTCTTATAAGTTCGTCTATCTTTCGTATAGTTGGTGGTTCTACTAAGATGCTAGAGCATCATCATGATTACTCTAAAGCTTTTTATGAGTACTTTAAAATCATAAAACTAAAAAGTTTAAACGCAAAAGAGAGTAGGGAGTTTTTACTTAGCATCGCAAGAGATGAGCAAAAAGAGAAGATACAAAATGTTATAGAAAACTCTCCCGCTAGAATAGAAACACTAAGAAGAATAACAGGGGGAGTTCCTAGAACTTTAGTGATGCTGTTTGATATATTTTTAGATGAAGAGGGAAATGCTTTTGATGATTTACTTAAAATACTAGATGAGGCTACACCTCTTTATAAACATCGAATGGATGATTTACCCTCAGGACTTCAAGAGATAGTTCATACAATTGCAATAAACTGGGATGGGATGCTAACAAGTGAGATAGCTAAAAAGACTAGAGAATCAAGTAAGTCAGTCTCAGCTCAACTAAAAAAACTTGAAAAGTATGAGATAGTTGAGTCAGAGTCCATAGGGAAAAATAAGATATACAAGATAAAAGAGAGATTTTTTAACATCTGGTATCTTATGCGTTTTGGTCGTAAAAAAGATAGACAGAGAGTTGAGTGGCTTGTTAAGTTTTTGGAGACTTGGTGTACACAAGAAGAACTAGAAGAGAGAGCGGTTAAGTTTATAAGTAGAGTTAAAAAAGGTGGAATAAGTTCATCTTTTGCATTTAATATGGCTGAGGCATATAGCTACCTTGAACTAGATATGGAGGTTGGATCAACATTAATGCTAGAAACTAAAAAATATCTTCAAAACATGAATTCTGTACTTAGTGAGGAACTTTCAGTATCTGATAAAGATGTAGTGGATAAAGCATTAAATTTTTTAACTAAGAATCAAATAGATATGGGACTCAATATTTTATTGAAATCTAATAAAAATAGTAAATATGTAATTTCACTAATTGGTAGCTTTTATATGTTAAAAGGTGAGTATAAAAATGCAGAAAAATATCTTTTATCAGGAGTAAAAAAAGGTTTTGTTGCAGTACAAGGTACCTTATCAGGATTATATTTTTTACAAGGAATTAATGCAAATAAATCACTTGAACTATTATTGAGTAATAGTTATATAAAAGATGATCCTAATAATAAATATCAATTGGCTATTGCTTTGTTATGGAATGAAAAATATTCAGATAGTTATGAAATTTTTATAAATTTAATAAAAAGTGAAATTTTTGTTACTGTTAGTAATTATTTAAGACTTCTTATCTCAAAAGGACAATACTACCAAGCAAAAAAATTCCTAGAGATGCCAGAGTATCAACTAAAAGAGAGATACAAACCAATTTGGTATGCATTGATGACACTAATGCAAGATGATTTCCCACATGAGATAAAGAAGATGGGAAGCGAACTTAAAGAGAGTGTAGATGAAGTTCTTAAAGAGATAGAAGTTTATAAAAAGAAGTATGCTGTTTAAATTTTTATCAAGCATAGTGTAAAGTTTTGTTAAAATACTTTCCATGTATGAAAAATTATATTCACAAATCACAGATGCTCTTGTAAATGACGGTTATGTAGTTATTACAAATGCGCTTGAAAAAGAACTCCCTTTAGCCCTTTTTAACGAAGCAAAAAATGAGCAAGACTTTAAAAAAGCAGGTATATCTAGTTTGGGAGATTTGCATCTAGATAGTGACAGACGAAGAGATAAAATATCTTGGTTAAGTAGAAGTGCAGATGCTCAAGGGGATTTTTTAGATTTTACATCTGGATTACAAGAGTATTTAAACAGAGAGCTGTATCTTGGACTATCTTATTATGAGAGTCATTTTGCCATCTATGAAGAGGGTGATTTTTATGAGACTCACTTAGACTGCTTTAAAAACTCTAAAAATCGTGTTGTAACTACTGTTTATTATCTAAATGAAGATTGGAATGATAATGATGGTGGAGAGCTTGTTGTTTATGATGAAGATGATAATTTTTTAGCAAAAGTAAAACCAGATGCTAACACACTCATAGTTTTTATGAGTGAGAAATTTCCACATGAAGTCCTACCAGCAAAGAGAAAAAGATACTCAATTGCAGGTTGGTTTAGAATAGATAAAGTTTAAAGTTCTTTTCCATGAATCATACTAGATATTAGTCCTTTTTCACCTCTGTGTTCTGCAATTATAACTCCGATGATATGAATAGGTACAAAATACATAATGACTTGAAAAACTAACTCATGTATCTCTTTTATATCATGAGCAGTAGTTTTTAAAAGTCCTAAACCTTGATAGAAGTAAATGATAAAACCACTAATACTCATAAAAATAAGAGTTCCATAGATAAAAAAGTATGATAAATAAACTGCTTTTTTGTGTAAATCTAAAGCGAAAAAACTCTTTTTATTTGAAGTGTCTTTAAACATTAAATAGATTCTAAAAGCAATCAATATAACAAGAGCATAACCCAAAATAATATGCCATTCCCACATACCAGCACGAACAGCTTTTGCTAAAACTTTTGCTTGAGTTGCTGTTATTTCTATATCAATATCTGCTAATTTATTTAACAGTATTTCAGAATTAGTTCTCCAACTCAAAAAAGTTTTGCGTAAAAATACAGTTGCTAGAAGTCCTAAGATGACGAGTGCATGAAGCCAATGCCAGATTCTAAAGTAGAGTGAGTATTTCATTATTTATCCATTCCTTGAAGTATAAATGCTCCATATATAGAAGGAGAGTAACCTTTGTCTTTTAAACTATCTCTTGCCATTTTATAACCCTTTGCATAGTTTCCATCTTTAGCGTATGAGTGAAAAGTTATCATAAACTCTTTTGTTCCTTCATCATCGATAGCCCATAAAGAAGATAAAACAGCCTTGCTTCCTCCAAGAAAAAAGCTTCTACTTAGTCCTAAGTAATCATTTGCACTTGCACTACTTCCAAGACCACTTTCACACGCTGAGAGGACTACTAAATTTGCTTTTAGAGGTTTAGAGAAGATTTCATCTGCACTAAGAGCATCTGCTTTTTTTCCATCACTTAAAAGTAATACCGATTTAAGAGGCTCGTTTTTTACAAATAGGCCATGCGTTGCAAAGTGAAGAACATTTACTCCTTTGCCAATAGCCTCTCTCATATTTGCCTTAGTAGCATCTGCATTTAACAGAGCTTTTTGATTGTAAACTTTTGCTAAAGCTATCGCTTCATTTTGCGCACCTTGAAGTTGCACAGCATCACCACCAAAGTTAGGATTTCCGATAATTACAGCTTTGTTTGAGTTAATTTTTACATCTTTTAGGTTTATCCATGAGGCTGTTGGCAAGAGTAGTGGAGTAAATTCAATGTCTAGCATTCCCCATGGAATGAAGTTTGTATCTTTGTTTGCTACGATAAAAATATTTTTACTTTTAGTTTTAAAAGTAAAGTTTAGAGTTAGTTTCTTTATCAAAGTATCTATGGAGTTTGGTTTTTTGATAGAGCTTTTTGTGAGAAGTTTTTGAAGACCTCTTGTTTTACTAGAATCAATACCAAGCAAATCAGACAATTCTTTAAGATTATCTCCAAGTTCTTCATATGTAATATCTAGATGCTCAAAAGAATAAGAGGAGTTTGATATAGATAAATAGGTGATTTTCTCACCCTTAGTAACAGGAAGAAAATATATAAGAGAGTTTTCACCAAGACTTTTCTGAGTTTGTTTTAGTGAACTTGACCAAACCGATACAACACTTGAGAGTTTTGCATTATTTACTTTTAGTTCTTTTTTCTTTTTTTCTTTTTCTTGCATAAGAGTTTGTAGTTTTTTAACACCTTTTGTATTATCAACTCCAACTGCTGTGTTTAAAATAATTAGTCTATTTATCTCTTTATCAAGTTTGTATATCTCTTTTAAAATAGGATTTTGTTCATTTAGTGTTCTTGAAGCGAGAATATCTACAAAAGCTCTAGCTCGACTCTCTTCAGCATCTACAAATAACTTCTCATAATCTTGTTTTTTGATGTCATAACGAATCAAAGCAAGAACAATATCATCTTTGTTAAAACCAAATTTTCTTTTTGAGCTATCACTTGCTAAAGATGAACTAAGTGAGTTTACTGTGTTTGCTGCTCTAATGTAGGCTGCTTCAGCTTCATTTGGACGACCTAGTTTTTCAAAAGTTTCTCCACGAAGCATCTCGATGCGCCAAACAAAGTCTAAGAAGCCATTTTTTAGTGAATAATTTAGTGCAATTTTTCCAGCTTCGTTACATTTGTCATATTGTCCTGTGCGATTAAATACTCTTGCTTTTAGTGCTAAAACAGTTGCTTTTCCTTTTGTGTAGCGTATTTTGTCAAAAAATGCTATGGCTTTTGCAAAGTTCTCGTCCGCTTCTTTATTTAAGTCAAGGGCAAGCTGAGCAGATGCTAACATTGTAAGGTTAGTTGCATCCCCATAGTAAGTATCAAGATGAAGTTTTACAAATTGTCCATATAACCAGTGGTTTGAAACAAAGCGAAGTGCGTTGTACCTTTTGTCTGCTTCATTTGCAAAGTAATAAGCTCTTTCATAATCTTCTTTAAGAGTGTACATCGCTGCTAGTGCGGTGTATGAGCGAAGTTGAGCAGTAGTTGTTGCTACAAGTTCACTCATGTTTGATGGTGGCGACATATATGAGGTTGGGAGTTCCCAATTACCTATGCTTAGAAGTACAGACTCTAAATCTATTTTAGCATTTTTATAATCCCCCGCCCAAACGAAACTCTCACCTCTCAAAGCGATACAGTTTAGATTTGAGTTAAAGCTTAGTTTTTCATATTTTTGACAAGTTTTAGCTTCATTTATAGCGTCATATCCAAGTCCCATCATCATTAAAACTTTCATCTTTAGCATAGATGCTTGCCACAACATTTTGTTGTCTTTAGAAGTTTGTACGATTGTGTCAAGCGCTTTTAGTGCTTTTTGTCCATCTCCACCAAGATAGTTGTTGTATGCGATTTCTAAATTTGGAGTTACAGTTATTTCATAGGAGTTTAATTCACCTACTTTAGGAAATGATAGCTTTGCTTTTGAGATATTTTGTATCTCAACACTATCTTTAGGATATATCTTTAAAAAAGTTTGAATGTTATCAACTTTAGTTGGTTTAATTATTTTATTTTGTGGAATAGCCACACTTCCCCCATAACCACTAAGTAAAAATATTAACAGAGTTAGAGATATATATTTAAACATATGAGAACCTTTTTTTGTTTGTGCTATTATATCAAATATGAAATTGATTAAAATTGATACTATAAATATAGAAGAATTAAATATATATCATCAGCTAAGAGATAAAGCATTTACAAGTGATAATAGTTTTATAGCCGACTCCCCAAAGGTTGTAAATATTCTCTTAAAAACTAATATAGAAGTTAAAAGTATTTTAGCAACTTTAGAGTATTATGAAGAGTTTAAAGAGTTGATTTTACAAAAAGATATTGCTAAACTTTATGTTGCTACAAAAGAGCAGATGCAAGGTATAGTAGGGCATAAAATTCATCATAATTGTATGCTTCATGGCATCCGTCCGCCTGAGAGTTCTCTTAGTGAGTTGGGTGAGCAAATCATAATGCTTGATAATATAACTTCAAGTGAAAATGTCGGCTCAATCGCTAGAAGTGCGGCAGGACTTGGTGTTGGCTCTTACTTGTTAGCAAAACAATCTCCTCATCCATTTGCAAGACGAGCTTTGAGGGTTTCTATGGGTTATGCATCTAGACTTAAAATACATAGATATGCAGATATTTTTCAAACCATAAAAGAGCTAAAAAAAGATGCTTATAAAATATACGCGGCTGAAATAAGTCTAGATGCTACTAAGTTATCCCAAGTAAAACCGAGTGAAAAATGGGTACTTCTTATGGGGCACGAAGGACAAGGAATATCTAAAGAAGTCTTAGAAATATGCGATGAAACTGTAAGCATAGAGATGAGTGAAGATGTTAAAAGTTTTAATGTAGGAGTTGCTGCTTCTATTATGATGTATCAGTTTGTAAATAAGGTTTAGAGGTGCATTTAATCATAATAATACTAAAATATGTAAAGAATAAAATTGGGGGAAGAATATGAAAAGTGTTTACATAGGTCGCCAACCAATTTTAGATAGCTCAGGTAAGATTAGTGCTTATGAAATTTTATATAGAGATGGCTCAAAAGAGAGTAATTTTAGTGATAATCGTTTTGCATCTGCTTCTGTTATCAGTAGTATTTTAAATAAATTTGGTACGAATTCTCTGCTTGGAAATCATAGTGCTTTTATAAAAATAGATGCAAAATTTCTTCTTCATGATATTATTTTTGATATTCCAAAAGAGTTTTTTATATTTTCAATTTTTGAAAGTATCGAACTAAGCGAGAGGGTTGTTGAGAGAGTAGAACAACTTCATGAAAAAGGTTACAAACTTGCTTTAAATGATATAAGTTTAGATGCAACAAAAATGAAAAAATTTGCACCAATATTTAAAGAATTATCATATATTAAAATCAATTTTAATGAAGAACTTGATAAAGATATAGAAGTTATGATAAGAGAGCTAAAAACACATAGCATACAAGTAATAGGTTCTAAAATAGAGACTAATGAACGATATAAAGTGGCTGAAAATGTAGGCTGCGAGATGTTTCAGGGTTACTATTTTGCAAAGCCAAATATTATAAAAAATGCAAAATTTGAGCCTTCTCAAGCTAATGTTTTAAGACTTTATAATCTTCTTATAAATGATACAAATATAGATGAAATAACAAGAGAATTTGAAAAGAACTATGAGATAACAGTTCAGCTTCTACGCTATATGAACTCTGCAATGTTTCATTTTAAAAAGCGTATCTCTACTATACATCATGTTCTTACTCTTATGGGAAGACAACCTCTAGCTAAATGGCTAATGCTTATGATTTACTCAAAATCAGTAAGTAGAGATGCTAAACATTCGCCGTTGATGTTAATGGTAAAAAGTAGAACAGAGTTGATGGAAAACATCTTAATAGCTGTAAAACCTGAAGTTAGAAGTAATATGTTAGGTGAAGCATATTTTATAGGAGTTTTATCTCTTTTGGATACTCTTTTTGGTGTTGAATTAGAGAGGATTTTAAATGAGATTTATGTAAGTCAAGATGTTAAAGATGTGTTACTTGGCTTTAATGAAGGTATTTTAAATGATGTATTTACTTTGGTTATGGATATAGAAGAGTTTGATGTGTTGGCTTTAGATAAATTTTCTTTAAAGTATAAGTTGGAACCAACAGTGATAAAAAAAGTTATCATTAAAAGCATACAAAATGTTAATGAATTTGAAAAAGAGATGTTATAAAAGGGTATAGATGAACGGCACAAAAAGAGCAAATATAAAACATGGAAAAAGTGTGGCAATAGTTTTAAAACAAGACCAATCAAGTGGACTTTTAACAGATGGTATAGTTAGAGATATTTTAACTTCGTCACCATCTCACCCTCATGGCATTAAGGTGCGTCTTATGAGTGGTGAAGTTGGTAGAGTAAAGGAGATATATTGAAATTTTCTTCACTCCCATTATCAAAAGAGATGCTACATAACCTTAATGAGATAGGTTATAAAGAAATGACTGATATTCAAGCAGAGTCTTTGCCTTTTATTTTAGATGGTAAAGATGTTATTGCCCAGGCAAAAACAGGTTCTGGAAAAACTGCTGCTTTTGGCATCGGGTTACTAAGTAGGCTCAAAGTAAAAGAGTTTAGAGTTCAGTCACTTATACTTTGTCCTACAAGAGAGTTAGCTGATCAAGTTGCAAAAGAGCTTAGACTTTTAGCTCGTGGAACTCATAATGTTAAAATATTGACTCTTTGTGGAGGAGCTGCTTTTGGTCCACAACTAGGCTCACTTCGTCATGGTGCACATATCATAGTTGGAACTCCAGGGAGAATCTTAAAGCATCTGAAAAAAGAAATTCTTAGCTTAGAGCATCTAGAGATGCTAGTTCTTGATGAAGCAGATAGAATGTTAGATATGGGTTTTAAAGAGGAGATAGATGAGGTTTTGAGTTTTTGTAAAAAGAGAAAACAAACGCTACTTTTTTCAGCGACATACGCAGATGATGTTATACAAGTTAGTAAAAATCTTCAGCATGAAGCAGTAAGTATTAAAACTATTTCGACAGAAAAACAAAACAATATACAAGAGAGATTTTATGAAAGCTCACAGCATCAAAAGTTAGAGATACTTATAGATATATTTAGTAATTTTAAACCTGAAAATGTTATTGTCTTTACAAACACCAAAATCCAAGCAAAAGAATTAGCTCAAAGTCTGCAAAAGAAAAAGATAGATGCTCTTGCTATTCATGGTGAACTAGAACAGTACGAGAGAAATGATGTTCTTGTTCAGTTTGCAAATAAAAGTTGTCCTATTTTAGTGGCAACAGATGTAGCGGCAAGAGGTTTAGATATAAAAGAGCTTTCAATGGTTGTAAACTATGATTTACCTCATTTAAGTGAAACTTATACACATCGCATCGGAAGAACAGGCAGAGCAGGTAAAGATGGTTTGGCTTTTACTCTTTTTTGCTCTCATGAGATAGAAAATATTGATGAGTATAAAAATGAAACAAGACTTTTTGAAGACGCGTCGAGTTTAAAAAAGGTAAATGGTTTTGAGATGAAACCAAAGTATATTACGCTTGTAATAGAAGGTGGTAAAAAAGATAAGGTTCGTGCGGGAGATATCTTAGGAGCCTTAACGGGAGATGCTGGACTTCAAGGTAGTAGTATCGGAAAGATAGATATTTACGATAGACAAAGTTATGTAGCGATTGAGAGTAAACTTATAGATGAAGCACATAAAAAACTAAACACGGGCAAAATAAAAAATAAAAATTTTTCTGTTTGGGCATTATAAAAATTTAGGAGTGAGTATTGAGTATATATGACTACAAGGTAAAGATGATTAATGGCAAAGAGATTTCTATGTCTAGGTATAAGGGTAAGGTTTTACTTATCGTAAATGTTGCAAGTACTTGTGGTATGACACCACAATATGAAGGGCTAGAGAAGCTTTTTAAAACTTACAAAAAGAAAGGTTTTATGGTTTTGGGTTTTCCATCAAATGAGTTTGGGCAACAAGAGAGTGAAGGAAATGAAGAAATTGCAAAGTTTTGTAAAAATACTCATCAAGTAAATTTTGATATGTTTGAGAAAATCAAGGTAAATGGAGATGATGCCATACCTCTTTATAAGTTCTTGAGAAAAGAACAAAAAGGGCTTTTGTGGAGTGAAAAAATCAAATGGAATTTTACAAAATTTTTAGTAGATGCTAAAGGAAATGTACTTAAAAGATACGCTTCACCAACAACTCCAGCTGGTATAGAGAGTGACATTAAGGAATTATTAGAAAAATAATCTTAAGAAATAATTAATAACATCATAGATACAATAAATGTAATATAATTTTAGGTGAGATGATGAATGATGAATTATTCTTTGCCCCTGAAGATGATAGTTGTCAGGTTGAGGAAAAAGAAAAATATAAAATTTTAATTGTTGATGATGATGATGAGGTACATGCTTTTACTAAACTTGCACTTAAAGATTTTTTCTATAAGGGGAAAGCTTTAGACTTGATTAGTGCTTACAATCAAGAAGAAGCTAGAGTGGCTTTGTTTCGAAGTGAAGATATAGCTGTAATACTTTTAGATGTAGTTATGGAAACAAACACTACTGGGCTTGATATCGCGAAGTATATACGAGAAGACTTACAAAATGATATGTGTCGTATTATCATAAGAACAGGACAGCCAGGAGAAGCACCTGAGCGTTTTGTGATAGACAACTATGATATAAATGATTATAAAGAAAAAACAGAATTAACAGCAGATAAGTTATATACAACAATCAGAACAGCTTTGGTTCAGTACAATCAACTCATAGACCTACTAAATAAAAAAGATGAAATATATAAGCTTCTTACAACCGATAAGCTAACATCACTTCCAAATCGTGTAAAGTTAAACTATGACCTTGATTCAGATGCTTATCAAACTTTGATGCTTATTGATATAGATAGATTTTCACTTCTAAATGATGCTTATGGTTTTGAGATAGGTGATAAAGTTTTAATCCATGTTAAAGATATATTAAAAAAACTTTTAAAAAAAGATATGACACTTTATAGGCTAGATGCTGATGTGTTTGCCATCTTGTTAAGTGATAGTAAAACAGAGTATCTCTCAGATGAGGTAGATGCGCTAAAAGCAATTTTAGATAATTCACCATTGGAAATAGGTACGCTTTCTTTGTATATAAATGTTAGTATAGGGATAGTTCATTATGAACTTGGAAACATAATCCAAAAAGCTGGAATTGCTCTCAGACAAGCAAGAAAAATTTCACGAAATAGAGTTGAGTACTATACAGATGCCTCAGAGTTTACGAAAATTATAGAGTATAACAATCTTTGGACAGCGAGGATAGTAGAAGCTTTAGTAAATGACAAGATTTTAGCTTATTTTCAGCCAATAATAGAGTGCTCAAGTAACACAATTACAAAGTATGAAACTTTAGTAAGGTTAGAGTACGATGGAGAGATTTATTCTCCTTTTTATTTCTTAGATACAGCAAGACAAGCGGGTTATTTACATAAGATAACTTGTAGAGTTTTCCAAAAAGCTTGTCAAAAATTTCAAAATAATGACCTGATGTTTTCAGTAAATATAACGGACCATGACTTAACTGAGAGTGGTTTTATAAGCTTTATAGTTCAAACAGCAAAAGAGTATAAAATACAAAGTTCTAGAATTGTTTTTGAGATTTTAGAAGAGGTAAGCATGAATGAAAACAAGCTTGCAACTGAAAATTTAGCAAGACTTGCAGAACTAGGATTCAACCTAAGTATAGATGACTTTGGGACGCAATGCTCAAACTTCGCGCAATTAGGCAGTCATAAATATGAAAGCATAAAGATAGATGGAAAGTTTATAAAAGATATAAATGAAAACAAAAATTCTAAAATTATTACAGAGTCTATTTTATTTTTTACGAATAAAATTGGCTTTAAAACAGTCGCTGAGTATGTTCACTCTAAAGAAGTTTATGAAACCATAAAAGAGTTGGGTGTTGATTATGCCCAAGGTTTTTACTTTGGTGAACCAAAAGCAGACCTCATAGAGTTGACAAAAGAGTTAAAATGAAAATTTTAACTCTTTTGTCAACTCTTTTTATTTTCAATACAGCTACTTTTGCAAGTGAAAAAGAAGATGTTTTAAAAGCGATAATGCTAAATAAAATAAGTCAATTTATAAGTTATGAAGAAAATCAAAAAGAGTTTGTTATTTGTATCTATAATGATGAGGATATGGCAGATACATTTAACGAGTTATATAAGGTAAGAAAATATAAAAAACTACCTATAAAAGTTATAAATATAACATCAATAAAAAATCTTTCAGAGTGTGATATATTTTACGCAAAAGAACCATCCAAGCAAGATTTAAAAGTTATCTCTTCTTTAAAACAACCATACACTCTTTTAGTTACAGATGAGCCAAAGTTTTTAGAAAAAGGTTTTATGCTATCGCTTTTTGTCCGTGATAGTAAAATCAGCTTTTCTATAAATCAACAAGCACTCTTAGATGCAAACTTAAAAGTAAATTATAGACTTTTAAAAGTAGCATCTAAGGTTATAAACCCAGTAGAGCATTGATATGTTACTCTTTAATAATCTTTCATTTAAAAACCAGTTTTATCTAGCTTTTGCAAGTTTAATCTCTATCGTTATTTTTTCAGCTTTTTCATATAACATAGTAGCTTCTTACAACTCTAAGGTTGATTCTTTTATACAAGAAAGTGAGCTTCAAGCCAGTCTGATAGCAGATAGCTCAGTTGCTCCGTTGATGTTTATGGACAGAGATGGTTTAGAAGCGATACTTTCTAAACTTGATAGGTATGAGAGTATTTTACAAGTGAAAATATTTGAACTTGATGGCTCATTTTTTGGAGAGTACAATAAAAACATAAAAATACAAAAAGTAGATATTAAAAATCAAAATGATCAATATTTCTTAGATGGTACAAATAAAAGTAGTGCATTTGACTCCACCTCATTTATCATAAAGCAAAAAATAATGTTAAATGATGAAGAACATGGTCTTATGTATATGCAAAAATCAACAATAAGTTTAAATAGTTTTATTATGAATTCTATTATAAATACTATGATATTTTCTTTCTTTTTATTTTTGTTAATGTTATTGTTTATTTACGCAATTTCAAAAAAATTAATTACACCCTTAGTGACTTTATCCGAGAGATTAGGTGAAGTTTCTTTATCACAAGATTATAGCCAAAGACTAAAGTATGACTCAAAAAATGAGATAGGTAAACTTTATGATGCCTTTAATAATCTTTTTCATTCAATAGAGATACATCAAGATTCAAGAAATGAAGCTTTGGCACAAGCAAAAAATTATCAAGAGCATCTAGAGAGTTTAACTGCCCAACTTGAACATCGTGTGCAAGATAGAACACAAGAACTTCAAGACTCACTAGATACTCTAAAAAAAGCACAATGGCAACTTGTAGAATCAGAAAAAATGGCAGCACTCGGTTCACTTGTAAGTGGAGTGGCACATGAGGTAAATACACCTCTTGGAAATGCCGTAATAGGAAGCACAATTATAAAAAGAGAGAGTGAAAAACTACTTAAAAGCATGAAAGATGAAACTCTTAAAAAATCACAATTTGAAGAATCTTTGGAGTTTATAGATGAAACATCAAGACTTCTTTATAAGAGTATCAACACAGCAGCAAACCTCATTAAAAGTTTTAAAAGAATTTCTGTGGATCAAAGTATTGAGATAAAACGAGAATTTGATTTAGTCGAGTATATAGATGAAATCTTTAAAACATTTCACAATAAACTAAAACATATCCCTATTCATATAGAAGTTATAGCACCGAAAGAACTTTATATAAACTCCTATCCAGGGGATTTTGCTCAACTTTTAAATAATTTTATTCAAAACTCTATTTTTCATGCTTTTGACTCCAAAGAAAATGATGCAAAAATTACCATAGAAATAAGTTTAGAAAAAAACAATTCTCTTTTATTTATATACAGAGATAATGGTGCTGGTATGAGTGAAGAGATACGAGTTAAAGCCTTTGAGCCTTTTGTAACAACAAAAAGAAACTCTGGTGGCACGGGGTTGGGTTTAAACATAGCGTATAATATTGTAACTCAAAAGCTATACGGTATAATAAAACTAGAGTCAAAAAAAAATGAAGGTACTAGTTTTAAAATGAGCATACCTTTAGATGAAAAGGCTAGTAAATGATGAAAAAGGTCAAAATATAAGTAAAGAGTATAAAAATAATCTTGCAAAAATTTCATTATATAGTTGGTTTAAACTATGAGTATGATAAAACAGACCCTATACTTTTTGTAGATCAAACAGATGGAAGTATTCACCCTTGGAGCCCTTTTCAAACAAAACATCATACTGATAACTTAGCTTTTTACGCAGAGTTGGAGTATAGATTTAGTAAAAATTTAGTAGGAGTTGGTGGTTTTAGACTTGAGTATAATGATGATACTTACATAAAATTTTTATATTCTGAAGCTTACAGAAGCCCTACTTTTTTAGAAAAATACGCAGATGTGCCTACTGTTGTAGTTGGAGATGTGAATTTAAAAAGAGAAAAAATTCAAACACTGGAACTTGCAATAGACTCAAAAATAAACTCAAAAAATACTCTTCAACTTACTCTTTATATTTTGCGACTTAAAGATGAGATAACAAGACGAGCAGCAAGTGGTGGAGGTTCGGAGTATTATAACTCAAAAGGTTTACAAAACTATGGCGCAGAGTTAGCGATAAACTCTATACTAAATGCAAAAACAGAGCTGATGTTTAATACCTCTTTCGTAGATGGAACAAATAAACAAACAGATGAGCATCTAAACTTTATAGCTCATTATACTGCTAATGCTATGCTTACATATCATTTTTCTAAATTCTGGAGTGCAACTTTCTCTGAGCAGTTTGTAGGAGAAAAACATTATCATACAACTAGTGGTGAAGAAGGTAGTATAGGAAGCTACAATCTTGCAAATTTAAGTTTAAGTTATTTTAAAAAATATTTTTAATGCGCAGTACACTTATCCTGAGCCTGTAAGACAAAATATAAAAGAGGTCCCCGGTGGAGCGGGAGCAAGTGTTTACCTAACTCTTCGTTACTATTTTTAGTCTAAGTCTGCTATCTTTTGCTCATATTCGCTTGTGAGTTCATCTAGTTTAGTTTGTTCAACTTCAAGCTCTTCAAATAACTCTTCAACTTCGGTTTCTTCTGCTGAAACTTTTTTTGATAACTCCATCAAACTTGAACTATCTCCAGAGTTTGAAAGTTCTATGAGTTCATTATGATGAAGTTCTAAATCTTCTTCGATTTGCATGATTTTATCTTCTAGTTTTTGTACTTTTTTCTTAAGTGGTGATGTTTGTGTGTTTCTTTGTCTGACCAATTCTGCTTTAAGTTTTTTGTTCTCTTTTTGGTTTATTTTTGGAGCTTTTTTTATTTTTGATTGTTCTTGTTCCTCATTTTCCCAACCTATTTTTTGTAAAAAGTCTTCATATCCACCATCAAAATACTCAGCAGAATCTTTAGCAAAGATGATAAGTCTGTCACAAACTCTTTTTAACAACTCTTCAGAGTGAGTTACGATAACAACAGAACCTTTAAAGCTTTTTATTGCCAAAGTTAAAGCCTCGATGGACTCCATATCTAGATGATTTGTTGGCTCATCAAGAAAAAGTAGGTTTACATTTTTAGCTAAAATCTGACCTAGCATAACACGACTTTTTTCTCCACCTGAGAGAAGTGAGATTTTTTTCTTTGCACTATCTCCACTAAACATCATTGCACCACAGATGCTACGCACGCTTGCTTCACTTAGTTTAGGGTTACCTACATATATTTCATCTATAACTGTATTTTTATCACTTAGATGGGCTATGTTTGTTTGACCAAAGTGTGCGAATGATGTAGTTGTGTGGTAGTTTACTTCCCCCGTTGTTTGCTTTAACTCTTTGGCTATTGTATTTAAAAGAGTTGATTTTCCTTTTCCATTTTTACCAATTATCCCAAGACACTCGCCTTTTTCCAATGTAAAAGAGATATCTTTAAAAAGAATTTTATCAAGACTATAACCAAAGCTCAAATCTTTAACATCAAGTAAAACTTTGGCTGGAGTATCTTTAAAGTTAAAGTTAAACTCAAGAGAATTATCAAAGTTTAAATCTTCTAATAAATCCATCTTTTCTAATTGTTTTACCTTTGACTGAGCAAGAGCTGCTGTAGATGCACGAGCTTTGTTTTTAGCTATAAACTCTTGGAGTTCTTTTACTTTTTTATCTTGAGATATTTTTTGCTTTGTATGAAGCTCATCATTTGCTTGTAACTGCTCGTAAAACTTATGAGTGCTACCTTGAAGTAGTTTGACTGATTTACGCACTATGCCCATAGTATGAGTTGTTACATCGTCCATAAATTCTCTGTTGTGGGTTATGATGATAACTTCGCCCTCAAAAGCTCTTAAAAATGTTTTTAACCATCTAAGAGAAACAATATCAAGGTAGTTAGTAGGCTCATCTAAAAGTAAAAGATTTGGCTCGGTTACTAAAAGTTTGGCTAAATTTATGCGAATTTGATAACCACCAGAAAAAGAAAGAGGGTTCTTGTCTAAGTCATCTTGCACAAAACCTAAACCAAAAAGAATCTTTTCAACTCTGTAAACATCATATTGCATCTCTTCACCCAAGGCTAGAGAGGCTTCCTCTCTTAGTGTCGTTTGGCTAAAAGTTAGATGTTGTTTTAAAGTACCGATTTTGTAGTTTTTAGGGATGATAATATCACCAGCATCTGCTACTTCTTCGCCTAAAATGAGTTTAAATATTGTAGATTTCCCACTTCCGTTTCTTCCTACTAAACCGATGCGATTACCAGTATTTACTTTAAAGTTTAGCTTATAAAAAAGTTCTTGTTTTGCGTAATTTTTTGAGATATTATTTAGTTGAATCATAATTGTATTATGGCATAATGATTATATGAAAAGTTTTAATACTCAGTTTGAAAATGAAAAAGCTTTAAAAGAGTTTGTAGAATCAAACGATATTGTTAAGTATGAAAATATTTTGATTCAAGTATTTACTGGCATTATAGACGAGAAACATAGTTTAAAAATCTCTTCTTTATTAAAAAAATTACTTCCTCACTCTAGCATACTTGGAACGACAACAAGTGGCGAGATATATAAACATAAGATTTACAATAAAACCACACTTATCTCTATTAGTGTATTTGAGAAGACAGTAGTAAAATCAAAGTTTTATAAACTAGATGGAAACTTTAGAACGAGTGATATTAAAGATGATTTAATCACAGATAATACTAAAGCTTTAATCATATTTAGTGATGGACTAAAGAGTGATTCTGAGCGACTACTTAAAGAAATATCTCTTTTAAAACCTGATATTACCATAGCTGGTGGTAGAGCAGGAGATAACTTAGAGTTTAAAAAAACTTATGTATTTGATGGTGAGATTTATGGTGAAGATGCTTGTGTTATCGCAAGTTTAAACTCAGATGAGTTAATAGTAAATAGTGATTATCTATTAAACTGGACACCGATTGGAAGAGATATGATAGTTACCAAGGTTGAGGGTAATATTTTATATGAACTAGACCATACTCCTGTAATGGAAATATATAAAAAATATTTAGGTAAAGATATCATAAATGACTTCCCTTTTTCTTCTTTAGAGTTTCCACTTATTATAAAACGAGATAAGTTTTTAATAGCAAGAGGAGCTATTTCTTATACTCCAGAGCATGCTTTAGTTTTTGCAGGAAATTTTGAACAGGGAGATGTTGTTAGATTTAGCATAGGTAATATGGACGATGTTATAAATGATACGGCTAAATATTTTAGTTATTATAAAAAGATACCAGCTGAATCTATTTTTGTTTATTCATGCTCAGAAAGAAAACTTTTGATGGGAGATAAGCTTGAAGAGGAGATGAACATACTTGAATCTTTAGCCCCAACTGTTGGCTTTTTTACTTATGGAGAGTATTTTCATGATTCAAATATTGCAGAACTTTTAAATATAACAACGACTTTTTTAACACTTTCAGAAACAGCAAAAATTAAAAAAAGAACCCTAAATAGCTCTTCTACACAAAAATATGATGTTGTAAAAAAAGCATTAATACACCTTATTAGAGTTACTACAAAAGAGTTAGAACATACTTCTACTTATGACTTATTGACAGAAGTGCATAATAGAGCAGAATATATAAAGAGAATAGGTTTGAAATTAAAAAGTGCTTCAAGATATAAAGAAAGATTTGGCTTAATTCTTGTAGATATAGACTACTTCAAGCTTGTTAATGACAACTATGGACATGCGGTTGGTGATAGTGTCTTACAAAAATTTGCATCTATACTTTCAAAAAATGTTAGAGAAGATGATTTTGTAGCTAGATGGGGAGGAGAAGAATTTGTAATTATTGCTAATCATGTAAGTGTAAAAGATTTAGAAAGATTGACTAAAAAACTTCAAAAAGTTATAGCAAAAACATCTTTTGCTCCTGTACTTAAACTAACAGCTTCTTTTGGTCTTAGCATCTATATGGAAAATGATAGTGAAGAGACACTTTTTAAAAGAGTAGATAATGCTATGTACGCTGCTAAAAAAGATGGTAGAAATACTTATATGATAGGTTAAGAAAAAGTATAAATTAGTTCCACACTAAATTAACATTCTTTTTTGCTATAATGATTAAATAATAAGGAAAAGGAGGACTAAGATAATGCAAGTTTCAAGCCAAACAAATAATTTTGCAGCAATGAACGCTTATCAACAACCTGTTCAACAGATTGCACCAAAACCTGAGCCTACGCACAGTAACGAAGATATTTACAAAGCTAGTAATGGCAATTTGGTAGCAGGAAAAGATGGTGGAGTTGCACTCACACCACAAGGTGAGTTAAATGTTGCAAACAAACAAGAAGAAAAAGCTACACAAGCAAGCGATGAAGAGCAAGCTACAAAGGATGCACAAAGAGGCGTTGCAACTGATTATTTAGGTACGCAATCTAAAAAATCTCAAGTAGAAATTTACTTAGCAGTTACAAGCGATAGTAAAGTTTCTTTAGGCGAAAATGATACAGCAAGTATAATTGAAACACTTCGTGATGTTCAAAAACAAAACAATGCGGTTCAAGCTTATTCAACTTACCAAGAAAATCAAAAAGGTGGACATCCAGCTCTTTTTTAGGAGCTAGTTGTTACTTACTTCTTCCCGTAGTGCTTAAATAAATACTCTGTAATTATCTTCTCATCTCTGTCTGTTATGGGTGCTTTATAAACGGCTCTCATTTTAACAACAACCTTGTTCCAAAACTTTTTTGATTGATTACCTTGGTTTAGTATATATCCATAAGAGTGACACCACTGACAATTTCTCTGCATAGCTGTAAAGTTTTTATCTTTTGCCATAACAAAAGTAATGTTAGGTAGTTTTATATTTTTAGTATATTCTGCTGATAAACTCATAAAAGTTAATAATGTTAATAATAATATTTTCATTTGTATTTATACCACTTCAATAGTAGTGCTATCGATTCCGTTATATCTATATCCACCATGATTCCAAGCAATATCTTTAGAAAAAGGTTGAGCTTCTCCAAGATTATTAATAGCTTTTGCCATTAATGTGAGTTTTCCTTTATGTTTTACTCTAAAGGCAAAACTAAAGGCTCTAAAAGCGTGAAGAGATAGTTCTTTTTCAAGCCCGGCCTTATGCCAAGTCTTACCAGCATCTATGGATATTTGAACCTCTTTTATCCCGCTACCACTATCAAAAGCAACACCTTTTAGTTTAATATTAGAATTTATTTTAAAAGTATCTTCAGAGTTTGGATAAGCAATAATTGACTTAACATTCATCTTTTGGATTGCTTTAGTTTTGAGAACTAAAGCATCGGGGCTTTCACATTCGCACTCATTATCTGGGATACGGTAAGCTCTATCCATATAAAACATCTCTTTGTATTCTTTTGAGATAGTTATATTACTTAGCATCTTTACCCAACTATCTGCATAGTTTCCCGGTATGATAAGACGAACAGGGTAACCGTTCAAAAAAGGTAATTCTTCATCGTTCATTTCATAAGCAATAATGACATCGTCTTGGATTTCATCAAGTTTTAACTCTCTTACAAAGTTTGCAGTTTTGTGAAAAGCGGCTTTGTCATCACCATTTAAACCTACCCAACTTGCACCTTTAGAAGTTTTTGCATCTTTTAAAACATCATTTAATCTCACACCTTTAAATTTTGCACAACCCATAGCCCCACTTCCCCACTGAATGCCACCAGTTATTGGTGAAAATGCTGAACGAGAATTTCCTCCGCATTGTACAACAGCTGTAATTTCTACTTGTTCGTAGTTTTGTTTTAAATCTTTTATGGATAGATAAAGAGGATTCTCAACAAAACCATTTATGCTAATTCGATACATATCAATATCTTTATGTGTAGGAATTTTAGGCATATGCCATCTAACAAAAAACTCATCATTCGGAGTGATGGCTTTTGTAAAAAAATCAATAGGAGTTTCTAAGATAGGAGGTCTGTCAGAGTAAGTAATAAGTGGTTTTTTTTCAGGGAATGCAATTTTTGAAACTCTTTGAGAACTTCGAGGTTGAGATGTAAAACTAGCAAGGGCAGATGAGCCAAAAAGCAGGGAAGAAGCCACTACAGAGAGTTTTAAAAAGTTGCGTCTTTGCATATATATCCTTAAGAGTTTTTTAATGATTTTAGCATAATTTATAAGAAAAAGTTTTAATTCTTACAAAAAGAGTATAATACGAAAAAAAGGTTTTTAGATGGACATTTCATGCCCAATTGCATTTAGAGAAATAGATGGAACTATTGTTAGAATAGGAGCATTTTTTGTTTCAGTTGTAGTTATTATTTATCTATTTACATCTCAAATCTTTTTACTCATTTTTTTAACTGTTGATTTTGCTATTCGCATCTATGGACATAAACCATATAGTCCTATCTATCAACTCTCTCATCTTGTAAAACGGATATTTAGATTTAAAGCAAATATGACAGATGCTGGAGCAAAAAGATTAGCTGCTCAGTTTGGGCTTCTTTTTTCAGTAATGTTGGTTATAGAAGGTTTGCTTGATTTAACACTTCTTTTGCATATAACTGCTGCGGCACTATTGGCTTGTACTTTTTTAGAAGTTTTGTTTGGTTATTGTGTTGGTTGTAAGATTTACTTTATTATCAAAAAAATCTATCCAAACTTTATGAGTTGAAGTTTAGTTTTAATCCATCCATTTTCTAGGGTCATAACCATCACTTGGTCTAACAATCTCTTTTTTGATGAGTTTTTTAAGCATGGTAATAACAGGTTTGTCGTCAACAATACTAAGGGCATCTAAGCCTTCAACTTTACTAAACCCAAATTTTTCATAAAATCTTATAGCATCTGAGTCTTTAACAACACTAAGACTTATTTGCTCAAAACTAGCTGCCGCTTCTATGAAAAATTGTTCCATCATCGCAAAACCTATGCCTTTGTTTCTAAGCTCAGGTTTTACAGCGATTTGTAAAACAGGAGTATCAGCATCTATAAAAGCATTTGCTTTATCTTCTTTTTTTAGCAGTCTAATCCAAACTGCTCCCGCGATTGTATTGTTATCAAGTGCATATAAGCCCAAATCTTTACTTGATAAACCATAAAATTTATAGTAAATATCTAATTCAGAAAAATCTTGAACTGTTTTATTGAGAGTGTCGAGCCTCATTGCATAATGGAGTATATCTTTAGCGATTTTATTCTCAGAAGACCTAAGAAAGTAGAGGGTTGGTTTAGGCATATATGTCTAAAGTGCGTCCAGAATCAATAGTTGGTTCAACTTCTTTTGTTTGACTTACTTGAACAGTTTTAGAATCTGAGATTATAGAGGTTGTATTGCTTGAAAGTTCAGAATCATCTGTTGATGTTGAATCATTTTTCTGCGAACTAGGGTCTGGTCTTCCCATTTGAAACTGATTTGGTGAAGGTGATTGAAATGTATATTGAGTAACATTCATGACATCTCCTTTAATTCATCTTACTAAATTATAGCACAATTTTAGTTATTTTGTAGTTTTTCTAGCATCCAAGTCCACTCTCCAAAGCCACTATCAGCGTTTAGATGCCCAGCGTTCTTCACTAAATGCATCTCTATATTCAGTTCTTTTTGTAAAGATTTTGCCTCATCTAAACTCATATATGGGTCATTACTAGAGCAAACTAGAAGTGCTTGCTTAGCATTTAAGTTTTTTGGAACAGAGATAGGAAAAAAGCTCTCTATTTCATCTATTTTAGAGTTTAAACTAGGTGGAGCCACTAAAAAAAGCTTTTTTACACTCTGTATATTCTCTTCATTACAAAGATGAAACCACAAACTATTTGCTAAAGAGTGGCAAATTACTATATCTGGTTTAAAATCATCAAGTTCTTTGATTAACTCGTTTTTCCAATCATCTTTATTTGGAAAATCAAAGTTTGAGAACTTTAAAAAGCTAACCTTACCATAATCCTTAGCTAACTCCCCAGCAAGCCAACTTTGCCAATGAGGAAAATCACTTCCTCCCCAACCATGTAGAAGTAAAACTTTTTCTTTCATAATCAAACCAACTTTATTAAGTTTTTAAGAGTAAAGAGTTTTAAATTATCTCCCTTTAGTGCTTTAAGTTCGCTAGAGAAACCTTTTTTTGAGGATATAACAAATATATCAGCTTTTATTTTTGCTTTTTCGCATTTTTCTTGGAGTTTTGTAAGTTCACTTTTTTTGATTTTAGCATTTGAGTATCTACATGAACCGACTATGATTTTTCCAGATTTTGTTTTGGCATAGAGGTCTATCTCTACATCTTTATCCCAGTAACTTCCACTCTCAACAATTGGGTCATTTTTAAATTCAAGTTTTACTAACTCTAAAGATAGTTGCTCAAACATAAAACTTATAAAATCAGCTTGTTTATTTTCAAACCTTTTTTGAACTTCTTTATAATCTCCATCTTTTATGCCTTTAAAAATAGGCGATACAAAAGCAAACCAAAAACGCATAAATGGTGTGTTAAAAAGAAGTTTGTCTGAGATTTTATAGTCATCTGCCCAAGTTGTAAACTCTTTACGAGAAGCCTCTAGTCTTATAATCCCTATTTCGCAAAGTTCATTTACTGCTTTCATGCCAACTTCATGAGTAACACTTGCCTTTTTAAATGCAGAGTGAGTTCTTCCATCTCCAAGGGCAATACCGCTTAGTATTGAGTGGAAAAGAGGCATTCCTGTTGTCGTGTCACTTATATCATTACGAATATAAGTATAATCATTTAAAATGAGTTTTTTTATAAGTTCAAAAGTTGGAGTTTTGGTATCAATATCTCCCCACTCTTCTCCTCCAAAAACACTAAAGAGTTCTAATGCTCTATCAAGGTTATCAAGTTTGTTGTCTGTGTAAAAAGTGCTAAATTGTTTTGTTAAATTTGAAGTGTCTAAGCTGATGGTAAAGCCTTTAATAAATTTTCAGTATTATACATTAATAAAGTATTTATTACATAAGGATAGTTTTATGAAAGAGTTTGAATTTTTCACTAAGTTAGAAACAAAGAATCAGGAAGAACTTTTAGCATCATCAACTTTTATGAAAGTTCCAGCTGGAATGCAACTTTACTCTCAAGGAGATATTTGTTCTACGATTTTATTTTTAACAAAGGGGCGCGTTCGTGTAGTTCGTCAGCATGAAAATGGTCAAAGTGTTTTACTTTACTATTTTGAGCAGGGCGAGCAGTGTAATGTAAACTTTACAAGTACATACAATAGTGCTCCTGCGGTTGGAACTGCCATAGCTGAAACAGAGTTGGAAGGTTACGATATTCCCGTAGAACTTATAGCAAGACTCTTTGTAGAAGATAAAGAGTTTCAAAAATTTGTGTTTGACCAATATACTTCAAGGTTAGAAGCGATGGCAACGATGATAGAAGATATTCGTTTTTCATCTTTAGACACTCGCATACTTCACTGGTTACAATCTCAAGATGAAAATATAGTTCATATTTCTCATGAGGAATTGGGAGATATTATCGGAACTTCTCGTGAGGTAATAAGTAGAATATTAAAAGGCTTTGAGAACAATAATATAGTTAAGCTTTCACGATTACAAATAGAAATCTGCTAAATACTATACTTATGTAACATTGGTTACATAGGTGTTAGTTACTTTTATGTTACAATCATTTTAGATTAAATTTTAAAGGATTCAAATGAAAAAATTAAACTTAGTAGCATTACTTTTAGGTGCAGCTCTTTTTACAGGATTAGGCGCAGTTTCTCTAACTGCTGAGGGCATGAAATGTGGTGCTGGTAAATGTGGAAGTTCTATGAAAAAATCTGCTTCAAAATGTGGTGGTGACAAAAAAGCTTCTAAAAAAGCGATGAAATGTGGCGCAGGTAAATGTGGTGCTTCTATGGAAAAACCGCTTAAAGCGAATGGTAAAACTTGTACAAGTTGTAAAGGCGATAAAAAAGCGTCTAAATGTGGAGATGGAAAGAAAGCTTCTAAAAAAGCGATGAAATGTGGCTCTGGAAAGTGTGGCGGTAAAAAATAGTCTTTCTTTTTTATAGCAGAGATTATTCTCTGTTATAATTTCAACTTCATCCTATCCTCTGCAAAAAGTACTTTTCCTTTAAAAACTTTTTTTATAATATTTAGACTTTCATCTTCATTTTTTAAAGTTCTTTTCATTCGGTGAGTTAAAACTACTTTTTTTACATTTGCATCTTTAGCAACTTGGGCGATGATAGAAGGTTGCATATGCAAATCTTTTGCGAATCTTCCTGAATGTTGTGTTATGGCGTGATGAGCTATAAATATATCTGCATTTTTTGCTATCTTTTGCAGGTTTTTATCTTCGTTATTTGTATCTCCACTTATAAGGATACTTTTTTTATCCACTTCAATCCTAAGTGCAAGTGCAGGGACTATGCCATGATGTACCCTTATAAGTTTTAGAGTAAAGTCTTTGTATTTTTTTGTAATAATTTTATTTGCTTTTATCTCAAAAGGAATAATCTCAAATGAGTCACTTTGTGGTGCAATAATTTTTAAACTCTTTTCTCTAGAAGTAAAAAAAACAGCTTTTACAAATGTAGGTTTGTAAGTAGAAATAACAAGAGGATATATTTCATTTAAATTTCCAGTGAGTATTTACTCCGCTTGGAGAAACTGCAACATTACAATAGCTTTTTAAGTGATTTATGTTCATTATAAGTCTTTAAACTTATCGCGTATTTTTAAAAATATATCTAGGTTATCTAAAAAAAGTTTTACAAGTTTTGGATCAAAATGTTTACCACTTTCATCTTTAAAAAGTTCTAAGATTTTGTCTAATTCCCAAGCTTTTTTATAAACTCTATGTGAGCCAAGAGCATCAAATACATCCGCAATTGCTGTTATACGACCATATATATGTATATTTTCTTGTGAAGTTCCATTTGGATAACCACTTCCATCATATTTTTCATGATGTTCATTTGCTACTATGGCTGCTGCTTGGAGTATTGGTTTGTTCGAACTTTTAAGCATATCATAACCCATAGATGCATGTGTTTTCATGATTTGGAACTCGTCTTTAGTTAATTTTCTAGGAGCATTTAAGATAGCATCTGGGATTCCGACTTTACCGATATCATGCATAGGAGATGCCATTTCCAGTTTACTTGCTTCCTCGTAAGATAAACCATATAAAAGAGCTAGTTCTTTAGAGTAAAGTGCTACTCTTTTTACATGATTTCCTGTTTCTTTTGAGCGTGTTTCGCCAATTTCTCCCATGGCATAGATAACCTCTTTTTGAGTGTCTTCTATGGCATCATTTAACTCCATGATTTCGGTTACATCTGTTAGATAAGCTAAAACAAATTTTTCCCTTGAGATACCTTTTAAATCAATCTTATAAAATTTTTCTTCATATTTAAACATAGAATTTTCTAGAGTATTTTTACTAATGATTTTTTCATACTCTTTTATGCACATATCTGAGATAGAGTTAATATTTGGAAGTTCTTTTTTTGCCGTTTGATTTTGAAATACAATATTTCCGTTTATGTCAAATATAAAAACAGGAGATGGACGATGTTTTGGTAAAAGAGATAGATAATAGTTCTCAACACTAAATTTTTCGTTTATTTTAAATATATAGTAAATAAAACAAAACTTTTTAAAACCTGTGTAGTAAATAAGTAAGCTAAAAAGAGCTAAAAAAATAGAATTGTTAATAACACTAAAAAAAAGTATAAGAGTAGCTAAAATTATTCGTAGATAAGATTCAGTAGGTTTCATATTGCAACGGTGCTTTTCAAACATCATCAATCCCCTTGTACAAATATGCAAGTAGTATAACACAAACAAAATAGTAACTCTTATGTGATTAAGGTTACATACAGGCATACACTTATGTGTTAAAATACGGATACTAACAAATAAGGAGTTTATGATGAATTTTAAAAATTTATATTTAATGTTTAGTGATTTAACAAAACATCTTCAAGCACCAGCTTTACTTTTTGCAAGGATAGCAGTTGCTTATGGTTTTTACGAACCAGCGATGAACAAGTGGGCGGATATAGACTCAGTTGCCCAGTGGTTTGGTTCTATGGGGATTCCGATGCCTCTTTTAAATGCCTATATGGCGGCAAGTACGGAACTTTTAGGAGTCGTTTTACTGACTCTTGGATTTTTAACGCGTTTGATTTCTTTACCTTTAATAGTTATCATGATAGTAGCTATTGTAACTGTGCATCTACCAAATGGTTTTTCAGCAGGTGAGAATGGTTTTGAGATACCTTTATACTATATGCTATTTTTGTCGATATTTGTTTCTAGTGGAGCAGGTAAGTTCTCACTTGATAGAAAAATATTTGGCGATAAAAGCTAAAAAGGAGATATTATGTGTATGCCTCATGGTGGCGGAAGCCGAAGTAATGGTTATATCGAAATTAACAAAGTCAAAAAACATATACAAAAAGTTTCACAAGAGCAGTTTGAAAAAGGTGACCCTAATTTCATAGATGAGAGAAAAAATGAGTATGTACCTAAAAAGAAAAAAGCCTTTTTTTCTTTTTTTGAATGAGTCTTTTGGTATCGTAATTGCTATAATATTTAAACGGGTACAAGGATATTCCCAAAATTAAAGTAGTCAAGGATGATACAAAAAGGCTACATCATGAAAATAAAGTCACATGAGATTGCGATGCAATCACAACACTCCTTCTCAAGAATTGAGTTAGAAACTCAGTTTAGTTTTTCCACCTTTTTTACTCACGAACCAGTGACAAAAGAGCAAACAAAATTGCTGGGTGAAGATGGAATCAAACCTAATGATGGTTTTAATAGTTACTTTAGTGACACCACAAAAACTATCAACTCAATCATACAAAACCTCCTTCAGATGCTTCAAGACAAAAGTCAAAAAGAGCCCGAAGAAAATCAAGAAACTTTTGGTTATACACATTTTTCAATGATGCAACGATATGAAGAGCATGAGAGTTTGAACTTCTCTACATTAGGACATGTCAAAACAGATAAAGGGACAATTGATTTAAATCTAAACTTTTCTATGAGTAGAAGTTTTGCTATTGAAAATCGTATTGATATTTATAGTAGCTTTGACCCTCTTGTCATTAATCTTGATGGCGATATTCCATCTTTAAGTACAGACACTTTTTCCTTTGATTTAGACAATGATGGAAAGAGTGACCAAATCTCTCAACTAGCAAGCAGAAGTGGTTTTTTAGCTCTTGATAAAAATGGTGATGGCATTGTAAATCAAGGAAGTGAACTTTTTGGAACTATGACAGGTAATGGTTTTGGAGAACTAAGTGCTTATGATAGCGATGGTAACCATTGGATAGATGAAAATGACAGTATCTTTGATAAACTTCAAATCTGGCTAAAAAATGATGATGACAATGAAAAAGAGTTGGTTGGACTAGGAGAGATGGGTATAGGAGCTATCTTTTTGGGTTCAAGCAGTAGTGAGTTTACTTTTAAAACAGCGACCAATCAAACTCTAGGAGAGATGAAGAGTTGCGGCATCTTTTTAAATGAAGATGGCTCATGCGGAAATATCTCACAAATTGATTTTGCATCTAGAGAGATTCAAGAAGATAAAAATGCGGAGTTTAGATTAGCTGAGGCAAAGGCTGATAAATCTTATTCTCACCCATTAGCTGAACTTTTACAAGCTTAAACAAAAGAGGTGCTAAAAAAGCACTTCTTTTAATTTAAGTTTAGATTATAATAAATATTCTTATAATATATAGAAATCACTATTAGTGAGATAAAATGCAAAAGCATAGTATAAAGAATATTACACTTACCCAATTGTTAAAAGTATTTCTTGTATCCATACTTATTGTTGGGGCTGTTATTGGACTGAGCTATAGAAGTTTCTTTGAGTTCGTTATAAAAAAACAAATTGTCTCAGTATCAGAAATAGTTAAAGCTGGTCTAACCTCGCATATGAAAGCTGGTTTTATGGATGAACGAGCTTACTTCTTAAATGAGGTCTCTTCGATATATGAGATAAAATCTATAAAAATTATTCGTGCTGAGTCTGTAAATGAACAGTACGGAGAATCTACTTTAAATGAAAAAAAACTGACACCTTCCCTTAGAGAAATTTTAAAGAAAAAAGAAATTTTTATCTTATTTGATGATATGAACAGTACAATCGAAGCTGTTATTCCATACATTGCTAGTTCACAAGGAACTTTAAACTGTTTAGAGTGCCATAATGCAAAAGATGGAGAAGTTCTTGGTGCAGTTGACATTACTATGAATATCAACTCATATCAGGTTGCTGTTTTACAAAATAGTTATATGATAGGTGGCATATTGTTGTTTTTAGCAATTATAATAATGCTAAATATGTTCCATGTCATCGAAAGATATATTCGTAAACCGCTATCACATATTATTCAAGATGAAGAAAATGCTTATAAATTTCAAAGAACTATAGACAGTTCAAAATATGAAAGTAAAGAGTTTGAAGATGTTGTAGAAAATATCAACAAGTTTAACGACCATATATTAGAAAAAGAAGAAGAATTATTTAAAAAAAATATAGAACTACAAAATCTAAATGAAGAAATAGAGTTGACTCTAAAAGAAGTTATGTTAGCAGTAGGGCGCATTGAAGAATTTCGTTCAAAAGAAACTAGACTACATACAAAGCGTGTTTCACTTATAAGTGCACTTATTGCAAAAGAGTATGGTTTGAGTGAAGAAGAGGTAAGTCTTTTAGAGTTCGCATCTCCACTACATGATATTGGAAAAGTCGGAATAAGTGATTCTATTTTAAACAAACCTGGAAAACTTACTAGTGAAGAGTATGAGGTAATGAAAGAACATGCTACTTTAGGATATAAAATTTTAAATCATTCAGATCGTAAGATTTTACGAACAGCGGCAATAATCGCTTACGGGCATCATGAAAAATATGATGGCACAGGATATCCACAAGGTTTAGTAGGTGAAAATATATCTATATATGCCCGTATTGTTGCTATTGTAGATGTTTTTGATGCACTTCTTTCTCAGCGTGTATATAAAGAGAAATGGTTGTTAGAAGAAGTCATAAAAGTACTTCAAAAAGAGAGTGGTAAACATTTTGACCCAAAACTAGTGGATATTGTTATAGACAACAAAGATAAATACCAAAAGATAATCACAGAGTTATCATAAGTTCTTTAGGTTTGGCGGAGTGAAGTATTTTTCTTTGAACTCTTCTAGTTTTTGATTTTTGTCCATTTTAACAGCCCATTTTTTTAGTGACATTCTATCTTCTATATAGTCCATTTTTGGAACTGACTCACCGCAACTAGACTCAACAGCGTAGATGTGAAACTCAAAGAAGTTTCTAACAATACTCTCTTGCTCGCCAAAC
The DNA here is from genome assembly GCF_029027585.1 of Sulfurimonas sp. Taxonomy (NCBI): domain Bacteria; kingdom Pseudomonadati; phylum Campylobacterota; class Epsilonproteobacteria; order Campylobacterales; family Sulfurimonadaceae; genus Sulfurimonas; species Sulfurimonas sp. Next base: position 1,395,063 of record NZ_CP093397.1, read on the forward strand.
AGTTCTGAGTACTTAACGAATTTTTCGTTCTTTGCATCTATGAGGGTAGCTTTACAAAAGATTCTAGTTATGTTTGCTTTTCCCTCAAAGGCGTTAAAGACCAGAGTAAACTCGCCATCATTTTTAGCATCTGTATAGGTACGGTTTCCACTTCCTGGATAACTCATAAAAACTAATGTAGAGTTGTCCAAAACTCTGATGGAATCATAACCCTTAGGAGAAAGATTTACCTCTTTCCCAGATGAACTAGCAAGATAAAAAAGCTTCTGTGCTTTTATAAACTCAATGTCTGAATCTTTTAAGTTTTTGTATTGTGAACCCATTTTTTTGCCTTGTGTTTGGTTTATAAGATTATAGCGGAGAAGTGGTCTTTTAATTTTGAAGTTGGTTTCAAGGGCTATTCTTACTTGTGCTATAATATTTTAAAATATATTATATATGGATTATAAATATGGATAATAACTTTATAGAACTTTATGAAAGAGATGTTCAGTCAGATATTAATAACTTAAAAAGCAAGGTCAAAAGTGCTGAAAACAAGCATAATACTTTGAGCTATGGCTTGCTATTTATATTGATAGGAATGTTAGTTTTATCAAATCAATATAATTTACATAAAATGTTCTTTATTATGGCACTTTTTTCTTCTGCAATGATATATTATATTGGTTCAATTGCTTTTAGATATGAATACCATGAGATACTAAAAAGAACAATTTTTCCGAAAATATTATTAGCTATTAATAAAGATGCAGAATTTATAAAATATATAGAACTCAAATCAGATGCTCAAGAATCTAATTTCTTCAATTTATATAATTATATTGTTGCATCTATGACAATAATGAAAATTTGGGCTTTTAAATATAGAGTCGATAACAATACTGTTAAAATTGCTTCTACTTATTTAGATTATAGTTCATTAAAAGACCCTGTTTTACCATTTTCTTTACATCAAATGGATCATGGATTATTTATATCTATTGAAAATATACATTTATCTAATTTTCCTATTTATGTATATTCTAAAAAAGTAATACCTTCATTAAAGCAAATATCAAATGGACTAAAAAATGGCTTTACAACTAATACAGAATACAGTGATAAGCATGTTGTAGTATCTCAATTACTAAGTAATATGGAAGAAGAAAAAATATTAAAAATATTAAATTTAATTGAAGATGATATTTCTTTGACATTTGTAAATAACAATATATATATGTTTATGTCAAAGAAATTTTCTTGTTTTGACTCACAAAGCTATAAAGATGGAAAAATTCCAAGTTATTTTGATTATCAAGATATTGTAAAACTTCAAAATATAATAAATGATATTTACAATATTAAATGAGCATTATTACCTCTTCATCCCCCACTTAGCATAAATCTCAAAAAGTATAGGAATAATAACTAAACTTAAAACTGCAGAACTAACAACTCCACCTAACATCGGTGCGGCGATTCTTTGCATCACTTCACTTCCTACTCCGTTTGTGTACATGATAGGAAGTAGTCCTGCTAAGATTGCAAATACTGTCATTAGTTTTGGTCTTACTCTTTGAACTGCACCTTCGTATATCGCTGCATTTAACTCTGTAAGTCCAAACTTTTCTTTGTACTTTTCTTTTGCTTCATCCACCGCTTCTTGTAAGTAAACTATCATAACTATGGCGGTCTCCGCTGCAACTCCAAGAAGGGCTAAAAAACCTACTACCACTGCGATACTCATGTTAAAATTGAGTATATCAATATATAAAAGTCCACCTAAAAGAGCAAATGGTAGAGTGAAAAACACTATAAAAGTTGGTACTAACTCTTTTAGTGCAAAATATATTAATATCAAGATTACTATCAAAACAGTTGGAACTATCCAGATGATTTTTTGCATCGCTGAGTCCAAATACTCACTTTGTCCTGCCCAGTCTATATAGTACCCAGCAGGTAGTTTTATGGATTCAAGTAACTTTTTTGCACCTTCTTTATACTCAGTTGCACTGATACCAACATTTGGAGTTATATATATAAAGGTTACCGGAGATGCCATCTCGCTTTTTATGACAGATGCACTTTCCCTGTAAGTTACTTTTGCAAAGTTACCAAGTGGTACAAAACCAAGAGGAGTCTTTATCTGTAAATCTTTTATAGACTCTATGCTTCTTCTCTCATCTTCTTCAAATCTCAACGCGATTGGGTATCTCTCGATGCCTTTGTACATAGTAGATATTTTCATTCCACCAACACCAGATGCTACATAATCAAGTAGATAATCTTTTGTTATAGAGTATCTTGCTAACTCTTTTTCATCGATATTTATATCGAGATAATATCCAGCACTTGCTTGGTCAGCAAATACTGAAAGAGTTTTATCGTAAGTTCTAAGTTTGCTCTCTATCTCTAAAGCATATTTTTGTAAGCCTTGTGCATCTTGACCGTAAAGTTTAATACCAAGAGGTGTACGGATTCCGCTTAAAAGCATATCGATACGACCACGAATCGGATAAGTCCAAGAGTTTATAAGACCTGGAACTTGAAGAGCATCTTCGAGTTCATTCATCAGCTTCTCATGTGTCATACCCTCTCTCCATTCACTTTTTGGTTTGAAGGTAATGATAGTTTCAATCATGCCAAGTGGAGCAGGGTCAGTTGCAGAATTTGCTCGACCGCCTTTACCAAAAACGATATCTACTTCAGGAAAAGATTTTATGATAGCATCCGTTTTTTGAGTAAGTATCTTACTTTGATCAACACTAATCCCATAAGGAGTAACAGGCATATACATCACAGTTTGCTCATTAAGTGGAGGCATAAACTCCCATTTTAAACCTTTGTAAAGTGGATACATATAACCAAGGGATAGAACAACAGCTACAATAACTATATATTTTAGTTTCAGTCCATAAACTATAACAGGGTGATAAAGCCAGATAAAAAATCGATTTAATGGGTTTTTGTTCTCATCTAAAATCTTACCTTTTACAAAAAATAGCATTAAAACAGGAACTAAGGTTATAGACAAAATTGCTCCAGCTGTCATAGCAAAGGTTTTTGTAAAGGCAAGTGGAGTAAAGAGAAGTCCCTCTTGTCCTGAAAGTGCAAAGATAGGTAAAAATGAAACTACAACAAGAGAAAGAGCAAAAAATATAGGACGACCTACAACTTTTGATGAACTTGATATGGCGTCAAATCTTTCTTGTTTTGTTAATGAACTACCTTTCTTTTTTTCAAGTTTTACTATGGTTTTATGAGCATTTTCTATCATAACTATAGTGGCATCTACCATCGCACCAATGGCAATAGCAATTCCCCCAAGACTCATGATATTTGAGTCAATTCCAAATAGTTTCATAAGTAAAAAAGTTGTTCCTATTGTTAGAGGTAAAACTATAAGAACTATAATGGAAGAGCGTAGATGCATCAAAAATAGAGCAATGATGATGATAACAATAACACTCTCTTCAATAAGAGTAAACTTAAGTGTATCTACTGCTTTTTCTATCAAGTCAGAACGGTTGTAAGTCTCAACAACTTCAACTCCATCTACTTTTAACTCTTTCATCTTCTTTTCTATGCGTTTTATGGTTGAGTAAACATCTTCGCCATAACGAACCATGACTATACCGCCAACTACTTCACCTTGACCATTTAAATCAGCCATACCTCGACGGGGAGCAGGAACTAACTCAACTCTACCAATATCGCCAATAGTTACAGGAGTACCTGCTTTTGTAGTTACAACTAAAGAACGAATATCATCTAAGTCTTTTAAGTAACCTTTTGCTTGAACCATCCATTCGTAACCGTTTTGTATAACGATTCGCCCACCTGTATCGTTGTTGTTTTCTTTTAGAGTTTTTGCTATATCTTTAATGCTTAGGTTATATCTTACAAGGGTGTCATTTTTAACACTAACTTCGTAAGTTGGAATAAAACCACCGATGGAAGCGACTTCACTAACTCCATCAACTCCTAGTAGAGCGTATTTGTAGTAGTAATCTTGTAGAGTTCTAAGTTCACTTAGATTTTTAGTTTTTGAAACAAGGGCATACTCATAAACCCAACCAACACCACTAGCATCTGGACCTAAGCTGACTTCCATAGAAGATGGAAGCTGCGATTGTATAGATGCTAACTGCTCTAGGACTCTTGTTCTTGCCCAGTAAAGGTCAGTCCCTTCTTTAAATATGATGTATATAAGAGCATTTTCATAAGTTGAAAAACCTCTTACCGTTTCTATGTTTGCTATCGCTAAAAACTGAGAAACTAAAGGGTATGTTCCTTGGTCTTCTATAATTTCAGGAGATTGCCCTGCCCAATTTAGCTGAACTATTACCTGAGGAGGAGATAGGTCAGGAATAGCATCTAGAGGTGTATTTTTTATAGCCCAAAAAGAGCCAAAAGTTATAAACAGCGCTGCCATTAAAATAAGAAATTTGTTTTTTATGCTAAAGCTTATTATATTTTCAATCATTATTTAGCCTATTTGTTTAATAGTTAGATTGTATCAATAGTTTGTGAGAGGTTTGTGAGGTTTGAGTATTTTAGATCTATGTGAGTAAGCTTATGCTTTTCTTGTGAACTTCCCAGCTATTGCTTGTTCTTTATTCTTAAATATAGCCATTGCTGTATTCATTCTATCAAATCCTAGTTTAGAATAAAATTCTTCTTTCCCTGGATTTGAATATAAGATTATTTTATTATGTCCTTTGGAAAATTCAATAAGTTTGTTAACAATATCTTTTCCAATACCTTTGCCTTGATAATCAGGGTGTATAGAAACATCACAAATATATGAACAATCAACTCCATCTGCTAAAGCTCTACCTACACCAATAAGAGTTTTGTCTGCATAAACAAAACATTTAAACATACTGTTTGAAAATGCAATTTTTAAATCATTTGGTTTTTTATTTCCAAGTGGTGCTATCTTATATAAGTTTGATAATTCACTCCAATTGACATTGTCATTTTGATATATCCATTTTAAATTCAATTGTTTATTCCCTTTTGATTTTCGAATAGGTCATCCTAATGGCTGTTAAAACTACTTCTTTATAACTTTTAAAATGATAGCTTAAAGCGCTTTAAAAGCCTATGGGTGATTTATTTGTCTTCTCTAACTTGTTATGTAATTATGTTGCTATTGCTTAAGAAACTTCATGCTTGTGGCATTTATTGTAAGTTTATAAGTTTTTATTTCATTTTGAAGTGCTTTATTATAGATTAATGCTTCTTTTGTATATTTGTTGACTTTAATAATGATAATTACAGTATCGATTAATTCCGTATATTCCCATTTATAATCAATTATTTCACCTAATAAATTTAATTTATATAATTTATTTAGAGGACTATCATCTAGTTGTGAACTCGTTATGTAGTAATTAAGCTGACAAACCCCATGTGATTCAGGAAAACAGTTGTTTTGTTTATCGCTGGGTAGTGAATAAATTTTTATCCATAAGTTTTTTTCAAAATTAGTTGAGATAGTATTTAAGTCGTGTTTGTCTCCAACTGCCAAAATATCAACAAAAGGTATATCGATATTTTTTGTTTCTAATTGTTTTGCACATGATATATTTAAAAATAAAAATAGTAATAATAAAATATTTTTCATATTTTCCCTTCTTCCTGGGTAGGATTCAAAGTTTATTTGTATAGCATTAGTGATTACAGTTACTTTAGAATCTTGTTTGTAATGAACTGACATTCTCAAGCCATTTATTCTTGAAATATCTACGGCTTTACCTTTTCCTTGCATATGTCTACTTGGATATTTATGAGAATCATGTGCCGATGAAATATAAATTGATTCTAATATGTGATTACCTATACTGGAAGTAATACATCGTTTCAATGCTGTAATTAAAGCTTTATCAACATTCAGGTTTGCTGTTGGTGGAGAGACTACTTAAACACCTTTTCATTTTTTAGCATTGTATTTTATTTTTTATTAAAATAATATAAATTGAATGATATTTTCAATTTATTCCATGCTCTAAGTACTATATAACGGTTGAGTACAAAAATATAATGTTTTTTTCTAACGAATTACTAGACACATCACTTAATATAATCCATTTACTTGAGCATCACTATCCATCATAAACAGAGCGTTGTTTACAACTTCATCACCTGCATTTAACTCACTTTTAACTATGTAAGTATTTGGATTTAAGACTTCTACCTGTATCTCTAAAGGTTCGTACTCTCCTTCATATTCACCAACTATAAAGACATAAAACTTGCCATTTTTTCTTATAACGGCAGTTGATGGAAGGGTTAAGTAGTTCTTTGAACTTTCTCTCATAATCGCTGTTATGTACATACCTGGTTTTAGTAGGTTTTGTTTATTATCGAGTAAAAGTCTGAGAGTGAAACTTTCTTCTTTTGGGTCAAGTTCAGGATAAACACCTGCTTTTGTCGCTTTAAATGTTTGTTTTAGAGCAGGAGTTGATAAGGTGAAATCATCTATATTTTTAACTAATGAGAGTTGGTTTTGATGTATTTTTAATTCAACCCAAATTTTATCTAGATTTACAATTTTAAAGAGAACTTCTTTAGCATTAAAAGCAGAATTATTGTTTATAGATTTTTTAAATATATAACCATTTGCAGGAGATATTATAGTTGTAAAAGAAGAAGTTTTTTTATTATTTGTAATTTGATTTATCTCATTTTTAGATACATTTAAAAGTGAAAGTTTTACAACTGCACTTTTAAGCATAGTTTTATTTGGTCTAGACTTTGTGTAGTTTATAGTATTTAAGTAATCATCTTTAGCTTTTAGAACTTCAGGTGAGTAAACAAGTGCTAGTTTTTCACCTTTTTCCACTTTTTTATATGTAGTGTTTGCGTATAATTTTTCCACGAAACCACCAAATCTAGGAGTGACATTGTAAACTCTAGCTTCATCAACTTTTACAAAACCAAAACTTTTTATGCTTTTAGCATCTGAGATTAGTTTCACCTTTGTTGTTTGAACATTAAAAAGTTGTTCTACTGTTTTTTCTTTTGCATTTGCTTGTATTAAAAACATGCAGATAATTAGTAAGTATTTCATTTCATTTCTCCCACAAGAGCATCTAGGGATGCAGTTGCTTTATGAAAAGCTGCAACGGCTTGGATGCTTTGTTCATCTAGTTGTAATTTTTTTGCTAAAAGGTCTATATATATAAAAAGTTCCGAACCACTTTTTATAGCAGTATTTGTTAAATCAAACATATGTTTTATCTGAGGTAAACTCTCTTTTTCTATGATGTTATAAACTCTAAATGAGTCTTGAAGTTCGGCATAATATTTACCTATTTGTGAATGAAGTGAGTTTTTAAAGTCCATTGCTTCACTCTTTGAAGCAAGAGATATTTTTCTTGATAATTCTTCTTTTGAGTTCTGAGTTCCATAGATTGGCAAAGAAAAGCCAACATTGATATTCATATAGTCTTCATATGCTTCACGATGATAGTATCCCACTTGAACAAAGGGGTCAACATTACCAGCTAACTCTTTGATTTTTACATCAGCATCTGCCTCTTTAACCTTTGCTTCTTTAACCTTGTAAGCACTACTTTGTTTACTCGCATCTAAATAGTGAGTTAATTTTTTTGGAGTGTTTACTTTCATTGGCATCTCTATGCTTTGTACATTCATAGCACTTAGATAACTGATATTTTTATACAAACCAACTTCTAAACTTTGAAGTTTACTTTTTTTTATTTTAAGTTGAGAAAGTGAAAGTTCAGCTGACATTATTCCCATATGAGCTTTTGTATCACTTGTGCTATAAGAGGTATATAACTCAATGTTTTGATTTGTGAGTTTTATATAATCGTCTGTGATTTTTAGTTGCTCTTGGACTTGCCAAATATTATATGCTGTAAGTTTTATAGATTTTACAAGAGTGACTTTTGCCTCTTCTAAGCTAAAGGTTAATCTCTCTTTTTTAGCTTGTGCTTTTTTTGAAGATGCATCTCTTTTACCAAAATATGGAATCTTTTGTTTAAAGTTTATTGCAGAGTATTGCATTCGCTCTAGTGAGCGATTTGTTGGGTCATTAAACTGAATATCGCTTATACTAAGAGAGAGTTCAGGGTCTGCGAAATTTCTTGTTATTTGTATCTCATTATCAATTGCACTTAGTCTTTTTTCAATGGCTTCTAAAGAAGTATGAGTGTTAGTAGCATTGTGTATAAGTGAAGATAGAGAAGCCGCACTTAAAAAAAAAGGAAATAGTAGTAAGATATAGGCTCTCATGGTTAAATCCTTAGATGTTTATAGAAGTTTTTGCTCTGATTTTTTTGCCAGTTTTTGGAGTAATAAAAATATGTACTTGCCAAGTTCCACTCATAGCAAGGTTTACATCTGCTGTATATTTGCCATTACCCATATTTTTAGCGTCTGCTACACTTTCCATATATGGCATACCTGGCATCGCTGGCATAAAGACTTTAATACTAACACTTGAACCCGCAAATTTTTCTCCTGCAACACTAATGTTTATAGTATTGTTCCCAGTAGTTAAAGGTTTCTGTGAACTTATTACAACTTTTGTTGCTCTTGTTTTTGCCTGTTTCTCAAATGCCGCAGCTTGAAGAAGAGAAACTCCTAAAATCGCAATGATAAATATTTTTGCTATTGTTTTCATTTTTAAATCCTTTGTTTGATTAAAGAATTATATTGATTGTTTGTGAGGGGTTTGTGAGGGGTTTGTATTCTTATACTAAAGTAAATTCTTTTTTATCCAAACACTTAAAACATAAAGCCCCCAGACATGTTGTTTGAAGCCTCCATTTGATGTACTATTTATATACTCATCTAACTCTTTTGTTTTAAAAAGTCCTGTTTGTTGATTGACTTCTTTTATAAGGGAGATTTTTTTTGAGTTTATTAGGTACTCCATATACGGATTTGAGAAGCCCTTTTTCTTTCTTTGTAGTATCTCATTGTTAAGGTGAGGTTTCATTATTTGTTTTAGAAGTGATTTTGTAACGCCATCTTCATAACGAAGTTTAGGGTCTATACTAAAGATAGTAGATGCTAGTAAATGGTCTAAAAAAGGTGTTCGTGATTCAATGGAGTGAGCCATACTAACTCGGTCAAGTTTTGTTAAAAAATGCTCTGCTTGAAAAAGGTTTAGGTCGATGTAACTGTACCAGATGCTTTCATCAAAATGTTTAGATGCCTCAAACCTATCTCTATAACTCTTTAGATATTTTAGTGCATGGTTATCTTTTATATTTTGTTTCATTAGAGAATTTTTTTGAAGGTCTGTAAAGCTTTCTCCTGAAGTACGAAACAAAAGAGTGTTATCAAAGATTCTTTTGTAGTGTTCCCACTCTCTATTTTCAGAGAAGTTTGAACGAAAATATTTCTTTAACCAGTTTTTATTTTTGAGCGTAGAAGCACTTTGAATATCTAAGTATTCAAAGTATTGTCGATATCCTAAAAAAAGCTCATCACTCCCTTCTCCACTTAAAACTACTTTGTAACCATCCTTTTTTATTTCTTTAAAAAGTAGATATAAAGGTATAGATGCTGGGTCGTTTAGTGGCTCATCTAAAGTGTCTAAAACAAGTTCACTTGCATCTATAAAATCCTCCCCAGATATCTCAATAGCTTTGTTTTTTAAACCTAAAAAGTCAGCACTTCTTTTTGCATTTTCTCTCTCATCATATTTTGAAAAATCTTTGTATCCTATGGTATATGTTTGAAGGTTTAAGCCTTCTTGTAAAGCGTAGTAGTTTATAGTTGCACTATCGATGCCTCCTGAGAGTAGAGAGGCAATCGGCTCTTTTGTTCTTAGTCGCATAGAGATAGATTCTTTTAAAACTTTTTCTAAAGTATGAACTGCTTCATCTTTGTCTGTTATGATATTTGGTTTAGCATCTAGGAGGTCAAAATATCTCTGTACTTTAGAAGTTCCATTTTTGTAAGTTAAATATTCTCCAGTAGCTAATTTCTTTATGCCTTGAAAAAATGTATGAGGAGGCGAGGGAGATAAAAAAGAGAGGTAACTTAAAAGTGCGTCTTCATTCATTTGAGTTTTTTGTAAAAAAGGTTTAAGTGCTTTTATCTCAGATGCAAATATAAAACTTTTAGCATCTAGGTAAAAGAGAGGTTTTTTACCAAGTCTATCGCGAAAGAGATATAAAGTGTCTTTATCCTTTAAAGCGATAGCAAACATACCGCGTAGATGCTCAACAAAGCTAGTTCCCCATTTAAGAGACTGTGAAATAACTACTATTTCCAGTCTCATTCATATAAACACATCCAATCAAGCAATTTAAAATCAATTTTTCAGTATAATAACACCAAACAAAGCCCTGTATTTAGGCTTTTAAGGCAACTAATGAGTGAACTATATAAACAAGGTTTAAATAGAAATCAGCAATTATTATTTCCACCAAGTATTGATGATTATGTAGATGAAGATAACAATGTAAGAGCAATAGATTCTTATGTAGAATTATTAGACTTAACTAAACTGCAGTTTTCAAATACAAGAAAAAGTGATAGAGCAGATGGACAAAAAGCTTATAGTCCTAAACTACTGTTAAAAATATATATTTATGGTTATCTAAATAAGATAAGAAGTTCAAGAGCATTAGAAAAAGAGTGTAAAAGAAACCTAGAACTAATATGGCTAGCACAAGACTTAAAACCAACATATAGAACTATATCAGAGTTTAGAGCAAGGAATCCAAAAGCACTAAAACAAGTATTTAAAGAGTTTGTAGTTTTATGTAAAAATATAGATTTAATAGGGGATGGATTAAAAGCTGTTGATGGAGCATTTTTAAGAGCGAATGCCTCTAAAAATCAACTAATATTGAAAAAGACACTGGATAAAGATTTAACTAAAATTGAAACTGAAATAGAAGAGTATCTCAAATCACTAGAGTATGCAGATAAAGAGAAACAACCATCAAGTATCATTAATAAACTACCAAAAGATTTAAGAAAACTAAAATATCAACAAGAAGAGTTATCTAAAAACTTAAAACTTTTAGAAGAGATGGGTAAAACTCAATATAATAAAACAGATTCAGATGCTTCTCTTATGAAAAAACCTGCACATAACCTTATGGCATATAATTCACAGATAGTTGTAGATGATTCATTTAAATTCATAGTAGCTACTGATATTTCAACAGTAGGTAGCGATAGAGCACAACTGCATAAGATGGCAAAAGAGACTAAAGAAAATTTAGGAGTAGATAAACTAAAGATAGTAGCTGATACAGGATATTATAGTGCTAAAGAATTTAAAAAATGTAGTGAAGATAATATTAATGCTATTGTTCCTTTAGCAAATATGAGACAAGTTCAAAAAGACAAAGGTAAATTTACAAGAGATGAATTTATTTACAATGATAACAATGATTGCTATATATGTCCTAATAATTATCAACTAAAAAAAAGAATTGCACCACAAATAAAGAATGATAAAGTTAATTTCATTTATACAGGTACAAGTGCAATATGTAAAGCTTGTCCTCTCAAAGATAAATGTATACCTACAAAAGCACCATATAAACAAATATATAGATGGGAACATGAGTATATAACAGAAGCACATAATAAAAAGATGCAAACTGAAGAATCTAAAGTAATAGTCAAAAAAAGAGGTTCAATAGTTGAACATCCATTTGGAACAATTAAAAGAACTTTAGGTTGGGATCATTATCTTGTTCGTGGCAAAGAAAAAGTATCAGGTGAAAATGCACTTATCATGTTTAGCTATAACTTTAAAAGACTTTTAAATTTGATAGGTATAAATCTATTTCAAAAACTGATGATAGCTTTAAAAGATAGAGATATAAGTTCCATAAAAGAAGAAATAGCTCAATATATAGCTAACTCTTTATTATATGTAGTTTGTTTTTTTAGAATTTACTTTATGCTTAAATTTAAAAGTAGAAAAGCTATAATTTTAAGATAAAAAATCATCCCATTGGAGACCGTAAAATAAACTGTTGTTATTTCACAGTCTCTAAGATATGAAGCGATTATTACTTCACTTTCGCTTTGTGTTTTAAACTCAAAATCTTGTGAAAGTTGGACTCTTAATTCTTTGTAGTTATATATTTCTCCGTTAAATGAAAGTAAAATATTTTTGTATTTTATAGTTTTGAGTGAGTGAGTGTTTGTAATGGCAAGTTTTAGGTGCGAAAAGAAAAGGTTATTTTCTTGTGTGATGCTACTCTCATCAGGTCCTCGATGTGCTAGAAGTTGAAGCGCTTTTTTTTGCCTTTTTTTCATCATACTCTCCAATAATTCCAAAAATTGCACACATTATTTAAAAAAACCTACTGTTATATCTGCATCTAGGTAGTCATCTTTTAAAACAACTTTTTTAACTCCTAAATCTTCGGCTATCTCTTGTATATCTTTTGTTGTGAAGTAGTTATAAGTTGGGCTCTTTTTAGTTCCGTGTAAGATATTAAAAACAAAGCCCTTCTGGGATGCCTCGAAACATTTTCGTATAAAAAGATGTGTTTCAAATCTTTGTAAGGTGTTCATAGCACCACTACAAATATAATAAGTTGCTTGTGGAATCTCATCTGTGCAGATGTCAGCTATTAAAATTTCACAACCTGTATTTTCACTTGCAATGGAGTACATATCTACAAGAGAGTCGATGCCTATATATGTGAACTCTCTTTTCTTTTTAAGTGCGTAGGTGTAAAAATCTCCAAAACCACAACCAGCATCTGCTATGCTTAAGTTTTCTAGGTTTTGAGGAAGCATCTGCAGTATCATCTTAAATCTGATGTTTTGAGAGTCTTTAGAGTTCCAGTTTACGCCCTTTGGAGTTATGCCATGAATATCGATAGCTGAAGTGTAAAACTTTTTATTATCAACGCGTGGCATCTATACTCCTTAAGTAAGACATTATATAATTTTAAAGATAATTTTTTGATAAGGTTAGAAATGAGAATAGCAGTAATTGGGTTAGGTGGTGTTGGCGGTTATATTTGTGCGATGTTGTCTAAGACTTCTTTTGATGTAGTTGGTTTTGCAAGAGGTGAGCATCTGCAAAAAATAAAAAAAGATGGCATAAAGATTGTAGAAGATGAAAAAAGCTGGGTTGCATCTATAGATGCTAAAGAGTTAAAAGATGCTCATGGTTACTTTGATGTGTCTATTTTTTGTGTAAAGAGTTATGATTTAAAAAATTCTTACGAGGCTATGAAAAGCAGTCTTGATGCTAAGAGCATAGTTTTGAGTTTATCAAATGGTGTTGAACATGGAGATGATTTAAAAAAATGGAGTGAGTCTGTTGTTTTAGACTCTTGTGTTTATATCATCTCTCATTTAGAAAAAGCGGGGGTTATCAGAAAAAAAGGTGATATTTTTGCACTTGTTTGTGGTGGAGATGATAAAAGTAGTGAAATTATAAAGTCTATTTTTGATGAAGCAAATTTAAGAGCCAAAATAGCTGAGGATATTAGAGAAGCTATTTGGAAAAAGTATATTTTTATCTCTGCTTTTGCAACATTAACTAGTTACTATGATAAGAGTATGTTTTATATTTATGAAAATCATTTTGATGAGGCAAAGGCACTTTTAGTAGAGATAGCTGATGTTGCTTTTGCAAAAGGTATAGATATAAAAAATGAGGTGCAAAAAGCTTTAAATATTGCAAGTAAACTTCCTACGGACTCATCTACTTCTATGCATCTAGACTTTACAAATAAAAAAAAAGTTGAGTTAAAAACTTTGAGTAAGTTCGTTGTGGATGAAGCAAGAGCTTTTGAAATTAAGATACCGTTAATGGAAAAAATGTATAAAGAGTTAAACTCTAGGTTATAAGTTTTTTAGCATACAAGGAATATCTGAAGTATCTCGTATTTCACTAAACTTATCTATTTCTGCTTTCATAGTTTTAGTAAAATTAACGACAGATTGATTTAACTGTTCTTGTGCAGCATCTATGAGTTTTTGTTGAATTTTCTCGACACTTTTAAAATTTTTAACCGTTTTTAGGAAAAATTCTTTATCTTCTGTAAGTAAGACAATATCTTCTTTTTTAACCCATTTTCTTTCTGGTTTTCCATTTTTCATAAATTCAAAAATTACATTTGCATTGTTTTTAGATGCAATATATTTTGGAACAGGAAAGTATATAAAAGTTGATAATGGTGTTGCATGCTGTTTTTTTATTACATAGTACATACTGAAATTATATAACAATATATAGTAATTACATAGTTTTATGAGTTTTGGTATTCAAAATGGAGGTGTCTTTTTCGCTTAAAACTCCGTCTGGTGTGTTTAAAAGTAGTTCTATTTCACAGTCTAAATATTCACTTGTTGTAAGAGGAGAAAAGTTTTTGTCTTGAAAAGCTGACATTTTTGCGTTATGAACTATATCTTCAAGTAGAGTTTTTGTGGCATTTTGCGAACAAAAAGAGCCTCTTAACTTTTGATTTATATATAAGTTTACCGTAGTTGCGATTTTTTCTTTTAAAAGAGGATGCGAGGTTAGAAGTTCATTTTTATCAATACTTCTCTGGGCTTGTAAAACTTCTTGTATAGAATCACGAGCGAGTTGAAGTAATACTGAACGACTCATGCCTCTTCCTTTTTTAGTTTATAGTTGTTGATAAGTTTGATAACAATCATAACACTTATAACCTGAAATAAAGCCGCTAAGATAAAGGCATAGTAATGAAGTGTATCGATGCTAGATGCATGATAAGCAAGTGTTGCCATAGCGATAAGAAGGGTTAGCGGCATAGAGTGAGATAAGCCCATAAGTACAGAATCCCTTAATCCTATGTCTTTTATAAAAACCAAAGATGCTATGACTCTCATACAAATCATAGCTAAAGCGATGATAAAAGCTTTAGAGATTAAACCATCCATCATTAGAGCATCTAGATGAAAAGTACTACCAATATGGATAAAAAAGATAGGGATTAAAAAACCAAAACCATAAGAGGCAAGTTTTTCAGGAAGTTCATGTTTATGTTCAAAAAATGTTGGGATAAAGATACCAGCTAAAAAAGCTCCAAAAGCAAGTTCTAAATCAAGATAAAGCATCGCTCCTACAAGAAGAAAAAATATACCCATAGATAAACGAATGTCTTGTTCTTTGTTGTCTTCGTGAGGCATTAAGGCTGTTGAAACCCATGGGAACCACCAAAAAAGTAATTCAACAGCACGAAATAGTACAAACATAAATAATAAAAATAGAACAAGAGCTAAGATTGTATGAGTTAAACTTGTACCAAAACCAGAATCAAGAGCAGAGGAAGTTAGAGTTAATAGACCAATGCTAACAACTTCTCCTATCCCTCCTGCTGTCATAGATAGGTTTAGCCAAGGAGTTTTCCCATACTCTTTTGAGAGAGTTGCTACAAGTCCAACAGAAATAAGAGGAAGAAGAACCATAAAGATTTTGCCAAGGTCTAAATAAATAGAGATAGTTACGGAAAACGAGTAAAGTATGATTAGGTAAAAAATGACATTTCGCATCACTATTTTTGGTGTTTTTAGAACTTTTTTTAAGTTGATCTCAGTACCTGCAATAAACATCAAATATAAAAAACCTAACTCTGCAACTATGACAAAAAGTTCTTGGTCGTGTATGAAACCAAAATAGCCAAGCAGTGAACCTAGAATGATTTCAATGGGAGTAGTTGGAAGTTTTAAAAGTTTTGCAAAAAATGGAGAGAAGATTATAATGAGTGAGATTGTAATGATTAAAATAACATTATCACTCATAATAAGAACTCCTTAGTTTACAGTTTTGGCAATTTTTAGATTTAGTGATTGTAACATATCTAAATCTTTACTCATAACTCGACCACTTGTTGTTAAGTAGTTTCCTATCACTATGGAGTTTGCTCCATGAGAAAATATTTCGCTCTGTCTATCTCCAAACATCAACTCTCTTCCACCTGCAACCATGATTCTCTGCGCATCTGGGAGGGTATCTCTTGTTAGTTGAATGAGAGAAAAAGCTTCATCAATGCTAAGTGGATTTGGTGATAACTCTAAAGCTTCATTGTGATGGTAAAAGTTTATAGGAACTGAACTTGGGTTTAGTGAATTTAGAGATTTTAACATACTAATTCTATCTTTTTGACTTTCTCCAAGACCAAAAATACCACCTGTTATAAGAGTTAAGCCTGCCTCATTTACATTTAAACAGGTTTTATATCTCTCCCTCCAAGGGTGAGTTGTACAGATTTGAGAATAAAACGCTTCACTTGTTTCTAGGTTATGGTTATAAGCTTTAATGCCAGATGCTTTTAGTGTTAAGAGTTGTTTTAAGGTTGCTGTTCCATTACAAGCGATGAGTCTAAGTTGTGGTACTTCTTTGCTTAAAATTTTAGCGATGCTACAAACAAACTCTAAGGTTTTATCGTTTATGCCTTTATCTGCTGTAACTAAACAAAAACCTAAAGCACCATTATCTCTAGCAGTTTTTGCCTCTTTTAAAATCTCGCTCATCTCTTTTTGTTTATAACGCTCTATGTCAGCTTTATATCTTACACTTTGTGAGCAAAATTTGCAGTCTTCGTTGCATGTCCCACTATTAATATTACAAATCGAGCATAAAAAAATTTCGTTATTCATGGTTATTTCTTTCGTATGAGAAAGTTTGTTGTTTAAACTTTTCATCTTTTTTTGTTTTAGTTTTTTTTGTGTAGTGAGTTACTTCAAATGTAGCATCTGTTATTTTAAGCATCGCACATTCAGATACATTTTTACTTCTTGCACAAACTTCACCAGAATTTATAAAAAGAGAATTTCCTTTATAATCAACTTCAAACTGATGAGTATGCCCAAAGACAATCACATCTGCATCTGGGGACATATAATAAGGCATATGCATAAGTTTAAATTTTGTGTCAGCTATTTTAAAGTTATGAGGCTCTTGGACTAAGTTAAACTTTGAATGATGCTCAGCTAGATGGGCGTCATTGTTTCCATAAACAGCTATATACTCAAGTCCGCAATTTTTTAGAAGATTTAGTGTATTAAGCTCTACGATATCACCTGCATGAATAATAAACTCAGCACCATTATCTATAAGTAAATTAAGCGCATCTTGCGCCATTTGTACTTTAGAATGAGTGTCTGAGATAATTCCTATTTTCATAGTTTACTCTCCTCTTGGAGTCCTAGTTTTACATTTTACACACTCATAAACATCTTTATTTCTGTATGTTCTCTCAGCCACAACACCCTTACAGCCTTTTTCTTTACACTTTATTTTTGTTGGTTCAAACTTTGATATAAATTTGCAATCAGGATAGTTTCCACATCCCCAAAATGGTCCGCGTCTAGAGTTTTTAAGAGAAATCTCTCCTCCACAATCAGGACAAGGAGTTTCACTTACTTGACTCTCTACATCAATACTTTTTGTGTTTTTACAATCAGGATAGGCACTACATGCTAAAAATTTGCCATTTCGACCATTTTTAACAATCATCTCTTTGCCACATTTGTCACAAATCTGATCAGATGTTTCGACTTTAACTTCTACTTTGTTTCCATCTTCATCAACTTGTTCTGTATATTTACACTTTGGAAAACCACTACATGCTATGAAGTTGCCAAATCTACCAGAACGAAGAAGAAGTTCATTTTCATTACATTTTGGACAAGTTCTTCCAAGCGGTTTAGCAAGTTTAAGACTTACTATATTTTCTTTTCCTTGTGCAACTTGTTCCATAAATGGAAAGTAAAAATCACTTAAAAGTTTTTGCCAGTCACTATTGCCATTTGAAATCTCATCAAGTTTTTCTTCCATATTTGCAGTAAAAGAGATATCTACAATATTTGCGAAGTTTTTTTCTAAGATATCAGTTACAGTAAATGCCATCTCTGTTGGAACAATTTGTTTTTTTTCAATGTTTACATAAGTTCTACCACTAAGTGTTGCAATAGTTGGAGCATAAGTTGAAGGTCGTCCAACACCTTCAGCTTCTAGCTTTTTGATAAGAGATGCTTCAGAGTATCTAGCAGGAGGCTCTGTAAAGTGTTGTTCAGGTTTGATACTTTGTATCTCTGCCTTGTCTCCCTCATTTAAAGAAGGAAGAAGCTTGTCTTTATCTTCAGTTCCAGTAAGAGCGTAAAAACCATCAAAGATTAGTTTTCTTCCACTTGCTCTATATTCATTTTCTTTACCTTTAAAGATTATGCTTTGTTGCTCAAAAAGAGCGTCTGTCATTTGACAAGCCATAAATCTTTCATAGATTAAACGATAAAGTTTTATCTCATCAGCTTTTAAAAAACTCTGTGCAACTTCTGGTGTGAAGTTAAGCATAGTAGGTCGGATAGCCTCGTGAGCTTCTTGTGCATTTTTTGATTTTTTGTTGTAAGTTTTTGCTTGGGGCGGAAGATATTTAGCTCCAAAACGATTTTCAATGATTCCACGAACAGCATAGACAGCTTCATTTGCTAAGTTTAAAGAATCCGTTCTCATATAAGTTATAACACCACTTGTTCCATCTGGAGTTTTTACACCTTCATAAAGTGACTGTGCTACCATCATAGTTTTTTTAGGAGTAAATCCTAGTTTGGACGATGCAGTTTGTTGAAGAGTTGAAGTCATAAATGGAGGAGGAGTTGAACTTTTTCTCTGTTTTGTTTCAATCTTTGAGATTATAAAAGAGTCAGCATCTATACTTTTAGTTATAAGTGTTGCATCATTTTTGTTCTCGATAGAGAGTTTTGTAAGTTTATCTCCCATATGAGATATAAGAGTGGCATCTATATCTTTTGTAAAGATAGTATCGATTGACCAATACTCAACAGGAACAAAGGCTTTTATCTCTCTTTCTCTATCTACAACAAGTTTTAGAGTTGAAGACTGAACACGACCACCTGAAAGACCTTTTTGAATCTTAGATGCTAAAAGAGGCGAGAGTTTATAACCAACAACACGGTCAAGCATACGACGAGCTTGTTGCGCATTTACCATATTCATATCTATCTTTCGTGCAGAATCAAGAGCGTGTTTTATAGCTGTTTTTGTGATTTCATGAAAAACTATACGGGGAAGTTCCATAGGATCTTTTTTTATTGCATGAGCAATATGCCAACCAATAGCTTCACCCTCGCGGTCCTCATCGGTCGCGATATAGATAGTGTCAGCTTTTTTGGCCAGCGCCTTTATCTCTTTAACAATAGCAGAGTTTTCTTTTGCAACTGAATAAGCAGGAATAAGATGATTAGTATCTTCATCAATAGTTATACCAAATCTTGATTTTGGTAAATCTCGTATATGACCTTTAGAAGCAATAACTTCATAACCTTTACCTAAAAAGTTCTTTATAGTTCTAGCTTTAGCGGGTGACTCGACAATAATTAAGTTCAAATAGTTTTCCTATATATAGTATAGTGATTATTTTAGATTTGGAAGTGTAGCAAAAAAAAGTTAAATAAAAGAAATTGGTAAATTTACTAAAGTAATAGTTTATAGTACCGATATACATAATATATCAAGGCAAGGAAGCCAAGATACAAAATTAACTAGAGCGAAAGGCTCTTACCCTAAAAGGATTTATTATGGGATTTAGAATTAACACAAACATTGCGGCAATGAACGCACACAGAAACTCACAGATGACTAACTTAGGACTAGATAAGAGTCTTAACTCACTATCTTCAGGTTTAAGAATTAACAAAGCAGCTGATGATGCATCTGGTATGGCTATTGCGGATTCACTTCGTCAACAATCACAAGGCTTAGGTCAAGCGATTGCAAATGCAAATGATGGTATTGGTGTTACTCAAACAGCAGATGGTGCTTTAGATGAGTATATTAATATAGCAAACACTATTAGAACAAAAAGTATTCAAGCAGCTTCTGATGGTCAAACATTAAATAGTAGAAAAGCTATTCAAGAAGATATTAACAGATTAATGGAAGAAGCTCAAAATATTGCTTCAACAACTTCATTTAATGGTCAAGCACTTTTAAATGGTGGATTTGAGCATAAACAATTTCATATTGGTGCTTACTCTGGTGAAACTGTAAAACTTTCTATTGAAGATACTCAAACTGCTCAAGTTGGTAAATTTGCTTTGACTTCTGGTACAGTAAATGCCGCTAAAACAGTTGGAGATGGTGCTTCTGCTATTGTTCTTGATGTTACAGTAACAAATGCTGATGGTACAACAGACCAAGTTAGCGTTACAGGTTCAATTGCAACTGGTGCTACAACAAGTGCCCAAAATACACAAGCTATCGCTGATTTATTTAATGCAAAAGCTCAAACAAGTGGAGCAGATGTTAGAGCTAGTACTTATGAAACATCTACTGCAGGAGAGTATGCTCTTCGTTTAGATTCAGGTTCAGATATAACAGTTACTACTCAAACTTTTGATGGTACAGGTATGGGGCTTGCAAGTACAGATAAAAGTTTAGACAATAACTTTAGTAAAATTGATGTAACAACTCAAGATGGAGCTGAAAAAGCAATCATCACTTCTGATTATGCTCTAAGACATCTTGATAAAACAAGAAGTGACATTGGTTCTGTTCAGAATCAACTTGAATCTACAATCAGAAATATTTCTGTAACTCAAGTAAATGTACAAGCAGCGGAATCTCAAATTCGTGATGTTGACTTTGCAGCAGAAAGTGCAAACTTTGCAAAACTAAACATCTTAGCTCAGTCTGGTTCATATGCAATGAGTCAAGCTAATGCTGTTCAGCAAAATGTATTAAGATTATTACAATAGTAATTAATCTTTAACTTCTTATTCCCAAGTTTTACTTGGGAATACATATAAAATTACTTTTCTCTTTACTCTTCAAATCTTTTGGAACACACATTGCTTTAAATCATAATATACCTCTCAGAAAGGATTTATTATGGGATTTAGAATTAACACAAACATTGCGGCAATGAACGCGCATAGAAACTCACAGATGACAAACTTAGGACTAGATAAGAGTCTTAACTCACTATCTTCAGGTTTAAGAATTAACAAAGCAGCAGATGATGCATCTGGTATGGCTATTGCGGATTCACTTCGTCAACAAGCTCAAGGCTTAGGTCAAGCGATTGCAAATGCGAATGATGGTATTGGTGTTGCCCAAACAGCAGATGGTGCTTTAGATGAATATATAAATATATCAAATATTATAAGAACTAAAGCTATTCAAGCGGCATCTGATGGACAAACACTTCAAACTCGTGCAGCTATTCAAAATGATATTAGCAGATTAATGGAAGAAGCACAGAATATCGCTTCAACAACTTCATTTAATGGACAATCGCTTTTAAATGGTGCTTTTACAAATAAAGCATTTCATATTGGTGCGTACTCAGGTGAAACTGTAAAAATATCTATAGAAGACACTCAAGTAGCCAAAGTTGGAAAATTTGCATTAACCTCAGGTACAGTAATAGCCGCCAAAACTGCTGGAGATGGTGCTTCTGCTATTGTTCTTGATGTTACAATAACAAATGCTGATGGCACAACAGATCAAGTTAGCATTACTGGTTCAGTCGCAACTGGTGGAACAACAAGTGCTCAAAATGCACAAGTTGTTGTTGATTTATTTAATGCACAAGCTCAATCAGTTGGAGCAGATGTTAGAGCTAGTGCTTACGAAACATCAACAGCAGGTGAATATGGAATTCGTTTAGATTCAGGATCAGATATAACAGTTACTACTCAAACTTTTGATGGTGCTGGTATGGGACTTACGGCAGATACAGATATAGACCTGACCAATAACTTTAGTACAATAGATGTTACAACCCAAGATGGAGCTGAAAAAGCCATTATTATTGCGGATTATACTTTAAGACAGATGGACAAAACAAGAAGTGATATTGGTTCTGTTCAGAATCAACTTGAATCTACAATCAGAAATATTTCTGTAACTCAAGTAAATGTACAAGCAGCGGAATCTCAAATTCGTGATGTTGACTTTGCAGCAGAAAGTGCAAACTTTGCAAAACTAAACATCTTAGCTCAGTCTGGTTCATATGCAATGAGTCAAGCTAATGCTGTTCAACAGAATGTATTAAAACTACTTCAGTAGTTTTAATACTCTTCATTTATAGTTTTATCTAACTCAATCTCGTACAATTCTATTAGTCTGTAGAGTTGTATTGTAATAATTTTTTTCATTTTCTTGATATGTTTTTTATGATTATTTAACTCTTTTGTATTAAAAATATCTATAACAGTTGAAGCGATACCTAAAAAATAAATAGTCAGTATCTCTCTTAACTCACTTTCATAAGAATTTAAAATATTTTGCATTAAATGCATATAATTTTGTAGAAAAATATCTTTATTTGAAGAAGCGCTTTGGGAAAATTTTTCTATGAAATTATGAAACTTTTTAATTTGTATTGCTTTTTTGTCTAGTTCAATTAATTCATCCGATGATAATTCAGCAAAAGAATAAGCATTAAACATGTTTAAAAGTTGTGATTGCAGATGAGTTTTATCTAAATCAGTAAGATTAATATTTGAAGCTTTTAGTGGTATAGTTTGCTCAAAAAAAGCGCCATCGCTTAAATTATAAATATTTTGATTATCTGATTTGAAGCTGTGAGTATAACCATTTAGTTTTGGAATTGATGTTGCTAATAATGGGGTGCTTGATACGATATCTTTGAAATTACCTTTCACCTGAAGTACTGTATCTGAAATAGAAACACTCGTTTGAATTTCATTTACTTTTGATGTATCTAGTGAACTGGACCTGTGGTGGTCTTTTGCATGAGTTGAACCATCATCTGAGAGTGCAAAATCTAAGCCAAGTAGATAAGTTTGCTGAGTATTAAAAATAAGCGAGATTGCATATGCAAACTCTCCAACACTCGAAGAAACAAGTCTGGTATTAAAAAGCCTGTATGCTGTTCTATCTTCAGTTAGATATATCTTATCTTTATCAAATTTTTCAAAAAGTATATCTGGAACTGAAGCACTAAAAATAAAGATAGAATTGTGTAAAAAATCTAAATTATCAAATGAGTTGATAAGATTTACAGTTTCAGTAACTTTTTCATCTATTTGAATAACTATATCAGGCTTTATATTGACTTTATTTAGTGTTTTTAGTGCAGCAAATACAGTAACTAAGATAAATTTCTCTTTATTCGTTTTTAACCAATCTATGTTTGTATGAAGTGATGGACCAGCACCGATGATAAGTATGGGCTTATTTGATAAAAATTTCTCGTTATTTTTTTTACTTAGTTCTAAAAATTTATAGTTGTCTTTTAGCTTTGATAAGATAGATATATTTTTATGTAATAGATACTCGATAGGGTAACTTGTTTCAGTCCTTGATACAAGTAGAGTTTGAATCTCTTTTATTTTTTGATCACTTGCATGAGAAAATAATGAAAATTTTAGATGATAGTTATGTATAAATGATTTTGAATAAAATGTATTAAATTCATTATGAAATTCATCTTTATTTTGAGCCACTGAGAAATATACAATTTTTTCAGCTAATATATCTTGATAATTGAGTGTAAAAAGAGAGAGTCTAAAAAGTTCTATGTCATCTTCGACAATAAGTAAGAGTTTTGCACCAGTTTTATCTAGAATTTTTGGTATATGTAAGCCCAGTCCAACTCCTAAAAATATAAACTTTTGCATTTCTATGAATTGCATAGAAGCATCAACGGCTGAGTCATGGTAGTGCATAATTGGTGCTGTCGTTGCGTAGGTAGTTAGTGCATCCTCTCGTTCTAGTTTATCAAGAGCCTTTTGTGTAAATGAAAGGTTATAACCACTTTTAAAAGATTGATTATTTTTTTTAAAGTTTATCTTTTTTGTTAGTTCTTGCGAAAATTTTTCAGAGTTTTGGTTGTATAAATATGCCCCACTAGACAATTCTACTACATCAAAATAACCATCTTTATATTCTAAATCATATTTTTGAGGGTATCTTCCATCTGATATTAGTGTATCCAATGCTACAAGTTTATTATAGATGGTTTTATAGTTTTTTTCAAAGTATGTCATATTTATTTGGTAATTTGAAACAGCTAGCTCTTCAATATTTTGCACTATATCTCCTCATTATTAGTATGAATTATAGCAAATATATTCTGTTTTATGGTATGAAACTTGCTAAATAATTCCTATGAATAGTAAATTTATAATAGATTCTAATACAAATATTTTAATAGCAATGCAGAAGATAGATGCTAATAAAGAAAACTTTTTATTGTGTGTTAATAATGAAGGTATATTAGATGGTACTTTAACAGACGGAGATATCCGTCGCTTCATTGTAAAAAACAAAAACCTTAATATTGATGTAACAGATGTGATGTCTAAGAGTTTTGAATCATTAGATATAAATGATACATTTAGAGATATAGCGCAAAAGTTTAAATCACGCAGGATTAAATTTCTTCCAATATTAAAAAATAAAAAAATAAAAAATATTTTAACAAAAAAACAATTTCATATAATGCTACTAGAAGATATAGAGATAGATTTGCTTAAAGATTTTTCTATCTATGATAACAAGATATTAGAGCATGAAATTTATAATAAACCTTGGGGTTTTTACAAAAGTACACTTTACACAGAGATGGCTCAATCAAAGATAATAACAGTATTTCCAAATGAAGAGTTAAGTCTGCAAGAGCATAAAAAAAGAGAAGAACACTGGGTAATCATAAAAGGTAAGGCAAAAGTTATCTTAGGTGACTCAGAGTTACTTTTAAATGCTGGAAAATATGTATATATTCCAAAGAGTGTAAAGCATCAGATAGTGAATTTAAGCAAGAATGAGAACTTAATTTTTGCAGAGGTTCAACTAGGTGAATACTTTGGAGAAGATGATATCATTAGATACACAGATAAGTACAATAGGATATAAGCATGAAGTTTGATTTTAATTACGAAGAACCAAAAGTTATAGCGGAGATTGGTTGTAATCATATGGGTGAGATGAAAATAGCTAAAGAGTTAATCTCTCTGGCACATAGTAGCGGAGCTAAGTATATAAAATTTCAAAAAAGAAACAACAGAGAGCTTTTAACACAAGCTCAATATGATACACCGCATCCAGTTCCTAAAAATTCTTATGGAGATACTTATGGGGCTCATAGAGAATTTTTAGAGTTTAATGTAGCTCAACATAAAGAATTAAAAGAGTATTGTGATGAGTTGGGCGTAGTGTATTCTACTTCTGTGTGGGATGTTACTAGTGCAAAAGAGATGATAAGTTTTGAGCCTGAGTTTTTAAAAGTCCCATCAGCATGCAATAATAACTTTAAAATGTTAAAAGTTCTTCGTGATGAGTTTAAAGGTCAAGTACAATTATCCATAGGTATGACTACAAGAGAGGAAGTGGAAGAGATTATCAGCTTTTTTGAGCAGACAAATCAAGCAAAGACAAGACTACTTATATATTCATGTACATCTGGTTATCCTGTGCCATTTGAAGATGTATCGCTATTAGAGATAAACTGGCTTTATGAAAACTATGGTGATAGAGTAAATGAGATAGGTTTTTCAGGACATCACTTGGGTATATCTGTAGATATAGCAGCTTATACATTAGGTGCAAGATGGATAGAAAGACATTTTACTAAAGATATAACTTGGAAGGGAACTGACCATGGGGCATCACTTATGGCTGATGGTATGAGAAGACTAACTAGAGACTTGTCAGCAGTTCACAAAGCACTTACATATAAGAGTGATGAAATCCTGCCAATAGAAAAAGTTCAGCGTGATAAACTAAAAAGTAGAAAATAGCATGAGTTGTTATCTTTGTGGTTCATCGGAGTTTAAATATAGAGATGGTGAAGTACGAGATAACAAAGAGCTAAAAGTAAAAGAGTGTAAAGAGTGTTCGTTAGTTTACTTGTCTGATTTTTCTCATGTAGATGCAGGGTTTTATGAAGACTCAAATATGCATGAGAGTTTTGATTTGAACAAGTGGAACAAAGAAACAGATGCAGATGATAAAAGACGATATGAATTTACAAGAGAGCTTATAAAAGATAAAGATATCCTTGACTTTGGAAGTGGTAATGGTGGGTATCTAAATTATGCATCTAAGAAGGCAAAAAGTATCTCTGCTTTGGAGTTAGAAACAGCAATATCTGCACAATATAAAGAGTATGGTATAGAGTTGTTTAGAGATATAAAAGAGTTAGACAAGAAGTATGATGTTATAACTATGTTTCATGTCATGGAGCATTTACCTAATCCTAAAGAGATGATAAAACAACTCTCCTCAAACTTAAAAGAGGGTGGAAAAATCATCATAGAAGTTCCAAACTCTAATGATGCTCTGCTCTCGTTGTATGAGAGTGAATCTTTTTCTAAATTTACATACTGGTCTTGTCATTTGTTTTTGTTTAATGAAAAAACACTACAAGAGCTAATACATCAATGTTCTCTTAAAGTAGATTATATTAAGCATATTCAGCGTTACCCTCTCTCAAATCACCTTTACTGGTTAAGCAAAGATAAACCTGGTGGACATCAAAAATGGGGTGAATTTTTAGACTCAGATGCCTTAAGTGATGCTTATGAAAGTTCTTTAGCATCTCTTAGTAAAACAGATACTATAATAGCTCAAATATCTAAAGGTTAAATATGAACATTGCATTTATACCAGCTCGTTGTGGAAGTAAGGCTATCCGTTTTAAAAATATAAAAGAGTTTTGTGGAAAACCATTAATATATTGGAATCTACTTGCTTTAGAAAATGCAACTCTTGTAGATGAAGTTTTCGTTGCAACTGATTGTATTGAGATAAGTGAAGTTGTAGAGAGCTTTGGATTTGATAAAGTAAAAATATATATGCGTGATAGAGTTAATGCTCAAGATGAATCATCAACAGAAGATGTAATGTTGGAATTTTTAAGTAAAAATAGCTTTAGTGCAGATGCGTTATTTATGCTTGTTCAAGCAACTTCCCCAACAACTCAAAGTCATGACTTTGATGGAGGGATAAAAGAACTTTTAAAATCTAAAAAAGATTCTTTGTTAAGTGTAGTAAGAGAGAAAAGATTTTTTTGGAATAATGATGGCAATGCACTAAATTATGACTATAAAAACAGACCTAGAAGACAAGACTTTGATGGTTATCTGCTTGAAAATGGTGCATTTTATATTAATAGCGTGAGTAATATTTTAAGAGATGAAAATCGTCTAAGTGCTGAAATAGCTTTTTATGAAATGCATGACTATACATCTATAGAGATAGATGAAAAGCATGACTGGAAAATAGCTGAAGAATATATGAAAGAAAATGTACTTTACAGATATGTCAAAGAGAGAAATATAAAGCTCTTTTTATCAGATGTAGATGGAACACTTACAGATGCAGGTATGTACTACGGTGAGAATGATGAAGAGTTAAAGAAGTTTAACACTCATGATGGAAAAGGTTTTGAGTTGCTTAGAAAAGCAGGAATAAAAACTGGAATAATTACAAGTGAAGATACTAAAATAGTAAGAAATAGAGCCAAAAAATTGAAAGTTGATTATCTTTACCAAGGGCTAGAGCATAAGGGTAAGCTAGATATTGTTAAAGAGATTTGTTCTACGGAAGGTATCTCTTTAGATGAAGTGGCTTATGTTGGTGATGATGTTAACTGCAAGGAACTTTTAGAGGCTGTAGGTGTATGTGCATGTCCTAAAAATGCACTGCCTAGTGTAAAGAGTATTCCCAACATCATAGAACTCACACTTCGTGGAGGAGATGGAGCAGTTAGAGAATTTGTAGATATTATTTTAAGATAGTATATCTGATACTATTTTTTCTAAGTTAATACTCATCTGTTCTATTGGTTTAGTGTTTACTTGTGTACCTATCATTAGTTTTGTTTTAGTAATTAGTTCTTCTTTGTTCTCCACCCAAACCATAAGATTATTGTCTATCTGATATTTGTCATAGTGGCTTATAAAACTTCTAGTAGAGATTGTCGGTGTACCTAAAAAACAAGCTTCTGTATTTATAGTTCCACCACCACCGATGAACAAATCACAAAATTTTAATAAGTGCTGAATTTCAACTTTTTCTTCTAAAATGATAGCAAATGGAAACTCTTTTTTGAGGTACTCACTCTCATATCTTGGGATGATTATGATATTTGAATTAGTTAAATCTTTTATCTCTTGCAATGCTTCATAAATAATAGGGTATTTTTTATCTACATAGCTAGACTTATATTCCTCTTCTCTGATGATAATCGTACGCTTGGAATAATCCATATTATAATGTTTCAAAATCTTTTTTACATAAGATATGTTGTACTCAAATTTACATAACCATATTAGGGGGTCTATGAAGTTATATTCATATATTTGACTTTTATCTAGCCCAAATCTTTCTATGACATTGTTTGGAACTACAAATGGTTTAAACATTTTAGTCGCAAGTGGTATGGTAAGTCTTGCCTGAGGTAAGGCTTTTGTAAAGTTTGTAGTATGGTCCGAGAGGGGTATATCATAGAAATTGATAATTGGTATACCAAGTCCAAAAGCAACACGACAAGCATCAACTGATGAGAGGCAAATCAGTCTATCTATATGATGTTCACTTATAAATTTCATAAATTTAATTTGTCTATCTATAGATGCTTCAAATTTTGACTTTAGGCTACTGCCCCCAAAATTACCAATATTTACATATTTTAACTTATATAAATCAAGTAACTCTATGGTTTCTTTATATCCTTCTCCACCTCTTGTAGTTATAAATACAGATAAATTTTTCTTTTGTATTTCTTTTATAATTGGTTCAAAAAATAAAACTGATTTTGGGGTAACTAGGTCAAACCAAATCATCTACATCTCCAAAAAAACAAAGTCCAACTTTAGCATAGTCTTCATAACTAGTTATAGCGTTGTCTTTTTTAATAATTTCCCACGCTTCTATCATCCCCTTTGACCAAGATATATCATCAAAAAGTACAATTGCATTTTCACTAAGAAATGGTTTTATATTTTTAAAATATTCTAATGTCGCATCCCTGTCATGATGCCCATCAATAAAGGCAAAGTCTATAGATTTTATATTTGGTAAAATGTTTGGCAGTACATCGCTAAATCTACCTACATAAGATTTTATATTTAATGCATCAATATCTTTAAAATTCTTCTGAGCGATTTGTGCAGTTTGTGGAGAGCCTTCAATTGTATGGATAGTGCCTTCATTCTTTAATGCCTTAGACATATAGATAGATGAAAATCCACAACAAGTTCCAAGTTCAAGAATAGTTGCTGGCTGATGTTTTTTAATGATTGCATATATAAGATGTGCAAAGTCATTTTTTAAACCGATTTTGCATAAACTTTTTGTGCTTATATTTTTGGTCACACCTTTGTACATTTGCTCAGAACTTCGCTTATCATCAGGATTTCCAGCACCATAGTCTAATACTTTTATCTGTTTATTTTCTTGAATAATTTTATCTCTTAATGATTCAATATCTTTGAAAATACTCAAGTCGTTATCATTAAGAATATTTAAATATTTTTGCATTACATATAAACCTTTTTATACCATTTACAAAATAAAAATATAGAGTAAAGATGTTGTTTAAATCTACCACTCTTACCTTCTTCGTATAAAAATATAATGAAATTATCATTAAAAACTCCTATTTCAGAGTTTACTTCTTGGATTAGCTTTAGTATTTCAATGCCAAAACCACTATACAACCATTCTATAAAAGGTGAGCTAAAACCTTTTTTTTGTCTGTTAATTATTGAGTCAGGTAAATAAGGCTTAGCTACTTTTTTTAATATTTCTTTGTTGGTAGTCCCTATTTTAATACTACTCTTTACACCAAGAAGGTACTCAACAAGTTTGTGATCTAAAAAAGGGGCTCTTAACTCAACAGAATGAGCCATAGACATACGGTCAACCTTAGTCATAAGCACCTCAGGTATCCAGATGTTAAAATCTATATAGGTTAACCATTGAATTGGTTGATATGAAGAGTTGTATGGATGCAGTGGGTAATTTATCTTTTTTGATGAGAGTTCTTGAAGTTGTGCATAAGAAAAGGTCTCCCCACTTGATTGGTATACTTGTTTGTTCTTTAGTCTGCGATTATTATATTCCCACTCTTTTGTGAGTTTGAATTCTTTTTGTTCTTTAGGTTCATTGTTGTAATAGTCTAGCATTTTAAAGTAGTTGTCATAACCTAAAAAACTCTCATCACTTCCCTCACCACTTAGACAAACTTTTATGCCTGCATTGTGAATATGCTCAGATAGGATATATGTTGGGATGGTAGCAGAATCAGCCATAGGTTCATCAAGGTGATATAAAACTTTATCTATAGTATCTAAGTAGTCATTTCTAGATATTGTGTACTCGTGATGAATGGTTCCAATATACTCAGATGCAACCTTAGCAAAATCAAGTTCACAATAATGTTTATGTTCATCATAACCAATAGAAAAGCTATGTACATCATGTTTAGATTTTTGTGCATAAAGAGCGGTTATAAATGAAGAGTCTAGTCCACCAGAGAGTAATGTCGCAACCTCTACATCTCCGACAAGACGCTTCTCTACAGCTTCGTGAAGTAAAGTATCTACTTTAGTAATAATTTGTTTTTCATCAGTATGTATGATTGGTATATTGTCAATATTATAGTAGCTATCTATTGTTAAGTTATCGTTTTGATATGTCAGGAAAGATGACGCAGGAAGTTTTTTAATACCTTTATAAAAAGTATTGTCACCTTGGGGTGATTGGAATGCTAGGTATTGCCATAGTGCTTCTTCATTAAACTCTGGTAGTTTTTTTAGCATTTTTAAAATGGCTTTTATCTCAGATGCAAAGTAAAATGAGCCATCTTCTTCATAGTAGTAAAAAGGCTTTTTTCCAAAACGATCTCTTGCACAAAAATACAGCTCTTTTTTTTTATCATATATACAAAATGAAAACATTCCATCGAGCATATTTAGAAATTCTAAGTTGTATTTTTGGTATAAGCGAATTATAACTTCACTATCACTCGCAGTCTTTACATCTAAATTATGCTCTTTGATTAGTGTTTTATAATTATATATTTCACCATTAAATACTAAAATAATATTGTCAAATATCATTGGTTGATTTGCTTCAGCATCTAGGTCGATGATGCTAAGCCTAGAGTGCCCAAAATATGCTCCATCATTTAATACAAATGATTGGTTGTCGTAACCTCTATGTTTGATGGAGTCTAAAACATCTTTATGATTAAAGGAGTTTTTGTTTGAGCCAATTATTCCGCACATTTTTTAGCTATCACTCCTATTCCACCTTCTAACACATGAAATTTTATTACTTCTAAATTTAAACGAGTTAGCCATTCTTTTACTTCTTGAGTTGTATACCTTTGTGATATTTTTGGATAAAACCAATCAAAAACAACCATATGATTATCTTCAAAACTCATGTTCTCATTCCAAAAAGTTTTTAAAAATTTATAATATATAAACCTCTGTAAGTTATATTCTCCTTTTTCAATGTCGAGTTCTTGTATCTCTTGGGAGATAGTAATCTTTTTTTTATATAAATCTTGTGCTAATTTTGTTATTGGAAGTAATTTATCCCAGGCATCTTGTGGTTTTAAGTCACATACTAAGCTTCGTATAAAATCATCAGTAAAGTCCCGAATAGGGGCTGCTTTTCTATATACATCAAACAGTATAATTCCACCTGGTTTTAAAACATTAGTTAATGATTTTATACCTTCAAAAGTATTGCCTGTATGTTGTAATATAGCATGACATACAACGGCATCAAAAGAGTTTTGTCTAAATGGAGGTGTAATTAAATTACCTTTGAAGTAATGGATATTGTTAAACAGGTTTTTTAGTTTATTTTTTGCCTCGTATACAGCATCACTAAGATCTGTTGCGTAAATTTCTTTTGTATATTTTGCAAATATATACTCGACTCTTCCGCTTCCAATAGCTGGATCGTAAACTATCTTATCAGCTATATACTTTTTTAATTCTAGTTCATCTATACCATACCTATCGAAAAA
The DNA here is from genome assembly GCF_029027585.1 of Sulfurimonas sp. Classification (NCBI taxonomy): domain Bacteria; kingdom Pseudomonadati; phylum Campylobacterota; class Epsilonproteobacteria; order Campylobacterales; family Sulfurimonadaceae; genus Sulfurimonas; species Sulfurimonas sp. Next base: position 1,427,033 of record NZ_CP093397.1, read on the forward strand.
AAGATTCTTTGAATATACTTTAGAACCTTCATTGTGTCCCATATTAGAGTTTTTCCATTGCCAACCAAAGGCTTTTGTTGTATGTTCTACCTCTTCTTTCATACTTTCTGTTTTATCAGAGATAATGGAAAAATCTAAAATACCATTATTTCTTTTATAAACTCTTTTACATGAACTACAAATAATATCACCACTTTGATACTTTATATTCTGAGTACATTCGACGCACTTAAATATATCTAACATATTAACTTCCAATACTTTGAATTATTATTTTTTTATACTTGTCTAAAGATTTTTTTAAAGTAAATTTCTTAGATATCTCAAACATTTTTTTTGCAAGAGTAACTTTTTTATTTTTATCTTTTAAGATATTTAAGATATTTTTACTTAAACACGCTACATCATTAATTTTACAAAGATTTGTTCCTTTTTCATCTAAAATTTCATTATACCCCTCGAACTTATAGGAGATTACCGCCGTATTAGCACTCATAGCTTCCAATAAAATATTAGGAAACCCTTCATAATAAGAAGCAAAAACAAATAATTCACATTCATGTAAATAATCATAAGGTAATCGTACTTCGCCTAGAAGATGAACCCGTTTGGATAAGTTTAATTCTAAAATTTTGTTTTCAAGGACTTCTCTTAGTTCACCTTCACCTATTATAATTAAGTTGTGTTCAATTTTATCTGCAATTTTCTCAAAAGCAAGTATTATGTCCAATTGACCTTTTTGTGGATGTAGTCGTCCAATATTTAAAATATATTTTTCACTTATCTTTTTATAATATTTTTCTACTTTATCTACACCATTATACACAGTTTGTAACTTAGGTTTTAATTTAGCATCTAAGTCAGAAATCTCATTAGAAATATAATTACTTACACAGATTATTTTATCCGCTAATGGATAGTATTTTATCATCATATCTTTGTATTCATCAAAGCTGAAAAGATGAATTTTTTTAGCTTTCATACTCTCAAAAACTGCTCTTTGGCTTACGATTTTTTTGCATTTATAGCTTGTTTTTAGAGATATGATATTGCTGTATTCTCCAAATGAAAAAATTAGAATAGGTTTTATTTTATCTATGATTTTATTAAGTTTTTTTACTCTATATTCTAGTAAAAACGAGGCAGTACTTGGCTTAGATACATCTACTTTAATAGTTTTTATCATTTTTATTGTAATACCATTATTTAAGTGATAGGCTACTTTTTTATCATTTTCTGATAAAACAATAAAAATAGAATAGTCTTTATACAGATAGTTTGCTAGATTTGAAACAACTTTTTGTATGCCACCTGTTTCTAAGTTTTGGGTAAATAGGATTATATTTTTCATAGCTTTTTCGCTACTAGAAAAAAGTTTGGTGTAAACTCTTTTAGTTTTATTAGATCTAAGCATAATCCAATAATATTATTTATTGTAAACATAATTAAGAGTATTGGTAAAAAAATAGTATTTCTAAGTATTTTATATTTACTTGCTAGGTTCCAAATAAAACCGTTTAACATAGATACTATAGCTGTTCCAAAATAACCTTGATAATGGAACTCTAAAATCTCAAAGTCATACTTTTTACATAGCTCCTTTAACCCATATTCACTAAATCTAAAAAAGTCATATGGAGTAGCATGGGCTTGATATATAAATGGTACGGAAAGAATGAGTATTCCACCCTTTTTAAGAACTCTTTGCACCTCACATAGTGCTTTATATGGCTCATCAATATGCTCTAACACTTGCGTCAAAATAACACTATCAATGGAGTTACTATCAAATGGTAGGCTTTTTATATCTGCATCTATAAATTTTTCTTTTGAAGTTTGAAACATATGTTGGTGAATTTCACTTTTATCAACTGCAATATATTTGTCTACATGTGGCAATATTAATTTTTTATATATTGCATTACCTGAACCAATATCTGTACATATACCATTTAAATATGGTAACGATTTGATAAAAGAATTATGAAGATGCTTATGATTTAAATATCCCATATTTGATATATATATATATGGTGCTTTATTTTCACCTGTTAAAATGGGTATGAGCTTATGTGAAATATAATCCATAACTTTCTTGATCATTAGATTTTTATACCTCTTCCTTCACATCCATTATATCCCATATGTACATCAATATCTTTATATCCAAGTTCTTCAAACCATCTTTTAAATGTTTCTATCCTTACAGGGTTATCATACATAGGTGAAAGCATATCAAACAAATCCATTACCGCCCATTGTTTCAGTTTGTCTTGTGATAGTCCTGTCGAAGTATAATCTGGTACTAGTAATCTCCAGTTAATTCTATTCGCTCTTTTTGCAGAAAATAATTTTCTATTTAATTTAAATATAGGCCACATTATTTTAACATGTTGCTTACACCACCAATATAATAATTTATGATTTAACCTCTTGGTAATTGGTCTTACCCAATATTTAGTATGAAACCATGTTGTACTTAAAAAAGGATAGTTATCAGCAGCTATTTTACCTTCACTTTTTAGTTTAGTAGTTAATGACTTTAGTGCTTCTCTTGAGTCAGGAGTATGTTGTAGTACTCCAAAACAATAAATTTTATCTGCAATATCATTTTTAAAAGGCATATTATAAATATCAGCTTGAACAATTAATACATTTTCTTTGTCACTGTGATGCTGATAACTAGCTTCAACAGCACTGCTATAATCAAAAGAGAGTACCATAGCCCCAGTATTTGCTGCAAATTGAGTAAATCTACCTGCTCCACATCCTGCTTCAATAATAACTTCACCTTTTAGGCTCTCGCCCCACTTTGTTTCATTTTTAAATCTTTCTTCAGAAGAATTCACACTACTAAATTTATCATGTTGATCACTATGGTGGATATTCCATTGCATACCAAAGCTGTCTGCATAGTTTGTCATAGGTACAAATCTTGGGATATAGTTGATTATAGGATAATTACTACTACAATTTACACAAGTAAGAGTTCCACTTATTACCTTATCCCCTTTTTCGATTATATTTTGATATTCTAAGTTACTATTGCATTTAATACAAATCAGATAATCTATGTATTTTTTATTCATTTTATATCTTTGCTAAGTTAGATATTATATACGCTAGTTGCGATAGTTCAAGTTTCGTATATAGCGGTAATGATAAAACTTCATCTCCAAACTTTTTTGCGATTGGGAAAGCACTATCTTGAAAAGAGAAACTATTTTTGTAATAATTAAGTATATGAATGGCTCTATAATTTACAGCAACACCGATGCCGTTACTTTGAAGCTTGCTAACTACTTTATCTCTATTTTTCATTTTTATAATAAAAAGATGTCTTGCTGATTTAGTATTTTTAGGAACTTTTATATACTTGACACCTAGTTTATTTAGAGCCACTTCATAGTACCTAGCTATCTCTTCTCTTTTAGAGAGCCTTTCTTCTATCTTCTCTAACTGTCCTATCAGTAAAGCTGATTGTATATCTGAGATATTATATTTCCAGCCAAGGACCTTCATATCCCAATGGGCAAATTTATCTGTATATCTTGAAGATGCATCTTTGTTTATGCCATGAAGTCTTAACTGATAAAGAAGTTTGGCTACTTCATCATTGTTAGTTGTTATTGCTCCACCCTCACCACTTGTGATATTCTTAGTCGCATAAAAAGAAAAACAAGCAACATCACCTAACTCCCCAACTCTAACCCCATCTCTCTCACCCTCGATGCAGTGAGCAGCATCTTCGATGATTTTAAGGTTATGTTTATTAGCTATCTTTTTGATTGCTTTCATGTCACACATATTTCCATAAAGATGTACGGGCATGATAGCTTTTGTTTTTGGCGTTATTGCAGCTTCTATAAGTGTGGCATCTATGTTTCCAGTAGATTCTTCTATATCTACAAAGACAGGAATAGCCCCCGCATGGAGAATAGCATTTGAGGTAGCTACAAAACTCATAGGTGTAGTTATCACTTCATCACCATCTTTGATACCAAGAGCAAGTAAGCTTAGATGCAAGGCCGCTGTACAAGAACTTACAGCTACACAATGCGTAGCATCTAAATAAGTTGCAAATTTTTCTTCAAATTCTTTAGTTACATTTGCGTTTGTTAAAAATATCGATTTAAGAACGCTAGTAACTCTACTTATATCTTCTTCATCAATATTGTGTTTAAAGAATTCTATTTTTTGCATCTAATGAATTACTTTCTTACCATCTTTTAAAACTATTGGAACTTGTCTCATCCAAATCTGCTTTTCCCATTTATGGTGGTTATTTTTGTACCACTCAATGGTATTTTTTAAACCATCTTCAAACTTTATGCAAGGTTGCCAATTTAAAATATCTTTAATTTTTTGTATATTTGCTATATGACAGTCAACTTGACCAGGTCTATCGTCTATATATTTTATTTTAGATTTATCAATATTCATTGCTTTTGCAACTTCAAGGGCTATATCTTTTATAGATATAGTCCTTCCTGTACCAAGATTAAAAACTTCGCCTTGAACTTTTGAAAGGGGGCTGTTTAAAATCTTGTCTATTCCTAAACAAGTATCGTGTACATTTATCCAGTCTCTTGAAGCCAAACCTTGACCGTGAACTGTTAAATCTTCATCAAGTAAGGCACTTGTTATAAAACGAGGTATAGCTTTTTCTAAATGTTGAGAAGCTCCATAGTTGTTAAATGGTCTGATGATAGTAGCTGGTATGTCATAAGTTTCTACATAAGAGTAAACCAACCTATCTGCACCAACCTTTGCAGCAGCATAAGGTGACATAGGATTTAGTGGATGATGTTCATCCATTAGTTCACATCCAGATGCAGTTCCATAAACTTCAGAAGTAGATATATGGATAAATTTCTCAACTGTATTTTTATTTTGCAGTACAGCATTTGATACTGTTTGAGTACCTATAACATCTGTTTCAAAAAAGTCTCTATTGTCAAATATAGACCTTGTAACATGAGTCTCAGCAGCGAAGTGAATCACATAGTCAGCTTTACAAACGAGAGAATCTACTAGGGCAGAATTAGTCACATTTCCATACCAAAACTCAAACCTATCATTTATATTATTTACATTTACTGGAAAATTTTCTACACTTCCAGCATAAGTAAGTAGGTCTAAGACTATTATTTTAGAATCTGGATATTTGTTGTAAATATAATTTACAAAGTTAGAACCGATAAAGCCAGCTCCACCTGTAATGAGGTATGTTTTAGACATCTGAACTCTCTTTAGTTATAATTTTTTTGCTATCTTTGCCATAGTTAAACAATAAATCTATTATAGACAAATATGGTAAAAAGTCTCCATGTAATTGCTTGTATGATGGATGTTTATACTCTTGAAAAAGTAATTTTATCTTATTATTATCAAACAATTTTTTATCTATATAATCTTGTGCAGCTTTACCAGTATGATAACTTGACGCATTAAAGTGTTTGCAAATATTTATGAGTCTATCGTTTTTATCTCCACCAATACCTAAATCGGATGATAGATAAAATTTTGTATCTAATTTTAAGTATTTTGAGATATCTCTTATAATGCTTATAGATATGTTACTAAGTGAGTTGTTATCTGAGTTTATATTGTTTTGAAGAATTGGATATATCTCATCAAAGTATTTTGATTTTGAGTAAAATTGCTTTAAAGATTTTAGATGTTTGACTCGCCAATTTTTAGTATCGTCAACAAATACTTCGTTTATATTTTTGCTTGTTGATGAATTTACAGGGATGCTAAGCCAAGAGCTGTCATTGAGCACTTTGATTTTATTTCTATTTCTCCAGTCATTTTTTGTGTATTGAACATCATCATAAAAAACAAATATATCAACATTTATTATTTGCTCAAAATATCCAATCCATGGAATATATGATGGTTGGAGTATAGCTACTTTAGTCAACTTCTACAGCACCTTCACTGTCTGAAATACCAAGAGAAGAGTCTTTGTTTTTTTGAGCATTCTCCACAAGTTTCCAATAGTTATGTTTCCAAGATCTATATTTCCAATCAGGACAGTTTTTACATAGGGCTATTTCATCACCTTTCTTTTGAAGGTGCTTATCTCTATAGTTAGTAAACTTATCCCCATGCCAGATATTTTTTATAGATGCGTTATTGATATTTCCCATATTTGTATTTGCTGCTATATCGTAACCACACATCATAATTTGACCACGAGAATCTATATTTAATCTTTCAAAGAGAAAAGGACATGGAATTCTCTCCTCTGGTGGTAAGTAAGGTGTGTCATCAGCAGATTCACTTGCATCATTTATACCCCAAGTTAGATATTTTCTTTTTTGAAAATTATCTACATATGGTAACCAAAACTTCTCTACTTCATCTACATCTATATTATTTTGGTTTATTGCAGATGCAATGATTTTTGTATTTGAATTCATCTCATTTCTTAGTTTATATACAGTTTTTAGATTTTGGACAAGTTCATCAAAATTAAGACCTTTTCTTACTATATCATAATCACTTTGCTTTGAAGCATCTACTGAAAATTCTAGCATTTCCACATCTATCTCTAACAAACTCTTAGCAAGAGGTTCATTCATCAATGAGCCATTAGTTATGATGCCTAGTTTACAGCCTTTTTCTTTTGCATATACCATTAGTTCTAAAAAATCTGGATGCATGGTAGGTTCACCCCCACCACTTATTCTAAGCCATGCACCATGATGTCCAACTTCATCAGCAATTTTTTTAAAAATTTCAGGTGACATATATTTTGCGTCTTTATAGTCTGCACGAATATCTGAATTTGTATATGGGCAGTTTGGACATAGAGCATTACAAACATAAGAGAATGATAAAACTGACATCATTGGAAACTCTTCTGCCTCATCTTTAAGAGCGTAGTTGTTTTGCGTATGTTTCATATATATAAGTCCTTTTTAAATATATTTCCATTATAGTTTATATTGTTATATTTTTTTATTTTTTTATGCATTAAAGTATATTTTTCTTTTATAAATAGTGTTTTAGAAGCTTTATTTGACTCTTCTATCCAAGAGAGAAGATATGTTAGTCCATTTTTAATTGCATGTTTTTCAATCTCTTTAAGTAGCAAAGTTCCTATACCTTTGTTTTTTTCTTTTACAAAGATAGTTACTTCATTTTTTTTGTCTATATATAAAATAACTACTCCCAAAAGCATTTTGTTTTGAGTAGCTATCATATTTACTATAGAGTTGTTTTGTAGCCAATTTCTTGTCTCTTGATAAGTTACAATCTCCGTAAAAAGGTCATCTTTGTAATTATTTCTTAGTGCTATATATTGGTCTAAATATTGTAAATTCTCTTTTAAAGCAACAATATCAATCTTCATTCTCATCTTCTTTCCACCAAAAAGGTCTAGCTTCTTTTTTGAGTTCTATATTTTTATTTTCATGATATGTTGCACCAGCTACTTGCCAGTCTGGACAAGTTTTACAAATATCTGGTATATCTTCCCACCTATGTTCTATATGTGGTTTTTTTACTACTTTTGTATGTTCTTGCCATAACTCTTTTAAAGATGTGTCTTTTGCATTACCTATGATGGTTTTACCTTCATAATCAACAGCACAAGTTACTACATTTCCATTTTCATGTATAGCCATAGTATTCATCGCCCATGGACAAGCTACTCTAAACTCAGTATCGTAGTCTAAGTTATTTGCTACTACATCACCAGAGTTTGTCCACGAGAGCATATTTCTAGTTTTTACTTCAGCACCAAGAGGTTCCCAGTGCTCTCTAAAAGCTTCAACTTCGTGTCTATTCTCATCCATAACTGAAAACTGACACTGAATAACTGGAAACTCTAAGCCTAACTCATCTCTTCTTTTTAGGAGTTTCTCTACAGATGCATAAACTCTATCTCTCTCTCCCCCAACTCTTATCTTGTTAAAAGTTTCACAAGTGAAACCATCAAGCGAGATTATAAATCTTTTAAGCCCAGATGTAAGAATTTGGTCTATCCAGTCATGTCGTTCTAGTAAAACTCCATTAGAATTTAAAACCATGTTTGTAAGCCCTGCATCTCTACCGTACCTAAGTAGTTCATATAGTGTCTCACGAAGAGTTGTAGCCTCACCATAAAAAGTTGGCCATATCTCAGTATTTGGTTCTTCTTTGGCTATCTCATCAACTATCTTTTTAAAAAGATCTGTATCCATATGTTGTTTAGTTCTCTCCATGATGCGGTGGTTACAGTGGATACAGGCTTGGTTACATACAGAGGTGCTCTCTATAATTATCTGAGGTGGAAACTCCCACTTTTGAAGTTTCCCTTCAATTTTAAGTAGTCTATCTTTTGTTTCTTGTGTTATTTTCATTTTATTCCCTCGTACCAAACTGCTAGTGTATATAAATTCCAAATTTTTGCGTGTTGTTTTTTTTGTATCTTAAAAGTGTCTAGTAAATTTTTTATATATATTTTATTAAATTCAAAATTATCTATCATATTAGAATGAAGTATTGTAGTATAAACTTCATCAAAATACTCTTCTTCTATCCATTGATATACAGGAAGTACAAAACCCTCTTTAGGTCTGTTTATGATTTCATCATCAAGATACTTAGATGCACTTTTTTTGAGTATATATTTATTAACAGTATTTTTTATTTTAAGTGATGATGGAATTTGTGCGGCAAACTCGACGATACGGTAATCTAAAAAAGGTGAGCGAACCTCTAGCGAATGTGCCATTGAGAGTCTATCTGTAAATGGAAGTATTTGATTTACTAGTAGTTCTTTTTCATCTATCTCTAAACATTTATCGAGCATAGTCTTAGCTGTAGTAGTGATATTTTTATAAGGATTTGGGATATCTATGTTACTTAGAAATAAAGAGTTTAATTCATCATCACTAAAAACATTCAACTTATTTCTCCAAACAGCTATATCTTCATCTGCTATATGTTTTAAAAACTCAAATTCTTCTTTTGAATCAAAAGGTTTTATATGTTGAGTATTGTTAAGATAATTCTCTATCGGAGTTGAAAGTCTATGAGTTAAGTAACTTCCAAAAAGTTCATCAGCCCCATCACCGCAGAGTGCTACTTTTACATTTTTCGAGATTAGTTTAGTTAAAAAATAAGTGCTTATAGTACCTGAAAATGGCTCATCAAAAGCTCGAAGTGCATCTGATAATTCATCAAAAACTTCTTTTGAATCTAGTATATATTCATAATGATTTGTTCCAAGTTTTTCAGATAATTTTCTGGCATGATACAAATCACTTTGTTTATTTTTAAAATCGTCTTTATAACCAAGAGAAAAAGTCATAAGATTTTTGTTATGAGTTTGGGTAATGATAGAACAAACTAAACTAGAGTCCAAACCACCACTTAAAAATGCTCCATACTCAACATCACACTCTGTTCTTATTTTCACGGCATCTTCTAAGAGAGTTATCAATTTCTTAGATATCTCATGTTCAGATAAATTTGTTTTTTTAGAAAAATCTAAATCCCAATATTTATTTTCTACATAAGTTTTTAACCTTAAATCATACTCAATATAAGATGCACTATTTACTTGTTTTATATCTTCATAGATTGTATCTGGTGCAGAAGTATTTTTTAGTTGAAGATAGTTTATTAAAGAGTGTTTATCTATTTTAAAATCATTTTTGATCTTTAGAAGTGCTTTTATCTCTGATGCAAAATAGAACTCTTTATTTATAGAGGTATAATAAAGTGGTTTTTTTCCAAGTCTATCTCTATATAAAAGTAGCTTTTGTTTATCTACATCATATAAAGCTATTGCAAACATACCGTTAAGTTTATTTACGAAATCTACTCCATATTCTAGATACATATTTGGAATAATCTCCCCATCACTATGTGAAGAAGAAAAAGAGTAGCCTTTAGAAATAAGCTCATTACGAAGTTCTTTATGATTGTATATCTCACCATTAAACACAACAACGATTGATTTGTCTTTTGAATAATAAGGTTGAGAACCAGACTCTATATCTACTATAGATAATCTTCTCATTGCTAATGAGATTGTCTTAGAATTAAAACTACCTAGTGAATCAGGTCCTCTGTGAACTAAGGCATCGTTCATGTCTTTGAGTAGTTTATTGTTTTGATGTGCTACAAAACCAACTATACCGCACATCTATTTTACTAGTCTGTCAAATATTTTTAGATACATTTTTTCATTTTCTTGTAAAAGTTTTATGGCAAATTCTCTTGATTTTAAACTTATCTCTTTTAGTTCATTAAATTTTTTATTTTGATACTCTATGAGTCTATTTTCTAAATTGTATAGGTTAATATTTACTATGGGAGAGTTGTCAAAAAAGTCTATGTAGTAATTACTATTTACAATCTTATACATATCATTGATACTTTCATCTAAATACAAAAATACTATTTTACCTTTTATCATTGCTTCAAGCGCTGAAAAACTAAAAAAGCCATCAGTTAATTGTTCTATATAAAAATGTGAGCTATCTAGTTTTGAGAGGATTATATCTCTTTTTTCGGCGTAGCAAAATTCTAAATTATTTATATGATTATTGGACTTTCTTAAACTGTTCTCTATGAAGTTACTACCTTTTCTTACTTTATCATTAGCATAATGAATTATCTTTATATCATCCGTATTTTTAAAATTGTAAGTATATTTTTTATTATTAATATCATCTATAATATGTCCATGATAAACTAAAATATCTATTTTTTGTAAGAAGTCTATGTAGTTGACAGTAGCAATTATTAAATTCACATACTTAGACCAATGGTATATCCTAGATTCTATTTTTTTATCTAGATGAAAATATTTTTTTAAACTCATCATGTGACCTAGCTTTTGTACACGATTTGAGTTTTGTTTTATGGACCATACATCACTTCCATAAGGGAAAAGGATGACTTTTTTATTGAAAAGTTGATATATAATTGGTTCAATACGCCAAAAAATAGTTCTTTCTAAAAGCCACTGTTGAAGTAAAGAGTATAAATGTCAAATTTATTTAAAGCCCAAAGAAATGATATATATGGACCAAAAAGATAAGGCTCTTTATGTAAAAATTTATTTTTACATATATCACTAAAAGAGATATCATTATGAAAATTTCCATTTGACCAATCATCAAAGACAAAAAGTGTAGTATTAAAGCCGTTTTGTTTAAGTAGTTTATTTAGTAAGTAAAAAGTTACGATAGGTACTGTTCCTAATAGTATTTTTTTTTCAGGATTAGGAGTAAGTAGTTTCTTGTATATAAAAAGGATAATAAGGCTTAATAAAAATGGTACTATAATAAGTAAATCAACTATATATCTTTTAAAATTATATTTTAACTCATTTTTGAAATTGATAGCAGGTTCATTATCATCAAATAAAAAACTCCAACCAGCTTCATTTCTCATATAGAGACCTTCAGAATATTTCTAAAATCATTTATAGTGTGTTTTTCTAATTGTTTAGATGTATGCTCAAGGTAACTCTTAGTTACTCTTTGTACTAAATCTTTATCATGAATGAACTTATTGGCAATTAATATATAGTCATTTTTATCTTTTGCAAAAGATAGAGCTAAATTTAATTTTTCACCTTTATAGTCATATATTACAACATAAGGTTTCCCTTTAGCTCTATACTCTTCAAGTGCCCTACCTCCACCAAAAGGAAAAGGTGTTAGCCATAAGTCTATAACATGAGCATATACATGAGCATCTATGTGACCTGGAAAATAAAACCTATCAGATAAGCCTAGTGCTTCCACTTTGCGTTTAACTTCACTATTTTCCCACCACAAGCTAAGTAAATAGTATGTGGATTTTTTTTCATGATAGCAGCAACAGTTTGTAAGTACTCATCACTATCTAGCTTTATAAGTCTCCCGATGCTACCAAGTATAAAACTATCTTTGGGGTATGAAGCTCTGATTTTGTTAATTTCCTTTATATCAACATCAGGGTTATATATTTCTAAATCTATAGGGATTTCAAAGTGTTTAAACCTTTTATCCGTAGTATTAAAGTGAGAGATTTTCACATCAATAGCATCTAGATCATACTCATCATTTCCATGACTCCAATAAATCTGTTTAGGTGCAGTTTTGCTAGTAAATAAGAAGTTATATTCTGCTCTGTTGTGATAACCTATGAGTATATCAATTTTATCTTTTATAAGTAATTTTCTGGTTTTTAAAGTTTTTTCTATTATTGAATAAAAAGCATAGTTACTTTTAAAAAACTTATGATGTAAGTCAACATATTTAAATCCAAGTGCTTTTAATTCTTCAACTTTTTTATCATCACTTCCTAGCATTTCCATAAGATTTAAATCATATACTATAAATTCATATTGTTTATCTGGATTTTTCTTGATAGATTCTAGTAAAGACATCATTACATGATTTACAGATAAATCTAGGATTCTGTGAACTAAGATGGCTACTTTTATCTTTTTTTGATTAGGGTTTATTTTTTTATTATTTGCTTTGAGCTTGTATTTATCTATAAGTGTATTTTTTACATATGATTCAAATGGACGCTCAACAGCATCGTTAAAATCTTTATGTTCCTTTTGAGTCTGAGCAACTCCGTTCCATGAAAACTGAAGTGGATAGTATATAAACATCACCAGTTCATCTTGGTCTTTTGTTATAGCTTCAAGGTATATAGGAAGTAAAATGTTATACATCTCTTTAAAATCTTCAAAAAAATCAAAAGCATAGTTAGTGATATAAAAAAATCTATACACTTGTTCTTTTTGTTTTATTGTGTCAAGGTCAAAAAAATCAGATTTAAATATAATTTTTGCCTGTATATTTATAAATTTTTTAAACTCTTCGGGCGTATAAATATACTTTACAAAATGAAAATTAGTGAAGATATCATGCATTGTGTCATAGTTACTTATCTCTAGTAGGCACTTTTGTCTATTTTTATCAAATTCTTTTTTATCTTGAAATTGCTTTAAAATAAATGCTATGAAGATATTATTCATACTTGTTTCTTGTTTATTTATTGATGTAAATAGTTGCATCTGCAGATTTAGTATCTGCGGAGTAAGTTCGTATTGATGTGTTTGTAAGTAAGTTGTTATGTTTAATAGTTTTATTATTAATTCAGCAGTGGCTTTTTCATCAGCACCTTCTATTAAGTGCTTTAAAAATGAAAATATCATTACTCCAATATTTTTATTATCTATCTTAGCAGGAAGAAGAGAGTTTATAATTTCTATTTTTCTATTTTTTATAGTTGTGATAGTTTGAGTTATGTTTTGAGTTATTTGTGCTTTAATATCATCGGAAAAGTTAACATTGTCAAAGTTTAGTTGTGAAACTTGTGGGTATGTGGTTCGCAAGAAAAAATCATAAAATGAGGCAATTGGCACATTTATGCAGTTTGATGGAGCATCTGTTAAAGGAGCCCCATCATAGAAAAATAATTTTTTATCATCTTTATGCCTATCAGCCACCGTAAGTGCAACTACAGAGTCGAAAAAAATAGACACTTTCAATATTCATTAGACCTCTTCATAAGATCTTATTTACTAGCATATTCAGCATTTATCATCATTTGCATAGATGAAAATTGAGCATTTATTTTACTTATTATGGCATCATAAGCTATAAACCTTTTTGACATAATCTCATAACGAGTATCAAGGGAGTTCTTGGAATTTAAATGAGTTTTAGAAAGGTTTTTACCTTCTGTTTTTAAGTCTGCCTCAAAAGTGCTTAAAAGTTTTCCGTAGCCAGTATATCCTTTGAGTTTTGTATCAAAAGTTTTAAAGAAACCTGCTACATCATCTCCATCATTATCTTTCCCACCAGTAAAAAACAACTTTACTGCATCTGGGTCATCCTTTAGTTTCTTTTCAAAGACATTTTTATCAAAGCTCATTGCACCATGTCTGTCTATATCTACACCATAGTTAAGAAGTAAATCTCCATCATTTAGAGAAGTTATTGCCCTTGTTAAGTCTCTAGAGATTGATTTAACAAAACTATCACTATTAAAAACACCCTCAGCACCAGTTTCTCTATTTTTAAGTGTCATATCGTGCAGGTTAGTCATAAGCGCATTATAACTATCTACAAACTGTTGAAGTTCATCTGTTATACCTTTTGTATTTTGAGAAATAGCAACTTTTGAGATATCCCCTTCTTTATTAAGCGTAATATCTACACCTAAAATAAGGTCACTAAACTCGTTACTTGATCTAGTCATAGAAATGCCATTATATTTAAACTCTGCATCTACTGCTGTTTGTACTTTTTCATAACCTGTTGGGTTTGTAGTTGCGTTATATGCAGCAAAAAGAGCAGAATCCAAATTACCACTTGTATCAGAAATAGTTAAAGTTTGATTTTCACCTGTTGATTTGGATGTAATTATTAAACTAAATGCACCATCTCCAGTTTGTAAAATAGATGCTGAAATATCATCTCCAGCCTCATCTGTAATAGCTTGCGTCAAATCACTAAGAGTCATCCCAGCAGTATATGCAATGTTTATAGTTTTATCAGGGTTAGCAGGGTCTGAGCCAATTTTTATCTCAAGGGTTCCATTTAATGAAGCAACATTTGTAAGTTTACTTGCAACTGCTCCAAATTTTGTTATATCTTTTTTAGCAAGTGTAATAGTTTCAAGGTTAAAAGATTCTACATTAGCCCCTGCATCTATTTTTACTTTAGATTTGCCAGTCACTTCTACGCTTTTAGAGTCAAATATTGTACTGTAACTAAGAGCAGAAGCACTGGCTTTAAAAGTCTTCATCATAGATGTTAATAGTTTTTGTGCATCTTGTCTTTGGTTATTAAGAGTGATTTTTCTCTCTATTGGTTTAATGATTCGAGAGGTATCTGCTGCTTTTAACTTATCTATTACATCAGCAGTTAAAACACCTGAACCGATACCGAGGGAGCTTATTGCAGAAGCCATAATAAATCCTTTTTAAATTAAAGTATAACACTAATATCGACAATAAAGCAATAAAGTTAAATTTTAAATTTGCTATAAAGAAAATTTATTTCGTGTCGATATATCTTACATGAAAGAAACTAACAATGATGAAAAAGGATCTAAAATGTATGGTAATTTAGCTCATAATATTTATGCACAAAATAACATCGGTATTGAGTCCCCAGCGAAGCTTATTGAGATGCTGTATGAAGGTGTACTTCGTTTTAATGCACAAGCAAAGAAGGCTATAAAAGATGGCGATGTAGAAAAAAGAGTTTACTGGATAAACCGCTCGATAGCTATTCTTACAGAGTTGATAGTTACCATCGATACAAATCAAGGAGATATTTCTTTATACTTAGAAGGTCTTTATAATTATGAAATAAAATTATTAACACAAGCGTCTATGGAAAAAAATATTGATAAACTTGATGAAGTTAGTCAAGTTTTTAAAGGTTTGTTAGAGGCATGGAGAGAAAGTACAGATGTGGCTAAATAACCTACAAATAGCAATAATTGAAAAAAATACAGATAATATAGACGAACTTTTAGACAATATGCCAAAATTTGAGAAAGTTAAAGATATGGAATCAGCCTCATATCTTTTAAGAGAAGCGGCTGAGCTAATCTACACACTTCAAGATGAAACAAAAATAATTATGAATAAGATGGAGAAAAATCTAAAGTTTTTAGAGTCAATACAGCTAGAACCTACAAATAAACTAGACTTAAAGTCATAGTTTAGATTACTTCTTACAAATTCCAAATCTCAAACTTCTTATAGTGTATTCACTAACAACAGCACCTTTTCTCATACTCAAAATATGTTCTATTGCATCTGCTATATCAGATGCTAATAGTTTTTCATCTTCTTTATCACTTGTTGTAAATCTAAGTTCATCATAAAAATTACTCTGTGTCATGTCGGGGTTTATGTTTGTAACACTTAGTCCACTTTTTCTGCTCTCTTCAAAGAGTGAGTCACCAAAGGCTTTTAAACCAGCTTTTGTTGCACTATAAACACCTGCAAATTTACTAGTTTTTATGGCTTCTATGCTATTTATATTTATTAGGTAACCATCATTTTTTCTCAAACTCCGAAGTAGGGCATTTGTAAGCAACATAGGAGCAGTTAGATTTAAAAAAGTCATCTCTTTTATAACTTTGGTACTTAACTCTTCATGAGGTTCAAACCTTCCAAAACCAGCGGAATTTATAAGTATAGATGCATCTTCATTTTTTAACACTTCACAAATTCTTCCAGTTGCTTTTTCATCTGATAAGTCAGCTTGAAAACAACTAAAATTTTTACTATTAAAATCTTTGTTTGTTATGCTTCTGCTAACTCCAACAACTCTGTATCCAAGCTTCAAAAGTCGTAAACTTATTTCTTTACCAATTCCACTACTAGCTCCCGTTACCACTGCTGTTTGCATTTTAAACCTTTTAGCTATAATTTCTTTATGAAAAACATATATATTACAGATCTTGATCATACATTTTTGAGAAATGATTTATCTATAAGTGATTATACTAAAAAAATCTGGAACTCTTTTAGTGACAGCTCGATTATGGGTATAGCAACGGCAAGAACTCATATGAAAACTGTACATTTTTTAAAGGGAGTAGAGGTAAATGCTCCTATGATTTTACTAGATGGAGCACTCATAGCGACTATGGACAAAAAAATCATTGAGACAAAAACTCTTTGTCGTAATGTTAGTGATATGATAATTGATGAGGGTTGGAAGTTTGGGATTTATCCTTTTGTACTCTCGTTAAGTGATGAGAAAAACCTAAGAGAGAGTTTCTTACACGATAAGGTTCTTAACAAGTACCAAATAGAAGTACTCAAACGCTACTCAGGTGATGATAACCTTAAGAGTTTTGATGGCATAAGAGCAGAAGATAAAAACTTCAAAATTGTTTATATGGCAGATGAGGAACTATTAATTGAACTTCATGAACACTTAGTAAATATTTTTGGCGATGATTTGAAGTACATCTTAGCTCCTGAAGCCTATGTAGGATGTCACTTCTTGACCATACTAAACAAAGATGCAGATAAGGCTCACGGCATAAAAAGTGTGAGTGAATATCTCGGATTTAATTTGCAAAACTTAACTGTTTTTGGGGATAATCTTAACGATATAGGAATGTTTAACTTAGCAAATACAGCAGTAGCTGTAGCAAATTCACATGATGATGTGCTTGTGTTAGCAGATGTAGTCTTAACTTATACAAATGAAGAAGATGCAGTTGCAAAGTACTTAGAAAGTTTAAGCTAATTCTTTAAAAAGATTATTTAAAGTTATATTAACTATAATAATAATGAATGAATAGTTAATATCTAAGTTAGCACATTATTAGAATATGATTGTTGATTAAACAAACAATGAGGAAATGTAATGAAAAAGATAATTTTAGGAATATTAGGAACAGTAATACTTACGACTGGGTTGCTTGCAAAGGACAATATGTATATTGGTGCAGAAGTTGGATATACTAATCATACTATTGAAGATGATGATTTTAAGAGTAATTCTGAAGCAACATATACAGCATATAAAATTGGTAAATATTTTGATGAATACAGACTAAGTATGTCATTAGAAAATTCTAGTAAAATAGGCATAAATGCAGACTACTTATTTATACAAGAAAATACTAGCTTTACACCATATTTAGGTGCCACTATTAAATACAATTATGTTAAAGAGTCTTATACTCGGAAAGCTACTTTTAAAAAAGAAACTTACTCGAGAAGTGTTATATTCTTAGGTGTAACTCTTGGTTTTATTTATGAAATAAATGACAGTTTTGAGCTAGATACCAGGTGTGGAGCAGAAATATCTAAATATCATATAAGTGATAGTAATGGAAATGATCGGGGTAGAACATCTGCAAACCAAATATCGTGTGGAGTAGGGATTAATTATCTTTTTAGAGATTAAACATTTTTTCGTCCCTAAAAATAGTTTATTTAAAAGAAAATGACATGTCAGTTATCACTCTCATTAGAATTGCGCATAGGAAAGAAGTGTACTAAAAGTCTAAGATTAGATATACTTCTTTAACTATATAAAAGGCCCTATTTCATGATAATCATCGGTATACTTTTTTTCATATTTGGCTTTGTAACTTGGCTCAATGGCTCTTTGATTCCATTTTTAAAAGTAATTTGTGATTTAAATGAGTTTGAAGCACTTTTTGTAACTTTCGCGTTTTACATAGCTTACACAGTTATGGCTTTTCCAATGGCTCTTGTTTTAGAAAAAACTGGTTATAAAAATGGCATGGCAATAGGTTTAGCGGTTATGGTTGTTGGTAGTTTACTTTTTATTCCAGCAGCACTAACCGCGAACTATTTACTTTTTTTACTAGCTCTTTTTACTCTAGGAACAGGACTTACGATCTTACAGACCGCTTCAAATCCCTATGTCGTTTTAGTTGGACCCATAGAGAGTGCTGCGATGCGTATAAGTATTATGGGACTTATAAACAAAAGTGCAGGGGTTTTAGTTCCTCTTCTCTTCACTACTCTTATACTCTCAGATATTGGCTCTTTAACCACAGATTCTATCGATACTGAGGAGTTAGCATCTAGACTAATAATACCTTATATTGTAATGGCGATTGTCTTAAGTGGACTTATCGCTTTAGTGAAATTTTCATCTATTCCTGAGTTGGAGTTTGAAAAAACAAGTAAAGATGAAAAAGGAAATATTTTTGCTTTTCCACGCGTTATTTTAGGTGCTGTAGCTTTGTTTTTTTATGTAGGTATTGAAGTTATTGCTGGAGATACTATAGGACTTTATGCCCAAAGTTTAGATGTTGCAAATGCAACAGCCCTAACATCATACACTATGATTTTTATGGTTTTTGGTTATCTAGTTGGAGTCTTTTTTATACCAAAAAAACTCTCACAAGAAAAAGCACTTATAGCTTCAGCTCTTGGTGGAATTTTACTACTTTTATGTGTTGCTTTTAGTTCTACAACTTCTCACTGGATTTCTGAAGTTTTATGGGGATGGAGTGGCATCGCTACTCTGCCAAATACGGTCGCTTTTGTTGCACTTCTTGGGTTTACAAATGCACTTGTTTGGCCTACTATTTGGCCTTTAGCTCTTGAAGGTCTTGGAAAATTCACTGCTCAAGGAAGTGCCTTGCTTATCATGGCAATAGCAGGTGGAGCAATTTTACCTCTTGTTTTTGGTAAAGTAGCACAAGTTAGTGGCGATATGCAGACCTCTTATTTAGTGGGAATTGTTTGTTATGTATTCATACTTATTTACGCTTTAAAATGGCACAAAAAAACTTCTTGGAGTTAAAATGTTTAAAATCATAGAAGTAAAAAATAACTCAGCAACTGCTAAAATAGCTCTTCAAGGAGCGCATCTTTTTCATTATCAACGCACAGGAGAAACACCTCTTTTGTGGCTAAGTGAGAGTAGTGATTTTGAAAAAGGAAAAGCCATAAGAGGTGGAGTCCCCATCTGTTGGCCTTCTTTTGGCAATAATAATCCAGATTTGCCACAACACGGCTTTGCAAGAACTTCAATTTTTGAGCATCTACAAACTAAAGAGATAGATGCTAATACTACGCAGGTCACTTTAAAACTATGTGAGTATAAACTTGAATTAGAAGTGAAAATAACCATTGGTAATACTTTAGAAATCCTACTTACTACTACAAATAAAGATACAAAAACTTTTAAACTCACACAAGCTTTACATACTTATTTTAATATTTCTTATATTTCAAATATTAAAATTAGAGGTCTAGATGCAAAACCATATTTAGATGCTTTAAAAAATAAAATTTTTATTCAAAATTCATATATAACATTTGAAAAAGAGATAGACAGAGTTTATCAAGAGGTTGATTCAAGGATAGAGTTAGTTGATATAGATAGGACTATTAGCATAGAAAATGAAGGCTCATTATCAGTAGTTGTTTGGAACCCTTGGATAGATAAATGTAAAAGAATGAGCGGTATGAGTGATGAGGCATATAAAGAGTTTGTTTGTATAGAATCAGCTAATGCTTATGATGATTTTAAACTGTTAAAACCAAATCAAAAGTATAGGCTAAAAGCTATAATTTGTTGAGTTGTATATGAGAATCATAAGCTAATCTCATAACACCAATAGCGTAGTTTGAAGAGTTGTTGTAGCGCATAATTTTTTTTGTGTATTCTTTGAAATATGCTAAATCTTCTTTATCACAACTGAAACATTTATATTTTTTACCATGTTTATTTTTTGCATATACAAGTGAAGCATTTTTATGTTTAGCTTCGTATTTGTACCAGTCAGATTCTAATTTCTTAATATCGGGCATTTTATCCCAGTCTATAAGTTTAGAATAAGCAGCCTTTTTATGAAGAAATCTACTAGCTGAAATGATGGCATCTTCCATCTTTGTTAAATCAGCTATTTTGTTTTTATAACCCTTTGTGTAAATAAAACTATTTGGCATAAACTGAGGGATACCAACTGCCCCCGCGTAAGAACTTGGCAAGTTACATTGTTCAGGTGTTACACCTTTTTCATAACAATGTTTAATGATTGAAATCATATTTGTTTTGCCCATTTTGAGAAGCCATTTTTCGCGTTTAGTTTTAGCTTTTGTTCTTACAACGATGGTGTTAAAAACTATAAAAGCATCATGAGTTGGTTTGATTTTTCCAAGTTTAGTCTCTTTCATAAGTATAGATGCGATTATCTCACGATTTACACCGTAAGTTTTTTCACTATAATCATAAACTTCTTTGTACCTTTTTAGATGTTTTACTATCTTTGGAACATGATTTACTAAAACTTTATTTGCTTTTCGCTCATTGTTCTTATGATTTGTAATATGACGAGGTTGCAGGTACTTCCAGCTAATCTCATCATACTTTTGTGTTTTAAAATACGATAGCAAAAACTTGTTTGCGTATTTATATGAAACACCGCTCTTTACAGCTTTGTTACAAATATCTTCATAATCTTTGTTTTGAAAGTCACAGTTTGTATATTTTGCATTTAACATAGATGCTAAGAGTAAAAGTAGTAGTATATTTTTCATTTGTTTATATTTTCCAGTCGTTGAGGTGTTCCTATATCGTGCCACATATTATTATAAATTTCTCCGCTTATATTTTGTTTTTTTATCTCATTTCGCAGTATTGGTGCTAAAGATGCTTTTCCCTGTTTGAGATGTTTAAAAAGTTTTGGCGAATAATACCCAATACCTGAGAAGGTATAGTTAATGTCAACATTATTTACAAGTAAATTATCTTTTATACCAAAATCTCCATCTCTATTATGCTCTGGATTAGGTACTAAAATAAGATGAGCTAACTTGTTTTTTAAATCAAAATCTACATCAAAATCATAATCACAAAAAACATCTCCATTAACAACCAAAAATGTTTCATCATCAAAAAAAGGTAGGGCTTTTTTTATGCCACCAGCACTTTCCAATGCTCCTTCATCTTGCTCATCAGAGTATATAATATTCAGATTCCATTTTGAGCCATTTCCAAGAAGCCCAGGTATTTTAAAACCTAAATGGGCTATATTTATAACCACATCTTTAAAACCTAATCGGGCTAATCTCTCTAGATGCCAAACAACTAAAGCTTTTCCTTTTACTTTCAGAAGAGGTTTTGGCAAAGTATCTGTAAGTGGTCGCATTCTCTCTCCACGGCCAGCACATAGTATCATTGCTTTCATTGAGCTTCTTCTAGTAATTTTGCTAATTCTTTTGTTTCGTTGTAAAGCTTAGCTGTGTCGATAGTGTACTTTAAAGTGAGTGGTATATCTTTTAAATAACCATCTTTTTTATCACGAAGATAAAGTCTTGAGAAGATGCCAAGAACTTTTATGTGTCTTTGTAAACCCATAAAATCAAACCATTTTATAAAAGTTTCATCATTAACATCTAAGCCTTTTTTATCACGAAACTCTAAAACAAGTTTCAAAATTTCCTCTCGCTCATAATAGATATAACAATCTTTTAAAAGTGAAACCAAGTCATAAGTAATAGCTCCACTCATAGCATCTTGATAATCAATAACACCGATTTCATTTTGTGAAGTTATCATAATGTTTCGTGAGTGAAAATCTCTATGAACAAAAACATCTTGAGGCTGAGAAAGCACAACATCACTAATGGCATCTAGACTCATTTGTATAAGTTCTATTTGAGATTCATTTAAAACAAGAGCAAGATTTTTTTCTAAATACCACTCTTTCATTAAGTCCATTTCAAAGTGTAAAAAAGCTTTGTCATAAAGTGGCAAGTCTTTTGTATCTGCTTTTTGCATGTTTATAATTACATCGATAGCACTAGAATAAAGTGCTTTAAAATTATCGTTATTTAAAACATTTAAATAGTGAGTATTTCCAAAATCTTCTATGATTAAAAAACCGTCTTTTACATTTTTTTCTAGTATTTCAGGTGCATTAAGTCCAACTTTTAAAAGTCTTGAAGTGACATCTATAAAAGGAGCAAGTGAGTCTTTTTCAAGTGAAGAATCCATCAACAAAAAGCTTTTTTCATTGAGTGATAATCTATAATATTTTCTAAAACTAGCATCAGCAGATGCCACACTGATGTTATAGTTTTTATATGGAGTAGTTTTTAGCCATTTGTTTATTTCATCCATAGATGCCACCTAAAATAGAGTCTTTTTTTGCTCCCGTCACGCAACTTAAATTTACTTCTTGGTTGTGAATACGCTTGTATGCTAACCAGGCAAAAGCCATAGACTCCATAAACTCACTACTAACACCGACTTCATCAGTAGATGCTACTTTTACTTTGCATAATTCTTGGAGTCTTTGCATTAAAAAGGCATTTTTAACCCCGCCACCGCAAACTATAAGAGATTTAATACTGTTGTTTTTAACATCATTTGCAATGGAGAGAGCTGTTAGTTCTAAAAGTGTTCTTTGTATATCTTCATCTTTTAAAGTTTGAAAAATAGGTAAATAGTTTGCAAGCCAAGTATCATTAAAATACTCTCGACCTGTGCTTTTTGGAGGAAGTTTTGTAAAGTAAATATCTCTAATCATAGCATCTAAAAGATTAGCGTCTATGCTTCCACTTTTTGCAAATTTTCCATCTTTATCGAAGGGTATATTTTTACATTTTTGTATCCACATATCCATCAAAACATTTCCGCAACCTGTGTCCCAACCTCTTAGATTTTCACCTAAGATAGTTATGTTTGCCATACCGCCAATATTTAAAACAGCACTCTCTTTTTCTTTAAATATAAACTGATGAAAAGCAGGAGCAAAAGGAGCACCTTGTCCGCCATTTGCTATGTCCATTCTTCTAAAATCTGCTACAACTTTGATATTTGTTTGGGCGTTTACTACATTAGGGCAACCTAGTTGCATAGAAAAAGGATTGTCCCCATTTGGCTTATGCCAAAGTGTTTGACCGTGTAAACCAATAGCATCTATACTCTTTGCATCTATGTTTTGTTTTTGTAAAAAAGTGTTTATGGCATCTGCAAATAAATGACCGAGTTTATTATCAAGTGTACCAATTTGTTCTAAAGTAGTTGAGCTGTTAATAACGTTTAAAATCTCTTCTTTTAATTCTGCATCAAAAGGAAACTCAAGTGAAGAAATTAACTTACAATTTGATTCATCTATCTCACAAAGAGTCACGTCAACTCCGTCCAAACTAGTTCCACTCATAACACCGATATATAACTCACTCATTACTATCTCCTAACTGCATAATACTAAAAGCAATAAGCGTCCCAATAACTATCTGCCAAGAAAAACCAATACTGATGCCAAAGGTATAAGGTTGAAGAGCTAAAACACTTAAAAAACCACCTACAAGTGCAAAAGGAACAAGCTTGTCATTTCCTCTTGAAGTAAAAATAGCCGAGAAGAAAACTCCTAAAAGTCCAGTATATGCAAATGCCATAACACCAAGAGCAAAACTTATCAAAGATAGGTCGCTATATTTTTGCCAAAAGTAACTAACTATTGCCATTAGTGAGAGAATAACAGCAAAAAAGACAACAGCTAACCTTGATACTTTTACAAAGTGCATCTCATCAACTTTGCCTTTTGTCATTTTCCAAGGTCTATACAAATCTTCAACTGCAACAGAAGCCATAGCTCCTAAAACAGAGTTAGTAGATGAAAGTGCCGCTGCAATCGCTCCAACAGTTACTAAACCACGAAGTCCATCTGGCATCTCATTTAAGATGTAGTACATAAATATAGTAATGTTTTCTCCGTTAAAATTCTGCTCAACTATACTGTTTTGATAAAAAACAAAAAGTAAAGCACCGATGCTCAAAAAAAGTAAAACTACGGGAATAGTTAGTAGTATTGAAAGTATTAGAGATTTTGCTGCTTCTTGTTTATTTTTACAAGAGAGAACTCTTTGTGTCATATCTTGGTCAAGTCCAAAAGCGGCAATATTTAAGAGAAGCCAACCAGTTAAAAGTCCTATGACGCTAAACTTTCCATCTAAAGAAGTATCTACAAAACGAAGTTTATTGGATTCATTTAGGGTGTTTAAAATATCTGTGCTTCAAGAGAGTAGTATAAAAATACAAGCACTACAACCCCAGCTCCGACATAAGTAACTGCCTGAATAATATCACTAAGTATGATGGATTTTATACCACCAAAATATGCGTAAGACAAAGCACCAAGCATCAAAATACCAATAGAAGAGAATAGATGCCAAAATGAAATATCGCTAAATAAGATCATAGAAATTGCTAATGCACCTATGTAAAGTCTGGCTCCACTTGCCATGACTCTACCAATCAAAAACATTACTCCAGCCTGTTTTTTAGCTGTTTCACCGTATCTTGATTCAAGAAGTTCATAAACTGTTATAGCCCTAATGGCATAAAATCTTGGTATCAAAACAAAAGCCACAAATATAACTCCAAGTAAAGCAGAAAAGTAAAAACCAATAAAGGTAAAATCATATTTGAAAGAAAATTCTGGACCACCTAAAAAGGTAGCTGCGGATTGTGAGGTAGCAAGAACTGAGATGGCAACACCAAACATTGGCATTGAAGAAGCACTTACAAAATAATCTCTTGAGCTCTTTATTTTAATGCGAGAAAACATAAAAGAAGTGATTGCTAAAATAGCAAAATAAGCTATAAAAATAAACCAATCAAGAGAAGAAAAGCTACTGTGCATTATGGCTTTTTAAGTCCTAAATATTTTACTTCTCTTCTAACAATTTTCATAAACCTTTTACCAGGGTCTACTTTTTTAGTTCTGTACTTGGCATCTTTTTCTAACCAAAGAGGAGTTTTTTGCATTTTTTCGTACTCGTAATGACCTAGAAGATATTTTATATCTGGATACTTTATCTTTAGATATTCAACAAGTCTTACATTAGCTATTCTTTGAGCCTTTGTTAAGTCATCTTTTTTATTGTCTCTTCCACCTACATTTTCTATACCAATAGAAGAGTAGTTTAAACCTATAACATGTCTTGCCATCCAATTATCAGGCATAAGTTGTGTAATGGCTCCATTTCTTTCAACTAAAAAGTGAGTTGAAACATTTAATGCTCCTGCTTTTGCAATGTCGCCTCTGTCGCTATAAAGTGTTTCTCCCTTAAGTCGTTTGAAGCAGTCTTCATATTTCATAACCGCAGTCCAGTGAAGAACTATAGCTTTAGGTTTTATTTTTATGTTTTTGACTTTTAATCCATAGTGCTGTTTTATATAATCTTTAGTCAATTTAATTCGCTTAGGAGTAAAACTTATAGGACGGTGTTTTATCGAGTTTTTAGTAAGTAAATATTCTATTCTTTTGTTTGACTCTATTATTCTCTTATATGAAATTTTGCCTTTTTTTACTTGAGAATAAATCACTTTAACCAATTCATCTGCACTGTTATTTGAGAGTTGATTTCCAAAAAGTAAAATATCCACACCAGCGTTTATTGCAAGGGTCACGCTTTGTCTTAGTGAGTAGTGTTTTGTTATTGCTTTCATTTGCAAGTCATCACTAATAATCAGACCTTTGTATCCCATCTCTTTTCTAAGAAGTTTTGTGTTTACTTTGTATGAAAGTGTAGCTGGATATTTTTTATCAAGATGTGAGTTAAAAACATGGGCAGTCATTATCATATCTACATCATTTGATTTTATGAGATTTTTATATGGTTGTAACTCTTTTTTACTCCAAGTTTTTGAAATATCCACAAAACCCTTATGTGAATCATCAAGAGAAGAACCATGACCTGGAAAATGTTTTAAAACACTTATAATATTTTGTTTTCTTTGAGCATCTATGAGAACTTTTGCATATTTAGTTACTTTTTCGCTTGACTTTCCATAAGAGCGTTCAAGTCCTACTATAACTTTGTTATCTGGGTTTACTTCCAAATCAACAACAGGAGCAAAGTTCGTATTTATTCCTGCTTTTTTTAACATTTTAGCTTCATCGTTATAAAGTTCTTTTGCATCACTAAAATGCATATATGTTATCTCTTTTGCAGATGGAAATCTATCAAATCCATAGTAGTGTTTAAGTCTTGCTACATTACCACCTTCTTGGTCAACAGAGATTAAAAGAGGTTTAAGAGAGTATTTTTTTAACTGAGTTGTTAACTCTTGGAGTTGCTGTGGCGAGTCTATATTTTTAGTAATACTTCTTTTTTTATAATGTTTATCAAATAAAATTACACCACCTAATTCGTATCTTTTTATATCTTTAACTATCTGTGTATCTTTGTTTACGCTTTGTTCCTCAAAACCTATGACTAGCATTCGTCCTATCATTTTTTTTAGTTTTTTATTTGATATGGGAGCTGCGTTAAGAGTTAAAAAACTAAGTAAAAGTATTAAAATATATTTCAATTATTTCCCCTTGTTATAGATTAGTACATTTATATCATCTATTGCATTAAAAATCAGTTGTTTTGTTGCTTCTTTTGTAACTTTATGTGGTTCAAAGTGATCAGATACGATTTTAAAAATATATCTGTTTTTAATCGCTTTTGTTGCTTGGATAAATCCAGCTGATTCCATATCAACAAGTTCGTAGATGCTATCGTTTGTAACAGCTTCATTAACACAGCTTAAATTGTTTGCGAAACCATCTATGAGTTGCCCAATTTTATAGCTTTTGTTTGCTCCGCAAATTCCTATATTTACAATGATGTCAGTTTTACTCATTTGTGGTAGAATTTTTTTGGAAGCATTAAACATACTTTCTCTTCCAATCCCGCTTACAATGAGAGTTACTTCACTATTTTGTTTTGACTTAGTAAGTTTATATTTATCGACAAAAGCTTGAGCTTCTGACTTTAAAGCACAGATGATATATAACATGTTACAATTATACAAAATTATATAGGAAAATAAGATTATGGCAGTATTAGATGCAAATTATTCAGATATAGACCATGATAAAATGGCAAAAGCTATAGGTTTAAAAGTTAAACATATACCTATTTTGATAGCTAGTTTTTTAGAAGAATCTGCTTCTAGTTTGAATAAATTAGCAGAGGCAATAAAGTCTAAAAATTATCAAGATATAGAATTACAAGCGCATTCCATTAAAGGAAGTGCAGGTAATCTTCGTTTTAATGAAGTTTATGAAATGTCAAAAGAGATGGAACTTTGTGCGACAAAAGCAAAGGTTGATTTTGACTATAAAGCTCATTTAGATGCTATTAAAAAAGCAGTAGCAACTATATCTACTTAGAAAAAATTTGGTAATTTTTAAAAAATAAGATATACTTCCACCGCTCTTCTTTAGACCTGTGCAATGATATTTTTAGATAATGTGTCAGGGTAGGAATACAGCAGCACACCTGAGTTTATTATGTGCCGCAGATATCTGGAGAGGGGCACCTTTATCTAAATCGTAAAGAGTAAAGTTTATATAACCCCCTAATTTATTACCATTAACTACTTAATATCTTCTCTAAATTTTGAAATTCCGCATGGCTGATTTGGTGATGGTGGATTATTTTTTAGATAGTTTAAATCTTCTAAAGTCTGTGTTAAAACTTTTTTTTGCTGAAGTATTGGTAGCATTAAATTATCTTTCTCATTAAGAGGAATACTCCAATTAAGTAATATTTTTTGAACCTCGTCATCAAGCTCTTTAAGGGCATTTTCTATATGTTTTATTGAATTCATAAAATTATTGTAGCTAAATCTTAGAAACTTTTGGGTATAATCCCATTCTCAAATAGTGAGAATTTTATGTAAAGGATTATCGATGCCAAAAATGAAATCGGTAAAAGGCGCTGTAAAGCGTTTTAAAGTTAAGAAAAATGGTTCTGTTAAGCGCGGTTCAGCGTTCAGAAGTCACATCTTAACTAAACAAGATGCAGCTACTCGTCGTAAGCAAAACAGCCCTAAGGTTGTTGCAAAAGCTGACGAAGCAAATGTTAAGGCTATGATAAATTAATTTATCGTAAATCTCCAATTTTAAATAATTGGGCAAGACCACTTAATGTGTGGCACCTTGAACACTAAAAGTGTCTGGGTAAAGAAAAAGGAAAGAAATGCCAAGAGTAAAAACAGGTGTTGTTCGTAGAAGAAGACACAAAAAGATATTAAAATTAGCAAAAGGTTTCTATAGTGGTCGTCGTAAACACTTTAGAAAAGCTAAAGAACAGATTGAAAGATCGTGGGTATATGCTCATCGTGACCGTAAGCAAAAGAAGCGTGATTTCCGTAGATTATGGATTGTTCGTATCAATGCAGCGAGTCGTTTAAATGGAATGACTTATTCTACCTTCATGAATGGTGTTCACAAAGCTGGCATCGAGCTTGACCGTAAAATTCTTGCTGATATGGCGATGAATGATGCAGCAGCATTTAGTGCAGTTGTAGAAGCGTCTAAGGCGGCACTTAGCAAATAGTATTTGTTAAGTTAAACTCTCACACTTTGTTGAGAGTTTAAACCTTGTGTAAAAATAAAACGGAGTTACCCTTAGAATTGTAGTAAATCCCCAAAGATGAATTTCTCGAAACAAAAACACCCCTTCCATTAAAAGACTTAGTATTTCTAAATATTTTACTTAGTATTTCAGTATCAAATCCTTCACCCTCATCACTCACTTG
This sequence comes from Sulfurimonas sp., assembly GCF_029027585.1. Classification (NCBI taxonomy): domain Bacteria; kingdom Pseudomonadati; phylum Campylobacterota; class Epsilonproteobacteria; order Campylobacterales; family Sulfurimonadaceae; genus Sulfurimonas; species Sulfurimonas sp. The sequence goes on from NZ_CP093397.1 coordinate 1,456,072, forward strand.
AGTTACTATATAGTTTATCGAATCGTTAGTAATCTTATTTATAGTTATAAAAATCTTTTTTGTACAATCTTTTTGAATTTCTTGAAGAGTTTGAAGATATATATCATTTTCTATAAGTTTATGTTTTGTCTCTGTATCTAGTTTAAGGTTTCCGTGCTCATAAGCATTCATATAAAGTTCAGTAAATACAACGCCTGCATCATATCTTTTCTTCACATCATCAGTTAAAGATTCCCAAATAGTTGTGTACCACTCATTTGCATTTTCTATCTCATTGAAATTAGTTATAAAACTTTTTTCAGCAATGATAGTATTCTTTAAATCAAGAGAGTTTATAAATATAAAAGTTATATCATCTTCTGGTGTATCAATTTTCCAAAGTAGTCTTTCTTTCATAGCGTCTTTTGTAAAGGAGTCTAAAAAATCCTTTTCAATATATTCTATATAAAGTTTATTTTTAAATCGAGTTGAGTTCTCCACCATTCCATCTGTATAAAATAGATACTTTGTAATATCTGAAGTGTTATAAGAAGAAACTTTAAAATCATGAATATATCTACTTATAGGAGTGTTATTTGATTTTAATTTTATGATTTTATGATTGTTATTTTGCATGAGTATCGCAGGCATTGCAAATTTTGCATAATGAAGAAGTTTCTTTTTATCATCATGTAGAAGATAGTCTATTGAGAGTGCCTCTTCTTCAAGTAAAATAGGTTTGATGTAATCTAAAGACTTATCTATAAGTTTATGAAAATCAAAATTATCTTCTTTTTTCATGTTATCTATGGTGTGGTTTATAAAAGAGGTTATTAGCATAGAGCTAAGTGAAGCCGAAAGACCTTTGCCCATTCCATCAACAAGTAGGTAAAATGATAAAGATGAGTTTATACTTCTCGCACTATAAGAATCTCCACTTAAAACATCTAAGGGTTGATACATAAAATCTATTAATGAGATAGAACTCATATCTATCATTTTGTAGTAAAAATCATTTCTTAAGATATTTAGTTCTTTTTCAAAGGCTAAATCTTCTTGATGTGAGATATATTTTTCTTTTTCTTCAAGTGCTTCTAGTTTGGAGTTTTTTTGTCTTTGTAGATGCTCTTCTACAAGTATAAGTTTTGAAGTAGATATAAGTGCGCTGATAACTTCTTTAGGTTTGATAGGTTTTTTATAAAGTTATTTACATTTAGGTTTAATGCTTGAATGATGACATCTGCTTCACTTATGACAGTCACTAAGATGATAGGTATAGTTTTATCAGACTTTCTGATTTTTTCTATCATTTCTAAGCCATTAAGCTTAGGCATAGCATAGTCAGTTATTATGACATCGATATCATTTGAATCATATTTTTCATAACCATCTTGACCATCATCCGCAAAGATTATTTTTTCAACATAATCTTCAAAAATTGCATCATATAAAAGTTGTGTAGTCTTATTGTCTTCGATGCAAAGAAGCGTCAATGATTGCATAAACTCTAAAATCGTATCATCAATAATTAACAGATTCTTTTGCATATTTTACCTATACTTTAAATTTACTTAGTTCATCTTGAAGACTTTGAGCCTCATTTGATAGTAGATTAGAACTATTTTTAACATCAATTCTAAATTTTATATTTTCATTTGAAAGCTGAATCATCTCATCCATGTTTGTTATAAGCTCTTTAGTTTTAGTAGCAATGTAAGTGCTTTGATACATAACATCTTTTGATTGTCCTGTTGTTTTTAACAGGTTTTCTTTTGTTTGCATTGAATCTTCTATTAGCTCTTGAGCAGATTCAGATATTTGTATCATATTTTTTGAAGTTGTATTTGTTTCTTCTGAAATTTCAACAACATTTTGTGTAATAAGATTTACATTTGCACTTATTTCTCCAAGAGATTTTTGAGTTCTCTCAGCTAGTTTTCTTACCTCATCTGCAACAACTGCAAAACCTCGTCCATGCTCACCTGCACGAGCCGCTTCTATGGCAGCATTAAGTGCGAGTAAGTTAGTTTGGTCTGCTATATCAGAGATGATTGCTAAAACATCTTTAATATTTTTAGCCTGTTCTGTTAAAGAAGATACTTTTTGAGCTAACTCTTGTTGGTGTTGTGTCCCATCATCTATGGTACTTACAACGGCATCTAGTTTAGATACGAAACTGTCTAAAACAGTAAATGTCTGATCTAAATCTTCTGTAACACTGATGGAAGCTTCTTCAACAGCATCTAGTTTTTCTCCAATTTCAGCCACTAAAATATTTACATTTGTGATTTTTATATCTGCTATATCACCATTTTTTGTAAGTTCTTCAACGACAAGATTTAGGTTTTTACTCTCTATACTTGTGGCATCTGAAACTGATTTTGCCTGAATTACACTTTGTCTAAATTGAATTATCATTGTATGAATTGCTTTAGATATTTGAGATATTTCATCTCTTCCTTCTACAACAACTTCACATGTTAAATCAAGGTTATCAGAAACACAGTTTATTTTTTGTAAAGAGTTTTTAACACTTGCATTTATACCATTAGAGATACTGAGTATGATTAAGAAAATGATAGTTGCAAAAAAACCATAACTAGCTAATGTTGTAAAAGCTTTTGTTTTGAGCTTTCTTCAATTTCTTTTAAAAGGATAGAGTTTTGTCTAGCAAGTTCATCATCAACTTGTTTTAAAAGATTGATTTTTTTTGAAATTGTTTTAAACCAAACAACACTGTCTATGCCAAAATTACCTTCATTGGCTTTAGCTTTTGCAATATCTCTCATTTTATTAACTTCCCCAATCACAGGAGAGTTCATTTTCTTTTTATAAAATTCTTTTGTTTTTGTAGTTGCCATGCTTAAAAAAGAGTCCATATAAGCATTTTGTTCCGCTATAAGAGTTATAAACTTTGCAAACATTCCGTTGCCAAATTTATCTGCACCAAAGGTACCACTTAAAACAGCTCTCTCTATCCCTACTCTCTCTTTAGACTTTAAAAAGTTTGTATAAGCATCTAGGGCTTTTACAAGTTTTTGAGTATCTGCTAGTTTTGCTGTTAAAGCGACAATATTTAAGATTTTTTTATTCATTTTTGTATAGTAAGTTACTTCATCTTTTACACTAATACTTAAGGAATCTACTTGAGAGCGAATTTGATTTACTCTACTCATGTCCTCGTTAAAAGCTAAGAGTTCATTTTTTAACTCCTGCGGGAAAGAGTTTAAATCTAGAGTTGCTGTGTAATTGTCAAGTTCAGTATTCTTTTTACTCATAAGAACTCTTTGTTTAGGCAGTGCATCTGAGAATTTTTTACCTTTAGAACCTATAAAACCAGCACTCATACCTCTTTCTTTTTGAGTTTCATGTATTAAAAGACTTAATTTTTGTGAAAGTATATTTAGATGTTTTGCTTGTTCTATCGCAGTTTTTTCATGCAAAGATTTGTTTAGCGTTATAGCCATAATGATTAAAGCAAAAGAGATAACCATTCCCGCTATAAGTTTTAGTTTATTCTTGATACTCATTTTATTTTTTTTGCATTAAAGGTTGAGGTAAGATTTAAATCATCTATAAGATGAAATAGTTGTTCATTTCCAATACGCATATCAATAGTTATGTTATCTTTTAAAACTAGTTTATTAAAGTAACCAATAACAGAAGATGTAATAGAAAGAGAATCAATGATTTTAATAACTATACTTTTATGCTCAGCTGATACATTATCTGTAAGAGATTTAATCTCAGAAAAATTTGCAATACTTTTAATATTTCCTGTAATTGTAATAGTGCTTGACGATGATGTGATTTCCATAAGTATATCCTTTTTGTTATTTGTATTAGATTAGTATATAACTATAAATATTAATTTTTGCTAAATTTGTTTATATCTGTTATCCATTCTTTCATCTTTTTTTCATAGCCTATATCTTTTAACTCAACAAATTTGATATGTTTTGACATGTAGGTTTGTTTTATATAACCACCAAAATCATGCGGATATAAATAAGCTTCATTTCTCTGTGTTATATTTTTAGGTATTTCTAGCATTAAACCTTCATTGATTTCTTTAAGAGCAGAGTTGATTGCTAAGTAAGAAGAATTTGATTTAGGAGAGGCGCATAGATACACTACAGCCTGAGCTAAGATGATTCTAGCTTCAGGAAAACCTATCTTAGAAACACTTGTCAAACATGAAGTTGTAAGGGTTAGAGCCTGAGGATTAGCATTTCCTATATCTTCACTTGCTAAAATTACAAGTCGCCTTGCTATAAAATCAGCACTTTCTCCACCATCTATAAGTCTAGCAAGATAGTAGATGCCAGCATCCATGTCTGAGCCTCTTATGGACTTTATAAGAGCACTTGTTAAATCATAGTGAACACCTGCTTCACTACTTCCAACACTTAGAGCATTTGGTCTTAAAGACTTTAAAAGCTTTAGTGTTATGTTGGCTGCTATACTTGAAGAAAACTCTAAAAGTTTTAACATTGCTCTGGCATCTCCTCCACTACTCTTAACTAGATATTCTTTTGCATCTTTATCACATTTTAACTCTGTAGTATTTAGTGCTGTATCTAAAAGTAGAAATAGCTTTTCATTGCTTATATACTTTAATTCAAAAAGCATAGAACGAGAGCGAATAGCAGAAGTTAAAGAAAAGAAAGGATTCTCAGTTGAAGCACCTATGATTAAAACAGAGTTATTCTCCATTACTGGAAGTAAAACTTCTTGTTGATTTTTTGCTAAACGATGAACTTCATCTATGAAAATAAGTGGTTTTTGTAAAGTGTTTTTGTGTTTATCAAAGATTTTTCTAAGTTGTTCTATCTTTATTGAAGTTGCGTTAAACTCGTAAAAAGGAAGCTCCATAACCGAGGCTATAATTCTTGCAATAGAAGTTTTTCCACTTCCAGGGGGACCATAAAAAAAGCTATGTCCAAGAGAGAGATTTTCACATAAGATACGAAGAGGAGCATCTACACAACTCAGATGCTCTTGACCAACTAAGTCATCAAAAGTTTTAGGTCTTAAAAGATGCGTAAAATCACTCAAGACTATTTTTCGCCTCGCTCTCTTTTGCTTTTTTCTTCAGCTTTTAAAAATGTAAATAAAGCAGAGTATTCACTTCTACTTAAAAATCTAGTTTTTCCCGTTGGTAGATTATTTAACCCAACCTCTGCAAAACTAATGCGTTTTAAGTCTGCAACTTCTGTACCAAAATGAGCAAAAAAGCGTCTAATTTCTCTATTTTTACCTTCTGATATTGCTATTTTTAAAATAGAGTAATTATGCTCATTTTTTTGAATTTTGTAACCTAAAAAAGGTGCAAAAGTCATACTTGTGATTTTAGAGTGAGAATGTCCACCTGCAGTAGCATCTAGGAGCTCAAGTCCATTCATCATAGCTGTTTCCATTTCTGGGGTTACTTGACCTTTTATTTTCACTTTGTAGATTCTCTCTAAGTTTGAGTTCATCAAAGCAGTTGCAATTTTTGAAGCGTCTGTAAGAAGCAAAACTCCTTCTGTTAAAAAGTCTAATCTACCAACAGGAATAAAGTGTTTATACTTTGCATCTAAAGAATCATAGATAGTTTTTCTATCTCTTGGGTCTTTTTTTGTTACAAGCTCACCTTTTGGTTTGTTATAAACTATAACTGTATATTTATCGCGAGGAGTTATTTGTTTTCCACTCACATAAACGATAGTTTCTTTTTCATCAACTTGTGTCGCGGGGTTGTCTTGTATTTCACCATCTACTCTAACATATCCATCTTGGATAGCTTTATCGGCCTCTCGTCTGGAGTAGCTTGAGTGGTGAGCAATATATTTGTTTAATCTCATCATATTTTTATGAAATTCCTTTTTCTATAAGCGTATGAATATGTAGTACGCCTTTTATTTTTTTATTTTTATCTGTAATTACAAGAAGTTGTATTTTTTTCTTTTCTACAAGTACGAGGGCTTCGCTTGCAAGCATATTCTCATCTTTACAAGTCATAGGATTTTTTGTTGCATATTTTAAAACATTTTGTTCTAGGGAAAAATCATCTTGAAGTAAGGCTCTACGAATATCTCCATCACTAACAATTGCTATGAGTTTATCGTTGGCATCTACGACTAAAACTGTTCCTAAGCGCCCTTCACTAATTTTTAAAATGGCATCTTTAACTTTTGTGTCTTCTTTTACGATAGGGATATTTTTAGTCTGCATAAGGTTTGAAACTTTTACAAAAAGTTGTTTTCCTAAAGCTCCCCCTGGGTGAAAAGAAGCAAAATCACTTTTTTTAAAATTTCTAGCTTTCATAAGGCAAACCGCCAAGGCATCCCCTAGTGCTAAGGTAAGAGTAGTTGAACTTGTAGGTGCAATGTCAAGTGGACAAGCCTCTTTTTCAACTATAACATCTATGACTATGTCACTATGTTGCCCTAGTGTAGAGTTCTTGTCGCGTGTCATTCCAATAAGAGGCGTTTTAAACCTTTTTATGTGAGGTAAAATAGAACTAAGTTCTTCACTCTCTCCGCTGTAACTAATGGCAATAACAACATCTTCTTTACTTATCATTCCCAAATCACCATGAAGTGCTTCTGTTGGGTGAAGAAAAAAACTAGGAGTTCCAGTAGATGCAAAAGTTGCTGCCATTTTTGCACCAATCAAACCACTCTTACCAACACCTGTGATGATTAACTTTCCTTTACATGAAAGAATAATATCAACAGCTTTCTCAAAAACATCACTACTGATGTTTTTAGCTGAGTCAAGTAGTGTTTGTGCTTCAATATTTAAAGTTTCTTGTGCAATTTCTTTGTAATTCATAATGTGATTATATCCTTTTTAACTTCATAAGATATAATCCGTTTATGAAAAAAATAGTTATACTCTTTAGTGGAGAGGGTTTTAATGCCCAAAATATTGTAAAAGAACTGCATAACAAAGAGTGTTATATTGCATGTGGAATTACAAATAAAAGAGATGCAAAAGGTTTGCAAAAATTACAAGACTTAGGTGTGAAAACAGAAATTTTAGAACATACTAGTTTTGCATCTAGAGAAGAGTTTGACGCAAAACTTGTAAAACTTGTAAAGACTTATGAGCCAGATTTGGTAGTTTTGAGTGGGTTTATGAGGATTTTAAGTGAGGTTTTTACTTCCAGTATTCATGCAATAAATCTTCATCCATCTTTACTTCCAAAGTTTAAAGGCGCAAAAGCCATTGAGAGAAGTTTTGAAAGTTCAGATATAGATGCTGGAGTGAGTGTTCATTATGTTAGTAGTGAGTTAGATGCTGGAGATATTATTTTACAAACTTCTTTTGAAAAATCGCCAAATGAAACATTGGAGAGTTTTTCTGCTAAGATTAAAGAAATAGAGTACGAAATAATGCCACAAGCAATTGTGAAAGTTTTAAATACTTAAAACTTTTCTCTCGCCAAAGGCGTAGCTTTAGTGACTGAGTATAATCTGGACTAGTTCAGATTATAAGAGATATAACTTGAGGAGTGAAGATGCAAAAACTGTTTGATGAAGTCCGAAGTTTAGATAAGAGATGCTATGAAGAATTTACTCTTAGTGAAGATGTTTTAATGGAACATGCTGCTAATGGAATGGCTTCATATATTCGTGAAAATTTTTCAAAATTCTCTAGTGTGATTGTTGTTTGTGGGAGTGGAAATAATGGTGCAGATGGAATAGCTCTAGCAAGACAACTTCATAATGATTTTGATGTTAGCATCTACTACGCAAAAGAGCCAAAGTCAATGATGGCACGACTTCAAGAAAAAAGAGCAAAAGCTATTGGCGTAAAAGAGTGTACTGAAATAGAATGCAGTGCTGTTTTAGTTGATGCTTTAGTTGGAACAGGATTTAAAGGCGAATTCAGTAATGAACTAAAAGAACTCATAAAAAAACTAAATGATTCTCTCGCTTTTAAAATCTCTTGTGATATTCCTTCTTACGGTTTTAAAGCTGATATTACTTTAACTATGGGTGCTTTAAAAAAGAGTTTATATCTAGATGCAAGCAAAGATGCGGTTGGTGAGATAAAAGTTATAGATTTAGGTATTTCACGAAGCATCTATGAAGGTCAAACAAATTGGAAACTGCTTGATATAAAAGATTTAAAATTACCAACACGAGATAAAAAAGATTCACATAAAGGCAGTTTTGGACATTTGGCAATAGCGTGTGGAGATAAGAGTGGAGCTAGTATTTTAAGTGCTTCATCTGCTCTTAGATTTGGAGCTGGTTTAGTTACTTTAGTTGGTTATGAAAATGAACAAATTCCATACTCTATCATGCATGCATCTGAACTTCCATCAAATACGACTGCTCTTGCCTTAGGTATGGGTTTAGGAAATGAATTTAGCGATAAAGAATTAGATATATTTTTAGATAATACTCTTCCTCTTATAGCAGATGCTGATATTTTTTATATGCCAATTTTAAGTAAAATTTTAAAACGAAATGATGTAGTTCTTACTCCTCATGCTAAAGAATTTGTAGCACTTTTAAAGCATACTAAATTAGCAGATATAAGCGTAGAAGAGTTGCAAAAAAACCGTTTCAAATTCGTAGAAATTTTTACAAAAAGTTATCCAGAAATTACTTTGATACTAAAAGGGGCAAATGTCATCATCGCTCAAAACGATACATTTTATGTAAATCCAAATGGAACATCGGCTTTAGCAAAAGGTGGAAGTGGAGATGTTTTAAGTGGTTTGGTCGCTTCACTTTTAGCACAAGGGCATAACCCTTTAGACTCAGCAAAAAATGCTTCTTTAGCGCATACACTTTTAGCACAAAATTATAGCGGTGCTGATTTTTCTCTTACACCAGAAGATTTAATAGCAGGAATATGCGATTTATAAGATTTCTTATGCTATAAATCAACAATTAATATTAAAGAGCACAAAAGTGCGAGGGCATCATGCCGAGTGAAACTAAGGAAATAATAATGGATAATATACTTAAAATTGGAAAATATGAACTGGGTTCTCGCCTAATAGTTGGTAGTGGAAAATATGATTCTTTTGAAACTACAAAAAACGCTACTCTTGCATCTGGGAGTGAGCTTATTACAGTTGCTGTTCGTCGTTTAAATATTACAGACCCAGATAAAGAAAATTTAAGAGATACTTTTGCAGGAACTAATGTAAAGTTTTTACCAAATTCTGCTGGTTGTGTAACGGCAGAAGAGGCTATAACTACTTTTAGACTTACTCGTGAAGCTACAGGTATTGATTTAATCAAGTTAGAAGTTATTGGTGATACTAAAAAGACTCTTTATCCTGATGTTTTAGAAACTATAAAAGCTTGTGAAGTTTTAGCAAAAGAGGGCTTTACTATTATGGCATATACTTCAGATGACCCAATCATGGCAAAAAGACTTGAGGATGCAGGAGCTCATGCTATTATGCCTCTTGCTGCTCCTATTGGCAGTGGTTTAGGTATTCAAAATCCTTATAACATTGTGTTTATCCGTGAAGCTGTAAGCGTTCCTGTAATCGTAGATGCTGGAATTGGTTGTGCAAGCGACTCTGCTTATGCGATGGAGTTAGGTGCTGATGGTGTTTTAACAAATACAGCAATCGCTCAAGCGCAAGACCCTATGATAATGGCTGAGGCTATGAAATATGCAGTAAAGGCTGGTAGAATGTCTTACTTAGCAGGTAGAATAGCAAAGCGTCCATACGCAACTGCGTCAAGCCCTGTAAATGGGATGATACAGTTTTAAACTTCTATCTTACTTGATAAATGGGTCATCAATAAAAGTTGACCCATACCTTCAAAAAATTTATCAACACCCATCTCTTTTGCATCTATTGATTTTTTTAAAGCTAGTAAAAAAACTTCTTGAGAATCTTCAGATGCTTGCATATAAGTATCTATAATATATTCAAAATCCATAGAGTGAATTTTACCATTCACATCAAAATCTATGTTTGAGTCACTATTTATATTTTCTTCTAAAAGTAGTTTTTTGCATTTTTGTGAAATTGTAAGCATCTATAAAATCCCTATTAGTGAAAGCATAACTATAAACATAGCAACAGGAGTGATGTAGCGAAGTGAAAAGTACCAAGCTTCAAAAGCAAAACCGAGTTGAGGTTTTAAGATAGCCTCAACTCTTTGTTTTTCAATGACAAAACCGACAAATATTGCCATAACAAGACCACCAAGAGGAAGCATAAAAGCAGCAGTAAGATGATCAACCCAATCAAAAAAGTTTTTATCTCCCCAGGTTAGATACTCTTTAAATCCATCTATATTTGAGAGTAGGGCGATGATACCGATGAGGTAGAAGAACAGTCCCATAGATATAGATGCTTTTAGTCTGCTCCATGAGTATCTATCTATAAAATACTGAACCATTGGCTCAACCAAAGATACAGAAGAGGTAAGTCCTGCAAAAGCTAAGGCTATAAAAAATAAAATGGCAAAAATATTTCCAATAATTCCCATCTCAAAAAAGCAGCAGGAAGAGAGATGAAAACTAAACCTGGACCTTTTGCTGGACCTGAGCCATACTGGTAAAGAAAAGTAAAAAGCATAAGACCAGCTACTATTGCTATAGCTGTGTCTAAAAATACAACCCAAAAAGCATTTGTTACAAGGTTAGAACCTTTCTCCATAGAAGCAGAGTATGTCATGATAGCACCCATACCAAGAGAGAGGGTGAAAAAAGCATGTCCAACGGCTGTTACAAAGGCATTTGAGTCTATTTTAGACCAATCAGGAGTGAACATAAAATCTACTGCTTGAGAAAACGAGTCTAGAGTTGTTGCGTAGGCAAACATACCAAGAAGAATTATCATGAGTGTTGGCATCAAAACCATGTTCATTTTCTCTATGCCACCTTTGATTCCTTTTGTTAAAACATAAGTTATCCAAATGAAGGCTAGAGAGTGGTAAAAAAGTTGAGTCCAAACACCACTATGAAGCATAGCATTAAAGGTATTTTCTGCTTCTTTTACATTTGCTGGAAGGTAAAAAATAGATGTAACGATATAGTTAAATATCCAGCCAATAACAACAGAGTAAAAAATCATAATAAAAAGACCAGCTAAACCTTGAAAACCACCAAGTTTCCATAAATGCTTGTGTGTTGGTGCTAAATCTTCAAAACAAGTAACGCCGTCTTTTCTTCCTAAGTAACCGATGAGCATCTCCGCTATCATGATAGAAAAGCCTATAATAAGGACTGTAAAAAGGTAAATTAAAACAAAAGCTCCACCACCATATTCACCAGCGATATAAGGGAATTTCCATATATTTCCAAGTCCAACAGCACTTCCAGCAGCCGCTAAAATAAACCCTATCCTACTAAATCTAGCTATTTTCATAAATCAAAACCCTTTTTAATTGGGCTTATTATACATGAAATTCTAAATATATAAAAGAATTACTAAAAAAGCATTGACATTTTGTAACTAATTGACTATAATTTCGCCTCATTAATCAGCAGTTTGCTTGGTTTTTGTAGAAGGTCGGGGTGTAGCTCAGTATGGTTAGAGTACCTGGTTTGGGACCAGGGGGCCGAAGGTTCGAGTCCTTTCACCCCGACCACCTTTTATATTTATAACTTTCGTATGGTGAGATTAGCTCAGTTGGTTAGAGCACTGGTTTGTGGTGCCGGGGGTCGCGGGTTCGAATCCCGTATCTCACCCCATTCAATAGACTTAAATATAAATTTTTTAACAATTATAAAATAGTAGCGTCCGTGGCTCAACTGGATAGAGTTTCGGATTTCGGCTCCGAGGGTTATAGGTTCGAATCCTATCGGGCGTACCACCTTATTAACGACAATATGAGCAAAGCCCATATTATCTACGCTAGCCGCTTGGGCATTGAAGCTTTGATTTTTAATTAAAATCAAGAAATCAAGAAATCAAGAAACAAATCAAATTTAGTTTGATTTATATGCCTCCTTAGCTCAGCTGGATAGAGCAACGCCCTTCTAAGGCGTAGGCCACACGTTCGAATCGTGTAGGGGGTACCATTAATATAAGATAAAGAATTTTCAACTATAATTCTACTCTTATTCAACAATCACATGCGGATGTGGTGAAATTGGTATACACGCCAGACTTAGGATCTGGTGCCGCAAGGCGTGGAGGTTCAAGTCCTCTCATCCGCACCATTGACAAGCCTCTTAATCATTAATTTTTAAAGACTTTTTAAAACATAGGTTATATAAAAGCTTACATTACTAATTTTAAATCACTCATTTTTATAGAGATTATCTAAAACTATTTACCAATACAATCAATATTATAATTTTTCCATAAACCACATTTTTAAAAAATTGCACTTATTTTTAGAATGGGGGGGGATTGTATATTTTTTAATCATATAACTGTATGAAGTATGTGTGCTAAGCGATATAATAATTCCATAAAACATATTATGAGGTTGAATACCTTACAACTATTAATGGATAACTAGGGTTCCGATGAATTAATTTCATGTCTGGTCCGAGAGTTATCAACCTCTTGAGTAGAGGTCACACGGAGGGATAAAAACCCGGGAGGGTATCAACCTCTTGGTATGTTTATCTTAAATCTACTCAGGAGTTCTTTATGAAACTTTTTTTTAAATTAACCTCAAAATTATTAGTTGCCACTGCATTAGTTAGTACGCTTGGTTCATCATTTCTTATGGCACAAACAAAGGATAAGTTTCAAGTAGCTTGGACTATATATGTTGGCTGGATGCCTTGGGGTTATGCTGAAAATCAGAGTATCGTTGATAAATGGGCTGAAAAATATGGCATAGAAATTGAAATGGTTCAAGTAAATGACTACATAGAATCTATCAATCAATATACAACTGGTCAATTTGATGCTTGCGTAATGACAAATATGGATGCACTAACTATCCCTGCAGCAGGTGGAGTTGACTCTTCTGTTCTTATTATGGGTGATTTTTCTAACGGAAATGACGGTGTAATTTTAAAAGACAAAAAAACTTTTAGTGATATTAAAGGTCAAACTGTAAACCTTGTTGAACTTTCTGTTTCTCATTATCTTTTGGCACGTGGACTTGAGTCTGTTGGTATGAATGAAAGGGATGTTAAAGTTATGAATACTTCGGATGCTGATATTATTGCAGCATTTACTTCAGATGAAGTGACAGCAGTTACAACATGGAACCCTCAACTTAATGAACTATCAGCTATGAAGAATGCAAATCTTGTATTTGATTCTAGCAAAATCCCAGGAGAAATTATTGATATGCTTGTTGTTCATACGGACACTTTAAATGATAATCCAAAACTAGCTAAAGCATTAACTGGTGCTTGGTTTGAAGTTATGGCACTAATGAAAAAAGGGGATAAGGAAGCATTAGAGTTTATGGCACAATCTTCAGGAACAGACCTAGCAGGATATAAAAGCCAATTAGATTCGACTATGATGTTTTATGATGCTAGTGATGCATTAAAGTTTGCACTAAGTTCAGATCTTATAGCAACTATGAAAAAAGTAAGTGAATTTTCATTCAAGCATGGAATACTTGGTGATGGTGCACCCGATGCAAACTTCATAGGTATGGAGTTTCCAAATTCTAAAACATTAGGTGATACAAACAACATAAAACTTCGTTTTGTAGATACATATGTGAAGATGGCTAATGAACGGAAACTCTAAGGTTCCCTATGAAACGACTTATGAATAAAAAGCCATCAAAACTTGGTTCATTATATTTAGGACTGCTACCATTTATTTTGGTAGTAGTAGTTTATTTATTTACTTCTAATGCAAGACTTGCAGATAATCCAAATGATAAACTATTACCTTCTTTGTCAAGTTTCTCATTGGCTATAGACAGGATGGCATTTACACCTAGTAAACGCACAGGTGAAATACTATTTGTTCAAGATACAGCCTCTTCTCTAGAACGACTTGGACTTGGAATATTTATTAGTGGTGTATTGGCACTTTTGATGGCTATCCCTTTAGGATTAATTCCATATGTACATTCAGGACTCTCACCTTTTGTTGCAGCATTTTCAATGGTGCCCCCAATGGCTGTATTACCTATTTTATTCATTGTTTTTGGAATGGGTGAGATGGCTAAAGTAGCTCTGATTGTGATTGGGGTGACACCCATTTTAGTGCGGGACTTACAACAACGAGTCAGTGAGATACCAGTTGAACAACTTATAAAAGCACAGACATTAGGAGCTTCAAGTTGGACAATAGTTTTACGTGTAATCTTACCTCAAATAATACCAAGGCTTCTTGATGGGATAAGAATAACTCTAGGTACAGCTTGGATATTTTTAATCTCTGCTGAAGCAATTGCTGCAACTGAAGGCCTTGGTTATCGTATATTTTTAGTACGTCGTTATCTTGCTATGGATATTATTCTTCCGTATGTAGTATGGATAACATTCTTAGCATTTTTGTTTGATTACTTACTGAAAAAGGCAACATATAAGATGTTCCCTTGGTACGAAGTTGGAAAGGAAACTAAATGAGCCTAGTAACTATTAAAAAATTAGATAAAGCATACGGAGATAATCTAGTACTAGAAAAGATTAGTATAGATATACAAGAGGGTGAGTTTTGTACACTCGTTGGACCTTCTGGATGTGGAAAGACAACATTTTTAAAAATGTTACTTGGTCAAGAAACACCTACAAGAGGCACATTCTTACTTGAAGGAAAGCCTTTCCCGAGTGAACCTGGAGTAGAGAGAGGTATTGTATTTCAGAAATACTCTGTCTTTGCACACCTTAGTGTTTTAGAAAATGTGATGCTAGGTATTGAGCTTGGAGAGTCAAAGTTTTTTGGAAAGCTCTTTGGTAAAGCAAGAGCTAAAGCAAAAGAGACAGCTATGGAGATGCTTAAATCAGTAGGTATCGCAGGTTCGGCAAACAAATATCCAAGTGAGCTCTCAGGAGGTATGCAACAGAGACTCTCAGTAGCACAATCTCTTGTGAAAAAGCCAAAAATATTACTACTTGATGAGCCCTTTGGAGCACTAGATCCTGGTATTAGAGCTGATATGCATGAGTTGATACTTGATTTGTGGAGAAAGAATAACCTGACTATTGTCATGGTCACACATGATTTAAATGAGAGTTTTTATCTAGGAACAAGGCTCTTGGTCTTTGATAAAGTTTATACAGATCCTAGATTCCCAAATGCTTATGGTGCAAAGATTACATATGACATCCCTGTAGGCGATGAGCGAGAAGTTCTTAAAAAAAATAGACAAATCAATCAATTAAGGAGAAAAAGTGATTATTGAACAGACAAAAATAAAACCAGAAAATATACTCTTAGAAGAGATACTACCCGGTGGCGCTAAATGGTCGAAAATAATTCGCCGTGGAGATAAGATACGTATTAGTAGTAAAGATGGATTAGCTTCCATTTCAGCAATGTTTTACAATGCTGATAATACAGCAGAGCGTTTTAACTCTGCAGACACTATAAAAGTGCAACATAATGCTTTTTTTACTAAAGGACAATCTCTTTACTCAGAGCTAGGCCGTGTACTTTTATCTATTACCGATGAGACTACAGGAGGTCTTTTTGATGTAATTACAGGAATTAGTAATCCTAGAATTTTAAAAGAGAACTTTGGTGATGGCGTTTATTGTGACTTAGGAAATCGCTACTATAAAAGTGATCGTGAAAATTTTTTAATAGAGCTTGGAAAATACGGCATGGGTAAACGCGATATGGTACAAGCAATCAACTTTTTTAGAAGAGTAGATGTAGTTGATGGAAATAAACTAGAGCTATCTTCTAACCGTGGAGATGCTGGCAGCTATATAGATTTACGTGCTGAGATGAATGTACTTCTTGTACTTTCTAATACACCTCATGTTATGGAAAAAGGTGAGTACAATCCAAGTGATATAGAACTTACACTCTATAAAGGATCTCGTATAACAGAAGATGACCTTTGCAGACAGTTTAGTCCACAATCACAGCGTGCATTTATAAATAATGACCGCTACTTTGCTTAAGGAGAAAAAATGACCAAAAATATTGAAAATGCAATTTATAATGAAAAAATCTCAGCAGGTGTACCTTGGAGTTATATTGTAAAAAAAGGACAAACTCTTCGTATTATTGACCTTGAAGGATGTCAAGCAGTTGATACACTTTTTTATAATGCAAATAATCATGAAGAACGCTATTCAGCTAACGATACAGTAAGAGAACAAGGAAGTATCTTTGTTACAACAGGGACAAAACTTATCTCTACTGATGATAATGTAATGATGGAAGTAATTGGAGATACTTGTGGAAACCACGATACTCTTGGGGGACACTGTAGTGCCGAGAGTAATACAGTGAGATACGCACTTGATAGAAAGTATATGCATAGTTGTCGTGATAATTATCTTTATGAAATTGGTGAGTTAGAGATGGATCCTAAAGATTTAACTAACAACATAAACTTTTTTATGAATGTACCTGTTAAAGAAGATGGTCATCTTATTATTGTTGATGGTATATCAAAACCAGGTGATTATATCGATATGAAAGCTGAGATGGATATTTTGGTATTAGTGTCAAACTGTCCGCAGTTAAACAACCCTTGTAATGCTTACAATCCTACTCCTGTTCAAATGGTTATTTGGGAAGACTAAGCGTATACTTTTTATTTTATAGGACGACCTATAAGATGTAAGTTTGTGGGACGACCCAAGCAAATTATAGTTATGAGGATTCATAGATGTTTTCAAAAGTGTTAATAGCAAATCGCGGTGAGATTGCTTGTCGTGTTATTAAAACCCTAAAAAAAATGGGTATATCATCAGTGGCTGTTTATACAGCTGCCGATACAGATTCATTGCATGTAAGTTTGGCTGATGAGGCTTTTTATATTGGTGAAGGTCTGGCAAGGGAGAGTTATTTAGATATCAATAAGATTTTAAGAATCGCTAAACAAAGTGGTGTAGAAGCTATACACCCTGGATATGGTTTTTTAAGTGAAAATGCCGTATTTTCACAAGAGTGTGAGGCTAATGGGATTACTTTTATAGGCCCAAGAGTCGAACATATGCAAAAGTTTGGGCTTAAACATACTGCCCGTGAACTCGCAGAGATAAGTAATGTACCATTACTCCCTGGTTCATCTCTACTCAAAGACTTAGATGAAGCAATAAAAGAAGCTAGAAAAATTACTTATCCTCTTATGTTAAAGAGTACAGCTGGTGGTGGTGGTATTGGAATGCAACTCTGTTATGATGAAGCACAACTTTGTGATTCTTATGAATCAGTAAAACGCCTCAGCGAAAATAACTTCTCAGATGGTGGTATGTTCTTAGAAAAATATGTAGTAGCTGCTCGTCATATAGAAGTGCAGGTTTTTGGTGATGGTAAAGGGCATGTTGCAGTTTTAGGTGACCGTGACTGTTCTGTTCAAAGACGCAATCAAAAGGTGATAGAAGAGACTCCTGCAGTCGGCATCAGTGATGAGATAAGAGAGGCTCTTTATAAAACAGCTAAAGATCTTACCTCTTCAGTAAATTACCTCTCAGTCGGAACAGTTGAATATGTTTATGATACTACAAGCGATGAGTTTTATTTTCTTGAAGTAAATACAAGATTACAGGTTGAACATGGTATTACCGAAGAGGTGAGCGGTGTTGATTTAGTAAAATGGATGATACTTCAAGCATATGGTGATAACCCTGAACTTTATGAGTATAAACATATGCTAGCAGGACATTCAATTGAAGTTCGTGTGTATGCAGAAGATCCATCTAAAAACTTTCAACCAAGTTCAGGAATTCTTACAAATGTAGAGTTTCCTGGTGATATTCGCTGTGATACATTTATAGAAACTGGTCTCGAAGTGTCAGCATTTTATGATCCTATGATTGCAAAGTTAATTGTCAAAGGTGAAAACCGCGGGGATGCTTTGAAGAAAATCTCTCAAGCAATTAATGAGACAAGAATAGATGGAATTGAGACAAACTTGAAATATCTTGGTGCAATTGTTGAGTCTGATGTATTTCAAAACGCAACGCAGACAACAAAGTATCTAGACAATTTTCTTTTTTCTGCAAACTCTATAGATGTACTTCGTCCGGGAACTCAAACAACCATTCAAGATTCTGAGGGTAGAACAGGATACTGGAATATTGGTGTACCACCATCAGGTGCATTTGATGCTTTTTCTTTTTCGTATGCTAACAAAATACTGGGTAATACTAAAGATGCTTCAGGATTTGAGATAGTTATTTCAGGACCATCTCTGCGTTTTAATTGTGATTGTGCTATTGCTTTATGTGGTGCAGATATAGATGCATACTTAGATGGAAACATCATCACCATGAACAGAGCTATTGAAGTAAAAGCAGGCAGCGTACTTAAGCTTAAAAAAGTTAGTAATCAAGGCTTTAGAACATATCTTGGAATTCGTGGTGGTTTGGATGTCCCTGAGTATTTAGGAAGTCGTGCTACATTTGAACTTGGTAAGTTTGGTGGTCATGCAGGACGTAGTCTTATTTCAGGTGATGTTATTAATATTGCCAATATGATTGATTCTGATGTAAGTAATAAAAATATAACACCTTTTAGAGCACTAGAAAATGAGTGGGAAATAGGTGTACTCTATGGTCCTCATGGCGCACCTGACTTTTTTACAGACTCTGACATTAAGACTTTTTTTGATACCTCATGGGAGATTCATTACAACTCCAATCGTACAGGTATTCGTCTCATAGGTCCAAAACCTGAGTGGGCAAGAACAGATGGTGGCGAAGCAGGACTTCACCCATCTAACATTCATGATAATGCTTATGCAATCGGTGCTGTAAATTTTACAGGTGATATGCCAGTTATACTTGGCCCTGATGGTCCAAGTTTGGGTGGTTTTGTCTGTCCGGTAACAATAGTAAGTGCGGAACTTTGGAAAATGGGTCAGCTTCGTGCAGGTGATAAAGTTAAATTTGTGCTAATAGAGCATGAAAGTGCAAAAATGATGATAGATGCACAGGAAGAAGCTCTCGAATCTTTAACTACTTATGATGAGAGAGAATTTCTCTCAAGTAAGCCTATAGGCTCACCGATTATTTACAGTGATGAAGCTAAAGATAATGTGCCTTCAATAGTATTTCGTCAATCAGGTGATTGTAACTTACTTGTAGAGTATGGTGAGATAGAACTTGATATTGACCTTCGTTTTAGAGTCCATGTTCTCATGGAAGCTTTGAATGAATCTAATATAGCAGGAATCATTGATATTACTCCAGGTATCCGCTCTTTACAAGTTCATTTTAATCCTAAAGTGTGTGAGCGTTTAGCATTAATAAAGAAATTAAAAGAGATAGAACTTACACTTCCTTGTATAGATGATATTAATATCTCAACTCGTGTCGTTCACCTTCCTCTTTCGTGGGATGATGAGTCAACACGTGTGGCGATTGACAAGTATATGAAAACAGTGCGTCCTGATGCTCCTTGGTGCCCGAGTAACATTGAATTTATTCGCCGTATTAATGGATTAGAGAGCACTGAAGAGGTTAAAAAAATCGTATTTGGTGCAAGTTATCTTGTAATGGGACTTGGAGATGTTTACCTAGGCGCTCCTGTTGCAACTCCACTTGATCCTAGACATAGACTTGTAACAACAAAATACAATCCAGCACGTACATGGACACCTGAAAATGCAGTGGGTATTGGTGGGGCATATATGTGTGTATATGGTATGGAAGGACCTGGTGGTTACCAGTTTGTTGGACGTACTGTACAGATGTGGAACCGTTATCATCAAACAGAAGATTTTCATGAGGGTAAACCTTGGTTACTGAACTTCTTTGATCAGATAAAATTTTATGAGGTAAGCTCAGATGAACTTCATAAGATGCGTGAAGATTTTCCAAGAGGTCGTTTTAAGCTTAAGATTGAAGAGAATACCTTTAATCTCAAAGAGTACAAAGAGTTTCTAAAAGAAAATGATTTATCGATAAAAGAGTTTAAGCAGACTCAGCAAAAAGCTTTTGATGAAGAACGTAATATGTGGGAAGATACAGGTATTGCTAACTTTAGTATGGAGAGCGGTGAAGTTTTACAAGAGAGAATGGAAGTTATAGAACTAGGTGCAGATGTAGAAGCTGTAGAATCTCCTATTCAAGGAAGCATGTGGAAAGTTCTTGTAAAACTCGGTGATGTTGTAGAAGAGGGCGAAGTACTTGCTATAGCAGAGTCTATGAAAATGGAAGTTGATATAGAAGCACCTGAACATGGAAAAATAGCAAAAATTTTGTGTAGTGAAGGTGAAAATATTAGTGCGGGTAAAATACTATTTATCATTGAACAAATAATTTAATAAAGGAAATCTAGTGAGAATATCAGATTTAAAAAAACAGTTATATAAATAAAACACTAACTCCAAGAGAGTTGATGAAACAGATAAAAGAACGTATTAAAGCTAATATAGATAACCCAATTTGGCTTTATACATTAAGTGATGATGAGTTAGAGATATACTTAAAGAGATTAGAAGAATGTGATGTATTGTCACTTCCTCTTTATGGAATTCCTTTTGCAATAAAAGATAATATCGATTTAAAAGATATTCCAACTACGGCTGCTTGTCCTGATTATAGTTATCTGCCAAGTGAATCTGCTTATGTGGTGAAAAAACTGATAGAAGCTGGAGCTATTCCTGTTGGAAAGACTAATTTAGATCAGTTCGCAACAGGACTTGTAGGCACACGCTCACCTTACGGTGTTTGTAAAAATAGTATTAATCCTGAGTATATATCTGGAGGATCTAGTTCAGGGAGTGCTGTGAGTGTAGCTCTTGATATGGCAGTATTCTCACTTGGAACAGACACTGCCGGTTCAGGTCGTGTACCTGCGGCATTTAACAATCTTGTAGGATTAAAACCATCAAAGGGAGTTCTTAGTACATCAGGAGTTGTTCCTGCATGTCGTAGTTTAGATTGTGTATCTATTTTTGCAAATGATACAAAAGATGCAAGAATTGTATTTGATATAGCTGCATCATTTGATAAGAGTGACCCATACAGTAGAAAGATGCCTACTGTAGATAATAGTGCACTACTGAGCTTCACATTTGGAGTGCCTAAAAAAGAGCAGTTGGTATTTTTTGGGGATGATGCAGCTAAAGAACTTTTTTATCAATCAGTTGAGTCTTTTAAGGCAATGGGTGGTGTTTTAGTTGAGGTGGACTTTACACCTATGCTAGAAGCGGCAAATTTACTTTACTATGGTCCATGGGTAACGGAGCGATATGTTGCTGTAAAAGATATGATTGAAAACAGACCAGATAGTTTTATAGAAGTGACAAAGAATATTATTTTATCAGGTAAGACAAAAAGTGCTGAAGATTATTTTAATGCAGAGTACAAACTCAAAGCATATAAACGCCAAGCAGATATGCTCATGGCAGATATTGATTTCGCATTGACACCTACAACAGGAACTATTTATAAAATAGATGAGGTAATTGTTGAGCCTATACAGCTAAATACAAATCTAGGTTACTATACAAACTTTATGAATTTATTAGATTTTTCAGCATATGCTGTACCAGCAGGTTTTAGAGAAAATGGACTTCCATTTGGTGTGACACTTTTTTCAGACGCTTTTGATGATAGAAAACTGATGCTCCTTGGTGAAAAATATATGCAAATAAGTTCATATGAGTGAGTTTATAGAACTTGCAGTATGTGGTGCACATATGAGTGGACTTCCACTCAATTATCAGTTGAGAGAACTTGGAGCTACATTTGTTAAGTCTACATTCACAGCTAAAGGTTACAGACTTTTTAATGTGCCAGAAAAAACACCTTCTCGTCCAGGAATGCTACGTGATGCTAGTAGTGAATATTTTATGGAGCTTGAAGTATGGAGTATTCCATTGGACAATTTTGGAGCATTTATGATTCAGATAGCTTCACCTTTGTGTATAGGGAGTGTAATATTAGAAGATGAAAGTTCAGTCTATGGTTTTTTATGTGAGAGTGATTACCTTAGAGATGCACAAGAGATTAGTTCTTACGGTGGTTGGAGAGCCTATCTAACCTGAAGAGGGATGTATAGATTTTTTACTAATCAATGATCCAGTAATCCTTTTCAATATATAGGAATAGTCGGTTTAACTCTTTTGCTGTCGTATCAATAAGCTCTTTTAATAGATTTTAACCAATCTTCCTAGCAGTTAAAAAAAGATAATCTTTTCCCGTAATTACAACTCTATATTTCTTTTGTTGAAGGTATTTTTTACAAAAGTGTATGTCTTTTAAAACTAGACTCATTTCGCTAAAAGCATAGTTTGGTGCTTTTGCTCCATAAATCATCTCAGCATCTATCCATCTGCAATTTGGAAAACCTAGTATTATAGCTCCATCTTTTTTTAGATAGTTTTGATAGATAGACATAAAAGTAGAGTTAAAGTTTATGTTGGAACTTTGCAATGTTCCTATGGAAATGATTAAGTCAAATTTACCTAAATTCAACTCATCTAAAGCATTTATATCATGGCGGATAAAGCTTATGTTTTTGTCATCAAAGTCATTTTTTGCAAACTTTATTGCTGAAGTGGAGTAGTCAATGCCTACAAATTCTTTATCTTTAAACTCATCAACTCCAAGCATCTCTTTTATAACTTTAAACTCATCGCCTCTATTTATCCCAAGGTTTAAAATTCTTTTTTTGTCTTTGATGTTGATAAATCTTAGGGCTTGTTGATAGTAGTATAAAAAACTAAACTGTTTTGTTTTATCGATAGAAAAAAATTCACTATCAACTCCATACTTTTCTGTACCATTTTGAGTTTTGTGAAAAGATGAGCTTGTGTCTAGCTTGTAAAATCTTAGTATAGTTTTGTTGTTTTCATAAATGGGGGAGAGCATTTTCATAAAAAAAAGTTGTGCTAAATCCACAAAGGCTTTATAGCCTATAGAGTCCACTTCTTCATTTAAAAGTTTAACTTCTAAAATCTCTTTTTCTTGTCCCTTTGAGTTTTGAAATAACTCTAGCAGTTCTTTAGTTTTCATTCATCAAAACAAGTTCTAAACTACCACTAACATAGTTTGCAAAAAATGTAAGTATTTCTAGGTCCTTATCATTAAAATCGCCTCTTGAACGATTTAAAAGCTGTATAACACCTATAACATCTCTTTTTGAGTCAAAGATTGGAACTGATATAATATTTCTTGTCACATAACCACTTTTTTTATCTATATTAGATAAAAATCTTGGGTCATCATAGGGATTGTTGACAACTTGAGGTTTTTGGATTTTATAAGTATCGCCAACTATCCCAGCATCTAGACCTATAACTATGCGACCGATACCATCACTATGTTTAGTCCAAAGCATTTTATCCTCAGCATCTACTATAAATATAGAACATCTATCAGCATTTAAAAGCATTTTTGCTTCTTGTGAAATAAGCTCAAGAGAGTTCTCAATCTTGCCTAAAACCATAAGCTTTTTTCCAAACTCTGCGATTTGATTAAATTTTTTCATTAGCTATTAACTCCAAATATCCACTCACATAGTGAGCAAAAAATATCATAAATCTAACATCTTCATTATCAAAACCACCTTCTTTATTTAGTAATTCCAATACTCCTATTATCTCTCTTTTGGAGTTAAAAATTGGAGCAGTTACAATGTTTGTAGTTGTGTATCCTGTTGCTTTGTCTATTTCAGGTAAAAAGTGTAGATGCGTATAAGGGTCATTTGCAATGATTGGCTTTCGCTCTTTTATCGTAAAACCTACTAAACCTTTATCTGATGGAATCACAATCTTGCTAACATCATCTGCTAAAGTTGTCCAAAGCTCTTTTTTTGCAATATCATTTATAAATATAGAGCATCTCTGTGCTCCAATAACCTCTTTAGCATATTTTGAGATACGCGGTAAACCACTAGAATATGATGTATTATCTAAAAGCTCTCTACCAAATTTTGCTAATTTTTTATAAGTATCTTGATATTTCATGATAAACTCCTACTCGCTTCCTTCTTCTTTTTGTACAAAATTACAATCAGTTCCAGAGTAAGGACAAGATTTACTAATATTCATCTCAAACTGTTCTTCAACAACCCCACCTTTTTTTCTCTCTAAGTGACGCATCGCTGCACGAAAAGCTGTTAAAACAAGATTTGCACTATCTTGATGCTGAGTTGATATATGTTCTACTTGTTCACCTTCTGGTTTACTTGTGTCTATCTTAGGTTCTGGTAAATCAGCGTAAGCTTTTTGAAGGTCTTGTTCTAGTTTTAAAGTAGTTTTTAAAACATTTACAAGCTCATCACCCTTAATCATCTCTGTAAAAAGTGAGCCTAAAGTATTTGCATCTTGACTTGCATTTGAGCCAAATTTTACATCTAGAACATGTGTATCATTTAGGTTTAAGAACATAATCACATAAGCTTGTGTTGCATTATCTATACCTACACCTGTGCAGTCTGCATTTTTAAGTTCCCCATAATTTTCAGGTTGCATAAGATGCTTACCTATTTCTGCGCTCAGCTCTTCTTGTCCAGTCATTTTACTTTGTTCCTTTTTTTAACATCTCGATACTCACACCGTTGTCTTTTATAAACTTTGAAATAATTTTCGATTGTGTGTGCTCGTACTCTTTTGCATAAACGATGCGTTTAATTCCACTAGCGATGACATTTTTACTACACTCACTACAAGGCTCTAGCGTTACATAAATAGTAGCACCCTCAACACAGATGCCTTTTCTAGCAGCCCAAATGATAGCATTCATCTCTGCATGAATCTCATAAGTTTTACTCCACTCATGATGCTCATCAGTGTACTCTCCATTCCAATAGTCACAGCAGTTTGTAAAACCAGCAGGAGTCCCGTTGTAACCTGTACTAAGAATACGACCGTCTTTCACTATAACCGCACCAACCTGCTTAGAAACACACTTTGAAGCTGTTGCTAATTCTATGGCAATATTTATAAAATTTTCATCACTTAGCATCTGCAATAAACCCTTATTTAAAAAATTATCATATTATATCGCAAAACTACAAGGCATTTAAAAATTCATCTTTACTTTCGTACCATCTGAAGTATTAAACAAGATAGTTCCCCCAAGCTCATCAACAACAATTGTTTCCACAAAAGAGAGACCAAAGGAATCGTGTTGTTTTTGCTCATAATCAAATCCTACCCCATTATCTTCTACTGTAAATATATGCTTCTTATCTTTTTTAATAAGCTTAATACTGATAACTCCTTCACCATCTTTAAAGGCATATTTAAAGGAGTTGGTTATAAGCTCATTGAGTATGATGCCACAGTGTATGGAGTTTTGGACATCCAAAGTATCCTTTACCTCTAGATAAATTTTTATCTTTGTTGTGTTAAAGCTTTTTTCTAATTCATCTATTAAATTTGTAAAGTAGCCTTGGGTATCTATGTTTTCTAAATCATTTTGGTTGTACAAAATCTCATGAGTTTTACTTATGGCTTGAACAGCTCCTTCACTCTCTCTTAGCTTTTGTTCTATATCTTTATTGTTTAGGCTATCAAGCTTTAGCCTATACATTAGTATGATAAATTGCATATTATTTTTAACTCGATGATGAAGCTCTCTTGTTAGTATTTTATTTGTTTTAACTGCTTTTTGTAGTGCTTTTGTTGTGTTTAGTTTTGAAGCAAGTGCAACTGAAAAAAGGATAGCTTCCATGAAAATTGTCAATGCACAAAAATGAGGAAAATAGTCTATTATATTTGGAAGTCCGTACTGCTGAAGGGATATCATCAATACACCCGAAAAATTGAAGCTCCAACCAATTAAAATATATTTTGCTTGAGGATTTTTTTTGTAAAAGGAGTAAGCAGATATATATAGTATAAATACAAATGTAACCAAAATAATGTAAAGAGAATATTCAATCAGATAACTTCCATTTATATAAATTAGTATATGCATTATATTTAGCACAAGTATCATATTGATAATTATGTTATGCCTCTTATACTGCTTTATGTTCAAAAATGCTTTTATAAAAAGAAGGGCAGCAATGTTTGCTAAAGCTAAAGAGTAAAAATCCATAAAGATATCTATCATTGTAGAATCTTCTGGAAGTATATAATCTAGCATGATAGAGTAAGAGGCGTAATACAAAGTGGTAAATAATATATACAAAATATAGTATAAATAAGAAAGCTCTCGTGTAAAAAAATATATGAAGATATTGTAAAGTACAAGAGCTAACATAGCTCCAAAAAACACAGATAAGATAAGTTGATAGGAGAACTCATCTTCATACAAAGTATTTATATCTTTGATATGTAGTTTGAAGTAGTGCGCGCTATCGATAGAATGAGTTTTGTAGTAAAACTCCTTCATCTCATGTGCCTTAAACTCCACTTTGAAACTTGGGTGTAATATATTGTTTCTTTTGTATTTGTTTAGATGACATAGTCCTTGTGACTCTTTTTTGTATTCTTTTTGTATTTTTGTATAAAGTTCTATTGTGTCAAGCGTCGGATTTGAGATACTAATGTACCTTGTTATGTCTTGAGGCGAGTCATTTTTTATACTAAATTTTGTCCATAAAGTAGCATCTGTATAGCCCATACGAACATAATCAACAAGAAAAGGTTTAAACTGCTTTTTTTGTATTTCTTTAAAATTAAGAGTTGAACTCTCATCAATATACATGTAAGAGTTTTCTAGTACGCTTATATCTATAGATTTTTCATTTACATGTATAACTGATGAATATAGTGCTGAGAGTATGAGCGAGGTCAATAATATTATTTTTATTAACATATAGATGATTATATCAAAACTTATGCCTACTTATGTTATAAATAAGTATGAATAATTTAAATGTATTGATATTAGAAGATGAACTGATTATATATGTTCATCTAAAAAAGACTCTTCAAAAACTAGGATTTAACCATGTAGATATAGCAAGAGATGCACAAAAAGCTTTTGAGATAGCTAGTAAAACAAAAATAGACATACTCTTTTCTGACATAAAAATAAATGGAGATATAGACGGCATAGATGCTGCAAGAACTCTGCAAAATTTATATAAGCTTCCTGTTGTCTTTATTACTGCCTATAAAGACCAAGAAATACTACTTCGTGCTAGTGAAGTTGACTTTGTCGGTTATCTGTTAAAACCATACAGAGTAGATGAGCTTGAAGCTATTATAAACTTAACCGTAGCCAAATATAAACTGACAATGAAGAAAGATAATATTATCAAAATTAATGGTTATGATTTTGATAAAACAAACAACAAACTTTTTAAAGATAAGCAAGAGATAAAACTCACAAAAAAAGAGCAACTTTTCATAGCCCTTATATTTAACTCAAAAGGAAGTGTCGTTCCATATACTGTGATTGATGAAGTTATATGGCAAGGGAAACTAGTAACTGACAATACAAGAAGAACATTTTTATATAGGATTAAACACAAGTTAGTTAATCTAGAGTTTTGTGTGCAAAAAAGTCTAGGGATATTATTGTTATAAAAATAAATTTCTTTAAAAATGTGATTTGAAATGTGATGTTAGCTTTGTAAAATATGAATAAGAGTATTTTACAAAGGTAAATAACATGTATAAAAAAATAATAGTTTTAATGTTTAGTTTAAGCTTACTAGTTGGAAGTCTTAGTTCTTCCCAAATAAATGATGATAAAAGTGTTGCAGAGTATAACAATCTAAGAGTATATGGTCTTGGATTAAAAGTTGGTACACCTAATTCAGATGAAAACAACAAAAACTATAATGGTGCTGGTTTAGAGTTTGAAAATAACTTTTCTAAGCTTACCTTAGAGTATGGTTCAGACTATACTCTAGGTTCGGCAGTTCTAAAAGGCGATATTACTAAAGATTTTTATATTAAAGGTGGTCTTGGGTATTTACAAAGAGGAATGTTAATAGAAGACTCAGATGCTGATGTTACTCAAACTACTGGTGGTGGTTCGCTTGGTTATGGTGATGATAAAAGTTATAACATTGAAGCCGGTTACATAATAAGTCAACTTAAAAATGCTTCATCGGCAGATGGTGACACAAAGATTTCATATCTTGAACTTATAGCAAAACACACTTTTGCTAAGTATGCTACATTTGATATAGTTGGCATCTATCAAAACTCTAATGTGTTTGATAAAAACTATGCTGATTATAAAGCTGAGCTTGGTTGGTTTGCGACAGATGATGTACGAGCTTATCTAGCTCATGATAGTGTTAATCACAGTAAAAATGACTATGCAGTTCGTGCAGGACTACAATACACCTTTGCTACAAGTAAGTTTAGTCCTTATTTAAAAGCCTCTTTAAATCCAGATACAAATATTGGAGTAGGAGTAGAATATTCTCAAGGTATTACAAACAAATCTCTTAAAATGCGAGACCTGTTTGAAAATGCTATAGGCTCTAGTAGTATAGTTGCACAAGCTGTGGCTCCTAAAGTATTTGCTACTAAGGTTGCGAAACCAACACCAACACCAACTCCAGTTGTAACCCCCCCCCTGCTCCAGCTGTTAATCATGCTCCTACGGGGAGGAATTCTTTTGCTAAGTTTAATGGGACTAATGGAACTATTGATTTGACCCGACAAATAAATGATCCTGATGGGGACAACATGACAATTAATATAGTAAGAATTCAAAATACTTTTAAGACACCGATTTACTCTTTAACTATAAGTGGTAACATAATTAGTCTAGAAGTAGGTGCTTCTACTCGAAGAGAAATTAGCGTTTACTATACTGTTTCCGATGGCACAGCTACTAGTCCAGCATATTGGATTTTTTTTAGTGGTTGATTAGTGCTTTTCTCTCTCGTTGCACCTTTTCAAGGTGGAATGCATAATAATATGTATTGTATTACATATATAATTATGGTATTATAGTACTTTAAAACATTATTAAGGCTATGATATGCTAGAAGAACTTTTTATCAAAAGTAGAGATTTTATAAATATTAACAATCAAGAGTATAAAAGATATTTTGTAAAAACTAAAAAATTAGAACATAGATTATCTGTTATTATTGGTTCACGAGGTATTGGAAAAACAACAACAGTTGCTCAATACATAAATAATAATTATAAAGAAAATGAAGCCTTATATATAAATCTTGATGATATTGAGAATACTTCAAAATATACTATGACTCAAGTTGCAGAGGAGTTTGTTTTAAATGGTGGTAAGCTTCTTTGTTTTGATGAGATTCATAAGTATGAAAACTGGTCGGCTGAACTCAAAAATATCTATGATAGATTTGATAAGTTAAAGATAATAGCTACAGGAAGTTCTGCCTTACAGATAAATAAAGGGAGTCATGATTTAAGTAGGCGTGCTATAGTTTATAATATGGTAGGAATGAGTTTTAGAGAGTTTTTAGAGCTTCATCATGGATATAAATTTGATGAGATTAGTTTAGAAGATGTAGTAATAAATCATATAGAAATAGCTACAAATATTAAAAATATCATAGAAAAAAATGACCAAAAAATTATACCATTATTTAAAAACTATTTAAAGCATGGATATTATCCTTATTTTTTATCTATGCCAAATGAAGTTTTATTTTTTCAAACATTACAACAAAATATAAATGTATCTATAGAAAGTGATCTTTTAAATATCTATCCAACGCTAAATGGTAACAGCATAAAAAAAATCAAGATGCTTTTATCTGTTATTATTAAAAGTGTGCCATTTGAACCTAAGATGAGTGAGCTTAAAAAAGCAGCAGATATTAAAGATGATAGAACATTAAAGGATTATTTATCTAAGCTTGATGATGCCGGACTTATTAAACTTTTGATGCAAAATGCGTTAAGCATGAGAGCCTTTGATAAACCAGAAAAAATATTTTTGGCAAATCCAAACTTGATGTACACAAAAGAGCCAAATATAGGAAACCTACGAGAGACATTTTTTGTAAATCAATTAGATAATTATTATAAAAACAGACAATCTCTAAATGATGAAGGAATCTTTGCAAGTAAACAAGGTGATTTTTATTGTGAAGAGAAATATACTTTTGAAGTAGGCGGAAAAAATAAAGGTTTTCATCAGATTAAAGATATACCAAACTCCTATGTTGCTAGTGATGATTTAGAAGTTGGTATTGGCAATAAAGTTGCACTTTGGTTATTTGGATTTTTGTATTGATAAAATCAAAATTTCTTTAAAAATATGAATAATATATTAAATGAAGTTATCAACAAAAAGGTTCTTGCTATTAAATATATTTTATAGTAAAATATAGATTGTTATCCTAGATAAAGGTAGATTATGAAACCTATACTACAAAAACTTTCAAAACAATGGTTATCTAAACGAACACCAAATTTTTATAGAACTCTTTATGATGATATAGATTTTAACAGTAAAATAATTGGTATAAAAGGTAGCCGTGGTTCTGGTAAAACTACCCTACTTCATCAATATGCAAAAAATTCTAAATTAAAAGCTAGTCAAACACTATATATAAGTTGTGATAGTCCAGTAATGGCCGGAGAAAATCTATTTGATATTGCCACTGAGTTTGAGCAATATGGTGGAAAATTATTGCTTATTGATGAGATACACAAATCAGTTGATTTTAGTTCACACATTAAATCTATTTATGATTTTTTAACTATTAAAGTCATATTTACTGGTTCCTCAGCGATGATTATTAGTCATGAAACAGCTGACTTATCACGCAGAGCTTCCATGCATTACCTTCCACCAATGTCACTACGAGAGTTTATATCTTTAAAAGAAAATATAAAACTACCATCATATTCTCTTGAAGATTTAATAGATAATCATGAAGATATAAGCTTTGAGATACTACAAGTTATCAAACCACTTGAACAATATTCAAATTATATAAAATATGGAGCTTACCCATTTTTTAATGAGTCCATCGTTGATTATCCTATGCGATTACAAGAAGTAATCAATACTACAATTGAATCAGACTTAGCAAAAATATTTAATATAGACAACGATAAACAAAGTGTATTAAAACGAGTTTTAGGAATGTTATGCTCAACTTCTCCATATGAAATAAGCAAATCTAAACTTTCTAAAGATACGCAAATATCTTGGTCAACACTTTCAAAATATTTAACATACATGAAAGAAGGTGATTTAATTCATCTCATAGATGCTCCTCAAAATCATAAACGACTAAATAAGGCACAAAAAATGTTGTTAAACAACCCAAACCTATTTCATGTTCTATGTGCAGATCCAAATATCGGATCAATTAGAGAAAGTTATTTCATATCCCAATTAAATCATATACATCAATTACACTATCATGATAAAGGTGATTTTATTGTTGATGAAAAATATATTTTTGAGATAGGTGGAGCAACAAAGGGAGATAAACAATTAGATAATGCTACAAATAGCTTTGTAGTACGAGATGAAATTGAAACTGGTTATTCAAATGTAATCCCGCTTTGGTTATTTGGATTTTTGTATTGATAAAAATATATTTTTATCAAATGTGATTTGAAATGTGATGTTAGCTTTGTAAGATATGAATAAGAGTATTTTACAAAGGTAAATAACATGTATAAAAATTTAATAATTTTAATGTTTAGTGTAAGCTTATTAGTTGGAAGTCTTAGTTCTTCTGAGGTAAATAGTGATGAGGGTGTTGCAGAGTATAACAACCTAAGAGTATATGGTCTTGGATTAAAAGTTGGTACACCTAATTCAGATGAAAACAACAAAAACTATAATGGTGCTGGTTTAGAGTTTGAAAATAACTTTTCTAAGCTTACCTTAGAGTATGGTTCAGACTATACTCTAGGTTCGGCAGTTCTAAAAGGCGATATTACTAAAGATTTTTATATTAAAGGTGGTCTTGGGTATTTACAAAGAGGAATGTTAATAGAAGACTCAGATGCTGATGTTACTCAAACTACTGGTGGTGGTTCGCTTGGTTATGGTGATGATAAAAGTTATAACATTGAAGCCGGTTACATAATAAGTCAACTTAAAAATGCTTCATCGGCAGATGGTGACACAAAGATTTCATATCTTGAACTTATAGCAAAACACACTTTTGCTAAGTATGCTACATTTGATATAGTTGGCATCTATCAAAACTCTAATGTGTTTGATAAAAACTATGCTGATTATAAAGCTGAGCTTGGTTGGTTTGCGACAGATGATGTACGAGCTTATCTAGCTCATGATAGTGTTAATCACAGTAAAAATGACTATGCAGTTCGTGCAGGACTACAATACACCTTTGCTACAAGTAAGTTTAGTCCTTATTTAAAAGCCTCTTTAAATCCAGATACAAATATTGGAGTAGGAGTAGAATATTCTCAAGGTATTACAAACAAATCTCTTAAAATGCGAGACCTGTTTGAAAATGCTATAGGCTCTAGTAGTATAGTTGCACAAGCTGTGGCTCCTAAAGTATTTGCTACTAAGGTTGTAAAACCAAAACCAATTGTAATCTCTGCTCCAGCTGTTAATCATGCTCCTACTGGGAGGAGTTTTCATCTTAGTTTTAAGGAGGGGATTATGGGAACTATTAATTTGACCTCAATGATAAACGATCCTGATGGGGACAACATGACAATTAATATAGGAAGAATTAACAATCGTTTTAAGATACCGATTTACTCTTTAACTATAAGTGGTAACATAATTAGTCTAGAAGTAGGTATTTCTCATGGGCCAATGTTAATTGACCTTTACTATACTGTTTCCGATGGCACAGCTACTAGTCCAGAATATTGGATTAATATATCGTTATATTAGTGCTTTTCTCTCTTGTTGCACCTTTTCAAGGTGGAATGCATAATGAAGAGGTATAATTATTTAACTGTTCTAATCATCTTTACATCAGCGTTATGACGAAGTCTTGCAAAATAGTCACCCAAAACTTGTTCTCTTTGCTCAGCCATAATCATATTTACAATCTGAGTTTGAACATTCTCAAATCCCATCTCTTTTGGTGATTTAGTTGCTTTAATATAAAAAGTCATGTATCCGCTCTTTCCATCAGGAACAACAGCCGTATAGTTATTAACAGGTGTTCTCTCTAGTAGAGATGCTAATTCTGGGGATATATTATCGTATGGAAGAGTTTGATTGATTGCAGAGATATCTGGAGAATAAAACATAGGGTCTTTAGTTTTTTGCAGAAGTTTTTTTCTATCTTTTGTTTGATAAATCACAACTTCAAAAGCACTTGGATGATCAAACGAGTCTTTATGTGACTCGAAGTATGCTTTTATTTCATCTTCTTTTGGCTGGGAAACTCCAGCGTAAGCTATTGCAGAGTAAAGTTTTTGAGATAAAAGTCTTTCTTTTATTTTTTCTTTTAATTGTGATGAGCTAAGCCCATTTGCATTTCTAACTGCTTCATAAAAATCATCTACACTCATTTGATTTCGTTTTGCGGTTTGTTTTATGTCATCATAAACTTCACCACTACTCACACTAAGTTTTCTCTCTTTTATTTCTTGTTTTTCCAAAACTTTTCTTATTAAAGTATTTGTTGCTTTTTTTTCACTTGTTTTAGATGTTTTCATCTCTTTTTTAATATCATAAGTAGTTATAGCCTCGCCTTTAACGACTACAGCAACACCTCCAATAACTTGAGCATTTAAAGTTATAGCGAACATAAGAGTTAAAAATATTTTTTGCATTGATTATCCTGTAAATATAAAAGTAGTATTTTAGCATAGTTTATTCTTCTTAAAAGTTTACTTTAAAAAAAGCTTGTATATAATCATATTTATAAAGTCACTAATAGGCAAAAAAATGACAGACAATATTTTTAATAGAATAAATGTGGAAGTAAAAAGAACCTACTACTCCTTTGACAGATACAAATCTCAATCTACTTTTGTTTTACTTTATCACGACAAAGATTTAACTTCTCAAGAGCTTGGAAAATTTGTAAGAATCTCTGATAAGTTTGTACAAATAGATGATAATCACTTCTTTATAAACTTCGTTTTTACCTGCCAAGAAAATGCATTTAAAGCCTCTCAAAATTTACTTCTTTATCTTGATAACAAGTTTAAAAATACAAGCACTTGTATAGCACTGGATAATTTTGACACCACAAAAACAACTAAGATGGTTATAAATAGACTTGAACAAATTTTAAAAGAAACAAAAAAACACTCTTATGGCAGAATAGAAGATGAAGATATTTTAAACGAACTTTTGTAATCTTTTCTTTTACCCCTTTTTAACAAATATTTGTCTAAACTTGCATTATTAAAATAAAAGGCTTTTTCATGGTTGTTACTCGTTTTGCTCCTTCTCCTACTGGTTATCTTCATATTGGTGGTTTACGAACTGCTCTATTCTCTTACCTTTGGGCTAAGAAAAATGGCGGAGAGTTCGTACTTCGTATCGAAGATACAGACAAAGCAAGAAACTCACAAGAAGCTACAGATGCAATACTAAAAGCTTTTGAGTGGCTTGGTTTAAAGCATGATGGCGAAATAACTTACCAGTCACAGCGTGATGAGATTTATGCAAAGTATATAAAACAACTTTTAGATGAAGGTAAAGCTTATAAATGTTACATGTCAAAAGAGGAGCTAACAGAGCTTCGTGAAATTCAAATGGCAAATAAACAGCGCACAAAATATAATGGAAAATATCGTGATTTTGATGGAATTCCTCCAGAGGGCGAAGAGCCTGTTATCCGAATAAAAGCACCTCTAAGTGGAGAAATTTTAGTTCATGATGGAGTAAAAGGCGATGTGTCTTTTCAAGCAGAAGATATCTTAGATGATTTTGTAATAGCAAGAGCCGATGGTGCACCTACTTATAACTTTGTAGTAGCAATAGATGATTATTTAATGGGCATAAATGAGGTGATTCGTGGAGATGACCACCTTTCAAATACTCCTAAACAGATAGTAGTTTATGAAGCACTAGGCTTTCCTCTTCCTAAATTTTACCATGTACCTATGATTCACAACTCAAAAGGTAAAAAACTTAGCAAACGCGATGGGGCTACTGATGTTATGGACTATAAAGAGATGGGTTATACTCCAGAGGCTCTTTTAAACTTTTTAGTTCGTCTTGGTTGGAGTCATGGTGACCAAGAGATATTTAGCATGGATGAGATGCAAGAACTTTTTAACCCAAAAGATATAAACAAATCAGCATCTATTTATAATACTGAAAAACTTGACTGGTTAAATTCTCATTATATAAAAAATACTCCAAACGCAAAATTAGCGGAGCTTCTTTTAGATTATGATTTAGTTTTAACTTCACATGATAAAAAAGAGATTTTACTAGATGCACTAAAAGAAAGAGCAAAAACACTAAAAGAGTTAGCGAATTTAACAAAAGAGATACTTACAACTCCAACTTCTTATGATGAAAAGTCTGTTAAAAAAGCTTTTAAAGGAGAAGCCATCTCAGTTTTAAATGCTTTTGGAGCAAAACTTACAGCTTGTGAGGATTGTCATCTTCCTAGCGATTACCATCACTTAATGGAGAATGTTGTAAACGAGATGGAGATAGGTTTTGGAAAAATTGGTCAACCTCTTCGTGTAGCACTTCTTGGTAAAATGAGTGGTCCTGGGCTTGATGATGTTATGGCAATTTTAGGTAAAGATGAAACTATGCTAAGAATTGCAAATATAATTACAAAACTAAACTAAAAGCACTCGGTTCTTTCCTTCCTTTTTAGCTTTATAAAGGAGGGTATCAACCCTTTTTAAAATACTTTCCAAGCTATCTTTTTCTTCAACTTGTGTTAACCCAAAACTTGCTGTTACGCAACTATCAAGCAATAAGCTTAAATCTTCATCCATCTCTATACTAGTTCTTAATTTTTGCGCTATTGTTTCTGATTGATCTAGTGATGAGTTAATAAAAGTGACAATAAATTCTTCTCCACCCCATCTAGCGTAAATATCACTTTCTCTTACATTTTCTCTTAAAATTTGTGCTATTCGTACTAAAACTTTGTCCCCTATGTGATGTCCAAAAGTGTCATTAATCTTTTTAAAATCATCAATATCAAAAAATAAAATTGACATGCTAATAGGTTTTCTTTCATTTACTAGTAGTAATTGAGTCATTTTATCATCAAAAACTCTTCTATTTGGTAAGTTTGTTAACTCATCTATATTTGCAAGATTTTCAAGTTTAATACTGTGTGAACGAATCATAGTTGCTATAATATATACAATAATAACTGCTATAATTAGAGATAAGACTAAATTTATATAAAATGTTTTTAAAACATCTCCCGTAAAGTCAGATATTTTTGCTTGAACAAAAAGATACAGGTTTAGTTCTGGTATATATTTTGAATGGATTAAATAATCACTACCTTTTTTGTCTTTATATTTTAAAGTATTGTTTTCACTTGTAAGTAGCTCATCTTTATGCTGATAAAGACTCTCATCATTTTTTAAATTTCTTAGCTCATTTACGCCTCGCTCATATAAAATAATATCACCATTTTTATTTACAAAAAATACTTTAAATTTATAAAATTCACGAAATTTCTTTAACATCTCATCGATATATGAAACTTCCAAGCCTACGCCAGTTACACCTAACATATGAAACTTTTTATCAAATATTTTATAATTTATAAACATAAACATGGAATTATTTATATTTTCATTAAAATCAATATTTACTTCATAAGAAGCAGCCTCATCTTTAAATTCATAGTACCAATTATTTGTTCTATTTTTCCTATTCATCTTCTCTATAAACCCACGAGATAAATAATAATTTTGAGTACTTTGTGAAGCTAAAAAAACAGTTGACATGTTATATTTATTTTTTATTGATTCTAAGAAAGATTTTATTTTTTCTTCATCTTCTTCTTGACTCTTTAACCAATCTATTACAAAAGTATCTTGAGCCATCATAGAAGCGATAAGAGTAGGCTTTATCAGATGTGTTTGAATTTCACTATAAATATTATCTGTACTAAGAGGAAGAGATGAGTTTTCAAGTTGGTCTTGAGTGCTTTTAAGTGATACTACATAATTTACAACTGAAAGACTTATGCTTAAAAAGAGGAGTAAAAATGCGATTATGTATATTATTTTGTATTTAGATTTCATATATTTTTCTTTCTTATTATTTGATAGTTATTATATCAAATATACTTATAGAATAACATAAAAACTTATAGATATTGAACTTGATTCCTACCACTATTCTTTGCTTTATAAAGTGCTTTGTCAACTCTCTGTATAAGCTCATTTATATTTTCATTTTTATGATAAATTGTTACACCTATACTCACTGTCTTTCGTTTTATAACAGGAAAATCATGCCTCTCAATAGTCGCTTTTATCTTATGTGCTAGATTTATAATACCTTTTTTGTCTGTATCTTCGATGATAATAAGAAACTCTTCTCCACCCCATCTACCTACTATATCCGTTTCTCTAAATACATCTGTAAGCACTTTAGCAAACTCTAATAAAATCTTATCTCCCACTTGGTGTCCATGTTCGTCATTTACTAATTTAAAGTAATCAATATCCAGCATAATCACACCAAAAATACTTTCATAGCGTTTTGAGCGTTTAATTTGATAATCTATAGAGTCATCTATTTTTGAACGATTATATAAACCAGTTAAATAGTCCTTGGTTGCTAAATTTTGTAATTGTTTGTTTTTATCTTCTATCTCTTTTGTTCTATCTTTTACCTTTTGTTTAAGTTTTTTATTCTTTGTTATATCTTTAACTGTCCAAAGAACGCCCTTTGCTAAATCAGCAGGAGTTTGTTCATCCAAAGCTTTTCCAGATAGTTCACACCAGACCGTTGAACCATCTTTTTTCTTTTGCTGGTACTCTATATTCAAGTTCGTTCGATGTATCAAAGTTTTAAAATAAATTTTACCAAACTCTAAAAATTTACTTTGGGATAAATGAAGTTCTCTTGTGCTAATCCCAACCATTTCTTCAGGGTTTTCATAACCAAATATATTTGCCAGATGCTGGTTGGCTTTTAATAAGATTCTATCTTGGCTAATATACATTAGCCCAACTAAGGCGTTGTCAAAAAGCTGAGCTGATTCCTGTTCGCTTAGTCTTAGTTTCTTATTCGACTCTTTTATCGCCTTATTCTGATTGTCTTTCTCTATAGCAATTGAAACTAAATGGGCATAAGAACTAATCAGTTTTAATTCAAAGTCACTCGGAGCATTTACTTTACTACTGTACATAGCGAAGCTACCAAGAATCTCATCTCCTGAAGAAAATATAGGTTCAGACCAGCAAGCATGTAGATTTGCTTTTTTGGTTAACTCTAAATATCCTTGCCAGTTTTCATGCGTATTAATATTCTCAACTATAACTCTTTGTTTTTTATAGACTGCACTTCCACATGAACCTATCTTTTCACCGATTTCTACACCATTGATGGCTTCATTATAAAAATCAGGTAGACTTGGAGAAGCTCCAGTAAATAGATTTCTTTTACTTTTATTTAACAAAAGGATAGAACACTTGGAATCTTTGTTTCTATCTTCTGCCAGGTTTACTATTTTATTGAGGATTAGAGATATGTCGTTATGCTTAGCAATATACTCTAGGAGTAGCTTATTATCTTCATAGATTAACTGATACTCTTTTTCTGCAGTAATATTTCTTGCAATACAAAAAAGTCCAAGTTTTTCCCCTAAGTCATTATGTAATACTTGTTTTGTAATGTAAAAATAACTAATAGACTTATCTTTATTGATGAAAGCCTCTTCAAAAGTTTTACTTCTATTAGTCGCTAATATCTCATAGTCATTTTTTTGAATTTTACTAGCATTTTCATTTGAATATATCTCAAAGCCTCTCTTTCCAATAATTTCTTCTCTAGTTTTACCGACAAAACTTAAATAGGCTTCATTGCAATGAGTATATACATCATCCATATTTTTAAAAAAAGCTAAATCTGTTATCAACTCAATGAAAGTATCTAGATTATTAAAAATATTCATAGCTAAATTATAGCATATATTATTAAAAAGTCTTATATTAAGTCTATCTCTAAAAGCCAAGTAAATTATTTTTTAATTAAGAAACAGTAACATATAAATAAAAAATAGAACATATACTTTGTTTTGAGCTTCTGACACAATGTCTTCCAAGATAACATAAATGCAGATAGTAAACTCAATATGTTTTGACAAAAGTATCTCTTTTGTAATATTATCTTTAAATACTAAGGTGCCAAGTTTTTATGTGTTTTTACAGCCATTTGTAAATAAACCTTTGTTTCCTACCACTAGAGCATACTTTCAAGCACTTTTCAGATCCCATAATTTTACTTTAAATCTCATTTTATCATTTATCTTTTTTAATTATTTGTAAATATTCTTCAGTACTCTTAATTTGCTCTTCTGTTGCAAGCCCTATATTAATAAGCTTTATTAAATCCAAATCTGTTTTTTGTAAGTCTAATTTATCAACTAATTCTTTTGAACCTAAATGTTTTTCAACTTCTAGTCCAAGGTTAATCAATTTTATAAGTTCGGGCTTACTAGATTCCCAGTTTTTAATTGTCTTAGGGTCAACATTTATTCGCTGAGCTAATTCTTTTTTTGTCATTTATAACAATTCCTATCTGAAATAGTTGACAAAACGGAAATTATTTACTATAATTTCACAAAAAGGAATAGTTTCCGCTTTGTCAATAAAATATATTGATGTAATGGAAAAAGATATTTACATAGAGTATTCAAACAATAACTTTTAATACATATCTTTTACCAAAGCAAATAAACTAATACTAAAGGAACTTCCAGATGCCATAAATTACTCTTGTGTAGATAAAGAAAAAAGCATTAACTTTTTAAACAAACTATTACACAAATATAAAAGCGTAGATGCTACTTTAGTATTAAAATAAATCTATACATTATCACACATTAGTTATTAATCGTTATTAAAAAAACATGTAAATTTTAAAATTTTTCATTCACACACATAAATTAGGGGTGTTTTACTATGGTTAAGTCTTTGTATCTAAGCATATCCATGTTTGTAGTTGCTTTTTTTTACATCCCTTTTCATCTTAAAAGAAAAATAGACACACTAGAACAAACTCTTTTAGAGCATCAGACACTTCTAAACTTGAGCAGTGCAATCTTACTTCGCTGGCACAATGACTCTGCATCTACCATTTACTATGTTTCGCAAAACATTCACCAGCTCATAGGTTGCACAAAACAAGAGCTAGAGTCAAAAGCTCTGAGTTTTTCTCACTGCATCTACGAAGACGACATAAACCGTGTTTTGCACGACATGCAAAATGCCATAGAAAAAAAACTACTTACCTTTAGGCATCAGCCCTACCGAGTAGTGACTAAAACTGCCTGTGTCAAGTGGGTACAAAACCACACTCTACTCTTGCGAGATGCCAACGACAACATTGTGAGTTTTGTTGGTTACCTCACAGACATCACGGAGTTAAAAAACAGTGAACTCAGACTAAAGCATCTATCGCAAACTGACCAACTCACCAAAATACCAAACAGAATGTACATAGATGCACAACTCAAAAAACAGTACTCCTACTTTTGCAGAAACGAACAGGAATGTAGCATCTTACTCATAGATATAGATTTTTTCAAATATGTAAACGACACATATGGACACATTCAAGGGGATGCTGTTCTTGTAGAGTTTGCACAACTTCTAAAAAACTCCATAAGAGAAGGCGACCATCTAGGAAGATGGGGAGGAGAAGAGTTTCTCATAGTACTTCCACATACAAACAAAACTCAAGCAAATGCTCTAGCTCATAAACTACTTTCTACCATAGCAGAGCATAGGTTTGTTGTTTTAGAGCATCTTAGTGCTAGCTTTGGAGTGAGTAGCTTCATAGATGAGCTAAGTTGTATTGAGCTATTAGATGCAACTGACAAAGCTCTTTATGCTGCAAAAGCAAAGGGAAGGAACTGTGTTGTTTGCACTTAAAATCATATTCATATTTCTTTCTTATATTTTCATAAGTGTAGCTCATCAAATGTCTCAATAAAGTTTCAATTGTATTTATAACTTATTTACTGAGAATGATTTTCATTTTATATATATATATAAGTTTGAAAGAAGTAAAATACATTATGGAAAATATATTAGAATTTTTTACAGCACTTTATGATTTGAGCAATGCGATGGCTATCTATATCCTTTTTGGTTTAGCCTTTGCGGGAGTTTTACACGAACTAGTACCTGATTCTATCGTTACTAAGCATCTAGGTAAGGAAAATATCCTCTCTGTTATCAAAGCCACAATTTTTGGAATTCCTTTACCTGTGTGTTCTTGCGGTGTTATCCCTATTGCATCTAGTATTAAAAAGAGTGGTGCTAGTAAGGGTGCAACATTATCTTTTTTAATCTCCACTCCCATAACAGGAGTTGATTCTATTCTTGCTACTTATGGAATGTTTGGTTGGGTATTTACTCTTTACCGTATCTTTACTTCTATGATAATAGCTATGGTAGCTGGAATACTAACAAACTATTTAGATAAAGAAGTTGTAAAAGAAGAAAAACATCAAAGTTGTAATAGTTGTTGCTCTTCTACGACTTCTACTGCATCTGAGAAAAAGAAATTTTCACTAAAAAGTGCTATTAAGTATGCTTTCGTAACACTTCTATCTGACATCTCAAAAGCATTACTTTTTGGTCTTTTCTTTGGAGCCTTGATAACGATTGCCATACCTCAAAACCTAAGTAATATCTTACTTGAATACTCTTGGCTTTCATATCTAATTGCTATCTCTATTGCAGTTCCTATGTATGTTTGTGCCACAGCATCTCTGCCTATTGCAGCAGCTTTAATGCTTAGCGGAGTAAGTGCGGGAGCTGCTTTTGTATTTTTAAGTGCAGGTCCCGCAACTAACACCGTAACTATAGGTGTTGTTAAAAAAATGCTTGGAACTACATCTTTATATATTTATCTTGGAACTATTATTGTAGGAAGTGTACTATTTGGTTTAGGACTTGATTTTATCTTTGACATAAACTCCATAGATGTAAAATCTTTAATTCACATGAATGAAGAAGCAGGTTTTTTTGAGATTTTAAGTAGTTTGATTTTATGGGTTTTGATGTTATACTTTACAGCTAAAACATATTTTAAAAAGTCTTAGATGCTAAAGCACGAAATCACACTTAAAACTATATATAAGCTCATCTTAGAGAAAAAACCTGCATTAATATATGGGCAAATTATCACTCTTTTAGCTATCTTGGTAAGTGTTCCTATTCCTTTGATGTTACCAATGATGGTAGATGAAATTCTCTTAGACAAACCTGCTAATTTTGTTCAGAGTATTAACTTCTTTATTGGTGAAACTACCGCTTTTTATTACATCGCTATTGTAACTATTGTGGTTATTTTATTGAGGTTTATATACTACTTTTTTGGTGTTATTATCACTAAGGTTTTTACTAAAATTTCTAAATATGTCACCTTCATGATAAGAAAGCGTCTAATAGAGCACCTAAAAGTTGCATCTATGAATGAGTATGAAACTCTTGGTTCAGGTGCTATAACTGCCAATCTTGTAACTGATGTAAACACACTTGATAATTTTATCATTACAAGTGTGAGTAAGTTTATCTCTTCTGTTTTAACACTTCTAGCTGTTGGCGTTGTTATGATAATCATCGATCCAATGTTAGGAGTTTTGATTTTGATTATTCAGCCTCTTATCATGCTTCTCAGCAAACAAATGGCATCGGTAGTAGGAAGGCTAAAAAAAGAAGAAAACAATGCAATAGAAAAATTTCAAGACAACATAGGCGAAACGCTAGACCTTTATGGGCAGATAAAAGCATCAAACAAAGAAGAGTATTTTTTTACAGATGCCATCTCTCATGCAAAAAGAGTTCAAATAACATCAAATGAGTATGGATACAAAAGTGTTGCTTACGAAAAACTTTCATACACAATCTTTTTAACTATGTTTGAAGTCATTCGTGCTTCTGGACTTATTTTAGTTGCGTATAGTGACCTTAGCATCGGAATGATGTTTGCAATGTTTGGATATATCTGGTTTATTATGACTCCTGTTCAAGATATTTTAACCATGCAGTACAGTTACGCATCTGCAAAAAGTGCCCTAAAGAGGATAAATAAAATCCTCACTCTAAAAACAGAATCAAGCG
This sequence comes from Sulfurimonas sp., assembly GCF_029027585.1. Lineage (NCBI taxonomy): Bacteria > Pseudomonadati > Campylobacterota > Epsilonproteobacteria > Campylobacterales > Sulfurimonadaceae > Sulfurimonas > Sulfurimonas sp. Next base: position 1,499,160 of record NZ_CP093397.1, read on the forward strand.
GAACAAAAAGCATAGATGCCAAGAGTTTAAATATCTCTTTGGAGAATCTAAATTTTTCATATTCAAATAACAAACCCATTCTTAAAGATGTGTCTTTAAGCATAGATGCTGGATGTAAGATAGCTCTTATAGGTGCTAGTGGAAGTGGAAAAACTACTTTAGCACAAGTTATTTCAGGATTTTATGAAAAAGATAGCGGTAGTTTAAAATATAACGATATAGATATAGAAGATTTAGATAAAAGCTCATTAAGACAAAAGATATTTTTAGTTCTTCAGATGCCAATACTTTTTAACTCCTCCCTTAGATTTAACATTACTATGGGTGATGAAAGTATAAATGATGAACAGATTTATAAGGCTCTTCAAACTGCTCAACTTTCTCAGATGATAGATGATATGCCAAAAAAACTAGATACCATTGTAGGTCGTCATGGTATCAGACTCTCAGGAGGTCAAAGACAAAGACTTAGCATCGCAAGAATGATTATTGCAAATCCAAGTGTAGTTATTTTTGATGAATCTACTTCTGCTCTTGATGTTCACACCGAAGCAAAACTTCACTCTAGTATTGCTCCACTTTTAAAAGATAAAACAGTTATAACAATCGCTCACAGACTAAGCACTGTTAAAAATGCTGATATTATTTATGTACTAGAAGGCGGAAAAATTGTCCAAAGAGGAACTCACGAAGAGTTAGAAGATGAAGAAGGACATTATATGGAGTTTGTGAAAAAACAGTTAGTTTAACCAAGACAACTCAAAACGACTTCCCTTTTCCAACTCTGAAGTAACATTTATATTGATTTGGAACTCATCACATATCTCTTTAACTATACTAAGTCCGACACCAAAACCACCAGCTAAGTTTGAACTTCTGTTATAAAGCTCAAAAATCTCATCAAGTTTTTCTTGTTCTATTCCGACACCTTCATCTTCGATGCTAAAAAAACCTTCTTTTAAAATTATATGGATGTTTGTATCTGGCATGGAATATTTTATGGCATTTGAGATTAGGTTTGAGAAAAGCAGTTCTACTTTTGTGTTTACGATAGTTAAAGTAGCTTTATTTAAGTCGGTTTGTATATTTATATTTTTAGCGTGAGTTAACTCTGAATAATATTTTATACTTCGCTCCAAAACTGGAAGAAGGTTGAGCAATTCTGATTCTTGTTTTGCCTCACTAAAGCTAAGATATGCAAGAGATTGGTAGATGCTATAAAGCTGTTTTGTAGAGATAGATATATTTCTAAGTATCTTTTCATCATAAACCCCTTTTTGTATGGCTCTTTTTGAACTCATGCCTAAAGCTGTTATGGGGGTGTTTAACTCATGAGAAATATCTTGAACAAAATCTTCTATCTCTTTTACTTTTTGATGAATTGGACGCATAAAAAGTCTTGAGAGCATCCAAGATATAAGACCAATAGTTATAAAAATAAAAACCATTGCAAGTAGAACATTTTTACCTAAAGCATCTATACTTTTGTGAAACTCATCTGTTTTTGTTACCACATACTCTATGCTTAGATGCTTTTGTGGAGCAGAAGATACAAAAACTTTAAAACCATTTTTTTCAAAGTAGCTTTTTTCATAAACTTTATTTTGACTAGATTTTATTAACATATATTCATAACCACTTTCCATTTTTGGAAGATTTAAGCTACTTGAGGTCATATGAGCATTTATAACAAGACTTGAAATTTTATCTGCTAAATGTTGAAGTTTATAATAAGTAGTATTTTCTAAGGCATTTTTTTGTGCTGAGTAGTACCAAAAACCAGATAGCAAAACAAAAAGTAAAGATGAGCCAAGATAAAGTGCTAAAAAAGAGTAAAATGATTTTTTTTCTAATTTATTCAAATCTATATCCCTCTCCTCGTATATTTAAGATATGCTCTTTTCCAACATACTTTCTAAGTTCTTTTATAAGCGTACGAACAGCATCTCCTGATGGCATCTCATCATACTCCCAAAGGTTTTGTAGCATCTCTTCAACACTTACAACACGATGACGATTTTTATACAAGTAGTGTAAACAAGCACTCTCTTTAGAGCTTAGATGCTCTAGTGAAGTTTTAGAGGTTACTATATGGTTTTGGGTGTCAAACTCCAAATCTTTTGTGATATTCACTAAAAAACTAAGTCCAAAATGTCTTTTAATATTTTCTATGCGTTGAGTAAGTTCTTCTAAATCAAAAGGTTTTTTTATAAAATCATTTGCTCCTGATTCAAATGCTGACTTTAAATACTTAGTGTCATGAAATGCTGTTATAAAGATAGTTGGTGTTTCATCATTAAAATTTCTTAAATTCTTTAAAAGTGAGATGCCATCTCCATCAGGAACATTTATATCAAAAATATACAAATCAAAGGTATTCTCTTCACTTAAACACAAGGCTTTTTTCATGCTATATGTATGCAAGACTTCATACTCTTCTTCTAAATAATCAACAAGGATATCTGCTAAAACTGTATCGTCTTCCAAGAGTAATATTTTCATAATTGTATTATATCAAATGCAAGGCAAGTGAAAATAAAAAATTACTTCATCTGCCGATATTATTACACAGATGGAACTATTTATGCTAGTATTGCGTAAACATTTAGAGGACAAAGATGGGTAAGTTAATTAATCTTCATCAAAAGCAAGACCCCTTAGAAGTATGGGAACTCCAAGATAAACAAAAGAGAAAAAATTCAAGTAGATTTTCTGTATTAAATTTAGTCGAAAAAGAAAAAAATAACACAAAAATTTATAGACCTAAAGTTATCTACAATGAGCAAAACACCCTAAGAAGAGCTGAAATACTAGCAATGCAGTCAGAAATCCAAAAGAGCATGCTGTCTTTAACCCCAGTCATTCAAGCAAGAGAAGATGAAATCGCTATGAGAAGAAGAAAAGAGATTTTAAATATTAAAAAAACCTTGCAAATAGCTATGGCTAAGTAAACATTATTAAGCTAATTATCATAACTATCATTATATAATTGAGTTATGATTTAAGGGCAACATTTATATGAATATAAAAAAATTATTTTTTAGTTTTACTATCATTGTTATGATATTTGCTCTTAGTGCTATTTTTACTATCGTTAAGATGCAAGAACTTACTGAAAATACTCAAAAAATGTACATTCATCCATTTAAAGTAAGTAATGCTGTTGCAAGCATTCAAACTTCTATAATAACAATGCATAGAAATATGAAAGATGTTGTTTTAACTCCAGATACTTTAGAAATGATTAAAATTATCGAGTCAATTCAAGAAGAAGAAAATAAAGTTTATGAATACTTTACAGATGTTTATACAAACTATTTAGGCAATAAAAAAGATATCGATATTTTATATGATTCTTTTAAATCTTGGAAAATTATTCGCTCAGAGGTTATCACTTTAGTTTATCAAAATAAGTTAAAAGAAGCTATAGACATAACAAAAGGAAAAGGAAAAGAGCACATTGATAATCTATATACTCAAATAGATGTACTTAAAAAGTATGCTTTTAATAAGGCTGATGAGTTCTATAATATTTCTGTAAAAGAGAATGGGGTTGGTCAGGTTATAAGTGTATTCTTCTTCTCAATCTTTGTTTCAGGAGTCATAGTTGTCTTTATGGTTATAAACTTACTTAAAATTAATCGTTCAAACAACAAACAACTTTATCTTATTGATCAAAATATTTTAACAGCGAGTATTAGCTTAGATACCGAAGTATTAGATATAAGTAATGCATTATGTCGTTCATTATATATACAAAAAACAGATATTTTAAATACTAAGAACCAGTATTTTTTTACAAATGAAGTACAGTTTATGAAATTTAGAAATATTATTTATTCAGCAAAAGAGTACAAAGCAGAAATATATATTGAGATAAACGATACAAAAGTATGGTTTTTCTTAGAAATTTTCCCACAGTTAGATCATAATTTTAAATTAACTTCTTTTAATCTTTTTTTAACAAATATTGACAACAAGAAAAAAATAGAACAAGTTTCTATAACTGATACTCTTACTGGTTTATACAATAGAAATTATTTTGAAATGATTTTTGAAAAAGAAGTAAAGCGTTCAAAAAGAGATGAAAAACCATTGAGTATGATAATGTTAGATATAGACTGTTTTAAACAGTTTAACGATACTTATGGACATCATGATGGAGATATCGCGTTAAAATCAGTTTCACATATATTGTCTGCACATACAAACCGTTCTTATGATTATGCTTTTCGTATAGGTGGAGAAGAGTTCATGATACTTTCATATCAAAAAGATTTTACACAATTGCAAGAACTTGCTGGTAATATTTTAAAAGAGATAGAGTCCTTAAAAATCCCGCATCAAAACAACTTTGCATCTGAGTTTGTAACTATTTCAGCTGGAGTGATTCAGTTTGGAGTAAAACATCTTTTAAGTCCAGATGAGATGTATAAAAAAATTGATGAACTACTATATAAGGCTAAAAAAGATGGACGCAATAAGTTTAAAAGCTTATTGATAGAATAAAAGGCATTTAAACTCTTTAGTATTCATCATAACAAGTTATAACAACATCAGCCGCTGCATCTCTAGTCGCTATTATTGACTGGTATTTTTTAGAGTTAAACCACGCATCTAGAGTTGTTTTATCACTAAACTTTACCACTACTATCAATTCTTTGTTGTTTTTCCCCGCTAGAACACTTGAACTTTTTCCTCTAAAAATTATCTCAGCTTCAAAGTTAAGAAGAGATTTTTGTACTCCAAGAATATACTCTTGCCAAAGTGTTTCATTTTTTACTGTGATTTGTCCTACTAGATAATGAGGCATCTCTAAATCCTTCTATTTTTCATTTATTAGAAAAAATTATACCTTATATACCCATAAGAATCAATCTAGTTTTTATTATTACTAGAGTCTAGTAATATAAAATGAAATTATGATATAATTCCGAAAAAATTATACTTAGGGGTTTATAAAATGTCAAAAACACCAACAACAGACCAAGAAGCGCTTGATTACCACGAATTTCCTCAACCAGGGAAGATTTCAGTAGAAACTACAAAACCAGTAGCAACACAGAGAGATTTGTCATTAGCTTACACACCTGGTGTTGCAGTTCCATGTTTGGAAATTGAAAAAAATCCAGAAAATGCTTATCGTTATACTGCTAAAAAGAATTTAGTAGCAGTTATTACAAATGGTACGGCAGTTTTAGGACTTGGAAATATTGGTGCTTTAGCATCTAAGCCTGTTATGGAAGGAAAAGCGATTTTATTTAAAAGTTTCGCTGGACTTGATTGTTTTGATATAGAAGTAGATAGTGAGAGTGTAGATAGATTTTGTTCAGTTGTTACAGCTATCGCTCCTACTTTTGGTGCTATAAACCTAGAAGATATAAAAGCTCCAGAGTGTTTTGAAATAGAGCGTCGTCTTGTTGAAGAATTAGATATCCCTGTTATGCATGATGACCAACATGGAACAGCAGTTATCTCAGCAGCGGCGATTATAAATGCTTGTGAAGTAACACATAGAAAACTAGAAAATTTAAAAATCGTAGTTGTTGGTGCAGGTGCAGCAGCAATCTCTTGTGCAAGACTTTACCGAAGCTTGGGAGTTAGAGAAATATATATGCTTGACTCCAAAGGTGTTATTCATAATGGAAGAAGTGATTTAAATGATTTTAAAAGAGAGTTTTGTGCTTCTGGTTATATGACTCACTCTGAAGTTTTTGAGTCTGCTGATGTTGTCGTAGGACTTTCTCGTCCTGGCTCATTTACAATAGAAGATATTAAAAGTATGGCAAATGAACCAATCGTTTTTACTTTGGCAAACCCAGTTCCAGAAGTTTTTCCTGATGATGTTATAAAAGCAAGACCAGATGCACTTGTTGCAACAGGAAGAAGTGATTTTGACAATCAAGTTAACAATGTTTTAGGTTTCCCATTTATCTTTAGGGGGGCTATGGATGTTCGTGCTACAAAGATTAACCTTGAGATGAAAATTGCGGCGGCAAAAGCCTTAGCTGACCTTGCTAGAAAAGAAGTATCAAAAGAGATAAAAGAACTTTACTCAAGTGAAATAAAATTTGGTAAAAACTATCTTATTCCTTCTCCTTTTGACAAAAGACTTATAGTTGAGATTTCTAGTGCTGTTGCACAAGCTGCTGTTGATAGTGGTGTTGCACAAGTAAAAGATTTTGAGTTAAAAGCTTATAAAAAAGAGTTGTCTAAGATATTAAAATAATCTAGATAATTACTTTGTCATCCTCTAGAGGCTTTTCTATTGGTTGACCAAAATAGAATCCTTGTGCATACTCTACACCAACTTTTTTTAGTAGTTGTGCTACCTCTTTTGTTTCAACATATTCAGCAACATTTTTCATATTCATTCCATTTGAAAATTTATGAATACTTGTGAGCATATGGAGTTTTTTATTATCTGTTTCTATTTCTTTAACTATGGAACCATCAATTTTTATTATATCTATGTCCAAACTTGAAAAGTATGAAAAGTTAGAGTAGCCTGCACCAAAATCATCTATAAGAATTTTTGAGCCAAAAATATGGAGTTTGTTTATGAACTCCTGAACAATTTCCAAGTTTTGAAGGTTTTCTGATTCTAGCAATTCAAAGTCTATTCTTTTTGCTACATCAGTGTTGGTATCTAGAGTTTCAAACAACATATGAGTAAGTTTGGCATCTAGTATATCTATCATAGAAATATTTATTGAAAATCTATATTGAGGAAATTCTTGTGCTATTTTTAAAGTTTTTTCTATCATTGTTTGAGTTATATAACGATAGTAAGAACTTTTTTTAGCAATATCTAAAAACTTACATGGTGGCAAAAAAGTTCCATCTTTAAGTTTTAGTCTAACTAGAGCTTCATACTTTTCTATTTTAGATGTGTTTAGGTTTATTATTGGTTGAAAAAATGGAACTATTCTATCGTTTTGTACAGCACTCTTTATCTGTTCAATCGTATTCATATTCTTTTTAACATCTGTTTTAAGGTTAAGAGTATCCTTGTATTCTAAAACTCTTTTTGTGTGATCCTTTTTAAGTAGTTTTAGAGCAAGGTCAGTATTCTCTAAAATAGGAACTACCGAGTTACTTGCAATACTAACTAGTAGATTCAAAGTTAAATCATAAGCTATAAAGCTATAGTTGGATATCTTATTTTCCAATGCTTTGGCAATTTTATATGCTTTTTTATTTGAAATTTTATCAAATAATATTCCAAATTCATCACCACCAATACGATAGATATAAGTATTTGAACGACCTGAAAACTCATCTTTTAAAATTTGTGCTAATTTTTGCAGTACTAGATTGCCTACATCATTTCCATATATATCATTAATATATTTAAAATCGTCAATATTAATAATTAAAAGATGTGGTTCTCTAATTGTTTTAAGGTGAATCTCAAATGCTCTTCTATTATTAAGCCCAGTTAATTGGTCATATACAAGAGAATGTTCTAATGAAGATTTAGTCTTAAGAAGTTTTTTGTTTTCTCTCAGATACTTGATAAAAAGGAGAATAATAAGAAAAAGAGAAAAGACAAATAGACTAAATAATATAAATGCAAATTTATCAAGTGCTTGGAAGTCATTCAAAGCCTTAGTTGAGAAGTCTTTTTTTAATTCCTCTATATGTTTGTGAATATTATTATTAAGAATAGTTTTTGTGGTTTGTAAATATATTGGATATCTGTTTATAAGGTATTTAGAGTGAATGTTGAAGTTATAAAGAAAGATTTGAGTTTTAGCATCTCTAGCGTTAGATTTTAGTAAAAAACTAGTATTATTAAAATAGTCACTATCTTGCATTCTTTTTGCATCGTTGAAGTGCTTTAAAATTTTTATAGCATTTATGAAAAGATTTCTATCTTCATTTTTTAAAAATGTCGCTTCATCTATATACCTACTTAAAAATACTAAAGAGTTTTTTATACCTGCATTTAACATAATATATTCTTCTATATTTTGTAGGTTAAGGCTTATTTCTTTTTGAAGTAATTGTAGATCTCTTTTAGTTTGAATATATGTAGTATCTTTTAATATTTCAGAATCAATGAGGTTTTCATAGTTTTGTTCAACTCTTCTTATGGTAGCTGCCATTTCGTCTTGATTATGGTAAGCATATATTGAACTTTTCAGTATTTGGTGCTCTAGGTCAATATGGGCATTTTCTAATACACTTACAGATAGAATAAATTCTCTGTGTTGTTTGGTGAAGTTTTTTTGAATAATATAAAAATAAATAATAGCAATAGAGGAAATAATTCCAAGTCCTAGTACTAGGAACATTACTTGTTTTAGTCTCATTTTTTTTCCAGTATTTTAGGTAGTTCACCATCAAGTGTTTTTAAAAAAGAAATGATTTTTTTAACTTCTTTATCATCAAGTTTAATTCCTAAGTTATGTTTAGTCATTGCACTCAAAGCTTCTTTTAGTGTTTTAGCACTGCCATCATGAAAGTAAGGAGCTGTTTTATTTATGTTTCTAAGTGTAGGAACTTTAAAAACATTTTTATGATTTGGATTATATGTGATTTTACTTCTGTCAGGATAGTCATTTTTTGTTTTATACTCTAAAAATGTTCCCATTTTTTGAAATGCATTACCACCAATATTAATTCCATTATGACAAGTAATACAGCCGTTTTTTTTAAAAAGAATATAACCCTCTTTTTCATCTTTACTCAGTTTAGTTTCGCCTCTTAAAAATTTGTCAAATTTAGAGTTTGGTGTAGTAAGAGCATTTTCAAATTCTACTATTGCATCTAGGACTTGTTTGTAAGAAATCACTGAAGTTCCATAAACCTTTTTAAAAAGTTTTTTGTATTGTGATGAATCATTTAGTCTATCTTCAACAATTTTTGGATTCATGTTATGTTCAACTGGATTGTTTATTGGACCATTAGCTTGTTGTGTTAGGTTTTCTGCTCGACCATTCCAAAATTGTTTAAAATTGTATCTAGCGTTTAATACTGTAGGGGACTGGACATTGCCTCTTTTGTTCGCGAAACCACTAGAAACTATGTTAGAGTCAGCTCCACCATTAAAAATATCATGACAACTAAGACAGGAAGTTGAATTATCTTTAGAAAGAGTAGTATCAGAAAACAGTTTTTGACCAAGTTTAGCTTTTTTTAAATCTACTCTTATATCTATAGGAATCGGTGATATAGGTTCAGTGGCAAAAAGAACAATAGTAAAAAAAAGTAATAATATTGTCTTCATAGTAATTCATTTTATCTAAAGAATATTTAATAGGAACTTTTTTTATAAAAAAGTGAAAGACCTTTTTTTGCTTTAAAATCTAAATCATACGAAATGTATGAAAGATAGTTAAGTATATCTTCTTTTAAAACACCTGTTCTTATAGATGCTGAATTTAAAAGATATTGTGGAATTTTTATTTTTTGTTTTAAAAACTGTATTTCAATATTTTTATATAGTCGTTTATCTTTGTGATAGCAAAGTAGAGCAAAAACAAATGGTAGTTTGTATCTAGAGTTCCACTGAGATGCTAAGTCTATATAAGGTTTTTTATCGAGGTAATGCTTAAGAGCTTTATCACCTATTAGAACTTTGCCTTTAATATCTAAAATTTTTGCCAGTACATTAGAACTAGCAGACTCTATATCGGCTTCATTTTTTACATTTGGGATGACTAAAACGCTAAGAACTTCTTTTTTTGCGATTATTCCAAGGTTTACATGTCTATATTTTTTTGCACTAATACTAGATATAAAAGCGGCATCTACTCTGCGAGATAAAAATTCTTTATTAATTTTTGCAGGTACACCACGCTTATAGTTCATACTCATGCTTTGTTGTGAACTCTTTGTAAAGCGTTTCATAAAAACATGAAAGGGTAAAAGATTTAAATATTCTATTTTTCCAAAAACCATGCGAAATTATACACCCCTTAGCTTATTTTGATATAATCGCTTAAAATAAAGTTACAGAAATTAAACAGGAGTCTTTCTTGGTAAGAGTTGAATTTTTAGGACCTATACAAAAAGAAGCATTAGAATTGGATATCTCAAACTTAAATGAGTTAGCGGATTTACTTAAAGATGATGAGCAGATGAAAGAGTGGCTAGAAACTTCAGCAGTTGCAGTAAACGACACACTTGTAAGTACAAGAGATTTTGTTTTAAAAGATGGAGATAAAGTAGCATTACTTCCTCCAGTTTGCGGTGGTTGATGAATGCTATATCTTTATGATGGTTCTTTAGATGTACCAACAATTTTAAAAGATTGGTATGAGCAAGAAGTAACAAGTAATTATGGGGCTTATATACCTTTTGTTGGGACTGTTAGAAGTGAAAATGAAATAGATGGACTTAGTTTTGATATATATGAGCCTATTTTAAAAAAGTGGTTTAATTCTTGGCAGGAAAAAGCAAAAGTAAAAGGTGCGATTATAAAAATGGCTCACTCTCGTGGAGATGTTATGCTTCACGAATCATCTTATATAGCAGCAGTTTTTTCTCCAAAAAGAAGAGTTGCCTTAGAGTTTATAGATGAATTTGTAGAAGACTTTAAAGCATCTGCACCTATTTGGAAATATGATTTAAAAGATGGGCAACGCATCTATGCAAAAGATAGATCAACAGCTATAAAAGGGAGTGGCATTTTAAAATGAAATTATTATCGTATGAAACAAGTCAAACAATGTTAGATTTATTAGATGTTGGAAGTTTAAGAACTGAAAACTTACCATTAAGTTCTTCACTTGGGCGTATTTTAGCTGAGGATATAGTAGCAGAGTTTAATGACCCTCAATTTCCAACAGCATCTATGGATGGATATGCACTAAAGCATGAAGATTTAGATGAAGATAGCATCTTGATTCTTGGAGATAATCCAGCAGGACATAATGAAACAAGAATAGTAAATAGTGGAGAATGTATTAAAACATTTACAGGTTCAAAGATGCCAGAGGGAGCAGACACGCTTATACAGATAGAAAATGTAAGTGTAAATGATGGAAAGATTATTATAGATGAGAAAGTTTCTTTTGGTTCTTCTGTTCGTCCGATTGGTGAGGCGTATAAAGCGGGAGATATCCTTATACAAAAAGGTACTAAAGTAGGTTTTGCAGAGATAGGAGTTATGGCAGGTTTAAACTGTGTAATGGTAAAAGTTGCACTAAAACCTAGAGTAGCAGTTATCTCAACAGGTAGTGAAATCTTAGACCTTGGAGAACAAAGTGATAATCCAGCACAAATAAGAAGCTCAAATAACTATACTCTTTGTGCCTTATTTGAACAAGCAGGAGCACAGACAATTCAGCTTGGAGTCGCACCTGATGACAAAGAGTCAATAATGCAAACATTTGAGAATGCTCTTAGCTCGGCTGATATTCTCATAAGCACGGGTGGAGTAAGTGTAGGAGATTATGATTTTGTAAAAGATATTATTCCTCGTCTTGGTGCAGAGATAGTTTACAAAGGTGTAGCAATAAAACCAGGTAAACACATTATAGTGGCACAGAGAAATGGAAAGTTTATTTTAGCTCTTCCTGGATTTGCATACTCTTCAACAGTTACATCTATACTTTATGGACTTCCCCTTGTTTCAAAAATGCTTGGAACTAAAGAAGCATATAAAAAGATAGAAGCAAAACTGAGTGAAGATTTTACAAAACGAAGTCGTTTGAGTGAGTTTACAGCTTGTAATGTTGAACTAATAGATGGAGAGTACTTTGTGAATTTTAAAGATAAAAAAATTGGAAGTTCTGCAATTCTTACAAATCTTCTAAACTCTAGTGCATTAATGATAACAAGTGAAGATGATGGTGACCTTGAAAAAGGAACTTTTGTAAGTGTGATTTTATTGGATGCTTTTTAGATGAAAGCTTATTCTATAAACCCTAAAAATAAAGAAATTAACGAGCTAGACATAGATATACAAGCAAATACTGTTTATAGCTTTTTTAACTCTATTTCTATTGATGATTTCTCTATCATTGATAAGCATACTATTTATAGTGATTCAGATGCAGTTTCTAATGCCAAAGAGATTTTTTTCTTGGGGGAACAGCTGATAGTTGGGGATGCTCTTGTTCTTGGTCAGGAGGATTCTTTTGATAGTGAAATAACGATACCAAGAAATGAATTAGAAACACTTATAAACTATGAAGTACCATCTTTTTACATAGATGCTTTAAAACTTTTAAAAGATAGTAATATAAATTTATATAAAATCTTTGAAGTAACGAAGGAAAAAGAAGATATAAAACTAAACAGCGAATGGGTTTTATATGTATTTAATATAGCAGACCAAAGAACAAAAGATTACTTTTTAGAGGAGCTTAAAAAAGCTATAGATGCTAAAGTAGAGATGAGTGAACATATGCAAAAAATGGCGATTATGGCTCTTAATGCAGGGGCTGTTGCTTAAAAAAGAGTTGCTTCAAGTGCTTTAAGCTTGTAACTTCTTCTATGAATCTCGCAATAACCATGTTTTTTTATCATCTCTATGTGTAATTTAGTTCCATACCCTTTGTGTTTTTCAAAATGATACTCAGGATATTTTAAAGCTTCTTTTAAAATATCTCTATCATGTGTAACTTTTGCAAGTATAGATGCTGCACTAACCTCTGCAATTTCCCCATCTGCTTTTACCATTGTGGATAAGCCCTCAACTCCAAAAGTTGTGTTTCCATCAAAGAGATACTCTTCGCATTTTAAATTTTTCATAATCTCTCTAAGTCCAGATGCTAAACATTTTGAGATGCCATCAGCATCTATGCTTTGAGCAGAAAACTTTACTATATGGTAGCTAGATGCTTTGATGATTAACTCAAAAAGAGATTCTCTTTTTTTTTCAGTCAATTTTTTAGAATCATTCAATCCATCTACGGGAGAGTTTAAGATACAACCAGCGATAACTAAATCCCCAGCAATAGGTCCACGACCAGCTTCATCGATGCCACATAGCATTTAATCTCCTAATACCCAGATATCAAATGGTAGCATCTCAACCTTTGAAAAAGGGTGATTAACACTTCCTTCTCTATTCATTGTTACAGCAGTTACTTTTTTTATACCGTAAGAAAATATAAAAGCTTCTATTGCCTCCATTTTTTTAAAAAGAGTTCTCTCATCCGCAAATGGCATTCCTAAGATAATTTCATCATTAGAAGGAAGATAAAAGTCTATTCCATCTTCATAAAAGGATTCAACCCCTGACTTTAGTAATTCTAAATAAATCATATTTTCAAAGAGTCTTCCAAAGTGTTTATCAAGACTAAGTGCAGATTTTAAAGAGATGTCACAAAGGTATACTTTTTTTGTAGCTTTTGGATGGTTCGCTTTTTCTAAAAGATGGATATAGTTTTTTTTATGCAGAGTATCAAAAGATTTATATAGTTTATCTTTTGATATTTTTCTAATATGTTTGAGTCTTTCATATATGGTAAATGCAGAAACCTTTTGAGACATCATCTTCGCACAAAAACACAGTATGTCAAACTCCATCTCTTGGAGAGAATACTTTAGAGTTTTTTGTAGATAGATATTTCTCTCATCTGAGTATATTTTATGCATAATTGGGAAACCACCAAGTTGAAAGAAATGATTTAGTGCACTAGAATCGTATTTATGCTCATAGGCTAAGAATTCTTCATAGTCTAATGGAAAGAGTTGCAGAGTCTTTAACATATCAAATTTATAGTGAATTTCTGAAGTAATTATTAGTTGAGAGACATTAACAAATTTTATAGATGGAATATAGTTATCTAAAACAAGAACATCAATTCTGTTTTTGTTACAAAAAGAAGTCAAGGAACTATTTAACTTATCTGTTTGTATCCTAATATCACTGCAATCTATGTATAGATAAGAGTTCTTTTTGAGGGAGAGAAGATAATTTTTAACTAATATACTTTTGCCACTCTTCGTAATTCCATTTATTTGGTAAGACTTTTCTCCAATAAATATTTTTCTATCATGAAATTTTTCTAAATTTATATCAGTTTTGTAAAACTCTTCGAGTAATATTTCCATTTTATTATTATATCGTACCGATAGCTAAATGAACTTTATTGTGAACAATTTAATTTAAATAAATCTTAATTAAGCAACTAAACAGATAAATAAAGGTAGATTATATAAAGGCACTACTATGAAATTCAACTCAGATTATAAATCTAGATTTCGTATATTAAAAGGCGGTAAAATAGCTCTTGTCATTTCAGTGATGATAGGAGGCGCTACTATAAGTATGGCATCTCCTAGTGGAGGAGTAGTAACTACAGGATCTGCTACCATATCACAAGTTGGTAATACCACCAATATAAATCAAAGCACCTCCAAAGCCACCATAAACTGGAATACTTTCAATGTAGCACATAATGAGACTGTAAACTTTAATCAACCTAGTATAAACTCTATAACCCTAAATAGAGTAATAGGTAATGAAAGAAGTATAATAAATGGTGCACTTAATGCAAATGGACAAGTATGGATACTAAACTCAAATGGAGTTCTATTTGGAAATACTGCTAAAATAAATACCTCAGGACTCTTAGTAACTACAAAGAACTTAAGTGATACAGATTTTAATACTAATAACTATAGTTTTAAAGGAGATAGCACAAATAGTGTTATTAACCTAGGTACTATAGACATATCAAACAAAGGTTATGCAAGTTTAATAGCAAAGAGTGTAAAAAATGAAGGAACCATAACAGCTACAAAAGGAACTATTCACTTAGTAGGAGCCAATGAAGTAAGTATAAACCTAAATGGTAACTCTATGCTTAACCTAACAATAGATAAAGGTGTACTAGATGCAATAGTTCAAAACTCTGGTTCACTCTATGCCAACGCAGGAGAAGTGTATCTTACAACAAACGCAGTAAATGACTTGCTAAAAGGTGTAGTAAATAATACAGGAATTATAGAAGCACAAAGTTTGGGTGATTTAAAAGGAAAAATAGAACTCTTTGCTCATGGTGGAGAAGTACAAGTAGGTGGTACACTAAAAGCAAAAGATGGATTTATAGAAACATCAGGTAAAGATTTTACTATAGCTGAAAATACAATCATACAAACAGGACTTTGGTTAATAGATCCAACTAATATAACTATAAATGCAGCACTAGCCTCTACTCTTCAAACACAACTAGCAAGTGGTGATGCTTTAGTTACTACTTCAAGTGGAAATGCTGATGCTGGAGATATAAATGTAAACTCTTCTATTGCTTGGAGTACAAATACTCTAACTTTAAGAGCTGATAATGATATCAATATCAATGCAACACTTAATGCAAGTTCTACAGCAGGACTAGCACTTGAATATGCACAAACTACGCCAACAGGAACATATAATATTTCTGCTTCTGTAAATCTAGCTTCAACAGGAAGTTTTTCAACGAAACATGCAGGAGATGCTGTAAAGAATTATACGATTATTAATTCTTTAGGTGTAGCTGGTTCTACTACTAGAACTGACTTACAAGGTATAAATGGAAATTTATCAGGTAACTATGTCTTAGGTTCAAATATAGATGCAAGTACTACTTCTACTTGGAATGCAGGAAAAGGATGGAATCCTTTGGGAAATTTCGGTACAAGATTTACTGGAACATTTGATGGTTTAGGACATAGTATCTCAAATCTTTATATCAATAGAGCAAGTACACATTATATTGGTTTATTTGGATATGCTGATACAGGAGCAACAGTAACAAACATAGGCTTAGTAGATGTTGATATTACAGGTCGAGACTGGGTAGGAGGATTAGTTGGTGAGAATGATGGAACTCTATCTAGGTCATACTCTACAGGAATTGTTAGTGGAGCTTTTTATACAGGAGGATTAGTTGGTGAGAATGATGGAACTCTATCTAGGTCATACTCTACAGGAAGTGTTAGTGGAAATTTTTTTGTAGGAGGATTAGTCGGTACAAATAGTGGAACTCTATCTAGGTCATACTCTACAGGAAGTGTTAGTGGAACTGATTCTACAGGAGGATTAGTTGGTGCAAATCATGGAACTATATCTAAGTCATACTCTACAGGAAGTGTTAGTGGAACTGTTTCTGTAGGAGGATTAGTTGGTATGAATAGAGGAACTATATCTAAGTCATACTCTACAGGAAGGGTTAGTGGAACTGAATATGATTATACAGGAGGATTAGTTGGTGAAAAGATGGGTGGAACTACTACAAACTCATACTGGGACACACAAACCTCAGGACAAGCAACTTCAGCAGGTGGAACTGGAAAAACAACAGTTCAAATGAAAGATCCAAATACTTATGTAGGTTGGGACAAGACTATCTGGGATCTTGCAGGAGTACAAACACAAGGATATGGAATAGGACTTCCTTATTTATTAAATGTAACACAAGTAAGCCATAGACCTACAAGAAAAACCTTATTTAAAAGTGGCTTTGGAACTAATGCCAATCCTTATGGTATAACAAACTGGGAACAACTAAATAATATAAGAAATGTACTAAGTAATAACTTCTACTTTAATCTTTTAAACAATATTAATTCTTCAACGCTAAACTATAATACTTATGCAAGTAGTAGTGCAAATGCAGGAAAAGGTTGGAATCCTTTAGGAAATCGGTCTACAAAATTCAAAGGAAAGTTTAATGGTTTAGGAAATAGTATTTCAAATCTTTATATCGATAGAGCAAATACAGATTTTATTGGTTTATTTGGCCATGTTGATACAGGAACAACTATAACCAAACTGGGTTTAGTAGATGCTGATATTAAAGGTAGAAACTATGTAGGTGGATTAGTTGGTGCAAATTATGGAACTATATCCAATTCATACTCTACAGGAAGGGTTAGTGGAAATTATACTACAGGAGGATTAGTTGGTCTAAATGTTGGAACTATATCCAATTCATACTCTACAGGAAGTGTTAGTGGAGCAGCTTCTATAGGAGGATTAGTTGGATATAATGATAGAGGAACTATATCCAATTCATACTCTACAAGAAGTGTTAGTGGAGCAGCTTCTATAGGAGGATTAGTTGGATACAATGATAGAGGAACTATATCCAATTCATACTCTACAGGAAGTGTTAGTGGAACTGCTCGTGTTGGAGGATTAGTTGGTTATACCTTTAGCGGAACTACTACAAACTCATTCTGGGACACACAAACTTCAGGACAAGCAACTTCAGCAGGTGGAACTGGAAAAACAACAGCTCAAATGAAAGATACACAAACATTCCTCGATGCTGGTTGGGATTTAGATACTGTTTGGGGAAGAGATGCTGCTAATGTTATAAATGGTGGATACTTATACCTAAGAGCACTAACTAAAGCTACAAATACTCCTAATCCAATTATAAATGGTATTGTTGCTTCCATAACAAATGGATCAGTCCTTCAAGTAAGACCTCAATTAGCTAGTCTAGCATCTATAGTTGTTTTTGGAAATACTAAAGCTTTAGTAATAGCACCTCAAAATCAAGCGTCTAAACCTATAAGTATGAGAGAGCTAAGAAGATTAAATAATATAAAGGGAGATTTACGAACAAAAGTTTATGAAGACTCTTCTTTACTTCTTGTAAATTCAGGCATACAATTACCAAAAGGTGTGCAACAGATGTTTTTTCTTC
Source organism: Sulfurimonas sp. (assembly GCF_029027585.1). NCBI lineage: Bacteria > Pseudomonadati > Campylobacterota > Epsilonproteobacteria > Campylobacterales > Sulfurimonadaceae > Sulfurimonas > Sulfurimonas sp. Next base: position 1,516,763 of record NZ_CP093397.1, read on the forward strand.
CTAAGGATAATGAATTATGACAATAAGTATAAAAATTGTTAAAAATATAATAATGTTAGCAATAGCACCTTCGTTAATACAAGCAGGAGCATTACCTAGAATTGGAGATGCCATAAGACAAGTACAGCCACCAAAAGAGCTTACTCAAGAAAAAGATAAGCCCTTAGTTGAAATACAAGGTGTCAAACCAATTTATAAGCCCGCATTAATAGATGATAAAAGTTCTAAAAAAGTTTTTGTAAAACAATTTAGTCTTGAGGGTAATATGCATATTAAAAGTGAAAAACTTCTTAGTTTACTTAGTTCGTATAAAAATAAAAATCTTACTTTTAACGAGATGCAAATTATAGCTTCTATAATTACTAAAGTATATAGAAGTGAGGGTTATATAGTAGCGAGGGCTTATATTCCTGTACAAAATATGAGTGATGGGGTATTGGAAATTGCCATTATTGAGGGAGTGTATGGAAAGTTTAAACTCTCAAATAAGTCACAAGTAAAGACATTACTAATTCAGAATATGCTCGATAACAATAAGCAAGGAGATGTTGTAAATAGTAGTTCCTTAGAGAGAGCTTTGCTTATGTTAAATGATATTCCCGGTATTGTTGTCTCAAATGCTAGTATAGTAGCAGGCGAAGTTATAGGAAGTAGTGATTTTTTAATAAGAGTTGATGATTCTAAGGCTTATGATGGTTATGTTTTGGCAAACAACTACGGTGGACGATATACAGGAGAAGAACAACTTATAGTAGGATTAAACTTTTATGCTCCTTTTAAAATAGGAGATAAGTTATCTTTTACTGGATTTATAAGCAATGGAAAAAATTTATTGAATGGTTCTATCGCTTATGAGTTTCCAATATATCGCAATGGCTTAAGAGGAGAAATTGGTTATGCCAATACATTTTATAGTTTAGTTGAAGAGTTTGAAAGTTTAGATGCACAAGGAAACTCTAAAAGTTACCACGCAAAGATTAGCTATCCACTTGTTAAAAAGAGAGCAGAACGCCTGAATATATTTTTAAAGGTAGAAGAAAATGCACTCAGGGAGGAGATTAGAGCTACCAACTTTAAATCTGATAAAAACCTGCGTGCTTTTAGATTAGGTTTTGATTATAGTAAAACAAATTTAAGATGGTTTGGCTTAAATCAATATCTAGGAACCTCTGTCCTTCTAACTTATGGAAATCTTGAGTTTGAAGACGATATTCAACGAGTTATAGATAAAGTAAGTGTTGATACACAAGGGCGTTTCTCTAAAATCGAGTTTTATGTAGATTATAGTATAGAGCTTACTAAGCGTGTGACATTAGAGAACTCTTTGAAGTTTCAACATGTACTAGGTGGTAAAAACTTAGATGGTAGCGAAGATTTTTCAGTGGGTGGAGCTTATGGAGTAAAACTTTACCCTAGTGGAGAGTTAAGCGCAGAAAATGGCTATTTACTTGTAGTAGATGCAAAATATAAACTACAAAATATAGAGAGACTGTCTCATAGTGTTGGAATGTTTTACGAAGTAGGTAAAGCATATATGGAAAACTCAATAGCAATATTTCACAGTAAAACACTTCAAGATATTGGAGTTAGTTACAATGCTAATTATAAAGGATATTTTTTTAATGCTTCCATGGCACAAAAAATAGGTGGTGAAGATATTACTAGCGAACCAGATAAAAGTTATAAATTTTTAACAATGCTAGGATGGAGTTTTTAATTTTTATATATATGCAAATATGATACTTCCTTATTAAAAGGAACTAAATTCAGGCTAAATTTCACTTTTTATCCCTAAAACCCTTGAATATAATAACTTATTTGGGTAAAATTCCGCTCCCTTAAAATAGTTAGGCTAGACCTAACGAGTTCTTTAGAAGGAAAAACATGGAAAAAATTCGTTTAAAATTGAAAGCTTATGATCATCGCGTACTAGATAGATCAGTAGCATCAATAGTTGAGGCTGTAAAGCGTACAGGTGCACAAATTCGTGGTCCTATCCCTTTACCAACAAAGATTCGTAAATATACTGTTCTTAAATCTCCACACGTTAACAAAAAAGCGCGTGAGCAATTTGAAATTCGTATTCACGCTAGAGTTATAGATATTGTTTCTGCTACGCCAGAAACTGTTGATTCTCTAATGAAGCTTGATCTTGCACCTGAAGTGGACGTTGAAGTTCGCTCTATGGATAAGTAGGAGTAGGTTATGGAATATATTGTTGAAAAAATCGGTATGAGCCGTACAATCACAGTACCAAGTCAAGCTGTTACTCTATTAAGAGTATTAGACGCTAAAGTATGTGAAGTTAATGAAGGTATCGCTATTGTTTCTTACAACAGTGGTAAAAAAATGAATAAAACAATTGAAGGTCAGCAAAAGAAATATAGCCTTTCATCTGAGTTTAACCGTTTTGTTACTTTAGAAGTGGCAAATACTGAAGCTGGAGATTTAGATTTAACTCCTTTAGCAGATGCTGAAGTTTTAAAAACTACTTTTACAACTAAAGGTCGTGGTTTTGCTGGAGTGATGAAGCGTTGGAATTTCGGTGGTGGTCCTGCATCTCACGGTCATAGAATGGGTCGTAGAACAGGTTCTATCGGTAATGCAGAGTGGCCAGGTCGTGTAATGAAAGGTAAGAAAATGCCAGGACATTACGGAAATATAAAAAATAGTGTAAAAAATGAAATCGTATCTTTTGATGCTGAAAACAATATCATTGCGGTATCTGGTTCAGTTTCTGGAGCTAATGGTTCATTAGGTCGTGTAAAGGTAGCTAAATAATGAGCGCAATTATTTTAAATGATAAAATGGAAAAAGCATCTGAGTTAGCACTACCAGAGAGTTTTTCTGGTATTAACCCACATAACTTATATCTATATGTTAAGTCTGCTCAAGCTGCACAGCGTGCAAATACAGCAACTACTAAAGGTAGAAGTGAAGTAAGTGGTGGTGGTAAAAAACCATGGGCTCAAAAAGGTGGCGGTCGCGCTCGTGCTGGTTCACGTCGTTCTCCAATCTTTGTGGGTGGTGGTAAAGCATTTGGTTCTAAAAACAATCGTAATTATGACCTTAAAGTTAATAGAAAGCAAAAGAAACTTGCTCTTAACTTTGCTCTTAACGAGCATGCACAAAACGGTAGTCTTTTCATTGTTGATAGCATTGAGATAGCATCTGGTAAAACTAAAGATGCTGCGTCTTTGTTTAAGGCACTAAATCAAAGAGATGTACTAATAGTTAAATCTCTTTTAGATGAAAAAACTTTTTTAGCGTTTGAGAATCTTTCAAGTACTTATGTAATTGAATCAAATGAATTAAATGCTTATTTAGCTGCTAATTATCGTTCATTAGTGATCGAAAAAGCGGTATGGGAAAATCTTGTAGGTGAGGCTAAATAATGGCAGATATTACAGATATTAGATCTATACTATATACAGAGAAGACACTTGGACTTCAAGAAGATAATGTAATCGTTGTACAAACATCTCCTAGAATGACTAAAAGTGGTCTAAAAGAGGTTTTTCGTGAGTATTTTGGAATCGTTCCAATGAAAATTAACTCACTTAATCAAAGCGGAAAAGTTAAAAAATTCCGTGGTGTTGCTGGTAAACAAAATGACTTTAAAAAGTTTTATGTTAAATTACCAGAGGGTGCACAAATAGAAAGTTTGGCGGTATAAGATGGCAATAAAAACTTATAGACCGATAACTCCTTCGCGTCGTTTTTACACAAATGTTGATAGTAGTGATATTACTGCTAAAGCAAGTGTTCGTTCATTACTAAAGAAACTTCCTGCTCACGCTGGTCGTAACTCTAATGGTCGTATTACATCTCGTCATCGTCAAGCTGGTGCTAAAAAACTTTACCGTATCATTGATTTCAAAAGAAATAAATTTGATATTCCTGCAACTGTAAGTGCTATTGAGTATGATCCGTATAGAAACTGTCGTATCGCTCTTGTTACTTATGCTGATGGTGAAAAGAAATATATTCTTCAACCAAAAGGTTTAGAAGTAGGCGATAAAATTTCTTCATCTGCTGATGGATTAGATGTTAAAGCTGGTAATACAATGAAGTTGAAAAATATACCTGTTGGTACATTGATTCACAATATTGAGCTTAAAACTGGTAAAGGCGGACAAATGTGTCGTGCTGCTGGAACTTCTGCTCAGATTATGGGTCGTGATGGCAAGTATGTTTCACTTCGTATGCCTTCATCTGAAATGCGTTTAGTATTAGGTGAGTGTTTAGCTACTATTGGTCAAGTTGGAAACGAAGAGTTTGGTAACATCGTTATCGCTAAAGCTGGTCGTCAAAGACATTTAGGAATTCGTCCTCAAACTCGTGGTTCAGCAATGAATCCAATTGATCACCCGCATGGTGGTGGTGAAGGTAAAACGAACTCAGGTCGTCATCCAGTTACTCCATGGGGTAAACCAACGAAGGGTGCTAAAACTCGTCGTAAAAAAGCAAGTGATAAACTAATTATTACTCGCCGTAAACCAAATGCTAAAAGGGTAGGATAATATGGCTCGTTCAGTAAAAAAAGGTCCATTCATTGATGATCATTTAATGAAAAAAGTTCTTAAAGCTAAGGCTGAAGGGAACAAAAAACCTATAAAAACATGGTCAAGAAGATCTATGATTAGCCCAGATATGGTTGGACTAACTATGAATGTTCATAACGGACGCCAATTTATTCCTGTATTTATTTCAGAGAATCACATTGGTTATAAACTTGGTGAATTTGCACCAACTCGTACATTTAAGGGCCATAAGGGCTCTGTTCAGAAGAAGGTGTAATCATGGCTAGAGCATTATTAAAGTTTATCCGTGTTTCACCAATTAAATCTCGTCTTATAGCTAGAGAAGTTCAAGGCATGAATGCAGAAGTTGCGTTAGCAGCTTTAGAATTTACTCCAAATAAGGCAGCTAAAATTATCTCTAAAGTTATTGCATCTGCAGTTGCAAATAGTGGTAGTGAGGCTGAAGATTGTACTATTACATCATGTCGTGTTGATAATGGTCCAGTTTTAAAAAGATTTAGACCACGGGCGCGTGGTATGGCATCGGGAATCCGTAAGCCAACCGCACATATCTTAGTAGAAGTAGAGGGTAAATAATATGGGTCATAAAGTCAATCCTATTGGTTTACGTCTTGGTATCAATCGTAACTGGGAGAGCCGTTGGTTCCCTAATTTTAAAACTGCATCTGCAGCTTTAGGCGAAGATTACAAGATTCGTACATTTTTGAAAAAAGAACTTTACTATGCTGGTGTTGCTAACATCATTATAGAAAGAACAATTAAGCGTCTTCGTGTAACTATCGTTGCTGCTCGCCCTGGTATCATTATTGGTAAAAAAGGTGCGGACATTGAAAAGCTTAAGACTAATCTTCAAAAACTTATTGGTAAAACAATATCTGTAAACATTAAAGAAGAGAAAAAAGCTCAAACTTCAGCACAATTAGTTGCTGAGAATGTAGCAACTCAATTAGAGCGTCGTGTTGCTTTCCGTCGTGCTATGAAGAAAGTTATGCAAGGTGCACAACGATCTGGCGCAAAAGGAATCAAAGTAGCAGTTGCTGGTCGTCTTGGTGGAGCTGAAATGGCTCGTACTGAGTGGTATTTAGAGGGACGCGTTCCACTTCATACATTGCGTGCTAAAATTGATTATGGTTTTGCTGAAGCTCATACAACATACGGTATTATCGGTGTTAAAGTATGGATATTCAAAGGAGAAGTTCTTACTAAAGGCGTTCCTGTTGAAGTAGCAGAAGAGAAAAAAGAGCGTCCTCGTAAGAGAGCTCCAAGACGTGAAAAGGCTGAATAATTATGTTGATGCCAAAAAGAACAAAATACCGTAAGGTAATGAAAGGTCGTAACCGTGGTTACGCTCGTTCAGGTTACAATTTAGCGTTTGGTGACATCGCTTTTAAAGCTGTAGAAGCTGGTCGTATCAATTCTCGTCAGATTGAAGCTGCTCGTATTTCTGCTACTCGTCATATTAAGCGTAATGGTAAGATTTGGATTCGTGTATTCCCTGCTAAACCGTTAACTGCTAAACCTCTTGAAACTCGTATGGGTAAAGGTAAGGGCGCAGTTGACCAATGGGTAATGAATATTAAACCAGGTCGTATAATTTTTGAAATGGCTGGTGTTCCAGAAGATATTGCTCGTGAAGCATTAATTCTTGCTATGCACAAACTTCCATTCAAATGTAAAATAATTACAGAGGAGATGAGTAATGAAATATTCTGATTTAGCAGATAAAAGTTCAACTGAGCTTCAAACTATGCTTAAAGAGAAAAAGACAGAGCTTTTCACTTTAAAGATTAAACAAAAAATGATGCAATTAAATAACACTAGCGAACTTCGTGTTGCTAAAAAAGACATTGCTAAAATCAACACTGCGTTAACTGCAGTGGCAAACTAGGAGCCAGAATATGACACATAAGCGTGAAATTCAAGGTAAAGTAGTTACGATTGCAGGCGATAAAACAGTTTCTATGGTTGTTGAGCGTCGTGTAATGCATCCTCGTTACCATAAAGTTGTAAAGCGTTTCAAAAAGTACTTAGTACATGATGAGCGTAATGAAGTAAAAGTTGGTGATGAGATTATTGCAATCGAATGTCGCCCACTTTCTAAGACTAAATCTTTTAGACTTAAAACAGTAGTATCAGGAGCTGAGTAATGATCCAAGGTTTTACTCGTTTAGTTGTAGCTGATAATACAGGTGCAAAAGAGATTATGTGTATTAAGGTACTTGGTGGTTCTAAGCGTCGTTATGCAACAGTAGGCGATGTTATCGTTGCTTCTGTTAAAAAAGCGACTCCAACTGCAAAAGTTAAAAAAGGTAAAGTTGTAAAAGCTGTTATCGTTAGAACTGCTAAAGAGATTCACCGTGAAAACGGTTCTCTTATCCGTTTTGATGATAATGCAGCTGTTATACTTGATGACAAGAGAGAGCCAATCGGTACTCGTATTTTTGGACCTGTTGGTCGTGAAGTTCGTTATGCTGGATTTATGAAAATAGTATCTCTTGCACCGGAGGTTGTTTAATGGCAAAGTTTAATTTCAAAAAAGGCGATACTGTAGAAATTATCGCTGGTGATGATCGCGGAACTAAAGCTACTGTACTTGAAGTATTACCTAAGAAAAATAAGGTAATAGTTGAGGGTTGTAAAGTGGCTAAGAAAGCTGTCAAACCTACTGAAGAAAACACTAAAGGCGGACATATCAATAAAGAGATGCCAATAGATGTTTCAAATGTTCGTAAAGTGGAGGCATAATAGATGGCTCGTTTAAAAGAAAAATATTTAGGTTTAAAGTCTGACTTACAAGCTGAGTTAGGTGTTTCTAACCCTATGCAAGTTCCAGCAGTTGATAAAATTATTATCTCTGTTGGTGCTGGTTTTGCAATGAAAGATAATAAGCTTATTAAAAACATTGAAGATACAATTACTACAATTGCTGGTCAAAAAGCAACTACAGTAATAGCTAAAAAATCAGTTGCTGGTTTTAAAGTTCGTGAAGGTATGCCTGTTGGTATCCGTGTTACACTTCGTGGTGAAAATATGTACAACTTCTTAGATCGTCTAGTATCTATCGCACTTCCTCGTGTGAAAGATTTCCGTGGTGTTCCAAGAAATGGTTTTGATGGTCGTGGTAACTACAACTTCGGTCTTGACGAACAACTAATTTTCCCAGAGATTAGCTATGATTCAATCATGCAAATTCATGGTATGAATATCACAGTTGTTACAACTGCTGATTCAGATAAGGCAGGACTCGCTCTTTTAGAGAAAATGGGTATGCCTTTTACAAAAGTGAGTAACTAATGGCTAAAAAATCAATGATTGCTAAAGCAGCAAGAACTCCAAAGTTCAAGGTTCGTGGTTATACAAGATGTCAGATTTGTGGTCGTCCACATTCTGTTCTTCGTGACTTTGGAATCTGTCGTGTATGTTTTAGAAAAATGGCAAACGAGGGATTAATCCCAGGTGTTAGAAAGTCTTCTTGGTAGGCATTGCCTCCGAGTAGAAACTCCTAATTATTAGCAGTCTAATTTATTGGACTCGCAAACAAAGGAAATAATTAATGATTAATGATTTAATTTCTGATGCGTTAACTCGTGTTCGTAATGCTGGTATGAGAAGATTACCAGTTGCAACTTTAGTTCACTCTAAGAGTGTTGAAGCTGTGGCAAATATCTTAGTTGATAAAGGTTATATTGAAAGTTGTAATGTTATTGAAAATGGCGTTAAGAAAACTATCAAAGTTGTACTTAAGTACAATGAAGAAGGCAAAACTGTAATTAGTGAAATGAAAAGAGTTTCTAAACCTGGTCGTCGTGTTTATAAAGGTAAAGAAGATATCAAGCGTTTCAAAAATGGTTACGGAACTATTATTGTTAGTACATCTCATGGCGTTCTACCAAATGACAAAGCTTATGAGCTTGGCATTGGTGGCGAAGTCCTATGTACGATTTGGTAGGGAGATAAAATGTCAAGAATTGGTAAAAAACCGGTAGAATTTGCAGCTGATATTAAAGTTAGTTCAAATGGGGATATTTTAACTTTTGCTAAAGGCAAAAATAGTGTTGATTTAGATACAAAAGGAAATGTTGACTTCGCAATTGATGGAAATATTTTAACTTTTTCAGCTAAATCAGAAGAAAAGGCTCATAGAGCATTTTGGGGAACATATAGATCATTATCTCAAAATATAGTTGTTGGTTTAACTACTGGTTATACTAAACAATTAGAGATTAATGGTGTTGGTTATAGAGCTGCTGTAAAAGGTAGAGTTCTTAATTTACAACTTGGTCATTCTCATGATATTAATTATGATTTGCCAGATTCTATTGAAGCTAGTGTTGAAAAAAATGTTATTACTTTTAAAAGCTATGACAAGCAAAAGCTTGGTCAAGTAGCGGCTGAAGTAAGAAGTTTCCGTCCACCAGAGCCTTACAAAGGTAAAGGTGTTAAATACATGGAAGAGCATATCGTGCGTAAAGCCGGTAAAACTGCTAAGAAGTAAGGGAGGATATTAAATAATGAATGCAAAAGTATTAAAAAATAAAGTAGCAAATCGCATTAAGCGTAAGCGTCGTATTCGTGCAAAAATATCTGGTTGTGCTTCACTTCCTCGTGTTTCTGTATTTAGATCAAATCGTTATTTAAGTGTACAAGCAATTGATGATGCAACAGCAACAACTTTATGCGCACTTAACTCGAAAGTAACAGGTCATAAAGCAAATAAAGAAGGTGCATCTGCATTTGGTGCGGCATTTGCTGCAACATTAAAAGAAGCTAAGATTTCTGAAGTTGTATTTGATCGTAATGGCTACCAATATCACGGCGTAATTGCTGCATTTGGTGACGCACTTCGTGAAAACGAAATTAAGTTTTAGGAGATATGATGGAAATTAATAGAGAAGATTTTGAAGAATCAATCGTAAATATCGGTCGTGTTACTAAAGTTGTTAAGGGTGGTAGAAGATTTCGTTTTACTGCACTTATAGTTGTTGGTGACAAAAAAGGTACTGTTGGTTATGGTATGGGTAAAGCGAAAGAAGTTCCTGACGCTATCCGTAAAGCTGTAGATAATGCTTTTAAAAACTTAACTACTGTAAGTATCAAAGGTACAACAATAGCACATGATATTGAGCATAAATACAATGCAAGTCGTATCTTGTTAAAACCAGCATCTGAAGGTACAGGTGTTATTGCAGGTGGAGCAGCTCGTCCTGTTCTTGAGCTTGCAGGTATTCAAGATATACTTACAAAGTCAATTGGCTCAAACAATCCAGGAACACTTGTTCGTGCTACAGTTGAAGCACTTACTCGTATAAAAGGATAGAGAATGGGTATTGAAAATTTAATTCCAGCTGATGGTTCTACAAAGAACCGTAAAAGAGTTGGTCGTGGACAAGGTTCTGGAACTGGTAAGACTTCTGCTCGTGGTCAAAAAGGTCAAAAGTCTCGTTCAGGTTACAAGAGAAAAAGAAACTTTGAGGGTGGTCAAATGCAACTTGCAAAAAGACTTCCTAAAATTGGTTTCTTCGTACATAATATAAAACCTTATGTTATTAATGTAGAGAAAATTAAAGCAGTTGCTGAGTTAGCTGAGATTACTATGGAGTCTATCCGCGGTGTTCATAAAGTTGCTAATTCTGTTTCTAAAATTAAATTAGTTGGTGCATCTGCAAAAGATTTAGCATCAAAAATTAAAGACGACAATGTTACTACTACAGGTAAATAGTTGTGAATAAAAATCTAGTAAATAAGATACTTATTACTATCGGGTTTTTATTTATCTACCGCCTACTGGCTTATGTGCCAGTTCCAGGCGTAGATACTGCTGTTATAGCTTCTTTCTTCGATTCACATCAAGCTGATGCATTAGGTTTATTTAATATGTTTAGTGGAAATGCTGTTGAGAGAATGTCAATTATTGCTCTTGGAATTATGCCTTACATTACTGCCTCAATCATCATGGAACTTTTAGCTGCAACTTTTGCTCCTTTAGGTCAAATGAAAAAAGAAAGAGATGGAATGGTTAAGTATATGCAAATTATTCGTTACGCGACTATTGTAATTACAATTATTCAAGCAATTGGTATTAGTGTTGGACTTCAAAGTTTAACAGGTCCAAACGGTAATAGCGCTATTTTAGCTGATCATGATACATTTATAATTCTTTCTGCTGTTTCAATGTTAGCGGGAACAATGTTACTTATGTGGATTGGTGAGCAAATCACTCAAAGTGGTATTGGTAATGGTATTTCACTTATTATCTTTGCAGGTATAGTTTCTGCTATTCCATCTGCGATAGGTCAAACTATCACAATGGTAAATACAGGTGCTATGAGTTTCTTAACTGTTATTGCAATTCTTGTACTTATCTTAGGAACAGTTGCAGTTATCATATATGTTGAACTTGGTGAGCGTCGTGTGCCTATCACTTATGCTAAAAAAGTTATGATGCAAAATCAAAATAAAAGAGTTATGAATTATATTCCTATCAAAGTGAATTTAGCTGGTGTTATTCCAGTAATCTTTGCATCTGCGATTTTGATGTTTCCTATGACTGTTATGTCTAGTAGTACTAATCCTACTGTACAGATGATAGCTGACTATTTAAATCCAAATAGTTACTTTTTTAACTTTTTAACATTCTCTTTTGTTATTTTCTTTGCATTCTTTTATGCTTCGATTACATTTAATGCAAAAGATATTGCCGATAACTTAAAAAGACAAGGTGGATTTATTCCAGGTATCCGTACTGGTAAGGCTACAGCAGAGTTCTTAACTGAAACTGCTAGTAGATTAACTTTTACAGGTGCTTTATATCTTGGGCTTGTAGCTACTTTACCATTTATGATTATCAAAGGGATGGGTGTTCCTTTCTTCTTTGGTGGTACGGCAGTTTTAATCGTTGTTCAAGTTGCACTTGATACTATGAGAAAAATAGAGGCTCAAGTATATATGAGTAAATATGAAACACTAAGTGCGGTTGGTCTATAAATAATGGCCATTGCGCTTAGAAAACCTTTAGAAATTCAAAAATTACGCAACGCTAACAAAATTGTTGGCGGAGCTTTAGAACTTTTAAGAACAAATACAAAAGTAGGGGCCTCCCTAAAAGACTTAGATGCTATGGCAGAGGATTATGTTCGAAGTCAAGGTGCTAAACCTTCTTTTAAAGGTCTTTATGGTTTTCCAAATGCAGTTTGCACCTCCCTAAATCAAGTTATTATTCATGGTATTCCAACAGATTATAAACTCCAAGATGGAGATATAATTGGTTATGATATTGGAACAGAGCTTGATGGTTGGTTTGGTGACGCTGCTATTACAATGCCAGTTGGCAAAATCGATAATCAAGATGAGGAGTTGATAGCTTGTGCTAAAGATACTCTTTACTATGCAATTAGCGAGATTAAAACTGGTATGAGATTTAAAGAATTATCTTTTTTGATGGAAGAATTTATAAGAGGGCGAGGTTTTGTTCCTTTGTATAATTTTTGTGGGCATGGCATAGGTAAAAAACCTCATGAAGCTCCAGAAATACCAAACTATCTTGAAGGTAAAAATCCAAAAGCTGGTCCAAAGATAAAAAACGGAATGGTTTTTTGTCTTGAACCTATGATTTGTCAAAAAGAATCTAAACCCATTATTTTAGAAAATAAGTGGGATGTTGTTAGTACCGATAATTTACGCGGTTCACACTATGAGCATACTGTTGCAGTTATCAACGGTAAAGCTGAAATATTATCTCTTGCTTAAGAGTTAAAAGGACTTATGAATGGCTAAAGCTGACGTTATAGAAGTTGACGGCAAGATTATTGAAGCATTACCAAATGCAACATTTCGTGTTGAGTTAGAAAATGGACATATTATTTTATGTCATATTGCAGGAAAAATGCGTATGCATTATATAAAAATATTACCAGGTGATACAGTTAAACTGGAGTTAACTCCATATAGTCTTGATAAGGGTAGAATCACTTACCGTTATAAATAAAAAGAGTTTCTGGCAATAAGTTAATTTGCCAGAACTTTTATACTACTCCCACTTAAACCTTGTCATTGGTAAGGCAGAATCATTTGCCCACTCCTTAAGTGACTTATAGTAGATTTTTGTATTTTTAAATCCCATCTCTTTGTATAAAATAAACCACTCCATAGAAGCTGAAAAAATATCATCACCATAAACTATTATTTCTTTGTTCTTTTTAATTTCGTAACCATTTATATAAATTTCATTAAGTTCTTCTTTTTTTCTAAGAGTTGTATCTGTTAAAAATTTATGCATATAGTAACTACTTTTAGCGTAAGTTATATGCCCAACTCTTTTAGTTTTCTTTGAGCGCGATATACCGTAATATAGTTCTGGGGGTCTTGCATCTAAAACAGTGCTTGAATGAAGGTTTATTTTTAACTCTTTAGCATCTAAGAAAAGATTTTTATTTATATTTAATATGAAATTACCATCTTCTTTACTTTGCTCTTTTAGTGAAGACACTAGAAGTTCATTTTCAAAAACCCAAGATAGGTAACCTCCATCTAAGATACTAACATTCTCAAACCCTGCATATATAAGGACTAAAGCAAGAAAGCTAGAGTTTAATATGCCTTCTTTTGTGTTATGAGCATAAATTATTACTTTTGAGTCACTATTTATGCCAAGACTATTTATTTCATTTTGTAAAATAGTATTAGTATTTAGTTGTGAGTATAAACTATCTTTTTTGATAAAATCTGTAATATTTGCGTTTATTGCACCTTTTATGTGAGCTGATTTATAAATCTTATAATTTGCTACATCAATAATTACAGTTTTATTATCAGTTAAATAATTTTTTAATTGACTTGGACTTATAAAGCCACTACTAGATGCTAGTAGGCTTAAAAAGCCTAAGCTTAGGATTAAAATATATTTCATGTTTTACTTTAAAATATTTGTTTATTTCTGAATTCTGAGATTTCAGTTTCCACCATTTCATCAATCATAATAGTAAAAAGTTCTGAAACCATATTTGGAGATATATTTAACGCTATAGCTTTTTTGCGAGCTTTTTGTAAGATGAATTCTATTCTATCATCAGCTTTTACTTCTTCTACACTATTTTTAAATGATGCTGCTTGGCGTATTAGGTGAGTTCTTTCAGATATTAAATCTACTATTTTGTCATCAAGTTTGTCTATCTCAACTCTTACTTCTTCTAGTGTATTGCATTTAACCATTTTTATTTCCTTTGATAAGTAATCTTATCCAAAATTATATTAGACTTTGTTAACACTTTAGTAACTATTTGCATATATAATATATTTACGATTCTCCATGTATAGCCTTTACTTGACTCGTAGGCTATGCATTAATTTTTCAAACTCATAATTTTTATCTTTTTTGACAAAATTATTCGTTTTTCTTCATCTCTTGTTTTTTCTTTTTCTTCATTTAACCAAAATAATACACTTTTTTTATAACCATGAAAAGAAGCTGTTTTTATCATTTCTTCTCGGCTTGAAGAGTCTAGATGCTCTTTTATAAGTGAAGCACAAAGTAATTTTGAATTTACAGAGTTGATATTTGATAGTTCAAGCTGTGCTTTTTTAAACTGACTGTTATTTATATATGAGGCAAAGTTTTTATATTTAGCATCTAGGTTTTTTGGCTTTATGTTTTGCAAAGTTATGAAGTTATAATACGCATCTAGACCCTCATCTTTAACAACATCAGAAATACCTGTATAACTTTTACATCTATCTTTTATGCCAACACTAATATTTAGTGCACACTCTCCTAAGTAAACGCGCGCTAACATTGTTAAGTCGGCACTTTTTTTTGCATGTTTTATAGAACGGCTTAAATCATTTTTTGCGAGTGCTTCGTTGCTTTCAAGAAAGTTTTTTGTATAAGAATTAAAAGCGTTTGAGCTTTGATATTGCCACTGATTTGGGGGAGTTTTAAAGGAACAAGCATTAAAAATAAGTAAACTAAGACTAACTAAAAAAATCTTTATCATGGTAAAATCACCTCTTTTTTACTGTCATCTTGCATAATAGCATCTACCTTATCCATGATTTGATTTGATTTTTGAACACTTATGGATATTTGTTCTTTTAATTCTAGTAAATCTTTATCATATTTTCCAACTACTTTAACAGTTGAGTCTATGGCATCTAGCTTTTGTTTTATATCTTTCATAATACCGTCAAGTTCTTTAATGGTAGATGAAGTTGGTGATACTAAATCTTTATCTAAAGATGAAGTTATTTTATGAATATCTTTCATAATTAAGTCCATACTTTTTAGTGCAGATATGATGTCTTGTGTTGAGCCTTTATCTCCAGTTAAACTTGTTAAAAGTGAATCACTATCAGATATATTTGCTGTAAATTTTTTAATATTTTGTAGAGTTAGCATAAGGTCAGAATCCTCTTTTGCTAAATATGTAGTAATAGCATCTATATTGTTTATGATTTTTATGATTTTATCTATAGCGGGTACAAGTTTTGAAATCATATCGTTTATATCATCACTCTCTAACATCAGGAGTTCTGAGTTTGCCTCTAAGAGTTTATTGTCAATAGCAGAATATACTTCTATATGAGGTGAGCCAATTAATGGCTTTATAGTCATTAAAACACTACCTTCTGTTAGCCATCTTCTGTTTTTTTGACTAACTGAAAATGTCATATAAACAGTTCCATCATCTTTGAGCGAGATGTTATCAATTACTCCAATGCTAAAGCCAGAAAATTTTAGTGGCATCCCAACGCTAAAAAATGTAGCACTATCAGTTGTGAAATGATAGTTATATCTTTTATCGAATGTACCTTTAGACTCTAGGACAGTATAAAGAAGTGTGCTGACAGTTATAAAAAGAGTTAATACAAAAAGACCAACACTTAGCTTCATTTTATTATATTGCATGAACATCCTTTATAGTGTGTTTCATTTGAAAAAGTATCTAAGATTAAAATATTTTTTTTAATTTCTAGTTTTTGTATAGATGCTAAAACTGTTTCTATATCTCTTAAATTATCGATTAAATGGAATGGTGTTAGTATTATAACATTCATCTCTTTAGTCATTAATGCACGAATGAAAGATATGTAAAAAATCTCTAAAGAAGTGCATTGTGTTAGTCTGTTTTTACCAACATTTTGTAAGTCTATTTTACTTAGATAATACAGAGCTTCTTTTTGTGCACTTGAAGTTTTTATAAACTGATGAACTTCTTTGATAAGAGCAATGTTTTCAAGCATATTTAGGTTAGAAATAAGAGGTGTATTTTTAGAAACAAGCGAATAATCATTCAACTCTTTTATATACTTGCTGATGTCTTGATAGCGTTCAAATAGTTTTATATTGATTGAAGAAGTAATGATAACACCTCGATAAAAAATAATGCGATAAATAGCTTAACCATACCATTTAAAACAGATATTGGGATTGCTGTATAGCTAGATGCTGTGTTTAAACCGCTATATATTGGAATGAGCATCGTAACAAATCCAAAAGCCATACTTTTAAGAAGAAGTATAACTAAATCGCTGACTTCTATACTGTGTATAAGCAGTTGTTTATAGGTATGAAAATCCATATTCATGTAAAAAAGAGTAAAAAGATAACCACTACTAAGCATAATAATTGCAAATAAAATTGAAAGTGAAGTTACGCTTATCATGCCACTTATTATTCTTGGTAAAAAGAGGTAGTTTATGATGTCTATTTTATACTCTTCAAGAGTATTTAGTTCTTTATTTACTTTCATAACTGCGATTTCAGTATTTACCGCTGCACCTGAGCGAAGAGAAATCAAAAGGGCGGTAAAAAAAGGAGCAAATTCATCTATAACAAAAGTGATGATAATAGAGCCAATCTTATCAGTAAGTCCATACTCTGTTGCAAGCGCGATAACAACACCGATGATTACTGAACCAAATAATATTGCCATCATTGTAAAAATAGGAATAATTCCAACTGCGGTAAAGTATATTTGTTTTGTTAAAACCATTCTCATGGCAGGGTTATAGCTACTAGGTTGCACCATGTGAATAAGACAAATAGAGGTAAATTTTAATGCTTCAAATAAGGATTCAAGAGATTTTATCGTTTTATCGCCAATACTTTCTATAAATTTAAACATAATTTATTATCCTATAATTTGCCTTAGTCTTAGTTTTAAGTGATTTCGTTATAATCTTTGAATGCAAAAAATAAATATGAATTTACTAGATAGAAACAATAATATAGCAATTTTATTAGCAGGTGTTTTAGCCATTGTTGTTGGTGTTGGAGTAGCAAGGTTTGCTTTTACATCTCTTCTTCCTTCTATGCTTGAAGACTCTTTGACGCTCTCTTATGCTGGTGTTTTAGCATCTGTAAATTTTATGGGTTATTTTAGCGGAGCACTTTTTTCTATAACTATTAAAGATATCATAACAAAAGAGAAATTTTTTAGAATTGGTATGATACTTAGCATCTTAACAACTCTTATCTTAGCAACAACTACAAGTGATACTGTCTGGTTAATCTCTAGAATAGTTGCAGGTTTTGGAGCTGCTATGGTGCTTATAGTTGGTGGTGCTTTGGTTATGGTAAAACTAGATTATGAAGATAAAACTAAGGCTATGGGGATTTACTTTAGTGGCATTGGTGTGGCTATTGTATTTTGTGAGTTAGTTAGTCAGGGAGTTCTTAAAGAAGGTACATACTCAGATGCTTGGATGACTTTAACAGTTATGGCTTTTTTTATCTCAATATATTCTATTTATATACTTTCTTTTGATGAATCTTTAAAGCAAGATGCTCCAAAACATAAACTCTCAAAATCGATTTTTTCTCCTTTTGTAATCCTTCTGATTTTAGCTTATTTTACAGAGGGTGTTGGTTTTGTTGTTCAAGGAACTTTTTTACCAGATATCATAAACTCTTTAGAAGGTTTAGATGGTTATGGTAATGTAGGGTGGCTTATAGTTGGTGTTGTTGGTATCCCATCTTCTATTTTATGGATGCGTTTAGCACATAAACATGGCAGTGTAAATGTCATTATACTCGCCATGGCTTTACAAATCATAGGCATACTTATCCCAACATTTACTACAAATATGTATATGAATCTGTTTAGTGGTGCTTTATATGGCGGTACTTTTGTTGGTTTAGTTGCTTTGTTTATGCATCTAGGTGGTAAGTTAGCAGGGAAAAATCCTGTTGTTTTGATGGGTTCCATGACAGCAGCTTATGGAATTGGACAGATTAGTGCACCACTTTATAGTGTTGCACTCATAGAGAAATTTGGAAACTATAATGCTACTTTATATCTTACAGCAGGTATAGTTTTTCTTGGTATATTCTTCTTGCTTATTGCAAAAAGAGTAGAACACTTGCACCTTAAAACTTAGCGTTTGGAATAGGGTGGTTATCAACTACAAAGTCTATATCTTTATCGCCTCTACCACTTAAGTTTACTAAAATAGTTTTATCTTTACCTAAAGTTTTTGCTAACTTCATCGCATAAGCGATAGCGTGAGCTGTTTCTAAAGCGGGGATAATCCCTTCTAGCTGAGATAGTTTGTAAAAAGCATCTACGGCTTCTTCATCGTTACAAAGACCAACTATTGTTCTACCTATCTCTTTTAAGTGAGCGTGTTCAGGACCAACAGATGGATAATCAATACCAGAACCGATAGAATAAACAGGAGCAGGTTCCCCGTCAGCGTCTTTAAGCATTATGGAGTTAAAGCCATGCATTACGCCTTCTTCTCCATAAGTTAAACTTGCTGCATGATCACCTAATTTATCGCCTCTTCCCATAGGCTCAACACTATGAAGTTCAACATCTTTATCATCAATAAAACCAGCAAAAATACCCATAGCATTTGAACCACCACCAACACAAGCTACTACGGCATCTGGTGCTTTACTTTCATGCTCTAAAAATTGCTCTTTAGATTCATGTCCTACGATAGATTGAAAATCTCTAACCATCAGTGGGAATGGATGCGGACCAACAACAGAACCGATACAATATAAAGTATCTTCATAAGTTTCGATATATCTTTCAAAAGCACTATCAACTGCTTCTTTTAGAGTTTTTAGTCCATGAGTAGCTGGTACAATTTTAGCACCCAGTATTTTCATACGAACAACATTTGGATGCTCTTTAATAATGTCAACTTCACCCATATGTATTTCACATTCGAGTCCAAAATAAGCCGCTGCAGTAGCAAGTGCAACACCATGTTGTCCTGCTCCAGTTTCAGCTATAACTTTTTTCTTGCCTAGATGCTTAGCTAAAATCACTTCAGCCATACAATGGTTAAGTTTGTGAGCACCAGTGTGATTTAAATCTTCTCTTTTTAAGTAAATTTTTGCTCCACCACATAAATCTGTAAGATTCTTTGCAAAAGATATAGGAGTTGGTCGTCCTTGATAATGTTTTCTAACATATTTGAGTTCTTTTATAAATGCTGGGGATTTTTTTAGTTCTTTGTATGCTTTTTTTATTTCATCAAAAGGAGCTTCTAGCATCGGTGGTATAAACGATCCTCCAAATTTTCCAAAATATCCATTTGCATCAGGCATTGATTCTAAGTAAGATTGAGCCATAGTTTTAAATCCTTTTTTATGTTTGGGATAATTATAGTTAATTTGGCTTGACAAGTTTCTTTATCTCTTTGGGAATATGTGCAAAAGCTATATTTTGCATGCCTTTTTTGTTTCCATCTGCATCTGTAACCATTACATCAAGAGTCATTGCAGTCGGATAGTATCGAATAACTTTGTATGTTACTTTTTCAAGAGTAAAAGCTATTTTTTTACTTGATAACTCTATACTTTTTTTCTTTTTAGCCATTGTTTTAGTCCTTTAAGTAGATGCCAGTGTCTTTAACTTCTATCTGTTTAGCATCTACTAAAGCTGTAAGAGAGCGTTTAAAATCTTTTTTACTAAGTCCAAATATATCTTTGATTAGCTCGGCATCGCTTTTATAGTTATAAGGCATAATGCCATTGTTCTCTTTTAACATAGTAAGAACTTTATCAGCAGAACTACCACTTTTTTTACTTCCAGCTTTTCTAAGATTTAGATCAATGTTTCCATCTTTTCTTATAGCTTTTACATAAGCTGTTTTTTTATCGCCAATAGTTATATTCTCAAATATTTCATTGTGATATATAAGACCTTCGTATTTGTCTTGTACAATACACTTAAATCCAAGAGGAGTTTTAGCAATAATCAAGATGCTGACTTCTTGAGCAATTTTAATGCCTTGTACTTTTTCCTCTAAAAAATCACCAAGCTTTTCTGTTCCTACAAGACGATGTGTTCTTTCATCATAAATTACTTTTATAAATCTTTTCTCGCCAACTTTAAAAGGTGTTTTTTGAAACATATTTGGTACTAAAAGGTCTTTACTTAACCCCCAGTCCATAAATGCTCCAAAAGGTGCAGTATCTATAACTTCAAACATTGCCATTTCATCAAGTTTTGCAGTTGGAGTGAGTGTTGTAGCGACAAGTCTATCTTCTGAGTCTGTATATAAAAACACATCTATAAGTGTTCTTTCTTTCATCTCTGGGGTAAGATATTGTCCTGGTAGAAGTACATCATTTCCATCATATGCCATCAAGTATGCACCGGGAGTAGTAAGTCTGTCTATATAAAGGGTGTTGATTTTGCCTAGTTCTAGGTATTCGTTTTGTTTCATAGGTTTTTCCGTATTTTAAATTTTATACGAAATTATACCTTTATTTATGACTACTTAGGTTAGAGATAGTAAAACCACAAGTAAAACAGGTGGTGTTACGATTAGTCCAAATTTCGAGTATGACCAAAAAGAAATTTTTACACCTTTTTTGTCTAAAGTATGAAGCCAAAGTAGGGTAGCTAATGAACCAAATGGTGTCATTTTTGGTCCTAGGTTACAACCGATAATATTTGCATAAATCATAGCTTCATTACTTATATCAGCAAGTGCTATATCCATAACCATAATGGTTGGCATATTGTTCATAACAGCACTTAAAATAGCTGCTAAAAAACCTGTTCCTACCACTGCAATAACTTCACTTTGTGAATTTAAAAATAGTAATATTTGGGTTATATAGTCCGTAAGTCCTGCATTTTTTAGTCCATAAACGACAATGTAGAGTCCTAGTGAAAACCAAACAACTTGCCAAGGTGCTTCTTTTATGATGTGCCTAGCATCTACTGTTTTTGTGTATGAGGCGATAAGTAAAAATATAACTCCCCCACCAAGAGCAAAGACAGAAATAGGAATATTGTAAGCATCTCCTATGAAATAACCTCCAAGAAGAAGTGCTAAGAAAAGCCAACTAAAGTTAAAAAGTCCTTGATGTTTTATGGCCTCATCTGGATGTTTAAGTAGGGTTATATCTACTCTTTGAGGTATATCTTTTCTAAGAACTAACCATAAAACAAGCATACTTGCTATAACACTTACAAAATATGGAAGAATCATATTTGAGATAAACTCACTAAAACCAATGTTAAAATAGTTTGCTGTTACAATATTTGTAAGGTTTGAAAATACAAAAGGAAGAGATGCACTATCGCTAATAAATCCACCTGCGAGTAAAAAAGCTAAGATAGTTTTTGTGTTGAGTTTTAAAATATTCATCTTTGCAAGTAATATGGGAGTAAGTATTAGAGCTGCACCATCATTTGCAAAAAGAGCTGAAACAATCGCTCCAAGTATGATGGAGTAGAAGAACATTTTATGCCCACTTCCCTTTGATAGTTTCGCCATCTTAAGAGCAGCCCATTCAAAGAAGCCTATCTCATCCAAAACCATAGATAAAATTATGATGCCTATAAACGCAAGGGTAGCATCCCAGATAATGTCAAAGACTATCCAAACATCACTAACAGTAACAACGCCAACAACTAGGGCAACAACAGCACCTATAACAGCACTTGTCCCAATCTGAAGACCACGAGGTTGAACAATAATAAAAAGAAGTGTTACGAGAAAAATTATGGAAGCCAGAACCATTATTAGCTTAACTCAATTCTAACGATGGGAATAAGTTCCATTTTTATAAGTTTTAGAGTTTCTTCAAAAGCACTCATATCTTTACCATCTGGGTCTTCATAACCTACATGAATTACTTTTGTTCCTTTTGGAAAAACAGGGCATGACTCCATAGCATTATCACAAACAGTTACAACTAAATCGAAATAATCATTTATGACTTCACTAAGATTTTTCGAGTGATAATCATCACTCCATAAGCCTTCTCTTTGAAGAAGTTTTATTGCATTTGGATTTACTTTACCACTTGCCTTTACTCCAGAGCTTTTAGCATCCACACCATTTAAGTGCTTGTTTAAAACTGCTTCTGCAATAATAGAACGACAACTATTACCTGTACATAATATAAGAACTTTTTTAGACACACTGAACCTTGATTTAAATATATTGATTTTACAATTTGAAATTATACAAAAAGTACATTACGATTTCATTACAAATCTGATATAATGATGATTATGGACAGAAGATTTTTTTTAACAACTATGGCATTAACGCCAATTTTTGCAAATGATTTTACTAAAAACTCTAAAGATATATATTTATTATATAGTGAGTATCAAACTCTGAATAATTTAAATGCTAGACTAAAAAGATTGCGAAGGTTTGTAGGTTTTGCAAATTTTAACTTAATTTCTTACTCAGAAGCTTTATATTATGGACGAAACTACTCAGCGGTAGGCTCTTTTACAAATGAAGAATTATCTCTAATCGATAAATTATTCTTTGAGAGTACACAACAATATGGCTTTTTTGGCGAAAAAACATGTTTTAATATAGAAAATAAAATTTCTAAAAAAATTGTTGTGAAAATTCCAAGAACAGGTCACTATCTTTTTAAAGGTAAGGCACTAGAAGATTATACAAAATTGAGAAAAGATGTTGGAAACACTTTGGTTTTAACATCAGGTGTGAGAAATGTTTTTAAACAACTGAGTCTTTACTGCAATAAGTTGTATAGAAATGGTGGAAATATAACAAGAGCTACTTTAGATATAGCACCTCCTGCTTACTCTTACCACACGATTAGTGATTTTGATGTTGGAAGAAAAGGTTGGGGATATAAAAATTTTACTGCTGATTTTGCTTTAACTTTTGAGTTTGAAAAGATGAAAAAGCTTGATTATATAAGTATGCGATATAACAAAAATAATAGTGATGGAGTGCGGTTTGAACCGTGGCATGTTGAAGTTATTTAGTTTACTTTTTTTACTTTTAATGCCATTGTTGTTAAATGCTCAAAATAATTTTAATTTTAACCTTATAAAAAAAGGTAAGCAAGACAACAATACTCTTTTAGTAATTGGCGGTATTCAAGGAGATGAACCAGGTGGTTTTATCTCAGCATCTCTGCTTTCAACTCACTATGAAATAACAAAAGGTTCTGTGTGGATTGTTCCAAATTTGAATTTTTATAGTATCATCAAAAGAAGTAGAGGTCCATATGGAGATATGAATAGAAAGTTCGCACATCTTTCAAAAAATGACCCCGAATATGAAACAGTAGAGAGAATTAAAAGCTACATAAAAGATGAAAATGTAAAGCTTATTGTGAATCTTCATGATGGTAGTGGTTATTATAGAAAAACTTATGTTGATAACTTACATTCTCCTTCTCGCTGGGGACAATGCTCTATCATAGACCAGTCATCAATAGATGTTCCTGTCTATGGAAACCTTGAAAAAATTTCTTTACAAGTAGTAGAACATGTAAACAAAAATCTTATAAAAGCAGAAGATTTTTATAGTTTGCATAACACAAGAACAAAAGAAGGCGATAAAGAGATGGAAAAAACCCTTACTTATTTCGCCATAAATCAAGGAAAAGCAGCTTTTGGTAATGAAGCTAGTAAAAATTTACCAACTAATAAAAGAGTTTACTATCATCTTCTTGCCTTAGAAAAGTACATGGATATTATGGGTATTGAGTATAAAAGAAAGTTTGTTTTAAATCCTAAAGGTGTTTATGCTGCTATAAATAATGATATTTATATATCTTTATATGATGAAAAAATTAGATTGCCACTTTCACAGATTAGAAATATATTAAAATATTTTCCTATAAAAAAAGATGGAGAGTTGAATTTTAAAGCTAGTAATCCACTTCTTACTATTATCAAAAAAGACAATAGTTATACAATCCAATATGGAAATAGACGACTTACAAGGCTAAAAGCCGATTATCAAGTATATGAAGATAATAATCAAAGTGTTGAGTTGAAAATAGATGGTATTTTAACAAAAGTAAAATTTGGAACCCTTATTGAGGTGAAGGAAAACTTTTTAGTAAAAGAAAACAAAAAATATCGTGTCAATGTTATTGGTTTTACAACTAGAAGTAGAAAAGAAACAGAGATAAAAATAAAAAATTCTAACATACCTAAGCGCTTTTCAATCGATAAAAGAGGAAGTATTTATAGAATAGAATACTACGCTAAAGAGAAGTTCGCTGGTATGATTTTGGTTAAGTTTATTATTTGATTTTGTATAGCTTTTAGTAACTCAAAGAATTATTTATCATATAGATAAAATTTATTATATCTAATCATAGATGCTAATTCTTTGCCATATTTAGCTCCCATCTCAGAGTAGCGGTCTAGTTTTTTTACTAGTTTATATGGGTCGTCAGTTTTCATCTTTAACGCTCTGAATTCTGAAAATGCATGTGAACGAGCAAGTGTTTTGTAGTAATCTCGAACAGAGTCTTCGATAGAAGCATATTTTTTCAACCAAATTGTCTTCTTTCCTCTTTTCTCTCCAGCAGCAATTCTAGGTTCTTTTTTATTAAAAGACCAAACACCAAAAATATTTGTACCTTCACGAAAGAATCTTGAAGTTGTCCAAGCGCTCTCCATCGCTGCTTGTGCAATAGCAATACTTCTTGGATGTGGTTTGAGAGCTTTAAGCAATTTGTCATTTGACTTAACTCTATAAGTTTCTTTTAAAGCAGCGATTTTTTTACTATATGCAGGATTGTCAATATTGGCATTTATATCTTTATACTGAGCGTCTAACTCTTCATAAACATTTTGAACTGCTGGTACTATTAGTTTTCTAAAATTAGCCTTTTTTTCTTGTACTGTCATCTTTTTAGGGCTTTTTGCTAAAAGAGTGTTTGAGAATATCAGAAGTGATAAAACAAGTATTATTTTTAATAATTTCATATAAGAAACTCCATATTTAGTTTTTTTGCGTAAGAACTAAGCATAGCTCTTTCAAAGTCGTTGTTTGTTGAGTATTGGTAACCAAAGGTTTTGTCCCACATCTCGTGTTCTTCCATGCATAAGTAGAAAAAAACATTGTTATTTGTACTCTTAGAGTGCGCCCCGAAGGAAGTGCCTTTGGGGTGCCAAGAGTGAAAACTCTCATAAGCGTGTTTAAACATTTCAACTTTTATGGCATCTGGATAAGAACTTTTCCCACTTGCATTTTCAAATGGCATCTGTGTTATTTTACTTTTAAATTCTCTGCTTCTAAGTTGTTTTATAACAGGCTTTATAAATGTTAGCGTTCCAAAACTCACAAGTGCAACTTCTTGTGGTTTAAACATATGTGTAAGTCTATCATAAACTTTTGCATATTCATCTAGATAGTTTTCATACTGTACTATTGGGTGGAAATGAAAACCTACTTTTACGCCTTTGTCGGCTAGTTTTCTTGCAGCATCTAAGCGTTTGTCAAGTGAAGTAGTAAGATGCTCTTCATTTTGTATGATTGTTGGAGTGTTAAGTGACCAAGTACACAGTATGTTGTTTGGTACATCATTTTGTAAGAAATATTTTATATTGTCTGACTTTGTTTTAAACTCTAAAATGACATTTGGATTTTCTTTAGCAAAAAGAAAAAGAGAATCTAAGATACCCTCACGATTTCCCCACATCAAAGAGTCAGATGCTTGACCAGTTCCAATATGATATGTTTTATTTTTATCAAGATTAAGGTTTTTTAGTTTGTCAGCAAAGTTACTATCAAAAGTAATAGTATTTTGATTGTAAAAAGATTGAATAGAACAGTATGAACAGTCAAATCCACAACTCTCAACAGCATCTAAAGTCAAAAGATTACAGCATCTTGTTTTCTCAGATGCCACAGGACAAAGTCCAATACCAAAGCTTTCTTTTGCCTCAGTTTTAAAAGTGTATTTTTGCTCTTGTGGTATATTTCTAAGTTCAAAATTTTTATAAGAATTTGGTTTTTTTCGTATCTCGTCATAAGTTTTTTTAAGTCTGCTGAAAACAACTTTTTTTTGCGCATGTTGTGGAAAAATGTCTATTAAATTTCCTTCATTCCAAGTTTTAAGATCGCGTGCAATATCTATAATTTGCTTTATTTCTTGAAAAGAAAATTTTAAAAGAAGTGATTTCTCTTTTATGAAATTTTGCTCTTTAGTTGGAAGTTTAAAAAAAATTGTATTTTTTATAGAGTCGTTAAATTTGTTTAAATATGAATTCATTGTGAGATTATAATCCTATTTCTACCATTTTCTTTAGCTTCATAAAGCGCTTCATCAGAGAGTCTAATCATATCTTCTAGTGAGTCTGATAAACCAATATATATTCCAATAGATACTGTATATGTGATAACATGTTTATGTGTTCTTATTATGTTATTTTGAAATTTATTTCTAATTTTTTCAAAAAGTAGTCTTGTATTTTCATATGTTATATCTTCAAGCAGTACACAAAATTCTTCACCACCAAAACGAGCCATTAAATCAGAATCTCTTAAATTATCTACCAATATGCGTTTTGCTTCTTTAATAGCCACATCACCTGTATCATGCCCATAAGTGTCATTAATATTTTTAAATTTATCTATATCTATCATCGCTACTGTTAAAGGAGTGTTCTTTCGTTTATTTTTAGAATAGATGGAGTTTCCATTATCAAAAAAGAAGCGTCTATTGTAAGCTCCTGTAAGAAAATCTTTATTTGCCATCTCTTTTATCTGAGCGAACAGGTCTAAAAGTTCTAAGTTTGCATTTATTCTAGTTACAAGCTCATTGTGCGTAAATCTCTTATTTATAAAATCATTTGCACCAATTCTTAAAAACTTACTTATTACATTTTGTTCTTCGACAACACTAAGAGCGATGATGCCAAGTTGGTCTTTTTTATATTTTTTGCGTAGTTTAAATGTAAGTTCTATTCCATCCATGTTAGGCATTTCATAATCTGTTAGAACGAGAGATATTTTATTGTTATTTTCTAAAATTTCCAATGCTTCTACACCATCACAAGCTTCAATAATTTTCAATTTTATTTTTTTTAAACTATCTTTTAATATTTTTCTATATATATCAGAATCATCAACTATCAAAATAGTTGTATCATAATTTTTTAATGTCCTAGAGATATCTGTAACTGCACATGCTATGTTAGTTTGATCATTTGTTGAAAAAATGTTAATTATATTTTTTTTTAACAAAGTGTCTTGTATTTTACCATCAATCATATCTGTTAATATAACATATGGTATGTTGTGATGATTTATAAGTTCAATGATTTCTCCATTTTTGGCATCGTTGAGATATATATCTAACAATGCCGCATGAAATTTATCATGATGTTTATTTAATAGGTCATTAGCTTCTTTATGACTTTTAGCAAAGTATGGTTTTATATCATCTTGTTTTTTAAATTCTTGTTTTAATGAACTTAAAACATTTTGATTGTCGTTAACGACTAAAACATTTCTCATTATCTATAACCTATCCTTATTATGATGAATTATAACGCTATACGCTGAAGCATAAATAAAAGTGTAAAATTATATTGCAATTTGTCATATAAATAACTTTTCTTCTTAATTAAGGTTATTGTTTCTATATAAATAACTTGGGAGCATAAATGATTTTAGGAAAATGTCCATATTGTGACGATGGAGAGATAGAAGTTAGAGATAAAGAAGTGCGAGGCAAAAAAGTAAAACTTTATGCTTGTTCAAATGCTATGTGGAAAACAGAAGATGGAGAGATGTTTGAACTTACACAAGAATCTACCTGTGACTTTAAAATATGGCAAAATACACTATCAAGATACGGAAAATGGCTTTCATATAAAGAAGTAAGAGAACTCCTCTGTGAAGAATCACTAGAAATAGAGTTGTTGAGCAAAAAGTATGAAAAAAAGGTTTATTACAAGAAGTTTATTACACTAAATCAAGAATATGGTGTCAGTGTTATCTGGGATTAATAAAACTTTTACATTAATTTGGGTACAATCCTCATCCGCTTTGCTGTTTTAACAAAACGAAAGAGTATTTCTATCTTTAGTACACAATACAAAAGATAAAAGTATTGGCAAACAAAATTATTGTGAGCCTAAAAGCAGCAAAGATGTATAAACAAAGGACTACTTATGAAAGTAAGAGCTTCAGTTAAGAAGATGTGTGATGACTGTATAGTTGTCAAAAGAAAAGGCATTGTAAGAGTAATCTGCAAAGTTAAAAAACATAAACAAAGACAAGGATAATCATGGCTCGTATTTCTGGTGTTGATTTACCTAAGAAAAAGAGAATAGAATACGGTTTAACGTATGTCTATGGAATTGGTTTACATGCTTCTCGTAAAATTTTAGATGCGACAGGTATAGACTATAACAAAAGAGTTTTCGAATTAAGCGAAGACGATGTAGCAGCAATTACAAAAGAGATCCGTGCCAGTCATATGGTTGAAGGTGATTTGCGTAAAAAAGTTGCAATGGACATTAAAGCTCTTATGGATTTAGGTTCATATAGAGGTATTCGTCACCGTCGTGGTCTTCCATGTCGTGGACAAAAAACTAAGACAAATGCGCGTACTCGAAAAGGTAAGCGTAAAACTGTCGGCGCAGCGTAAGGAATTATAGATGGCAAAAAGAAAAGCTGTTAGAAAAAAAGTAGTAAAGAAAAATATTGCTCGTGGTATCGTTCATATCGCTGCATCATTTAATAATACTCTTGTAACTATTACAGATGAAATGGGTAACATGATTGCTTGGAGTTCTGCTGGTTCTTTAGGATTTAAAGGTTCTAAAAAATCAACTCCATTTGCTGCACAAGCTGCAACGGAAGATGCAGTTGCTAAAGCGCAAGTACATGGTATAAAAGAACTTGGTATTAAAGTTCAAGGTCCTGGTTCAGGTCGTGAAACAGCAGTTAAAGCTGTAGGTGCTATCGAAGGTATTCGTGTTACATTTATGAAAGATGTTACACCATTACCACATAACGGTTGTCGCGCACCTAAGCGTCGTAGAGTTTAAGGAGATTACTGATGGCAAGATATAGAGGTCCAGTAGAAAAAATCGAAAGAAGATTTGGTGTAAGTCTTAACCTTAAAGGTGAGCGTCGTTTAGCGGGTAAATCTGCATTAGAAAAAAGACCTTATGGTCCTGGTCAACATGGTCAGCGTCGTAAGAAAGTTTCTGAGTATGGTTTACAACTTAATGAAAAACAAAAAGCAAAATTCATGTATGGTGTTTCTGAAAAACAATTCCGTGCATTATTTGTTGAAGCAAAAAGAAAAGATGGAAATACAGGTACAAACCTTATTACATTGATTGAAAGCAGACTTGATAATGTTGTTTATCGTATGGGTTTTGCTTCAACTCGTCGTTTTGCTAGACAACTTACTACTCATGGTCATATCCTTGTAGATGGTAAAAAACTTGATATTCCTTCTTACCGTGTTAAGCCAGGACAAAAAATTGAAGTTCGTGAATCAAGCAAGAAAAATATTCAAATTGTTCGTGCTATAGAATTAACTAACCAAACTGGTATAGCTCCATGGGTTGATATAGATGCTGAGAAAGTTTTTGGTATTTATACTCGTTTACCTGAGCGTGAAGAAGTTGTGATTCCTGTTGAAGAGCGTTTAATCGTTGAGCTTTACTCTAAATAATAGTTAATAAAAGGCGTTAAATGAAAAAAATTAAAACTACTCCCCTTGCTCCACAAGAGTTTGAGGTAGAACAAATTAGTGATAATGAAGCAAATATTATGGCTCACCCGTTTGAAACGGGTTATGCTATTTCTTTAGCTCATCCACTTCGCCGTTTTTTATTAAGTAGCTCAGTTGGTTATGCACCAATAGCTATTAAAATAGAAGGTGCTAAGCATGAATTTGACTCTGTGCGTGGTATGCTTGAAGATATTTCAGACTTCATTTTAAATCTTAAAGAGATTCGCTTTAAGCTTAAAGATGAAGCAACTGAAGCAGAAATCAGTTATAGTTTTGCTGGTCCATGTAGCGTTAAAGGAAGTGACCTTATCAGTGATGAGGTTGATGTTGTAACGCCAGATGCTCCATTAGCAACACTAAATGAAGACTCTACTCTTAATTTTACTATTAAAATTGCTCAGGGTATTGGTTATGTAGCTAGTGAAGATACACACGATGAACTTGAAGATGGGTATATAGCACTAGATGCTTATTTTACTCCTGTTCGTAGTGCAACTTACAAAATTGAGAATGTTCTTGTAGAAGACAATCCTAATTTTGAAAGAGTGATTATGAACATTAGAACTGATGGGCAAATAACTCCATTAGATGCGTTTAAAAACTCTTTAGAAGTTATGTATGCTCAATTAGCTGTATTTAATTCAGAGATTAGTATAAAAACTGCAACAACAATAGAGCGTGTTGAAGAAAACCCTGATCTTAAAAAATTGTCAACTCATATTGATAGTTTAGGTTTAAGTGCAAGAAGTTTTAACTGTCTTGATCGCTCAAACATAAAACTTATAGGTGAAATAGCATTGATGAGTCAAAATGATTTAAAAAATGTTAAAAATCTTGGTAAAAAATCATATGATGAAATCGTAGATAAATTACAAGAATTTGGTTTTGCAGTTGGTGCTGACTTAACTGATGATGTAATAAGTGCATTAAAAAAGAAAATAGAAGCCTCACAGGCTTAATAGAGGATAACAGATGAGACATCGTCATGGATACCGTAAACTAAGTCGTACAAGTTCACATAGAGCTGCGTTACTTAAGAATCTTAGTATTTCGTTAATTGAACATGGTAAAATTGAAACTACTGCTATTAAAGCAAAAGAGCTTCGTTCTTATATTGAGAAACTGATAACAGTTGCTACTAAGAATGACTCTAATGCTCACAGATCAGTATTCGCGGCGCTTCAAAGTAAAGAAGCAACTAAAACATTAGTAAATGAAATTGCTCCTAAGTATGTTGATCGTACTGGTGGATATACAAGAATTACTAGAACAAGAATTCGTCGTGGTGATGCTACGACAATGGCGTTTATAGAGTTAGTATAACGGAAAGGGAATTATTCCCTTTTTCTACACTAATACTAGGTTCTCTTTAGAAGAGAACCAACGCGTAGTAACCGCACTAACATAAAACTTCCACATTCTAAAATACTTTGAAATACTAAACTAGGACATCAAAATGAGTGATTTTGCATTTGGAACTTATAGAATTAGTGATTATAATCCACAACATATCCAAAGCTTAAAAGAAGCAATAGCATCTGGTATTAAAATGATTGACACATCTTCAAATTATATGGATGGTGGAGCAGAACGGGCGATTGCTTTAGCATTTAGAGAGTTTGATGAAGATATAAAAACAAAAGTAAAAATAGTTAGTAAATTTGGTTATATTCAAGGTGAAAATCTAAAAAGACACAAAGAAAAAGCTTTTGATGAAGTTGTGGAATTTTCATCTGATTGTTTTCATTGTATCTCAAAATTATTCTTACAAGACCAACTAACACTATCACTAAAACGCTTAGAAATGAAACAAATTGACTGTTATCTTATTCATAATCCTGAGTACTATCTTCTAGATGCCATAAATAGAGGTATAGAAAAAGATGATAGATTGGATGAGATGTACTTAAGACTTTATAGAGCATTTATGGCACTTGAACAAGAGGTGCAAAACGGAAGAATACTCTCTTATGGAATAAGCTCAAATAGTTTTTCAAAAGCTCAAAGTAGCGATGAGTTTTTACCATATGAAGATTTAATAACCATAGCAGACAGAGCGAGTGAAGATGTAGGAAATGATACTCATAGTTTTTCAACTATACAACTTCCTATAAACATACTTGAACAAGAAGGCTTGAAATGTGCTTCGTGGGCTAAAAAAAATGGCTTAAGAGTTTTAGTTAATAGACCTTTAAATGCACAAAAAGATAATGTAATGTACAGGCTAGCAGATTATGATGAGCCACAAGAGTATTATCATCATCTAAATGAGTTGTTAGAAGTAAGTGCTAATGAGACGCTTCAATCCTTGTATAATCTTTTAGAAGAGTTAGATGCCACAAAACATAAGTTTGGTTGGATTGGGGATTATGATTCATTTTTTTATGCACAAATTTTACCTCATGTAAGAACAACTATTGAAGTGATTGATGAAAAGGATAGAGAAACTATTCTTAATTCTATAGACCTGTTTTTTATAGAGTATAGAAAAATAGTTGCTTATGAATGTTCTAAAAATACAAGAGTAAAATTTAAAAATTTATTTGAGAAAACCGATTTGTCTATACAAGAGTTTGCATTAAATTTTTTAAAACAAAGAGATAGTATTGATTATATCTTGGTTGGAATGCGTAAACCTACATATGTGCATGAAATATTAGCTTTAAATTAAAACTTTTATGACATGTTAAGCGATTTTGTCATATTTTATGTGTAAAGAATTAAAAAGGAAATTATATGATTCCATTTACCGATGAAGAATTGATGAATCCAGTAAAAGCTGCGATTGATAAAATTCGTCCATCTTTAGCATTAGATGGTGGAGATATAGATTTTATAACAGTTAAAAATGCAAATGTATATGTGCAACTTAAAGGTGCATGCATAGGCTGCGCAAGTAGTTCAAACACTTTAAAGTACGGTGTTGAGCGACAACTAAAGA
Organism: Sulfurimonas sp.; assembly: GCF_029027585.1. NCBI lineage: Bacteria > Pseudomonadati > Campylobacterota > Epsilonproteobacteria > Campylobacterales > Sulfurimonadaceae > Sulfurimonas > Sulfurimonas sp. Next base: position 1,549,215 of record NZ_CP093397.1, read on the forward strand.
TGGATATACATCCAGAACTTACAGTGATTAATGTACCTGTTGGTATGGAAAACGACATAGATAATTTATAAAGTAGTAAAATGAAAACAATGAGCAAATATAAAACATTAACACAAGCAAAAGAGAATTTTTCTAAATCAAATTTTAAGAGTGCTTTAGAAAAATTTGCAATAGTTTTGCAAGACTTTCCAAACTCAAAAGAAGCTTATAATGGTGTTATCTTATCAGAGATGGCTCTTAGTGGGGAAGGTGGAGCAGAAGCTCTTTTTGATTATTATGAAATTTTAAAAGGTGAAGATAAAGAATCTGCAGATAAAATCATTAGTGATATTTTACAAACAATGGACGGTACACTAGATAAGCTTAGTGAAATATTTGCAGAGCCTTTGCGTGATAGATTAGAATTAGAAGATGGTATATTATATAAAGATTTTAAAGATATTATAGACAATGGTGCGAATTTTAAAGAAACTTTTGAAAATATTATGTTTTCAACTCGTGTAATTATTACTCAAAAAGAAGATTTTATAGATTTTTTAGATAATTTAATAGAACATGGATTTGCAGAGATGGCACTTACATATTTGGAAAATGCACTTAGTGTATATCCAAGCGATGAACTACTTAGAAAATTACTTAAAAAACTAGCAAAGAGTAGTAATAGTGAAGATTGAATTACCAAATCAAAAGTATAAATTTGTTAGTGAAAATTCGTCCGAATGTGATAATAAAACAGCATTTATATTAACCGCACAAAATAAAAAATACCTTCAAAATGCAAAAGACAATAATGCTCACTCAATTATAAGCATAAAAGATATATCTCAATTTTTTGGAATTGATAAGATAAAAATAGTTGGTATTACAGGAACAAATGGTAAAACAACAACAGCTAGTGCAATCTACTCTTTTTTACTAGATTTAGGGTATAAAACAGCGATGCAAGGAACGCGTGGTTTTTTTATGAACGATGAAGTAGTTGAAGGCAAGTCTTTAACTACACCAAGTGTACTCAATACATATAAACATATTTATCAAGCAGTAGACGCTGGATGTGAATTTTTTATTATGGAAGTTAGTTCTCATTCTCTTGTTCAAGAACGAATAGAAGGGCTTTATTTTGAGCTTAAAATACTTACAAATATCACTCAAGACCACTTAGATTTTCATAAGACTATTGGTGAATATATCTCTGTAAAAAATAGTTTTTTTCAAGATGAAAGTAAAAAACTTATAAATAAAGATGAACCAAGAGCTGCTTTTAATATAAAAAACACTTTCACTTATGGGATAGAAAATCCTTCAACCTATAAATTGATGGCATATTCTCTAAACGATGCATCTAGTGGCATAATACAGCATTTTCAAAATATAGTGCCTTTTACATCTTCTCTTCATGGTTTTTTTAATCTTTATAATCTGATGGCGGCTATTGGTGCAGTTGATATTTTAGTTGATGAAAAGTTAGAAGAAATTGTGAAAGTGGTGGATAATTTTGCAGGAGTAAGTGGACGAATGGAACAAGTTTGTGAAGCTCCAAATGTGATAGTAGATTTCGCTCACACCCCAGATGGAATGCAACAAGTTTTAAACGCTTTAAAAGAAAAAGAGTTGCTTGTTGTTTTTGGTGCTGGTGGAGATAGAGATAAAGGAAAACGACCTATGATGGGAAGAATTGCTGCAAGTCTAGCAAAAAAAGTCTATATAACAAGTGACAATCCAAGAAATGAAGACCCGCAAGAGATAGTAGAAGATATTTTAAAAGGCATAGAAGATAGAAGTATCGTAAGTGTTGAATTAAATAGAAAAAAAGCAATAAAGATGGCACTTGATGAGCAAAGTGAAAAGCAAGTTGTTGTGATTTTAGGTAAGGGTGATGAGTCTTTTCAGATAATATATGACAAAAAACTTCCCTTTGATGATAGGGAAATTGTAAGAGAGTTGTTAAATATTAATTGATTAAAATCTTGCATTAACTCCAAGGTAAAGACCATTCATATTAGAACTGTATCCTCCAGTTGTATCTTTTAGCTTTTCATAAGAAATATATTTATAATCATATCCAACTTCAAAGTCTAGATGCTCGTTGATTGGGATAAAAAAACCTAGACCAAGATTAAAAGAACTATAATTTAAAGAATTTTTAGTTGAGTTGTCATTTTTTATATCAAATATACCAGTTCCAATTCCAGCTTTAAAATATGGATTTATGTAAATATCCCAGTCAAAACCTTTGATTAGTTCAACATTTAAACCAAACTTATCCCCATCTTTTGCTGGAGGAGTTGAGAAAACATTTGATGTGTTTTTTAGATATTCAAGAGAAAATTCTATGGCATAGGCTGTTCTAATTCCATAGCCGATTTTTACCTTTGCCATCTCTGCTGAACCTGTTGTTTTATCATCATCACTATAAACTTCATTCATATAACCACCACTCATACCGATATAAATTTTTGCTTTTTGTGTATCTTGATTTGAGTATAAAGATGTTAAAAGTAGTCCAAGAAGTAGAATTTTTTTCAAATTGTTTGCCTTTTATTTTGCTAATTTTATGAAGTGAATTATATCTAAAAAGTTGCACTATAACTTAAAATTTAAAACTTGTTTTCATCCATGAGATTATCTCGTAAAATTTTTGCTATAATTGCATCAAAATAATAAGGATAAATTATATGGGAATTCCTCAACCAGCATTTTATATATTTAAATGTGAGCAATCAGCTCCTCCAGGTATGCCAAAACCTTCTTGTGTAACACCAGAGACGCAGGACCTTTTTCAATATTTAGCAGGTAAATTAATGAAAGAAGGAATTATGGGAACAGTTCAACCAATCCGTACTTCATGTATGAATCGTTGTTCTTCTGGACCAATTATGCTAGTTGAACCTGGTCATGTTATGTACACAGCCTTAACAAAAGAAAAAATAGATAGAATTATTGAAGAACATATAATGGGTGGAAATATCGTAGATGAGTATGTTATAGACAAAGAACTGTGGGATGAAGCAATAACTCCAGCAGATATGAAAAAACAGATGGGAATGTAGGAAAGTTAAATGTTAATTGATATGTTATATAGTAAAATTCATCGTGCAACAGTTACAGATGCTAACTTAAATTATGTTGGTTCTATTACGATAGACGAGGAGCTTTTAGAGGCTTCTAAGATGAGAGTTGGACAAAAAGTTGAAATTTTAAATGTCAATAATGGGGAAAGATTTTCAACATATATTATTCTAGGTGAGCGCGGTAAAAGAGATATTTGTCTTAACGGAGCAGCAGCTAGAAAAGTTCACCCTGGCGATAAAATAATCATAGTAGCTTATGCGACATATGATGAAAAAGAGCTTGAAACTTATAAACCAAAAGTTGTGATTTTAGATGATAAAAATGATATAGATTATATAGCGGATAGTATCTAATGTTCTCAAATATGGGCGATATGAGTAAGATGCTAGAAGGTATGCAAGAAAATGCTGCTAAATTTCAAAGCGAACTTGAATCTAAAACTTTTAGTGTTAAAAGCGGTGGAGGTTTAGTTGAAGTAAGTATGAATGGCAAAGGTGAAGTAATTGATTTGAATATTGATGATTCTTTACTTGAAGATAAAGACACCCTTCAAATCCTTCTTATTGGTGCTTTAAATGATGCAAGTAAGATGGTTCAACAAAATCAAAAAAGTTCTGCGATGGGAATGCTTGGTGGCATGGGTGGTATGAACCCATTTGCAGGAAAATAAATGTTTAGGCTATTTTTAGCTCTAAATTTTCTTCTTTTAAACTTATATGCTTGTAAGGGTGGTTATGACTCTTGCAAACTTAAAATCAAAGACTCAGATGCTGTAAAAAAGTATTCACTTCAAATACCAGTAATAAAAAATCAAAAATTAATTTTTTCAAGATATCAACCAAATGCAAAGATTATAAAACATGATCCTTTTCTTTCCCTTTACCTCATTAAAGATAGAAAAAAGTTCAAACATCCTTTTAAGATAAATAATCATCTAACTCTTGGCATTGCGATAGTGGATAAAAAAAGAGTAAGAGAAGGAAGAATTACAAAAAGACAGGTTGGACTAAATAGTTTTGCAAAGTTTAGCCAAAGAAGTAAAACTCCAGCTTTGCTTTTAAATAGTTGCTGTGCATTAGAAGGCATCGCAACTTCAAGAGGAATAATTCAAAAAGATTATATTGAGAGATTTTTAAAAAAGAAGTATGTAACTTATGGCGATATCGGTATAAGAGTTGCAAATGAAAAAGAACTACTTTTAGTTAAAAGAATAAACCCATTTCTAAAAGACAACCCATTTCTAAAAGATGACTGCATTGTAATGCTAAATGGAAAAAAGATTAAAAGTGCTTCTGCGTTTATGAAAAAGATACTTTTTTCAAGAGTGGGAACTTACCATAGAGTTAAAGTAAAAAGAGGTTCAAAATATCTTACTTTTAAAGTGAAGACTAAAAAAAGATATGGTGGAGGATATATTAGTGATACTTTTTTAGAAGAAAAAGGAATTTATTTTAGTAATAATCTAACCATAATGAGAATTGCCAATGAGTTTAAAGGTTATGGACTTAAAATTGGTGATAAACTTCTTCAAGTAAATGGTAAAAAAGTAAATAATGTTTATGAGATACGAAAGTATATAAGTGATTTTAAATTTAGAGCATCTTTACTTTTTGAGAGAGAAGATTTTGAGTTTTTTATAAATATTAAGGGTAAAGAAAAAAGTGATATAATTCCACATGCAAAAATTTGAGCAGTTTTTATTAGATAATTTACCAACTTCTTCTAGTATTCATCCTACTTACGAGAAGGCTTTAGGACAGATGCTAATTGCTGGTGGAAAGAGGTTTAGACCTGCACTTTTACTAGGTGTTGTTAATGCATATAATCCTCTTTTAGCTGAGGGTGCAAGACATGCTGCTTTTGCTGTTGAGCTTCTTCATACTTACTCTCTAATCCATGATGATTTACCTGCAATGGATAACTCACCACTTCGTCGTGGAGAGCCGACTTTACATATAGTTTATGATGAAGTAACAGCTATTTTAGTTGGAGATGCATTAAATACTTACTCTTTTGAAATTTTATCTGAGGCTCCTTTTTCAGACTATACAAGAGTAAAACTTATAAATATTTTAGCTAAAAATGGTGGACTAAATGGAATGGTTTTAGGTCAAGCGATTGACTGTTACTTTGAAAATAAACCATTAAAATTAGAAGATATTAAAATCTTGCATACAAACAAAACAGCTAAACTTATAGCAGCATCTATGCAGATGGGAGCTATAATTGTAGGACGAGAAGAACTAGGTGAAGAACTTTATGACTTTGGTATAAAACTTGGACTTTTATTTCAAATTCAAGATGATATTTTAGATGTAACACAAAGTTCACTTGAAGCTGGAAAACTTACAAATAATGATGAAGATAAAAATAGTTTTGTAACAATTTTAGGGCTAGATGCTGCGATGAAAGAGGCAAATATTTTGGCAGATGAATTAAACAAAGAGTTAAATAGTTTTGAGGATAGTTTACAAAGTGAGTTATCCCCAGTACTAACAAAATATATAAATAGACATAAAAACTAAACTTTAGTCACCACAGCGGTGCAAGCGGAGTAAAGGGACCTTGTTCCTTTGCGGGACATAGATGAAGGTTGCCTTCATTTTATAGAATAAAATTAAGGAATAATAATTATGAGTAATGTAATGCGTCAAAAGATGGCAGATTCGATAAGATTTTTAGCAGCAGATATGGTTCAGCGTGCGAATTCAGGTCACCCAGGTGCTCCGATGGGACTTGCAGATATCGCTGTTGTTTTAAGTGAACATCTAAATCACAATCCAAAAAATCCAGATTGGTTAAACCGTGACAGATTGGTTTTTTCAGGTGGACATGCAACAGGTCTTATTTATTCACTTTATTATCTTTGGGGATATGGTTTAGAAATAGATGACTTAAAAAACTTTCGTCAACTAGACTCTAAAACTCCTGGGCATCCAGAGTATGGGCACACAGCAGGTATAGAGATTACTACGGGTCCTCTTGGTCAAGGAATTGCTAATGCTGTTGGTTTTTCTATGGCTTCAAAGTTTATGGGTGCTCAAGTAAACTCAGATGCAGCTTCTTTAATAGACCATAATGTTTACTGTTTATGTGGAGATGGCGATTTAGAAGAAGGTATCTCTTATGAGGCTTGTTCCATCGCTGGACATAACAAACTTGACAACCTAATCCTTATCTATGATTCAAATCGCATTACTATTGAAGGTTCAACAGATTTAAGTATTAGCGAAGATATAACTAAAAGATTTCAATCTCAAGGTTGGGATGTTTTAGAGTGTGATGGTCATAATTTTGATGAGATAGACACCTGTTTTACAACTGCAAAATCAAACAAAAAACCAACTATAATTATTGCAAATACTATTATTGCTAAAGGTGCTGCAAAACTTGAAGGTTCTCATCACGCTCATGGTGCACCTCTTGGAGATGAAATAATCGCTCAAGCTAAAAAAGATGCAGGTTTTGATGCTAGTAAAACTTTTCATGTTGATGAAGATGTACTAATAAGATTTAGATGCGCTATTGAAGAGGGTGATTTGTTAGAAAGAGAGTGGATTCACTCTAAAAAAACTATGCCTTTAATGGAGCAAAACGAAGCTCTAGATGCTTTAGTAAATCATGATTTCTCTCGTATCGAGTATCCTAGTTTTGATAAAGCAGAAGCTACTCGTGGAACTAATGGAAAAATAATGAACGCTATTGCTAAAGGTGTTTCAAGTTTCTTAGGTGGTTCAGCAGATTTAAGTCCATCTAATAAGACTAACTTAAATGGTATGGGCATCTATCCAAAGGGTAGAAATATTTACTTTGGAATTCGTGAACATGCAATGGCATCTATCGTAAATGCTATGGCACTTTATGGTCCACTTATGCCTTTTTCAGCTACATTCTTTGTCTTTTCAGACTACTTAAAACCTGCCGCTCGTATAGCAGCACTTACTGGCATCCAGCAGTTTTTTATCTGGACACATGATAGTATAGGTGTTGGTGAAGATGGTCCAACACATCAACCTATCGAGCATTTATCTCAGTTTCGTGCCTTACCAAACTTTTATGTTTGGCGACCAGCAGATGGAGCGGAAAATATAGAGGCTTGGAAAACAGCTTTAGCTATGAGCAAATCTCCTTCAGCTTTTGTTTGTTCTCGTCAAACTCTTGCAATTCTTCCAAGTGCTGTAAGTGGCGAGGCATCTAAGGGTGGATATTTACTTGCATCTGATGAAAATGCAGTTATTACTTTAATGGCATCTGGAAGTGAAGTTGAACTTGCTCTAAATGTCAAAAAAGCACTAAACGATATTGATGTGCCTGTAAATGTTGTTTCAGTTCCATGTTTTGACCTTTTCATTGAACAAGATAAATCATATATCTCTTCAATCATCAAAGAAGGAACTAAAACGGTTGCTATTGAAGCAGCAAGAGGCTTAGAATGGTATAAACTTGCAGATGAGGTTATTGCAATGGAAGGCTTTGGAGCATCTGCACCAGCAGGTCAGTTGTTTGAAAAATTTGGTTTCTCAGTAGAATCAATTTTAGAAAAAATAAAATAATTATAATATTAATAGATATTTTTATTTTCGGCATATCTTTGATATTTGTTGATAATGAACGCCAAGTGTTAGAGAAACAAAATCTAGAATATAATATGGATACTATTGGCAAGTTCACTAGTATCTTAAGCTCTTAGTCATATGCAGGTCGTGTCATGTGCGACACATAGCCACGCCCCACAGTAAAGTTCTTTATATCTATGTGCTCCATATTTTTCAAGCTGGTCTGTAAAGTTACAAAGCATACCAAGACTAAAAAAAGTAAATTCATTTCTAGAAGACTTAAAGAGCTTAACAAAGGACTTTTTTAAATTATTGTAAAATTAGATGAAATGGGTGCTATATAATTATGCAGTGGTCTCTCGATTGGATTCGTAAAATTACATATAAAGAGTTTAAATGAATATTGAAAAATTAACTATAGAAAATAAAGAGCTTATATCTTTGTGGAGATATGAAGGTGAATATTCTGGGTTTAATTATGCTTTAGAAAAAGATGGCTGGTTAGATTCATATTGTACAAGAGATTCTAAATCTTGTTTTATTGCCAAAAAAAATAGTGAAATCATTGGAGTTTTTTTCTTTATTGAAGAAAATGAAAATGAATTTAGAATCCTTATAAACCCTGGTTTTTTAAATAAAGGTTATGGGAAAACTATTACTTCAAAAGCTATTGATTTAGGTTTTAAAGAACTTCTTTTTACAAAAATATCTTTGATAGTACGAAAAAATCATCCTGTTGCTATAAAACTTTATGAAAAGTTGGGCTTTAAAATTACAGGGGAGACAAACGAAAAAATCAATAATGAGAATATTGAGTTTTTCAAGATGAAAAAATCAATAAACTCATAGTCTTTCTAACAAATTTTCAGTCCACTAGATATTGGTGATGAAATTTCATTTTCATTTTCTAATTCTTTAGTAGCTTGAGTGATATGTTCAACTAAAAGAGTTGCTAAATCATAATCAAAACCTTCTTTTGCAACAACTCTTAAAATGGCTACATCCTCGGCATCTGAAGGAAGTGTATAAGCTGGAACTTGCCAGCCATGGTAACGAAGTTTGTCTGAGACTTGATAAACATTATAAGAAGCTCCATCTTTTAACTTAAATGCTAAAAGAGGCATTTTAATATCTTCTATTATTGACTCACCAATTCCGGATAGATCCAGTCTTTCTTTTAAGTACATTGTTACATCAAAACAAGCTTGATGTATTTTTCTATACCCCTCAAATCCTAAACGAATAAAGTTATAGTACTGTGCAATTACCTGACTACCAGGACGAGAAAAATTTAGTGCGAATGTAGGCATATCTCCACCTAAATAATTCACATGAAAAATCAGCTCCTCTGGCAATAATGACCACTCTTTCCACATTGCCCAGCCAACACCGGGAGCTACAAGACCAAACTTATGTCCAGATACATTAATAGAATTTACCCACTTTAGTCTAAAGTCCCACTCTAGCTCAGGGTCTAAAAATGGAGCAACGAATCCACCGCTTGCAGCATCTACATGAATAGGGATATCATAACCTGTTTCTTTATTATAAACATCAATAAGGTCGTTTAATGTTTTAACATCTTGATACTCACCAGTATATGTTGTACCTAAAATTGCAAGAACACCCATAGTGTTTTCATCACATAATTCAATGGCTTTTGCAGGGTCAAACTTAAATCCATTATTTTGATTCATATTGACAGTTCTCATCTCGATGTCCCAGTAAACACAAAACTTTTCCCAGCAAACCTGTACATCAGAACCAACAACAAAATTTGGTTTTGTTGTATCTTTACCCTGAGCTTTTCGTTTTGCTCTCCAGTTCCATTTCATAGCCATTCCACAAAGCATCGCTGCTTCACTTGAACCAATGGTAGAACATCCACAAGCTTCCTTGTCTGAATTGGTATGACCATGAAATAAGTTAGCAAGCATATTTACACAACGCATTTCAATCTGTGCAGTTTGAGGATATTCATCTTTATCAATCATGTTCTTATCAAATGTTTCATTCATTAGTTGCGCAGCTTCTGGTTCTATCCATGTTGTCACAAAAGTTGCTAAATTGAGTCTTGAATTTCCATCTAACATAAGTTCATCATGAACAATTTGATAAGCATTTCTTGGTGTCATCTCTTGCTCTGGTATATTGTACTTTGGGGCAGGTTTTCTTAAGCCACTAGCACCAAATACTGGATCGTTTTCTCTTAACAAAGATGTCTGAACTTCATCCTCATGTTTTCTTTTATGTAACATTTCTATCCTTTTATCCATTAATCACTAAGTATATCTTGACATAATTTCACTAAATTTAGTGAAATTTAGATTTAAAATAGAAAAATGGAGTTTAAAAAGTAATTGAAAGTACCGTATAGTGATGGTTGAAAAAGTCTTATTTACAACGCCAATTCAAGTTTAAATCTCATAATCTATAGACTGCTTTATTTTTGATTAATCAGATAAACTATTTAAAGTATCTATGATTTCATCCATTTTATTGCTTACTTTATTAACAGCATCAGAGATGCCATTTACTTCCTCAGCATTTTTATTTAAAGTTTCTGAACTATCTGAGATAGACTGAATCAGAACATTGGTAGTAGCTGTTGTCTCGGAGAGACTTTTTTGTGTTCTCTCAGCTAATTTTCTAACTTCATCAGCAACAACTGCAAAACCACGACCATGCTCACCAGCACGAGCTGCCTCAATGGCTGCATTTAGAGCTAGTAAGTTTGTTTGTTCAGCGATATCGCCAATAGTTAGAAGAATCGTTTTCAATTCATTTGCATTTTGAACAAGAGATTGTAGATTATCAACCATTTCATTTTCTTTTTGGGAAACAGAATGAATTCTATCTACAATATTATTTATGCTATCTTTAAACTCAACGATTGTTGTATTTGTAATATTTTCTATTGTGGTATTTAATGTATTTGAGGATTCTATAATTTGATTATTTGAATCTTCATTTTGTTGTTGCAAATCTTCAAGAGATTGACCAAGAATATTAATATTGTTTAATAAATCAGCCATTTTAGCTTCAACGGTTACAGTACTTCTTGTAGTAAATTTACCATCAGAAAAGCTTTGAAGTGTATTGATAGCATTATCCAAATTTTTCTCAGATTCTTCAAGCATTTTATTCATACTATTTCTAAGAACATGAACATACGGTGTTTTTGAATTAGAAGCAATTCTTATAGAAAAATTTCCTTTTGAAACTTTGTCAGCTGTCAAAACCATTTCACCTGCAACTTTTGTATCTTCTTCTATGGATGACTGATAGATTGTTATTATCTTATTAAAGTTTTGTTCTGCTTGTGAAGTTGCATTTTGATTTATAGCTATTTTATTAACATTAAACTTCAGCATTTCTATTAACTGTATTATTTTTTTATTTAAAGTATTAGCTCCCCCAGATGATGGAATATTTTGAAGAGCTATAGCGACACCAACTGTAATTACTGCTGCAATAACCTGAATAATAGTAGAATCTGTTAATAATATAGATGCTATTAATAAAGAAAATGTAACAACAAGTATTATGTTTTTTTGTAATGTATTCATAGATTTATCCTAGTTAAGTGTTTTATATAGTGCTTGGGCATTTGCTATTTCTTGTTTAGAAGGTTTTCTTCTACAAGACATAAATGTTTTTTGATTTGTGAGATCATCATACATAGGATACACAGTTGCAAAAACCCAGTAGTAATCACCATTTTTTGTAGTATTTTTTACATAACCAGTCCATATTTTCCCACTTTTTGCAGTTTCCCATAAGTCTTTAAATGCTGCACGAGGCATATCTTTATGACGAACAATACTATGAGGTTGTCCAATAAGTTCTTCTAAGGTATATCCAGCTATTTTACAGAAATCATCATTTGCAAATATGATTTTACCTTTTTCATCAGTTTGTGATACCAAGAAATCATCACTTTTTAAAACATATTCTTGCATATATTTCCTTTCTAATATTATTGCCGATATTCTAGCATAGTTAAGTATATTGACGAATGTCACCACCTTGTGAAGCATAAAGCATCAGGTTTGCAATATTTACACTTCTGTCACATGAACGCTCTAGTTTACGAAGTGTTCCCAAAACTTTTACATACTCAATAGAAAGCTCTTTTTCATCTATAATCATAGTCATAATTTCTTTTTCTAGTAGGGAAAAAAAATCATCATTTTTGCTCTCTTCAACCATAACTTTAGCATAGTAAGATTCTATATCGCAGTTGTCTAGTTGCTCAAAACATTCTAGGATATACTCTAGCGCAGTTATAGTGCTTTTATGTAGAAGAATTATAGTTGCATCTAGTGGTGTTAAATCACACAAACTAAGAGAATGCTCTTTCATACGATTTGAGTATTTTTTAACACCCACGCCTATTCGTACTATTTCATTTGTCATTTTTAAATAAGCAACTAAAGAACGAAGTTCTTTTGCTTCTGGGCCAAAAAGGGCAAATGTTTTTATAATCTCATTATCGATTATATCGCCTTGCATACTGATATTGGTAAGTTTGCTTTGAACTTTTTTATATAATGATTCATTACTATTTTTGTAAGCATCTAGACTAAGAGAATTAGCCTCTATTATTGTGCTTAATAAGTTTGAAATTGTCTTTCTAATTTCTTCTATTTTAGTATTATATTTTGTTGACATCTAGTTATCCTTTAATTATTTTTTTTAACCGAATTTACCAGTAATATATTCTTCTGTTAGTTTTTCTTTTGGTGTTACAAAAAGCTTTTCTGTACGACCAAGTTCTATCAGTTCACCTAAATACATAAAACCTGTATAGTCACTTACTCTTGCAGCCTGTTGCATATTATGTGTCACTATAATGATAGAAACTCTCTGTTTAAGCTCAACTATTAACTCTTCAATCCCAGCTGTTGAAATTGGGTCAAGGGCAGAAGTTGGCTCATCAAAAAGTAAGACTTCTGGTTCAACAGCAATTGCTCTTGCTATGCATAGTCGTTGTTGTTGCCCACCTGAAAGACCGTTTGCGTCGTGCTTTAATCTATCTTTTACTTCATTCCAAATTGCTGCGTCTCTAAGTGCTTTTTCAACTCTACCTTTTAGTTCAGTTTTATTTTTTATACCTTGAAGTTTCATACCATATGCAACATTATCAAAAATACTCATAGGAAATGCAGTGGGCTTTTGAAATATCATTCCTATATTTATCCTAAGATTGATAAGGTCTTCTTTTGGAGTCAAAATATTTTTATTTTTAAATAAAATTTCGCCTTTATAACTGTTTCCAGCATATAAATCATGCATACGGTTAAAACTTCTAAGAAGTGTAGTCTTTCCGCATCCAGATGGACCAATAAGTGCCGTAATAGAATTTTTTGCTATGGGCATAGTTAGTTTTTTTATACTTGGTTCATCAACTCCAGCATAAGTAAACTCAAAATTTTTAACTTGAAGTGCTTTTTTTTCTGCTATATTTATAATAGTTGCCATTATTTCCCCTTTTTCATAATAAATACTCGTCCGATGATGTTAAGAGTTAAGATAAACATACTAAGTATAAAAGCTGCTGCCCAACCGAGTTTTTGCCAATCTTCATAAGGACTTGTTGCATAGTTATACATAGTTACAGTTAGAGATGCCATCGGTTCACTCATATCTGTATTTAAAAAATTATCATTAAATGATGTAAAAAGTAAAGGAGCTGTCTCTCCAGCTACTCTAGCAACACCAAGTAATATTCCTGTTAATATTCCCACTCTAGCACCACGATAAACTACTTGGATAATTACTTTATATTTAGGCGCACCAAGAGCAAAAGCAGCTTCTCTGAGAGTGGAAGGAACTAACTGAAGCATATCATCAGTTGTGCGTAAAATGATTGGTAGCATTATGATAGTTAAGGCGATAGAACCAGCCCAACCAGAAAAGTGTCCCATAGGAGCAACTACAACAGAGTAAACAAAAGCACCAATGACAATACTTGGAGCAGACATCATAATGTCTGAAATATCACGAATTGTTTCTGCTAATTTTGATTTTTGTCCATATTCACTAAGATATGTTCCAGCTAAAATACCAAAAGGAACACCAATGAGAGTAGCAACTCCAACAATCATAAACTGACCAATAAGAGCGTGTTTAAGACCACTATCTTTATAACCGGGAGGTGCGCCTTCTTGAGTAAAGATGCTAAAACTTAAAGCATCTACCCCGTTGATAACTAAAACACCTAAGATCCAAAATAAAAAACCAATACCAATAAGAGCAGAGATAGTTGATAAAACCATAACTATATTGTTGGCAATTATACGCTTTTTTGTATGAGTCATTAACTTATCCTTTTTCTTCTAAGGAAGTAAAATTTTGCTATTGAGATAATTGTAAAACTAATAACAAGAAGTAAAATAGAAAGTTCAAATAAAGATGAATAGTAAAGGTCTGTATCTGCCTCTGTAAATTCATTTGCTAAAGTTACAGGTATAGAAGTAGCAGGTGCTGTTAAATCGAGCGAGATTTTATGAACATTACCCATAACAAAAGTGACCGCCATAGTTTCTCCGATAGCACGACCTAAAGCTAAAATAAAAGAGCCAATAATTCCAGCTTTTGCGTAAGGGATAACAATATCTTTAATTACATCCCATTTAGTCCCACCAAGCGCATAAGCTGATTCTTTTAAAATATCTGGTGTTGTATCCATAGCATCTCTAGTTACTGCCGCCATAAATGGAAGTATCATGATAGAGAGAACAATTCCTGCAGTTAACATACTTATACCAATACCACCAAAGATATCTCGAATAATAGGTACAAAATAAAAAAGTCCCCACATACCGTATATAACAGAAGGGATAGCAGCAAGAAGCTCTATGCTTACTCCAACAGGAGTTTTAATTTTTTGAGGAGCTAATTCACTCAAAAATATTGCTACACCAATAGCAAGTGGAACAGCCAATAGCATTGCTAAAAAAGTCGATACAACAGAACCATATATAGCAGGTAAAGCACCAAATTTTTCTAAGTTAGGAGCCCATTTTGTGTCAGTAATAAAATCAAATCCTAAAGCCTGTATGGAATCCATAGATTGGTTAAGTAAAACTGTAAAAATCCCAGCAACTAAAAAAAATATAGAAATAGCTATGAATTTAGTTAAAGAGGCGAATATATTATCTATTATTTTTGTCAAAAAAATGTTTCTCCCTTTTTTAAGTCTAGAAGTATAAAAAAGTTTGGTTACAAAGAGATTACTAAGAGTATTAGGAGTATAATTATTGTATATAGCTAATAGGGAAGATTAATGGAAATAAAGAAAAATAGTATGTTTGAAGTAGATGGGAGTGTTGTTTCTTTAGAAGAGTTGATAGAAGGTTATCAAAAATCTAAAGTTAAAAATAAAAAAGCAACTAAGAGTAAAGCTGATTTAAAAAGAGCAGATGAGCAAAAATTAAAGCCTTATCAGGCGGAACTTATAAAATTACAAAAACATCTTGAAGTTAATAACCAAAAAATGATTATTCTTTTTGAAGGTAGAGATGCTGCTGGTAAAGGTGGAACTATACGAAGAGTTACTAGATATATGGATGAAAAACATTATCGTGTTGTAGCACTTGGTAAACCAACAGAAGAACAAAAAACTCAATGGTTTTATCAAAAATATATACAATATTTTCCAGTTGGTGGAGAGATAGTTCTTTTTGATAGAAGTTGGTATAACAGAGCTATGGTTGAGTCAGTATTTAATTTTTGTACAAAAAAAGAATATGATGATTTCATGAGAGGTGTTAAAGGCTTTGAAAATGATTTAGTTCGTCAAGGTATCATACTTGTTAAACTTTATTATAGTGTTACAAAAGATGAGCAGGCTAGAAGATTTGAGAGAAGAAAAAATGACCCTCTTAGACAATGGAAGCTTAGCGAGATAGATATGCAAGCTCAAGAAAAATGGGACGAGTTTACTACAACAAAGTACAACATGATAAAGCAAACGCATTCTCATAGAGCACCATGGACTATTATCCGTTCAAAAGATAAGATAAAAGCTAGACTAGAATCTTTAAAAGTGATACTGCATGCAGTTGATTATGAAGGTAGAGAAGATTCTCTTAACTATGCACTTGATCCTAGAGTCGTTATATCGGGAGCAAGAGAGATAGAGATTATGGATGCGCAAGTATCAAGTACAGGTAAATTTATAGGTTAAAAGGAAAGTTAAATGGCAAAGAGTAAAGAGAGAAATAAAGAAAGAAGAACGAAAAATTCAGATAGAAGATCAGTATCAAAAAAAGAAGGTAAAGTTCAGATTTGGGTTAAAGAAGAAAAACTGGCTTATGAAAAAGAGCTTTCTGAACTTCAAGTTGAACTTTTGAAATTTCAAAACCATGTAAAAGATAAAGGTCTTAAAATTCTTATGATATTTGAAGGTCGTGATGCTGCTGGAAAAGGTGGAACTATCAAGAGAATTACAGAACATCTAAATCCAAGAGGGGCAAGAGTTGTAGCACTAGAAAAACCTAGTGATAAAGAGACTTCACAATGGTATTTCCAAAGATATGCAAAGCACTTACCAAGTGCAGGAGAGATGGTACTATTTGATAGAAGCTGGTACAACAGATCTATGGTTGAACCTGTTATGGGTTTTTGTACAGAAAGACAACATCATAAATTTTTAAAAGATGCTCCAGAGTTTGAAAAAATGATAGTAGATGAAGGTATTCAAATATTTAAATTTTATTTCTCGGTATCAAAAGATGAGCAGGCAAGTAGATTTAAAGCTAGAGAAACAGACCCACTAAAGCAGTATAAACTATCTCCTGTTGATAAAGAGTCACAAAGACTTTGGAATGAGTATTCACTTGCTAAGTTTATGATGTTAAGTGCAACTCATACAGAAGCTGCTCCTTGGACTATTGTGAAAAGTGACAACAAGAAAAAAGCTAGAATAAACTGCATCAAACATATCTTAAACTTTGTTGATTACCCTGATAAAATAAGTTCAAAAAAGATAGAGATAGACAAAGAAATAATAGTTTATGGAAGAGATGAAGCCATTGCAATGGAGAAAAGATTTAAGTTTTCACTTAAGAAGTAAATGACATCGTAATCTAACTGTAACATAGTAATTTTATACTTTCGCATCTTAAAATGAAAAGGTACGAAAATGTTAAATAAAATACTTAGCGTTGCAGTAGTTGTAGCAGTTGCTTTTAGTTCATCAATAGCGGCTGATAAAATAAATGGAGCGGGGGCATCTTTTCCTGCTCCTGTATATTATGATTGGGCATATAGTTATAAAAAAGATACTCAAAACCGCGTTAATTATCAGTCTATTGGTTCTGGTGGTGGAATCAAGCAAATTACAAAACGCATTGTAAATTTTGGTGCATCTGATAAACCTCTTAATTCTAAAAAATTAACTTCGTCAAAACTTTTACAATTTCCAGCAGTTATTGGTTCAATAGTTATAGCTTTTAATGTTAAAGGCATTGCTGATGAAACTTTGAAACTATCAAACGAGGTTGTTGCAGATATATTTGCAGGTAAAATTACTTCATGGAATGATTCAAAAATTACTGCTAATAATAGTGGTTTAAATCTTCCAAATCAAAAAATCATAGTTGTTCATCGTTCAGATGGAAGTGGTACAACTTATAACTTCACTTATTATTTAAGTGGCAGTTCAAAAAATTGGAAAAATAATTTTGGAACAGGTAAAGCAGTTGATTGGGCAGTAGGAATTGGCGGAAAAGGAAATGAGGGTGTTGCTAACTTAGTTAAACAAACTCCATATTCTATAGGTTACATAGAAAATGCGTATAAAGAGAAAAATCACCTATCTGCTGCAATATTAAAAACAGCAAATGGAAAATGGGTAAAAGCAACTGAAGCAAACTTCAAAGCTGCTGCAAAGTATGCAAGTTGGACAAAAAAAGATAATTTTTATGCGATGTTAGCTCTTCAACCTGGAGATACTTCTTATCCTATTGTTGCGGCTACTTTTATTTTACTTCCTGTTGAAAAAGTAGAAATGAATAAAAAAGTCATAGCATTTTATGATTATGCTTTTAAAAATGGTGATAAATCAGCTAAGAAGTTAGGATATATTCCACTTCCAGAGGCTACTAAAAAAATGATTAGAGAGTATTGGGCAACTAATATAAAATAATTATGGTTCTTGCATCTTGAGAATGCAAGAACCTTTTTATGAGTTAAAACTTTTAAACCAATCATCAGGTCTATTTGCCAAAGGGTTTTGTCTATTAAACTCATCTTCATCAAGAGAAAATCTAAAATTTTTCATATATTGTTGTATGGTTTTTATATGCCTCATTTACCTCTTTAAATTTATCATCATTTCCATTTTGCATATCAGGATGATATTTTTTTGATAGCCTAAGATATTGGTTTTTTAACTCATTATTTGTCATTCGTGTTACTATATTCAAACTATCAAGAGCTTGCTCAAAATCTGCATAACGCATAACTATCCTTGTAATAAAGATGTAATATATAATTTGTATAATAGCATAACAAAAAAAAGGAATCTAAGAAATGAAAAAAATCGTTTTATCAGCATTAACTGTGTTAACAATAGGTACAGTCGGTGCAACAGCAGGTGATATTAAATTATATTCAAATAAAGATGGACAAGTTTTTACAACGGCTGGGGAAGGTCGAACAGAGTTGAGAAGTTCTAGTACAAAAGTTTCTGCAAAAGCTTCAAAATTAAAGTTTAGTGGCACGCATTATTTAGGTTTTATTAACAAAAATATGAAAGAAGGTGATAGTACAAATAACTTTGAAATGCGTCGAAACTACCTTCAAGTTAAAGCGTATTTGTTAGAAGACCCTAAAAGTTATCTTCGTGTTACGCTAGATGCAACTTATACAAATAAAACTGCTAATGGTGAAGGTCATGCAAATGTATATGTTAAATATGCGTATCTTTATCTAAACGAAGTTCTACCATTTACAGGTGTTGAATTTGGTATGGTTCACAGACCTTGGATTGATTATGAAGAGCATCAAGGTTGGTGGATGCGTTCAATCTCTAAAGTTTTTGTAGAAGCAAGTGAAGCTGGTCATTTAACAAATTCTGCTGATTTAGGTTTCAATTTTAAAACAAAAACTGATTATTTTACATCTGAGCTAGGTATATTTAATGGTGAAGGTTACCATGGATCAAATGATAATGGTGGAGCTAATGATGAAGAGATTGGTGATGGTGTTTCAGCTGAGTGGAGATTAACAGCATCTATACTAGGAAATGGAAAGAAAAAAAGAAAACCTTTAAAAGACAATTATTTTGATGCTTCTTTCTTTGGTCAATATAATATGCAAAACTCTCATAATGCAGATGCAGCTGGAAAGTTAGCAGATTATAAATTTTATGGTCTGCATACTGTTTACAATATGCCATCTTTTTTAATTGCCGCTCAATATGTTAAGTCTGAGAATGATAGAATTGATAGCACAACTGACTGGAATGGACAAGGATACTCTGTAAATGGTACTTATCGTATAGGCGATAAAAAACAATTTTCTGTAGTTGCTCGTTATGATAGATGGGAAAATAAAGACACGGTTAGTAATGATGTAACTTCAAAAGAAAACAGTTATATCTATGGTCTTGCTTGGCAACAAAACAAAAATGTAAAATGGCTTCTTTCTGGTCAAACTTATGATGTTGAAAATTCAACTAACAAAGACTGGACATCTGCAATGATAACTGCTGAGGTTCACTGGTAAGATTTAAGGTCCATTTTTATGGGTCTTATTTGATTTATATCATCCTTAAAAAAAGCTATAATATATCACTAAAATTTCTACTTATAAGGTGGTACTAATTATGTCAACAGCAACATATCCTGATATTTTTAAAGAGTTAAAAGATGAAGTTCGTGCAGCTGGTCTTTTAGAGCGTATTCCTGTTCGTGGTTCTATTGAAATGATATTAACAATGCTTAGTATGGTTCTATTTTATACAATCGTTGTAAATTGGCAAGCGATGGAGTTAGGGGCATTTTCTGCTTTCTTTTTGGGAATATTTTTAACGATTATTTTTACTCGTGCTGTATTTATCTCTCATGATATTTTACATACTCAGTATTTTAAAAATAAAACCCTTTCTTTTAAACTTAGTTATCCATTTTCTGCTTTTATATTAAGTAATTCATCTTCTTGGTAGGATTTTAAACATAATATTAATCATCATACTTGGTGTAATGTTCCTGATAAAGATGAAGATATACTTGCAATGGACGGAGCTTTTACAAAAAATCAAAAAGGTTGTAGTCCTTTTTTAAGAAGTATAAAATATCTTATTTTTTGGGGTGCAATGTTCTTTATGTATCCCGCATTTATAGCTCAATCATATAGCTTCGCGGTTAGGAAAAAGAAATATGGTGAACTTGCAATGATGCTTCTTCACTGGCCTATTATATGGGGTCCTATATTCTATTTTATGCCATTTGCTAGTGCAATTACAATTTTTATCACTCTTTATATAGTTTTATCTGGCTGGCTTGCATTTGGTTTTATAACTAATCATTTAGGTTGTGAAGTTTTTGAAAAAGAAGAGAGTGAATCACTTTCATGGATGGAGTTACAAATGAGAACATCTCGTTCACTTATTGGTGGAAAATTTGTTCATTGGTTTTATGGTGGTTTAAACACTCAAATCGAACATCATCTATTTCCAAAAGCACCAAGATTTAATCTTTTAAAAGTACAAGAAATGACAAGAGATTTTGCTAAAAAACATAATATTGCATACTTTGAAGCAACACCAATTCAAGCTTATGTTCAAATAAATAATGTTTTAAAAGAGTATTGATAATAAAAAGAGAGAGTGCAGACTTAATAATAATTAAGTCTGCTGAGTTATGTTTTAAAGAGCAGGATTAAATTCCATCTACACGAAGTATTTTATCTTTTCCAACCATTAAATTAACGGTCATACCGATTCTTTTGAAAACGCTTTCTTGTCTGTACTCAATGTTATGTTTTAAACAAATTTCTTTTACAAGAGGTTGCATTTTTTGTTGGTAAGATTGAGGCGTATTTGGAAATAGGTGATGCTCAATTTGGTAGTTTAAGAAACCATGTGTAAAGTCTATTAAATCTGTTCCAGTATTGTAATTTACACTTCCCATAATCTGTCTAAGGTAGAACTCTCCTTGAGATTTATGTGGCTCTGAAAACTGGTAAATATCTCCTGCCGAGTGGTTTGGTACGATTACTAAAAATGAGTGAAGGTTTGCATATACTTCTGCCATTACTAATATAATTAAAGCACTTACAACAGCAGTCCAACCAAGTGGTAAAAACAGAAGAGGCATAGCTACAAACTGAAATAATCCATAAGGTAAATAGAAATCTTTCCAAAGTTTTCTTCCTGTTTGAGAAAATGGAAGATAGTTATACTCATCAGTTTCTGGTAACTTATTTTTTCTTCTTTCTTTATTATTTAAAATTCTCATAGTATTTGGAGCATAGTATGTGGGTTTCCAAACACAGGCAAAAGCATAAACAAGAACCTTTTTAGACCAAAAAGGAGCTGGAAAGTTTATGAGCCATTGAAGATTTTTTTCAACATTATCTGGATCATCGTCTTCTCCTAAATGATAATGGTGCATAATATTATGCTCATATTCCCATGCATCAGGTTTTATCCAGTCAAGCCAATCGATATATCGTCTAGCTCCTCTAGCGTAACCTTTTTTCTTATACTTTAATGGAATGTTTGGAACTTTATCATAAGCACCATGTAAAATAGGATGAGTTATATCTGCCCATCTTGTTACATTTCCAACACCTACAAGAATTGCTGCAATAATACCCAATGTCCAAAAACCAAATGCTCCAAGACCAATAGAAACTTCAAGAGCAGTTACTAGATATATCATAAAGAAACCAGCAAATGTAGCACCTCTTGACCAGCGTTCAAGTTTGAGTAGATGCTGAAAGTCTTTTTCTGATACTGGACCAAGTTTTTCTTTAATCTCTTCTATATCTTTTTGAAGTAAGTCTTTATCAATATCTTCATATTTTGCATATATATGATTAGCAGGTAGTGCTTCGAATATTTTAGTTGGAGATTCATCTTCTACCTCGTTGAAAATATGAGTTTCTTCATTTGCTTCATCAGCCCAAATAGCTTCTTGTTTTTCAACTTCTAAGGCTTCTTCAGTTGAAACAATAGCATCTCTGTCTTCTCGTTGTTTAAGAATTTCATCTAATGTTTTCTTTGGATTTTGTGACAAAATTTGCCCCTTTTCATTAAGTGGATTTATAATTCATATTATATGGAAAAATACTTAAGGGCACCTCTAAAAACTATTGTTAATAAATAATAAACATCAATTTGGATAAAATAGCAATAATTTATAAAGCAACGCTTAATTGGAGATTTTAATGGATGCAGCCAAATATATTTGGATGAATGGAGAATTTGTAGCTTGGGAAGATGCTAAAATACATGTACTCTCCCACACGCTACACTATGGAAATGGTGTAATAGAAGGTACTAAAGCTTACAAAACTGAAAAAGGGTATGCAATTTTTCGTTTAAATGAGCATACTACAAGATTAAAAGAATCAGCAAAAATGACTCTTATTGATATTCCTTATACAGTTGAGGAGATGAATAAAGTTCAAATAGAGTTAATTAAAAAGAATGAGTTTGAAGGAGATAATGTTTACATTAGACCTTTTGCATTTTTAGGCTATGGAGTTATGGGTGTTTATCATAAAGATGCTCCTGTTGAAACTGTTATGTCAGCTTGGGAATGGGGTGCTTATCTTGGTGAAGATGGGCTTAAAAATGGAATTAGGCTTAAAATAGCATCTATGACACGCCCAGCCAATACTTCAAATATGGGTAAAGCGAAAGCATCTGCTAACTATTTAAACTCTCAAATGGCTAAATTTGAAGCTATTGATTGTGGATATGATGAAGCACTTCTTTTAGATGACCAAGGTTATGTAGCAGAAGCGAGTGGAGCTTGTTTTTTTATGGTTAAAAATGGAGAATTAATTACTCCTCCAAATGATAACTCTTTAGCATCTATAACTCAAAAAATGGTTATAGAAATGGCTGAAGATTTTGGTATAAAAGTAACTCGTAGAAGAATAACAAGAGAAGAGGTTTATGTTGCAGATGAAGCATTTTTAACAGGAACAGCAGCAGAAATAACTCCAGTAGCAAATGTAGATGCTAGAGATATTGGCTGTGGTTCTCGTGGAAAAATGACTGAAAAAATTCAGAGTACATATTTTGATATAGTTTTTGGGCGTAATAAAAAATACGAACATTACTTAACATATATAGATTAGGAAATAAAAATGAAAGAGGAGAATATTTTAATGGCATCAGATATGAATGATTATTTTAACAAAAAAAAGAGCGAGAGTGGTGGATTTGGAAAAAAATCTAGCGGTGGTTCAGGTGGTGGCAGTGGTCCACAAATACCAAAAATTGATTTAAATTTTGGTGGAGGTAAAGCGGGGATAGTTTATTTTATTGTTGCTGTTATTATCATGTTAGTTTTAGCAAAACCTTTTACTATTGTTGAAGAGGGACAACGCGGTATTTTAAGTACAAATGGTAAGTATCAAGACCAAGCACTTCTACCGGGACTTCATTTTATCATTCCTGTTATTCAAAGAGTATATATTGTAGATACAAAAGTTCGTATTATTAACTATGCTTCTCGTATTGAAGCAACAGGTGGTCAATCTGGAATAGGATCTAAACCAGCTATTACAGTTCTTGATAAGCGTGGTCTTCCTGTTTCTATTGAGCTTACTGTTCAGTATAGACTTAACTCTCAGTTTGCAGCACAGACTATCTCTAACTGGGGCTTTTCTTGGGAAGATAAAATTATTAATCCTGTTGTAAGAGATGTAGTTCGTAATGTTGTTGGTAAGTACGATGCGGAATCGCTTCCACAAAAAAGAAATACTATAGCTGATGAGATTGAAACAGGAATCCGTAATAGTGTTAGTGGACTTAAAAATTCTCCAGCAGACTTACAATCAGTTCAACTTCGTGAGATTGTTTTACCTACTAAAGTAAAAGAACAAATAGAAGCGGTTCAAATAGCAAAACAAGCTGTGCAAAAAGCAGAACAAGATGTTCAGCGTGTAAAACAAGAAGCATTGAAGCGTGCTGCAGAAGCTGAAGGTATAGCTCAAAAGAAAAGAATCGAAGCACAAGGTATAGCAGATGCTGTAACGATTCAAGCAGATGCAAAAGCAAAAGCAAATATATTGATTTCAAAATCATTAACAACTAAACTTTTACAGTTAGAGCAGATGAAAGTTCAAGGTAAGTTTAACGATGCTCTTAGAGATAATAAAGATGCAAAAATCTTCTTAACTCCTGGTGGTTCAACTCCAAATATTTGGGTTGATATGAAAAATGCTAAACAGAGAACTACGGCGCGTTAATGAGTGTAGATGCTATCTTAAATAGAGTAGATTGGCAAAAGTCTGAACTTTTGCCAGTTATCATTCAAGATGAAAAAAATAGTGAAGTTTTGATGATGGCTTATATGAATAAAGAAGCACTAGAACTCTCCCTTACTACAAAAATAGCGCATTACTTCTCAAGAAGTAAACAGCGCATCTGGAAAAAAGGTGAGAGCAGTGGACATATTCAAAAAATACACTCTTTTCATATAGACTGTGATAATGATACTCTTCTTTTAAAAGTAACGCAAGAAGGAGTAGCTTGTCATACAGGCAGGCGTTCATGCTTTTTCACAGAACTAGAAAGTGGAGATGTAACAGCTGATGTAGAAGTTAGCTCAGAGGCTCTTTATGGAGTTATAGATACACTATATCATACTATACAAGAGAGAAAACTTGCGGATCCAACAACTTCATGGACAGCAAAATTAATCAGTAAAGGTGACAATACAATTTTGAAAAAAGTTGTAGAAGAAGCTGGTGAGTTTAGTTTTGCATACAAAGATGATGATGAAGCTGAGATGATTTATGAAGCGGCAGATTTGACTTACCATATGTTGGTTGCTCTTGCTGTAAAAAATATATCCCCAGATAGAATTAAACAAGAGTTAGCAAGAAGATTTAACATGAGTGGAATAGCTGAAAAAAATTCTAGAGAAAACTAAGTAGGAAAGAATTATAGTGAAAGAAAAAATAACCGCCTTTATAAATGAGCTTATAACATACGATTATATTCTTTTTGGCGGTGCTTTTATACTCTTTATATTATTTATAATATTGGGTATTGTGCTTAGAAAAAAAACATTTTTAGCAATCTTTTTTATACTCCTTTCTTTTGTTATCCTTTTTGGTTTTCCAACAATCGGTTATGTGAAGATGCATGAGTTTTTATTTAAAAATTCTATTGAACTAGTTAGTGAAAAAAAGCTTACTTTTACAAAAGCAGTTGTTATAAATGCAACTATAACAAATGACTCAAAGCGCTATTTTAAAACTTGTAGAATTACCGCTAAAGCATATAAAGTAAGTAAAAATAAACTCAAAAGTTTTATATATTCATTTAAATCATTTAAAAAAATGTCGATTATACTTCAAGATATAGAAGTAGGTCAAACAAGAGAGTTTAAAATGTTTTTAGAACCTTTTACCTACTCAAAAAAATACCATATTTTATTAGGAGCAAAGTGTAAATGACAACACTTAATTACTGGCACTTTATTGTTATAGCTGTGATACTTTTTATTTTTGCAGGAGGTTTATACACATCAATAAAACAAGAAAATAAAAAACTTATATTTCCTATGATAATTTCTGTTTCACTTATAAGTGTCTTACTTTTAGGTTTTTCTATTGTTGTTGTTGATAAATATACAAAACTTCCTAAACTGTATAAAATGAAAAATAAAAGACTGCTAAGTATAGAAAAAGTTGTTTATACTGGCATAGTTAAAAATGAAGGTAACCATGAAATAGGTGAAGTAACTTTTGAGATAAAACTTGTAAATAAAGGTCATGTGACAGGTAATGTAAAAGGTGGATCTTACTTTAAAGCAAGTGGTTTTTTAGATTTTTTTAAAGGCGGTTCAAATATTTTGTATAAACCTCAATCAATTACAAAAGAGTTTGTTGTCGCTAGAAATCTAAAACCAGGACAAGCAAAATCTTTTAGAGTTTACTTTGATTGGCCACCTTACTTTAGAAGTGTTTCTCATTTTGCTAAGGTTTATGGACACTAGTAAAATACTTAGTATTTTAATCTTAGTGGTTTTAATGCTTTGTTAATATTTTTAACTTGTTTATTTTTATCTCTACACCAATCAGGAGATAGAAGTGAAGAGTCGTTTATACCTGCTGTAACTCTTTGAACAGAAACATTTTTAGGTTTAATTAAAATTGATTTTACTAAAGTATCGAGATACTCTTCCTCTGTAATCGGTTTAAATTTACCTTTTAAAAAATCATTTGCAAGAGCTGTTTTTTTCACTACATATAATGGATGATATTTAACAGAATCAATACCCCATTCATAGGCTTGTTTAGAAGTTTCTAGCATCATCTCTTGAGTTTCATTAGGAAGTCCAAATATAAGATGCCCACAAACATTTAGACCTTTTGCTTTAGACTTTAAAATCCATTTTTTAACATTTGCACTATCATGACCGCGATTTATTTTAGCAAGAGTTTCATCATAGACAGACTGTATGCCAAATTCTATCCAAATCTCTTTCTCTTTGTTTAATTCACATAGATAATCAAGAGTTTTATCTGTAATAGAATCAGAACGAGTTCCGATGCTAAGACCAACAACATTAGGAAATGAAAGAGCTTTATCATAAAGGGCTTTTAGAGTTTCAAAGGGAGCATAAGTATTTGTAAAAGATTGAAAATATACTAAAAACTTTTCTGCTCCGTACTCATTTTTTTGTCTTTTACTAATGGAGTTAAACTGAATCTCTAGTTGTTCAAGTTGCTTTTGTAAAAAAGGATTTTCTTTAGAATTTAGGTTTAGATGAAAACCTTTAAGCTCTTGTATTTGATTTGTACTTGCTGAAAAAGAGTCATTTTCACAAAAAGTACAA
Source organism: Sulfurimonas sp. (assembly GCF_029027585.1). Lineage (NCBI taxonomy): Bacteria > Pseudomonadati > Campylobacterota > Epsilonproteobacteria > Campylobacterales > Sulfurimonadaceae > Sulfurimonas > Sulfurimonas sp. The sequence continues at coordinate 1,575,886 of NZ_CP093397.1, forward strand.
CCACCTTTTGCAACTGTTCCATCTATATTTGGGCAAGTAAAGCCAGAAATGTTTATACCAACTTTGTAAACTTTACAGGCGAATTTATTTTTTAGATAGTTGCCATAAGTGTATATCTGCTCCATTTTTAATTCTTCTTTTTTAGGATGCAAAATCCTAAAAAATTCCTCTCACTAAAGCTTTGCCTACGACAAAAAACGAAACTAGATAGTTTCATCAAACTATATACTTCCCTGTAAAACAAGCGGTACAGTAGTTGTCCTGTTTACTATTTACACTTCTAAGTAGAGATGCTTCGTCTAAATAAGCTAAAGAGTCTGCTTCTATATACTTACAAATTTCATCTAGTGACATATTTGCAGCTATGAGTTTATCTTTGTTTGGAGTATCTACACCATAGTAACAAGGGTCAGTAGTTGGAGGGGAAGATACACGCATGTGAACCTCACTCGCACCAGCTTCTTTTAGCATCCTTATAATTCTTCTTGAAGTAGTTCCACGAACAATAGAATCATCAACAACTATAACTCTTTTACCTTTTATAATATCTGTCATTGGAGAGAGTTTCATTTTAACTTTTAAGTCACGCATCTCTTGAGTTGGTTCTATAAAAGTACGACCAATATAATGGTTTCTCATTATCCCCATTTCATAAGGGATACCACTTTCTTGTGCATAACCAATAGCAGAAGGAACCCCTCCATCAGGAACAGGAACAACTAAGTCTGCTTCAACAGGTTCTATTTTCGCGAGTTCTCTTCCCATATTTTTTCTTGTTTTATAAACTGACTGACCATAAACTAAAGAGTCAGGTCTAGCAAAATATACATACTCAAAAATACAATGTTTTGGAGTTGGTTCAAAGATTTTTATACTTTTAGGTTCTCGCCCTTCTTTAAAAATAAGAAGTTCACCTGGTTCTACATCTCTTACAAATTCAGCACTTACAAGGTCAAAAGCACAGGTTTCACTAGCTACAATGTAGCCACCATTTGGTAATCGTCCAAGACTAAGCGGACGAAATCCAAAACGGTCACGCATAGCAAACATTTTTGTTCTACTTAAAAAAACTAAAGAAAAAGCACCTTCAATTCTTTGAACAGCATCTATAATTCTAGGGGTTAGTTTGTCTTCTTCACTTTTAGCGATTAGATGTATAAGATTTTCTGTATCCATAAAGGTTTGAAATATCGCACCTTTTTTTATAAGGTTATTTCTAACTTCTTCTGCGTTTGTGAGGTTACCGTTATGAACTATTGCCATCTCACCTAAGTCATATCTGGCAAATACCGGTTGAGCATCTAGTATAGAGTCATCGCCAGCAGTTGAATAACGAGTATGACCAATCGCACTAGAACCACTTAGAGTTTTTAACTTAGCTTCATCAAAAACACGCATAACTAAACCACGCTTTTTAATGGTACGAAGTTTTTGTCCATCTGAAGCACTTATACCTGCGGCTTCTTGACCACGATGTTGGAGTGCATGAAGTGAAAAATAGGCTAGTTTAGAAGCTTCTTCATGTCCAAAAATTCCTACAACCGCACATTTTTCGTTAACATCTTCGCTCAATGGTTTTCCTTGTTAATCAGTAATAAATAATTAATCGAATTATACTAAATTTGTCCTAAAGTTTTTATAATTAATCTCAAAAAACTTATTTTTTGTAGCTTTAGGGGGTTGTAGGGACAGTATGTCCCTTCTATTATAATGGGCTTTGCTCATTATAATATGTAATAATTACAGTTCTAAACAATCGCTTATTGAGTAAAGTCCAGCTTGTTTATCAGCTAACCAAGCTCCTGCGCGAATAGCACCTTTAGAAAAAGTGTTTCTTGAAGTTGCGGTATGATTTAACTCTATAAATTCTCCATCATTGTAAAAACCAACAGTGTGACGACCTACAATATCTCCCCACGAAGAGCCATAACAGAGATTTCATCTTTAGTTCTTTCTCCGATATTTCCATCTCTACCGCTGATGCGAACTTTATCTAAGTCAAGTCCTCGTCCATTTGCAGCAGATTCACCAAGAGTTAGGGCAGTTCCACTAGGTGCATCTTTTTTATGTTTATGATGCATCTCTACTATTTCTATATCAAAATCTTTTAGAGCAGCTGATGCTTGAAAAACTAGCTTGTTTAGTAAAGCTACCCTAAAGACATATTTGTAGCATATAAAATCGGCATAAGTTCACTTGTTTGTTTTAAAAGATTTAGTTGGTGCGTGTTTAAACCAGTTGTACCGATGACTAAAGGTTTAGGATTTTTTATAGCTGCTTCTAAAAGTGCTTCACAAGCCTCAGGAAGAGAAAAATCTATAACTATGTCACAAGCGTCTAAAAATGAATTTATATTTGTAGATACTAAAACAGATGGATCAATAGAAAAATTTAACTCATTTCTTACAAATACACTACTTAAACTTATATCTTGTGTATTTCTTAAATCATCAATTATCAGTTGTCCAACTCTACCATTTGCACCAAATACACCAACTTTAATCATAATTTACCTTTTAGCCGTTTAGTTTTTCATCAACGAAAGAGATGACTTGAAGAGCAGCGACAGAACCATCTCCAGCAGCACTTACAACTTGTTTTGGAGCAGCTATACGCATGTCGCCAGTTGCATAAAGTCCAGCTGTTGAAGTCGCCATAGAAATATCTACTATTACTTGACCTTGCTTATTCATATCACATAAAAAACTGCCATCTTCTTGTATAAGTGCTTGGTTGTTTACATCATTTCCTACAAAAGTAAAAACTCCTGGAACATCAATGTCACGAAGTTCTCCATTGTTGTTTTTAACTCGTATGCCAGTAACACCCATTTTATCGCCATAAACTTCATCAGGAACTGAGTTTAAAACAAGCTCTATGTTTTTGGTATTTTTAAGTCTATTTACAGTGTTTGGAGCTGAGCGAAATTCATCTCTTCTGTGAATCAAATAAACTTTTGAGCAGATTTTTGCAAGGTAAAGAGCTTCTTCTAAAGCTGTATCTCCACCACCAATAACTGCAACTTCTTTTCCTTTGTAGAAAAATCCATCACAAGTAGCACAAGTGCTTACTCCTCGACCAAAAAATTCATCTTCACCAGCAAAACCTGCACGACGAGGAGATGAACCCGTTCCGATGATAACTGAATGAGCTTTGGTTGTTGCTCCACCTTCTTGATGAATAGTAAAAATATCTCCATCTTTACTAACGCGAGTAACATTTATCATTTCATGCTTTAAACCAAATTTTTGACATTGCTCAGGCCATGGCATCATTAAATCCATTCCTGTGATTTCACCAGTAACTCCAGGATAATTTTCTATTTCAGAAGAGTTCATGATTTGCCCACCAGGCATACCTTTTTCAAACATAGTTACATTCTCTAAACCACCACGAGTTGTATATAAACCAGCAGTAAGACCAGCCGGTCCTCCACCAATAATTGCACAATCTAAAATATTTGACATCAATGATTCCTTTTGTATTATAAAGTTTTTACTTGCTTAGACAATTCTTTTAAATTATCTAGTTTACGAATCATTATATTTATTATTCCCATAAAGGAACAAGTCCCTTTCTTCCGCTTTGACCGCTGTGGTCACTAAAGCTAAGCTCTAAAGAGCTAGAATTATAATGAATCAACTGTTTTAGATAACTCTTTTAAATTATCTAGTTTACGAATCATACTATCTTGTTTATAAAGAGTATCTTTTGATTTTTTAATAAAAAAGATGCAAGGGGATTCGTATATGTTAAATCTCTGTATAAATGAGAGAGAATTTTTTGTTCCACTTCTTAAAAAAGTTGTATTTTTGGAGTTTTTAAAACTTTTATTGTAGTAGTCAATAGCTAAGATTGGAAGGTTTAAATTAGTATTGGCTAACATTTCTGCTGTATTTGTAGCTCTAGAACTATAAAAAACAACTATATATTTTTCAGCACTTGGTTTAAAGATGGCTTTTTTTTCATAAAAAATCCATTTATTAAAATCAATAAACTTGTATTCTGCAAATTTGTAGTTGAAGTAAGCAAAGGCTGCTGCTATCATAGCAGAGCCAAAGAATGAAGCTAGAAGTGTAGAGAGTGAAAAGAGGCTTTTACCTCCTCTCTTTGCCACTATATAAGCTTTTTAATATTACGCTAAAAGAGCGTTTATTTTTTCTGCTAAAGCAGCTTTAGATTGTGCTCCAACAACTTGATCTACCATTTCACCATTTTTGAAAAACATGATAGTTGGGATAGAACGGATACCAAATTTAACAGCTATATCTTGCTCTTCATCAGTATTTACCTTACAGATTTTAGCTTTTCCATTAAAATCTTCAGCTAATTCCTCAATAACAGGAGCGATCATACGACAAGGTCCACACCATGGTGCCCAAAAGTCTACTAGAGATACGCCTTCGCTTAAAGTTGCTTCAAAATCTGCACCAGTTAGTTCTAAATATTTGCCCATTACAATTTCCTTTTAATAATTAATATAAGACATTATACAGATGCAATCATTAAAAATCCCTTTAGAGCTTAAGCTAAGCTAATTACTTCATAAATAGTTGTTTTTCATAGATTTATGTTATACTTATTTTTATATAAATTTACTGAAAGAAGGGTGCAAATGAAGAAGTTTTTATTTTTTATAAGTCTAGTTGGGTTACTTCAAGCTCAAGGAATAACAGGTAGTGGAGATGTTTTAGTAAATGGTGTGGCTGTAAATAAAAATACAAAAATTAAATATGGCGATACTATTGAAGTAAAAGCAAATTCAAAAGTAAAATTTAATGTAGGAAAAGATGTTTTTTTTGCAAAAAGCAATACAAAATTTAAACTTGATACCTTAGGCTCAAAAAAAAATCTTAAATGTAATAAATGGTGGAGTTATGGCTGTTTTTGGCAAAGGTAATCACGGTATAGTAACCCCAAATATGACGGCAGGAATTCGTGGAACAGGAACATTTACTCTTGTAAAAGATTCTAAAACATATTTTTGTACTTGTTATGGGCATACTGAAGTTGGAGCACATTCAAAAACAAAAAATTTAAAAGCTACTCATCACAACATGATTTGGATTACAAAAGATAAGATTTATAATACTACAGAGATGCAAAACCATAATGATGATGAATTAAGAAGTTTAGAAGCTATGGTTGGACGAGTTGTTCCCTTTGATAAGTAAAATTAAAAACTAATCATCTCTCTTTTTCTTTTTCTAAAAATGGCACATTTTGTGTAACCAACACTTTTTGCCATTTTTACTATCTCATCATTAAAAAGTCCAACTTGTTCTGGTTTATGAGCATCTGAGGCAAAACTTATAGGTATATCCATTTTAAAAATCTCTTTTAAAAGTGATGGCGAAGGGTAGGCTTCTTTTACAGGTTTTCTATATCCCGCAACATTTAACTCTATAACCATATCTGCTTTTTTTATAGCTTTTAGTGCATTTTTTGCTATGAGAGTTATATCTTTTTTTGGCATATATTTAAACACTTTTATCAAGTCTAAATGCCCTACAATATCAAAAAGTTTACAATTTGCCATCTCTTCTATTGTGTCAAAATATTTTTGCCAAATTTCATCTATATTTTGTTTTTCATAGTTTCCTATAAACTCAGGATTATCAAATCCCCACTCATCTATAAAATGAACTGAGCCTATAAGATAATCAACATCAGCATCTAGAACTCGTTTATCTATATGCCCTTTGAGATAGTCAACTTCATAGGCTAAAAGAATTTCTATTTTATCTTTATATTTTTCTTTATTTTGTAAAACAGAATTTTCATAATCTTGCATATCTGAAAAACTCATGCGATATTTTTTATCAAAATCCATTGGAGCATGATCACTAAATCCAAAATATTTTGTTTTGCATTTGATAGCTTGTTCTATGTATTGAGAAATTCCACCCTCTGCATGATTACAAAGTGTGGTATGGTTGTGTAAATCAGCTTTCATCTTATGCCTCTTACTAGATTTTTATGCTATTATAGTGACAATAAATAAATTTGACTAGGGAATTATAATGACTCAAGAAGAATTAGATGCTATGATGAATGGGGAAATTGACGATATTGAGGAGCTTGATGATGAGCTTGGAGATACTGATGAAGTAAGTTCTGATGAAATTTCTGAAGATATAAAAAACATAGAAGATGAAACGGACGGGGGTATGCCATCGGGATATAATGAAGACACCTCTCATCACTGGCCACTTCCAGCAACTGATGAAAATAAGATGGTACATCAGCTAGATGATGTAACAAAAGAGAGTGAAGAAAAAGCAAGTGAAATTTTTGACATTATTGAAAAAATTAGTAATGACTTGATGGATAAAGAAGAAAATGCAAATAGAGTTATTGAAGTATTAACTTCAAATGTTGAACTATTTAAAACTTTAAGTGAAAAATTTCCTGATGTTGAAGCTTTTAAAACACAGCTAGAAAAAAATGAATCGGCTTTAGTAGATTCTAGTGATGGCTTAGAAACACTTCAAAATAGCGGAGATGCTATTATGAGTGTTATGGATATTATGCAGTATCAAGATATTCATCGTCAAAAAATTGAACGAGTTATTAATGTAATGCGTGCACTTGCTAAATATATGAATACTCTGTTTGAAGGTAAAGTTGATGATGATAAAAGAGTTTCATCTGCAAAACATATAGTTGGTGATGAAAATAATGATGTAGCTTCAACAGATGATATAGAGGCACTTTTAGCACAGTTTGGACAATAATGCAAAAAGTAGAACTATTATCTCCAGCGGGAACGCTAGAGAAGTTAAAAATCGCACTAGACTTTGGTGCAGATGCTGTTTATGGTGGCGTTAGTCACTTTTCTCTTCGCATACGAAGTGGTAAAGAGTTTAGTATGGAGGAGTTTAAAGAAGGCATAGACTATGCTCACGCTCGTGGTAAAAAAGTATATGTTACTATCAACGGTTTTCCTTTTAACTCTCAACTTTCACTTTTAAAAAAACATATTTTAAAAATGGCAGAATTAAAACCAGATGCTTTCATAGTTGCAACTCCGGGAGTCTTGAAATTATGTAATGATTTAGCCCCACAAATTCCTTTGCATCTATCAACTCAAGCAAATGTTATGAATGTCTTAGATGCTAAAATATTTTATGATATGGGCGCTGTTCGTATTATTACAGCTAGAGAGATATCTTTAAAAGATTTAATCGCGATTAAAAAAGAACTCCCTGATTTAGAATTAGAAATATTTGTTCATGGAAGCATGTGTTTTGCATATAGCGGACGCTGTCTTATCTCAACCTTACAAAGTGGTAGAGTTCCAAATCGTGGAAGTTGCGCAAATGATTGTAGATTTCCATATGAGATCTATGCGGCAAATCCTGAAACAGGAACTTTGTTTAGACTTGAAGAAGATGAAGGTGTCGGGACATATGTAATGAATGCAAAAGATTTAAATCTTGCTTCTCATATGAAAGAGATTCTAGATAGTGGAGTTGTAGATTCTATAAAGATAGAAGGTCGTACAAAAACAGCTTACTATGCAGGTGTTACTGCAAAAGCCTATAGAATGGCACTTAACGATTACTATGATGAAAAATTTGATGATACAAAGTATCAATATGAACTTCAATCTCTACAAAATCGTGGATATACAGATGCTTACTTGATTTCTCGTCCTTTTGAAAAAAATGATACACAAAGTTTAGACTTTTCTATACAGTTAGGAACACATCAAGTGAGTGGTGTAGTAAATGAAGAGGGAACTCACTTCTTATGTAAGTACAAAACTCTACCAAATGATGAGATGGAAATAGTTGCTCCACTTGGAACTGAAATAGAGTTTGTTGATAATGAAATAGGCTCGACTTATGAGCGAGATGGAAAAAGCTACTTAAAACTAAAACAACTCTTAGCACAAAACAAAAAGATTTGGGATGAGGTTCATAGTGGAAATGTAAATCCTATAACTCTTCCAACCTCCATGCCAGCATATACATTTCTTAGAATACCTTCAGATGCACAAATGGGCACAAACCCAAAAAAGAACTAAACTAATATGAGTAATTATAAAACTCAATTACTAGAACACTTCTTAGATAGTCCTCATATTGGGATTTTAGTTGTTGATAAAAAGCGTAATAATTTATTTGTAAATAACAGATTAAATGAGATGTTTGGGTATGAAGGTGGAGAGTTAGTAAAACTAACCGCAGCGATTTTTCATACTTCTAAACAAGCTTATAAAGATTTTGGTAGAGAAGCTTTTATCTTTGTTCTTAATGGTAAACCTGTTGGAATTGACCATAAGTTTAAACGCAAAGATGGAACTACTTTTTGGGCTCATATCTCTGGAGACTTAATAGAAGAAAGAGATGAAGTTCTTTGGACGATGGTTGATATAACAAAAAGAAAAGTGTTAGAGTTAAAAAATGCTCAACAAGCTAAGATAATTGAGCAAATTCATGATTGTATAGTTTCAACTGACTTAAATGGAATTATTGTAAATTGGAATGAAGGTGCACAAGATTTATTAGAATATAAAGCAAGTGAAATTATAGGTAAACATATTACCTTCTTGTATCAAGAACAAGATTATAACAAACATTATGTAAGTATAAAAAAAGTTAAAGATACGAAAAAATACTCTTGGGAAACAAAGTTAAAAACAAAATCACAAAATATTATAGATGTTGATTTATCACTTGCACTACTAGAAGATGAAGAATTAAACCCAATTGGAATAATAAGCTATGTTAAAAATATAACAGATAAAAAGTCAGCTGAAAAAGAGTTAGCAGATACAAACCATAATCTAAAACAATACATGGATGCTATTGATAAAATAGAGATAGGAATCTTTGTTGTTAATGATGATTTTAGCGTTCGTTTCATGAACAACACTATGATAGAGTGGTTTGGTAATCAAAAAGGTAAAATTTGCTATTCAGCTGTTGCTGGTTTAGATAAGCCTTGTGCTTACTGTAAACTTAAAGAGGTGGTATATGATAATCATAAGGTTATTTATGAACCAACGACTGAGAGTGGAGAATCTTTTGATATTGTTGCTACATCTATTAAGAATTCAGATGGTACAACAAGTAAGATGGAAATTATAAGAAATGTAACAGAGCAAAAGAAAATAGCAAAAGCTTTGGAGTATCAAGCAAATCATGATGCACTAACAGGACTTCCAAATAGACTTCTATTTCATGATAGGTTAGAACAAGCCATAGAAAAAGCAAACAGAGCTAACTCTATAATGGCACTCTTTTTTATAGACCTAGACCATTTTAAAGAGATAAATGATTCTTTAGGTCATAAGGCAGGAGATGAAGTTTTAAAAGAAGTTACTTTAAGACTTGAAAAAACCATAAGAAAAGAAGATACCTTAGCCCGTTTAGGTGGAGATGAATTTACTGTTATCATAGATGATTTAAAACTAGGTCAAGATGCATCTAAACTTGCTCAAAAGATTATAGATTCTTTATCTAAACCAATGTTTGTAGATGATAATGAACTATATGTATCAAGTAGTATAGGTATTAGTCTTTTTCCAGATGATGGAAATACCGCTCAAAATCTTTTAAAATATGCAGACTCTGCAATGTACAAAGCAAAGGCAGAAGGTCGAAATAATTTTCAGTTTTACTCAGCAGAGATGACGGAGTTGGCATTTGAGAGAGTTGTAATGGAAGCGAGTTTAAGAGCAGCTTTAAAAAATGAAGAGTTTGTGGTTTATTATCAACCACAAATAGATGCACATACCAATAAGTTAGTAGGAATGGAAGCACTTGTTAGATGGAAACACGAAACAATGGGTATAGTAAGTCCTATAAAGTTTATACCATTAGCAGAATCAACAGGACTTATAGTAGAGTTAGATAGATTAGTAATGAAACAGGCGATGAATCAAATAGCTACTTGGTATAAACAAGGTCTAAATCCAGGAAGATTAGCATTAAACCTCGCTATGAAACAACTCCAACAAAAAGATTTTATAGATTTTTTAAAAACTATGATGATAGAAACAGATTGTAAATCACAATGGCTAGAGTTTGAAGTAACCGAAGGTCAGATTATGACTAATCCTGAAGAAGCCATCAAAATTTTGAACCAAATATCTGAACTTGGAATAGAGTTAGCCGTAGATGATTTTGGAACAGGTTATTCATCTTTAGCATATCTAAAAAAATTACCAATAGATAAACTAAAAATAGACCAATCATTTATACGAGATTTACCTCAAGATGAAGAAGATGCAGCAATAACAAAAGCAGTTATAGCACTTGCATCCTCACTAAATCTAAAAACAATAGCAGAAGGTGTTGAAACAAAAGAACAAAAAGATTTTTTAGTACAAAATGGTTGCTCTTGCATTCAAGGTTATTTTTATTCTAGACCTATCGCATCTAAAGAGATGGAAGATAAGTTACAAAATAAAATGATATAATTTTAAAAATAGAATAATAGGAAAAATATGAAATTTGTATCAATAATAATGGGTTCTAAGAGTGACTTTGAAGTAATGAAATCGTGCTCAGACACACTTGAAGCATTTGGTGTTAATTATGAAATGATTATATCTTCAGCTCATCGTTCACCAGAGCGTACAGCTGAGTATGTAAAAACTGCTGAGGCTAAAGGTGCTCAAGTGTTTATTGCAGCTGCTGGAATGGCTGCTCACTTAGCAGGTGTGCTTTCATCTAAAACTGTTAAGCCAATCATTGGTGTTCCTATGAGTGCATCGGCTCTTGGTGGTATAGATGCGTTACTTTCAACTGTTCAGATGCCAGCTGGTATGCCAGTTGCTACTGTTGCCATAGGAAAAGCAGGCGCAATAAACTCAGCTTATTTAGCGATGCAAATATTTGCTCTAAATAATGATGAGTTGTCTGTAAAACTCAAAGAAGACAGAATTGCAAAAGCTAAAAAAGTTGAAGTTGATTCTCTAGAAATAGAAACTATTATATCTTAAATAAATTCTTGATAAAAGGAAGTTTTGATGCAGTGGATGAGTGATGAAGAGTATAGCGAGTTAACTGGTTTAGACATTAGTGCTATTGATGACTTATGCGAACGAGGAAAATTGAGTGTAAAAGTTGAAGATGGTGTTAGAATGATTGACCCTTCTAAAGGTGCAGGAGAAGTTGTTCCCGCACAACTTAAAGAACTCTCTGCTAAAAATACTCATGAGATGATAGTTCAACCTGAATTTGTTGAAAAAACAATAGGAACTATCATTAACCTTCATGAAAAAGTTCTAGATGCTAAAGATGAAACCATTGAAGCTGTAAAAGTTGAAAATGAGTTTTTAAGAGAAGCACTAGGTTCACTTCAAGAACTTTATGATGAAGATAGAAAAACAATTGCAACACTAACAGAGCAGTTAAAACTCTCTCAACAAGAAGTTGAATTTATGCGTAGAAAATATAAGCTTATGTGGAACAAAGCCATTGATGAACACACTACATAATATATGACTATCGATGAAGCTTGCGTTGCTTGTATAATAAACCAGAGCGCTAAAGTTGCAGATGCTATAAACGCATCAACCTCTCTTAAAGATGAAATGATTTCAACTATACAAGAGATGAGTTCTAATTTCTCATATGAAGATAATCCCCCTGAAATCGCTTCTTATGTGTATGAAAAAATGGCAGAGATAGCAAACAAGACAGACCTTTATGATGAGGTAAAAGAACTATCTACTAAAAAAGCTCTTTCATTTGTTCCTCTAGTTAATGATAAAATATTTGCATCTAGCAATAAACTTTTAACAGCTACAAAAACAGCAGTTGCAGGAAATGTTATAGACTTAGCCGCTGCTGTTGAGTTTGACTTAGAAGAAGAACTCTCTAAAGTTTTTCATACAGAATTTGCACATGATGATTTTGAACTTATGAAGTATCAACTCACAAAGGCTAAGAGTGTTTTAATCATTGGCGATAATGTAGGTGAGCATATTTTTGATTATATTTTTATACAAACATTAAAAGAGTTATATCCAGATGCTTCCTACTCTTACATGGTTAGAGGAAATCCAATCATAAATGATGTGACGATGAAAGAAGCAAAAGAGGCTGGTTTTGATGAACTTTGTGAGTTAGTTGATAGTGGTGTTAATACCCCGGGATTTACTTATAATAGAGCAAATGACTATTCAAAAAAACTTTTTGATAGTGTTGATTTAGTTATAAGTAAGGGTATGGGAAATTATGAATGTATGAGTCCCTCTCATAGAAAAAATATATGTTTTTTGCTTAAAGTTAAATGTGAAGTGGTAGCAAAATCTTTAGGCAAAAATGTTGGCGATATAGTTTGTAAAGTAGTGTAAATAACTTTAGGCATAAGTCTTAAGATATTTTAATTGCTTAAAGTAACAACTTTTAGTTTAATAAATAGGTTGTCATCTTTTTTAAAAATCTCTAGTTTTGTATCAATAGGATGGTTCTCTTTGCCTAATGTTCCTTGTAAAGAGTGTAAAACATGCATAAATTTTTCTGTAAAGGGTACTTTTATATAGCTAATATGATCTTTTTTGACAATATCAGCTAAAGCACTCATTGCACAATAATAAACTCTCTTATTAATTGAACGCTGTATCATGTAATCGTGCATCATGTTAATATTATTTAAAAGAACTTCTTTTTCTATACTCTTTAATGTCTTACTCTCATGTGCTCTTTGTAGATTGTGATCTATTTCTTCTTGCACATTATGATTTGTTTTTTCTAACATTTCATTAAAGTTAGGGCAATACTTCTCTAATGTTTGTATGATTTCACTAAGTGTTGGCTCCCGACCCTCTTCATATATATATGATTTATCTTCAATATAAGAATGATCAAGTGCTTTGGTAAGTTCCACGACAATACTTAGATAAACAAATTTGTCTTCTTTGTTTTTATCTAACTCTATACCTGTGCATGAAATAATTGGCTTAGGACCTACATATTTTAAAGTCATTCTTACTCACTTATTATTATTTATTGATACTATATCATCTTTTATATAAGCATTGCTTCGATATAATTACAAAAAAACTAGATAGGCTTTTTAAATGATTACTTTTAGCGAGATGTTACTTAAACTTCAAGAATTTTGGATGAAAGAGGGTTGTAATATAGTTCAGCCTTATGATATTCCAGCAGGAGCAGGAACATTCCATCCTGCAACTTTTTTACGCTCACTTGATTCTCAGCCTTGGTCTGTTGCTTATGTAGCTCCATCTCGTCGTCCAACTGATGGACGATATGGAGAAAATCCAAATCGTTTGGGAAGTTATTACCAGTTTCAAGCGCTTATAAAACCATCTCCAGACAATATTCAAGAGCTTTATTTAAAATCATTAGAGTATCTTGGTCTTGATGTTTCACAGCATGATATTAGATTTGTAGAAGATAACTGGGAATCACCAACACTTGGTGCTTGGGGACTTGGTTGGGAAGTTTGGTTAAATGGTATGGAGGTTACACAATTTACATACTTTCAACAAGTTGGAGGGATAGAGTGTAATCCTGTTGCAGTTGAGATAACTTATGGAACAGAAAGACTTGCTATGTACCTTCAAGGTGTTGATAATATTTTTGATATTGTTTGGAATGAAGATAAAGATGGAAATAAAACACTTTATAAAGATGTTCATAAAGAGAGTGAAATCCAGTTTTCAAAATACAATTTTGAAGTAGCAGATGTTGAGATGTTATTTGCTGATTTTAATGCAAAATCTAAAGAGTGTTTAGCAACTCTTGAAGCTGGACTTCCTCTACCTGCTTATGACTTATGTATGTTAGCATCTAACACTTTTAATGTACTAGATGCAAGAAAAGCAATCTCTCAAACAGAAAGAGCAAACTACATCTTAAAGATTCGTGAATTATCAAAAGGTTGCGCAGAGCTTTATAAAGCACAAGAAGCCGATAGACTAGAGCGAGTTAAAGCGTAAAAATATGGCAGTTTGTCATATAATTTTATATTAAAATAATTTTATAGTAAAATTTATAATATATATGAAGGATGTAAATATGAATCAATTTATGAATAATGATTTAGTCAACTCTGTAAATAAATATAATATTATAGATTTATTCGCAGGTGTAGGTGGCATTAGACTTGGCTTCGAAAAAGCATTTCAAAATAACACTAATTTTGTTTTTGCATCTGAAATAGATAAACATGCCCAAAAAACATATTATAAAAATTTTAACGATACCCCTCATGGTGATATTACTAAGATAGATGAAAAAAATATACCAAAGCATGATATTATTTTAGCGGGTTTCCCTTGTCAAGCATTTAGTATAGCAGGACATAGAAAAGGTTTTGAAGATACTCGTGGAACACTATTTTTTGATGTTGCTAGAATTGCTAAATTTCATAAACCAAAGGTTCTATTTTTAGAAAATGTAAAAGGCTTTGTAGGACATGATAATGGAAATACTTTCAAAACTGTCAAAAAAACATTAGAAGACTTAGGATATAAAGTTTATTCAGAAGTTCTTAATTCTAAAGACTATGGAATACCTCAAAATAGAGAAAGAATATATATAGTTGCATTTTTAGATAATACTGTTAACTTTAAATTCCCAAAAAAAATAAAATTATCTAAAAAAATTAGAGACTGTTTGCTATTAGATGTTAATGAAAAATATTATTATAATAATAAACCTTTATATGAGAAAATTAAAGATGATATTATTGATGAAAATAGTATTTATCAATGGAGACGACAATACGTTAGAGAAAATAAAAGTAAAGTTTGTCCAACATTAACTGCAAATATGGGTACTGGCGGTCATAATGTACCAATTATTAAGGATAGTCATGGGATTAGAAAGCTTACTCCCAGAGAGTGCGCTAATTTTCAAGGTTTCCAAAAAACTATAAAATACCAAACGATACAGTTGATTCTCATCTATATAAACAGTTTGGAAATTCAGTTACTGTATCTGTTATAGAGTCAATAGCTAGAGAAATAAAAAATGTTTTATGAGTCACAAGATATTAATAAAAAAAATGAATATCGAGACTCACTTAAAATAATAGGTAGTCTATCAAATCTATTTTCTGATTCTAATGTTCCATACTTATATTATAGAATAGCAGAAAAAATATTTTGTAATTCATTTTCAGCTAATGATTTATCTAGAGGCGATGTTGCTTTAGACGCAATAAAAAACAATATTGGCATTGGGCTGAAAACATTTTTAGCAGGTAATAATAAGTCTTTTCAAAAGGTTGCTGAATTTAATAAGGACAAACCATTATATGAAAATAAAAGTCCTGCTAAATTAATTCAAGCAGTAGCAGAACTTAGAAATGAAAGAATAAAGTTTACTGAAAATTTATATGGAATTGATAAATCAATATATCATTGTGTGATAAGAGATGAAAACAGTTTTAAGTTATATGAAGAAAATATGAATTACGTTGATATAGATAATATTACTGATGTAAAAAAAGTAAAAAACTCAATAAGATTTAATGATGCCATTCATGATTATTCTTTTAATATTTCAAAAAGTACTTTAACAAAAAGGTTTAACACAAGTAGTCTGTTAGATGAATTTAATGTAGAAATTTTAAAAAATCCACTTGAAGATATTAGGAATTGTATTTTACAAAATGAATTGCTGTATAGTTCAGATAATAATATTAAAGATACGGTTTACTTACCGTTGTATGGAAAAAATAAAACTGTATATGAGAAAAGTGGTCTTAATCAATGGAATGCTAATGGCAGGTTAAGAAATGAAAATGAAGTGTATCTTCCTATTCCAGTAAATGTTCATAAAAAATCACCAGCTTTTTTTCCTGATAGAGATTCTCCCTTTAATCTTAAGTTGCCAAAGGGTGATGTGCTACAAGTAAAAGTTTGCCAAGATAATAGTAAAGCGTTAATGTCATATTCTAATAGAGAGTTAGGACAATGGATACTAAGAGATGTTTTATCTTTAGAAGAAGGCGAACTAGTAACTTATGAAAAGCTACAAATATTAGGAGTAGATTCTGTGAGAATTGATAAAATTGACAATATTAATTTTGAAATAAACTTTGCATCTTTAGGCAGTTTTGAAAATTATTTAGAAAGTAATTAAATATTGAGTGAAACAATAATAGGTCAAATAGAGCACATCCTTTTTGAGGATGAGGGCTTTTTTATCGCACGTTTAAAAAGTGGTGAAAAAATAAGTGGAACCTACTTAGAGAGTGATGTAAAAAATATAAAAAGTTCTGCCATAACCTTAAGTGGTTACTGGGAAGAACATAAAAAGTATGGTAAAACTTTTAAATTTGAATCTATTAAAGTCAATCAAAATCAACTATTTTTCTTTTTAAATAAAATCGTTAAAGGTTTTACAAAAAAACTCTCAGCAGAATTGATAGAGCAGTTTGGCTCCGAAGAACTCATAAATATTTTAGATAATGACATACAAAGACTTTTAGAGTTTAAAGGCATAAAAGAAAAACGACTTAAAAAGATTCAAACATCATGGAAAAAGTTTCGCTCTATGAGAAAACTTGGAGAGTTTTTAAGTCCTTTTGATGTTTCACAAACTCTTCTTACAACCATAGCATCTGCCATGAAAGATGTTGATGAACCATGCACAAAGATAAAAAATAATCCTTATATATTAACTTCCATAAGCGGTATAGGCTTTAAAAGAGCAGATGAATTAGCGCTTAAAATGGGTGTAGAGAGTGAAGATGAAAATCGTATAAGTTCCGCTATGGACTTTGTACTTATGAACTACTGTGAGCAACAGGGTAATAGTTGTGTAGCTAAAGAGATACTTTTCTCTGGATTAAATGAACTACTTGGATTTGTGGATAAAACTCATCTATATGAATTAGCACTTATTGAGAGAGTCAGTGAATCAAGTATAGTCATTATGAAAAACGATAGACTCTCTCCTGCAAGACTCTACGATGCTGAGAAATATCTATATGACACTATAAAACAAAGAGCAAAAAAGATAGTGGCGGTTTTGTAAAAGATTTAGATGATTTTTTTGCAAAGAGTGATTTAGATTTAGGCGAACAACAAAAAGAGGCAGTCCAGAAAATAAATGAGGGTGCATCTATCTTGTTTTTAGTTGGTTATGCAGGAACAGGTAAAAGTACAACCTCAAAAACTATACTTGAGTTATTAAATACTAAATATGAAGAAAAAGAGATTATGACTTGTGCTTTAAGCGGCATAGCATCTCAAAGAATTGCTGATACGACAGGATATGAGAGTGCTACTATACAGAGCCTTTTAGTCAAATACGAAGGCAGAGATTACTTTCCTTTTGGAGTTGTTTTGATAGATGAAGCATCTATGATAAACTCTCCTCTCTTTGCTAGGTTAATGGCTAAAATTCACAGAGATGCTATTGTTATCATAGTTGGAGATGACGCACAACTTCCTCCCATAGGTGCTGGAAATGTTTTAAGTGATGTTCTTAGTTTGGAGTTAGCACCTATTGTAAAACTTACAAAGATATACAGACAAAGTGAAGACCAAGCTATAACACTCATAGCAAATGATATACGAAAAGGAATTGTTCCCGAGTATAGAAACACTTATGAAGATTTTGAGTTTATAGACATAAGCATACAAAATTATTACACACTTAGAAACGAACTTTCTCAAACACAACTTCAAGAGTTAAGAGAAAATAATTCACTTCAAATACTCACAGAGATAATGCATAAAGTTGTTGAGTCAATAGACAAAGCGAGATACAGACTTAACAATAAACAAATCAAAGAGTATCTAAATTATTTTCAAGTGATAACGCCTATGAAAGGTGGAACTTTGGGGACAAATAATTTAAACAAAGTTTTACAAGAATATTTCAATCCAAACCCGAAAAAATGTTTAAAAAAGGGTGGAGTTGAATTTAGACTAATGGATAAAGTCGTTCATACTAAAAATGAAAATATGACTTCATGGAGTGGTGATGCTTTTAAAACTGGGGAAGACTCAAATCAAAGACGAATTTTTAATGGTATGAGCGGACTACTTTTTAAGATAGAAGAAGATGATGAGCAAGTGTTTGTTTTTTACCCAAATGAAGATGTAGTAGTGGTTTATGAGTATGAAGAAATGAAATCGCATCTAATGTTGTCTTATGCTTTAACGATTCATAAAGTCCAAGGAATGGAGTACGATATAGTTGTGATTCCTATGACTTTTTCTCACTTTATCATGCATAATACAAAGCTTATTTATACGGCTATAACAAGAGCAAAACATAAGTGTATTCTTATTGGCGAGAGTGGGGCTTTTGAGAGTGGATGTAAAAAGTTTGAAGCAACTCGTAGAGATACTGTCCTTTTAGAATTATAATAATATAATACTTTATTAGGAGTTTTTATGCTTGATAAAGTTTTACTACAAATTGCAAAAAGTGCCATATTAAATAAACTAGATAAAAATTATACTTTTGATGAAAATAGTATTTTAAAAGAATATCCATATTTAAAAAAAAATGGAGCAGTTTTTGTAACTCTAAAATATAACAAAGAGTTAAGAGGTTGCATTGGTTCTATTATCGCACATAGAACACTTTTTGATGACCTTAATCATAATGCAGTTTCAGCAGGTTTTTCTGACCCTAGATTTAACTCTTTAACAAAACAAGAATTTTCATCTTTAAATATTGAAGTTTCTCTTTTAAGTGAGCCAAAAATTTTAGAGTACACGGATTATGAAGATTTACTACAAAAGATTAGACCAAATATAGATGGACTTATCTTAAAACATTCAAGATTTAGTGGTACATTTTTACCTCAGGTTTGGGAGCAATTACCGACACCAAGTCTTTTCTTGGAGCATCTAAGCATGAAGGCGGGAGCAACAAAAAGCATTTATAATGAGCATCCAACTATTTACACATATCAAGTTGAACACATCCAAGAAGATTTTGATGAAATACTTTGCCTATAAAGATGATAACCATATAACTTGCCTTTTATGTAAACACTACTGCACTCTTAAAGAAGGCAAAAGTGCTATATGTGGAGTGAACTTTAACATAGATGCAAAGTTGGTAAATAAAACTTATGGACATCCAAGTACTTTGCATATTGACCCTATTGAGAAAAAGCCACTTTATCATTTTTTGCCTTCTTCTTCATCACTTTCTATTGGAACAGTTGGTTGTAACTTTTCTTGCCCTTTTTGTCAAAATCATTCCATATCTCAAATTTCTGTTGTTGATGAGAGCGTAAATTATTCTCCTAAAGATATAGTTGACTTAGCTTTTAAACATAAAACACAAAGTATAAGTTATACCTACAATGAGCCAACTATTTGGTACCCTTATGCAAAAGACATAGGAGTTTTAGCTAAAGAAAATGGAATCAAAAATGTGTTTGTATCGAGTGGTTATGAATCCAAAGAAGTTTTGCAAGATATGAAGAGTTGGGTAGATGCTGTTAATATCGACTTAAAAAGTTTTTCTCATGAGTATTACAAAAAGGTTTTAAAAACAGACTTAGATGGTGTTTTGGCATCTTTGATAGAGTTTGCTCATAGTGATATTTGGCTAGAAATAACAACTTTAATCATCCCAGATATTAATGACAGTGAAGATGAAATCCATAAAATGGCAAAGTTTATTTCTTTGAAATTAGGAGTAGATATACCTTGGCATCTAAGTGCTTTTCATCCTGATTATAAGATGCTTGACACTCCACGAACTAGTGAAGCGAGTTTGCAAAGAGTAAAAGAAATAGCGCAAAGTTATGGTTTAAAGTATATTTATCTTGGAAATATTTTAAATGATAATAGCACTTATTGTTCGCAATGTAATACTAAACTTATAGATAGACAGGGCTTTAAGGCACAGATGTTAAATATAAAAAACAACAAATGTATAAAGTGTCAAAGTAGCATAAAAGGAGTTTTTTAATGAAAAGAGAGATGAGTGTAAATGGTAGTTTTTATCCAGATGCTAAAGTGGAACTTCATAGATATTTTGAGCATTTTAACAAGCACCTTGAAGAACAAAATATAAGTACAGATGCAAAACAAAGTAGAGTTGTTATCGTTCCTCATGCTGGTTATGTTTACTCAGGATATAGTGCTAATCTTGCTTATAAAGTTTTAGCAAATAGTAAAATTAAAAATATTGTAGTGATAGGTCCTTCGCATAGAGTGGCGTTTAGTGGGGTAAGCCTTTGTAATTTTGAATCTTATAAAACTCCACTTGGAGATATACATGGAAGCGATTTAGCACAAAAGTTAAGAGATAAATTTTCTCTAACTTGTTTTGATGGCGCTCATAAAGAGCATAGTACAGAGGTGCAATTTCCTTTTATAAAACACTATCTTGATGAGGTTAAGATTGTTGAATTAGTTTATTCGCAAGTAGATGCCAGATTTCTTAGTAAAATAATAGATTTTGTTTTAGAAGATGAAAACTGTGGAGTTATTATAAGTACAGATTTAAGTCATTTTTACAATCAAAAAGAAGCAAATAGTTTAGATGCCATCTGCCTAGATGCGATAAAAAATCTAGATATTGACAAGCTTCATAGCGGATGTGAAGCTTGTGGAATTACAGGAGTTCAAGCGATGATGATTAGTGCAAAAAAACTCTCTTTAGATTTTTCTTTACTTGATTACAGAACAAGTGCAGATGCCAGTGGTGACAGTTCAAGAGTAGTTGGCTATATGAGTGGATATTTTAATGAAAAAGTCTAATATTTTTGCATCTATCCCAACTGAGATAAAAGAAGAAACTTTTGAAGAAATATTGTCAAAAGATGGAGTAAAGATTGAACGAATTATTTCAGATGGACATGTAACGCCAGATGGAAAATGGTATGAACAAGAAGATGATGAGTGGGTTATGCTAATTCAAGGAGAAGCGATTTTAGAGTTTGAAAACTCTAAAGAAGTTAAACTTTTTGCTGGAGATTATATAAATATTCCAGCCTTAACTAAGCATAGAGTTTCTTGGACAAAGCCAAATTTTAAAACTATATGGTTAGCAGTGCATTACTAAAGTTGTACTAAATCTTCGTATGATTTTACAATAGTGTCGCGATTAACAGTCCACTTACTAAAGCTCTCGAATGTATCCCAAAAACCTTGTTTTAAACTATCATCGATATCAAGTTCTTCTAGTAAATCTTCTACAACTCCAAGCCACGCCCATCTAGCTTTTTCAGTTATAGAAAATCCTATATGCATATCGATAACATCCATAGATTTACCAGCAAGGCTTGAATATTTTTTTGAACCATCAAAAAACTCTATAAAGTATAAAGTATTTCGTTTTTTAACTTCATTCATTTCCTCTTTATCTTGAGGAAAAAAGTGTGCTATATCACTCTCTGACACCATGTCATAAAATTTATCAAAAAGTTCTTCCATCCCTTTTTCTCCACCAATAGCCTTCATAAACTCAGGGTTAGGTTTAGGAAAATCTGGTTTTTCACCAAAAATAGTTGAGGTAATTTTAAAGTTTGACATTTGTAAATCCTTTTAGTTTTATTTATTTATTTTACTTAGTATAGGGGAAAAAGCTTTTGTGCTAACTTCAACCATTTGAGAAACTTCTAAACCTTGTGCTTCACTATCACTTAGTACAACTTCAACAAGTTGTTGACCAATTGCAATGATGGCTATGAAGATGGCATCTACTCTTTTTATCTCAAGTATCTGTCCCGAAAATGAAAACTTTTGACTTCCAGAAGTTCTAAGTAGTACATCTTTTGGAGTTCCATCATTTATGATTTTCCCATCTTCTAAAACTACTACTCTAGATGCAAGTCTATATATCTCACTTGGGTCGTGACTTACCATGATAGTAGTTGTTTTAAACTCTTTATGTAGGGTTAAAAGTTCATTTTGTAGTTTAGTCCGCATCTGTGCATCTAGGGCTGAGAGAGGTTCATCCATTAGTAAAAGTTTTGGTTTGTTCATCATAGCTCGACAAAGTGCAACTCTTTGTTTTTGCCCTCCACTTAGAGTGGAAGGAAGTCTATCTTTCATTGTAGAGAGTTCTGTAATGTCTAAAAGATGAGTCGCTAGTTTTATGTCATTGTTCATATAGAGAAGATTTTTTAAAACACTCATATTTGTAAAAAGAGCATAATCTTGAAAGATAAAACCTATCTCTCTTTTTTGTGGAGCAAGGTTGACTTTATCACTTAGCCAAGAGTCACCATTTACTTCAATATTTCCGTGTGCAGTTTCAAGTCCAGCTAAAACTCTTAAAAGAGTTGTTTTACCACTTCCACTTTTTCCACTCAAAGCTATAAAGTCACCCTCATTTATCTCAAGTTTTAAAGAGAGGATATCTGTGTTAATATTTATTTTTATCATTGTTTATTTTCACTTTCTAATTTTTGTACAGTTTTATCTTCATAAAGTATTTTCATTTGGTTGATTGCTATTTGGTTTAGTTTTATAAGTCTTTGAGCTTGACTCATGCCCTCTTGTATAAACAAAGCATTCATACTCTCAAGATTTGATAAGCATACAAGTTGCGCTACATCTGCTGTGTCTCTTATATTTCCTTTTAATTTCGGATTTTTATCTCTGAACTCTTTTGCAGTTTGTCCAAATAAGGAAACATTTAAAATATCAGCTTCACTAGCATATATAAAATTTACTTGAGATTGGTTGAGTAGGTTTGGAACAATATTGTTTTTAATAGCATCTGTATGAATTCTATAGTTTATCTTAGTTAGGTTTCTTTTTATATCCCAACCTAACTGTTTTTGCTCTTGTTCTTTTAGTCTTTGAAACTCTTTTATAAGATAAATCTTGAACTCTGCACTTATCCACATACCAAATTCAAAAGCTATATCACTATGTGCATAAGTTCCGCCATATCGCCCAGCTTTTGCAACTAATCCTATGGCGTTGGTTTTATTTGCCCACTCTTTTACACTTATTTTGTAGCTGTTTAACCCTACTTGAGATTTAATTATGGCATATTCGCCGTAATTAAAATCTGGATTATGAATCTTTTCCCAAATACCTAAATATTCTACAGTATTTCTATTTCTAAGCCAGTCCGATATAAAAAAATCACCATCTTTTGCTTTTAACATATCGGTTAATGATATATAATCTTGTTGCTGAACTTTTATAACTGTAACTTCATTCTCAAGTACTTTTATCGTTTCCATTTATACAACCTTGATGTTTTTATAAAGTCTAACATGAAAAAGTTGTTTTATTGAAAAGCATTGCATTTTGTTATATTAATCCTAATTCTTCTGAAATATCTTTTATTAGTTTACTAAAAGGCTTTTTTGATAAATCTTCATTTTCATCTATTAAATTGAAAATATCTTTTTTTATTTGTTGAAAAGGTATTCCTGTTAAATCTTGTAACTCTTTGAGCCTACTTTCAGGATACAATTCTGCTTTTTGAATCATTTCAAATACTATATCTTTGTGAGCTTTATATCTCTCATTTAGTTTAAATATTTTAATATATTTTTCATAATCATTTGAATGATATTCTTTTAATTTTGTATCTACGTTTTTTTCACTTATTACATGTAAATCTAAGCAAGATTCATTTAAATGAAGCTTGAACTTAACTTTATTTTCAAAGTTAAAATCTTTATCATTTGGTGAGATACAAGTTTCAAAACAATTTTCACTTCCTTTTACTTTTGAAGAGTTACATGTTGGACAAGATGGAATAAAATTATAAAAGCTGAGGGCTAAATATGGATAATTGCCTTTATCATAAAAATGGTCAAGTTGAAATGTAGAAACTAATTTATTATTTTCCTTTTCAAAATTAGTTATAAAATCTTTATTACAATAAAAACAAGTTTTAAAATTAAAATTATTTGTAAAGAATGGAGTTAAAACTTCTTTTTGAAACTTATCAGAATATTTAAAAAGTTTTTTTATTTTTTCTTTAAGATTCTTCTTTTTTCTTTCTGTAAGTTTATTTATTTTAATATCAATGTCATTAATAATATTTTTCAATTTATTGTTATCAGCTAGTACTATATTCTTTAGAGTATAATTTTTAAAGATATCTCTAAATGTACCACTTTGCAAATATCGATTATATACTTCTTCTGCAGATTCTTTACTTTTAAATTTTTTATTATTTAAGT
Source organism: Sulfurimonas sp. (assembly GCF_029027585.1). Taxonomy (NCBI): domain Bacteria; kingdom Pseudomonadati; phylum Campylobacterota; class Epsilonproteobacteria; order Campylobacterales; family Sulfurimonadaceae; genus Sulfurimonas; species Sulfurimonas sp. The sequence goes on from NZ_CP093397.1 coordinate 1,599,961, forward strand.
CAACATAATATTGTTTTATAAAATTAAATTTTTCTTTTTTTAAATAATTAAAATAATTTAACTTCGTCATTGTTTATCCAGATATTCTTGTAGTTCTTTTTTTGTAAAGTTACCAAGAAGTTTTTCTCTTTGTCGTAAGCTATAATTTTGATTATCAAATATTTGCTCTAATTCATCTAAATAGTTTTTTATAATAGTTTGTAAAAATGCTTCACCTATTATCTTTTGGATATGTTTAAAGTTTTTTATATTGCTATTATATTCTTTTTGAAAATCTACTATTTGGTTAGAACTCTTGTTTACTTTTTCATAAAATACTTTAATATCATTTATTTTACCTTTTGCAAACTCACCCATAAGTCCACCATCCATAAAAAAGCCGTGAGATAAGAGAGTGTGGATATTTGCTCCGAAAGTTTGTTTATCTTTAAATGGATATTCCTGCTTCCCATCTTTTAAAAATATTACATTTTCTTTTGGTAAATCTGATAATATAAATGGAGAGTGTGTAACAAAAAGTATATTTATAACAAAATCATTTTGTACATAAATTTTTATAGATTCTAAAATATGTTTTAGATAGGCTTTTTGCCATTGAGGGTGAAGCCCCAATTCTGTTTCATCAAGACAAATTGTAATACCATTATAATATTCCTTAATTTTCTTTATTTGATATGTAATATCAATAATAAGTCTAAAAAGTAGTTTTTCTCCACTACTTAATGACTTAAAAGATTTGTTACAATCATAAAATATTATATCAATCCATGATGGTAGGTTAATGTAAAATTCTTCCATGCTGGATAAATCTAATTTCTCACCGTTTAGAAAGGTTATTAAATTAGTATTGCTATAAACACTTTCTTTATGAAACTCTAATGCTTCTTCGATTTTCTTAAGTTTATATTCTGGATAGTCAAAGTTATTTACTACCTCTGTAAAATCAATTCTTTGAAGAGCTTCTTTGCTAAGAGACCCCGTTCCCTCATATTCTAAGTTAAGATGTTCCTTATCAAACGTATCATCTAATCTGGATATTTTTAAGTATATATATAATAAATTACAAAACTCAAAATCAAAATTTTCAAGAAATGGTTCTAATATTTTATCTATTTCATCATAGTCAGTACTAGAAAAATTACAGTCATTAAGTATTCTAGTTAGTTTATTAAGTAATGTATAATGAGCCATTTTTTTATTATCATATTTAAATATATTTTGAAAATTTGTATACATGTAAATTTGACATTTATTTGGACTAAATATACTAGTTGCATAGCCTTTGTTTTCTAAAATGCGTTTATTTATTAATGAATCAATATTATCTATATGAACAGTATGCTCATATCCATCCGATTTATTTGGTTGAATTAATAACGGTGTGCCGTAATCATCTGTTTTATGATATATATCATGCAACCAACTATCATGACTATTATCATAAAGGGTGTCAAGCATATAGTTTAAGTAAAATGTAAAGGTATTTATTTCATCTATTGCTTCATATTTACTGCTTGGTTCTAATTCTATGTTAAAAGTTATTGTTTGGCAAATATTGTCTACAGGTTTAAAGATTAAAAACATATTTGTACAGTGAAGTTCTTTTATAAGTTCCACTCTACTATATATTTCTTCATCTTCTTCTTTTGTGGTATCCTTGAATTGAAAATAGTATAGAATCAATAAAATTAATTTTTGAATACTACTTTTTCCACTCCCATTCTCACCAACTATAGCAGTAACATTTATATTCTCAGGAAATATACTTACATAATCTTTTTTTTCATTTATTGTTAATTCTTTTGTTTCATCATCAAACTTACACTCAAATCTAGGCGAAAAATTAAAGCCTTGCTTTTTTATGTTTTTATAATCTTCTACCCATAAATAAACCAGTTCCATATTCTGTTTCTCCCCCTGTTTTATGCTAGTTTATGAAAAAATCTTTTAGTATTGCTCTTAACTCTTCGTCACTTAGTTTTTAGCCTCTTTTAAAAAGTTTTCACTGTACTCAACAATCACAACTCATTCCACAATGTGCCTATTGGTTTTACTTTAGCATTGTGTATATCGTCTAAACCTTTTTGGATTGATGTCATGATTTCTTGTGCTTCTTGCTTTTTAAGAGCTTCTTGCATCGCTTCATATTCATCTTTTGAGACAATGACTGCTTCAACTTTGTTGTTTTTTAAAATAGCTAGTTTTTCTACTGTATTGCCTTTTATCTGCGCTAAGTAACTTCCAAATCTTTTAGCAAACTCAGATGATGGGATAAGTTCATTTGTAGCATATGATACCATGAGATTCTCCTTGAAATATTCCGTAATATATTGTGTATTTTATCATAAAAAATTCTTTTTCTGCTTATGATTAAAAATATAAACACTAAGAAGCACTAAAAAGCTCATAAGAAGCAAGATAGCACTATAGATATGCGCAGAAGAGTAGTCCATTATTTCTACCATTTCATATATCGCAACAGATGCTACTTTTGTTTCATCTGGGATGCTTCCACCTACCATTAAAACTACGCCAAATTCTCCAACTGTGTGAGCAAAAGTTATGATTATGGCACTTATGAGAGCAGGTTTCATGTTTGGCAGGGCTACTTTTAAAATGGTCTCAAACTTACTTTTTCCACTAATATATGAAGCTTCAAGCATGTTTTTGTTTACTGTTTCAAAACCACTTTGAAGAGGTTGCACCATAAATGGAAGAGAGTAAAAACAACTTGCAATTACAAGTCCGTTAAAGTTAAAAACCAAATCTATACCAAAGTACTCATCAAAAAAAGCACCAATAGGAGAGTTTTTTGAAAGAGCGATTAAGATATAAAAACCTATAACAGATGGCGGAAGAACTATTGGAAGGGCAGTTAAAGCTTCTAGTAAAGGTTTACTCTTTGAGTTTGTTTGAGAGAGCCACCAAGCAAAAGGCAAACAAAGTATTAAAAGTATAAAAGTAGTAATACTAGCTAATTTAAAAGAGAGTAAAAAAGGAGCTAGTTCGAGGTTACTTAGGATTTCAAGCACTATAAAACTCTTTTTATGGACAGTTCACTAGCTTTTATAAGAAGAGTGACATTATCGTTCACTTGTAAGTTCATTCTTTGTGATGAGCTAGTTGTTATAACACTTTCACATATTGTGTCTGAGCAAGAAAGTTGTATGCTAGTTAAGAGTTGTGCTTCGTTGATAGAGATGATTTTAGCGCTCAGTTGATTTGAGTAGCTAAGAGTGCCTTCAAAATTCTTGGCTATTGCAATATGAGTTGATTTTGCAGTTACTTCAACCTCACTCCCAACTTGTAAGTTTTTACTTAAGTCTAAACTCATCATACTAAGATTATGTTCGGCAAAGTCAAAATTTACAATATTTAAACACTCAACATTTTGAATCTTTGTGATTGTTGCTTTAAAGGTATTCATGGCGTTTTATATCCATATAGTTGAAATATTTTTTTAGCATCCTTAGATAGTAAGAAGTTATAAAAATCTCGTGCATCTTTGTTTTCTTGCAGTAAAACTATGCCTTGTTTTATGGGAGTATAGAGTTTTGAGTCTATCTCTATCCAATTTTCTTTTCTTTTATAATGTTTCATATTTTTAGAGTAGAGTGATGACATAGCTATAATGCCAGCATCTGTTGCACTTACAGCGTAAGATACAGTTTGAGAAATGGACTCACCATATACAAACTTACTCTTTAAATTTTTGTATATTTTAGCATTTGTTAAAGCCTCTTTTGCCGCTATGCCATAAGGAGCAGTTTTTGGATTTGCTAGAGCTATTTTAGATATATTTGCTCTTTTTAAGGCATAGATGCCAGCACTTAAATCCATCTTTTTATGTGAAAAAAGTGCTAATGAGCCAAGAGCATAAACCTTAGGTTTTGTAATGGCAATCTTTTGTTTATATAAAGCATCTGGATACTTCATATCTGCTGATATAAAGACTTGATAAGGAGCGCCATGGCTGATTTGTGCGGTTAGTTTACCACTGCTTCCAAGAATTATTTTGACTTTTATATTTGGAAATCTTTTGTTAAATTCTTTTGTTAAATCTTTTATGGCATAACTTACATTTGCCGCAACTGCTACTTTTATGCTACTTGCATTAAGTAAAGAAAAGCTTATTAAAAAAATGAAAAATAGTTTTTGCATAGATGCTCTTGAGTTTTTTTGTTTATCTAATTGTAGCTAAATAAGAGTTATAATGCATATGGGTACCTCTAAAAACCCTTGCATCCTCAGAGACAAAAAGAGGGGTAAGATAGTGCAGAACTTTTTTTGAGTCATAGCCATAGCTATGGCGATTAAAAATTCTGTGCAAGATTGCTCCTCTTTTTGTCTCCCTACGGGCAATATAGCAGATACTCTACTACTGCGTTAAAACCACTTGAAGCTACTCGTAGCTCCTGCGTAGTTTCGCCTTGAATTAGCGTATCTGCTATAATGCTGAGGAAACAAGGGTTTTTAGAGGTTCCCATAATATGAATTTAAAAAAAAGACGCAGATTTTTAAAGCTAAGTGCCTTAGGTTTAAGCACTTGTTTGTTTACTTCAACTGGGCTTGTAGCATCTAGTACCATAGATACTTTAGCTCTTGTTCAACAAGATTTATATGGGGATTTTAAAGATGCTCCAAAGTTTGATGAGTTAAATGCAAGAGCATATTTGAGCCTTATTTTAACACATACAAAAGTGAGTGATAGTTCAAAAGAGTATATAAAAAATGGGGCAAGATGGTTAGAAGAAGAGGCTAAGCTACTTTATAAAAAGTCATATATTTCATTAGATTTTAAAGAACGCCAAAAAACTTTAAAATCCATTTCAAAAGAAGAGTGGGGCGAAGAGTGGATATATGAGATGCTCTCTTTTGTATATGAAGCACTTTTAGGCGATACTATTTATGGCATCAACAAAAATGAAAGTGGCTGGAAATGGTTGAATCATGTTTCAGGATTACCACGACCAAAAAAGGTACTTTTATGAAGTATGATATTTGTATAGTTGGAAGTGGAGCAGGTGCAGCACCAATTGCTTATGAACTTTCAAACGCTGGGTATAAAGTCGTAGTTTTAGAAAAGGGGAAATACTATACAGAAAAAGATTTTTCAAAAGATGAACTTGCAATCTCACGAAGAGATAAATTTACACCCCTTTTAAAAGATGAGCAACATATCATAAATGTTAGAAATGAAGATGGGAGTATAGATAGATTTGAAGGAGCCGAGTATAACTGGAGCTTTTGGAACGGTTCTATGGTTGGTGGTTCATCAAATCTTATGAGTGGATATTTTCATAAAATGAAACCAAATGATTTTAAACTAAGAAGTGTTTATGGCGAGATAAAAGGTGCTAATGTAGTTGATTGGCCGATTTCTTATGAAGAGCTAGAACCGTACTATGAAAAAGTAAAAGAAGTTGTTGGTGTTTCTGGAGATGGTATGAGACTAGATTCTTTAGAAGTAAATGGTGCAACAAAGTGGTTTGATAAATCATGTAAAGAGCTAGGTTATAAAAGTTTTGCAACACCAAGAGCGATACTTTCAGCTCCAATACTTGGCAGAAATAGTTGTTCATATTCAAATTTTTGTGGAAGTTATCCTTGTGCAACTGGGGCAAAAGGAAGTGCAAGAGCAGCTCTACTTCAAAAATGTAATGTAGAAATAATTAGTGAAGCATTTGTTTATAAGATAGATAGTGACAAATCAAAGGTCACACAAGTGCATTACTATGATAAAGATAAAAAAAGTCACTCCATAAAAGCAAAAATCTTTGTCTTAGCAGCTCAAGCAATAGAGAGTTCAAGACTACTCCTAAACTCAAAAAATAAATATTTTCCAGATGGTTTAGCAAATAACTCTAAAGAAGTTGGAAAAAATCTAATTTTCTCAGGTGGTGGAAGTGGAACAGGTCGCATAAAAAAAGAAAACTTAAGTGATAATGACTTTAAAGAACTTATGCAAGCTGGATTGTTTTTTAACCGTTCACTTCAAGACTGGTATGAGTATGATAAAGGTGGAGTAAAATACAAAGGCGGAACCATAGACTTTCTTTTTGAACATCAAAATATAATCTCTCGTGCGAGTAGAGAGTTTTATGATGATGACGGAAACATCATGTGGGGAGAAAAACTTCAGCAAAAGATACATAAGACTTTAACAACATCAAGAGTATTAACCTTTGAAGTTTTTAATGATTGGCTTCCTACTGATTATAATTTTGTTAGTATTGATGATAAGGTGAAAGACAAATATGGTGTTGCAGTTGGAGCCATAAACTTATATGGACACAAAAGAGATGTTGAGGTTGGAAAGCATTTAGCATCTAGAGCAGAGAAAGTTTTAAAAAGTATGGGAGCAAGTGAGATTGTTACTTCTATATCTGACTCTCCTCCACCAAATCTTGTAGCAGGGGGTTGTCGTTTTGGTGATGATGCTTCAACTTCTGTTTTAGATAAAAACTGTAAAGCACATGACTTGGAAAATCTTTATGTGACAGATGCCTCCTTTATGCCAACAGGTGGAAGTGTTCCATATACTTGGACAATTTATGCAAATTCATTTAGAGTGGCAGAGCATCTCAAAAAAATTATGAAGAGTTAAACAAGAAAATGATAGTATTTATTTATTATAATTATAAGGAAATGAAGTGCAAAAAACAATCTTAATGGAAAAATATCCAGTTTTTAGTCTGGAAATTAAAAAAAGTGAAACTAGTTATAAAAATGTTAATGAAATAATTGAGTATTTAAAAACTCTTATAGATGGACATAAAGTAGCAGTTTTTATATCTGTTTTTGACCAATATACGCATACAAAAAGCATCGGTGGAGAAATTAATGAAAAACTCATAGATGCGCAAAATTTAATCTTTTGTTTTGGAAAAGCTATACCAAATAGTAAAATCTTAGCAGCAAGACCAAGAAGTTTTGGAGTTTGTGAAACTAAAGATACTTTTTTAATAGATTTTTTAGAGCCTCCAAGAGAAGAAATGACGCATATTATGGAAAAATGGGCAAAATCAATAGTAAATATTTAATATTTTAGAGTAGAATTTCGTAATTAAAAAAAAGGAAATATAAATGGCTTATGCAACTGCAAGACATATATTAGTAGATAGTGAAGAAGTGTGTAATACACTCAAAACAGAGATAGAAGACGGAGCTTCTTTTGAAGATGTTGCAAAAGCAAACTCTCAATGTCCATCTGCTTCAGCTGGTGGAGATTTAGGTAAATTTGGTCCTGGTCAAATGGTTCCAGAATTTGATGAAGTAGTATTTAAAGGTGATGTTGGTGTTCTTTATGGACCTGTCCAAACTCAGTTTGGTTATCATTTACTAGAAGTTACAAGTAGAGGATAACTTACTACTATGGTAAAAGTATCTGCCATTCAGATGCGTATGTGTGATGATGAAAAGGCTAATGTTTTAAAAGCAGAAACCTTTGTTCGCACTTCTTGTGAAAATGGCGCAAAAATCATACTTTTACCAGAACTTTTTTCATCTGTTTACTTTTGTAAAGATATGGATAGAAAATACTTCTCCTTAGCATCTACGCTAAAAAATAACTCCCTGATAAAACACTTTTCTAAGATTGCAAACGAGTTAAAAGTGGTTATATTAGTAAGTTATTTTGAAAAATATGAGAGTGACTATTTTAACTCTTTAGTAGTTATAGATGCTGATGGTAAAGTTATGGATAATTATCGTAAAACCCATATACCAGATGGGGCAGGATATGAAGAGAAGTTTTACTTTAAAACAGGAGATACGGGCTTTAAAGTATATGATACTGCTTATGCAAAAATAGGTGTTGGCATCTGTTGGGATCAGTGGTTTTGTGAAAGTGCTAGGATTTTAGCATTAAAGGGTGCTGAGATTATTTTTTATCCAACTGCTATTGGTAGTGAGCCTGAAATAGAAATTGACTCAAAAGAGCATTGGCAAAGAGTTCAGATGGGACATGCCGCTACAAATACTGTTCCTATTGTTGTTGCTAACCGCATAGGAGAAGAAGTAGGAAAGAGTTGTTGCATAACTTTTTATGGGTCTTCGTTTATAACAGACTATACAGGTGCGATAATCGTAGAAGCATCTAGAGATAAACAAGAGATAATCTATGCAGAATTTGATTTAGCTGAGATAAAAAAACAAAGAGAGTATTGGGGACTTTTAAGAGATAGAGAACCTTCTAAATATAAAGATATATGTAAAACTATATAGTGGGAACTATTTTTGCTTTAAGATTATGAAAATATCTAAAAAAAAAGGTAGGTCTATGGAAATTGTACTTCGCAATAATCTTATTCTTATCACAACAGGATTTGATACGCTAAATACTTCTTGGATGAAAGAATTTTTAAATCATCATGCAAGAGGGATGCTTTTTTTACCAAAGGCAGTTTTAGTATTTAGGAATGAAACACTTACTCAAATTAGAGAAGAATTTTTAACAACTCTATCTCAACACCACGCGGCTACACACGACCTTGACCATCAGTTTTTTCTGCGTTGTATGTTAAAATATGGTACTCAACCTATAAAAATAGAGTTAGAAAGACTAGAAGAGGCTCAAACAGTAAAAGTAAATCTTTATGCTTATGATAAAGATACGGTTTTGATTTCTTTAGACGCTCCAAACTCGTGGGTTATAAACTATCTTCGCTCACAGTTAGAAGTTTATGTAGAAAGAGGAACAGATTCTTCTTTGGTTGTTGATGTTAGTGATTATAAAGCTAAAGCAAGACTAGAAAGGGCTTTAAATAAAAGGCATATCTTGCATTATCAAATACAGTATAGTTATGATAATCATTTTATGTCAAAACTATATAGTGATTTTGCTTCGTTTAGTTTTGGTGATTTATGCAAGGCAGATGATGAAGATAAAAATACTCATCTTTATACAGTTTTAGAATGTCCAGTAGGGGCTTCTCAAGATGCACTTAAAAAAAGTTATAAAAAACTTGTAAAAGTTTATCATCCTGATAAAATTGTGCATGAGCATCCAAATATGATAACTCACTATACACAGAAGTTTCAGCTACTTCAAGAAGCATATTCAGCACTTAGGATTGTTAGTTAGTCAAAGTCTAAATAAAACTCTCTATAAGTTCAGTATGAGAAGCATTTTTTAAAAGTGCCTCAAAATCATCAGAAGAGTAAAGTGCTAAGTTTTTACCTTGCATATTCTTCAGCTCTTTAGAAAAGCCTCTTTTTGAAAATAAAATCATCTGAAAAGGTACTATCTCTAATTTTTGACACTTTTCTTCAAGTTTGTGAAGTTCGCTCTTGTTTATTCTGTGATTTGTCCATTTACATTCTCCAACATATATTTCCATCTTATCAGTTAGAGTTAGTATATCTATCTCAATATTTGCATCCCAGTAACTTCCAGAACTAATGATTTGCGCATCTCTAAGATTGTAGTTTAGTAAAACTTCTGAAAGTTCTTCAAAAACTAAACTTGTATAACTGTTTTTTTTATCTTCTATACTTTTAAAAAGATTTTCATAATTTTTCTCTTTAATCTCTTTTATGTGTGGGTAGATAAAGTAAAACCAAAACCTAATAAAAGGGTAGGTGAAAAGAACTTTATGAGAGATTCTATGTTTAGAAATCTTTTTGCTTTGAGCTTCTCTTGAGTATTCTATTTGAACTATGCCTTTTTCTTGTAAAAAGTTTAATGTTCCCCCACCATTGCCATTGTTTAATCCCGCTCTTTTAAAAGCAGAGAATATTCTTCTATCGCCAACTGCAAGAGCGTTTAAAAGTCTTTTATTATTTGGTTCATTTAGTGTTAGTTGTTCTATCTTTTCATTTAAAGTATCAAAATTTTGAAGTATGAGTTCTTCTATGAGTTGTGCTAGTGGTTTTGAAGTGTCAACATCCTGCCCAAGACCACCAAAGATGGAAAAGTATTTGATTTGAGTTTCCATATCATCAGGGTAGTTTCTAAAATAAAATGAACGAAATTGTTCTAAAAGTTTTATGTTTGTCATAGGTATAAGTTTAACATAAAAATTTTAAAACTCACTTCCCCATTTTAAAGTATCTATGCCATACTTTTCTCTTAAGCTGTGTGTAGAGTCTGTTAGCTTTTTCATTTTTTGCTCATCATGAAAACCTATGAGAGATAACTCTTTTTTTGAGTCCCTTGTAAAGCTTGAACAGTTTATACTAAGCCTAATAACATGAAGTCGTCTTTGGTTGTCTGCTTTGTTAAAAAGTTTTATACATAAAGAATCAAACTTTTTTTCTGTAAAAATTTCACTAAGAGATAGGTTTATGTGAGATTTTTGATTCATTTCATAAGCTATGCTAAGGTGAAATACAGTTGGAATGACTTCTAGTTTTAAGATAGCAAAGCTTAGATGCCTAGCCAATACATGAACTCTTCTTTGTAACTCAAGTCTATCGTAAAGTGGGTCAAAGGTTCTAGAGATGCCAATGGATTTTCTTCTGCGAGTTGTTTGAATGGGAGCATCTGTAAGTCCACTAACTTTTTTATATAACTCTTTTGCATAAGGACTCCATGACTCTAGCGTTCCTCTTCTTTGTTTTAACTCTCCAAGTGTGTGGATTTGTACTGATTTTAGTCGTGCTTTCATACTCTTTCCAATACCTGCAAACTCTCCAACTGGAATGTTTTTTATGAAACTATCAAGTTCATTTTTGTAAATAATTTTACAGCCAAAAGGTTTAGCCGCAGTTGTTGCAAGTTTAGCAATATAACGAGTGTTTGCTGCTCCGATAGAAACAGGGAGTTTTATGACTTTTTTTATCTCATGTTTAAGATTGTCTATAAAATCTTCAACTTCATCATCTTCTATCCAACCACTTAAATCACCATAAAACTCATCAATACTGGCTTGTTCGATAAGGGGAATCTTAGATGCTAAAAACTCATGTAACTGATGTGATAGTTCTTGATATAAAGACATATTTGGTGCTTTTATGATTAGATGAGGGCAAAGTCCTAAAGCTTCTCTTATACTCATAGCAGTTTTAACACCAAATGCTCTTGCTTCATAAGAAGAGGTTGTAAGTATGCCTCTAATCTTCCCATCTGCATCTTTAAAGCCATTTATGTCGTCACTTTCTTCATAAGCTTTATAAAAAGTAGGAACAAAACTTCCTGAGTTTTCAAAGTTTACTGTTTGCTTTTTAGCACTTGCATCAAATATTTTAGTATCACTTCTGCCACCAATAGCAACTGCTTTATTTTCTAATGTTTTATCTTTTATGCGAACAGCTGATACGAAGAAGCAATCTATATCTATGTGTATTTTCATTTTTTCTTTTATGTTATAATTTCAACATAAGTGATTAGAAGAGTTAAACTCTTCTAATCTTAAAGCTGACTTTGAATTTCCAGATTCTTAAAGTTAGCCTTATGTTGAATTTGTCCCAACAAGAAATTGTTGGGAACATTATAATCTTACATAAAAATATCAAATAAACTTAAAAACATTGCAAATTGTCATAGAATTAGACTTAATTAAAAAAACGGGGGTTTAAAAACCTTGATAAACTTCGGTAAATTGGTGAGAAACCAAGGTATTTCTATAATGGATTATAAAAAAGCTCTAAAATATTCTTTAAAAAATATTATTAAAATAGGAAAAAGAAGAGGTATTCAAAGGTATTTATGTAAAGATTGTAAGTGTAAATTTCAACATAAAAGACGACCAGAGCAACTACATAAAATCATCTTTGTACCACAAGGGCATAAAAAAAGAGTATTTTTTACATCGTCAAACTCTCAAACAATTTGAGAGTGAAATAGTTAAAGACTATAAATATCTTAAAGAAGAGTTACTATCACTCGGATATACCATCCAAAGTGCAACTTTAGAAGAAAAAGTGTTTCAACTACTACAGGAGAACTTCATTATACTCATCCAAGAATTAGAGCTGCTTATAGAAGTTTGAGAACAAATCTACCTTACCTTTTTACATACAAAAATCATAAAAACTTATCTATATCAAATACAACTAATGCACTTGAAGGTGGAGTCTTCTCACACATGAAAAATATGATTAGTTTGCATCGTGGACTTAGCAAAAGTTTAAAGTTGAATTTAGTAGATTATCACTTGGTAAATTATCAAAAAAAGTGAGTTTTTAAACCCTTTTTTTTTAATTAAGTCCAATTTCAAGAGATTATTAAATCTTATCGGGATAGCTCTGTTTAAAAAACTGATGAAAGCACTAGATAATGGAGATATAAGTAAAATAAAAGAAGAAATAGCTCTTTATATCGCCAGTTTTAGACTTTATATGTTCAATTTTTTACAATATTTTTTTATGGTACAATTTCTGAAGAAATATACTTGATATTCTAGTATTTTTAGAAGTTATTGAGGAATGAGACTGTATTTTTTCACAGTCTCTGCGTTTTGTTAGTGATTATGCTCAAATCAAAACTTTTAGTTACAAATTCTACCTTTTTTACTCTTATATTTGTTTGATAAAGATAATTAGTAGTCCTTTAAGTAAAACAACAACATCCTTTAAGTAAAATACTTTCTTAAAGGATAGATTATGAATAATAAAGAAAAAGGTTTAAGAATAAGAACGCAAATTCTTAGGGATGTAGTTCATCATCCTAAGGATATATCTAATCACATTGCCAAAATATTTAATATAACTCCTCAAGCTGTTTATAATCATATTAAACGTTTAGAAAAAGAAGAACGCTTATCTTCCATAGGTAGGGGTAAAGGTAAAAGTTACTCACTTGGATCAGTACGTAATTATAATATAGCATTGCCTTTAACCAAAGAACTTTCTGAAGACACAATATGGAGAAATCATTTTTCATTTATATTTGAAGGTGTTTTAGATAATGTTACAGATATCTGCCATTATGGTTTTACAGAAATGGTAAATAATGTTATAGATCACTCAGCGGGTGAAACAGTATATATGAGTATATTTAGAGATAAAGAAAAAATTCAAATATTTGTTATTGATGATGGAGAAGGAATCTTTCAAAGAATTACAAGGCTATGTGATTTATCAGATGAAAGACATGCCATTATGGAATTATCAAAGGGTAAGTTAACAACTGATCCAGAAAATCATACAGGAGAAGGAATATTTTTTACTTCTCGTATGTTTGATGAATTCGAAATTGAATCTAAAGGTTTAAACTACTCTCATAATACTGAGTATTTTTTTGACTACTTATTTGATTCTCAAACACAATTTGAAGAACAGGGAACAATGGTTGTAATGGTGATAAATCTTGTATCAGGTCGTCAAATAAAGAATATATTTAGTGAGTATACAGATGATATAAAAGGAATTGAAACTTCTCAATTTAATAAAACAGTGATTCCTGTAAAATTAGCTCAATTTGGAAATGAAAAATTGGTTTCACGTTCTCAAGCAAAAAGATTATTAACCCGTGTAGAAAAATTTGAAAATGTGATATTTGACTTTGAAGATGTTAGTAGCATTGGACAAGCCTTTGCAGATGAAATTTTTAGAGTTTATGCTAACAAAAATGTAAATATTACATTACTACCTCTAAATATGACAGAAGATGTTGAAATGATGGTAAATAGGGCATTAGGCAAATAAATTAATACTTGAATAGTCATTAACGGTTGAGTTAAGCGACAAGGCGATATGACTCAGTAAAAATTCGGTCTTTTAACTAACTAATTTTAGGAGTATAATGAACCCCTAAAACTGAACCAGTAAAATTTGTTTTCTTATTTCAAAAATGATAAAATTGAAATAGAGAATATAGGAATTAAATATGAATGCAAAAAGAAAAAGTTATAGTGCAAATTTTAAAGCAAAAGTAGTACTGGAAGTTTTAGAGGGTGAAAAAACTGTTAATGAAATAGCTAGTGGATATGAAGTCCTACCTCTAAGTTTAAGAAATTGGAAAAAACAGTTTCTTGAGAATATGTCATTAGCATTTGATAAAAGTACTGTTGTAAAAGAATACAAAGATGAAATTGATACTCTTAAATATGAAAAAGATGCAATTGCAAAAAAACTTGGAGAGACAATTGTTGAGAAGGATTTTCTTGTGGAAAAGCTAAAAAGCTTGGCCTCATCTAAAGAGAGAAAAACTCTACTTGATGCTAAGCATAAATTATCACAGAATAAGCAGTGTCAATTGCTACAGGTAAGTAAGTCGAGTTTGTACTATACTCCAACTAAACCGTTTAGTAGAGGTAAAGACTTGAAAATATTAGATGCTATAAATAATATATATTCAGACTTTCCATCATATGGAAGTAGAAGAATTCATGCTCAACTTTTAAGAGATGGGTATAGCATAGGGAAAAAGTTCGTTAAGAAAGCTATGAAGTATATGGGTATAGAAGCCTTGTATCCTAAGCCTAAGACCACTACAGCAAACAAAGAACATTATAAGTATCCATATCTCCTAAAAGATTTTAGAGATTATGCTGGACGTGTTGTAATTGAAAAAACTAATCAAGTCTGGAGTACAGATATTACTTATATCAAACTGGAAAAAGGCTTTGTATATTTAGCCGCAATAATAGATTGGCATAGTAAAAAAATACTCTCATGGAAACTTTCTAACACAATGGATATTTCCTTAGTTAAAAGTGTGTTAAATGAAGCACTCGCATTTTATCCTAAACCAGAGATATTTAACACAGACCAGGGAAGTCAATATACTTCAAAAGTTCATGTTGATATTCTCAAAAAACACAACATTAAAATTTCAATGGATGGAAAAGGTAGAGCTACTGATAATATTTGCATCGAAAGATTCTGGCGAAGTATTAAGTATGAAGAAATTTATCTGAATGAATATAAGAATATAAAATCTCTCAATCGAGCAATAAAAATATATATGAACTCTTACAACAAAAAAAGATTACATTCGGCGATTGGATATAAAACTCCAAATGAAGTTTATTATAAAGCTGTCAATAATTTAGATCCTAAAGGAGCAAAACTGTTACCACTGGTATCGTAAAGAGGTAAAATAAGAAAACTTGTTTTACTGGTCTTGAAAAAGGGAACCATTATAAATATGATAAACATTTTAATTTAGAACATTTATATAAAATTGCTAAATCTTTAGAGTAGATATTAATGAATTCTTAAAAAATAGCATTTAGAATTTAGTATATATATTTGCTACTACTATATTTTGTTATATCTTTGTATCATTAAGTTGTTTATTAATTTTATATCCATAAACAACTTCTGGCATTTTTCGTTCCTCAATACTTTTAACTAAATTTTTACTAAGAACTTCTAAAATTTTAACTGTAGATACTTTTGCAGCTTCTTTAAATCCTTTATTAACAAGAGCACTGCCAATATGAGGGATTCCTTCGGATATAAAATTGTAACCAACTCGTTTTAAAAGATTACGATTGAGCTTTGCCATAGATTGTTCAAACTCTATTGCTTTTGGTTTTATCTTTAAAAATGCTTCATTGAGTGCCCAGTCAACAGTGTCATTATATACTCCTGAAGTTAATCTATCAAAAGTTTCATTTGTTAATTGAATAACTGAAATCAGATACTTTTCTCGTTCTTCTATTAATTTTTCTCTTATTGTAATTATTTCTTCTGACCTAGCAATATCAAATGTAATATTAGGAACAGTAATTTCTAATCCTGCTGCAGCCAATAATAGTGCAGCATTTTCAGTAGTTATTCCTTGATTTTGTAAATATAAAGCTTTATGCTCAACATTGGTTGTAAATAAAACACCTTCATTATTCATTGCCGAGTCTAGAATATTGGGACGACCTTCTGTTGTTAATAAAGATCGTTGTATAAAGCTTGGTTGTTCAGTTCTTCTATGACCAGCTTCTAATACTTCATTTGCAATTAAGTATAAAAAAGGATACAGCCTATATTCTTTAGAAGAAGTACTTTGTGTATCAGGTAATTCAATTAACACTTTATCAAACATTTAAGGTTCCTTTTCTTTAAATTGATATAACGTTCATCGTGAGCGATAATTTTCCCGCTAGGGTAAATTATTGGTCTCCTCGGAGACTGTGAAATAACTATAAATAAAGGCATAGTCTCATAAGTTACAAATATTCTAACTAATATACCTTAACATTAACCATATTTAAACACCTAAAATAGTATAATACACCCAAGTATTAGGCTTAAAGAGGTGTTTATGAGTAAGAGATATAAAGAAGGAATAAACCGTAATCAACAACAGTTTTTTCCTCCAAGTCTTGATGAGTATGTAGATGAGAATAATCAAGTAAGAGCAGTAGAACTTTATGTACAGAGGCTTGATTTAAAAGAAATGGGCTTTGATGATACTTCTACTAGTTTTGAAGGACAGAAGTCTTACTTCTTAAAGTATATATTTATGGCTACCTTAATAAGATAAGAAGCTCACGTGCCTTAGAAAAAGACTAGGTCAACAACCGTTTGTGTAAAATGCTAGAAACATAGAACTGATGTGGTTAACCTCAGGACTTAAGCCTACTTATAAAACTATCTCTGACTTTAGAAAGAACAATCCCAAAGCAGTGTTCAAAGACTTTGTACTATTACTCAAAGGTCTCGCATTAATAAGAGATGAACTTGTCGCCTTAGATGGAGCCTTCTTAAGAGCTAACGCATCAAAGAACACCTTGATAATGAAGAAGACTACGGAACGAGATTTAGCAAGTGCAGAAGTATCCATTAATGAATACCTTACAGCCTTAAAATTTAGCGATAAAGAAACCCATACCACGAAGTTAGCTAAACAACTTCCTAAAAATCTGGACTTACTCTTAAAAAAAAGCAAGATTTACAACAGAGTTAAACTTTCTTAAGAAGATAAACCGTACCCAATATAATAGAACTGACCCAGATGCAAGGGTGATGGTTAAGTCAGCACATAACCTTATGGCATATAATTCTTAGATATGTGTAGATGATGGGATTAAAACACTTGTACCTGCTATCAGAACAGGTCAAGAACTTATTAACAAAGGCAAATTTACTAAAGATAAGTTTATCTACGATAAAGACCTAGATGCTTATATCTGCCTCAATGATAAACTTATTTCAAGAACGAAGTCAATAAATAAATCATATGCAAGAATCATGCATATGTACAGAAGCTCACAAACAGATTGTAATGCTTGCTCTATTAAAGATAAATGTCTAGGTGAAAAGACCAAACAAAAACAAACCCAAAGATGGGAACATCAAGAACTTTTAGATACTTATAATAAAAACCTAGAAACACCTGCCGCAAAAGCACTTTTCAAAAAAAGAGGCTCTATCGTAGAACATCCATTTGGAACTATAAAGAGAAATCTTGGCTGGGATCACTTCTTAGTCAGAAGTAAAAAGAAGGTTCAAGGTGAAAACGCACTTATCATGTTTACCTACAATTTCAAGAGATTGTTGAATCTTATAGGGATAGCTCTGTTTAAAAAACTGATGAAAGCACTAGATAATGGAGATATAAGTAAAATAAAAGAAGAAATAGCTCTTTATATCGCCAGTTTTAGACTTTATATGTTCAATTTTTTACAATATTTTTTTATGGTACAATTTCTGAAGAAATATACTTGATATTCTAGTATTTTTAGAAGTTATTGAGGAATGAGACTGTATTTTTTCACAGTCTCCGAGCACCGAACAGCTACGCAGTCGTTGAAGACAAACGTTGTATGATGATGAAAGTAAACTATTTTTGTTACTTGCTAAAATATCTATAAATAAAATTACAAAAAGTAAAATAATTCTAGTCGCTTAAGGTTACAATTCGTAATATTTCTTACGAAAAACTGCCTAATTTAACTCCACCGTTGACAAGAAAAAAAAAGGGGGGGGGCTATAACGACCCAAATATTATGTAATAATGTCAAAAGAAGGATTCATTAAGAGGGTTAAACTCTCCTGATTTTTAGCCTTACCTCGAATCGCCAAATTCTTAGCGAACTTTGCTAGGAACATTTAAATTATACTTCATTTTATAAAACTAGCTTAAAAATATGACAAATTGAAAAGAAATAATTGCTATAATCTTACTTATGAGATATATATTTTTAATTTTTGCTCTTTTCTTCAGTGCTTGTAGCATTAAAAACTACGAGCAGACTCAAACCAAAATCATTATTATAAAATCTCCACAGATTAAGTTTGCAGACCTTGGATATATCAGAAATAGTGATGATGCCATAGAGTTAGAACTTTTTAGTGCAGGAACATCCATACAAAAAATTAGTATAAATTATCTGATTTGTGTTAATGAAGGTTGTATGAGTAAAAGTAATTTTAATGAAGAGTACTTAAACAAAACATACCCTAGCGATATACTTCAAAATATACTTCTATCAAGAAGCATTTATGATGGAAAAAACATGATAAAAGCACAAGATGGATTTCTTCAAAAGATAAAAAATAAAGATGTAGATATAACATACAGAGTCACTTCAAATGTTACATTTTTTAAAGATAAAAAAAATAAAATAATTTTTAAAATCAAGGACACAAAATAATGGATAAAATTTATACAAAATTTGTAGGAGCACATACTTCAGCAAGTGGTGGAGTTTTTAATGCAGTAACAAATGCAAAAGAGATAGGCGCAAAAGCCTTTGCACTTTTTACAAAAAATCAAAGAAGATGGGATGCAAAAGAACTAGACACTCAAACCATAGATAAATTTCAAAGTGCTCTTGAAGAAAGTGGAATTTTAGCAAAACATATTTTGCCACATGATTCTTACCTAATAAACCTAGGTCACCCAGATGAGCAAAAGCTTATAAAAAGTAGAATGGCTTTTGTAGATGAGTTAGAACGATGTGAGCAACTTGGTCTTGATAGGTTAAATTTTCATCCAGGGAGCCATTTAAAAGAGATAAGCGAAGATGAATGTTTAAGTAAAATATCTGAGTCTATAAATATAGCTCTTGATAAAACTACTGGTGTGAAAGCAGTCATAGAAAACACAGCAGGACAAGGGAGTAACTTAGGTTATAAGTTTGAGCATCTAGCTCAAATAATCGATAAAATTGAAGACAAAAGCAGAGTTGGCATCTGTATAGATACTTGTCATATGTTTGTAGCAGGTTATGACATAAGAACAAGAGAAGCTTACGATAAAACTTGGGCAGAGTTTGAGAAAATCGTAGGTTTTAAATACTTGATGGGAATGCATTTAAATGACTCTAAACCGCCTTTAGGTTCAAAAAAAGATAGACATCATTCTCTTGGAGAAGGTGAAATAGGTCTGGACGCTTTTAGATTTTTGATGAATGATGAACGCATGGATGATATACCGCTTATACTTGAAACCATTGATGATAAAATCTGGAAAAATGAAATAGAACTTCTTTACTCTTTTGTAGATTAAGCAAAACTTATGTAAGATTAAAGAAAATATTTTATAGTCTGGAGGAAAGAATGAAAAGAATAGCATTAATGTCACTTGTGGCTAGTTCAGTTATGATGGCTGGTGGATGGAAAATTCCAGAGACTTCACTAAATGGTGTAGCTCTAAGTGCTGCAAATATTGCACACAACAAAAGCGCAGATGCGGCCTATTATAACCCAGCAAATATGATTTTTATGGAAGATAAAAATGAGATAGAATTTGATTTGATTTATATTGGATTAGATGCTATTCATTATGAAGGAAAACATACGAGTGGTGCAACAGTTTTTAATGGCGGATTAGATGCACAACAAGAAAACTTCATTATTCCAACAATTCACTATGTTAGTGAGAAAACAGGAAATGCTCGTATCGGATTGAGTATAGTTTCTCCAGGTGGACTTTCAAAAAGATGGCAGAAAGAACCTGCAAAGGCATCAGCAGAAGAATTCACACTTAAAATTGTAGAGATTAATCCATCAGTTGCTTTGGAGATAAATGATAAACTTGCGTTTGCTTTTGGATTTAGAATACTTCATACTAGCGGAATAGTAAAAAGTGATGGTTTTATAGGAGCGATTAATGCAAATGCTTCACGAGATATGACAGGAACTGGAATTGACTATGGATATAATATAGCTTTATCGTATAAACCAACATCAGATTTAGATATTGCACTAACATATCGTTCTAAAGTCAATTTAAATGTTACTGGCAATGCAAAATTATCAACAAATAGAGCAGGTGGTGCTACCTATGATGGTGGAACAAGTCTTACGATACCTTTACCAGCAACATTTAGTGCGGCAATAGCTTATACTCTACCTTCTAAAACAACTTTTGAGTTTGTTTATGAACAAACAATGTGGTCTGCATATAAAGATTTAGATTTTGATTATGATTCAAGTTTCAGTGGAACGCCAGGAGGTAAAGCAACATTAACAGCTGTGTTTGATAACCCAAAAGCAAAAAACTGGCATGATACAAATGCTTTTCGTTTAGGTATCACTCAAGAGTTAAAAAATATGACACTGATGGCAGGTGCAGTATATGATAGAACTCCAGCTCCAGAATCTACATTGGGCTTTGAACTTCCAGATTCTAACAGTTTTGCAGTATCTCTAGGTGGTCGTTATCAAATAAATGAAAAGATGGAAGTAGGTTTATCAGCTCTTTATTCTATGAGAGAGAAAAGAAAAGTTAAAAATGATCATTTTGATGGAGAATTTTCAAATGCAAATGTGCTAATTATTTCAACAGGCATAAGTTATAAATTTTAAGGATATAATTGAAAATATTAGTTGATTTTTTAAAAAACAAAAAAATACAAAAGGCTCAAATATTTTCACAACTAAAATGTAGTGAAAATGAAGCCTTAATGTTACAAAACTTAGCAAATAAGTATATGCAAGGTCAAGATGATGTTTTAGTCTTAGAGCTTTTAAATGAGCTTTATGGTGATGATAGTTTTAAGCATCTAGATCATTTACAAGAGATTAAAATACTTTTAGAACTTGGCTGGATTCATCAACAGAGCTTTACTCCTGTGAAGATTTCAGATGTTACACCATTAGAGCTTTTAAATACTGCAGTAGGTTTAACCCCTTCATTTTTAAAACTTCTCCAAGATGGCGAACATGATAAAGATTTAACAGATATAAAACCATATAGTGACCATTTAGAGTATCTTCAAGAACAGTTTTTTAGGATAGAGCTTTACCAAAAAATGAGTACAATTCGTCAAAATGTGCATGAACACTCTCTTGGCATCGATAGAGTTCAACAAAAGCTACAACTTTTAGAAAAAAGGATTGTGCAGAGAGTTGAGCAAACAACGGAGAAATTTGTTTTAGATAAATTCTTTAAACAAAAGAAGCTTCTCTCAAAAGAACAAATCATCTTTTTAGCACTTCTTCGTGAAGAGTATAGTGCAACAGACGCGACTCTTAGAGAGATGAATACTCTTATAGATTTAATCTCTTTAGATGAGTATGAGCGCATTAAAAACCGTTCACTTTTAGAAGATGGCTCAAACTTACTAAGTGAAAATATTATAGATTATGAGGAGATGCTAAACCCTTTTGGTGGCATCTCTAGGGCTTTTTATATTGTTGATGAAGTTTTACAAAGTATAATCCATCCGAAAAAAAATAAAAAAGTTCGTAGATTAAAACTAAATGCACTGATAGAAGAACAAGATATATTTGAACTTGTTGAGAGTGAAACTTCACTTGATGATGTTGTCTTAGCAAAAGAAACAAAAGACACTTTAGAAAATCTTATGCGTCAAGTTGATAAAGAAGTTATGGCTAGACTTGTAGAGTGGGGCATTAAAGATAAAAAGAGTGGCATAGATGCTAGGATTATATTTTATGGTCACGCTGGAACTGGTAAAACTATGACAGCACACTCTCTTGCAAAATCTTTAAAAAGACAAATTTTATCATTTGATTGTTCAAAAATTCTCTCAATGTATGTAGGTGAAAGTGAAAAAAATGTTCGTAAAATTTTTGATACTTTTTATGATTTGTGTGAAAAAACAAAAACAGAACCAATCCTGCTTTTAAATGAAGCTGATCAATTCTTAGGAGCGAGATCTAGCGGTGTAAACAGCTCTGCTGATCAGATGCATAACCAGATGCAAAATATTTTTTTAGAACAGATTGAAAATTTTAGAGGAATGTTAATCGCGACTACTAATTTACTAGAAAATATAGATAAAGCATTTTCCAGACGATTCAACTATAAGATAGAATTTAAAAAACCATCAGAAGCTCAAAGAGTAGAATTGTGGGAAAAAATGTTACCACAAGAAGCGCCATATGAAAAAGATTTTGACATCACTAAATTAGCCTCATACCCGCTGACGGGTGGTCAAATCAACTTAATTATAAAAAATACAGCATATAAAGTTGCTGTTACTACAGAACCTCTGTTTACTTTAAAAGAATTTATAAGTGAGATAAAAAGAGAAAAAGATGCAAATTTTGACAGCGAAAAATCTATGGGTTTTTTACATAAGTAAATATAAGGATGATGTTATGCATAATATATTGAGATTAAATTTGAGATTGCTGAGTATACTGTTTTTACTTTCCTTCTCTTTGTTCGCAAATGAGGTAGATACAAAAGTCCATCAAACTAAGCTTCTCCCAGTCATGCAGGAGTTTAAGCATTCTATAAATGAAGATCCCGTGATACGAATGTACATTAATCAAATGATACAGCAGGTCTCATCCCACTATAAACTTCATCCTGAACCAAATGTATATTTACAAAGTGTTGATGAGATGCTATATTTAATCAATGATGCTCTGCGCATGGCGCCAGAATATAATAAAAGCGATTTAGTTGGATGCCGAATTAATAGTATTCTCAATTGGACAATGAATGTTCCTGCTGGATTTGCAGTCTTTCGAAATGAGAGAATGAATGAACTATTTAGAAAGGTTTTAGATGATTATACGACTTTTTTAAATAGTGAAGCATCGTTGAGTTCATTAAACGATGGTCCTAATGGCTGGAAATCTGCTGAGGCAAAGAAAAAGCTAAATATGGATCAGTATATATACAATCCAAATGATAAATTTTGGGGATTTAAATCATGGAATGATTTTTTTACTAGGAAATTTAAAAGTGGTATGCGTCCAATTGCCCAGCCAAAAAATCCAAAAGTCATAGTTAGTGCTTGTGACTCAGAAGTATATGCTATTAAACATAATGTGAAAAAAAATGATGACTTCTGGATAAAAAGTCAGCCTTACTCTTTAAAAGATATGTTGGATGATGATAAATTAGCCGAAACTTTTAAAGGAGGAGATGTTTATCAAGCATTTTTATCTGCCTTTAAATATCATCGTTGGCATAGTCCAGTATCTGGAACAATTAGAAAAGCATATATAAAACAAGGGACTTATTACTCTGGTTTAGAATCTCGAGGAATGGATCCAGGAAGTCCTGACTATTCACAAGGATACATAAGCCATGTAGCAACGCGTGCGATAATTGTTATTGAAGCAGATGATCCCATAGGACTTATGGTTGTAATGCCAGTAGGTATGGCTGAGATTTCATCATGCGTTATAAATGAAAAAATAAAGCCTGGATACAGAGTTACAAAAGGTGAAGAGCTAGGTTATTTTCAATTTGGAGGCTCTACATACTGTCTTGTTTTTCAACCTGATGTTATTAAAGAATTTAACATGAAAAAAGGTGATGATGTAAAAATGGGACAAAAAATAGGTGTTGCTAAGTAAGTCAATAAATCAATAAAACAACATGTTACAATTTTACACATGTTCTATTTTTAACTAAAAATAATGTTTCATTTAGTTACATAATTAAATTCTAAACTTATGCTTATCCTTCCTTTAATACTCTTTTTGATATAGTACAAGTAACTATTTTTTCTAGAGTTATGCTCAAAAAAAATGAAAAAAATATTTATAAGGTAGGTTATATGGAGCATATAAGCACTGCAAATCCGTATTTTGGGGTATTTGTACTATTTGTTGTAACATTTGGTGCATTTACTGCTACGACAATTCTTGCTCGACTTGCGAGTCGTGCGTTGGCAGCAAAAGATAGCGAAAAAATTAGACTTTCAGTTTACGAATGTGGACCTGAAATTACTAAACAACCAAATAGAATCTCACCACAATTTTATCTATTTGCACTACTTTTTTTACTGTTTGATGTTGAGATTATTTTTATGTTTCCATGGGCAGTAGATTTTAGACTACTTGGCTGGTTTGGATTTGTTGAGATGTTAATGTTTATTGGATTATTGACTATTGGTTTCGTATATGCATGGAAAAAAGGAGCTCTTGAATGGCACAACATAAAGTAAATTATACACAAGATGGTGGACTTCCTGTTGCACTTACAAGTATAGATAAGATTGTAAACTGGGGTCGTTCAAACTCACTTTGGGCACTTACTTATGGTCTTGCTTGTTGTGGTATTGAGATGATGGCATCTGGTGCTTCAAGATATGACTTTGACAGATTTGGAACAATCTTTAGAGCATCTCCAAGACAAGCAGATGTTATGATTGTTGCTGGAACTCTTACAAAAAAACATGCTGAATTTATCAAAAGACTTTATGACCAGATGACAGAGCCAAGATGGGTTATTTCTATGGGTTCATGTGCAAATACTGGTGGTATGTTCAATACTTATGCAACTGTTCAAGGTGTTGATAGAATTATTCCAGTTGATTTATATTTACCTGGTTGTGCTCCTCGCCCTGAAACACTTCAATATGGGGTTATGTTACTTCAGCAAAAAATCCGTGCAAATCATGCGTCTAAAGCACAAAAAGCAAAGAGGCTAATGTAATGAGAGCGTATAAAGCCAAAGATAATGTACAAGCTAAAGCATACTATACAGATAGATTTTATAAATCTCCACAAGTTCCAAAAAGCCCACCAGAGAGTGATGAAGTTTTCAATGCAGATTTAGAAGCTATTAAATCTAAATTTGAAGTTTTAGACTCGTTTATTCAAGTTGAGCAATTAGTTGTTTTTATAAACCCCCAAGACAACTATAAGGTTTTAGAATTTATGAGAGATGAGTTAGAATATTCTCAACTTTCAGAGATGAGTGCTATTGACTGGATTGCAGACAGAGGTGGTTTTGAAGTTTTTTATCAAATGTTAAGTATGAACAAGCGTAAGCGTGTTCGTATCAAGATGTTTATTGAAGATGGCGAAGCTGTTAACTCTGTTGAAAAACTTTTCCGCTGTGCTGACTGGAGTGAGCGTGAGATGTTTGATATGTTTGGCATCGAAGCAAATAATCATCCGTTTATGAAAAGAATCCTTATGCCTTATGATTGGAGCGGACATCCTCTCTTAAAAACTTATCCTCTTCAGGGTGATGAAGCAGCTGCTTGGTATGAAGTTGATAAGATTTATGGAAAAGAGGCAAGAGAAGAGATAGGCCCTGAAATCAGAGATACTGCAAGAGTAGATAGATATGATTCAGATAGATTTTCTCGCTTAGGTCATGAAGTTCCAAAAGGAACAAAAATTACTGGAGATGAACCAGAAGTAGTACAGCCTTATCAAGAAGAAGGTGGAGTATTCTTAATTAAGAAATTTGATAGAGATTCAACAACTATTGTTGATGACCCACAAAGATAGGGTGGCGAAAATATGGCACAAATAAAAAATAGATTAACACCGTTTTTTTGAAAATATCACTTTTGATAGAGATGATAATGAACTTATCTTAAACTTTGGTCCTCAGCATCCATCTGCTCACGGTCAGTTGCGTTTAATGCTTCATTTACAACAAGAACAAATCGTAAAAGCTCATCCAGATGTTGGATACCTTCATCGTGGTATGGAAAAAATGGCAGAGAACATGATATATAACGAGTTCATGCCAACGACTGATAGAATGGACTATATAGCTTCATCTTCAAACAACTATGGTTTTGCACTAGCAGTTGAAAAGTTGATTGGTTTAGAAGTTCCTCGTCGTGCAAAAGTTATCAGAATGATGCTTTTAGAGATAAATCGTTTGATGAGTCACTTGTTTTGGTTAGCGACAACTGCACTTGATATTGGGGCTATGACAGTTTTTCTTTTTGCATTTCGTGAAAGAGAATATTTGATGGATATAATCGAGGGATATTGTGGAGCTAGACTTACTCATTCGGCAATTCGCATAGGTGGAGTTCCTTTAGATATTCAAGATACATTTATCTCTCAACTAAAGACTTTTTTAGATGAGCTTCCTCAAAATATTAAAGATTATGAAGACCTTCTTGATACAAACCGTATTTGGCTTATGAGAATGGAAGAAGTTGGAACTATCTCCAAAGAGATGGCTCATTCATGGGGTTGTACAGGTCCAATGCTTAGAGCATCTGGAACCCCTTGGGATATTCGTAAAGAAGAGCCGTATGAGTTATATGATGAAATAGAGTTTAATGTTCCTTGGTCTGATAAGGGTGACAACTTTGCAAGATACCGTGTTTATATGCAAGAGATGCGTGAAACTGCAAAAATTCTTTATCAATGTATGGATATGTATGCTAAATGTGTTGAAGAAGGGCAAACTGAATTAATGGCTCATTCACCAAAATATATATCAGCATCTAAGCTAGATATAATGACTCAAAACTATTCTTTGATGCAGCATTTTGTTTTAGTAACACAAGGTATGCGTCCTCCAGTTGGAGAAGTTTATGTAGCTACTGAATCACCAAAAGGTGAACTTGGTTTCTTTATAAATTCTCAAGGTGGACCTTATCCATATAGATTGAAGCTTCGTGCTCCATCTTTTTGGCATACAGGTATTTTAACTGACCTTTTACCAGGTCACTATATTCCAGATGTTGTTTCTATTATTGGTACAACGAACATAGTTTTCGGTGAGGTTGATAGATAATGAAAAGATATGATTTAAGACATTTAAAAAAAGAATTTGAACCTCGTATGAAAGAACTTTTAGCCCAACATAAAGATGGTGAAGTTGCAATCTTTTTATTTGAGATTGGTGATTTTACACCTATTCAAAAGTCTGCTGATCTTGTAAAAGAGTGTGGCTATGAGCTCATGAATTCTTTAAAGTTTAACGAAGTCGATTGGACTATCGTAGTGAAAAAAGGTTAGGAAGTTATTGTGAGTAAGGTATATTTTTCTACTTGGAAAGAGGAACTGATAAATAATATTGGAAAACCTCAAGAAGAGTGGGAAGAATCAGCATATAATCTACCAGCAACATACGATGACCATCGTGATTCTAAAGCCTTTATTGGTTGGGATGGCGTTGCATTATTTAATGAAGATGTAGATGTGATTCGTTTAGCGATGGAGTATGCTGCCCAGTACCAAGAGTATTCAGAAGCTTGTGGAAGATGCGCACCTGGAAGATGGGGCGGAAGAATTCTTTATGACCAGTTGGATAAAATTGCTCGCGGAGAAGGTTGTGTTGCTGATATGGACCATTTAAAAGAAATTGGTAAGTCTATGCAACTTACTTCCAAATGTGAGATAGGAAAAACTGTTCCTAATCCAATTATTGATTTAATGACACATTTTGAAGATGAATTTATGGATTGTATCAATAATCAAAAAGCATCTAAACACTACACACAAGAAGTGAGTTATATAGCTAAGATCACTGCTCCATGTACTGATATGTGCCCATCACATGTAGATATTCCAGCATATATAGAAGGTGTAAGAGATTTACGTTTTAACGAATCTTTAGCGGCCACTCGTCAAACAATGCCTCTTGCTCATGTTTGTGGTCGTGTTTGTCCTCATCCTTGTGAAGATGCTTGTCGTAGAACTAATCTTGATGAGCCTATTTCGATTATGGAGCTTAAACGATTAGGTGCTGATTGGGAGACTGATCATGGACTTGGTTTTTATCATCCAATGAAGAAAAAGAAAAAACCTATGGGCAAAAAAGTTTCTGTTATAGGAGCTGGTCCTGCTGGTTTGACTACTGCTTATTATTTGGCTGCCCAGGGTGTTGAAGTTGATGTTTATGAAGAACTTCCAGTCCTTGGTGGAGAAGTTGCAGTAGGTGTTCCAGAATATAGAATGCCAATAGATAAATATAATCAAGATATAGAATGCGTGAGAGATATGGATGTTAACTTTATTGTTAATTCTAAAATCACAGCAGATGATATGAGAAGATTTGAAACAGAATATGATTCTATTATGGTTGCAACAGGAACAAGAATAAGTAAAAAAGTTCGTTGTGATAATGAGAAAGAAGATGTTGAAGGTTATTGGTCAGCTATAGAGATGCTTGACCAAGTTAATCTATGGGACAAATATGGCATCGGAGAGGCAGTTGATTTAACAGGAAAAACTGTTGTTTGTGTTGGTGGTGGATTTACATCTATGGATGTAGTTCGCTGTGCCATTCGTGCAAATGCTAAAAAAGTTTATATGATTTATCGTCGTGATGAAAAGACAATCATAAGAAATACGACCTATGAAGAGTACCATGAAGCCGTTGAAGAAGGCGTAGAGTTTCTTTTTCACTCAGCAGTAAGTAAAATGACTGATGAAGATAACATTTTAAAATCACTTGATGTTGATAAATATGAGTTAGTTCCAGACCCAGATGGCGGTCGCGCACAACTTGTAAAAGTTGAAGGTGCATCTTATACTATAGAAACAGATTTTTTAATCCCTGCGGTTTCTCAATCAGCAGATCTTGCACTTCTACCTCCAGAATGGGAAATAGGCATGACATCTTGGGGAACGATTAAGACAAATGGTAAAGATTATATGACAACTCGCAAAGGTGTTTTTGCTAGTGGAGATTGTGAATATGGTCCTATGACAATTGTTAACGCTGTTGGTCAAGCAAAACGCGGAACATCAGTAATGCTTAGATATCTTCAAAATGGTGAAATTACCCTAAGCGATGATGAAATCATGGAAGACCACTTAAAAAGTTTGCGTGTTTATGATAAAAATGAAAAAATAACAGGTTGGCTACCAGGTGTTCCTAGACAAAAAAGTGAAGTTTTAGATGTTGATAGCAGAAAAGATAATAACAAAGAAGTTAATTTTGGTTTCACTCAAGAACAAGCTATAACAGAAGCAAATCGCTGTATGAGATGTTACTACATCGCAATGGTTGCAACATGATTAACTTTAAAATAAATGGAATCAGCGTTGAAGCAGAAAAAAACGAGAGCATACTTCAAGTTGCGCGTCGTGAAGATATATATATTCCTACTATGTGTTACCTCGCAAAAACAACACCAAATGCATCTTGTAGAATGTGTGTTGTTGAAGCAAAGAATGTAGATGGATTTATATTAAGTTGTAATACTAATCCAACTGAAGGTTCGAAATTTACAACAGACTCAGATGCATTGTATAAAGAAAGACAAAACATTATGAAACTTTATAATGTAAACCACCCTTTACAGTGTGGAGTATGTGATAAAAGTGGAGAGTGTGATTTACAAAACAAAACTTTAGAGTTTGATGTAGGCGTTCAAGATTTTGCAGTTCGTGATATAGCTCGTAAAAAGAAGAAATGGGGAGTTCATACTTATGACCCAGCTCTTTGTATATTATGTGAAAAATGTACTTCAGCTTGTAATGAAATCGTTGGAGTAGAAGCTCTTTATATTTTACCAGGTGGATATAAATCTCGCATAGAGATAAATATGGCTAATTGTATAGAGTGTGGAGAATGCGTTTCTGTTTGCCCTGTTGGGGCTATGGCATCTACAGATTTTAAATATAAATCAAATGCGTGGGAACTAGATAAGATTCCTTCAAGTTGTTCGCACTGTTCAAGTGCTTGTTCATTGTATTACGAATCAAAGGATGGCGATATTAAAAGAGTTACAAATGAGGCAGACTTCACATCTTTATGTGGAGCGGGTAGATTTGGTTTTGATTATGAAAACAAAGTTAAATCAAAAGATACTTTAGCATTTAACAAAGCGGTTGAGGCTTTTTCAAATGCTAAAAATGTAGTGTTTACTTCAACTATAACAAATGAAGAAGCATATTTATTAAATCTTTTAAAGAAAAAACTAGGGTTTAACCTTGTAAATGAAGAGGCTAGAAGCTTTCAAGAATTTATGAGTAGTTTTGAAAGTATGGCTAACAGTACTCTTTATAATGCAACTCTTGATGATTTAAAGAAAAGTGATTTTGTTATAAGCGTTGGAAGTTCACTTCAAAGTGATAACCCTATTTTAAAGTTTGCACTGTCTCAAGCAGTAGGAAATAACAAGGCTTATATCTCTTCTATTCATCCTGTTGAAGAAAAAGATGTTGCAAATATGGTTACTCTTTTTATAAAAAATGAAGTAGGAAGTGAAGAAGCAGCTTTAGCAATGATAGCCGATGTTTTTGTGCAAGATAAATCAAATCAAGAAGAATTTTTTGATTCTCTTGATATTGGGTATCTTAGTGGTGAAAGTAATATTTCTGAAGAAGAATTAGACACTTTAAAAGATAACTATGCAAGAAAAAATAATCCAGTTCTTATTATAGGTGAAGATATCATAAATCATCCAAGAGCAAAAAACATAGCATTAATAGCAGCGTATATACAAAAAAACACTGCTTTTAAAGTTATGGTGATTCCTCCTGTTACAAATACTTTAGGTGTTAGCCTGATTTGTGATTTAGATGAAAAAGAAGATGGTTTTACTCTAGGTTATAATGTAAATGCAGACTTTTCTTTAAAAGCAAAAGGCGATGGAGACTTAGATATGCCTGCTCTAAATCAGCAAGAAGGTACATTTGTAAATATTGATAAAGATTTAGTTCTTTTAAATGCTGGTGCATCTTATAATGGTTATGAGTTAAATGATATAGCAAACGCACTTGATGTGAAGACTCAAAATGTTATTGATTATACATCTAAACTAGGTTTTAAAGAAGTAGAGTTTGATAATTTAGATAACTATTATGACAACTCTGGAAAAGCATACCGTGGTTACAAAATCGAAGCAAAAACAAACAAAAAAAGATCAAAAATAGATGAAGTAGAAGAGTTAGGTGAGTTTAATGGAAGTGTTGTTTATGCAAGAAATCCATTGGATCAATTTAGTGAATTTACTTCAGACTGCAAACAGATAATAGCAAAAGAAGAACTTATAGGTTCAAAACAGTTTGCGCTTTGTTCTAAAATTAAATCAGGAGATACTGTGAAGTTTAGTATTGATGGCGATGAATTTATCAGACGCTTTAAGATAGATAAATATATGAAAGGTACAGTGGCTTATAATCCAATCTTTTCTATGGATTCTAAATCTTCAAACTATAGATACAATCAAGTTAAAATAGAGGTTATAAATGGGTGACAATATTACAATTACAATCGATAACAAAGAGGTTCAAACTTTAGAGGGAGAGTTTATATTAAATGCCGCTCGTGCAAATGATATATATATTCCTGCAATTTGTTATCTAACTAGATGTAGTCCAACTCTTGCATGTAGATTATGTTTAGTTGAAGTTGATGGTAAACAAGCTTATGCTTGTAATGCAAAATCAAAAGATGGCATGAAGATTACGACATCAACAGAAAATATAGAGCAAGAACGCCGTGCAATTATGGAAGTGTATGATGTGAATCATCCTCTTGAATGTGGTGTTTGTGACCAATCAGGCGAATGTGAACTACAAAACTATACTTTAGACATGGGTGTAGATGCTCAACACTTTGCAGTAAAAGATGTAGCTCGAACTACTCATGATTGGGGACATCTTCAGTATAACTCAGGGCTTTGTATAGTTTGTGAAAGATGTGCAACAGTATGTAAAGATATGATAGGTGATAACTCTCTTAAAACTATCCCACGAGGTGCAGATGCACTAGAATCAGAGTATAAAGAAGAGATGCCAAAAGATGCTTATGCAATGTGGAACAAGCTAAACAAATCTTTGATTGGTTTAACAAACGGTACTGATGTTCTTGATTGTACTTCTTGTGGAGAATGTGCCTCTGTTTGTCCTGTTGGAGCATTAGTAGATACTCAGTTTGTATATAAAACAAATGCTTGGGAGCTAGAACAAATTCCAGCAACCTGTGGTCACTGTTCTGCTGGTTGTCAAATAACTTATGATGTTAAGCATACTAGTATTGAGAATCCAGATAAGAAAATTTATCGTGTTATGAATGAATGGAATTTCGTTTCACTTTGTGGTGCTGGTAGATATGGTTTTGATTATGAAAATAAAGATGTAGTTAAAGATGAACAAGCCTTTGCATCTGCTCTTGAGGCTTTTAAAAAAGCAGATACTATAAAATTTACTTCAACTATAACAAATGAAGAAGCTTACATACTTCAATCTCTAAAAGAAAAACACGGATATAAACTCATAAACGATGAAGCAAAATCTTTTGCTACATTTTTGAAAAATTATAGTGAAGTTAGTGGAACTAAACTTTGGGGAAGTGATTTAAAAGCAACTCATAAATCGAACTTTGTTATCTCTGTTGGAACTGCACTTAAGAGTGATAATCCAAATGCAAGATATGCACTAAATAACTCTATGACTGTCAATAAAGGTGCAGGTTTATATTTTCATCCTGTAAAGGACCCTATTATAGAGGGACTTGGAAAAAGTATAATGACTGTTACTCATGCTCCACTTCAAGAAGAGGCAGCTCTTTATTTAGTTTTAGACTTGTTTGGAGATAAAAAAAAACTACCTGAAAAAGTTGTTGAGTATTTAGCATCTTTTCATAGTGAAAAAACTATAACAGTTGAAGAAACTATAAAAGAAAAAGTAGTTGAGATTGTTAAAGAGATGAAAGTCAATAAAGAAACAGGGGAAGAGGAAGAAGTTGAAGTAGAGAAAACTAAAATGGTTTCTAAAAAAATCTCTAAAGAAGTAGTAGTTGATGATAATGCTCTTTTAACTCTTTTAGGTGCTGATGATAACTTTATGGAAGTTTTAACAAAAAATCTTAAGAAAAAAGACTCGTTTGCTATGATAGTTGGACCAGATTTATATAATCATCCAAACTCTAAAAATCTTGCAAGATTAGTTGCACTTATTGAGAAATGTAGTGATATATCGTTAACAATTATACCTCCATTAACAAACTCTCTAGGTGTTGCGCTTATTTGTGAGCTTGACGGGGAAGCTGGAGAATACAGTATCGGTTATAACACAAAAGCTGATTTTACTTTATCTGCACTAGGTGACGGTGATCTTGATATGCCAGCCATCAATCAGCAAGAAGGAACTCTTACATCAATTAACAAAAGAGTAAATCCAACAAATGCTGCACTGCCTTATACTGGGTATGAGTTAAACGACATAGCAAATGCACTTGGGATGAATGCAAAAAATGTGATTGACTATACACAATCTCTTCCAACAGATGCTGGGTTTAAAACTCAAACTTTTGATAGTCTTCCAAATCATTATGAAAATGATGGCACAGAAGTTAGAGGTTATCTTTTAGATAATGTAAAAGTTAACAGAAGCACTAATCAAGTTGTAGAAAACTTAACTGATGAAAAACTGCAAGGTACTCTTATTTATCTTGGGAATCCTGTAAGGCAATTTACTGATTTTACAAATAAAACTACAAATCTTGATGAAGTTGCAGGGCTTTATATGAGTGAAGAATTTCTAGGGAATTCAGAGTTAAATGAAGGGGATAGTGTGAGAGTTAAAAATGATAAGGCAGAAATTGTTCTTAATATCATTAGCGATAATAAAATAGCTGGTAGTATTGCAATACTTCCAACATTTGATTCTAAAATAAATTCAGAGGCTCTGTTTAGCGGTTACCGTTTTGCAACAGCTTCGATACAAAAGGTGTAATATATGGAAACAGCATATTTAATTGAAACGGTTATAAAAATCGTTGTAGTTTTACTTGTCTTTTCTGCACTTGCAGGTATAGGAACTTACTTTGAGCGTAAAATCCTTGCATTTATGCAACGGCGTCTTGGACCAATGAATGTTGGTCCTTATGGATTACTTCAAGTAGCAGCAGATGGGGTAAAACTTTTTACAAAAGAGGATATTATCCCAACAAATGTAGTAGCACCTATCTTTAAGATTGCACCTGTTATAACAGCCGCAACTGCATTTATGGCAGCGGCTGCGATTCCATTTTTACCATCATTTACAATCTTTGGTTATGAAGTACATCCAATTGTTGCAGATATAAATATTGGTATTTTATATATTTTAGGAATTATGGGAGTTGGTCTTTATGGTCCACTTCTAGGTGGTATGGCGAGTGCAAATAAGTTTGCACTACTTTCTGCTGCAAGGGGCGCGGCTGTTTTTATTTCGTATGAAGTAGTTACAGGTCTTTCAATTTTAGCACCGATTATGTTAGTTGGTTCATTATCTCTAATAGATTTTAATGAGTATCAAGCTGGTGGAATTATGGACTGGATTATTTGGACTCAACCTGTTGCCTTTATATTGTTTTGGATAGCTGCTTTTGCTGAAACTGGTAGAACACCATTTCATCTTATTGCAAATGACCATGAGATTATTGATGGTTTTGGTACAGAGTACTCTGGTATGAGATGGGGGCTTTTCTTCATCGGTGAGTATGCAAATATGTTCTTTATCTCTTTTGTAATACCTTTACTTTTCTTAGGTGGTTATGGAGATGGAAGTTTCTTAGGTGCACTTGGACTTCTTGGAAAAATGTCATTTTTCTTCTTTTTCTTTTTATGGACAAGAGCTGCTTGGCCAGATGTAAGACCAGACCAATTAATGTGGTTATGTTGGAAAGTATTAATGCCAATCGCAGTATTAAATATTTTAGTAACTGCAATAGTATTGATGTAAGGGGGTAATGATGAAAAACGAACAATTTAATGATAGAGAAATTTCTAACGAATACTTTATGGTAGATATTGATGATTATCCAACAGAACCATGGGATAAATTTAAAAGAGTTTTAAAAAGAACTTTTAGACTTGAACTTTTTGTTGGTCTTGGTGTTGTAATGAGAGAGTTGATTTGGTTTAAAAAACATACAATTAGCTATCCTGAAGAAAAAATGCCAATAGGTCCAAGATATAGAGCTGTTCATGAGATGAAAAGATTATGGGAATCAGATGCTGAGAGATGTATCGGTTGTGGACTTTGTGAAAAAATTTGTATATCAAACTGTATCAAAATGGATACAAAGATAGACAAAAACTCTCGTAAAGAAGTAACGGACTACACTATAAACTTAGGTCGTTGTATCTTTTGTGGATATTGTGCAGAAGTTTGTCCAGAGTTAGCTATCACTCATGGTGGTAGATATGAAAATGCAAGTGATCAAAGAGAACATTATGTGGATTTTGCAGATATGCTGACACCACTTGATGTTATGAAAGCAGGTACTCAAGTTGAGTTTGAAGGTTTTGGTGCAATAACACCACATGAAGATGAGCGTGTTGTAAAAACACCTCTCGCATATTAAGGAGTTTGGGTATGTTTGAAGCGATTGCTTTTTATCTGTTTGCTTTTTTAACGATAGCGATGTTTTGGATAACTGTAACAACATCACAAGCGTTATACGCTCTTACGGCGTTAGCAGCAGGAATGATTTTTATATCAGCATTTTTCTTTATACTAGGTGCTGACTTTTTAGGTGCAGTACAAATAGTTGTTTATTCTGGTGCTGTAATGGCTCTTTATGCTTTTGGTATGATGTTTTTTGACACGACAAGAGATCTAAAAGAGAAACAGGGGAACAAGTATTTGATTACAGGTTTATCTACATTAGCGGCTGTTTTGGTTGTTTTGATTTTCGCTGCTCCAATAGTAGGAGATAACATCAAAGCTTTTTATCCAATGGTAGAAGGTGCTGGAAATACTCAAGAGATAGGTTTAGTTCTTTTTACAAAGTATCTTGTTCCTTTTGAAGTTGCTGCTGTTATGTTACTTGTAGCGATGGTTTCAGGGATTGTTCTAGCAGGGAAAAAGATGGATCTTTCTCTTACTCTTATGAGTGATGCTGAGATTAAAGATTTGAAAAAAGACAAAAATAAAAAGGTACTTTTATGATGGAAATAGGACTAAATCACTATCTTGTACTTTCTACAATTTTATTTTCTATTGGTTTAATAGGTGTAATGAGAAGAAAGAACCTTTTAATGCTGTTTTTCGCAATTGAGATATTACTAAACTCTGTAAATATTTCTTTTGCTGCGATTTCACACTATTACGGTGACTTAACTGGACAAATGTTTGCATTTTTTGTAATCGCAATCGCTGCTAGTGAAGTTGCTGTTGGACTTGGTCTTTTAATTGTTTGGCATAAACGACATAATAATATTGACCTAGAATCAATGTCAACGATGAGAGGGTAGATAAATGGAAATATTTTTATATATTGCACTATTTTCACCATTAGTAGGTTCTTTATTTGCTGCACTTTTTGCGGCATCTCCTAAAACAATAATAGCTGGAATTATTCCAAGTGCTTTGCTTGGAGTATCTTTTTTAAGCAGTACAGTACTTTTAGTTCATGTGCTCACAACAGGACAGAGTGTTCATGTTGAGTTGATGACTTGGATGGAAACAGGAAATTTATATATTCCTTTTGGTTTTGTAGTTGACCAAGTGAGTGTTACAATGATGATGGTTGTTAGTTTAGTTTCAACTGTTGTGCATATTTATGCTATTGGCTATATGGACCATGATAAGTCTTTTAACAGATTTTTTGCTTGGTTATCAGCATTTGTTTTCTCAATGCTAATTCTTGTTATGAGTGATAACTTTGCAGGTCTTTTCATCGGTTGGGAAGGTGTTGGTCTTTGTTCTTGGGGACTTATTGGTTTTTGGTATCACAAAGAGAGTGCTACTTGGGCAGCTAATGAAGCTTTCATTATGAACCGTATAGCTGACCTTGGAATGTTAATCGGAATCTTTTTAGTTTACTGGAATACTGGAACACTTCAGTATGCAGAAGCTTTTGCTGCGATGCCTGCACTAGATAATGAAACGCTAACATGGATGGGTATTTTCTTATTTATCGGTGCTATGGGTAAATCAGCACAATTTCCACTCCACACTTGGTTAGCAGATGCGATGGAAGGTCCTACTCCTGTTTCAGCTCTAATTCATGCTGCGACTATGGTTACTGCAGGTGTTTACTTAGTAGTTCGTGCTAGTCCACTGTATGATTTAATTCCACATGTTGGACTTTTCATAGCTTCTCTTGGTGCATTTGTTGCAATCTTCGCAGCATCTATGGCTCTTGTAAATCGTGATATGAAAAAAATCATTGCTTACTCGACACTATCACAGTTAGGTTATATGTTTGCAGCAGCAGGTCTTGGAGCTTATTGGGTTGCACTATTTCACCTTATGGCTCACGCATTCTTTAAAGCACTTCTGTTTCTTGGTGCTGGTAATGTTATGCACGCGATGGATAATGAACTTGACCCATTTAAAATGGGTGGACTTAAAAAGACAATGAGAGGTACATTTATAATGATGACTCTCGCATCTATCGCATTAGCGGGAATCTTTCCATTTGCTGGGTTCTTTTCAAAAGATCTAATTCTTGAAGTTGCTTTTGTTGATAATCATTACATTATATATTCTGTATTGTTATTTACAGCAGGTCTAACAGCATTCTATTCATTTAGATTAATCGCATTAATCTTTCATGGTGAAGAGAGATATAAACTCTTTGGTATTCATCCACATGAAGCATATAAGTTTATGTTAGTTGGAATGAGTCCACTTTTACTACTTGCAATAATTGCAGGTTCATTTAAAATGACTTATTTTGAAATGGTTACAGCAGTTCTTCCTGCAACTGAGTACCATATTCATAGTGCTTTAACATATTGGATAATGACTATTGGAACACAACTTTTCGTAGCTGCTGCAATTCTTTTTGCGTATAAAAAATATGCGCATAACAATATAAAAGTTCCAGATGGTACATCAGCCCTAGAGCAAACATTTATTTATACACTTTTGAGAAATCAATATTTTATACCTTATATATATGAAGAGTATTTAGTAAAACCATATAGAGAATTATCAACAGTTCTTTGGAAACAAGTTGATCAAAAAATCGTTGATGCATCTGTTGATGGCGTAGCAAATATTTTTTATTCTGCTGGAGAAGGTACACGAGGAATGCAAAGTGGTAATCTTTCTACTATGCTTAAGTGGATGGTAGTAGGTCTTGTTGTCTTATTGTCACTAGCTGTAGTTTTTGCTTTTGCAGCAAGTCACCCTGAAGACATTAAGTTGCTTTTATCAGGTTTAGGAGTTTAATAGATGTTAGATAATATTTTATCAATTTTAATTTTCTTTCCAGCGTTAGCA
Source organism: Sulfurimonas sp. (assembly GCF_029027585.1). Classification (NCBI taxonomy): domain Bacteria; kingdom Pseudomonadati; phylum Campylobacterota; class Epsilonproteobacteria; order Campylobacterales; family Sulfurimonadaceae; genus Sulfurimonas; species Sulfurimonas sp. The sequence continues at coordinate 1,638,109 of NZ_CP093397.1, forward strand.
GGTATATTTGGTTTTGCAGTTGCAAAAGACAGTATGCGTGCATATGGTACAGCAGTTGCCTTTATAGAGTTTGTTCTTTCTTTAATCCTTTGGTTCTCTTTTGATCCAAGTGTTTCAGGAATGCAATTTATGGAGCATGCACCATTGGTTCCTGCTTTTGGAATTAACTATATTTTAGGTGTAGATGGCATCTCTTTATTTATTGTAGTTTTAGCAGCGTTCTTTACTTTTATAGGTATCGCATCTCTAAGCGATACTAAAAATGTAAAATATCTTATCATAACACTTTTGTTTTTACAGATGACTATGGTTGGTGTTTTTTTCGCTCTAGATGCAATAGTGTTTTACCTATTTTGGGAATTTTCTCTTGTTCCAATGTTATATATCATTGGTGCATGGGGTGGACCAAGAAGAATTTACGCTTCAGTTAAATTTTTCCTATACACTTTTACAGGTTCTTTAGTAATGCTTGTAGGTATGTTGTTTATGGCATATTTTTACTATCAAGCAACAGGTGTTTGGAGTTTTGCAATACTTGATTGGTATAGACTTATCTTGCCTGAAACTTTCCAACTTTGGTTGTTTGTTGCCTTTTTCTTTGGTTTTGCTATCAAAGTGCCTATGTTTCCATTTCACACTTGGTTACCATACGCTCACGGTCAAGCACCAACTATTGGTTCGGTAATACTTGCTGCTATTTTACTGAAAATGGGTACATACGCATTTATCCGTTTTTCATTACCATTGTTCCCAGATGCATCTGTGTTCTTTATGTTCCCAATTGCCATACTTGCAATCATTATGATTGTTTATACTGCTATGGTAGCCTATGCGCAAGAAGATATTAAACAAGTTGTTGCTTACTCTTCTGTTTCACATATGGGTGTTATTATCCTTGGTACTTTTGCATTAAATGTTGAAGGTATCTCAGGTTCAATCTTTTTAATGATTGCTCATGGTGTTGTATCGGGTGCTTTGTTCTTACTTGTTGGTGTTATTTATGACAGAAGACATACTAAGATGATGAGAGATTTCGGTGGTTTAGCGCATGTTATGCCTAGATACGCAACTATCTTTGGAATTATGCTTATGGCATCAGTTGGTCTTCCTCTGACTATAAACTTTGTTGGAGAGTTCTTAAGCCTTTTAGGTTTTTATCAACAGTCACATATCTTAACTCTTTTAGCAGGAATTGCTATTATTGTTGGTGCTATCTATATGTTAGCAGCTTATAAAAAGATGTTTTTTGGTGAAGTTACAAATGAGAAAAATAGAAATTTACCTGATGTAAACAAAAGAGAATTAATTGCTTTAATTCCTTTAGTGATTATCACTATTTGGTTAGGTATATATCCTAAACCAGTTTTAGGACCAATCAGTAACTCGGTAGAGTCTATTGTTCAGCTTATGCATGATAAAGCTGTAACACCAGAAGCAAAAAGAAGAATACCTGATATAAAATCAGAGATAATAATTACGAAAACTTCAACTAAGGAGGTACACTAATGTTAGAACCAGTAAATGTATCATTAGAGTCATTAAATCTTATGACTCTCGCACCAATGCTTATACCGATTATTGGTGCTTTGTTAATCTTAGTTATAGACATATTTAAAGGTGGACTAGATAAAACATTATTCGTAATGATAAGTCTTTTATTCCTTTTAATTGATCTGGGAGCTATTTTAGAATCAGCTGGCATATTTAACACCGATGGAACTGTTATGGGTGTTTTTGATGTAATGCTTATAGATGGTTTGGCAATTATTTCTCAACTTATTATTGTTGGGGCATCTTTACTTTTTATTCCTTTAGCATTAACACATAAAAGATTTCATGAATTTTCTTATCCAGAATTTTTCGCACTTTTCTTGTTTATGTTAGGTGGCTTCCAGTTTATGGTAGCAACAGACAACCTAATCTTGATTTTTGTAGGTCTTGAAACTGCGTCTTTAGCACTTTACACGCTTATAGCGATGCACAACCGTGACAAGTCCTTTGAAGCGGCTGTTAAGTATTTTACAATGGGTGCTTTGGCTGCAGGTTTCTTTAGTTTTGGGTCTATGGTATTTTACGCGCTTACAGGCTCTATCGAACTAAATCAAATTTCAGCTGTTTTAGCTGCTAATGGTTATGTTGATATTGGTTTTGTTCTTGTAGGAACAGTGTTCTTATTAGCTGCTTTAGGCTTTAAACTTTCTCTTGTTCCATTTCATACTTGGGCACCTGATGTTTACGAAGGTGCAAGTGCTGCGATGGCAGGTTTTATGTCAATCGTTCCAAAAATTGCGGTATTTGTAGTTACTATGAGAATCTTTGAGTTTTTAATTCATAGTGGAGTTATTTGGTTAGAAGTTATACTTTATATTATTATTGTTATTACTATGACATTTGCAAATATTTGGGCATTGGTTCAAACTGATGTTAAAAGAATGTTGGCATATAGTTCAATCTCTCACGCTGGTTTTGTAATGGCAGCTATCTTAATAGGAACAACACAATCAAATAGTGCCTTGTTTTTATACTGGATTTTATTTAGTTTTACTAACCTTGGTGCATTTAGTATGTTATGGATTTCTCGTCAAAAACATCTACCCGCTCATCAAAGTTCAGACCACAGTTTTAATAAGTTTGCAGGTATGATACAAACATCACCAATGGCAGCTATAATTATGGGACTATTTATGCTTTCATTAGCAGGTTTACCTCCATTTGCATTGTTTTGGGGTAAGATATATATGATTAGTTCAGCAGTAACTGGTGGTTATACAGTCTTAGCCCTTATTATGGCACTTAACTCTGCGATAGCTGGATATTATTACTTAAAACTTATAGTGTTTATGTTTATGAAAGACCCAGTTATAAATAAAGATGGTAGTGTATTTGTTTCAAATGCAACTCTTCCTCTAAAAACTATTATTGGTTTTGCAGTAGTGGGAACTATATTTGCTTTTATTATAGTAAATCCAGTTCTAGAGTTTGTTACCGCACTTGTATATAAAAGTGGGTATTAGAATTTTATAAATTATGAAGAGATAAGGAAAAGAATTTGTTTAAACTATTGTTTTCTTTACTCTTGTTTTTAAATCTATACGCATCTACACTCTTTGCCCTTGATATAAGACTTCAAGGGGCTAAAGATAACTTCCAAAACTACTCAACACTTCATATAAAAGATGAAAATAAATTTTTATGCCAAGAGATAAAAAATGATTTTGATGAAGTTTCAAAAATTGTTTGTGCTTTTTCTAAATCTCCTTCTAAAAAATTTAAACCTTTACAAAATGATTTTTTTAATATTCAGACCGAAATAAAGAAAAAAACTTTTTTTATCATTATTACTCCATACAAAAAAATAAAATTATTTCCTGTTGTGTTTGATTTAAGTAAAGATGATGAAGTTTTTACAGCAAACGCAAAATTATCAAGCAGATGGATGATAATTGGGTATAACAAAAAAATTCCGTATTTACAAAAAGATGAGCCATCTGATATGGCAATAAATTTCCCATTTTTTCTTTCTAAAGATAAGTTGCCGTATGTTGGAAGTCTAGATATGAAAGGCAATCCGGTACATATAAAAAATGTTGGAGATGTGAGTGATTATCTAAAAATAAAACAATATTATAAAGAAAAAAAATATGAAATGTGTTTAGATGTTATAGAAGATGTTATGCTTGAATTTCCAACTTCTCTTTTTACAGCAGAATTTTTATATTACAAGATTAGGGTAAGTGCGAAACTTAAAAATGATGATAGTGTAATAGACTCTTCAAAAATTTATTTAAGAGAATACTCTTCTGATGAAAATGTTGCAGAAGTTTTAGCACTTTCAGCTAGGTCGTATGCTTTAAATGGCTTAAACTCTCAAGCTGATTATTTTTTTGACAGACTTTTTAGTGAGCATAAAGACTCTCCTTATTCAAAATGGGGTTATATCTACAAAGGGGAAATGCTAGAAGATGGTGGTTCACAAACAAAGGCTATAGAGTACTATAAAAAGGCCTTACATGAAACTGCTAGTTTAGAAATAGCAGCAACAGCAGCATATAAACTAGCACTTTACAACATAAGCAACGAACACAGCAAAGAAGCAAATAAATATATAGCAAAGATTGTAAAAGCAAAACCTGATTTATTTGCTTCTAAATATGAAAAATCATTAGATATGATAGAATTATTTACAGATGCCGGTGAGTATTTTAGTGCGGCATCTATTGCTCAAGCTTTAGTAGATTCACTTGATATAAATGATGATTATTATGAAAGTTTACTTAAAAATGTAGCTATTTGGTTGGCAAAAACCCCTAAAAAACAAGAAGCTTTAGTAGCAGTTAATAAATACTTTGAAATATTTCCAGATGGTTTATATGATAATGAGGTACAAGTTGCAAAAGATTCTTTATTTTTTGATGAGAGTGATGCAAATGTAACTACTAAGATTAGTGATTATAATTCTTTGATTGTTACTTACGCTAATGATAGTATAGGAAATAGAGCTATTTATGAAAAAGCAAAACTTATGTGTGAAAATGAGATGTATGATGATGTTTTAGAATTTAAAGACTCTTTACTTAACCTAGATGTTACTACATATCCTGATACAAAAAATATACTCAACGACGCTGCTTTAGGTGCAATGAAACATGCCTTACAAACAACAAAATGTGAAAAAGTTTTAAGTATAGCAAGTCAATATTCCATCTCTTTATCTGATAAGTGGGACGATGGCATCTATGAATGTGCTATGAAAGGTGCGGACTTTTTACTTGCAAAAAAAATAACAAGTAAAAATTTAAAATCAAAAAATATAGAAGTTAGAAAAAAATGGCTTTATCGTTACATAAAAGTTGATTTTGCTACTGGAAGTTATAGTGATGTTGTTAAAGCCTCTCAAGAGCTACTGCTTCTCATAAAAGATGATAAAGATTCAAAATATAAAGATGTTTATAGAATTGTATTTGATACTTATCAGCGACTTGAAAAAAGCGAAAAAATGATAAAAGCGATAGTTAAAGTACAAAAAGTATTTGGTAAAAGTTATAAAGATATCGAGAGATATATAGCCGTTATGAGTGTCGGTTCTCAGAAAAATGATGATAATATAGTAATGCAATACGCACAAGAAGTTATGAGTATACAAAAAGCATCTGAGTCTTATGCTCAAAGCCCATTTGTTGAGTTTACGCTTTATCAAACTTACACAAATAAAGAAGATTATAACAGAGCCTTAGAGGTTATAAAATCATTAAACAGTTTGAAATTAAGTAAAAATGATAGAGCAAGACAAAAGTATCTGCTTGGAACTGTTAATGAAAAACTATGGAGAGGTGAAGAAGCTCAAATTGCTTATCAAGAAGCCATAGATGCTGATCCAAACTCAGCATGGGCAAAACTAGCCGAAGGTGCTAAGGAAAATTAGTCTAAACTTTTAAAAAAATTATTAAATTTTAAGACAATTTTTTTATCATTCGTAATATATAAAACCTCATAATTTTCTTTAAAACTTTTTTTAGTCCAGTTTGGGCTTCCAAAAACAACTATTTTTTTATCAAAAATAGCTAGTTTAGTATGAAGCTTTTTGTCTAACTTTTTTGCCTCTATATTTTTAAAGTCAACAGTTTTTTTATCATAATAGATATTGATTTTAACTCCTCTCTTATGAGCTTTATTTAAAAGTTTAGCAAATTTTTTATATCCAAAATTATACATAGCTATATTAATGGAATTGTTAGAATTTTTGATTAATTTTTCTATATGTTTTATAGCCTTTTGCCCATCTTTTGGGAAAAAATAAAGAGTGTTTTGTGCATATAAATTGATAGATAATAGTAGTATTAAAAATAGTTTCATGTAAGTAGTTTTTCCAGTTCTTTAAGTGAGTCTGATGTTATATTTTCAAACTGAGTACGGTTAAAGGTATCTTGTCTTTTTGCAAGTTGTGCTGTATGAGTTGAGATGTTTTGAATCATCTCATCTTTTGATGTGTAACCGTCTAAATATTGTAAAACTTCTACTATACCGATAGCTCCCATAGAATTTGGGAGTCTTGTATATTTCTTCTCTAAGAGGCAAACTTCATCTATCAGACCAAGACGAAGCATCTGCTTAGTTCTTTTTGCTATGCGCTGTCTTAAAATATCTCTTTTAACTTCAATATTGTAAATATCTAAATTTTGGATGATTGGTTTTGGTGGATTCTTTTTAAACCATTCACTTGCACAGATGCCAGAAGCTTCATAAATAAGTAAAGCTTTTTCAATTCTGTACGCATCTGAGCAGTTTATATTTGACATATATAAAGGGTCTATTTTTAATAAGTCATCATAAGTTTTTTGAAGATTTTTTAGTTTGAATGTTACTTTTTCTTTAACTTTTTTATTCATATGAGGAAGAATTGAAAGTCCATTTAAAAGTGATTTCAAATAAAAAGATGTTCCACCAACGATGATAAGGTTTTTTTTATTTTTTTCGCAGAGTTCTTTAACCTCTTTATAAATATCTATAAGTATGTCAACCCCAAAATGCTCATTTGGATTTAGAACATCTATACCAAAGTGTTTTATGCCTTGCATCTCTACTTTTGATGGTTTTGCAGAAACTATATCTATCTCTTTGTAGATGCTAAGAGAATCTATGGAAAGTATATAAGCATCTATACTTTTTGCAGTTTTTATAGCTAAATCTGTCTTTCCAGATGCTGTTGGTCCTATGATTGCAAGTTGCTTTATCTCTTTATTCATGATGAAACTATAGCACATTATTAAATTATAGATTTACATATCACTTAAATATGCTATAATAAAGAAGTACACTTACTAATAAATAGCATATATAGGAATATATAATGAAAAATATACTCATTGAACAGAATTATCATTGGAATGGAGTAAAAGAGACATCTATAAAAAGAGAAAAATTACAAACACTTATAGAGTATCTACCTTTAAAACAGATTATTACAATTACTGGAATTCGTAGATGTGGTAAGAGTACTTTAGCTAGATTAGCTATAGATTATCTTATCAACGATGGAGTTGAGCCTAAAAATATACTTTTTGTAAATTTAGAACAGCCATATTTTTTAGAACATAGGCATAATGCAGACTACTTAAATACTATCTATGAAGAGTATATTAAGTTTATAAATCCTAAAGGTAAAATTTATATATTTTTAGATGAGATTCAATTTTTTGAGAACTGGCAAGTTTACATAAAGAGTAAGTATGAAAGTAGCGATATAAAGTTCATAATTACTGGTTCAAACTCTTCTATGTTATCAAATGATTTAAACACACTTTTGAGTGGAAGAAGTTTAAATATACATCTTGATACATTTACTTTTAAAGAATTTTTAGATTATAAAGAGATTGATTGTAGTAGTGAATATGCTCAAGTTAAAAATAAAATAGATATTAAAAGAGCTATGGATGAGTATATCAAATGGGGTGGTTTTTTTGAAGTTTTTGAAATTGAAAATGAGACAATAAAAAAAGAGATACTCATTAGTTATGCAAAAAATATTTTATATCAAGATATAGTTCCAAGATATAAGATACGAAACTCTGAGGTATTAGAGAGGCTCTTTTTTCTATCTTTTATCAAATATCACAGGTATTTTAAACTATACAACATTGGCAAAAACTTTTAACATTAGTGATAAAAGTATAAAAGAGTATATAAATTACTTTGAAGATGTTTTTTTACTAAAGAGGATAGATAAATTTCATAACAAACAAAAAGAGAAGATAAAATCTACAAAAAAGATTTACGCACTTGATAATGGCTTTTTACAAATAGCACCAAAACACTCTAAAAATCTAGGTGCTTCAATAGAAAATTTAGTTTTTATGACACTTAATCAAAAAGATAAACAAGTAAGTTATCTAAAAGACACTTATGAGATAGATTTTTTTACTAAAGGAGTTTTAACACAAGTCTCTTATGATATAAGTGATGATAAAACAAAAAAAAGGGAACTAAATGCATTTAAGCATTTCAAAAAAAATGATAAAGAGAAATTTCAACTCATTACTTACGATACCGATGAAACAATTGATAATGTGAAAGTAGTTAGTATTGATAAATATTTATTAACTTTACATGCTAACTAGTGATAATCCAACAGGTGTAGTTATGTCTGGCTCTACAGAATTATTAAATCTTAAATCAACTTTAGATAAAATAACACACAATAATATTTTAAGGTAATTAGTTGCAAAAATATATAAATAAATTAAAAGATTTTAACGAACTTGTGATGTTTGAACACTCTATTTTCTCGCTTCCTTTTATCTTTATAGCTATGATTGTAGCAGCAGATGGTTGGTTTGGATTCTGGCTTTTACTTATGGGTGCGTTAGCGGCTGTAAGTGCTAGAAACTTTGCGATGGGTGTTAACCGATATGCAGATAGAGATATAGATTCCAGGAATCCTAGAACGGCTTCTAGACCAAATGTAGATGGAAGACTAGATGCTTTTAGCATCTTAATATTTATAGCCGTAAATTTCATAGTTTTTATTGCTGTTGCATATATGATAAATGATTTAGCATTTTACTTAAGTGTTCCTATCCTAGTAGTTCTTGGCTCTTACTCATACTTTAAGCGTTTTTCTCATTTAGCACATATTATTCTTGGCATCTCTTTAGGTTTAGCTCCTATTGCTGGGGTTGTGGCGGTTCAAGCATCTATACCTGCTTGGTCTGTTATTTTGAGTTTAGGTGTGATATTTTGGGTTGCAGGATTTGACTTGCTTTACTCACTTCAAGATATGGATTTTGATAGAGAAAACGACTTGCATTCTATTCCTTCTCGTTATGGCTCAGATGCTACTCTTTTTATCTCTGCATTTTTTCATATGCTTAGTGTGATTTTTTGGGCTTTGTTTGTTTGGGTGGCTGGTCTTGGCATCTTTGCTTTTAGTGCAGTGATTTTAAGTGCCATCATGCTTTCTTATGAACATTATTTAGTAAGAAAAGATTTTACAAAAATAGATCGTGCTTTTTTTACAATAAATGGATACTTAGGCATAGCATTTTTTGTATTTATAGTTTTAGATAAGGTGTTCTCATGAGTGTTCGTTTAGTACCTGTTCCTATTAGTTTAGTTTATAGTGAAGCATCTCTTGATAAAGAAGAGTTTTTACGAGAGTATTCTCAACTAAGTGAAAGTGATGATGACCCGATAAGTCAATGGCTAAAACTTGCAAAAGGTAGAGGAGAAACTTCTGAAACTGACCCTGTTCTTTTAAATCTTGTAGTAGAACTCCATAGAAAAATAGATGCTCTAGAGATGTTTTTGAAAAATGAAGTTCCAAAAAGATTGTCGCTAATAAATGCGGTAAAGATAGAGTCCATAGGTTTTGATCACTTTAAACTAGAAGAAGATGTTTTAGAGGTAGGAGTTGAGTATTATGGGAGAGTTGAGATGCCAGTTCATCCAAAAAGAGATGTAGCTGTATTTTTTAAAGCACTTGACAAGTCACTTGTAGAAATAACTAAAATACATGAAAGAGATCAAAAAGAGTGGGGAGTTTACTTGACAGCAAGAGAGAGAGTTCTTATTCGTGAGGCAAAAGCAAAATGAATTATACAGAGTTTATAAATATCGAGTATATTGTAGTTGCAATGGCGGCTATGATTTTATATCTTTTATATTATGTTTTTTCAAAAGATTCGGAGTTCAATAAAAATATTCACTCTGTTGCATCTGTTGTTGAAGAATTAAACAGAGATATATATTACTTAAAAAAAGAGCTAGATAGCACAGCTAAAAATATAAAAGATAACAATAATAGAATGAGTGATGAAAATATATATGAAGAAGTAGAGAGAACAGTTTATGATATGGTAAGTCCTCTTTCTCTTGGTCTTAAAAAACTAGAACAAACCCTTTTAGATATAGATGGACAGTTGAACTCTCGAATGGCAACTTTAGAAAATGGAATAAAGCAAATCTCTATTCCAAGTTCAGTTCATGGAAATGATGATGAAAAAATTATCTCACTATTTAAACAAGGTGTTTCTTTAGAAACTATCTCTAAAGAGCTACATATATCAAAAGCAGAAGTTGAGTTTGTTCTAAAAATCAACAAAATAAAATAGGGTTTTTTACTTATGGCTGATAGAAAACTTTTTGCATTGGTATCAATATTAATTCTTATTAGTATAATCCTTACATATTCTTTATCAGCATATACAACACTGCTTTTTGGAGTTAGTGAGTTTCACTTTGCAATAAGACAAGCCGCTTTTGGTTTGATGGGAGTTATCATCATTTGGTTATTGGCTCAACTTGACCCTGATGAGTGGTTAGCACCTATTGGTTTTACTCTTTTTATAGGCTCAGCAATTTTAATGATAGCTATGCCATTTTTACCAGAATTTTTGGTTTCTGCTGTTGGTGGAGCAAAAAGATGGATAAAAGTTTTTGGATTTTCTATTGCTCCTGTTGAGTTTTTTAAAGTTGGTTTTGTTTACTTTTTGGCTTGGAGTTTTTCTAGAAAACTAGGAGATCATGCTGGTATGGGAATAGGTGCGGAGTTTAAACGCTTTATACCTTATGCACTTGTATTTGTGGGGGCTATGTTTATGATAGCTTTTGTTCAAAATGACCTAGGACAAGTTGTAGTTCTTGGAATGACGCTTCTTTTTATGTTGATGTTTGCAGGAAGTAGTTTTAGGTTTTTTCTTTCACTTCTTTTTATATCTTTAAGCTTTTTTATGTTTTTTATCTTTACAGCAGAACATAGAATTACGCGTATAAAATCTTGGTGGGCATTGGCTCAAAATAGTGTCTTAGAACTTTTTCCAACTAGCATCGCAGAAAAGTTAAGAGTTCCAACAGAGATAGAACCATATCAAATAGGGCACTCGATAAATGCCATTCATAATGGTGGAATGTTTGGAACAGGTTTGGGTGGGGGAACTTTTAAACTTGGTTTTTTAAGTGAAGTTCATACTGACTTTGTTTTGGCAGGTTTAGCGGAGGAGTTTGGTTTTTTTGGTGTTTTATTTGTAGTATTTTTATTTATGTGGATACTTCAAAGAATCTTTAAAATCGCAAACCGTTCAAAAGACACAAGTATCTACCTTTTTTCTTTAGGCATAGGTCTTTTACTTTCTTTTGCTTTTATTGTGAATGCTTATGGTATCAGTGGAATTACTCCTATTAAAGGTATTTCTGTACCATTTTTGAGTTATGGTGGTTCGGCTATGATAGCAGCATCTATTGCTATTGGTATGGTACTTATGGCATCTAAAAAAGCAGACTTAGAGTAGATGGAGATGATTTTATGAAACTTTGTATTACTGGTGGTGGAACGGGTGGTCATCTTATGATAGCAGAGGCTCTGTCTTTGGCTGCAAAAAAAGATGGGCATGAAGTGATTTTTATAGGCTCAACTAAAGGACAAGATAAAAAATATTTTGAACATTCTGAGTTTTTTAGTGCGTGTCACTTTTTACAAACAACAGGTGTTGTAAACCAAAAAGGACTAGGTAAAATAAAAGCACTTTTTAAAGTGTTTAGTGCTTTTTTAAAATCAAGAGAAATTTTAAAAAAGCATAGTATAGATGCTGTTTATAGTGTTGGCGGTTTTTCAGCAGCACCTGCATCACTAGCTAGTATTTCTATGAAAATACCTCTTTTTATACATGAACAAAATGCAGTAAAAGGAAGGCTAAACTCACTTTTAAAACCTTATGCAAAGAGATTTATAAGTGCTTATGAGAAAGATTCTCCTATTAAAGGTTATCCTGTTAAAGATATATTTTATGAAAGTGCAAGAGTTCGAGAAAATTTAAAAACAGTTATATTTTTAGGTGGCTCACATGGTGCAAAAGCTATAAATGACTTAGCTTTAAGGGTGGCATCTACACTCAGTAAAAAAGGAATAAAAATTATTCATCAAGCAGGTGAAAGTGACTATGAAAGAGTTAAAAAAGCTTATGAAATTTTAGGTATCGAAGTAAGATTGTATGGCTTTACAAAAGAGCTTACACGCTTGATTCAAAGTTCTGACTTAGCTGTAAGTAGAGCAGGGGCTAGTACACTTTGGGAACTAACAACAAATGGTTGCCCCGCTTTTTATGTTCCATATCCTCATGCCGCAGGTGACCATCAATACCACAACGCAAAATTTATCCAAGAAAAAGAACTAGGCTGGTGTGAGAGAGAAAGCGAAGATTTAAAAGATAAATTTTTAGCCATTTTAGGTGAGCCACTAGAGTATAAAAGTAGAGCCTTGATGCAGTACGGTAAAAAAGATGTGGCATTGCAGATGGTACGAGATGTTTCGAAGTGTATAATTTAGGTATAATTAAACATGATTGATATAGAAAAAATAAAAGTAAAAATAGTAGATAGATTAAAATCACTTAATCCAGATAAAATTATATTGTTTGGTTCTTATGCTTATGGTAGTCCAAATAAAGATAGTGATATAGACTTATATCTTGTGCAAAATGTTGAAAAAGAAAAAGTTAGAGAGTACAAACTAAAGGCAAGAAAATTACTAAGAGATATAGTGTTTGAGTATGGAGTAGGATTTGATATTTTAAACTCTTCGCAAGAGTTTTTAACAACAAGAGAAGACTATTTTTATAAGATAGATATACTAGAAAAAGGGAAAGTTTTATATGCCAAATAAAGTTAGTGCTATTGAGTGGTTAAGAATTTCTTATCATGATTTAAAATCAGCCGAAATTTTATTAGATGCTAATCATTACACCGACAGTATAGGAAATGACTTACAACAATCACTAGAAAAAATGCTAAAAGCTATTTTTGCATATAATAACCAACAGATTAAAAAGTCACATGACTTAGTAGAAATATATGTAAATATAAAAGATGAATTAGATATTACTGAAAATGAAATAGATTTTTTAGAAAAAGCAACACAATATTTTAAAGAAGATAGGTATCCAAATCCATACTATTCTTTGCCCCCAAAAGAAGAAATAATAGAAATTTTAGAATTTACGCAAGATTTATATGAGAAAATATGTAAAAAATTTAAAATAGAAAAAGATGATATTAAATAATACTCCTAAAGAAGTGAAATGATAAAAGAGATAGCACAAACAATAGTAGATTTGATATTTGATTGGGGATATTTAGGTATATTTTTACTTATGGCGATAGAGAGTTCATTTATCCCTTTTCCAAGTGAAATAGTTCTTATCCCAGCTGGTTATCTAGCATCTAAAGGGGATATGTCTATCTCTATGATAATGGCTAGTGCTTTGGGTGGTTCTTTAGTTGGGGCTTTTATAAACTACTATCTTGCTCTTACATTGGGTAGAAAAATACTTAAAAGATATGGAAGATACTTTTTTATAAAAGAGAGTGCTTTAGATAAAATGGATGGTTTTTTTGCTAAACATGGGCACATTTCTACTTTTATAGGAAGGCTTATTCCTGGGATTAGACAGTTAATTTCCATTCCTGCTGGACTTGCTCGAATGAACTTAATTGTATTTTCCACTTACACAGCTTTAGGTGCTGGCATCTGGGCTTTGATACTTACGATGTTAGGATACTTTATAGGCGAAAATCAAGAGTTGATAGATACTTACTTAAAACAAATAACCATTAGCGTAGTTGTTGTTTTACTTTTACTTGGCTCATGGTATGCTTATTATCAAAAACAAAAGGCTAAATAATGAATTATATGTTTGAAACAGGTTTTTTAGGTACTCGTGCTCCATTTTTCATGGACTTTGTAACTCTGATAGTTTCACTTCTTCCTATGCTTGTTGCGAGTGCTATCTACTTGGCAAGAAAGAAAAAGTATAAATATCATGCCTATTCGCAAGTATTTATTTTTGCGTTTTCTGTGATAGTCTTAACCTATTTTGAGATAGGGGTTAGAATGGGTGGTGGCTTTGATTTTTTCATGAAAGAGAGCGGTGTGTCACATAGTTACGCACTTATAGTTTTGATTTTTCATATTATTATTTCTACTATTACTCTTGTCATTTGGGCTGTAACTATTTTTATGGCGAAAAAACAGATACAACTTAACAAGCATAAAAAGGCAGGACTCATAACTTTTGGTGGAGTTGTAATGACATCACTTACAGGAATTTGGGTCTACTTCTTGATGTTTGTCTACTAAAACAAATTAAAAGCACTAGTGCTTTGAGCTTCCTGCTGAAGGAAACTAAGCGTTCAGAAAAAAATTTAGTTTTTTTCTAAGTCGCACTTTAGTGCAGAAGCGTAGGTAGCGGAATCGAGGTGCCCCCTGAGGGTATACTTCCGATACCGTAATGAATATATGAAGGGTTTCCTTCATTTTCAAGGTGCCCCTTGAGGGTAATGAAATAAAATTAAGGAATAAAAAAATGATAAAAATCGATGAAAAAGCACCAGAATTTTGTTTACCAAACCAAGATGATATAGAGATATGTTCAAGAGATTTAAAGGGAAAATGGATAGTTTTGTATTTTTATCCAAGAGATAATACTCCTGGATGTACGACTGAAGCTTGTGAATTTACAGAGGCAGCACCTGATTTTTCAGACTTAGATGCCATCATCTTGGGTGTTAGTGCAGATAGCACTAAAAAACATAGAAATTTTATAGAAAAAAAAGAATTAGGAATAACACTACTTAGTGATGAAGATACTAAAATGATGCAAGAGTATGGTGTTTGGCAGTTAAAGAAAAATTACGGAAAAGAGTATATGGGCATCGTAAGAACGACTTTTATCATAAATCCGCAGGGAGTTGTAAAAGCAGTCTTTGAAAAGGTTAGAGTTAAAGAGCATGTTGCAAAAGTTCAAGCTGAGTTAGAGAACTTAAAAGCTTAAGTTAAACAAAATTTGAGTATAATTCGCAGATTTTTCTTAATTGCATAAGCATTAAAAAAACATTAACAGATTGTGTCAAAAGCTAGTGCAACTTCTTTTTTTAAAGAAACTTGTCCGACATTCTCAAAGACAAACTAGTAAAACTCTTGGCTTGTTAAAAGTCACTTAAGGATTACCTATGGTAACTATGAAAGACCTATTAGAATGTGGTGTACACTTTGGACACCAAACTCGTCGTTGGAACCCGAAAATGAAAAAATACATCTTTGGTGTTCGTAAAAATATCTATATTATCGATTTACAAAAAACTCTTCGTTATTTCCGTAATACATATACAATCGTTATGGACGCAGCAGCTGAAGGTAAAGTTATCCTTTTCGTTGGTACTAAAAAACAAGCTCGTAACTCTGTAAAACAAGCAGCTCTTGATTGTAATATGCCTTATGTAGATAACAGATGGTTAGGTGGTATGCTTACTAACTTCCCAACTATTCAAAAATCTATCCGTAAACTTGACATCATCACTGAGATGCAAGAAAATGGTCAAATTGATCTTTTAACTAAGAAAGAAGCTTTAATGCTTGGTCGTAAAAAAATTAAACTTGAAGCATATTTCGGTGGAATCAGAAACATGAAAAAACTTCCAGATATGTTATTTGTTGTAGATGCAGTAAAAGAGCATATTGCTGTTTTAGAAGCAAGATGTCTTAAAATCCCAGTTGTTGCTCCACTAGATACTAACTGTGATCCAGATTTAATCGATTACCCAATTCCTGGTAATGATGATGCTATCCGTTCTATTCAACTTTTTTGTCGTGAGATGACTGCTGCAATCAATGAAGGTAAAGCTCTTAGAGATGCACCTGCTGAAGAAGAGCAAGTAGAAGAAGAGCAAGCAGAAGAAGTTGCGAGCGAAGAAGAAGCAGTAAAAGCTGAGGCGACTGAAGCACCAGCAAAAACTGAGGAAGCATAATCATGGCAGTTACAGCAGCACAAGTTAAAGAACTAAGAGCAGCTACAGACGCTGGTATGATGGACTGTAAAAAAGCACTTGTTGAGTGTGATGGAGATATGGATAAAGCGACTGCATGGTTAAAAGAAAGAGGTATCGCTAAAGCTGCTAAAAAATCAGCAACTAGAATTGCTGCTGAAGGTCTTGCAGGATTTGTAATTGCTGATGATTTTTCTAAAGCAACTATTATTGAGATTAACTCTGAAACTGACTTTGTTGCTCAAAATGAAGGTTTCCAAAATCTTGTAAAAGATTCTGCACAAGAAATCTATGATAACCAACCTGCTGATGTTGAGGCTTTTAATAGCTCTGCATTTGGTGAAAAATTTGCAACTGCTGTAACTAAGATTGGTGAGAAGATTGAACTTCGTCGTTTTTCTACTCTTAATGCTGACGCTACAACTGCACTTAATGGTTATATTCACTCAACCAATCGTATAGCTGTTATCATTACTGCTAAATGTGATAGTGAAAAAACTGCAAAGGGAATGGTACCATTTCTTAAGCAAGTTGCAATGCATACATCTGCAATGAAACCAACAACGCTATCTTATAAAGATTTTGATTCTGATTATGTTGATGGTGAAACAAAAGGTCGCATCGAGGCACTTAAGAAAGAAAATGAAGAGTTATCTCGTCTTAAAAAACCTCTTAAAAATGTACCTCAATTCATTTCTATGATGCAACTAACTGATGCTGTTATGGCTCAAGCTGAGTCTGACATCAAAGCTAAACTTAAAGAGCAAAATAAACCAGAAAAAATTTGGGATAAGATTGTACCAGGTCAATTGGCTCGTTTTATTTTAGATAACACACTACTAGATCAAGAACAAGCTCTACTAGACCAACAATATGTTTTAGATGACAAGTTAACAGTTGCACAAGCTGTTGAAGCTGCAGCTAAAGCTCTTGGTGGTACTGCTGAGATTACTGAATTTATTCGCCTTGAAGTTGGTGAAGGAATCGAGAAAAGAGAAGATGATTTCGCAGCAGAAGTTGCTGCTCAAATGGGTTAAGCTTTTAGCTTAACCTTTTTTTTTGCTTATTTTTTTACTTAACTTGCTATAATCCCTACTATGAATTTACTATCAGCTAAAAACATTTCACATACTTTTGAGTATGAACTATTTTCCAATCTATCTCTTGATTTGCAAGAAAAAGAATCTATTGCTATTATCGGTATTAGTGGAAGTGGCAAATCTACATTTTTACATATACTATCTACTCTTTTAATCCCTGATAGCGGTAAAGTAAGTATCTTAAATGAAGATGTATTTAGTATGAGTAAAAAAAGACTAGCCCAGATAAAGCGTGATAAACTTGGTCTTGTTTTTCAATCTCACTATCTTTTTAAAGGTTTTAGCGCTAAAGAAAATTTAGAAGTTGCAGCGATGCTTTCAGATAAAAAAATAGATGATGATATTTTAAAACGCTTAAAGATTTACGAGGGTATAAATCAAAAAGTAACTGAACTTTCAGGCGGACAGCAACAAAGAGTTTCTATCGCTAGAGTTTTGACAAAACAACCTAAAATTTTGTTTGTAGATGAACCAACAGGAAACTTAGATAAAACAACTGCAAATGAAGTTATGAATATATTTTTTGAGTATATTGAAAAAAACAGTGCAGGAATGATTCTTGTAACGCATGATGAAGAGTTGGCTTACAAGTGTAAAAAAGTTTATAGACTTGAAAATAAAGAGTTAATTAGGATACAGTAATGACATGGCCTAGTATTTTTACCGATACTTATATAGTTGGTTTTATTCTTTTGTTTTTTCGTTTTGCTGCACTTTTTATTGCAACGCCAATTTTTTCACATAAAAATATTCCACCAACCATAAAAGCTAGTATGGCTTTTTTCTTTACTATAGTTTTTTACTCATCGATGCCACCTCTAGAAATAGAGATAAATACTGCGAGTATTATTCTTGCCATACTTAGTGAGTTATTTTTTGGTTTAGCGATAGGGACAGTTCTACTTTTATCTTACAATGTTATAACTTTTGCAGGTGGAATCATATCTTTTATGATGGGGTTTTCTATGGCAAGTGCGATTGACCCACAAAGTGGTGTTTCGATGCCAATTATCTCACAATTTTTATCGTTAATGGGGCTGATGGTTCTTTTAGCAATCGACCTTCATCACTGGATGCTACTCTATATTGACAAATCACTTAGTGCTATACCTCTAGGCGGTTTTATAATGACTGAAAATCTTTTTAACTATATCATACAAGCCGCTTCAAATATGCTCATAGTTGGTTTTATGATAGCTTTTCCTATCATCGCTTTATCATGGTTAGCAGACATTATTTTTGGTATGCTCATGAAGACTATGCCTCAGTTTAATCTGCTTGTTATAGGCTTTCCTATTAAGATTATGGTAGCTTTTATGGTTCTTATTGCGACCTTTGCTTCGGCAATGCTTATTTTAAAAATACAAATGCAAGATGCTTTTAATTATTTAGAGATGCTTTTTTAGTTTTTTTTGCTACAATAATGTCAATAGACTCAAGCTTCAAAAGGAACTGATGTGAATATATTACTTTTAAATGATAATCCAGTTGTTACAAAACTTGTAACGCTGAGCGCTCAAAAAACTTCAGATAAATTAGAAATTATAGATAGTATTGCAGATATTACACAAAGCTCATGTGACTTGTTTATACTAGATGATACTTTGTATAGTGAAGATGTTATGAGTGAAGTTCAAAGTAAAATAAAATATCATAAATCATTATATATATGTTCAAGAGATGCCAAAGAAATTTTAGGTTTTAGTGAAACTTTAAGAAAACCATTTTTACCAACGGACTTGGTAGAACTATTTGTAAGTTTAGCTCAAGAAGCAAGTACAATAAACCTTGAAAGTGAAAAACCCCAAGAAGAAGAGGAAAAAACACAAGAAGAACCAGAAGCAGTTGAAGAAGAGTTAGAGTCTTTAGATGAAGTTGAGATTGAAGAAGAGGATGAATTAGATGAACTTTCTTTAGATGACATTGAAGATGAGGATTTAGAAGATATTGACTTAGAGTTAGACTTAGAACTTGACGAGTTATCTTTAGATGAAGAAGATGATTTAGGTGAAGGTGTATTAGATAAAGATGAGTTACAAGAAGTACAAGAACTTTTAGAAGAGGAAGATGAGTTAGAAGAACTTGATGAGTTTAAAACTGATGACTTGGAAGAAGAACTTGAAGAAGTAAATTCAGAAGAGTTGGATGAAGAAGAAATAAGTGATGAACTTGATAAACTCGAAGAGTTAAGTAACGAAGAAGAGCTTGATGACAATGACCTGAATCTTGATGAAGATGAACTTGAAGCAATAGTCGAAGAAAAAGAGGAAGAAAGTCTTGATGAAGAGTTAGAGTTAGAGGATGATGACCTTAGCCTTGAAGAAGTGAATTCAGAAGAGTTGGACGAAGAAGAAATAAAACTTACAGAAGAAACTCAAGAAGAAGAGTTAGAACTTGAAGATGATGATTTAAGTCTTGATGAAGATGAATTGGAAGAAGAGCTAGAACTTACAGAAGAACCTCAAGAGGAAGAGCTGGAGCTTGAAGAAGAAGTTAAAGAAGAAAGTATTGAAGAAGAACTAGATATAGAAACACAAATACAAAGTGCTGTTTTAGAACTAAGCGAAGAAGACTTAGAAAGTGAATTAGATGCTGATACACTTTTAGATATTGCAGTAAATGATATAGATGGTTTAGATGCACTTAACGAAAAAGACATAAAACTAGCAATAGGTGAAGAAGTAGTAGAAGAAATACTGCAATCAGATGAAGTAGAAGCTGTGCAAGAGATAGTTGAAAGTTCTAGTGATGATGGTGTACAAGCACTTAAAAAACTACTTAAAGCTCTTAGCAATGAAGAGGTTTGCGCATCTATGAAAGGCATGAAAATTAGTATAAATATAACAATAGGTGACAAATAGTGAATAATAATAGCGGAGCAATTTTAGTTCTTTCAGGTCCAAGTGGTGCAGGTAAAAGTACACTTTTAAATGAGATAATCCATGATATTGGAGAGTCTTACTTTTCCATTTCAACAACAACTCGTAAAATTCGTGAAGGCGAAACAAATGGAATTCACTATCACTTTGTTAGTGAAGAAGAGTTTAAGCAAGATATAAATGATGAGTATTTTTTAGAGTATGCTTTTGTTCATGGAAATTACTATGGAACATCTTTGAAGCCTGTCAAAAGAGCATTAAAAGCAGGTAAACTTGTGATTTTTGATATAGATGTTCAAGGAAATACGGTTGTAAATAATCGTCTTGGCGATATAACAACTTCTGTTTTTATTTCTCCTCCAACACTTTCTATCTTAAAACATCGCCTAGAAGCTCGTAAAACTGATACTCAAGAAGTTATAGATAGACGAGTAAGTATGGCAAAAAAAGAGATACAGCGTATCAGTGAGTATGACTATTTAGTTATAAATGATGACTTAGAAGAAGCGGCACAAACTCTAAGAACTATTGCTCTTGCATCTAGACTTAAAGTGCCTATGCAAGATATAAATGAGTTTGCTCAAAAATGGGAAGATATAGAACAATAAGAGTAGTTACAGCAAAGAGTAGCTATACTACAAAACTTAAAAAAAGGAAATAAGCATGGGAATGCCTGGTGGAACAGAACTATTAATAATATTTGGAATAATTGTACTTTTATTTGGTGCAAAAAAGATACCTGACTTAGCAAAAGGTATTGGTAAAGGAATCAAAAACTTTAAAAGTGAAATGAAAGAAGTTGATGAGCCAGAAGTTGTTACAACTGAAGCTCCTAAAAAAGTAGAATCAAGCGAAGAAGTTGCTTCAACTGAAACTCCAAAAACTACAACTCAAGCATAATCTTTGAAACAACGAGTATCGGCGCTTTTGCGTGAAAAGTTTGGTCGTGAGGTTGTTTTAGAAAAACCAAAAGATAGATCTTTTGGACATTTTGCTACTCCAATCGCTTTTTCTTTAGCTAAGGAACTTAGAAAGTCCCCTATGATAATAGCTGAGGAATTAGCATCTTCATTTAATGAATCAGAAATTTTTTCTAGTGTTGAGTCTGTAAAAGGTTACTTAAACTTTCGCCTTAGTGAAGTTTTTTTAAGTCAGTACAGTACTTGGGCACTTGATAATCCACAAGAATTTGCTAAACAAGATAAAAAATCCAAAATTCTTTTAGAGTTTGTTAGTGCAAACCCAACAGGTCCGCTTCATATAGGTCATGCTAGAGGTGCTGTTTATGGCGATACACTGTATCGTTTAGCAAAGCATCTAGGGTATGATATCACAGCAGAGTACTATGTAAATGACGCAGGAAATCAAATAGATTTACTTGGTCTTTCTATTCAACTTTGGGGCAGAGAAAATATACTTAAAGAAAAAGTAGATTACCCTGAGAGTTACTATCGTGGAGATTATTTAAAAGCTTTAGCTGAGGGTGCCGTTGAGAAGTTCGGTAAAGAAATTTTAAGCGATAAAACTCGTCAAAAAGAACTTGCACTTTGGGCAAAAGATGGAGTGATGGAGATAGTTGTAAATTCCCTAGCAGACTTAAACATTCACTTTGATACTTTTGTCAATGAATCATCTTTGTATGATGATTGGGATAGAGTTATGCAAAAGATGGGTGATGGCATCTATAAAAAAGATGAAAAAATCTGGATAGCATCTGAGGCAAAAGGTGATGATAACGATAGAGTTGTTGTTCGAGAAGATGGACGCCCAACTTATTTAGCTGGTGATATAGTTTATCATAACCAAAAGTTTGAACGAGGGTACGATCACTATATAAACATCTGGGGAGCAGACCATCATGGTTATATTCCAAGAGTAAATGCTGCTGTTGAGTATTTAGGTTATGACTCTAAGAAACTTGAAACTCTACTTTCTCAAATGGTTTCACTACTTAAAGATGGCGAACCTTATAAGATGAGTAAACGGGCAGGTAATGTGATTTTAATGAGTGATATTGTTGATGAGATTGGTGCTGATGCACTTCGTTTTATCTTTGCATCTAAGAAATCTGACACAGCCTTAGAGTTTGACTTAGCGGAGTTTAAAAAACAAGATAGCTCAAACCCTATCTTTTACATTCAGTATGCTCATGCTCGTATCAAAACGATTTTATCAAAATCAAACTTTTCAAAAGAAGAGATACTAAAAAGTAAACTAATTGGTCTTAATGAAAATGCAGATGTACTTTTGTTTGATGCACTTTTACTTCCTGAAATAGTTGAAGATGCATTTTCTTCTCGTCAAGTTCAAAAATTAGCTGATTATTTAAAAGCATTAGCAGCATCTCTGCATAAGTTTTATTATGATTGTAGAATCATAGGAACACAAGATGAGGTAAAACTTTTAAAACTTCTTTTGGTTGTAGCACTTTCACTTAAAACTGGACTATCCCTTCTTGGTATAGAAGCTAAAGATAGTATGTCTAAAGAGGAAGTTTAAGTAAGGAATTTTAAATGAATATTATATTTATATTTTTATTTATGGCAATATCTTTAATTGCTGATAATAATATAGATAAAGTATCAATACAATTAAATTGGAAGTATCAATTTGAATATGCTGGTTTTATAGTAGCTAAAGAGAAAGGTTATTATGAAGATATAGGATTTGAAGTTAAACTAAAAGAGTTTACTAATAATACTAAAACAATTGAAGATATGTTAAAAAACAAAACAACTTTTGCTATTAGCGATAGTTTATATATGCTAGAAAGGCAAGAAAACAATATAGTCCTTTTAGCAAATTATTTCAAAGAATCCCCTCTAATTATCGCTACCAATACAACAATAAAGCATCCTAAAGATTTAGAAGGTAAATCTATCATGTCTAGTAAGGAAAGGCTTTTAAATACCCCTATTGATTTTATGTTTAAGCATTTAGGTGTTGATTATAATAAAATAATTTTTAAAGAAAATAGTTATGATATTCAAGATTTAATTGATAATAAAACAGATGCTATGGAAGTATATAAAACAAATGAATTATACAGACTTGAAGTAGAAAGTATTCCTTATAATATATTAGACCCTAAAGATTATGGATTTAACTCTGGAGCAGTTAATATGTTTACACTGCAAAAGAATATAGATAAATATACTAAAGTAAGAATAGAAGCTTTCATAGATGCTACAAATAGAGGCTGGAAATATGCCTTAGAAAATAATGATGAAGTTGTGAAGCTAATATACTCTAAATATAATAATTCTTTAAAAAAATCTATCAAAGCACTAGAATTTGAAGCAAAAGAGATTAAAAAACTTTTTTTACAAGAGCAGTTTAAAATAGGTGATATCAATAAAGAAGAAATCTATAGATGGCATGATATATTACATAATTATGGATTAATTAATAATGCTAGTAGATACAATGAATTTTTATTTAACAATCAATGGAAAGAAAAAGTCTATACTAAAGAAGAACTCTATGCTGTTACTGGATTTATTTTTTTAATAATAATTTTTTTATTATATAGACACCATATGTTAAAAAAAACAAACAAAGATTTGGAACAATTACACTTAATAATAGAAGACAACTCTCAGGCATTAGAAAAAAGTTTAATTATTATGAGTAAATATATAATATTCTCAAGGACAGATTTAAAAGGTATTATTACAGAGGCAAGTGATGCATTTTGTGAAATATCACAATATTCAAAAGAAGAGTTATTAGGGAAACCTCATAATATTATAAGACATCAAGATATGCCAAAAGAAGCATTTAGATATATGTGGAAAATTATTCAAAGTGGTAAAGTTTGGAAGGGTGAAGTAAAAAATAGAAAAAAAGATGGTAGTTATTATTGGGTTTATGCGAATATTTCCCCTGAATTTGATAGCCATGGCAATATCTTTAGTTATGTAGCAATAAGATATGATATAACAAATAAGAAAAAGGTTGAAGAGATAGCAATAACGGATGGTTTAACTTCTTTATATAATAGGAGATATTTTGATGATATTTTTGCTCAACAAATAGAGATTTGTAAAAGAGAAAAGTATTTGTTAGCTTTTGCAATTATTGATATAGATTATTTTAAACAATATAATGATACTTATGGACATCAAGAGGGTGACACCGCTTTAAAACTTGTGTCAAAATCCTTAAAAACTATTCTAAAGCGTCCTGATGACTATACTTTTAGATTAGGTGGGGAAGAGTTTGGCTTGCTTTTTCATGTTCAAAAGTATGAAGATGCTGTTTTATTAGTAAATAAAGTAAGAGAAAATATAGAAAAATTAGAAATACAACATATTAAAAATAAAGTCTCAAAATTTTTAACAATTTCTAGTGGAGTTTACATTATGGTTACTAACGACAACTCTACATTAGATGAGATATATAAAAAAACTGATCAAGCTTTATATATAGCAAAACAAAAAGGACGAAATCAGGTTGTAGTTGTTAAAGAGGAAGCTTAGGATAAAGTTTTTTTATCTCTGGGAGAGAGCTTTTAGGCACTTGAATCAAAATGGGATTTTTACTCCCGTCTAACCACTCTACAATTTTTTTCATATCTTGAAATGTCATGGAAGTACAACCTGCTGTTGGAGCATTTATGTTTTTTTGAACATGTAAAAAGATACATGAACCTGCTTGTTTTTTTTGTTCTTTGTTGTGTTGTACAACTACGCCTAATTCATACTGATTATCTTCTCTTTTCATAATCTCAAAACTTTTTGGTTTGTTTTTTGGCATCTGGATAATTTTGTTATAGTATTTTGAGTCTGAGTCATCAACACAAATGAGATTTTTTTCTAAATAAATATAATTTAGTATAGATTTTTGTTTTTTATCATATCCGAAGGTATTTGTTAGTTTAAAGATACCAATAGGTGCTTTTTTATCGCCTTCTTTTTTAACGATATTTTGTCTATTTTCTTCTAGTTTAAGTTCGCCCAAACCGAAGCCTAAGCCATTTTTACCTATATTTACATCTATGGTTTCAAAGACTTTTATCTCATCTTCATAACATGTTAGTTTAGCTTTTGAATTTGTATAATCTTGACTAATAACTAAGATTATTTGTTGTGAAGAAAACAGCAAATTTTGTAAAATTACTAAAATTAAGAAAGTTTTTATCATAAGATATGGTACTATTACTATTATATGAATTTAATTAAAAAGTGAAAAGAGTTATGAGTATAAAAATAAAAAAAGCACAAAGTACAGATTCGCCTTTTTTAGCACAGATGATTTTGCAAAGTTCTAGAGCAGATAAACAGTTTGGTATGTTTGATTTGATTTTTGGTCATCTTGGTGATAGTGGTACTTTAGCAAGTATTGAAAAACTAATCAAAGCAGATGTAAAAAATCAATGTCATTTTAGCAACTTTTTGATTGCTGAGATAGATGGTGAAAATGTTGGAAGCCTTTGCAGTTATGAGCCAAGAATCGCAACAACTCAAAGTTTCTTAGATGCTTTAAATGAGATTGGTTGTTCAGATGGTCACAAAATCTTTTTAGAGATTCAAGAAGCATGTGATTTTGAGTTAAATACAAGAACTTTAGTTTTTGACTATATGGAAGAGCTTGAAGGTTACATGGATGTTGGCATCTTAAAATCATTAATGCAAAAAAGTTTATTAACGGCAAGACTTAAAGGTTATAGAATCGTTCAGTCTATGGTGGAAATAGGTTCACTAGAAACACTTTTATACTATAAAAAGTTAGGCTTTAAAGAAGTTAAGCAAAAAGAGTGTGAAATATATAGAGAAAAATTTGGTAGAGCAGGTTTAGTTCTTTTAGCTTTCGAGTTTTAATATAGAAACCTCCATACTTTCTCTCGTTCCATCTCTCTTTGCCATAGTTTTAGCACTTTACACAAGAAGCGTTCTCCTCTCTCTTTTTAGTGGTATTTTACTTGGTCTTGTCATACTCAATGATTTTAATATTTTAAACTCTCTAGATGCTTTGCTTACTCTTTTTATAACATTACTCTCAAAAGCTTGGATATTAAAAACCTTAGGTTTCGCCATTTTTGTTGGAAGTATCATGGCTTTGATAGAAAGAAGTAGAGGGATAGAAGGTTTTGTAGATTTTATGCAAAATCGTGTAAAAATTGTTAAGTCGCAAAAATCATCTTTGATGCTTAGTTATTTTATAGGTGTTGTTATCTTTATAGAATCTTCCATCACTTCACTTATTGCTGGGGCAGTAGGACGACCTTTTTGTCAAAAATACAAAATTCCTCAAGCAAAGTTAGCCTTTGTTTGTGACTCAACATCAGCACCTATAAGCTCACTTCTTGTTTTTAATGGTTGGGGTGCTTTACTGCTTGGACTTATTTCAACTCAAATATCTTTAGGGCAGATAGAAGGTAATGCAGTTTCTATCCTTATAGATGCAGTTATTTATAACTTTTATGCCATGAGTGCTTTGGTGGTTACTTTTGTAGCAATTTACTTTAATATAAATATCGGTCCAATGAAATATACACAATTTAAAGCTACAAATATTCAAACAACAAGTTTAAATACTCCAAGTATGAACTATATGGTTTTACCAATACTTTTAATGGTTGCTTTGGTTTTTGTTTTTTTATATTTAAGTGGTGGTGGGGATATTTTAAAAGGTAGTGGCTCAAGCGCCATTTTTTATACGGTATTTAGCACTCTTATATTTACACTTATCTATTATGTGCCTACAAAAAACATGTCGTTGAGTGTTTGGACTAAAACAGCCTTTAAAGGAGCAAAAAAACTTTTTCCCATCGCTATGATTTTACTTTTTTCTTTTGGCATTGGAGAGGTTACAAGTGAGCTAAAAACAGGAGAGTATTTAGCATCTTTAGCAAATGAAAATCTCAATATATATTTTTTAGCAACAGTCATATTTTTAGTAAGTTCGCTTATCTCTTTTTCAACAGGAACATCGTGGGGAACTTTTAGTATTATGATTCCTATTGCCGTACCTATGGCAGTTATCATGGACGCTGATGTCGCTTTAACTATTGGAGCAGTTATATCTGGTGGGATTTTTGGTGACCATTGTTCTCCTATCTCAGACACTACTATTATCTCTTCTATGGCGAGTGATTGTGAAGTTATAGAACATGTCCAAACTCAACTTCCTTATGCACTCATAAGTGCTTTTATAGCCATAACTCTTTTTATAATTTTTTCTTTTATACGCTAAACAAATAAAAAGTGCTATAATATTAAATAAGATTATTTAAGGGTGGATTAAGTGAAGATATTTCTAATATTGATTGTGTTATTGCCAATCTTTGTGTTTGGTGGTGAAATTAGTGATAGTAACGAAGTAGAGTATGAAAAGGCAGTTAAGTCTTACAAAGCAAAAGACTTTAAGAGTAGTTATGCGATATTTTCAAAAATATATCTAAGTAAACTCTCAGATGCTAATGCAAATTACTACTTTGGTCGTTCAGCTTTTGAAACAGGAAATTATGAAGCAGCTTTAGCAGCTTTTGAGAGAGTTGAGATGCTTGAGCCTTCAAATCTTAGTAATAAGTTACAAATGGCAAGAACTTACTTTATGCTAAAGATGTATGAAGATTCGGAGTTGGCATTTAAGGAAGTTTTAGACAATCCCAACATACCTCAAAACATACGAACAAATATAGAACTATACTTATCTAAAGTTACTAAAGTTCAACAAAAATCATTTACTTATGCGACCATAAACCTTGACTGGCTTTATGATTCAAATGTAAATTATGGTGCTATTGGTGGAGAGTATGAAACAGATAGTTCTACATTTCCCGCTTCAGAAGATTCAGACACAGCCATTCAAGTATAATGAACCCCTAAAACTGAACCAGTAAAATTTGTTTTCTTATTTCAAAAATGATAAAATTGAAATAGAGAATATAGGAATTAAATATGAATGCAAAAAGAAAAAGTTATAGTGCAAATTTTAAAGCAAAAGTAGTACTGGAAGTTTTAGAGGGTGAAAAAACTGTTAATGAAATAGCTAGTGGATATGAAGTCCTACCTCTAAGTTTAAGAAATTGGAAAAAACAGTTTCTTGAGAATATGTCATTAGCATTTGATAAAAGTACTGTTGTAAAAGAATACAAAGATGAAATTGATACTCTTAAATATGAAAAAGATGCAATTGCAAAAAAACTTGGAGAGACAATTGTTGAGAAGGATTTTCTTGTGGAAAAGCTAAAAAGCTTGGCCTCATCTAAAGAGAGAAAAACTCTACTTGATGCTAAGCATAAATTATCACAGAATAAGCAGTGTCAATTGCTACAGGTAAGTAAGTCGAGTTTGTACTATACTCCAACTAAACCGTTTAGTAGAGGTAAAGACTTGAAAATATTAGATGCTATAAATAATATATATTCAGACTTTCCATCATATGGAAGTAGAAGAATTCATGCTCAACTTTTAAGAGATGGGTATAGCATAGGGAAAAAGTTCGTTAAGAAAGCTATGAAGTATATGGGTATAGAAGCCTTGTATCCTAAGCCTAAGACCACTACAGCAAACAAAGAACATTATAAGTATCCATATCTCCTAAAAGATTTTAGAGATTATGCTGGACGTGTTGTAATTGAAAAAACTAATCAAGTCTGGAGTACAGATATTACTTATATCAAACTGGAAAAAGGCTTTGTATATTTAGCCGCAATAATAGATTGGCATAGTAAAAAAATACTCTCATGGAAACTTTCTAACACAATGGATATTTCCTTAGTTAAAAGTGTGTTAAATGAAGCACTCGCATTTTATCCTAAACCAGAGATATTTAACACAGACCAGGGAAGTCAATATACTTCAAAAGTTCATGTTGATATTCTCAAAAAACACAACATTAAAATTTCAATGGATGGAAAAGGTAGAGCTACTGATAATATTTGCATCGAAAGATTCTGGCGAAGTATTAAGTATGAAGAAATTTATCTGAATGAATATAAGAATATAAAATCTCTCAATCGAGCAATAAAAATATATATGAACTCTTACAACAAAAAAAGATTACATTCGGCGATTGGATATAAAACTCCAAATGAAGTTTATTATAAAGCTGTCAATAATTTAGATCCTAAAGGAGCAAAACTGTTACCACTGGTATCGTAAAGAGGTAAAATAAGAAAACTTGTTTTACTGGTCTTGAAAAAGGGAACCATTATAGGCAGAGTTGGCTGATATTTTGGCTATTATTCTTATCGCTTTTGTTATTATTTTTATATATTCAAGACTTTCTCTCTTGCTTCTTAGTATTGTTTTTCCTATCTCATTTTTTGGGATTATGTATGCAAATTATTATCTCCTTTTTACCGAGTTAGTTATACTAAACTCTATTTTTCCTCTTGCTTCTGCTTTTGTTGCACTTTTAGGAACTTTGGCTGTAAACTATATGTTTGAAACGCGTCAAAAAGATATGATTAAAGGTAAATTTGCTACGAAGGTAAGTGCTAGTGTTATGGAAGATATTTTAAATCATGCGGATTCAGATGCTCTTGATGGTGCAGAAAAAGAGATAACAGTTTTCTTCTCTGATGTTCGAGGTTTTACAAATATTTCTGAAGCTATGGGCAATGCCAAATCACTTATAAAGTTTATGAACGAGATAATGGAGCCAATGACTGAAATAATCATTGATGAAAAAGGTACTGTTGATAAGTATATAGGCGATGCTATTATGGCTTACTGGAATGCTCCACTTGAGGTTGATAATCATGCTGATAGAGCAGTTTGTGCTAGTCTTAGACAACTTCATCAACTTAAAAGTTTAAATGAAACTTTAAGAACAAATATAGATTATACAAATGTTATAGAGATGTCAGATAAGAATAATATCCCGATAGTTGATATTGGTATAGGATTAAATAGTGGTATCGCTATTGTTGGAGAGATGGGCTCTAGTATGCGTTCAGATTATACCGCCATAGGTGACCCGATAAATCTTGGTGCAAGACTTGAATCTTTGTGTAAATACTATAACTCAAGATTAAATATTTCAAACTTTACAAAAGAGATGCTAAAGGGAGATTATATCTACCGTTTTTTAGATTTAGTAAGAGTTAAAGGTAAGATAGAACCTATTGAGATTTGGCAAATTCATGATTTTGATAGAGAAGGTGAAGAACCTATTTTTTATGAAAGTAGAGAAAAACTTCTTATTGAACTTGAACAATATCATAAAGCAATAGATTTATATAAGGCTGAAAAATTTTCAGATGCTTTAGTGATTTTTAAAGAGTTAAATGCACAAGAGAATAAAAGTAATTTAAAAATTTGTGACATTTATGTGGATAGATGCGAACACTATATAGAGATGCCACCAAAAGATTTTGATGGAGTATTTGTTCATACTACTAAGGGTTAGACGCCTAAAACATGATTTATAGAATATCTCATATCTTCATCTAAATTTTCCATGCCTGTTAGCATCCATCTAAGATATCCAGCGTCACTACTTGCTACTTCTTGTAAAGTTTTACCTTTATGTTTTCCAAATCTAAAGCTTTTAACTAAGATAGGAGTGGAAGTTAATTCAACCATTTTATCAACAGGATTGGCATCTGCAAATTTGGCACTTACTAACTCTTTTAGTTTTGAGAGAAAAAGTTTTAAAATCAAAACATCACCAATAGCG
Source organism: Sulfurimonas sp. (assembly GCF_029027585.1). Classification (NCBI taxonomy): domain Bacteria; kingdom Pseudomonadati; phylum Campylobacterota; class Epsilonproteobacteria; order Campylobacterales; family Sulfurimonadaceae; genus Sulfurimonas; species Sulfurimonas sp. Next base: position 1,668,530 of record NZ_CP093397.1, read on the forward strand.
TCATGAGCTTTAACTTCGATACCAAGGGCATCTGCTTCTTTTTGTTCTTCTTTATATATATCCATTTTATAGCGAAAATATTGAAGTCTGTGAGCCTCTTCATCTGGCAATATATGTTTTGCAACTCTAAGTGTATCAATAACTTTCATTTTAGAGATAAAACCTTCTTTTTCAAGCATTCCTAAATCAAAAGGAGCATTATGAATTATCATATAATTATCATCTGTGTTTAACTCTTTGAGTCTTTTATAACTTTTGCTATCTTGACAACTATTTTTACCTTCAAGCATATCAGGAGTTATACCATGAACTTCCATCGCACCAAATCCTATGGGTGTGTCACAAGAAAAAAACTCATTGTGAACTTCTATATCTTTTGTACCTAAAACCATGTAACCTAGTTGGATTACTCTGTCGTTTTCACCAACACCTGTTGTTTCAGTATCTAAAATCACATATCTTTTTGCCAATTATTATCCTTTTAAAAACGGGTCTAGCATATACTCATCTTCTACATGCAAAAACTCTTCGCTCAATTCTATTTCTATTGTTTCATCTTTAATGGAGTAGCTACAAAAAACTACAAAACGCATCTTATAAGTATTTGCAAAATATTTAAAATTTCTTACACACAAAGGTTCATTTAACTCTTCTAGTAAAAATCGTATATATTTTGTTGCTTGAACCCCAGTATGCAAGTTTAAAAGGTGTAAAACAGTCTTTATTTTTATCTCCATAAATAACTCTTTGTCATCTTCTATATATGTATTATAGATTGCACGGGCTAGTTTTAAAGCATCATCACTAAATGGTTCAAATAGTAACTGTTGCTTCTTTATAGTATGTAAACTCATAATTCCTATTTTAGCACATACTACCTTTTACTTCTAAATCTTACAGTAAATTTTTCTGATTTTTGAGCTTGTACTTTAACTTTAAAAGAGAGTTGATTTCCATTTTTAAAGCTAAATGTTTTAGCTGTTTCTATGGAACTTGTTGAGCTTTTGTTAAAAGGAATTAGTAATTCAATAGTTTTTTTCTTATTTGAAGAATTTTTTATAGTGTAAGATATAGTGGCATCTAGATATTTATCATTATCAGAGTAATTTTCTACACTCTCTTTGACTTTTATATCGAAATTTTTACCAAGAACAAGCTTGATGATTGTGTCTTTTGGAGTATGCGCAAGGTTGCTTTCCCCAAGTAAAATAGTTTGTTCATTTAGTTTTGAGTAAGTTCTTACAACACCTTGTGGCAGAGCGACTGAGAGTTCTTCCATCTCTATATATTGAGTGACACTATGTTTTATTTCAGAGTTTAGATAGAGTGGATTTGAGAGTGTCGTTGTATATCTTCTTTTGATTGGGATAGAGTTTTTAGTGATAAACTTAATTTGAGTTTTTTCATTGTTAGCTAGACTTACTTTAAAAGGCACAGAGTAAAGGTGATAACCTTCAAAAGCTTTATGACTTACTTTAGGGGAGTCTTGCATCATGCTCATAGCTTTTTGGTATCTTGTTGTTGTGCGTACTCTATATGCTCTGTTGATATCTCCTGCTAAAACATGAAGTTGTGTGTCTTTGTATGCTTTTCCTGAACGATTGTCTATGCTTATCCATCCGCTTAAATCTGCTTTATCTCCATGAAGATTAATTATGTAGTTAGAGTTCCATGAGATGTTTCTTATAAGATAGTTTATGTCCATCTTTGCTTTTAAACTTTTAGTGGCTTTTATGTTCCAAACTAAAGATGGTTTTGTGATGAGTGAAGTAGGGATAGTTTTAAAGATAATATCTTTGCTTAAAACAGAAATGATTTGATTATTAGAAGTTTTCACTAGGCTATTTAAATCATTGTGAGAAAGTAAAGTTACATTTTTTATGCCAACTTTTACCTTTTTCCCAATATGCGCATCTAGAAGTTTATATAATGTTAGCTTATCAAAACGATATTGTTGAGAATAAAGTTTCACTGAAGTTGGTAGAGTTATATTTACAGAGTCAGTGTTTATAGTTCTAGCTACATCTTTATAGATAATTTGTTTATCGCCTTTTTTTAGGTTTAGATCTCTTTGTTCATGAACAAGCCCAATACCGCCATTGTAAACAATTAGGGAAGAGGAAAAAAGTGATGAAGTAAGTAATATTAATGATGAAAGCGTTAAAATAATTTTTTGCATTTGTAATCCTTTTTTGCATTTGTAACTTATATGCTACAATATTAAAAAAAATGTAGGGTAAAACTTGATTACATCTTCTTTAGTTTATATATATTCTCTGGCATTTCTAGCCGCTTTTTTTAACCTTTTAGAGAAAAAAACTTCTTTGAAAATTTTTAAATTTATTCCTGTTGTTGTATTTATTTATGCTTTTTCTATGCTCTTTGCATCTATTGGTGTTTTTGATAAAAATGAAGAAATAGATAGCATCTATAAGTTAGCAAAAATAAATCTTCTTCCAGCGATGCTCTTCTTAATGTTACTTCAAGTAGATTTCACTCATTTTTTTAAACTTGGAAAATCACTTCTCATTTCTTATGTTTTAGCAGTTTTATCTATCGCTTTTGGTTTTGTATTTGTGGCTTTTGTGTTTAACTTTGACACTCAAAGTTCTGCTGCTTTTGGAGCACTAGCTGGGAGTTGGATGGGTGGAACAGCAAATATGATAGCCATAGGCTCAGCCCTTGGAGTAGGGGAAGAGGCTTTTGGTTACGCCCTTGTAGTTGATAGTGTGAACTATACTTTATGGGTTATGCTTTTACTGTTTTTGGTTCCTTTTGCCTCTTACTTTAACAAGTTCACAAAGAGTGATGAAGTCATGGATAAGTTTAGTGGAGTGGCTTGTGCTTGTGACATGGGGGCTAAGAAGTATTGGCTTTTGATACTTTTGGCTCTTGGTGCATCTGCATTTTCTCAAATCATAGCACATAATATTGAGCTACTAAATCAAACAACAACCATAGTTTTAGTTGCTTCTATTTTAGGAATTTTAGGCTCTTTTACAAAACTAAAAACTGTTAATGGTTCAAGTGAGATAGCAAACAGTATGCTTTATCTCCTCATCGCTCTCATAGGTTCAAAAGCTGTTTTTGATAGTTTTAGTGATGTAAGTTTTTATGTTTTAGCTGGTTTTATTATCCTAGTTATTCATGCTACTATCATGGTTATAGGAGCAAAAATATTTAAACTTGACCTCTTTAGCATAGCGGTTGCATCTTTGGCAAATATAGGAGGTGTGGCAGCTGCACCAATCCTTGCTGCAACTTACAATAAATCGCTTGTAAGTGTTGGAGTTTTGATGGCGATAATGGGCTATCTTATTGGTACTTTTGGTGGTTTAGCTGTTGGAAATATTTTAATTTTTATGGCAAAATAATGAAAATAACCTCAATAAGCACACAAGTAAAACAAATAGAGTTAAAAACACCTTTCATAACCGCTCTTAGACGAGTAGATATTATAGAGTTTGTTAGAGTTAGTGTTGGCTGTGATAATGAAAACATAGGACTTGGAGAAGCACCTGCGACTAAAGCTGTGACAGGGGAAGATATAGAGTCTATTTTATCTTCTATTGAGTCTATTAAAATGAGTCTTATCTCTTTGAGTCCATCTGAAGCTCTAGATGCTTTGCATAAATCTAGCATCGGCAGTAGTGCTAAAGCATCTCTTGATATGGCTTTTGTATCTTTGTTAGAAAAAAACAAAATAACAACTAAAATAAAACTCACAACAGATATAACCATTAGTTTAAAAGAAGCACAAGAGATGTTCTTAGATGCTAAAGAAGCTGTGAAAAATGGCATGGATATTTTAAAGATAAAACTAGGTCGTGACATAAAACACGCCATAAAAGTTACAAAAAAACTCTCAACCTTAGATGCTAAACTCATTATAGATGCCAATCAAGCTTGGAGTTTAGAACAGAGTTTAGAGTATATAGATGCTATGAAAGATATTGACATCGAGTTAATAGAACAGCCAGTAAAAAGCACACAGTTAAAAGACCTAAAAACAATTACAGCTTATTCAAGTATTCCAATATTAGCAGATGAATCTGTTTTTACACTCATAGATGCAAAAAAAGTTATAGAGTCAAAAAGTGCTGATATGATAAATATAAAACTTATGAAATGTGGTGGAGTTACAAAAGCAAGAGAGATTTTAGACTATGCACGAAGTAAAGATGTAAAGTGCATGTTAGGCTCAATGCTTGAAGGTCCCATCTCTATAAATGCTGCCTTGCATCTAGCCTTAGAGTACAGTGACATCATAAAGTATTTAGACCTAGACTCACCCTTGCTTTACAAATATGAATCTAATGAACTAGAGTTTGAGTTTAATAAGAATGTGATAATTTATACCCCATATTTGTAACAGTAACGATAAACTTAGTCGAAACTTTTTTTCGTAGTCTTAATATAAGATTTTTTATAGCGGCTTCACTCATCGGCTTTTCTTGCCAGACATCTTTTTGGATTAGCTCAATTGATACTGATGTGTTTTTGTTTTTTATAAGAAGTTCAATAAGTAAAAACTCTCTTTTTGCTAGTTTTATCTCTTTGTCATTTTCATAAAGTAACTTTGTCTTGTAAGAGTATGAAAGTTGTGGTGCTATTTGTATCAATTTTTCGGAGTTTAGTTTTTTGGATATTTTTTCTAAAACTGATAATAATTGCTCGTATCTTAAGGGTTTTAGTTCATAAGAGAGAAGGTTTAACCCTATGGCTTTAAATAAAAAGTTTTCATCTTTGTGAGCACTTAAGATTACGATGGGAACATCTTCATTTTTCTCTCTAACTTCTTTTATAAAGTTTAACCCATTACCACCTTTTACTTTTATGTCTGAGATGATTACATCTATTTTATAGGTATCAAAAAGAGTCATGGCATCTATAATATTGTTTGAATGAAAAACTTTTTTAAAGTATATGTTTAGAACAGAAGTGGTATTTTTAGCAAACTCTTCATTATCCTCTAAAAAAAGGATATTTAGTTTTTTTAATCTAACCATGTCAAAAACTCTATTGTAAAAACACAGCCAATATCTGAATTTTTAACAGATATGACACCACCATTTTTATCTATAATCTCTTTTGCTATGTATAAACCAACTCCAGTACCATTGGTTGTGCTGACAAAGGGTTGAAATATATCGTTTATGATTCTAACATCGATTCCCTCTCCGTTATCACTAATAGTGAGTTTTTTATTTTCTATCTCTATAATTATGGTTGGATTTTGTATATTTCGTAGTTTAAATATATTTTTTGCATTGTTAAAGATAGAAAATATAACTTGCGTAAATTCATTTTCATTTGCAAAAGTTTCTTCAGTCTCATATGAGTGAAGAGTTACTTTTATATTGTCATACTCAAAAGTCGCATCTGAGATGGCTATAACTTCATTTACCGCATTTGTAAGGGAAAAAGATTTATCTTCAAAACTAGGAGTGTAAAAGTCTTTAAAAGTATCTACTGTTTCAGACATAAAGCTGATTAAGTCGGCTGATTTTTTAGTGTTTTTTAAAAGTTCTTCTTTGCTTATCTCTATCTCTTTTTCTAGTTTTGTTTGATGAAGAAGGTTTATGGAGCCAAGAGCAGCAAGTGGTTGTTTCCATTGGTGGGCTATGTGCATTAGAAGTTCACCAAGAGCAGCTTGTTTTGACTGTTGATGAATTATCTGTTGTTTTAGAGCATTTTTACTTATCTCTTGTGTTACTTTTTTTTCTAAGTCTTTCTCATAGCATCTAATCTTTAGATGCGTATGTGCGCGAGATAAAAGTTCACTTGGATTAAAAGGTTTAGTTACATAATCAACTGCGCCTAACTCAAAACCTTTTTGAATATCTTCATCTTTGTTTAACGCGCTTAAAAAAATAATAGGAATATGAGAATTTTTTTTATCTTTTTTTATTATAGAACATACTTCAAAACCGTCCATCTCTGGCATCATGATATCAAGCAAAATTAAGTCTATATCTTCTTCTTGCAAAATATTTAAAGCTGTTTTTCCATTAAGAGTGGTTATCAAATCGTACTCTTTTAAAAGTTGAACTAATACATCTACATTTTCTTTTGCATCATCTACTATTAAGATACTTTGTTTATCTCTCATTTAGTTTTTCCTTTGCTTCATCAAATTTATATTTTATGATTAACTCATTTACTTCATTAAACAACTTTTGTGTTTTTTGGCTGAGTGCGTAGTTGTTGAATTCTTCTAATATTGGAGTACAGAGTTGAGGTCTTCTTTTTGCGGTTGCTTTTTTTAGTTTTAAAAACAACTCATCTGCCATTAGTTCATTTAGTATTATCTTATTTTGTTTTTCATAATTTTTTTGCTCGTTTTTTGAAGTATTATTTTTGGTATTTTTACTAATTTTTAAATCAATCTCAAAAATAAAGCTACTTCCTTTTTCCATAAAAGACTTAACCCAAATCTCACCATTCATAAGTTCAACAAGCTCTTTTGTTATGGTAAGTCCTAGACCTGTTCCACCGTACTTTCTTGTAGTGCTACTATCTGCTTGGGTAAAAGATGAAAAGATATTTTGTATCTGCTTATCACTTAGACCGATGCCTGTATCTTTAACTTCAAATCTAAATCTTTTGTTGTTTAGTTGTTTAATGAAAAGTTCAACTTTGCCTTCTTGTGTGAACTTTACAGCATTTGAAGTAAGATTTATGAGTATTTGAGTTAAGCGTAAACTATCACCATACAACTTAGTAGAAGCTGTTTTATCATAGTGTGTTTTAAACTCTAAACCTTTTTCATAAGTATTTACTAAGACAGTGTTTTCAACATTGTTTAAAACATCTATAAGGTTAAAATCTACTTTTTTTATCTTTAGTTTTTTTGCTTCAAGTTTAGAAAAATCTAAGATGTCATTTATAAGTTGAAGTAGATTGTTTGATGAAGTTTCGATTTTTTGAATGTAGTCATATTGAATCTTATTTAGTTTTGTTTCTTTTATGAGATAACTCATTCCCAAGATAGAGCTCATAGGTGTTTTTATTTCATGCGACATATTTGCTAAAAAAGTAGCTTTTGTCTTTTTAGCTTCTTCTGCTTTATTTTTTGCAAAGACAAGGTTTTTATTTAAAATAGATAATTTTCTAACCCAAAAAAGTACTGCTAGTATGATAAGAAAAGAGAAAAAAAGCATTTGAAAAATGAGAGAGTAGTTTATCTCTTTATCATACTTTATAGCTACCCATTTGTTTAGAAGTTCTTTTTTTTTGTTTGCATCTAGACTTCGGACAGTTTTTTCCATGATACTCAAAAGTAGTGTTTCATCGTTTCGAACGCCTATACCATGTTCCCATTTTGTATCTAGTTTTCCGCTGATTTTTAGCTCACCATTGAACTTTTTTTGAAACATATAAGCTATACTTGCACTAGAGTCAAAATAAGCAAAGAGTTTTCCTTCACTTACTTGTTTTAGTCCATCTTCTACATTTTTAACATCAATTATTTCAAGCTTTGGATATTTAGTTCTTAAGATTTCTTCATAAGAGTAGTCTTTCGTAATTCCAAGTTTTTTCCCCTCTAAAGTTGAAATATCTGATATGAAATTTACATGAGGTTTAGTAGCTATTACTAGAGGAAGTTCTATATATGGGGAGGTTACGCTCATATACCTTTTTCCCAAAGGAGTTTGCATAACTAAAGATAATATATCGCACTTTTTTTCTTTCATCAGAGCGATGGACTCACTCCAAGAAGAAGTTTTCTTTACAATAAAGTTTATATCTGTTGTTTTTTCAAATACTTTAAAATAATCAGCCGTTAAACCAATATGCTTACCATTTTTAAAACTTTCAAAAGGCATCCAATGAGGGTCAATACATAAGATGATTTTCTTTTTTTTCTTAAGGTAGTTTTTTTCTTCTTCTGTAAGTTTAAAATCTTTTTCTTTTTCATTTAGTGTTGTAAATAAAAAAGATTTTAGCATCTCTCGTATATCGATATCATCTTTAAGAAGTCCAAGTTTTTCAAATACTTTTGCATTTAATTCAAGAAGTTCAGGAACAATAGCACCTATTGTAAAAATATTTGTTTTAAAGAGTTTTTCTACTTCATTTGCTTCAAACATTAGAGCATCTATAGATTTTCTTTTTGAGTATTTTTTATAAATCACATCAACTATCTCTGCTTTATTTAAAAAAGCATATTGCCAGCCTTTATTAGTAGCATCTGTGAATTGTTGAGTAAGTTTTTTATTTTTTTTTGCAAAATCTTCACTTGTAAATAGCTCGCCATCATAAGTATAAAAACCATATTCCGATGGATTTAAAATATTGTAAGGGATGTTTTGTTTTTTTTAGTAAAAATGGCTGATTTGTTATAAAAATACTCATAGCATCTACTTCACCATTTATAAACTTATCAATACTAAAATCATGTTTTACTAAGGTGTAATCTCCTTTTTTTAAGCCATTATCCTGAAGCATAATCCCTATGCTTGTTTGCTCTATTTCATACTTCATAGCCATTATTTTTTTATTTTTTAAGTCTTTTACACTTTTTATATCGTCTCTTACAACTAAGGCTAGAGCATTTTGTTTAAAGTAAGAAGCTAAAAGAACGATAGGTTTGTTTTGAAGTTTACTAAAAATTAGTGAAGAAGAGGAAAATCCAAAGGTTGATTTGCCATTGACAACATCATCACTTATATTTATACCATCTTTAAACTCTTTTACCTCAACTTCTAAACCGATATCTTCATAATAACCTTGCTCAATAGCAGCATATATACCAGCAAACTCAAATTGATGTTTCCACTCAAGCTGAATAGAAACTTTTTGCGTAGATGCAAACAAAACAAAAGGGAGTAAAAGTAAAAGAAGTTTTTTCATAAATCCATTATATCAGAGTAAAGTCTTAAAAAAGTCTTTAAATAAAAGTAAGATATATTTAAGACATCTTTTGTGTATAATGATATTATGATTAAACGAGTCGTATTTATATGCTTAGCTTTTATCACCCTTTTATCCGCAGATGCGGAGTTAGTTATCAAAAATAGTGGTGATTCTTTTACTGAATTTAACCTTGAGAGTTATGAAGACAGTTCGGCATCTATGAGTTTTTTAGATATACAAAAGGTAAAAAAATTTAAAAGCACAAAAAATAGTTTTACATATGGCTACTTAAAATCAGCTTTTTGGTTTAAGTTTAAAATATACAATGCCACTTCTTCAAATTTAACATACTATGTTCAACAAACAGAAAACTTTTTACATGAAGTAGATGCTTATATACTCTCTAGTAATGGAATATATACAGAGTCAAAACAAGGAGTTGCTAGTTATACAAAAAAAATAAACAAGCATTCAAAGGCGAAATTTGAAGTTGATTTAAAGCCTTTTGAGATAAAGACTGTGTATTTGAGAGTGACTTCCCTTTACGCTGTTTATGGCGCTTTTAATGTTTTTGATGCTCAAGGACTCAATGAGTACAATTTCACTAAAGATAGACTTTATTTTACTTTTTTTGGGGCTTTAATAGTTTTGATTTTTTACAATACTGCTATCTTTATCTTTACACGAGAAAAACCTTACCTTTACTATGTTTTATATGTAACTCCTTTTTTGTTTTGGCAAATGCGTTTGAGTGAAGCTTTTCCATTTGACAGCTACAGTTCAACAGATGTTTTTTATGCTCAAAGTTTTTATACTCCAATGTTGCTTGGTTTTTTGGTGCTTTTCACAAGAGAGATTTTAGAAACAAAAAAATTGTTTCCTGTTATAGATAAGTTTGTTGTACTCTTAGCTTGGACTTATTTTGCATTGGCACCTTTATCCTTGTTTTTCTTAGATGAAGCATATGCAATGATGTCAAACATATCTACTCCAGCATTTCCTTTTTTGATATTTATGGGTTTTAAAAGTTACAATGCTGGAAATAAAGCTGCAATCTTTTTTATAGTTGCACAAATCTCTTTTTTATTTTTTACTATCCTTCTTTCACTTCTCTCTCAAGGTTATATAGAGTACAATGCCCTTAATCGTCATGGTATTATTTTAGGCTCATTTATAGAGATGGTTCTGTTTTCTATTGCTCTTGCATATAGGGTGAAAATATCCCAAGATACACAACTTCAAATAACACAAGAAGTAAATGAACAACTCGAAGATAAGATATATGGAAGAACACAAGAACTTCAAGCAGCAAAAATAAAGGCAGAAGAATCTAGCATAGAAAAGTCAACTTTTTTGGCAAATATGTCACATGAGATAAGAACACCTATTCATGGAATTATAGGTATGTCAAACTTAGCATTAAAAACGACATTAAATGATAAGCAGCTTCATTATTTAACAACTATAGATAAATCTGCAAGTTCTTTGTTAAATATCATAAATGATATTTTAGATTTTTCAAAGTTAGAATCAAAAAAACTTTGTATTGATAAGGTAGATTTTGATTTATATGAGCTTCTTAATGATGTGAAAAATATAACAGAATACAAGGCAAAAGAGAAGGCTCTTTGTTTTGAGATAGATTTTGATAAATCAATACTACGATATGTAAATGGAGATAGCCTTAGGATATCTCAAGTTCTTATAAACTTGATAAATAACGCTATCAAATTTACAGATGCTGGATATGTAAAAATATATGTAAGAAATGAAGGCGACAATTATAGATTTAGCATAAGTGATAGTGGGATAGGCATAAAAAAAGAAGAACTTAAAAAACTTTTTAAGTCTTTTTCTCAAGCTGATTCTAGTACTACAAGAAAGTATGGTGGAACAGGTCTTGGTTTATCCATATCAAAAGAACTTGTAGAACTAATGGATGGAAAAATTAGTGTCGATTCTCAGAGTGATGTGGGTTCTACCTTTAGCTTTTCTCTTAAACTTCTTAGAGCTAAAGAGGCAATTAAAAAAGTAAAAAAAGAGGTTTATGATATCCAAGATATACAAATTTTCAATACTTCAACCATACTTTTAGCAGAAGATAATCTCATAAATCAAGAGATTTTAATTGGTATTTTAGAACATAGTGGCATCTCTGTTGATATAGCAAATGATGGGAATGAAGCAGTTTTTAAGTTTAGAAAAAATAACTATGAACTTATACTTATGGACTTGAAGATGCCAAATCTTGATGGGTTTGAGGCAACAAAACTCATACGAGAAAAAAATGAAACTATACCTATAATTGCACTGAGTGCAGACTCTTTAAAAAATGATGCACACACTATAAAACAAGCGCAAATAAATGGATATTTGAGAAAACCTATTGATATAAAAAAACTTTATGAGGTTTTATTAAGATATATCCCTAAAAATAACTCTAAATCTTTAAAAATTATTGAGTATAATTCTAACTTAGAGTTAATAAATTTTAATAAGATAGATGTAAACTTAGGATTAAAACAAGTAGGTGGCAATAAAGTTTTATACACAAAAATATTAAAAAGTTTTTATAATGAATATAGAGAACTTAACTTAGAAAAACTACAAATAAAAGAGTTTGAAATAGTTATGCATACACTTAAAGGTTTAAGTAGAAGCATCGGAGCAATAGACTTGCATAAAGAACTTGAAAAAGAGTTAAATCAAGAAAGTGAAACTCTCGTACCTTTATACTTTGAGTTGAGTAAGGTTATAGATGAGTTGAGTTTGATTAAAGAAGAAAAACTGAAAAATGATGAAGAACTTAAGAGCATTAGTGAAGAAAATGTTTTAAAAATGTTTAAACAGCTTATAGAGTGTTCAAAAATAAAACGACCTTTGCGGTGCAAGGTAATAGTCCAAGAGTTACAAAAGTATAGTTTAAATGCTAATGATGAAAAGATATTTAAAAGAGTAACTATATTGATAAATTCTTATAAATTTAACGAGAGTATAGATATTTTAGGAGATTACATAGATGCAAAAGAGTAAAAGAACAATTCTTATAGTCGATGATACGAAAATAAACATAGACATCTTACTAGATTTGTTAAGTGATTATGATGTCGCAGTTGCAATAGATGGAAAAAGTGCCATAGAGATAGCTACTGGAGAATGTCCAGACTTGATTTTGCTAGATCTTATGATGCCAGAGATGGATGGCTTTGAAGTATGCGAAATTTTAAAATCAAAAGATGATACAAAAGATATACCTATTGTATTTATAACAGCAAAAACAGATGAAGATTCCATAGAAAGAGCTTACGAGGTTGGTGGTATAGACTATGTTGTAAAACCGTTTAAACCGCGAGAACTTTTAGCGCGAGTAAAAACACAGCTAAAACTAAAAGAACTTTTAGAACATCTTGAATTTATAGCTTCACATGATGAGATGACAGGCATCTATAACAGAAGAAAGTTCTTCTATGAAGCAAATAAAAAATTTGAAGATTCAAAAGAGGGTTTGTTTGCAGTAATGATAGATATAGACCACTTTAAAAGTATAAATGATAGCTATGGGCATCCTCTAGGCGATAAAGTCATAAAACTTATAACTTCAACGATTGCTGAAAATATTTTAAAAGATTGTATATTTGGTAGAATTGGTGGAGAAGAGTTTGCTCTACTTTGCCGTGAGAATTATAAAGATGAGTTAGTCAATAATATTGAGAGTGTAAGAAGAAGTATAGAAAAACTAGAAATTATTAGTGACTCTAAAAAAAGTGTAAAATTTACCATAAGCAATGGCATCGCACAAGCGGATGCAAACACTAAAAATTTAGATGAACTTTTAAAAGAGGCAGATATTGCTCTTTATAAAGCTAAAGATTGTGGTCGCAATAAGGTGGTTTTTAGATAAATCACTTGTTTTCTAGCTTTGTAAACATTTCAAAGTTAAAGTATTTGTCTATTTTGTAGTTACTTACACTTACTCCAATGTTAGAGTTTTTTATAAGGTCTTGTTCTAAAATTATTTGGGCATCTATACATTTAGCACTAGAAGTTAGAACTATAAAATCATCTCCATGATAACGAATAATCATATCTGTTTTAAAAAGTGTAGTTAAAAGTTCGGCAAAATCTTGTAAAAACTTATTGCCATTTTCCCAGCCATTTTCTTGATTAAAGAGTGTGAATTTTTTTAAGTCTATAATATTTAAGCATTTATATTTATGTTCATTTGTATTTAAAAGAGTAAGTAAATAATCTTCATTATAAAGTCCTGTTAGAGCATCATGAAAAAAGTATGACATTCTTCTTTGTTCTAATTCTGAGGTTGGCATCTGTGAAGTTGTGTCAATATTTACATCTTTTAAAGCAGTTATAGCTGCATCTACTACAAAAGGGTGAAACTGTGTGCCACTTGCATGTTTAAGTTCATCTATGGCTTCTTCTATGCTTTTTCTAGGTCTATATATCCTGTTTGTTGTCATAGCGTCAAAGGCATCAGCGACTATCATAATATGAGAGAGCATCGGTATATCTTCAGGTGATGAGGTTCTAGGATAACCTTTTCCATCATATCTTGAATGATGAAAGCGAATGATAGTTGCCAAATCTTTATAGATGCTAATTTTTTCAAGCATATCCGCACCAACTTCTGAGTGTTGTTTAATAAGTTCATACTCTAGTTGAGAGAGTTTACCTGGTTTTAAAAGTATGGTATCAGGTGTAGCAACTTTACCTATATCATGTAAGATAGCAGCTTTTTCAAGTCTATGTATTTCTTTTTCATTTAAACCTAACTCTATGGCTATAAGCGCACAGTATTCAGCAACTCTGATTGTATGTCCTGCTGTGTAAGTATCGCGTTGTTCTATGATGTTTACAAAGGCAAGTATAGTTTCTTCATAGTTAGCTGTTTTTTCTTTCTCCATAGCGAGTATAGAATCTCTTTGTTTATGAGAGTAAAGTGCTATGGAAATATCATGTGCCATATTTTCTAAGATTTTTATTTCTTCTATCTCAAAACCTGTTTCTTTTGAAGAAAAAACGGTTATCACTCCAAAAATATCATTTTCAAAACCATGAAGAAGAGGTAAAACTATCATCCATCTAAGGTTAGTATCTTCTTCTCTTCTATGTAAATTTTCACTAAGTAAACATTGTTCAATTTTTTCTATAATAGGATGCTTGAGTTTTGTGGCTTTTACGATGGCGTTTATAAAATAGTTCTCTTTTTCGAATTCTTTAAGGGAAATAATATTTTGGGGGATAAGAGCTTTTTTTTCTGATGATTGAGATACTATGTCCAAAATATCGTTTCGTATAAGTCCAGAAACTACAAGAGAGTAAACTTTGTTTTCGTGAAGTTTTGTTGTTGCATCTGTTAAAATAGTTTTAGTCGAATAAGAAGTTATGAGAAGTTCATTTACCTCTGTGATGACTTGTAGAACATCTTTTAGATGCTTCTCATGTGAAATAACAACTTCTAAGTCATGGGTTCTTTGAGAAACTGTTTTTTCAAGTATATCTTTTGCATTTTCTATCTCATATTGGCGTCTGTAAAAGAGAGTTATAATCCAAATTAAAATAGAAGTAAGCACAAGAGATACTAACAAAACAGATACTATGGAGTTAGAAGTTTTTTCTTCTAAAATAAGCATCTGTTTAGTATGAAGTTTAGTGGGGATAGAAACTCTAATGCCACCTCTAATATCTCCAACTTTATAACCTTGGTGTTCATGACATTTTAGACAGGTTTTTGTTGTTACTAAGGCACCCATAAAATCAAAACTATTTTCTTTATCATTAAAGTTGTAGAAATATTTTTCATCTTTATGAAGTTCAAAATACTTTAAGGCTTGTATTTCAAATTTGTCTGCTTTGTTTGAAGAGTTTATAGGTTTTAGGCTTGTGGTTTTGTAATGGTAAGTACCTCTTTTATTTGAAATTTCTGATATTTGTCTTGTCATCCAAGCAGGGTTTATTTTTATAAGTGTTTCATTTTTATCTGTAAGAAGAGTGTTGTTTTTTAAATAAAAATTTGGCTTTAGTCCATCTTTTGCTTTCACATAAACACCGCCATACTGAGCATACCAAAAGCGAGTATCGATCATGCCTTGAAAATGAGCTTTAGCCTCTTGAACTACTTGTTGCTCGGAGAGAAGTTTTGTGTTTTTAGAGGATGATAAGATTTCATAAATGATAAAAAAAGTGATAAGGATTATAAATAAACTAACTGTAAGAATCGAGATTAATTTTTGGTTAATTTTTAGCATAACTAAAGTTTATCACTTTTAAAATTAAGATATCCTTTTTTTTACTCTGGTCTTTTTGCAATAAACCTTAGCCAAAAGAAACCAAAAAGTCCTGCAAAAAGTGAAGCAGCTAAAATGCCGACTTTTGCTTGAAAGATAAGATTATTTTGACCTAAAAATGCTAAATCTGCAACAAATATACTCATAGTAAAACCAATCCCACCTAAAAAAGCAACACCAAAAATCTGACTCATTGTTGAGCTTTCTGGCAGTTTTGCAATACCTAGCTTTATAGCAATCCAAGCAACTCCAGCGATGCCTAAAACTTTTCCTAAAATAAGACCTGCGATGATTCCTAAAGATACAGGCTCTAAAACAGTAGTACCAATAGATGAAAAATCAATAGCAATTCCAGCATTTGCAAGTGCAAAAAGAGGAATAACCACTAAACTCACAGGCAGATGCAAACTGTGTTCTAATCTCGCGGCAGGTGCTTCAACAGCTAAGATACGCTCTTTCATATTTGTAAGTATTGCTTTTTGGTTTTCATGCATTGTGTTGTCTGTTGCAACTGGGTAGTTATCATACTCATCAAGTAAATTTCTTGCACTGTTTGAAAAATCAACAGCAGTTCGTTTTGCTTTTGAAGGAATAGCAAAAGCAGCGATAACCCCAGCGATAGTTGCATGAACCCCAGATTCAAGCATAAAAAACCACATAAATAAGCCAATTAAAAAATAAGGTAAAATAGTATGAATACCAAAACGGTTAAAAAGAACCATAACTCCAAAAGAACCACCTGCTAACATAAGTGGTAAAAAGTTAATTTGGTCTGTATAAAAAATAGCGATAACTAAAACTGCTCCAAGGTCATCAACGATAGCAAGAGCGACTAAAAATGTCACTAATGCAGGAGAAACCCTTTTACCCAAAAGAACTAAAGCACTAATGGCAAAAGCGATATCTGTTGCCATTGGAATTCCCCAACCAGCAGCACTTTCTGTCCCATAGTTTATGCTAGTGTAGATTAAAGCAGGAAGTACCATTCCACCAATAGCAGCTAAGATAGGAAGCATTGCTACTTTTATGTTTGAAAGTTCACCGATTAAAATTTCGCGTTTTATCTCTAAACCAACCATAAAGAAAAAGATAGCCATTAAGCCATCATTTATCCAATGATGAATAGTGTGAGATAGTTTCCATTCTCCAACATTAAAGTCTATCTTCATGTGAAAAAAGTGAGAGTATATTTCATAAAGAGGAGAGTTTGCTAAAAGTAGGGCAATAATGGTCATAAACATTAAAACCAAACCTGTGGTAGTTTGAGCGTGTAAAAAGTGTTCAAATGGAGTCGAGATTTTATTAAAAGCTTTTTCCCATGGTGCGTAAAGTTTCATTGTCTTCCTTGAAAAATATATCTAATTATAACTAAACAAAGAGAACTAAATAAATATGAGTATAATCCGCATATGAATTTACAAAAGTATAAAAATAAAACTGTTTTACTATTTGGAAAGAGTCGTGCTTTTAGTAATGATGAGTTTAAAGCACAGATGCATTTTCACAAGATAAACATAACAGATGAAATCGATGAAAATGTGGTACTTGTAGTAGATGGCAAGATGATGACACCTTATGAGCAAAATGCTAGTGAGGAACTTTATAAGCAAAGTAAACATGAGTTTATGGATATAGATGCCCTTGAGAGAGAACTTGCACAAACCATAGATGGAGATACTCTTTTGATGAGTTTAAAACTCTCTCACGATAAAGATAGGTTAAAAGATTTTTTAACAAATTCGATGGTAACAGATGAAATTTTTTTTAAACTTTTAAAGATGTACAACTGGAACAAAGAAGACTTTTTTGATAATGATGACAATAGAGATGTAAGTGCCGCTTTTATATCTCGTTTTTATGAAAATATAGAAAGAAATCATAATGTACAGTACGCTACAACAGGTTTTATTCATTTAGTGGCTCAGGCTAAAAATAAAACTCTACTTCAACACATTGTAAATCTTCAACCACTTAGTTTTCACCCAAGACTTAAATGCGCAATCGCTATGAATGTTTTTAGCGATTTAGAGATGCAAAAGCTGTTTTTTAAAAGTGGTGATGAGAGAATTTTTGAAGCACTTTCTTTTAACAAAAGCCTAGATGCTACTTTGGTAAAAGAGTTTTTAAATGATGAGGTTTTGGCAAATAATATGGCTTTAACAATCTCGTTAAATAAAGGACTTTTTGAAACTCTAAAAAAGTATAAAACCTCAATATCACAAAATGAAAGCCTAAGTTTAGAGATGCAAAAAGAACTTTTAAATTTAAAAGAAAATGATGTTGATTTTTCCCTTGCACAAAATAATGAACTTGATATATCGATAATAAATATACTCCTTCAAGAGGGTGATGAAAATATAAATAGTGTTATTTATGAAAATACTTCAACACCAAAAGAGATATTGCAAGTTGCATATCAAGATGAAAAAAATCATGCTTCTTTAGCTAAAAATGAAAACACTCCCATAGATATTTTGTATCAGCTTCAACTTGATGCTAGGTATGAAAGAAGTGTAAAAACAAATGCTGGATATGGAAAACATATACAAAGTGAAAATTTAGGATGGTTAGTCTAATGAAAGCCTCAAAGTTAATAAGTTCAATTTCCGCTCTCATAGAGCAAAAAGTTCCAAGTTTTTTATGGGGAGCGCCAGGAGTTGGTAAATCTTCAATAATTAAGCAAATAGCACAATCAAAGGGTATGGAATTTATAGACTTAAGACTCGCTCTTATGGATCCAACTGACCTTAAAGGCATCCCATTTTATGACAAAGACTCACATACTGCACTTTGGGCGCCACCAGCTTTTTTACCAAAAGAGGGAAGGGGTATTTTATTTTTAGATGAGTTAAATACAGCAGCTCCAAGTGTTCAAGCATCTGCATATCAACTTATCTTAGATAGAAAAGTTGGTGAATATTGTCTTCCTTCAGGTTGGGCAATAATTGCTGCAGGAAATCGTGAAAGTGATAGAGGAGTAACATATAGAATGCCTGCTCCTTTAGCAAATAGATTTGTTCATTTTGAGATGGAAGTTGACGCTTGTGATTGGAGAGATTGGGCGTATGAAAAAGGTATAGATGCAAAAATAATTGCTTACATCGCTTACAAAAATGAGCATCTTTTTACTTTTGATGCTAAAAGTGATACTAAAAGTTTTGCAACTCCAAGAAGTTGGGAATATGTAGATGCCATACTTAAAAGTAGTATAGATGCTGAGTTACTTCTAGATGCTATTAGTGGTGCAGTTGGTAAAGATGTTGCAGTTGGCTTTTTACAGTTTGTAAAAGTTATGACTAGACTTCCAAATATAGAGGATATTTTAAACACAGGTGAGGGTGAATACTCTGATGAGGTTGATGTTCTTTACGCTCTAAGTGTTGGCTTAGTTAGTGGAGTTTTTAAAGAAAATAGCGATGAAAAACTAGATAATCTACTAAACTACACATTAAAACTAAAAAGTGAATTTGCGGTTATGTGTGTTCAAGACTTGCAAAGAAACGGTGTTAAAATGGAACACTCTAAAGTTTTTAAAGAGTGGGTTAAGCAGTTTGCTTATCTTTTGGCTTAAAGAAAAGGTACTTATTGTATTTTTAGATAAAATAGAATATAAAATTATCAGGCACAAAATATGAACAAATCAAATATAAACCTAAGAATAAGAAACTCAACAGCAGAATTTTTAATCTACAAATCAGACAATCAAGATGTTAAAGTAGATGTACTTTTACATGATGAAAACATTTGGCTTACTCAAGAGCAAATGGCACAGTTGTTTGGTAAAGCAAAATCAACTATCAATGAACATATTAAAAATATTTTTAAAGATGAAGAGCTTATAGAATCGCAAGTTATGCAAAAATTCGGAAATTCCGAATTTCAGAAAAAACAAACAAATTATTATAATCTTGATACTATTATATCTGTTGGGTATAGAGTAAAATCTATCCAAGGCATAAGATTTAGACAGTGGGCAACTAAAAGGTTACAAGAGTACATCATCAAAGGTTTCACAATGGATGATGAAAGACTTAAAAATCCCCAACAACAATTTGGAAAAGATTATTTTAAAGAGCAATTAGAACGAATAAAAGATATCCGTTCTAGTGAAAGAAGATTTTATCAACAAATAACAGATATTTATAGTGAATGTAGTATCGATTATGATAAAAACTCACAATACACAAACAACTTCTTTGCCACAGTTCAAAATAAACTACATTGGGCTATAGCAACTCAAACTGCATCTGAAATAATATATTCAAGAGCTAATCATGAAAAAAACAATATGGGATTAAGCACTTGGAAAAATGCACCAACAGGAAGAATAAGAAAAACTGATGTCATTGTTGCTAAAAATTATCTATATGAAAAAGAATTAAAATCATTAAATAGAATCGTAACAATGTATCTTGATTATGCAGAAGACCAAGCTGAGAGAAATATACCAATGACCATGAAAGATTGGAGTCAAAAATTAAATGCTTTTTTACAATTTAATGAACGAGATATTTTACAAAATGCTGGAAAAGTTACAGCTGTAATTGCAAAAGAATTTGCCATTAGTGAATTTGAAAAATATAAAGTTATTCAAGATAAATCATACAAAAGTGATTTTGATATGTTACTTCAAGAGTTAGACAAAGATGTACGGTGATACAAAAGAAAATCTCTCAAGCAAAAGCTAAACTTTTAGTTGAGTACCCATTTTTTGGAACTATTGCTTCACGCTTAAAGCTTATTTCAAATGATGATATTCAAGCTTTTAAAAGTGATGGTATTTTTCTTGAATATAATAGTGATTATTTAGAGTCATTAACAATAAATGAGATGGAATTTGTTTTTGCAAATGGTGCGATGCACGCGTCTTTGGCTCACGAGCATCGTAAAAACAACAGAAGTGGTTGGCTTTGGCAACTCTCCACTGACTACGCAATAAATGATATGCTTGTTGAAAACGGACTTCATCGTCCAGACCTAGCACACTACTCAAAAAGATTTAGTGGATTATATGCAGAAGAGATATATGAAGAGTTAAAAGCCGATATTCTTCGTGATGAGTTGGAGTATGAAGCAGAGACACAAGATGATGTGCAAAATCAAGATGCCGAGAATTCTCAAGAGGAACAACTTTTTGATGAGTTTGTAAAATCTACTTTAGATGCTGAAGAAGCAAAAGAGGCTTTAGCATCTGGACTCCATAGATTTTTTAAACTAGGTCTGAAGTCTAAGGTTGATTGGAGAGATGAGTTAAGAGTTGCGATAGATAGATTTTATAAAGATGACTATGCTCAGATGCCACCAAATAAGAAGTTTCTTCATTTAGGATTTTATCTACCTTCAAATATAAGTCAAAGGTTCAAACTTGTTATAGCAGTTGATAGTTCAGGCTCAGTTGATGAAACTCTTTTAAGTGAATTTTTAAATGAGCTAAATTTTTTGATGAATACAATTCCATCTTATGAAATCAACTTACTTGTATGTGATGATAAGATAAATTCACATAATATTTTTTATAGTGGAGATAGACTTGAAGTAGATATACAAGGTGGTGGAGCAACAGACTTTAGACCTGTGTTTGAGTTTGTTCAAGAAAACTTGCAAGATACACAGCTACTTCTTTACTTTAGTGATTTAGAAGGAACTTTTCCAAAAAAAGAACCATCTTACATGGTAAAGTGGATAAGTCCAAATGAAAAAGAAGTTCCATTTGGAGAAGTTATAGTTTTAAAAGATTAGTCAAAAACTACTTGATTTTTTCCATTTTGTTGAGCTTGAAGCAACATCATATCAGCTTGAGATATTGTTTCTTCAAGATTATCTTCAGTATGTAGTGAAACACCTATGGAAACTGTACATTTTATATAGTCATTATTTTTAGTAGTAAAACCAGACTTTTCGACTTCTTGGCGTAATCTTTCAAAAATATCAGTAGCACTATATCTATTTATATTTTTTAAAATTATGCAAAATTCTTCGCCTTCAAATCTAGCTACAAAATCTCTGTAATTAGTTTTAGTTCTTAGAATTTCAGATAAATTAATGATGGCTTCATCACTAATATCTTGACCAAATTTTTTCTCTATCTCTTTAAAGTTATCAATATTTACAATTCCAACAGCAAACTGTTCACCACTCACTTTAGCGTCTTGGGAATACTCTTTCATGTGTTTATAAAAATAACGATGATTGTAAAGACCTGTGAGAACATCTCTATTTGCATAGTTGGTTATAAATTGAATATTTTCTAAGGCTTCAATAGAGTTATGAATACGACAGAAAAATTCTTCTTTAGAATAAGGCTTTTTAATATAGTCGTTTGCCCCTTGTTTTAAAAATATTGCATTTGTTTCTTCATCATCACTTGAAGATAATACCATGACACAAAGTTCTGATTTTTTGTATTTTTTTCGTATCTCTTTAGTTAGCTCAAGTCCATTCATAACGGGCATATTATAATCAGTAAGCACTAAAGATATATCTGGGTTTTCATTTAGCATGCCAAGTGCTTCTTCTCCATGATTTACAGCTATTACTTTAAAAAAAAGATTTTCTAGTGTTTCTTTTAAAATTTTGCGAAATATCATAGAGTCTTCAACTACTAAAATCGTGTGTTCTTGATTTTTTTCTAAGCGTTGTATGGTTTGTATGACATAGTTTATATCGTTAACGCCACTTTTATTTATGTAGTCAATGATATTTTTTTTAAGAATCTTTTTTCGAAACTCTTTGTCGATATTTGCACTAAGTACAATGACTTTGTGTCCTGTTTTTAAAACATAATCTACGACTTGAGCTTCTTGAGTGTCTGGAAGATTTATATCAAGTATAGTTAAAAAGTATTTGTATTTTTTTAAAAAAAGTTTTGCTTCTGAGAGTTTGTAAGCTATGTCCACTTCATACTTTAAGGAAATAGAGATTTTTCTAGCAATAAGTTTGGCAAGTGTTTGGTTGTCTTGGACGATTAGTATTCTTTTCATGGATGTATTATAGTATAATTTTTTTATGAATTATTTAGAAGATATTTTACAAGATTTAGATAAAAAACAAAACATATTTTTAACTGGGGGAGCTGGTGTTGGTAAGACTACAATAACTAGAGAAGTTATAGAGCATTTTGAAAATGAGGCTAAAAAAGTCGCAAAACTAGCATCTACGGGAATGGCAGCAACGCTTATAAACGGACAAACTCTTCATAGTTTTTTAGATTTGGGTATAGCATCTAGTATTGAGGAGTTAGAAAAATCTGGCAAATTTTTGATAAAGAAGAAGATAAAAAAACTCATCTCTAGTATGAGTCTTATAGTTATAGATGAGATTTCTATGGTTAGTGATACTTTGATGCAAATGATAAAACTTCGCTTAAATCAAGCCGACTTTAAGGGCTGTGTTTTAGTAGTTGGTGATTTTTTACAACTTCCTCCCGTTGTTCGTGGAGGTGGTGAGGTAAAGTTTGCTTTTGAGTCAGAATCTTGGAATGAGTTTGAGTTTAAAAAAATTGAGCTTACACATATATACAGAACTGATGATAAAAAATTTATAGAACTCCTAGGAAGTATTCGAGATGGTTTCGTTGATGAGGATATTCACAATCAACTAAATGAATTTATAAAACCTTTGCCTGAGGATTTAGGTGAGTTCACTTTTCTTTTTGGTAAAAATATCTCAGCATCAAGACATAATAAAAAGCAACTTGCATATATAGATGATGAACTTTTTGTGAAAGTTGCGCAGGTTATAAAACATACTAAAAGTGTTAAAGATGTAGAAGTAGATAGGTTTATGAGTGACTCGCGAATAGATAAAGAGTTAGAGTTGAAAATAGGAGCACCTGTTCTCTTTACAAGAAACTCTTGGAACTATTTTAACGGAGAGAGAGGAATAATAGTAAATGTAGAACCAAATTTTGTACATGTTCGCAAAAGTGATACTAAAGTTGTAAAGCTTGAAGTAGTTGCTCAAAGTAAGTCTAAGTGGAGTGAAAAAAGTGTGGATGGGCAAAAAGAGATGCTTGAAGTTGCCCAACTAAGTGTATATCAGTTTCCAATCAAGCTCGCTTTTGCTATTACTATTCATAAATCACAAGGCATGTCTATAGAAGATTTGATTATTGAGACAAATGAAATATTTGCACCATCTCAGTTTTATGTAGCAATCTCAAGAACTTGTAATCCTAAAAGGTTAAATCTTATCGCACCCACTTGTCAGTGGCACAAAATAGTCTTTGTAAATAGTAAAGCTTTGGGGTTTGTGAAAACTACACAATAGGGTAGTCTGATTTTTTATGATATACTTTGGATATACATTAGGAGTTTGTTATGACTGCAACTATATCAAAGTGGGGAAATTCACAAGGGCTTAGATTTCCAAAAAATATTATGAAAGATTTGCACTTATCAATCGGTGATAAGGTAAATATATTTGTTGAAAATAATAAAGCTATTATAGAACCTGTTTTAAAAGAAAAAATCAAATATGATATAAATGAACTTGTTTTAAAAATCCCAAAAGATTATAAAGCAAAAGAAGAGATGACTTTATCAGTTGGACTAGAAGAATGGTAAATCAGTACATTCCTCAAAAAGGTGATTTAGTCATACTCACATTTGACCCATCAGCCGGACATGAACAACAAGGCAGAAGACCAGCACTTATAATTTCAAATGAAGTTTTTAACAGGCATGTAGGCTTAGCAATAGCTTGTCCAATAACAAACACTGAGAGAAACTTTCCCTTTCATGTAAATGTAGATAGCGATAAATTAACTGGTTTTATAATGACTGAGCAGATAAAGTCAATAGATTATACAGCTAGAAAAGTTAAGTTTGTTGAAAAAGTTAACGATGAGGTTATGGCTAAAGTTTTAGGAATTGTTGAGAGTGTTATTTTTGACTAACAGACAACGCACAGAGTGCGTTATTTGAATAAGTGAATAAAGACTATAGTTTGTCTTCGTTTTTACCAAGATACTCAGCTACACCTTCAGTTGTTGCTTTCATACCTTCATCACCTTTTTGCCAACCAGCA
This sequence comes from Sulfurimonas sp., assembly GCF_029027585.1. Classification (NCBI taxonomy): domain Bacteria; kingdom Pseudomonadati; phylum Campylobacterota; class Epsilonproteobacteria; order Campylobacterales; family Sulfurimonadaceae; genus Sulfurimonas; species Sulfurimonas sp. Next base: position 1,692,718 of record NZ_CP093397.1, read on the forward strand.
GGACAAACTTCACCAAACTCATCAGTAAACTGCATAGTATCTACCATTCTAAGCATCTCATCGATATTTCTTCCAAGTGGAAGGTCATTGATAACTGCGTGACGAACTACACCTTGTGCATCTATAAGAAATGAACCACGAAGTGCTACTGCCCCGCCAAAAAGTACATCATAATCTTTAGATATTTGTTTTGTAAGGTCAGCTACTAGTGGGTACCCAACTCTACCGATACCACCATTATTTACAGGAGTTTCTCTCCATGCGAAGTGAGAAAATTGACTGTCAACAGAAACACCTATAACATTTACGCCACGCTCGTTAAAGTCTTTGAGTCTATGGTCAAAAGCGATAAGTTCAGATGGACATACGAAAGTAAAATCTAGTGGATAAAAAAAGATAACAGTACCTTTTTTCCCCATATTTTCACTAAGTTTAAAATCTTCAACGATTGAACCGTCACCTAAAACTGCTGTTGCTGTAAAATCTGGAGCTTTGTTTGTTACTAACATATTTATATGTCCTTTGTATTTTAATTTATGGCGGAATTTTAACTAAAAATAATTAATAGTTGTTAGCTAAAGCAAAGTAGTGAAATTATTTAAGGATAATTTTTATCTTTTAGTTTTAGTTATAATTTTATAAAAATATATAGAGGTATAAGTGATTATCAAAAAAATAATTTATATTCTTCTCTCATTATGTATAGTTCTTTTAACAATATTTGTTATTTTATCTTTATATTATAGAGTAGATAGTCTTGTTTTTTCTACGATATATATATTGTTTTTTTTACTATCTTCAATATTTGCAATCATTTCTTTAAAGTTAAAACGCTTTCGTTTTGTCGCATGGGTAGTTTATATCATTTTGTTTAGTGCATGGTTTCTTTGGTATGAAAATATTCAGCCATCAAATGATAAAAATTGGCAAAAAGATGTAGCAGTTTTATCGTATGCAACTCAGGATAATAATCTTATAACAGTTCATAATATTCGTAATTTTAAGTACATTACAGAAAATAGATATGAAATCTCTTACTATAATGAAATATTTGATATCAATAAACTTCGTGGCATAGATTTTATAACAACTTATTGGATGGGACCAAACATAGCGCATACATTTTTAAGCTTTTCCTTTGGCGATAATAAGCACTTAGCTATATCGATAGAAGCTCGAAAAAAAGTAGGAGAGTCCTTCTCTATAATACGAGGTTTTTTCAAAGAAAGTGAGCTTATTTATGTTGTTGCTGATGAGCGAGATTTGATAGGACTTAGAACAAACATAAGAAAAAATCCACCAGAACAAGTTTATATGTACAAGATAGATGCAAAACTTGAAGACAAGCAAAAAGTTTTTTTAAATTATATTAAAAAAATAAATTCATTAAAAAATAGACCAGAATTTTATAATACATTAATAACAAACTGCACTACAAGCATATGGGATAATTCTTTAGTTAATTATTCAAATATGAGATTAAATTGGGAAATTTTACTTAGTGGATATACTGCAAACTTTTTATATAATAACAACTTACTTATAACGAATTCTCTTAGTTTTAAAGAGTTAAGAAAAAAAGCATACATCAACCCATTGGTAGATTATAAGTCCATAGAACCTAACTATTCTTATGAAATAAGAAAGTAATTTAGCTACAATACAAAAAAGGAAAAATCGATGACAAAAGAGTATATATTTACTTCAGAGTCTGTAACAGAAGGGCACCCTGATAAGATGGCAGATCAAATCAGTGATGCAATTTTGGATTATATTATAGAGCATGATTCTAAACCTGAGCTAGCACGCGTTGCTTGTGAAACTTTAGTGTCAAATGGTTTTTGTGTAATCGCAGGCGAATTGAAGACTACGGCTTATGCCCCAATGCAAGAGATTGCAAGAAAGGTTATTCAAGAGATTGGTTACACAGACGCAAACTATGGTTTTGACTATCGTTCAGCAGCAGTTTTAAATACAGTAGGTGAACAATCACCAGATATTATGCAAGGTGTTGATAAAGCAGATGGTGTCATTGGCGCGGGTGATCAAGGACTAATGTTTGGATATGCCTGTCGTGAAACAGAGGTGTTGATGCCTTTACCTATTTATTTGGCACATCGCTTAACTCAAAGATTGGCAGAAGTTAGAAAAGAGGGAATTATCCCATATCTTCGCCCAGATGGCAAAGCTCAAATAAGTATTAAGTATATAGATGAAAAGCCCGTTTATATTGATACTATTGTAGTAGCAGCACAACATTCACCAGATGTTTCTCATAAACAAATCACTCAAGATATAATTGATGAAGTTATAAAAGCAGTTATTCCTAAAGAGATGATGGATGAAAATACAGTTATACATGTAAATCCTACTGGAAAATTTGTTGTTGGTGGACCACAGGGAGATGCTGGGCTTACAGGAAGAAAAATCATAGTAGATACTTATGGTGGAAGTTGTCCTCATGGAGGAGGTGCTTTTAGCGGAAAAGACCCTACTAAAGTTGATAGAAGCGCGGCTTATGCAGCTAGATGGATAGCTAAAAATCTTGTAGCAAGTGATGTATGTGAGAAAGTGACTATACAAATCGCTTATGCGATAGGTGTTGTTCAACCTGTTTCTATAATGGTAGATGCACATGGGACAAGTAAAGAAAAAGAAGAAAAAATCGAAAAATGTATAAGAGAACTTTTTGACCTATCTCCAAAAGGTATCATAGATTCTTTAGACTTACTGCGCCCTATATACAAAAAAACTGCTTCTTATGGTCACTTTGGAAGAGAAGATAAAGAGTTTACTTGGGAAAATACTGATAGAGTTGATGATATAAAAGCATACTTTTCTAAGAATGGCTAGGAAATAAGTAACTTTTATAAGATTTGTTTATTTAGCAAAGATATTTTAGCTATCTTTAAAAGTCTTGTGATAAACTTGTCCCAAATTTATTTTAGGAGAAATTTATGGCAGTAATAATTAATGATACCTGTATCAATTGTGGTGCATGTATAGATGAATGTCCAGTAGAAGCAATCGTTGATGAGGATGATAATCCGAATGATGAGGATACTTATTATGTTTATGGTGACAAATGTGTAGAATGTGTTGGTCATCATGATGAACCAGCTTGTGCTACTGCATGTCCAACTGAGGGCTGTATTACTTGGGATGCTATTGGTGAAAGCCCAGAGCATCGTGAAGATGTTACAGATGAGCAGCGTTCAAATAAAGAAGCTATCGTAGATTAATTCTTTTTACTTTTAAGTATAAGGCGGTAATTTCCCCCTTATACTTAACTTTTCTTTTACAAATCTTTCAATTTAAACTAAAACAGACTTTTTTTTCGATATAATCCCACACTTATTTTATAATATACAGGAGATTTGATGGAGCGTACACTATCAATAATAAAGCCAGATGCAGTTGCAAAAGGCGTAATCGGTAAAATTTTAGATCGTTTTGAGAGTAATGGTCTTAGAATAGCATCTACTAAAAAAATTCAACTTTCAATCCAAGATGCACAAGCATTTTATGCGGTTCATGCAGAGCGTCCTTTTTTCAACGACTTAGTTGATTTTATGATTAGCGGACCAGTTGTTGTTACAATTTTAGAAGGTGAAAATGCTATGCAAATTAACCGTAATCTAATGGGTGCTACTAACCCTAAAGAAGCTGAAGCTGGAACTATCCGTGCTGACTTTGCTGAGAATATAGATGCTAATGCAGTTCACGGAAGTGACTCTGTTGAAAATGCAGCTATCGAAATTGCATTCTTTTTCTCTGAGAGAGAAATTTCATAAATAAAGATGAAAATTAAGTTAATAAAAGTCGGTAAAACACCATTGGATTTTGATATAAAATCTAATGAAATGACTTTTAAAGGTTATTTAGAGTATCATGCGAACAGATTGATTTTGCTAGATGCAAAGGTAAATGGTTCGCTTGGTGTTCAATGTAGCCAGTGTGGAGATGAATTTAAATTGTCTTTGAATGAAGACATAAAGTTTTATCTTTGTGATGGTGCTTATGATGATTCTGATAATATCGCGTTAGATGTTGTTGAATCTTTTGACTCACAAGTAGATCTAGAAGAACTTTTAAATTCTGAAATAGAACTAATCAAAAGCGACTATCATAGTTGCCAAGATTGTAAATAAATAAAAATTAAATAAAGGAAATAGATTATGGCAGTACCTAAAAGACGAGTCTCACACTCTCGCGGAGCGAAAAGAAGAACTCACTATAAAATCACTTTAGCTAAACCAGTTAAAGATAAAGACGGAACATATAAACTACCTCACCATATCAACCCAACTACGGGTGAGTATAAGTAATCAATGGTAAAAATTGCTATTGACGCAATGGGCGGGGATTTCGGTCCTTCGCCAATTGTTAAAGGGTGTATCCAAGCACTTAAAAAGAAATCATTTCAACCTATACTTGTAGGAAATAAAGAAGAAATTTTAGCTCTGTTACCAAAATGTTATAGATCTGAGATTTCTATAGTTGAAGCGGATGATGTAATTTCTATGAGTGACTCTGCAACTGATGCAATTAAAAGAAAACAAAGCAGTATATATAAGGCTGTTGATTTAGTAAAAACAGGTATGGCTGATGGTGTAGTTTCTGCTGGACATAGTGGTGCCACAATGACATTGGCAACTCTTAGACTTGGTCGTCTTAAGGGTGTTTCTCGTCCGGCACTTGTAACTCTTATGCCAACAAAAACTGGTCGTCGTTCAGTTGTTTTAGATGTTGGAGCAAATGTTGATTCAAAACCTGAACATCTTGTTCAGTTTGCTATTATGGGCGGATGCTATGCGCATGATTTACTAAATATTCAAAATCCTAAAATTGGTCTTTTAGCGAATGGCGAGGAAGACTCAAAAGGAAATGAAGTAACAAAAACTGCTTTTAAAATGCTTCAAGGTTATAAAGGATTTGTAGGTAATGTTGAAGGTGGAGATATCTTCAATGGAACTTGTGATGTTATAACTTGCGATGGTTTTATTGGAAACTTAGTTCTTAAAACAAGTGAAGGCGTAGCTGCTACTATTAGTGGTTTGATTAAAGACTATATTAGAAAATCTCCTATTGCTATTACAGGTGCACTTTTAATGAGAAAAGTTTTTAGACTTTTGAAAAAAGAGATAGATTATGCCGAAGTTGGTGGTGCTCCGCTTATTGGTCTAAAAGGTTGTGCTATTGTTAGTCATGGAAAGAGTAATGCAAAAGCAATAGAAAATGCGATTTATCAAGCTATCGGTTATGTTGATACAGGTGTAAATGAGCATATATTAGAAAAACTTCAAGAGTACAATCAAAAGGATATTTAATGGCTTATGCTGCATTTCGCTCTATTGGTTCTTATGTTCCAAGTAAAATATTAACTAATGATGAACTTTCAAAGATGGTTGATACAACAGATGAATGGATAACAAAAAGAACAGGTATCAAAGAGCGTCGTATCGCAGCAAAAGATGAACATACTAGTGATTTGGGTGTTGAGGCTGCTAAAAAAGCTATACAAAGAAGTGGTGTAGATGCTAGTGAAATAGATATGATTATCTGTGCAACTATCTCTCCTGATTATTTTTGTATGCCTTCAACTGCAACTGTTATCGCAACAAAACTTGGTCTTGGAAAAATTACAGCATTTGATATTTCTGCTGCTTGTACAGGATTTGTTTATTTGATTTCTATTGCCAAAGCATTTATAGAATCAGGAATGAAAAAGAATATTCTTATTGTAGGTGCTGAGAAAATATCTGCAATTATGGATTATACTGATAGAGGAACTTGTATTTTATTTGGTGATGGTGCAGGTGCAGCAATGATTTGCGCAACTCAAATAAAGCAAGAAGCAATTATAGATGTGCATACAGCATCAGATGGAAATTATGCTGATTTGCTTATGACTCCAAATGGTGGAACTGGCTCAGTCCATGATGCACTAGAGCAAGAAGCAGCAGGTTGTTTTATGCAAATGAAAGGTAATGAAACTTTTAAAGTTGCAGTTAGAACTTTAACAAAAGATGTCATAGATATCTTAGAGAAAAACTCCATAGATAGTTCAGCAATAAAGCACTTTATTCCACATCAAGCAAACTATAGAATTATAAAAGCAGTTGGTGATGCTTTAAAACTTAAAGAAGAACAAGTCGTTTTAACTGTTGAAAAATATGGTAATACTTCTGGTGCTTCAATTCCAATGGCAATGGATGATGTTTATGAACAAGGTAAACTTAAAAAAGGTGATCTAATGCTTTTAGACGCTTTTGGCGGTGGACTTACTTGGGGTTCAGCTTTAGTTCCTTTTTCACCAAAATAAAACTAAATATATTCTCTTATATCTACTTTATCAATTTGCTCAGGCTGTAAATACAACTGAGCATAGTTAAGATACAATCCATTGTTTTTTAAAATAATCTTTCATTTAAAACTTTAAAAATTTGTTTAAAAAATTCATCTTCATTTGGAAGGTTTAGTTTGGCATCTCTAAGTTTTTCTCCCCACATAGAATTTGGGAAGTAAGAATCTTTTTTAAATCTTGCCATGACATGAATATGAACGCGAGGAAGCATATTTGAAAAAGAAGCCATATTTATTTTGTCAGGTTTATAATAGTTTTTCATTTCTTGCTCTAATATATCATAAATTACCCAGAGTTTAAGTCGTAATTCTTTTGGAACATCTCCTAACTCTTTATAAGGCTCTTTTGTGAAGATTTTCAGCCAAGGTATTTCACTTTCATGTTTTTCTATATATATTTCATTGTTTTCGTATATGAGTAGATGCATATTTAGCCCTTTAAATTGAGTATATACTATCATAAGTAATATTAGTGTAGTATTTTATAAATTATTTAAGGACAATTTGTGTATAAAAAAATCTTAATACTTTCTTTGCTTCTAGTTGGAGTGACCCTGTCTGCTGAGGTTAAAGATAAATGGAAAATAAACCTAGGAACCATGTTTGTTACAAATTTTGAAACAGAGATGCAACTTAAACCTAAAAACCTTCCTATTAGTGCGACAATAAATACTAAAGACCAACTAGGTATGCAAACAGATAGTCATGCTTTTCGCCTAGATGGATACTACCGTTTTACAGATACACATAGTATAGATTTTTCATATTTTAGCACAAGAAGTGATGGACATAAAACAATATCTCAAGATATACAATGGGAAGGAAAAACTATCTCGGCAGGCGCTATTATAGATAGCCATTTTAATATGGATATATATAAAGTATCTTATGGTTACTCTTTTTTTCATAATGAAAAAGTTGAACTTATGCTTACAGCAGGATTTCATATAACAAGTTTAGATCTAGGTCTAGGAGCCAAAGGTAATGTTGATGGTGCTTATACAGATAAATATGAATCAGGAGCAAGTGCAACAGTTCCACTGCCTGTTTTTGGTTTTAAAGGGGAATATACTATCATAAATGAAACACTGTTTGTGACCTATAAAACAGAATATTTTTTTATGCAGTATGAAAATTATAGTGGCGCATTACTTAGTAGTTCTTTTAATTTAGAATATAGATTTATGGACCATGTGGGTACTGGAGTTGGTTATAACTCAAATAAGATTTTTTTAAAAGCTGAAGATGGAAATAAAGTTTTTGAAGCTAAAAATGATTTATCTGGGGTTATACTTTACTTAACTTACATCTACTAAATATTTCTTAAGATGGAACCTCGATTTTAATCGAGGTTACGGCATTTGAGATATTCCAAAGATTTCAGGATAAAAAGTAAGCATTATTAGGACGATTACTTGAATGATGATAAAAGGAACTACCCCTTTATAGATGTCTGTTGTTTTTATTTCAGGAGGGGCAACTCCTTTTAAGTAAAATAGACTAAAACCAAAAGGTGGGGTTAAAAATGAAGTCTGTAAATTCATCGCTATTAAAATCGCGTACCAAACAGGGTTTATGCCAATAGCTTCTGAAATCGGTACTAAAATCGGTACAATTATATAAGAAATCTCTATAAAATCAATAAAAAATCCTAAAATCATAATAGCAAACATAGACAGAAGTAAAAAGCCCCACTTCTCTCCTGGTAGTGACATCATAAACTCTTCAACTATCATATCCCCACCAGTATAAGTAAAGACCATAGAAAAAGCAGTAGCACCAATCAAGATACCAAAAACCATAGCAGTAATTTTAACAGTTTCTTTTGAAGCTTCATCAACCATTTTAAAAGAGAAAGATTTATATAAAAGAGCAAGAAGTACTGCCCCGATGCCACCAACCGCAGCAGATTCAGTAGGCGTTGCGATGCCCATAAAGATAGAACCTAACACAAGAAGTATAAGAACTAAAGGCGGAATAATCGCTTTTAGTGCTTTAATGATTTGCTGTGGTTTTGAACCAGCATTATCATCAAGAACGATAGGTGGTGCCGCTTCTTTATTTATGTATGAATAAATCACTATATATAGAATGTAAGCACCAATCAAAAATAAGCCTGGCCAGATAGCAGCTTGAAAAAGGTCACCAACAGGAACTTGAAAAACATCTCCTAAGATGATTAAAACTATTGAAGGTGGAATGATTTGACCAAGTGTTCCAGATGCACAGATAGTTCCAGTTGCTAAGCCTTTGTCATAATTATACTTCATCATAACAGGAAGTGAAATGACTCCCATAGCAACAACACTCGCCCCAACAACACCAGTAGATGCTGCAAGTAAAGAGCCAACTAAAACAGTACTGATAGCTAAACCGCCACGAACTTCACCAAAAAGATAACCCATTGATTCTAAGAGTCTCTCAGCTAATTGACTCTTTTGTAAAACAATTCCCATGAAAATAAAAAGAGGAATAGCCATTAAAATGGTGTTGTTCATAATAGCCCAGATGCGATAAGGCATAAAAGCAAACATATCTACACCGTATTGTAAACCTTGTATAAAACCTTCATCTGCTGCGAAAGATTCAAACATTCCAGCAGTAAAACCAAAGATGACAGAAACTGCACCAAAAGTAAAAGCAACAGGAAAACCAAACAAGAGCATAAAAAGTGCTGTAAAAAACATTACTATTCCAATCATGCTGATTCTCCTTTATAAACATTTATATTTTTAATTATAAAACCAATAGAGGTAATTACAAGTAGTAGCATTGAAAAAGGGATAAATGCTTTCATTATCCATCTATAATGTAGTCCACCTGGATCTCCACTTATTTCATTTGAAGCAAAAGCTTCATAAACAAACTCCAATGAACCAAAACCTATAAGTAGGGCAAATGGAATTAAAAATATAAATGTTCCAACTATATTTATGATTGCTTGTTTTTGTGGACTTAGATTATCATATATAATATCAACTCTAACATGTCCATCTTCTTTTAATGCGTATGAAATTCCTAGTAAAATTACAACAGAAAACAGATGCCATTCCATTTCCTGCATTCCGATGGAGCCAGAGTTGAAGAAGTATCTCATGATTACATCATAAAATACATTCAACATCATTAGCAACATCAAAATTGAAGTAATATTTCCTATAAAATCAGCAAACTTGTTAAAAGCTTTTTCTAATTTTACTAACATTTAAAGCCTTATTCTAAATTATCTTTTAAGTAAGTGTAATCTGACATTTCACTCCAAACTCTAGCTTTTTTCATGTAAGCATTTTGAGAGTCTAAAATCTCTTTTAACAGAGGGTTGTTTTTAGTTTTCTCCCCAAGTAGTTTTTTGTTTGCTGCTTTCATAGCATTAAAAACTGATTTTGGGAAAGTTTTGATTTTGATATTTGGATATTCTTTCTCAATTTTTGCCCAAGCTTCAGCACTCATATAAAAGTTTTCTGTGTACATATCATACGCAGCCAATCTCATCGCAACTCTTAAAATCTCTTTATTTTTAGCACTAAGTTTGTTAAATTTTTTAGTATTTACTAAAAATTGTAACTCAGTTGCTGGCTCATGCCATCCTGTGTAGTAATAAGGAGCAATTTTGTAAAATCCCATGTTGATATCCATACCAGGTCCAACCCATTCTAGTGCATCGATAGTTCCACGCTCTAAAGAAGTATAAAGCTCACCTGGAGCGATATTTGTAACAGTAAGACCTAGCTCAGCCATAACTTCTCCAGCAAAACCTGGAATACGCATCTTAAGACCTTTTAAATCTTCAACACTTTTGATTTCTTTTCTAAACCAACCACCCATTTGATTTCCTGTGTTACCACCTGGAAAAGATAAAACATTATGTTTTTTATAAGCTTTTTCCATTAGTTCCATACCACCAGCAAAGTAAAACCAAGAGTTTTGTTCAGCTGCAGTCATACCAAAAGGCATACTTGTAAATGGAAGAAGATTTATGTCTTTACCTTTCCAATAGTATGAAGCCGAGTGTGCCATATCATATTGTCCAAGTTTAACCATATCTAAAACACCAAATGGAGATTTGTGTTTGTTTGAAGCATCTACACGAATAGTGAAGTTACCACCACTCATCTTGTTTACCATATCTGCCATATTTGTTACAGCAGTTGAGAATGGTACCGCAGTTGGTCCCCATGTTGTTGCTATTTTCCATCTTACTTTTTTCTCACCAGCTATCGCTGATACAGCTAAAACAGAAACTAAACCTAGTGTTCCTAGAAGTTTTGTCAATTTCATCGTACTTTCCTTATTTTAAGTTAGAAGCATTGTATCGATGCTATATGACAAAGGTATGACATTTTTGTTTTATTAATTATTGTTTTTAAAAAGGTAACCAACATCAAGAACAGTTTCTATATAGTCAAGTTGCAGTTTCTTTCTTAGTCGTTTAACAAGTGAGCGAATGGATTCTAGAGAAGCGATTTTACCTTCCCATACGATAGTTTGAATGCACTCAAATGAAACAACTTTTCCTCTTTGAGATAAAAGAAGATTTATAAGATTTCGCTCTTTCGTGGATAGATGCTCTCTGTTTGCATCTACTTCTATGAAACTATCTTTGAAGTAAAACTTACAATTTTTGCTGATTTGTATAACTTCTTTATCTATATGACAAAGTTTTTCTATTTTAATTTCAAGCTCATCTATAAAAAAAGGTTTTTTTAAGTAGTCATTACAGCCATAGTTGTAAGAGTCTTTTATAACATCAAGCTCAACGGTCGAACTTATTATAATTACGGGTGTGTCTTTATTATATTCTCGAATTTTTTTTAATAATTCTATGCCATTTAATGATGGTGTATTTATATCTAAAACAAAACAAATATAGCCTTCATCGATTGCCTCATAAGCCTCTAGACCATCTAAAAAATTATTTACTTTAAACCCTTTTGCTTTTAGTCTTTTTGTTATGGTTGAGTTTAGTCGTTTGTTGTCTTCAAGAAGAAGAATTTTCATGTTTTTACTTCCTTGCTTGGTACAATTATATCAAAGGTAACAACTTCTTTATCATTATAAACTTGAATTTTGCCATTCATTTTATCTTCTATAATTACCTTTGCCATATAAAGACCTAGACCTGTTCCATCTTTATTTGTAGTAAAGTAGGCATCAAAAATCAAACCTATTATATCCCCAGGAATTGCTCCACCATTATCACTGATTCTTATTTGCGCATAATCTTTTTCTGATTTAATGATTATGTTGATATTGTTACCTTTTTTAGCGGATAGTATTTTTTTCTTTGCATTGTTTATGATATTTAAAAGAACTTGTTTAAATTCACTCTCATAACCATAAGCATTTATAGACTTATTGCTACAAGAAACAGTTAGTTTGATATGAGAGTAAAAAATTTGTTTTCCTAAAATCTCCAAAACATCATCTAAAGCCTTTTTAGCACAAAATATAGCTTTTTTTGTAGAAGGTTTTAAAAAATTTCTAAAATCTTTTAAAGTATGTGACATATATTGAATCTGAACCATTGATTCATTTACAAACTCTTTCATATCTTTTTCATTCATCTCATTTTGAACATAAGAAAATTCCATATCTTGAAGTATGGCGGAAAGTTCTACAAGTGGCTCGTTCCATTGGTGTGCGATAGCTTCAACCATCTCTCCCATTTCTGCTAGTTTAGATTGTTGAATCATAAACTGCTCTTGCTGAATCCTTTGAGTAATATCATCCATAACACTTACTATCCCACCAATAGAACCATCTATATTTTCATAAACTGTTTTGTTATAGCTTACAACTCTTGAACGACCATCTGAAAAGTGAAATGTTTCTTCAAAGTTTGCTGTTCCATGAGTGTCAAGTAGCATTTCATCTTTTTGTAGATGCTTTAAAGCAGAATCTTTTTGAAAAAAGTCAAAAACAGTCTTTCCTATTATCTCTTCTTTATTTTTGTTAAAAAAATCTGCAAAGGCTTTATTACAACCTATATAAACTCCATCTAAATCTTTGTAATTTAGTGGATTTGGGATAGTGTCCATCAAAACACCGATAAATTTTAGCTGGTTCGTGAGTGCAAGTTCAGTTTTTTTTCTTCGTCTTACATTTATGGTTAGTAAGATTAAAATTATTGTGATTATGAAAGAGTGCCAATAGTTACCCAAACCAACTTTTTATAAGTTTCATAAAAAGAGAATGGTTTATTTATAATTTCATAATTTTGTATAGAAGATGGAATTTGTATTTTATATTTTTGAAGCTCATAATAATCAAACATATATTTATTTGGACTTTTAGTTAAAATTGGCACTTTTCTTGGATTTATTCCTTTTAGTAAATCTTCAACCATAATAGATGCCGATTCTGCTTGAGCAGTAGCACTTGTTAAGACTCCTCCAACTATTCCTTCTCCTAGATAAAAGTCCCAGAGTCCATAAATAGGTGTGTTGGCTATTTCTCTTATTTCTTTTAAGCTTTCTTTATAGCTAAAGTATTTTCCTGCCTTATCTTGAAAAAGTAAAACCCAAAGTATGGCTGTATTCTTAGGAAGATTTATTACCTTGTTCTTTAAGTTAGATATTTCTATATTATCAACATATTCAAATTTAACTCTGTTTTTATAAATAGGTAGAACTTTAAATATATCTCTTTTAATGGCAAAACCTGTTCTTGAGTGGTCATTTATAATGAGAATTTTTTTTAGTTTTGGATGAAGGTTTAAGATGAGGTCTATATTTTTTTTAATATCAACCGCTTCAACTACTCCCGTAGTGTATGAACGCATATTATTCTCGTAAATCATGGCTTCATCAAAGTTGTTGATACCTAAAAATACAACGGGTAAGTCTTTAAATAGATGCTCATGATATCTGAGAACAAACTCTAAAGCATTGTTGTCAGCAGCGATGATGAGATCAAAACCTCTGTTTCTAAAGCGTTCATCATAAAGCTCAAATAGTCTGTCAAAGTAAAGGGGAGTTGCAACTTTTTTTGTGTCCATATAGACAGTAGTTAGAGATACATCATCTCTGTTGTCAAAGTTTTTATCGATGACTTTTGAGATGTCATCACTCCACTTATAACCTCTATGGTAAGAGTGTATAAGTAAAATGTCTTTTTGAGTCACAGATGCTGACAACTCAAAAAGAAAAAATATGCTTAGTAGAAAAAAACTCTTTTTAAAGAAATACATTTTTTGATTATATCAAAAGATGTGTAATTTTTTCCTAATCTCTATGTCTGTTAGAGTTTCTGTTTCTATCGCGATTACCTCTGTAACCACCACTTTCACGATTTCCGCCGCCTTCACGACTTCCTCCACCCTCACGGCTTCTATTTCCCCCGCCACCTGAGCGAGGCTTATTGCCACGGTAACCACCGCCGCCACTTCTACCACGACTACGACCACGACCGCCACCAGTATCTCTTCTTCTTCCAGCACGCTCTAAAATAGCTTCTAATCTATCAGCAGGGATTCCGATTTGATTTGGACCTTTTATATCTTGTTGGTCAAGTAGCATAGAGATAAGTTTGTAAGCCATTTGTTCTTCATCAATATCTTCTCTAAGTTTGTCTAAAACTTTATGAGCTTCATCATAGATGTGTTGATTTTCAACATTACTAACTAGTTTGTCGATAGTTGAACTTCTTAAGTCCTTTTTACTTGGAACAAAAGCATGAGTCATAGTTGTTCCAACTTTAGACTTGATGCGTTGAAGTTCTTTAAACTCTAGTGGAGTTAAAAGTGTTATAGCTTTACCTTTTGTTCCAGCGCGACCTGTTCTACCGATACGGTGAACATAAGACTCAGGGTCAAAAGGAATATGGTAGTTAAAAACATGAGAAATATTGTTTACATGAATACCGCGAGCAGCTACATCAGTCGCAACAAGAACTTTTATAGAATCGCTTTTAAAACCTTTGATTACAGCTTCTCTTTGGCGTTGTTCCATATCTCCATGAAGACCATTTGCTAAATATCCAGCATTTGATAAAACATTACTTAGTCTATCAACTTCACTTTTTGTTCTACAAAATACAATCGCTTTTTTAGTTCCCTCAGAGTCCATAAGACGAATAACCGCATCATCTCTTTCACTTTCTTCAATTACATAATATTCTTGGTCAATATCAGCATTTGTAGTTTCACCTTTTGTTATAGAGATAAACTCAGGGTTATTTAAAATTCGTTCTGCTAAAAGCTTAATAGGTTTTGGCATAGTTGCTGAGAAAAGTAGTGTTTGACGATTTGTAGGGATATATGAAAAAATTTCATTTATATCATCTAAAAATCCCATATCTAGCATCTCATCAGCTTCATCTAAAACAACAACGCTTGGAGAAAAATCTTTAAGCATATCTCTTTTTAAGATATCTAAAAGTCTACCAGGAGTTGCTACAACAACAGTTGCTCCACGATCAATAAGGTCTATCTGACGCTTATATGAGCTACCACCATAAACAGTAACTGTTCTAGCATTTATGCCTCTTCCATACTTATATAACTCATCACTTACTTGAGTAGCAAGTTCACGAGTTGGAGTGATTACTAAAATCTCTACACCACTTTTTATATCGATATTATTTAGTGCTGGAAGACCGAAAGCTGCAGTTTTTCCTGTACCTGTGTGTGCTTGACCTACAATATCTCTACCTTGAAGTATAAATGGGATTGCAGCCGCTTGAATAGGGCTTGGTATAGTAAAACCTGCTTGTTTTACACTTCTTAGCATGTCTTTATTTAAACCTAAATCATCAAAAGTAATTTGAGGCTCTTCCTGTTTTGTTTCTTCTTGTGTTTGTGCATTTTCTTCTTGCATCATAATCCTTGTAATTAAGGAGATGATACAAGTTTGCCAATTGCAAAGCACCTTCTCCTAAAATATTAGGCGAATTATACCCAAGTTAAACAAAATAAAGCTTGAATAAATAAAATTTAAAATACTTTAAGCTTAATTTGTGTAAATAACAACACTGTTTCTTTCAGATTCTTTTTCAATGTCATGATTTAAAGTACCTATGACAAGACTTAAACCATCATTTTATTAATCATAGTATAATAGCAATGCAATTTATAAATACAAGAGGATTTAACTTAGATGGATATACAAAATTTAGATATTTATTTGATGCTTTTTGCTTTTAGTGGCATCATTATCTTAGTTTTGATTTATCTATATTTAAAAACTTTACAAGAAAAAAATGATTTAAATTTGGAGTTTGCGGTTTTAAACTCTCGGTATGATGATGAGGTTAAATCTTCACAAGAAAAGTTAGAAGTTCTTCAAGATGCAAAAGAAGAATTAAGTTTAGAGTTTAAAAACATAGCAAACCAAATTTTTGAAGATAAAACAAAAAAGTTTGACCATGCACATAAAGAACAGTTTGAAATTTTACTAAAACCATTTCGCGAACAAATCTCAAACTTTTCAACGCAATCCAGAGAGCAGTTTACCACTCAACTAAAAGATGGGCATCTGCTCAAAAGTGAGTTGTTAAGACTAAAAGAGATGAATATGCAACTATCCCAAGATGCTATAAACTTAACAAATGCTCTAAAAGGTGAAAATAAAACTCAAGGAAATTGGGGAGAAATAATTTTAGAACGCATCTTAGAAGAGTCAGGTTTAAGAGAGGGGATGGAGTATGAAACACAGGCAACTTTAAAATCAAGTGAAGGTAAAACTTATAGACCTGATGTAGTTATTCATATGCCCCAAGACAGAGATATTATCATAGATTCAAAAGTTTCTTTAGTTGCTTATGAGAGATTTATGAGTGAAGATGATGATCAGCAAAGAGCAATAGCTTTAAAAGAGCATATATTTTCAATAAAAACGCACATAAAAGCTCTAAGCTCGAAACAATATGACAAACTAGAGGGTGTAAATACACTTGATTATGTTCTTTTATTTATGCCAATAGAGGGTGCTTTTTTGTTGGCTCTTGAACAAGATGGAGAGTTTTTTAAAAAAGCTTATGAAAGTAATATTTTAGTAGTTTCTCCATCGACCCTTTTAGTTACACTAAAAACAATAGAGCATATTTGGCGAACTCAAAAACAACAAGACCATGCCAAAAAAATCGCTGATGAAGCAGAGGCGATGTATGATAAACTTGTTCTTTTTGTAGATGAAATGATTAAAGTTGGCTCGCATCTACAAAAAGCACAAGATTCTTACGACACTTCTATGAACAGACTAAAAACAGGTAAAGGCAACATCATAAAACGGGCGCAAAACATGATAGAACTAGGATTAAAACCAAAAAAATTATTGAGTATTTCTAGTGAAGATTAAAATGAGAGTGAATGAGAAAAAAGTCATTCCATACCTTATCGTTGTTGTTCCTCTTGCTTTAGTTTTAACGGCAAGTTTTTTCATAACTACTTTTTATATGGAGAAAGTAAATCTATATTTTCAAAAAATAAAAGAGCGTTCTATAAAAGATTATGTAGATTCTAAAAAAGATAAAAGTGAGATTTGGGTTCAGCAACTTAACCTTTTGTTTGATTATAAAAACAATAGAGTAGATGCAGATATAAAAACAAGACTGCAAAAAAGGGTAGATGTAGCTTATGCAAATGCTAGGTTTATATATGAAAAATATAAAGGTAAAAAGACTAATATTGAGATAAAGGAGAGAATCTTAGACTCGTTCAATCAGATGGGTTATAGTTCAAACAAAGAAGCTCTTTATATATCTAATTTTAAGGG
This sequence comes from Sulfurimonas sp., assembly GCF_029027585.1. Classification (NCBI taxonomy): domain Bacteria; kingdom Pseudomonadati; phylum Campylobacterota; class Epsilonproteobacteria; order Campylobacterales; family Sulfurimonadaceae; genus Sulfurimonas; species Sulfurimonas sp. The sequence goes on from NZ_CP093397.1 coordinate 1,709,796, forward strand.
TAACAATATCCTCTTCAGAAAGGAAAACCTACATAAGATACATCAAAGATCACTAGTTCTTGAAGAGATTCAGATGGTCAAAAAAAAATCTGAAGGTTTTTTGGAAGGTAAGTTTTATCAAGGAGTCGGTAAACAGGTTGTTTTTGTTAAAGATTTAGAAATGTATGGTTGGTATATTGGCTCAGCTATCAATATTATGCAAGAAAAGGAAGTCTTAAAATCAACTCTTTTGGGTATGGTTCAAAGTATTCCCCTAGATAGCTCAGATTTTATGGGGCTTTATGATAATAAAAAAGCAATCTACTTGTCTAAAAAAATGAGAATTTTTTTAGGGGACGAGTCTTTAAATATCATTAGTAAAAATCTTTCTCAAAAATCAACTTGGTATAAATATAAATTAGATGGATATTACTACTACTCTAAATACTATAAACCTCTTGATTGGTACTTAGTTTATGGTTTTGAAATATCAAGAATGAGTAAACAAGAGTTTACAAAACAGCGAGAGTTAGAGATAATACTTGATAATGAGTTAGAACTTATTTTAAAAGCATCTTCATCTATTGTTATTTTTGTTGTTATTTTATCTCTTCTTTTATCAAGAAAAATTAACCAAATATTTTCTCAGTATCAAGAAGAAGTGCACAAAAGAGAAGATGAGTTAGTAAAACTAAATGAGTCACTAGAGCAAAGAGTATCAGATGAGTTAAATGCACATAGGCAAAAAGACAAGATGCTGATACAGCAGTCAAAAATGGCAGAAATGGGAGATATGCTTAGTATGATTGCTCATCAATGGAGGCAACCTTTAAATCAAATGGCATATCTTTTTATGAATGTTGAGTCTGCTTATGAATACAAAGAATTAACAAAAGAGTATCTTGATGAAAAGCTAAAAGAGGGAAATGAACTTTTAGAGTTTATGTCTATGACTATTGATGATTTTAGAAATTATTTTCGACCAGATAAAGAAAAAGAGTTTGTTTTAGTTAGTGATGTAGTAAATACAAGTGTAAAACTTATGCAAAGATCTTTGGAATTAGGTGGAGTTGAGATAGAAGTCGAGTCTTTTGGAAGAGAACTCACTCATATATATAAAAACGAATTTATCCAAGTGATGTTAAACCTAATCAAAAATGCAAAAGATATACTCATAGATAAAAAAATCCAAAATCCAAAGATAATAATTACTACAAAATGTGAAGGTCAAAAACTTGTTGTGGATGTTTGCGATAATGGTGGTGGTGTTCATGAAGATATAATAGATAAAATTTTTGAGCCATATTTTTCTACTAAAGATGAGCAAAGCGGAACAGGTTTGGGACTTTATATGTCAAAAATGATAATCGAAGAACACTTAGAAGGAAAACTAAATGTTTACAACTCAGATGGTGGAGCGTGTTTTAAGATAATTTTATAAAGTATGAAGTTTATATCCAGAGCCTGAAACATTTTCTATGGCTCCTTCTGGAACTTTTTTTCTAATACCTCGAACAAGTGAGCGGATAGCATCTTGACTCATTCCCTCATAAGCCCAAATAGCATTTTCAATCTCTTCATACTTCACAACTCTTGTGTGGTGATGAGCTAACAAGTCAAGAAATAGAGTTTCATTTTTTGTTAGTTTTATCTCTTTGCTATCAGTATATATCACTTTTTCAAAAGCATTATATTCACAGTTTTTTGAAAGTAAAAGGTTAAATTTACTTTTATCTTCTATGAGTTCCATTGACTTCTCTAAAGCACCGATAAGTTTGTCTTTTGTGATTGGTTTTATGATGTACTTAACAAGTTGAAGTTCAACTGCTTGGATTAAGTAGTCAGTATCAGAGTGAGCAGTAGCGATGATGATTTGAACATCTTTATCATGCGCTCTGATGTAACTTGCCATATCGATGCCATTTAGTTTTGGCATACTAATATCTGTGATAATTATATCTGGTTTATGTTCTTTCCATACATTGATAGCCTCTTTGCCATCTTTTGCTTCTAGTACATTTTTACACACTCTACTAAGGTACTCAACAGCGCTTTTTCTAACCATTTCTTCATCTTCTACATACAAAATCGTAAAATTTTTTAACATATCTTTCATAATTTCTACCTCATTTAGGGTATTATACTCTTATGAAAATACAAATACAATATAATTATGAAAAAACATTTACAGATGCTAGCGAAGATGAACTTTTAAAAATAATAGAAGAAGAGATAGGGGATGCAGATGTTAAGGGTACGCTTATTTATATAAAAGAAGCTATAAAAAAAGGTAAGGTCATTAGTGTTGGAACTTGTAAATTTAGACAAGTAAAATAGGGAGAATCAATGAATACAGATATCGCAAAACTACTGCTTAGATTAACTCTTGGAATTATGATGCTTTTTCATGGAGTAGAAAAAATCATAAATGGCATCAGTGGAGTAAAATATTTAGTAACAAACGCAGGTTTACCAGAGTTTTTAGCTTATGGAGTTTATGTTGGTGAAGTTGTTTTTCCAATTTTGATAATTTTAGGACTTTATGCCAGAGTTGCATCTTTAGGTATTGCTTTTAATATGCTAATGGCAATATTTTTAGCTTATGGGAACTCACTTTTTGAGTTGAATAAATATGGTGCACCAGTGTTTGAGTTGCCATTTTTTTATTTAATAACTTCCATTGTTATATTTTTGCTTGGAAGCGGAAGGTATGGGGTTAATTCTAAATAGGCACTTTTTTAAGGATGTGGTACTTTTAACTTTGAGTTAAGACTCCATCCTATAAAAAGCATTAAGACTATAACCATAGAAACAGAAAAAAGATTATAAGCACTTCCAAGATAAATTAACCAGAGTAAAATTGCTCCAAGTGGAGTTGGAACACCTATAAAATATTTATCAACTTCTCCAGCATCTGTGTTAATATTAAAATGAATCAGTCTTCTTAAACCTGAAATAACATAGTAGATGCTAATAACTGCTACGACAAAAAGCATAAAGCCTGTTAGACTTGGTGCATAAACAGCTTGAAAAATTAGAAATACAGGCACAAGAACAAAACTTAAAAAGTCTGCAAAACTATCAAGTTGAACTCCAAATTCATTTGAAAGTGCATACTTTCTAGCAATTTTACCATCAAAAATATCAAAAGCACCACCAATCCAAGCTAAGATGATAGCTACAAAAAAGTTGTTTTGAGTGATGAAGTACATAGCACTAAGTCCAGCAGCAATATTTACAAATGTAAAAAGGTTGGCTAAGTTAAAGTGAGAAGAGGGTGTAAAAAGAAATTTCATAAACTACCTTGAATTGAATAAATTGTATAATTATATCTAAGCAAAGATAGAAAAAAATAAAACTATAAATGAAAATGATAAATATTATCAATATTAAGATAGGTCTAAGTTGATAGCTGTTATCATTTCTATATAAAACAGTTTCAAAGAAAAGGGAAAATTGTGAAAATTGTATTAAAAGCATGTATTATGGGGTTGTTGTTAATAAACACATCGCTAATAGCACAACAAAAAAATGAACTTGAGCCAAGACATAGAGTAAAGTCAGTAAAAGCGGCTGTAGGTTCGTTTGCTCAAAGTGAAGAAAAAGAGATATTAAAAACAAATAATTTTAAAGATATGTTTACTAAAGGGAGCGTAAGCGGACAACTTAGGTCTGTTTATGCAGGGTATCAACAAAAAAAGAATTCTAATAATGATACATATGCAACTGCAGTTGGTGGTGAACTTAAGTTTGAACTAGCTTCGTACAATGGTTTTGGAGGTGGTGTTGCTTTTATAACTTCAAATGATGTAAGTGGTTTAACAGGAAATAGAACTGAGGGTAAAAATAACAATGAACTATCTTCATCATCAGGGCAATATACACAACTAAGTGAAGCATATATCAGTTACAATTACAAAGATTTGACGCTTATTGCAGGTCGTCAAATTTTAGAAACACCACTTGCGGATAGTGATGATATAAGAATGATAAAAAATACTTTTGAAGCGTATGTGGCAAAGTATAACTATGTAGATATTGAGTTTATAGCGGGAAACATAGTTTCTTGGCAAGGAGTTGATGCTGATTTAGATGATCCATGGCATAGAACAACTAAAGATGGAACAGTATTTGGAGGTATGACTTATCAAAAAACATTAGAGTTTAATGCTTGGTATTATAATTTTTCAAATATAACTAACGCTTTTTATGTAGATGCTGGTATAAACTATGTGATAAATAAAGATATGAATTTACATGCAACACTTCAGTATTTAAATGAAAGTGAATTAAATAACAGTGGATATGAAGCAGAGATTTATGGTGCTTTAGTTGAATTAGTTACTTATGGCATCGGTTTTAATCTAGCTTATAATAAATCAAACAAAAAAACAGATAAACATAGTTATTCAGGAACAGGTGGTGGAACAATTTTTACGAGTATGGATATTATGATACTAGATAATATTACAAAAGACAGAGATGCTAGTGCTGTTGTTTGTGGTATCAGTTATGATGTGAAAAATTGGAAGTTTTTATATGCTTATGGTTCGTTTAGTGGAGAAGCTGATGGTGCAGGACAAAAAGCTCATATAATTGAGCAAGATATAGGTTTTGAGTATCAAATGAGCAAAGAGTTTTTTATAGGGGCTATCTTTGTTATGCAAGAGGATAAAGAAAATTCTTTAAGCAGTGATGATGATTGGACAAGAATGCAAGTGATGCTTGCGTATAATTTTTAAGGTAAAAGAGTGAAAACATTAATAGATTGTAAAAAAACATGCAAGGTAAAAGTTGTTAAATTAAATGCTCCTAGAGATTTAAAGCAAAGACTTATTTCTTTTGGAATTATGAGAGAGTCGATTATAGAAGTTTTAGAACATGCTCCTGCAAAGAGTACGATAGAAGTAAAAGTAGGCAAGATGCGAATAGCACTTAGAGCGCAAGAAGCAGAGCTTATAGAGGTTGAAGAAATATGAAGATAGAAGAAGAGAAAGCTTGTCCTGTAATAGCTAATCATATAAAAATAGCTTTAGTTGGTCAGCCAAATGTTGGTAAAAGTATGCTTATCAACTCAGTATCAAATGCGCATCTTCATGTTGGAAACTTCTCTGGTGTTACAGTTGATAAAACAGAGGTTTTATTTGATTATAAAAAACTATCATTTTACAGTTGTTGATTTACCAGGGACTTATGCTTTTACTGATTATACGATTGAAGAAAGAGTAACTCATGAGTACTTATGTGCTAAAGGTTATGACTTAATCATAAATGTAATGGACTCTACAAACTTAGAGAAAAATCTTCAACTTACTTCTGAACTTATGAGTATGAGCAAAGATATAGTAATTGCACTAAATATGAGTGATGAAGCACAAAAAGAAGGAATTGACATAGATGCTTCATATATGTCTGAACTTCTTGGTATCCCTTGTATTAAAGTTTCTGCCGTCACAAAAGAGGGGATAGAAGAACTCTTAGATGCTGTTGTATCAGTTAGAAAAGCGTCAAGTCAAAACTCAAAATTAATCTTCAGCGAACCAGTTGAAGAGGAGATAGCAAATATTGTTGAGTATTTAGAAAAACATAAATACAAAGCAGTAAATTCTTATAGAAATGTTGCAATTAATCTACTAAAAAACAATAAAAGAACTTATGAACTTTTACATGCTGAGCCTATATGGACAGAGCTACAACCACTTTTAATAGATGCATCTAAGCATATAGAACTTCACCATGATACAGATGATATAAAAGAGGCTTTTGCTGGAGAGTATGCTTCTTTTAACAGAGGGATAATCGCTGAGGTTGTAGTGCAAGATGCTTTTGAAGAGAAAAAAACTGTAACTGAAAAGATAGATTCTGTTTTAATTCATCCAATTTTAGGAATACCTATATTTTTATTTTTTATGTGGGGACTTTTTCAACTTACTTTTGAGATAGGTTCTATCCCTATGGACTGGATAGATGCATTTTTTGGTTGGCTTGGAGATACAGTAGGTGCGACAATTCCCAATGATGATGTCCGTTCACTTATAGTAGATGGGATAATAGCAGGGGTTGGGGCTGTTATTTTATTTGTTCCAAATATTGTGATTTTATTTATCGGTATTGCACTTTTAGAGAGTACTGGTTATATGTCAAGAGTTGCTTTTTTACTAGATGGATTTTTTCATAAATTTGGTATGCATGGACAGTCTTTCATACCTCTTGTAACGGGCTTTGGTTGCTCTATACCTGCTTATATGAGTGCTAGAATCTTAAAAAATGACAGAGATAGACTTTTAACTCTTTTTATCATTGGTTTTATGAGTTGTGGAGCTAGACTTCCTGTTTATGTACTTTTTGCAGGGGCTTTTTTCTCCCCTGAAATGGCAGGAAATATTTTGTTTATCATCTATATAGGTGGTGTAATGATAGGTCTTGTAGCGGCTAAAGTTCTTAAGATGACAGCATTTCAAGGAGCGGATGAACCATTTGTTATGGAGATGCCAAAGTATAGACTTCCATCTGTAAAACTTATCTGGCATACAGTTTTAACAAAAACTATGATGTATTTGAAAAAGGCTGGTACTTTTATTGCCGCGGCATCTATGCTTATTTGGTTTTTGAGTAATTATCCTCATAATTTAATACTTGAACAAAAATATGCTTCTAAGATAGAGGTAGCTGTAAGTCAAGATGAAAAAATGAAGCTTTCAAATGAGTTGGCATCTGAGCATTTAGAACAGAGTTATTTGGGAAGTATTGGAAAGTTTTCAGAGCCAATGTTTGCTCCTTTAGGATTTGACTGGAAGATGAGCGTAGCACTTCAAACAGGCTTGGCTGCTAAAGAAGTCGTTGTTTCTACTCTTGGTGTTTTATATGCAGTTGGAGCTGAGGTCGATGAAGAGAGTAACTCACTTATAGATGCCATAAGTAAAAATATACCTTTTGCATCTGCTATCGCTTTTATAGTTGTTATCATGATTTACCTTCCATGTTTGGCGGCATCTATCGTCTTTACTCGTGAGGCTGGAGGTATTAAGTATTTTGTTTATCTGTTTGTATTTACTTCTATCGTAGCGTATAGTTTAGGATTTTTAGCATATAACATTACTTTGATGATTACTTAACTTCGTTTGTAATGACGAATTTTCGATATACTAATGCATAAATAAATAAGGTGTATTAGTATGGCAAAACTTTTAATCGTGGAAGACTCTAAGATGCTTTGTAAAATTTTTGATGAACTTTTAACTAAATATACAAACTTTGATTATGAAATAGCTCAAACTTATGCAGAGGCTAAAAAACTTTTATCTAAAACACGATATGAATTTGCTGTTGCTGATATGAATCTTCCAGATGCGAACAGTGGTGAAATCATCTCTCTTTTAAATGAACACAATATCGCTCCCATAGTCTTTACCGGTATCTTTGATGAAGACTTTAGAGATGGCTTTGAGAGTGCGCAAATAGTTGACTATGTCTTAAAAGAGAGATATGAAAATATACTATATGTTGTAGAAAAACTAAAACAATTAGAAGCAAATAAGAAAAAAACAGTTTTAATAGTTGATGATTCTGTTCTATATACTAGTTTTTTAAAGCAAAATTTTATGCTTCATCATTTTAAAGTTATAACAGCATCTAATGGAAAAGAGGCTCTTGAAAAGTTAGAGCTTCATCCAGAGATAGAGTTGGTTATTACAGATTATCATATGCCTGTTATGGATGGTTTAGAATTTTTAAGGAAAATTCGCAAAAAAAGAGGTAGAAGAGAGTTGAGTATTTTGATTTTAACCTCAGATACAAACTCTTACACTACAAGTCGTTTCTTAAAAGATGGAGCAAATGACTACATAACAAAACCATTTTCAAGAGATGAATTTTATGCAAGGATTTATCAAAATATCGAAACGGTGAATCTTTTTGAGTCAATGCAGTCTAGTTTTGATGAAGATATTATAAGTTTACTCTCAGAAATTACAGAGTTCAAAAGTGCTGAAATATCTTCTCATGTAAAAAGAATTAAAGAATATACTTATCTTTTATCAAAACTATACGGAATGTTTGAAGAAGAAGCACAGATGATGGCAAAGATGTCTATTTTACATGATATTGGGAAAATTACCATTGCTGATGATGTCTTATGTAAATCAGGTAAACTTACAGCTGATGAATATGAAGATATGAAACACCACTCTCGAAATGGTGCTCAAATTCTTGATAATGCCTTTCATAGTGATAAAAGTGTAGCAAAAATAGCCAGAGAGATTGCTCTTTGGCATCATGAAAAATGGGATGGTTCTGGTTATCCAGATGCTTTGGAGGGTTTAGATATTCCAATACATGCGCGTATAGTAGGTTTAGTAGATGTTTTTGATGCTTTAGTTACTAAAAGAGTCTATAAAGATGCTTGGGACTTAGATGAGGTTTTAAAATATATAGAAGATGAATCAGGTAAGCATTTTGAACCTAAGTTGGTTAAACTATTTCTTTTAAATATTAACTGTTTTACAAATGTAATAAATAGGTACAATGATGATAAATTACCTTATTGTAAGATAAATACCTAAATATTAACTTCTTATTAGTTCATATTTGTTAAACTTGGATTATGATAAAAATATTAATGATTGAAGATGACTTAGAATTAGCAGAGATATTAACAGAATATCTTGAGCAGTTTGAGTTTGAGGTCGTAACAGAAGACGACCCTTTTAAAGCAGTAAGTATATTAAAATTAAAACCTTTTGATTTGGTTATTTTAGATTTAACACTTCCTGGTATGGACGGATTAGAAGTTTGTGAAGCTATTCGTGAACGACAAGATATTCCTATTATTATCTCTTCGGCTAGAAGTGATGTTACTGATAAGGTAAAAGCATTTGAACTAGGTGCTGATGATTATATGCCTAAACCATATGACCCACGAGAACTTGAAGCTAGAATCCATTCGGTTTTAAGAAGATATGAAGCAAAAAGTGAAGCTAAACAAGAGTCAAAAAGTGACTTTAAAGCAGATATGGCATCTATGATTATCACTTATAAAAGTAGAAATATAGACTTAACAAATGCAGAGTTTGGAATCTTGGCATATATGATTTCAAAACAAGGTCTTGTAGTTTCAAGAGAAGATTTGATTCATAATGTAAATGCTATAAATGAAGATTCTTCAAACAAAAGCATAGATGTTATGGTTGGTAGAATTAGAAATAAGCTAGGGGATAAAACTCTTATAGAATCAGTTCGTGGCGTTGGATATAAACTATTAAAATAGTCTTTGTTAAGGAGAAAATTATTGCGTAAACATGCTGTTTTTTTAACTGTACTTTTTGCTTATGTAGTAACAATAGTAAGTGTAAGTGCAGTTTTTTGGGAATTTTATAGACTTAATAAACATAGATATATAGAGAATATTTTCTCAAAACACGAAACAATAACGCAACTTTATCGTGAACATCAACAGAAAAAAACTTCAAATATTTTACTAGAAGCAAACTTGGCAGTTTATAAGTTTATTATAGAAAAAGAAAAAAATTATCAACAGGTTATTTTAAAAAAAGCTAAAGTATTAAAACAAAAAGATTTTCAAAGAGTTGATGAATCTATAATCCTTGATAAAAAAGGACTTTATACTCAAAAAGTTGTTCGTGATTTTAGAATATCGATGCTTGAATGGCGTAAAAAAATATACTTTTATATAAAATCTCCTATTGGTTCGGTATTGATTGAAGATGAGGCTTTAAAACCTTATAGTTACTTCTCTTTAGCATATACTTATTCAACAATAATGCTTATTATTTCTATCTCTTTTTTATTGATACTTCAAAGACTTAGACCTCTTATTCGTTTAAGAAGAAAAATAGCCCGTTTTGGAGATGGAGATTTAAAAATCTCTTTTAAAACATCAGGTAGTGATGAGATAGCACTTGTATCAAATGAACTTGAAAATGCAAGAGAGAAAATTAACACTATTTTAGAATCAAGAACACTTTTCTTGAGAAATATAATGCATGAGTTAAAAACGCCAATAGCTAAAGGAACAATAGCCACACAGATGCTAAAAACTACCAAACAAAGAGATAGGTTTTGTTCTATTTTTGGAAGACTAGAGTCGTTAGTTGCAGAATTTGCTCTTATAGAAGAGGTTACAAGTATTAGCAATAAAGATGATTTTAAAGAGTATAGACTTGTAGATATTGTTGATGAAGCTATCGATATGGCGATGTTAGATAAAAGTGGAATAACTATTGATATAGATGCGAGCGCTAAGTTAGTAGTAAATTATAGGTTATATACAACAGCTATAAAAAACATGATAGATAATGGTATTAAATACTCCCCAGATGCACATGTTAAAATTATGAGTATAGATGATGAGTTGTGTTTTGAGAGTAAGGGAGAGTGTTTATCAGAACCACTACATTACTACATAGAGCCTTTTACAAAAGATAATCCATCTAAAAATAGTTTCGGTTTAGGTTTATATCTTGTTGATTCCATTTTAAAGGCACATGACAAAGTATTGGCACATGAATATGTAAATGGACAAAATCGTTTTATTTTTGCATAAGTTTTAAGTTGTAAACTAATAGATATGAATAATATTAGTAAAAATTTTAAAATTCTTTTTTCAATGCTTCTTGCATTTTCTATCTTTTCCTTTGGTTGGCTCAGTCATTCGGCATATACTCCAGGTAATAGAATAAAAAAATTATCTATTTTAGATAAAATCAAAAAATCAAAAATTTTAAATGTTGTTTTACTAAATGCTCCTTCAACTTACTATATAGGATCCGATGGAGTTAGAGGTTTTGAGTATGATTTACTAAACGCTTATGCTGAGCATCTCGGAGTTGAGTTAAGCATTACCAAGGCAAACACAATTAAAGATGCTATAGAATTGAGTAAACTAGAGCATATACATATAACTTCAGCATCTTTAACAAAAACAATACAACGACAAAAAACTTTTAACTTCGGACCTTCTTATTTTGAAGTTCAAGAACAGGTGATTTGTAACAGAGGAATGTTGGGAAGTGGTAAGTTCCCTAGAGATATAGAAGACTTAGCAGGACTTAGTATCACAGTTGGAGAAGGTACAAGTTATAGTGAAAGAATCACAGCTTTACAAAAAGATGGTTATGATATAAATGCAACACTCGACTCAGACCTCTCAACTGAGGAACTACTAGAACAAGTTGCATCTCATGAGATAGATTGTACGGTGGCAGATTCAAATATTTATGCACTCAACCAGAGGTATTTTCCTAAAATTGCCTTAGCCTTTGTGATAAGTGAGAGAGAACAACTAGCCTGGGTTTTAGCCAAAGGTTCAACAGAGTTAGAGGCTGACATGTACTCGTGGTTTAACAGTTATAACCAAAGTGGAAAATTAGCTAGATTAAAAGACCATTATTACAGTTATGTACTGTTTTTTAACTACTATAATACGAAAATGTTTTACAAGAGGGTAAAATCAAGACTGCCAAAATATAAAAAGTATTTTGTAAAATATAGTAAAAAATATAATATTCCTTGGACGCTTTTAGCTGCACAATCTTATCAAGAATCTCATTGGAATCCAAGAGCAAAAAGTTTTACAGGAGTGAGAGGTTTGATGATGCTAACTCGTAGAACTGCAAAAATTTTAGGGGTCAAAAATCGTTTAAATCCTGATCAAAGTATAAAAGGTGGAACAAGGCATCTTAAGTTTATGATAGATAAAGTACCAAAAGAAGTTGTTGGTGATGACCGTTTAAAGTTTGCTTTAGCATCTTATAATATTGGTTTTGGGCACATCAAAGACGCCCAGCGACTAACTAAAAAAATGGGACTGAATCAAAATGTATGGAGTGACTTAAAAAAGGCTCTGCCACTTCTCTCGCAAAAAAGTTACTATAAAACATTGAAACATGGATATGCAAGAGGAAGTGAACCTGTAAAGTATGTTGATTCTATTTATGACTTTAGAAATATTTTACAAAATATAAATGATACAACTAAAAAAAATTAAAGCTCCGCGCCTTCTTTTCCTTCTTTAAGTGAGCTTAAAAAACTCTCCATATCGTACTTTACTCTATACTCTGGTGTCATAATGTGAATAAGAATATCTCCTAAATCAATAACTATCCAATCTCCACTTTCATCAACATTGTTAAATTTTTCAGCAGGTTTGATATCATCTTTTAGGTGGTTCAGAAGTGCTGGTGTATGTCTTGTACCAAGTGATGAAGCTATGATTGCATAATCTACAAAGTAGTTTTTATCTCTTAAGTCAAAAACTTCGATGCCTTCGGCTTTGTGTTTATCTAGTGAATTTGTGATTTGTTCTATTCTATTGTTCAAGTTATTCCTTTTGTTTTGTATTCTTAATTCTGATGATGAAATATTTTCATCAATATTTAGAGTTATATATTTTCTTGGTATTACAATGGCATCTCTTGAGGCAATTATGAAAGTAACTAACTCTTTAAGTTCTTCATAGTTTTGCCATTTTTTTAAAGTTTTAAGATTGTCTGCACCAATAACAAAGTAAATCTTTTTGTACTTTTTTAAAAAATGTTTTACACTTTTTATAGAGGTAACTTTTTGTTCCTGTTTTACTTCATAGTCTGAAATTTCTACATCTTTATCATTTAAAAAAAGCTCTTTTAATAACTCAAATCTCTTAGAAGCTTTTAGAAAAGATTTTTCTTTAAATGGGTTTAAAAATGTAGGCAAAACAACAACCTTATCAATCTCATCAAGATTACTCAAGGCTTTGACAATAGCAATATGTCCAATATGCGGAGGGTCAAAAGAACCTCCAAAAAGAGCGATTGTTTTCATAGCGTTTCCAGAATTTAAAGCGAATTATAGCTAATTTTAGATAAAATCTATCAATTTATTTAATATATAGGAAATATAATGGCATTAAAGATAGCAATTAACGGTTTTGGTAGAATTGGTCGTTGTGTAGCACGCATAGCAGCAACAAGAGATGATGTTGAGATAGTGGCGATAAATGACATGGCAAGTAGAGAGATGCTTTTGTATCTACTAAAAAATGATTCTGTTCATGGAACTTTTGCTAGTGATATAGCAGATGTAGATGCTGATCACATTAGCATTGATGGACAAAGCATTGAAATTTTTAATGACCGTGATCCTAAAAAGTTAAAATTTGCAGATTGTGGCGCAGATATTGTTTTAGAGTGTACAGGTGCATTTTTAACTCAAGAATCTGCTCAAGTTCATATAGACAATGGTGTTTCTAAAGTTTTATTTTCTGCCCCTGCTAAAGATAAAAATACAGCTACATTTGTTTTGGGGGTAAATGAAGGTTTATATGATGGACAAGCGATAGTTTCAAATGCTTCTTGTACAACAAACTGTTTAGCTCCTGTTGCAAAAGTTTTAGATGATGCTTTTGGTATTGAGAAAGGTTTAATGACAACCATTCATTCATATACAAATGATCAAAATATATTGGATGTAAAACATTCAAAAGATAAAAGAAGAGCGAGAGCTGGTGCATTAAATATGATTCCAACTACAACAGGTGCTGCAAAAGCCATCTCTTTAGTTATGCCACAACTAACAGGAAGACTTCATGGGCAAAGTGTTCGTGTTCCAACTCCAAATGTTTCTATGGTTGATTTAAATGTTGTAGTTAAAAAACAAACTTCACTTGAAGAAGTTACAGCTGTGTTTAACCAAATGGCAGATACAAAATTAAAAGGTCTGTTACTTATAGATAAAGAAATGAGAGTTTCTCAAGATTTCGTTGGTTCACCTTATAGCTCAATAGTTGCTGAAGATTTAACTCAAGTAATTGGCGGAGATATGATTAAAGTTATGGCTTGGTACGATAATGAGTGGGGTTACTCAATGCGTTTAATAGACATGGCTCTACATATTTCTAAGTAATTAAATGGAATTATTAAATATAAAAAAACTCGATTTAGCAGGTAAAAAAGTTTTTATCAGATGTGATTTTAATGTACCAATGGATGAGTTTGGAAATATCTCTGATGATAGAAGAATTCGTTCAGCTATCTCAACTATTAATTTTTGCTTAGATCAAAACTGTTCAGTTATTTTAGCTTCACATCTTGGTCGTCCAAAAGGTGCAGTGGTTGAAAAATATTCACTTATTCCAGTAGCTAGAAGAATACAGCATCTTTTAAAAAGAGATGTAGTTATAGCTACTGATGTTGTTGGCAAAGACGCTATGGAAAAAGTGTCTAATCTTAAAAAGGGAGATGTTCTTCTTTTAGAAAATCTTCGTTTTGAAGATGGTGAAACTAAAAATGATGAAGAGTTATCTAAAAAGTTAGCATCTATGGCAGATTTTTATGTAAATGATGCTTTTGGTGTTTGTCATCGTGCTCACTCTTCAGTTGAAGGAATTACAAAGTTTTTTGATGAAAATCACAAGGCGGCAGGTTTTTTACTTCAAAGAGAAATCGAATTTTTTGGTAAACTTATCTCAAATCCTGTTCGTCCTTTTGCTGCTATAATTGGTGGTAGTAAGGTTTCAGGAAAACTAGAAGCACTTATAAATCTTCTTCCAAAAGTTGATAAGGTATTTATTGGTGGAGGAATGGCTTTTACATTTTTAAAACAGATGGGTTATGATATAGGAGCCTCTTTAGTTGAAGATGATTTACTCCAAGATGCTGGGCATGTTATGGATGAAGCTAAAAAATTAGGGGTTAAGTTTTACTTGCCAGTTGATGTTATAGCTGCTGATAAGTTTGCTGAAGATGCCATAAGTAAGATAGTTACAGCACAAGAAATTCCAAAAGGATGGATGGGTTTAGATATTGGACCTGCAACAGTTAGACTTTATCGTGAGGGTTTAAATGATGTTCAAACTGTTCTTTGGAATGGACCTATGGGTGTTTATGAAATGGATAAATTTGCAAGAGGCTCATCAAAAATAGCACATTTTGTAGCTGATAGTTATGCAACAACTGTTGTTGGTGGTGGAGATACTGCTGACCTTGTTCAACGCATAGGTGTTGATGATGAGATAAGTTTTATCTCAACGGGTGGAGGAGCTTCTTTAGAATTATTAGAGGGCAAAATTTTACCAGGTGTAGCACCATTAATCGTTAAAGAAGGTTAAACAGATGATAATAGCAGCAAATTTTAAAGCAAATTTAACTCGTAAAAAAAACAAAGCAGCATCTAGAGGTATTAGAGAGTATTTTAAATGAAAAAAATATTTCTCAAGAAGTTTTAGTATTTCCTGCTATATCTTCTCTTGATAGCCATGAAGGTAAAGTTACTTTAGGTGCTCAAAATGCTTACGCAACTATAAATGGAGCTTTTACAGGGGAAATAGGTTTAGAGCAGTTAGAAGAATTTGGGATAAAAACTATTCTTATCGGACATAGTGAACGCCGTCATGTTTTAGGCGAAACACAAGAAGAGCTTGTTGAAAAATTTAACTTTTATAAAGAGTTAGGTTTTAGAATTGTTTATTGTGTTGGTGAGCCATTAGAGATACGAGAATCTAGCAATGAAGAAATGATGGAATATATCTCTGCTCAATATGAAGGTATAGATGCTGAGTATGATAATCTTGTTATAGCTTATGAACCAGTTTGGGCGATAGGTACAGGTTTAACACCAACTCTTAGAGATATAGAACTTCTTCATCTAGCACTAAAGCAAAAAAGTAAAGCACCTCTTCTTTATGGTGGTAGTGTAAAAGTATCAAATGTTGAAGAAGTTCTTAGCATAGAAAATGTTGATGGTGTACTCGTTGGTGGAGCCTCACTAATAGCAAAAGACTTTGCAAAAATGTGTGACATAGCACAAGATATAGCAGATAAGGAATAAAAAAGAATGATAATGAAAGGTAAAAGAGGTCTAATCGTAGGTCTTGCAAATAATAAATCAATAGCTTATGGAATCGCAAAATCTTGTGCAGAACAAGGTGCAGAGATGGCATTTACATACTTAAACGATGCACTTAAAAAAAGAGTTGAGCCGATAGCTAAAGAGTTTGGAAGTGATAAGGTTTATGAACTTGATGTATCAAATGAAGAACATATGTCAAGAATTGCAAGTTTGATAGAAAAAGATTTTGGCAAGATTGATTTTTTAGTTCACTCTGTTGCTTTTGCTCCAAAAGAAGCACTTTCACAACCTTTTCTCAAAACTACTAAAGAAGCCTTCCAAATTGCTATGGATATTTCAGTTTTTTCACTTATAGACTTAACAAATCGTTTAGAATCGGTTTTAACTGATGATGCATCTATTCTTACTCTTTCATATTTAGGTGGGCCAAAATATATTGTAAATTATAATGTAATGGGAGTTGCAAAAGCAGCACTTGAATCAACTGTACGGTATATGGCTGTTGATTTAGGTAAAAAAGGTCAAAGAGTAAATGCTATCTCTGCTGGACCTATTAGAACACTTGCTGCAGCGGGAATTGGTGATTTTAAACAGATTTTAAACTGGAATGAAATCAACTCTCCACTAAAGAAAAATGTAACAACTACACAAGTTGGAAATTCTGCTATGTACCTTCTCAGTGATTTAGCATCTGGAGTTACTGGTGAAGTCCACTATGTAGATAGTGGTTATAATGTCATGGGTATGGCAGCTGCTGATATAAATGAAGAAGGTAAAACTGTTCTTGCATGGGATATGCGAAAGTAAGTTTTACTATTTCCCTATAACAGGTATAGATTCCATCTTTTTAGAATGTGACTCAGTGTCTTTTGTATTTGATTTAGACTCTTTCATATAAACTTCACTTTTATCTACATATTCTTGTAGTGTGAAATCTCTTGTTTTATCTGCATCTTTAGCTTTTATATTTTTATCTTTTTGAGTTTTTGGTGTCCATTCATCATTTAACCATTTATCAAGTGATTTTTGCATTGCACCATCATTCTTTTTTTGAACTGTTGAGCTAGTAATACTATTTAATGCTTCATTTTGAGATGGAGCAACATCTGTTTTAGGGCTACAAGCATTAAAAGTTAAAATAATAAAAGTTGTGATTATTGTTATGTTTAAATTTTTCATGATGAAATTATAGTATAAAATAGTGATTAAAAATTAAGCAGTATTTCTGCTTAGCTCAAAATTCTTTATGATAAAATTCTCTTATATATTTGTAATATATCAAGGAGAATTTATGAAATTTACAAAATTAAGTTTAGTAGCAATGCTACTAATAGGTTCAAGTGCATTCGCAATTGAAAATATAAAAGTTAGTGGAGATACTAAGTTTTTTTATAGCACACAAGACAATACATATGACAGTTCATATACTAAAAATGAGAGAGCAGGTCTATTTGATCAGTCAACTTCAATAGGGGAAGCATCTCTTAGTGTTGGAGTGACTGCTGATTTAACTAAAGGTGTAAGTGCAGGGGCAACTCTTTCTGGTATCACTACTTTAGGTTTACAAAACAATTTAGTTGGTGGCACATTTACAGGTAACCTTCAGTCAAATGCATGGTTTAATGAAGCGTGGCTTGCTGGAACAACAGGAAAAACAACTGCTAAAGTTGGTCGTATGCAACTAGATACTCCTTTAGTATTTAGTGAAACTTGGTCTGTTCTTCCATCTACTTTTGAAGCGGCTGTTTTAATTAATCAAGATATTCCAGATACTACTATCGTAGCTGCTTTTGTTGGTAAATCAAATAGTGATGCTGTTTTAGGTGGTGGTTATGGTGATAATGGTACAGATGCTAGAAACAATGTTTTTCAAAGTTTTTATAAGGGTGCTTACACTGTAGGTATTCAAAATAATTCATGGAAACCTCTTGAAGTTCAAGCTTGGTACTATAGTGTAAATACAGATTCAACTGCAACTGCAACTCAAAATATATCTGGACTTCAATCATATTGGCTTCAAGCTGATTTGAGTATGAAAGGTATTCTAGCAGGTGTTCAATATACATCAACTAACTATGACCATACAAATAAGTCTGACAATAATGCTTTTGCAGTTATGTTAGGTTACGATAAAAAAGATGTAGTTACTGTAAAAGGTTCTTATTCTCAAATTGGAAAAGATAGTGTAAACTCTAAAGGTGCTGGAGCCAACTTAGCTGGTAGTCAGTCTAAACTTTATACTGAAGTATGGTGGTACTATGGAAAAATCACTCAAAATGATACGAGTGCTTTTAATGTAACTGTAACTGCTCCATTAGCTGGATATAATTTAGGTCTTTACTATACTCAAGCAATAACTAAAGATGGTTTTAACTCAGGTGCTGCAGATGCAACATTTGTTGAAGTAACTTTTGAAGTAGCAAAATCTTTTGGTCCACTTGATACAGGTCTTTACTATATATATATAAAATCTGACAATGACAATCAAAAATCAGCGACAGAAAAAGGTGAAGCATATAATACTGTGCAAGTTTACTTAACATATAATTTTTAATATTCTTTCATTCCTTTAATATTCATTTTCCTTTCCTGTTTTAGGAAAATGAATATATTTATACATTTAGATATAATTTCATCATGTTAGAACTAATCAAAAAACTTTTTTATCTACTCTTTATGTTACTGCTCATTTCAATCATATCTTTTTTAGCGATTCACTCTGCACCAAATAGTTTTTTTGCAGCAGGAGAACTTAACCCAAACATGACAAAAGAAGCTATAGAACAGTTAAAAGCAGTTTATGGCTTAGATAAATCACTTTTTATGCAGTATGTTGATTGGGTGAAAAATATAGCTACACTTAACTTTGGTATCTCTTTTGTGAGTGGGCAAGATGTAAGTGCTGAAATATTAAAACGCCTTCCTATTACACTTATTATGAATATTACTGCTCTTGTTGTAGTTTTTGCACTTTCTTTGTATTTAGGAGTAAAAGCAGCTCTTGAGTATGAAAAAAAAGCAGATTATATTATCAGACAAATCTCTCTTATCTCTTTTTCTATGCCTTCGTTTTATTTAGCGTTGCTTTTTATAATTTTCTTATCTTTAAACTTAGAGCTTTTTCCAATAGCAGGGCTTCACTCCATAGAAGAAAAAACAGGCTTATCTTACTATACAGATATGGCTTGGCATCTAGTGCTTCCTGTTGGAGTTATGATATTTGTAGGTTTAGGAAGTATGATAATTTATGTTCGTTCTTTAACTTTAGAGATATTAAAAAGTGATTATTATTATTTTGCTCTTTCTCGTGGAATTAGTAAAAAAAAGTTACTAAAATTTTATATACTACCAAATCTATTACCGCCAATCATTACACTTTTGGGATTGTCTTTACCTGGATTAATAGGCGGAAGTGTTATCTTAGAATCTATTTTTGGTATTGAGGGGATGGGACAACTTTTTTTCATGTCCGCTCTAAGTCGTGACTATCCTATCATTATGGGAACTTTGATGATAACATCATTTTTAACACTTCTAGGAAATATGATGGCGGATTTAATTTTACTCAAATTAAATCCGTATATGAAAAGAGGATGAAAAACTTAAAATATGTATTAATTAAACAATGCTTCTAGTGCATCCACACCATCTTTAGCTTCTTGGAGTTCTCCATCTTCATTTGTTACTTGGTCATTTTCAACAAGCTCGATGTTTAACCCTGTTAACATAGATGCTAAACGGATATTTATACCACTTTTACCGATTGCTTTTGATTTTTGGTCAATTGGTAAAGTTATGATTGCTTTTTGGGCTTCACCTTCTTCATTTTTAACAATTTCAACATGAGAGATGATTGCAGGACTCATAACTCTTGAGATGAAAAGTTCAGGGATACTTGTGTACTCCACGCAGTCAATATTTTCACCTATTAACTCTTGAGAAACAGCATTAATACGAACACCTTTTACACCAACTGTTGCTCCAACAGCATCTACTTGAGGGTGTGTGCTTAAAAGGGCTATTTTAGCTCTTTCGCCTGGGATACGAGCAGATCTTTCTACGATAACTGTACCATCTGAAATCTCAGGAACTTCAAGTGCCAAAAGCTCTTCTAAAAACTTTGGACTTGTACGAGAAAGCTCGATTTGGATACCATTTTCTTTGTCCATGTTTACACGACGAACAACAGCTTTTAAGTGATCACCTTTTACAAAGATTTCACCTTTAATACGGCTTTTCATAGGTAAAACAGCACGCACTTCATCTACTTCTATATAGGTAGCATTATTTGAGTCAACGCTTGTAACTCTACCTGTTACTAGAGTGCCTATTTTTGACTTGTATTTGTTATAAAGTTCATCTTCTACAAGTCTTTGTATATGAAACTCAATCTCACGATGAAGTTGAGAAGCACCAGTTCTTCCATACTCTTCAAGTGCGTGAGGAACTTGAAGTTGATCTTCTAGTTCTACTTGGTCATCATACTCTCTAGCCTCTGTGATAGAGATGTATGCTGGAGCAAGTTCTTCATCTTGTAGTTTTTCATCATCATCAGCAACTACTGTAATAGTTTGAATAATATCTATACTTTTAGTTTCATCATTTATTTCAGCTACAAAAGCAAAATTTCTATCTATAACTCTTTTTGCAGTTTGTACAAATGCAGTTTTTAAAGCCTCTATAACTTTTTCAGGTTGAAGACCTTTTTCATGTGCAATAGCATCTACAATATCTAATATTTTTTCCATTATTTAGTGTCCTTTTTAAGGTAATCTCATAAAAAACAGTGATAATTATTTGGGATTTTTATGAAGTACGAAATTATATCAAAACTTGTCTTAATCAGACTTTTAGTAGATTTTGTATATAATGCAAAACTTTTATAATATAAACAAGGATAACCAAAGATGGATTTAAAATTCGCAAGAACAGATATTGAATCAAAGCCAAAAAAAGCAGATTTAGAAAAGATAGAAGCAAGTGTAGAAAAAGAAGGAAGTATGATATTTTACTTTGATAGAGATAACTCTCACAAAGATTTACTTTCACTTCAAGACCATTTTGAAGAAAAAGGTAAAAGCTTTTATATGAATGAAGTTAAATTTGGACTTTCAGATAACGAATATATGTACCAAGTACACATTATTAGTTAGGAATATTCCATAGTGAAAAAACTCTTCATTGAAACGCTAGGGTGTGCTATGAACTCTCGTGATAGTGAGCATATGATTGCTCAACTACGAGAAAAAGATGGTTATGAAACAACAAGGGACTTTAAAGAAGCTGACCTTATTTTGATAAATACTTGTTCAGTTAGAGAAAAACCTGTTTCTAAGCTTTTCTCAGAATTAGGGATATTTAACAAAAAGAAAAAAGCAGATGCAAAGATAGGTGTTTGTGGTTGCACAGCATCTCATCTTGGTGAAGAGATAATCAAAAGAGCCCCTTATGTAAACTTTGTTTTAGGTGCTAGAAATGTTTCTAAAATAAGTGAAGTTTTACATAAAGATAAAGCCGTAGAGATAGATATAAACTATGATGAAAGTGAATTTGCTTTTGATGATTTTAGAACATCTCCATACAAAGCTTTTATAAATATTTCTATGGGTTGTGATAAGTCTTGTACTTACTGCATCGTTCCAAAAACTCGTGGTGATGAGATTTCTATTCCTATGAATTTAATCATTAATGAAGCTGGGAGAGCAATAGATAATGGCGCAAAAGAGATTTTTCTTTTAGGTCAAAATGTTAACAATTATGGTCGCCGTTTTTCAGCAAATATTGAAAAAGTAAACTTTACAAAACTTCTTCAAGAGCTTAGTAAAATTAATGATTTACAAAGAATCCGTTTTACATCTCCACATCCTTTTCATATGGATGATGAGTTTATAGAAGAGTTTGCATCTAACCCTAAGATATGCAAATCAATGCATATGCCACTTCAAAGTGGAAGTACAAAAGTTTTAAAAGATATGAAAAGAGGCTACTCAAAAGAGTGGTTTTTAAATCGTGTTGCTAAACTTAGACAAGAGTGTCCAGAGGTAAGCATCTCTACTGATATTATCGTTGCTTTTCCTGGAGAGAGTGATGAGGATTTTAAAGATACACTAGATGTTATGAATCAAGTTAGATTTAACCAAATCTTTTCTTTTAAGTACTCTGCTAGACCTCAGACTGAAGCAGAGCATTTTACAAATACAATAGATGCAGATATTGCATCTGCAAGACTAACAAAATTACAAAATATTCATACAGATATTTTAGATGAGATAAACGCTACTTCTTTAGGTAAAACTTATCGTGTTTACTTTGAAGACCTTATACAAGACTACTTTGTAAGTGGTAGAAGTGATGAAAATATTGTCATAAAAGTAAAAGGTTCAGATGAACTTTTAGGAGAGTTTAGAGATGTTAAGATAACTTCCATTGGAAGAACAATTTTAACAGGGGAAGTTGTTGCTTAAAAAACTAAGTCGTGCTTTAGCACTTCTTATTTTACCTTTTATAGCCTCTTTACTCATTAGGCTTATCTATCTAACAAATAAAAAAAAATATCATGTACCAGAATCAATAGGCGATGAACCGACTATTTTTGCTTGTTGGCATGGTGAACTTTTGATGTTACCATATATATACCTTTATTATAGAAAAAAACCTCATGCAAAAGTTTTAATTTCTCCTCATTTTGATGGAAAACTCATCTCAAAAACTATAAAATATTTTGGGCTTGATACTATTGCAGGGTCTTCAAATAGAAATGCTGCTAGAGTTCTTATACAAGCTATGAAAAGTTTAAAAGCTGGTTTTGACATAGGGATAACACCAGATGGACCAAAAGGACCTAGACACGAAGTAGCAGATGGCATAATAATCATGGCACAAAAAACTAAAACAAAAGTAGTTTTAGTTAAAATGGTACCTACAAAGTTTTGGCAGTTAAATAGTTGGGACAAGTTTATTATTCCAAAACCTTTTGGTGTTTTAAATTATTACGCAACTTTACCCATCGAGATAGAGTCGATGGAGTTAGAAAAAGCAAGAACTTTGATAAAAGAAGAATTGGAGAAGCATGAAGTCTAAAGTATTGATTCCAAGTGTAGCTTTTTTATTGCTTTTTATTATGGGTGTTTATTTTTTAGTAAATCCTTCTTATGAAAAATCTTTAAAAGCAAAGTATTATTTTGAAACTGGAGATTATAAAGAAGCTTTAGTTTTAGCAAAAGAAGCTTTTAGTATGGATGTTTACAACAGAATGGCATCTACTGTTGTGGCTCAGTCAATAACTTCTTTAAAATATGTTACATATAATAATGATGCAAAAAGATATATGTATATTATTAATAAAATTGCCTTGCATGATGTTATCTCAGATGCTGATAAAGCAAAGATAAGAACGATATGTAATATTATGATAGATTCGTATATAAAACTAGCTCCAAGTGTTGTTACAGATAGTGATTTAGTCGAGGATGCTGCTTCGTATTATGATAACTTTGAGAAACTTCTTGAAAAAGTTACTAGATAAAAAAAGAGTTAATTTTTTAGAATTTTTAGAAAATTTTAGAGGTTATTCTGATTTGACTATAAAGAGTTATGATGAAGTTTTACAAGAAGCACTAAGATATGTTGATATAAGTGTAGATGCTAAGATAACTACTATAAATTTAATGCCATATCGTATAAAAATAGCTCACTTAAATGCAAAAACAATCAGTAAAAAACTCAGTGCGATTAGAAGTTTTGTTTCTTATCTTAATGACAATAAAATGAATGTTATACTTAAATCTGATGACAGCATAAAAGTTGCTAAAACACTTCCTAAACCAATCTCTCATAATCATATAGTTGAAGCTTTAGATTGTGCTCAGATGAAAGAAAAACTTATAGTCACTATGCTTTATTCTTTAGGTTTGAGAATTTCTGAACTCTCATTTTTGAAGCTTGAAGATATTTCAGATGAATGGATTAGAGTTTTAGGAAAGGGCAATAAACATAGAGATATACCACTCTTACACTCTACTAAAGAGTTGATAGATGAATATTTGTTAAATAATTATCCAAAAATATTTCTTTTTGAGTTAAATGATGAAAGATTAAGCGAAAACAGTCTAAGATATATAGTTAATAAAGTCTTTAAAAAAGTTGGGTTAAAAGTTACTCCGCATCAGTTGCGTCATTCTTACGCAACAGCACTTTTAAATAAAGGTGCTCCTATTGCAGATGTAAGTGAGTTACTTGGTCATTCAACTATGGCAACGACACAAATATATACAAAATTAGGTAGTGCATTGAAACAACAAAATTATAACAAAGCACATCCACTTTGTGGAGATGAGCAGTGTTAAGTAAGCTTTTTGAACTTTTGTATCATAAAGTATTTGTCAATATTGTTGTTGGTAGGGCGCAGACTAGTGTATATATTCAAGAATGTGCAAATAAAGGCTCAATAGTTAGTGAGTCGCAAACTTTTGATACGACTACAATAAACTCTAAAATGCATGAATTTATAGACTCTTTTACTTCTGAATCTCCTTTCTTTTATATTTCGATTTTAGATACTTCTGAAGATCAAGGTGCTTTACCTACTTGTGTTTCAAGAGATATGTCTAAATTTTGTGATTTAGAATCATCAAAATATATGTGTTATAAAAACTCTTGGGCATATTATACTTCTAAACCTGATTTGAATGAACTAGAAAAAAATTATCAAGAAGTTGGGGTGGACTTTATTTTTTCCCCTTTTGTTTTGTTAGCAAACTTTTTTAAAGATAAAATAAACTCATCATTAGCAATATTTTTGTTAGTAGAAAACAACTACTTAAGTGTAGCAGTATTTAATAATTCAGAGTTACTTTATGCTCAACATATAAATATGGAACATACAGATGAGCATGAGCAACTTGTTATGGAAGAAGATCGTAATGAGGCAGAAATAGATTTAGAGTTAGATACAGCTATAAACTTAGAGGAAATAGATGCTCTTGATGATGTGGAAGGAGTCGATGATTTTGGAGATATTGAAGATTTAGATAGTTTTGATGATATTGATGAGTTTGCAGAAGAAGAAGAGCAAGAAGAAGAAATACAAGAAGAAGTCATTACTTCTATTGAAGAAGATGCGGCAGGATTTAACGAAGATTATCAGCGTTATTCTCTTATACAAAGTGCAATAAATCGTTTTTATAAAGATGAAAGATATAAAAGTGAATTTGTACAAGATATATATATTGCCGATGGTGTTGGCGTTAGTGGAGATTTAAAGCGTTACTTAGAAGAAGAGATGTTTTTAAATGTATTTGTTAGACATCTAGACTTATGTTCTGAAATATCTGAGTTAGCAAAGGCAGAGCTTAAATGAGATATAGCTATATAAGTCCTAGAAAAAAAAGATTTTTCTCTGCTGAACTGCAACTACTTTTTAGTTTTTTTAGCATTACGATTTTTATGCTTTTTGTTACATTCCTGTTTTTGTTATTTAAAGATTACAGATTTAAGCAAAACTTACAAGAGATAGCTACAAGCCAAGTTGAGTTAAGAGTAAATATAGAAGATATGCAAGCTCAAATTACTTTTATTGAAAAAGAAGTTTTACTTTGTGAGAGAATTAATACTAAAAATACTGTTTTAAAAGATTCTATTGCAAACTTATTTGACTTAGTTCCACAAAGAATTACACTTTCACAAGCCTCTTTACTTGAAAATGGACTCATACTTTATGGAGTGACTCCAAATAAAGATATATATAACTTTATGCTTCAAGCACCACTTCGTTCTATATTTCATAGAACATATAGTAACTTCTACCCGCTACCAAATGGTTGGCTGAGATTTGTATCAACTAACTATATAGATGATGAAGAAAATGAAGACAAGGAGTTTGGTAATGAAGATTAATATTTCAAGACAAAGTCTATATTTACTAGCACTTAGTATATTTTTACTTATATTTGTTCTTCTTTTTTCATTTCTTGTTTTAATCCCTGAGGGGAAAGAGTATAGAAAACAACGAGGAAGTTTAAATAAAGCAAAACTAGAACTTAGAAAGTATAAAAATTTTAATGAAGTTATTTTAGAAAAATTAAAACAGCTTCAATCAGACAATGCTCATACAATTACAGCTTTTGATACATCTTTTAATCCACAAAGATTTCAAAAACAGCATTTGGCATATTTCTCATCTCTTGAATTATCAAAACAGATGAAAGTAGAAAATGAAGATGAATTTGTAGTTTATGAAGTAAATACAACATCTTCTATTGACTCTCCTCAAAGTTTTTATGAGTTCTTAGATGCCGTAAATAAAAGTGATTGGATAATAGGGATAAATTTTCCTATAAACTTTAAAAGAGATACAAAGATGATAAAATCATCTTTTACTATGAAAGTTTACAACACTCAAAAAGTACAAAAGGCTATGCTAGAAGCTGAGTAATTCTTTGACTTTTTCAAATACTACTTCATGTGCATAAAAAAATGGCGAAGTTTAGGCTCTATTTTTAAAACTCTACACTCTTCTTTAAATTTATGAAGCATTTTTAAATCTGCATCTAGATACGGAACTATAAAAACAAATTTTTCATTTATATTTATGATAAATTTTCTCCCAACTATAAGAGTGTCTTTACTTTTCAGCAGTTCTCTTTCTTTAAAACTCAACATATAGTTTTTAGATTTTAAAAGTTTGTCTATTGTGAAAATATCGGCTCTTTTAGTTTTTTGTTTTGTAAAATATGAAAAATCATCAATATTTTTTTATAGTAACTTCAGGAGTAAGTATATCCCTGTCTTCATCTAAATACTCAAAACTTTTTTTGATTCCATCTCGGTATTTGTTCAAAAGTGGAGATGCAAAGTTATGCCTAAAAGAGTTTCTTTTTATATCCTCATCTAAGTTACTTTTATCCTCAAAATATTTGATATTATTTATGTTTAAGTAGTTATATAGTTCTTTTTTTTCAAACTTTAAAAGTGGACGAACTAGAGTGTAAAACTTTCTATTTTCTTCACTTCTCATTCCTGCAAGTTCAGCACATCCAGCGCCTTTACAAAACTGCATTAGCATCCACTCAAACCTATCTCCTAAATGATGAGCGGTTAGAAGATTATCGTAATGATATGTAGTTATTAGTTCTTCAAAAAAGTCATATCTAATCTCTCTTGCTTTGTGCTCAAAATTTGTATCTATTCTCAAAGCATCTAGGGTATGGCATGTTAATCTATTTGTAGATGCTAACTTTTTTGCATAGTCTATCTCTTCTTTTGCTTGAGTTCTTTGTCCATAGTTTACAATGGCAATATCAAACTTTATATTATGTTTTAAAAGTAAAAAGAATAGGGCGGTTGAATCTACACCTGCAGAAAATGCAAGGAGATTTTTTTTATCTTTAAGTGTTTTTAGTGATGAAATTTCAAGCATTATCTACTGTTGCAGTTAATATATTACCAACAAGTTCTGTGACTTTTGCTTTGTAAATTTTTCCAAATTCTAAATCTTCATCTTTTGCTCTATCATTAACATAAATCTCTCCATCTATCTCAGGTGCCCAGATACTTTTTCTTGCACTTAAAAGATACTCATGTTCATCACTCTCACCATCAATAATCAGTTCAATATTTTGACCTATTTCACTTTCAAGTGATTTTTTTGTACACTCAGAAGCAATATCACCAAGTATTTGAGCACGAGATGCTATAAGCTCGTCAGCTATTTTGTCTTTCATGTCATAAGCAGGAGTTGTTTCTTCATCAGAGTATGAAAAAACATTAATACGGTCAAAACCAAAAGAAGAGGCAAACTCACACATTTCTTCAAACATTTCTTGTGTTTCATTTGGATGCCCAACTATAAAGCTTGTACGAACAAAAGAGTTTGGTAAACTTCTCATAAAGTCTAAAAGCTGGATAGTTTTTTCTTTACCAAAACCTCTTTTCATCATACGAAGCATCTCGTCATTAATATGTTGAATAGGCATATCGAAGTAGTTGTGGAAGATTTTACTTTTCGCTATGTTTTTAAGAAGTGAGATTGTAGTTGTTGATGGGTAAAGATAAAGAATCCTTGCACTTTTCACTCCATCAATAAGTTCTATTCTTTGCATAAGAAGACTTAGTCCATCTTTGATATTTTGGTCACGAAGAAATGAAGAACTGTCTTGTGAAACAAAAGAAAAATCATAGTAGCCTTTTTTTACTAAACCTTCCACCTCTTTAGCAATAGAGGCTAAGTTACGAGAGTTTAATTTACCTTTAAAAGATGGAATGGCACAAAAACTACAAGTTTGGTTACAGCCTTCTGAGAGTTTTATATAAGCATGATATGAAGAACCTGTAACAACTCTTTCACTTCCATCTATAAGAAATACTTCATCAGAAAAACGACTTTTTTTCTCTTTAAGAAGTTCATCTATACGGTCATAGTCACCAACTCCTGTAAAGATATCAACTTCTGGCATCTGAGTAGCCAAGTCTTCTTTATATCTTTCACTTAAGCATCCAGCCATTACTAAAACTGAGTCTTCTTTTCTAGCATCGTGTAAAGAAAGAACAGTATTTATAGACTCTTCTTTTGCAGCATCTATAAATCCACAAGTATTTACGATTATTACATCTGCTTCATCTTGCGCATCTGTTAGTTCAAAGTTTTGAAGTTTTCCCATCATTACTTCTGTATCAACAAGATTTTTAGTACATCCAAGAGAAACTATGTGAAGTTTATTTGCCATTTTTACTACTTATATTTTTTTTTGACATTATACTATAATGTCGTTATGAAAATATATGATGTGATTATTTTAGGTGCTGGAGCAAGTGGATTGATGTGTGCTTCGCATCTAAGTGAAAAGTTAAATGTAGTTATTATAGATGCTAATACTAAAGTGGCACAAAAGCTTAAAATATCTGGCGGTGGAAAATGTAATATCACAAGTACAAGTGTAAGTTCAAATAATTTTGATGGTGATGAAAAATTTGTTTCAAATATTTTAAACGCATATTCAAAAGAAGATTTACTAGAATTTTTAAAAATTAACAGCCTCCTTCCTGTTATACGAAAAAATCGTTACTATTTTTGCAAAAACTCTTCTGATGAGATAATAAATATACTAAAAAAATTAAGTAAAAAACATGAACTAATTTTAAATACAAAAATAATTGAAGTTAAAAAAATAGATGATATTTTTGAAATTAAAACTGACAAAAATATTTTAAGGGCTAAAAAAGTCATTGTGGCAACAGGTGGAAAAAGTTTTAAAACACTTGGTGCGAGTGAGATAGGTTTAGAAATTGCAAAAAGTTTTGACATTAGTGTGAAAGAATTTACTCCTGCTTTGGTTGGTATGACTCTTCAAAAAGAGCAGTTTTGGATGAAAGAACTTAGTGGACTTAGTTGTTTTGTGCATATTAAAGTAGATGGAAAAATCTTAAAAGAAGATTTACTTTTTGCACATAAAGGCATAAGTGGACCCGCAGTTTTGAGTGCGTCACTTTATTGGAAAAAGGCTAAAATGGCTATTGATTTTTTGCCTAACCAAGATATATGTAAGTTAATTAAGGGAAGTAAAAAACTTGTAAGTTCTGCCATACCTTTGCCAAAAAGACTTAGTGTAGCAATACTTAAAGCGATAGATGTTAAAGATATGCAAGGTAAGAAGTTAAGTGAAAAAGACAGAGAAAAACTTTTAAATATCCATAATTATGAGTTTGCTCCTGCAGGTAACTTTGGTTTTACAAAAGCAGAAGTAAGTAGAGGCGGTGTTTGTGTAAATGAGTTACAAAATCACTCTTTAGAATCTAAGAGTGTGAAAAATCTACACTTTGTAGGTGAAGTTGTCGATGTAACAGGAGAGTTAGGCGGGTACAATTTTCAGTGGGCATTTAGCAGTGGTGTTATTTGTGCAAGAGAAATTAAGGTATAATAAACTCAAATCATAAGGGAAGAAAAATGATAAAAACATTAAGTAAAATAATAGTAGCAACTATATTGGTAGCATCATCATTAAGTGCAGCAGATGCTGATAACTCAAAATATAAGTTTAATATAAATTCATTAATAGGTTTTGAAGGTACATATAGTAATTTTGACTATGAGCGTACTGAAGCAGGTGTGCTGACTGAGAGAGAGAAAGTGTCATTAAATGGTGGTGGATTAAAAATTGGTGCAGAATCACAAAATTATAGATTTTTTTTAGCAGCAAGAGTATATGACGCAGGTGAGTTTGACTATGCTAGAACTTATGGGGTAGAGTTACAGTATAAGTTTAATTTTTCTAAATTTGCTAACATGTACATAGGTGTAAATTTTGGTAAAGCAGATATGAGATTTGTAGATACTAAAAATGGGCACGATAACACTGTAATGATTGATGACACTTATTTAGGTGGAGATGTAGGTTTTAATGTTCATTTAGGTAAACATGTTGATTGGGAAATCGGTGCTAGAGTTATGAGTTTAAATACTTCAAAAACAGATGCTGGTGCAACTTATAATTTCGATAATCTTGTAACTGGTTACACAAGTATAATTTTTAAATATAAAATGGACTAATTAGTGAAGTTTATTTTAGCACTTTTACTTCTTTTTAGTATCTCTAGTGCGGATAAAATAAAGAAAAAAACACTAGCTTGTCCAAGTGTTTTGCAACTGCAAAAGGCACCTATGAATACGGCAGATAATTATCTTAATCTTAGCATGTATGCTATTGCAAATGATTGTGTGATAGTTAGTAAAAGAGATGATGTTGAGGCTATTGGATATGACTCTTTAAACTCAAAAGATATTTATCAAAAAATTCTATATAAAAAAATTGGTGTTTACTTATATATTATTAAATCATCGATACAGATTGAGCAAGAAGGAAAAAAGAGCACATTTAGATTTTAGATGGTACTCGATACTGGGTTTGAACCAGTGACTTCTTCCATGTCATAGTAAAACTAGCCTCCTATTATAGGGATTTAGACATTAAGTCACCCACTTTTAGTAGATAGTGGACGATAGCGGGTTACATTTTAGGTTACTTTTAAGAGTAGTTTTCAGATGCTTAATCTTTATGGTGGTCTTGAAAACCAGCGAGGGTTATACCTCCTAGAGTTCGAATCTCTAAGGGTCCACCACTTCTTAATCTAATACAACCCAATAACATCTAAATAAACCCCTTAAACACGAGCTTCTCTATTTTTATTAGTCTAACTTAATTCAATGTATGTTATAGTAATCTCAACTTTTTAGGGGCTAATTTAAGGGCTTAATATTTTAAAGCCCTCTAATAAATGAAATAAGCCCCTTTAATTTGCAAAAGGAAGTTTTTATGGCACGAACTATAACACCACTAACTGACACAAAAATCAAAACAACAAAACCTAAAGAAAAAGACTACAAGCTGTCTGATGGTGGTGGTTTATATCTCTTAGTAACAAAAGCAGGTGGTAAGCATTGGAAACTAAAATATCGCTTTGATAATAAAGAACAAAAATTATCTTTAGGGGCTTATCCAAGTGTATCATTATCAAAAGCTAGAGAACTAAGAGAAAAATATAAAACAGAAATTGCAAAATGAAAGATATTGAGCAATTACCTGAAAATTTTATAGATGATTTACATATACAAATAGGTAAGAATGTAAAAAAATCTAGAGAAGAAAAAGGTTTAACACAATTAGAATTATCACAAGCTATAGGACATAAATCTGTTACAATTATTTCCAGAGCAGAGATATGTTATAAAAAACAGCATTTTAATATAGAGCATCTAGTAAAAATTGCATATATACTAGAAGTTGATTTGATGGATTTTTTTCAAGAAATCGACATAAAGCCTGAATAGTAGGTTAATCAAGGTTCCATAAAATAAGTACTACCTAAAAAATAGAATATTTTATGATATAATTTCTATATCAAATGAAATAATATTTATATCATAAAGGATGTTTGCATGTTAGAAGTAATACTTGGAACAAAATCTCGTGAATTAACTTTGCAATATCTTCTTACATTTAAGGAGGGGTATGCAAGAGAGATAGCAAAATATTTTGAAATGTCACTTCCTTCCATTCAAAACCAACTCAAAAATTTTGAAGAGGGTGGGCTGACTCTTAGCAAAATGCAAGGAAGGACAAAGATATACTTTATAAATCCAAGATATGCTTTTTTAGATGAACTCACAGCTTTACTTAACAAAGCAAAACAATACTACAAGCCTGAGTTAAAAAATAAATTTGAGATGCAAAGAAAAAGACCAAGAAGACCGGAGAAACCACTATGAAAAAACAGATTAAAGATATGAACATGAAAGAGTTGGGTGGTTATATTTGTGATAGCCTGATAGCAAAAGATATACATGTAGTTCTTTCAGGTGGTTCTTGTGTTGAAATTTACAGCAGAGGCGAATACACTTCTTGGGATTTAGATTTAATCAACCAATATAATGAACAGTTTAAAAAAATCCATGCAACTATGGATGAACTTGGATTTACAGAGCATGATAGATATTTTGTGCATAAAGACACAAAGCTATTTATTGAGTTTCCATCTGGTCCATTAGGTGTTGGTGATGCTCCCGTTGAAGATATAGCTGAAATAGATACAGAAGCAGGTGTTTTAAGACTACTTACTCCTACAGACTGTATAAAAGATAGACTCGCTGCATATTATCATTGGGATGATGAGCAATGTCTTCAACAAGCTATTTGGGTTGCCAAGAAGAATGAATTTGATTTGAAATCAGTTCAAGAGTGGTCAAAGAAAGAAAAATCTTTAGAAAAGTTTAAAATATTTAAAGATGCTCTGTTATAAAATAAGTCACTTTGATTTTTAGGGGCTTAAAAAATTATATTTCATTCCAGTACCTATAAACATGGTGTGTTCAATTCCCTGAGGGTCCACCACTTCTTTATCCTTTATAACACCCTAAACAACGACATCACAAGCAACTTTAAGCTTTCATATAATTATACATTGGTAACCACTATTCAAATTACCAATCTTTACAGAATTAATGACTTGGAATTAAATTAGGCATTACATAAGAAGCAAACACACTATTAAATCTTAATCTAACTGCACTCTTGGGTGTATCTGATTCTATATACTCTCTTTGTATAAGAGTTTTAATTAAAGTTGTAGCTGTTCTATCACTCTTATTAATTATATTTTTCACTTCACCACGACTTACTTCACCCTTTACTAATAACTCTTTGAGTAACATTGCTGAATATTGTGGTAATGGCTCTATATCTAATATTTTATTATTAGCTAAAACAACAAACTTATCTATCCTTTCAGTCAAAGAGTTAAGCTGTAAATTCTTATGCATAAACTCTATTTGATCAAGTGCTGTTTCTAGCATAAACCTTAAGTAGTATTTTAACCCTCTTAAAGATAATGGTCCCTTTCCATCTGTTGCACCTTGCAATGGCATATCTCCAAATGCTAAATTCTTTTTATACTCTTCATTAGAACGAGCTAACCCTCTTGATATATTCCATAAGCCATAACCATCAATATCTATATTTAAAAACACTGTATCAAGAAACAGTCTTGAAACTCTTCCATTGCCATCTAAAAATGGGTGTATCCATGTCAATCTATGATGAGATGATAAGAGATACAAAAGTTTCATCGCTTTTGTGGAAGTGGTATAGATACTTTTATACTGATTTTCAAACTCATTAAACATTGCTTCAAGCTCTTTATATTTTGGAGCTATATGCTTGCCAACATAAACATCATCTTCTCTAAACTCACCAGCTATCATTTTAATAATTTTTTCATCGTTATGAACTTTTAAAAAATTCTCCATTCCCTCTTTGGAATAAAACCTATTGTGAATCCCTAGGAAGAACTTTTTTGTAAATATGTTTTTCTCTTGTGAAGCTAATCGCTCCAATTCTTTTTGAGTATCGATATATGCTAGTGAAAGTAACTGAAGTTTTTTTCTTTTATCATCTTTGAAAAACTCTTGTCTCATTGCTTTTTCTATATCTAGTGGATGAGTTCCTTCTGATTCTATTTGATTGGAGTAGTAACTATTTGTTTTTCTCAAAAGTTCTTTTATGCTGTTTAGTATAACTTCATTATGATTACCACCAAGTGTAGCACTTTTAATACAGACCTCTTCTGCTAAAGCAAGAAGTTCTTCATCAATATTATTCTTAATGTCTACTGGTAAAACAGGAGTAAAGTACATATTATTATCCTTTGTAAAAGAAAGTATAACATAAATTGCGGATTATTATGCAGATAACAAATATTAAATATATACCTATATTAAGATATATTAATGTAATATAATAGCTATAGTAATCACTATATTGCTGATATATTTGCAGATTTTATATAATGCCACTAAAAATCAAGAGTTATGAGTTTAAATGCTTCAAAAACAGATATAATTTTTAAATATAAAATGGACTAATTAGTGAAGTTTATTTTAGCACTTCTACTTCTTTTTAGTATCTCTAGTGCGGATAAAATGAAGAAAAAAACATTGGCTTGTCCTACTGTTTTACAACTTCAAAAAGTACCTATGGATACAGCAGACAATTATCTAAACTTTAGTATGTATGCTATTTCAAATAATTGTGTGATAGTTAGTAAAAGAGATGATGTTGAAGCTATTGGATATGACCCTTTAAACTCAAAAGAAATTTACCAAAAGATTATTTATCAGAGAACAGGTGTTTACTTATATATTATTAAATCATCGATACAGATTGAGCAAGAAGGAAAAAAGAGCACATTTAGATTTTAGATGGCGCTCGATACTGGGTTACCTATTTTAACTCCGCTCATGACAACTTAACTTCCACAACTAAAATGGAGAACTGGTTTATGATTCTTTTATCAAGCACAACACATATTCTTAACAATCCTTTTATAAACTTTTAGTATGCATACTTTTTTACTCTACCTGTTTTTGTATTTATCATTTTTTTAGCATTATATTCCATGACAGAAAGAGCATTGACCATAGCCTTAGCCTTTTCTATATCCATATATACTAATCTAGTACGAGAAGCTTTATCTTGAATATTAATTATATAAGTACCTCTTTTACCAAGAAACTGTATAGACCATATATCTTTAAAGGATATGAAAATATTTTTTTTATCGTTAAGAATAAATATTAATTGTTTATTGTTTATTTTAATATTTGATACTCTATAGTCTCTATGTTGTAACATAAGTAACTCTTTAATATTCTGCTTAGCTGTCTCTTTGTCAATATTTAGACTAGGTGTGTATTTGACTCTAATAGCACATCCTGCAATTAATAATATAGTAAATAGGGCAGTAATAATTATTTTAATATTCATCTATGTATCCTTTATAATATAAAGAAAGTATAGCAAAAAAAGTGTCAATTCTAAAAAATAAGTGCAATTTTTGAAGTTCAAAATAGATTAAATAGTAGATTAAGAAAGATACTAAACTATAAAATACCTGCAGAAGTATTTTTCGATACAATTACTTCATATTATGTAGTAGTTTAATCAGGTATTACCCTTACTGCGAAATAAATTGTTCGATTGATATATTTAATGATTAGGGTTACTTTGAAGAAAGTATAGTTGATGAAAAATAGTTGAAAACTCTTGAAATACCATAGGTGCTGTGGATGTAAGTGGTGCTCAATACTGGGTTTGAACCAGTGACTTCTTCCATGTCATGGAAGCACTCTACCACTGAGTTAATCGAGCATAATCTTTTTTCATGATTGAAAGTATAATTCTACCAAAAAATCCTTAAATTATTTTTTTTACATTTATACATAATATTTATATTTAATTTATGTTTATTGAGTGTATAATTCTAGCAACAAAAATATGCCAGAAGGTTAGTTATGAATTTAGCTGAGTTACAAGATATAGGATTAAAAAATATTGGTAAGGTTTATCATAATTTAGGTTATGATGAATTAATTCAACATGAGCTTGACAATGGTGAAGTTCAACAAACTAAAACAGGTGCGACTGCTGTTGACACAGGTATTTTCACAGGGCGTAGTCCTAAAGATAAATACTTTGTAGATTGTGATCCATCTAACAAAAATATAGCTTGGGGTCCTGTAAATAAAAAGATTTCTGCTGAAATTTTTGCAGAACTTTTAGTAGTTGCACAAGAGCAACTATCAAATAAAGATGTATATGTAACAGATGTTTTTTGTGGTTCTAGTATCGCTTCAAAAAGATCAGTTCGTTTTATTTCTGAAATTGCTTGGCAATCTCACTTTGTTAAAAATATGTTTATTCGTCCAACTGAACCAGAATTAGAAGTTTTTAAATCAGACTTTGTTGTTTTAAACGCTTGTAAAGCTGTAAATGATAAATGGAAAGAACATGGAATGAACTCTGAAGTTTTTGTTCTTTTTGATGTTGAGAACAATATAGCCATTATTGGTGGTACTTGGTATGGTGGTGAGATGAAAAAAGGAATTTTTTCAATGATGAACTACTGGTTACCATTAGAAGGTAAACTTGCTATGCATTGTTCTGCAAATGTTGGAGTAGATGGTGATACAGCTCTTTTCTTCGGACTAAGTGGAACAGGCAAAACTACACTCTCCACTGACCCACGCAGAAAGCTTATAGGAGATGACGAACATGGTTGGGATAATCATGGTGTTTTCAACTTTGAAGGTGGATGTTATGCAAAAACGATTAATTTAGATGGAAAAAGTGAACCTGAAATCTATAATGCGATTAGAAAAAATGCACTTTTAGAAAATGTAGTTATGTATGGTGAAGGTGAAGTTGATTATGAAGATGGTAGTAAGACAGAAAATACTCGTGTTTCTTACCCAATAGAGCATATAGAAAATCATGAACCAACTTTAAGTGCAGGACACCCTGAAAACATCATCTTTTTAACTGCTGATGCTTTTGGTGTTCTCCCTCCTGTATCTAAACTGACTCGTGACCAAGCGATGTACTACTTTTTAAGTGGTTATACTGCAAAGGTTGCTGGAACAGAGCGTGGTATTACAGAACCTGTTGCAACTTTTAGTGCTTGTTTTGGTGAAGCATTTTTACCACTACACCCAACTGTATATGCTAAACTTTTAGGTGAGAAAATAGATGGACATGATGTTAATGTTTATCTTGTAAACACTGGTTGGACTGGTGGAGGTTACGGAGTTGGTAAGAGAATGAGTATCAAAAATACTCGTGCTTGTATAACTGCTATCTTAGATGGAAGTATTCAAAAAAGTGAGTTTGATACAACTAAAACATTTAGACTTCAAGTCCCCACAACTTTAGGAGATATAGATCCTGAAATATTAAACCCTCGTAATGCTTGGGAAGATAAAGAGTTATTTGATAAAACTAGAGATGATCTTGCTGAGATGTTTATAGAAAACTATAAAAAATACCAAACTCAAGAGCATATGGACTTCGCACCATATGGTCCAATAGTAGGCTCATAAAGCTTCATCTTTACTGCACTTCGCATAAAAATCCAACACGGTAGGCTTTTAGCCTTACCTTAGTTGGATATTTTATACGAATTACAGCAAATCTAAAACTTTTTAAATTTAACCTTATAAATATTTATTTTTTCTTTTTCGTTGCTTGTTCCATATAAAGCCATAAAGCACCACCAAAAACTACTAATATTATAGGTGCTATCCATGGTTTATCACTTATGGTTTGTGCAAATTTAACTAATAAACTGCCAGAAAAATAACTTCCAAGACCAAATGCTAATGCCCAAACAGCAGAACTAGCAACATTTAAAATAGCAAACTTTTTAAAGTCGTATTTTGTAAGTCCTATTGCTATTGGTATAAGAGTTTTTATGCCATAAACAAACTTTTGAATCAGTATAATCCACGAGCCATTTTTTTTCATCATAACATGGGCAAGGGCTAGTTTTCTTCTATGTTTTCGTAAGCCTTCCATCATCATAGTTTTTTGATATCGTGCCATATAAAAGAGTAAAACATCTCCTAAAGCATTCGCTATAAATGCTATGGCTATTGCTGTACTGATGTCCATTTTTCCCATATATGAAAGAACACCAGCTCCAATCAGTGCTATAAAACCTCCGCCAAGAGAGTAGATAAAAAGTCCTATGTAGCCATAAGTTTCTAAATTGCTAAATGTATCTTCCATATATATAGTATTCCTTTAGAGTTTTTTTATTTTTACTATTTCATCACGCAGTCTAGCCGCTTCTTCAAAGTTTAATTCTTTTGCTGCTTTTTTCATTTTAAGTTGTAACTCTTTTGTTATCTCTTTTCTTTCTCTTGCTGGCATTTTATCCATTTTTTTATGCTTTTGGTAAATACCACTATAATCTTCAACTTTTAAATTTTCATCTAGTTTACGAATAGTTGTTGTTGGAGTGATCCCATGCTTTAAATTATGTGCTTCTTGAATTTTTCTTCTTGAGCTTGTTGTATCTATTGCTTTTTGCATTGATTTTGTGATTTTATTGGCATATAAAATAACTCTACCATTAGAGTTCCTTGCACCACGACCTATGGTCTGAATGAGTGCAGTTTCACTTCTTAAAAACCCTTCTTTATCAGCATCTAGTATAGCAACTAAACTAACCTCTGGTAAGTCTAAACCCTCTCGAAGTAAATTTATCCCGATGAGTACATCAAATTCACCAAGTCTTAGTGAGCGTATGATTTGATTTCGCTCGATTGTATCAATATCAGAGTGCATATACTGAGCTTTTACACCTAAATCGGCTAAGTATTTTGTAAGAGCCTCAGCCATTTTTTTAGTAAGAACTGTAATCAAGATTCTTTCATTTTTAGCAGCTATCCCTATGATTTCATCATGTATATCTTCTACTTGATTATCTGATGTTCTTATCTCTAGTATTGGGTCAAGAAGTCCAGTTGGACGGATTATTTGATGAGCTATTACACTTGACATTTCTAGTTCGTACTCAGCAGGTGTAGCTGAAACAAAAAGATAATGAGGTGCTTTGTTTATGTATTCTGCTGCCATTAAAGGACGGTTGTCAAGGGCGGAAGGAAGTCTAAAACCATAATCAACTAATACTTCTTTTCTAGCTCTATCTCCTGCGTACATTCCTCGATATTGAGGAAGTGAAACATGAGATTCATCAACTATAATAAGATAATCTTGGTTTCTTTGAGTAAAATAATCAAGTAAAGTAAAAGGGGCTTCTCCCATTTTTTTGTTTGTAAGTAATCTTGAGTAATTTTCAACTCCCTTACACATGCCCGTAGTTTGTAGCATCTCTAAGTCAAACTCAACTCTTTGTTTAAGCCTTTGATGTTCTAAAAGTTTTCCCTCTTTTGTAAAATAAGCTAATCTTTCATCAAGTTCTTCTTCAATGCGTTTAATAGCAACTGCCATTTTCTCTTGTGAAACGCTAAATTGTGAGCATGCATATATAGTAAATTTTTTGTGTTCTTCTAGTCTTTTGTTGTCAATAATATCAAAGGTATAAATAGCTTCTATTTCATCACCAAAAAACTCTATGCGAATGGCTTCTTGTTCAAAGTAGGGTGGATAAATATCAAGACTCTCACCATTTACGCGTATGTGCCCACTGTCAAAATAAGTATCGTTTCTAGCATAACCCATTTCAACTAAACGAAGTAGAAGTTTTTTTTGGTTTATTTCATCGCCCACCTCTAAAGCTTGAACCATATTTAAGTATTCTTCTGGGTCACCAAGACCATAGTTGGCAGATACAGATGCTATGACAATAACATTATCATAAGAAAGAAGATTTGCAGTTGAAGATAGCCTCATACGCTCTAGCTCATCATTAATAGCACTATCTTTTTCTATAAACAAATCTTGACGAGGTATATAAGCCTCAGGCTGATAATAATCATAGTAAGATACAAAGTATTCAACATGAGCATCAGGAAAGAAACCACGAAACTCTGAGTAAAGTTGAGCAGCTAAAGTTTTGTTATGAGTCATAATGATAGTAGGCATCTTAACATTCTCTATAACCTTAGCCATAGTGTATGTTTTACCACTACCTGTGACCCCTTCTAGGGTTTGGTAGCGATTACCTTTTAGTATAGATGCACTTAACTCTTTTATAGCAGTAGGCTGGTCACCAGCTGGTTCATATGGAGTATGTGCTTTAAAGTTTATCTCTTTTTTCATTGGTGGAATTATAGCTGATTAGTGTGAATATGAGTGATATTTAAGTATTTTTTAGAGATATGGATGTCTATATGCTGCCGAGAAAGTTAAGTTTATATTTAAAAGTTAGTTTATAAATTTTTAAACGCTACAATATCTCTTCGTATCGAAGATTTTACGGTCTGAGTCTTTAAATCGATGTTATTGCGTTTTATATTGATTATACTAATGGCTCTAGTTCTTGTACTAAGAGCAAATTTCACAAAGTAAACTAAAAGCTTGGCTATCTTACTTATTATCTATCTTGCCATTTGAAAATATCTAAAACTTTTATCTCATCATCTTCAACTTTATAAATAATGGTATAACCTTTAAAAATTAAATCTCTGTATTTTGTATCTTGAAAATAAATAGATGATCTACACATAAAAGGAGATTCCAGTAGTAGTTTGATTTTTTCTTTTAAATCTTTATTGAATTTTTTAGAAGCTGATTTTTTATCTTTTGCAATAGTTGTTAATATTTTAAATAGTGGGTCAGAGAAACCTATCTCGATTATAATTTTCAAATTATAAAGCTTCTATTTTTTTATCCATACCTGAGAAAAATTCATCTGCTGAAATATAATTACCATTAGCTTCTGCATGAAGAACTCTTCTTTGTACTTCTTCAACAGATGATACAATATAGTCTTCTTGTTTTGTGTCTTCAACTAGATTAACTTCATTAGTCTGAAATTGATTTATAAATGATAAAACTTGTGAGTACATGGATTCATTGACTTGTAGTTTCATAGTATGCATAATATTACCTTTATAAATAAATTTTATTAAGTCATTATAGCTAAAAGATATAAATATACTTTTGAACTAATCTGTTTAAATTTTGCAACTAACCGAGAGTGTATATAAGCCTCAGGCTGATAATAATCATAGTAAGATACAAAGTATTCAACATGAGCATCAGGAAAGAAACTACGAAACTCTGAGTAAAGTTGAGCAGCTAAAGTTTTATTATGAGTCATAATGATAGTAGGCATCTTAACATTCTCTATAACCTTAGCCATAGTGTATGTTTTACCACTCCCTGTAACCCCTTCTAGGGTTTGGTAGCGATTACCTTTTAGTATAGATGCACTTAACTCTTTTATAGCAGTAGGCTGGTCACCAGCTGGTTCATATGGAGTATGTGCTTTAAAGTTTATCTCTTTTTTCATTGGTGGAATTATAGCTGATTTGTGTGAATAGGAGTGTTTTTTACTTGTTTTTAAGAGATTTTACTGTGAAAATTTTGTCGATATACTCTCCTCTTTCTTAGATAATATTTAGATATACTTAGATTAAATAAACAAGGTATATTTGATGAAATCATTTCAGTGGAAAGAATATTTTGAGACAGGTATCGGAGATGTTGATAACCAACAACATAAGCAATAGTATTTATGCAAACACTTATTTTACTACTTACAAAAAAAACTTCCCTCAAACAAGAACATATTGAAAATATTTTAAAACTACTAGATGATGGTTCTACTATCCCTTTCATAGCAAGATACAGAAAAGAAATGACTGGAGATGCCAGTGATGAAACACTTCGTGAGTTTGAGACTATCTATCTTAGTAATAAAAAGCTTCTTGAGAGAAAAAGTGAAGTATCAAGACTCATCCAAGAGAGAGCTACTCTTAGTGAAATTATAAAGCAAAGTATAGACAAGGCTGAAACTCTTAGAGAACTTGAAAATATTTATAGACCATATAAAGAAAAAAAGAACACAAGAGCAATCTCGGCTATTTCAAATGGTTTAACCCCCTTAGCAAATACTCTTCAAAGTGCAAGACTCTCTTTGGTAGAATTTAATTCTCAAGCAAAAAAATTTATAAGTAAAAATATTAAAACTGCGGATGAAGCTACCCAAGGTGCTAAAGATATTTTAGCTGAGAGATATGCGGATAAACCAAGAGAGCGAGAAGCTATCAGAAACAGTATGTTGAGATTTGGTAGTCTTATAACTAAAGCTACAAAGACTTTTCAAGAAAATGGTACATATAAAAACTTAGCAAATAAAAGTGAAAAAGTTGCATATATCCCATCAC
Organism: Sulfurimonas sp.; assembly: GCF_029027585.1. NCBI lineage: Bacteria > Pseudomonadati > Campylobacterota > Epsilonproteobacteria > Campylobacterales > Sulfurimonadaceae > Sulfurimonas > Sulfurimonas sp. The sequence continues at coordinate 1,751,797 of NZ_CP093397.1, forward strand.
ATAGATATTTGGCAATTATGAGAGCTGTTAAAGAAAAAGAGTTAAGAGTTAAGATAAGTATTGACACAGATAAAATATTTGAAAATATAAAGCAGTATAAAATTCCGCAACATGCTGCTTCCTCTTCTTCGATACTGTTTGAGGCATATAAAGATGGTTTTAAACGATTACTTTTCCCCTCTCTTGAGAGAGAGATTTTTTCAGAGTTAAAAGAAAAAGCAGACTTAGCATCTATTAATATCTTTGGTAAGAATCTAAGTCAATTATTAATTAGCAGACCAGTAGCTAATAGGGTTATTTTAGGTGTTGACCCTGCGTTTGTAAGTGGATGTAAATTGGCTGTAATAGATGAAAATGGGAACTATTTAGAGTCTAGTGTTATATACCCGACTAAGCCAAAAGAAGATTATAACTCTTCAAAAACAAAAGTTCTTCAACTTTCAAAAAAATACAATATAACAGGTGTAGCAATAGGTAATGGAACAGCATCTAGAGAAACTCAAGAGTTTTTTGCACGACTCAATCGTGATGAAAATGCAAACTTAAACTATACGGTAGTTTCTGAAGCGGGGGCATCTGTATATAGTGCTTCTAAACTTGCTCAAGATGAGTATCCTACTCTTGATGTAACCATTCGAGGTGCTATTTCAATCGCTCAAAGACTTCGTGACCCAATGGCAACATTAGTAAAAATTGATCCTAAATCATTAGGAATAGGTCAATATCAACATGATGTAGATCAAAAGCTTCTAAAAAAAAGACTTGATGATGTTACTTGTGATATGGTAAATAGAGTAGGGGTAGATATCAACTCAGCATCTGCTGCTTTACTCTCTCATGTTGCAGGGATTGGAAAGAGGATTGCTAAAAATATTATTGAGTATAGAGATGCCAATGGAAATTTCACAACAAAAAATCAACTCCTTTGTGTTAAGGGTTTAGGTAAAAAAGCGTATGAACAAGCAGTTGGTTTTATAAGAATAAAAAATTCTAAAAATATATTTGATAATAGCGGTATTCATCCTGAAAGTTATGAGATTGCTAAAAAAATAATAGATATAGATTTTCATGAGATTAATCTCGAAAATAAAGCAAAAGAATTAGGAATAGGAGAACAAACACTCAAAGATATAATCCAAGAGCTTAAAAAACCAGGATTTGATCCACGAGAAGGTTTACCAACTATACCTTTTAAAGAGGGTCTTACAGATATTAAAATGCTTCAAGAAGGAAGTTTAGTAAGTGGTATTGTTCGTAATATTACTGATTTTGGAGCATTTGTAGATATAGGACTGAAAAATGATGGAATGATTCATATATCTAAAATGAGTGAAAAAAGAATTAAGCATCCTTTAGAAGTACTTTCTTTAAATCAATATCTTCCTCAGGTTAAAGTTGTATCTATTGAATTTGAAAAAGGAAAAGTTGGGTTAAGTTTAATATTATGAAAATAACTTTTTCATGGCTGTAAAAAATAGTTTAAATAAACCTTTATTTCCAACTAGGTTATTTACAAAATCATCATAAGTTGTATTGTTTTCTTCTAAAAATTCTCGCAGATATTTTTCACTGGCTTCCATACCTTCATCTTGTTCTATTTCTAAAAGTTTGGCATAGATAGGAATCATAGTATCTATAGCTTTTCTAGGTGCAGCTTTTCTAAAGGCAGTGTGTGAGATTATCTCATTTGTGATAGGATCTACTTTTGGCTCAAAATCTGTCACAACCCAGTAGTAACTTCCATCCTTGGCTAAGTTCTTAACAACTGCAATGAAATTTTTAGCTTGTTTAATCCTGTCCCACATTAGTTTAAAGGCAATTTTTGGCATGTCTGGATGTCTTACAATTGAGTGTGCTTTACCTAAAAGTTCAGCTTCTGAATAACCTGAAATCTCGACAAAATAGTCATTACCGTACACTATAATCCCTTTTGGATCTGTTTTAGAGACTATATACCTTTTTGAACTTAGTTTTATTTCATTATTATTTGGTTCAGGGTGTTGCACTTAAATCTCCTTAAAAAAATATTAAAACAATTATATACTATTTTTATTAAGTTTATGTCATAATGTGACAAATTTGATTAAAGTATTAATAAATGGATAAAATAAAAACATTAGAATCAATACAAAATGCAAGAAGATCTCATGAAGCTCAAATGAGTAAAATTAAAACAGCAATAGACGGGGATAAAGTAGATGATCCAACCGCAGTTGCGAAGACCAAATGTGCTTTTGGTATGTGGCTATATGATGATGAAAATCATTTGCGAAATATTTTAGGCTCACTGTTCTATGATAAGATGGAAGAATTACATGCCAAATGGCATAATGAGTATTTTAAATTATTTAATATATTTTTTAAGGAAGAGAAAAAAAGTTTTTTCTCGAAAATAATTGGCTCTTCTAATGTTAGCGAGATGGAGTTAGATAAGGCGAAGCTTTACTACTCAGAACTTGAAGAAACTACACAAAAACTTTTAAAAGTTTTAGGCTCTTCTGAACGAAGAATTAGTGCTTTGCCGGAGTCTAAATTTCATTAAAATCAGATATTACAAGGCCTCTGAAGATAAAAGGAAAAAATGCAAGACTTACAAGAATATCCAAAATCTTTAGAAGGCTCAAAGTCACTGTTAGCAAAATACCTAAGCAAAGAAGTCTTCGAAGAGTTAAAAGATAAAGTAACATCTAATGGTTTTACATTGATTCAAGCAATTAACTCAGGTGTACAAAACCCTGATAGTGGGATTGGTGCTTATGTTGGAGATGAGGAATCTTATGAAGTATTTGCGGCACTATTTGATCCTATTATAGAAGAATATCATGGATTTAAGAAAGAAGATAAACATCAAAGTAACTTAAATCCAGATGATTTAAATGCTCCAAATGCAGATCCAACTGATGAATATATATTATCTACAAGAATCCGTGTTGGTAGAAATATAAAAAACATACCTCTTGGACCTGCCATAAGTAATGAACAAAGAGATGCAATAGAAAAAGATGTATCTGAAGTTTTAAGTGGTTTTGATAATAGTTTAGGGGGTAAATACTATCCTTTAAATAATATGAGTGAAGAGGATAGCAAATCACTGATTCAAGATCACTTTTTATTTAAAGCAGGAGATAGGTTTCTTGAAACGGCAGGCTTAAATAGAAACTGGCCAAATGGAAGAGGCATTTTTCACAACAATGAAAAAACATTTTTAGTCTGGATAAATGAAGAAGATGAACTTCGTATTATCTCAATGCAACAAGGTGGAAATATAAAAGAGGTATTTGTCAGACTTGTAACTGCTATAGATGCCTTGTCTGAAAAATTTGAATTTGCTTATAACGACCACTTAGGTTATATCACCAGTTGTCCAACAAATCTTGGAACTGCAATGAGAGCTAGTGTTCATATTAAGCTTCCAAATTTGGGAGATAAAATGGATGAATTTAAAACTATTGCAGATAAATATCATGTTCAAATAAGAGGTATTCATGGTGAGCATTCCCAGAGTGAAGGTGGTGTTTATGATATATCAAATAAAAGAAGATTAGGTGTTAGCGAGGTTGAATGTGTACAAGATATGTATGATGGTGTAGTCGCGCTGATAAAAAGAGAAAAAGAGTTGTCTTAGATTTTATGAATTAAATTATTATATTTTAATTAAAGCTAAAGAAATAGAAGTGTATTGTCCCTATGGACAATAGTAATAATTTATTTATTCTCCTATTATTACAATATTAAATTATTTTTGGAGAGATATCATGGCAACAGATGTAGCAATAGTAAGCAGTTTAGAAGGTAAATTTTTTGCAAAAGATCAAGATGGAAATGTAGTAGAGCTGAAGAATGGCGATACAATTTCTAAAGATATGACTGTTTTTGGAGATAAAAATAATCCTGCATCTGCAAATATTAAATTTGTTATGAATGATGGTGCTAATGAAATTGTTTTAACTGGAACTCAAGAACAAGCTTTTGATAGTTCTTTAAATGATGAACCAAGCCATGAAAGTGGTTTATCTAAAGAAAGCATAGAAAAAGCACTGATAAAAGAATTGTATGCTCAAGAAGATAAGACAGATACAAAAGAAGAAGATTTAGGTATCTTGGATGAAACAGCAGCTGGTGAAGAACAAGCAAAACAAAATGAAGGTGGAGAAGGGCAGTTTGTAGATAGAGATGCTATACAAACAGATGTAACTACAAAACTTAGAAGTAATAAATTTGAGTTAGATGAAAAACCACAAGAAGTTGAAAGAAAACTAATTGTAGAGCAAGAAGAAGATGGTAAAGTAGTAGATACAACAGCAACTGGAGCTCCAACAGTAACAATCACTGAAGATACAAACAATGATGGAAGTTTAGTTAACTCAGAAATCTCAGGTGATACAGATATAAGTATTGCTTTACCAGCTGGAGCATTAGCAGGTGATACTCTAAATGTAACTATAGATGGAGTAACTACTACAGTTACAATTACAGATGCAATGATAACTGCAAAGGTTTATACAACAAGTGTAACAACTCCTGCAGAAGGTGTAACTCTAAATGTAAGTGCAACAATTACTGACCAAGCTGGAAATACTTCAACTTCTTCAAGTGACTCAGCAACAAGAGCAGACCAAACAGCAACTGGAGCTCCAACAGTAACAATCACTGAAGATACAAACAATGATGGAAGTTTAGTTAACTCAGAAATCTCAGGTGATACAGATATAAGTATTGCTTTACCAGCTGGAGCATTAGCAGGTGATACTCTAAATGTAACTATAGATGGAGTAACTACTACAGTTACAATTACAGATGCAATGATAACTGCAAAGGTTTATACAACAAGTGTAACAACTCCTGCAGAAGGTGTAACTCTAAATGTAAGTGCAACAATTACTGACCAAGCTGGAAATACTTCAACTTCTTCAAGTGACTCAGCAACAAGAGCAGACCAAACAGCAACTGGAGCTCCAACAGTAACAATCACTGAAGATACAAACAATGATGGAAGTTTAGTTAACTCAGAAATCTCAGGTGATACAGATATAAGTATTGCTTTACCAGCTGGAGCATTAGCAGGTGATACTCTAAATGTAACTATAGATGGAGTAACTACTACAGTTACAATTACAGATGCAATGATAACTGCAAAGGTTTATACAACAAGTGTAACAACTCCTGCAGAAGGTGTAACTCTAAATGTAAGTGCAACAATTACTGACCAAGCTGGAAATACTTCAACTTCTTCAAGTGACTCAGCAACAAGAGCAGACCAAACAGCAACTGGAGCTCCAACAGTAACAATCACTGAAGATACAAACAATGATGGAAGTTTAGTTAACTCAGAAATCTCAGGTGATACAGATATAAGTATTGCTTTACCAGCTGGAGCATTAGCAGGTGATACTCTAAATGTAACTATAGATGGAGTAACTACTACAGTTACAATTACAGATGCAATGATAACTGCAAAGGTTTATACAACAAGTGTAACAACTCCTGCAGAAGGTGTAACTCTAAATGTAAGTGCAACAATTACTGACCAAGCTGGAAATACTTCAACTTCTTCAAGTGACTCAGCAACAAGAGCAGACCAAACAGCAACTGGAGCTCCAACAGTAACAATCACTGAAGATACAAACAATGATGGAAGTTTAGTTAACTCAGAAATCTCAGGTGATACAGATATAAGTATTGCTTTACCAGCTGGAGCATTAGCAGGTGATACTCTAAATGTAACTATAGATGGAGTAACTACTACAGTTACAATTACAGATGCAATGATAACTGCAAAGGTTTATACAACAAGTGTAACAACTCCTGCAGAAGGTGTAACTCTAAATGTAAGTGCAACAATTACTGACCAAGCTGGAAATACTTCAACTTCTTCAAGTGACTCAGCAACAAGAGCAGACCAAACAGCAACTGGAGCTCCAACAGTAACAATCACTGAAGATACAAACAATGATGGAAGTTTAGTTAACTCAGAAATCTCAGGTGATACAGATATAAGTATTGCTTTACCAGCTGGAGCATTAGCAGGTGATACTCTAAATGTAACTATAGATGGAGTAACTACTACAGTTACAATTACAGATGCAATGATAACTGCAAAGGTTTATACAACAAGTGTAACAACTCCTGCAGAAGGTGTAACTCTAAATGTAAGTGCAACAATTACTGACCAAGCTGGAAATACTTCAACTTCTTCAAGTGACTCAGCAACAAGAGCAGACCAAACAGCAACTGGAGCTCCAACAGTAACAATCACTGAAGATACAAACAATGATGGAAGTTTAGTTAACTCAGAAATCTCAGGTGATACAGATATAAGTATTGCTTTACCAGCTGGAGCATTAGCAGGTGATACTCTAAATGTAACTATAGATGGAGTAACTACTACAGTTACAATTACAGATGCAATGATAACTGCAAAGGTTTATACAACAAGTGTAACAACTCCTGCAGAAGGTGTAACTCTAAATGTAAGTGCAACAATTACTGACCAAGCTGGAAATACTTCAACTTCTTCAAGTGACTCAGCAACAAGAGCAGACCAAACAGCAACTGGAGCTCCAACAGTAACAATCACTGAAGATACAAACAATGATGGAAGTTTAGTTAACTCAGAAATCTCAGGTGATACAGATATAAGTATTGCTTTACCAGCTGGAGCATTAGCAGGTGATACTCTAAATGTAACTATAGATGGAGTAACTACTACAGTTACAATTACAGATGCAATGATAACTGCAAAGGTTTATACAACAAGTGTAACAACTCCTGCAGAAGGTGTAACTCTAAATGTAAGTGCAACAATTACTGACCAAGCTGGAAATACTTCAACTTCTTCAAGTGACTCAGCAACAAGAGCAGACCAAACAGCAACTGGAGCTCCAACAGTAACAATCACTGAAGATACAAACAATGATGGAAGTTTAGTTAACTCAGAAATCTCAGGTGATACAGATATAAGTATTGCTTTACCAGCTGGAGCATTAGCAGGTGATACTCTAAATGTAACTATAGATGGAGTAACTACTACAGTTACAATTACAGATGCAATGATAACTGCAAAGGTTTATACAACAAGTGTAACAACTCCTGCAGAAGGTGTAACTCTAAATGTAAGTGCAACAATTACTGACCAAGCTGGAAATACTTCAACTTCTTCAAGTGACTCAGCAACAAGAGCAGACCAAACAGCAACTGGAGCTCCAACAGTAACAATCACTGAAGATACAAACAATGATGGAAGTTTAGTTAACTCAGAAATCTCAGGTGATACAGATATAAGTATTGCTTTACCAGCTGGAGCATTAGCAGGTGATACTCTAAATGTAACTATAGATGGAGTAACTACTACAGTTACAATTACAGATGCAATGATAACTGCAAAGGTTTATACAACAAGTGTAACAACTCCTGCAGAAGGTGTAACTCTAAATGTAAGTGCAACAATTACTGACCAAGCTGGAAATACTTCAACTTCTTCAAGTGACTCAGCAACAAGAGCAGACCAAACAGCAACTGGAGCTCCAACAGTAACAATCACTGAAGATACAAACAATGATGGAAGTTTAGTTAACTCAGAAATCTCAGGTGATACAGATATAAGTATTGCTTTACCAGCTGGAGCATTAGCAGGTGATACTCTAAATGTAACTATAGATGGAGTAACTACTACAGTTACAATTACAGATGCAATGATAACTGCAAAGGTTTATACAACAAGTGTAACAACTCCTGCAGAAGGTGTAACTCTAAATGTAAGTGCAACAATTACTGACCAAGCTGGAAATACTTCAACTTCTTCAAGTGACTCAGCAACAAGAGCAGACCAAACAGCAACTGGAGCTCCAACAGTAACAATCACTGAAGATACAAACAATGATGGAAGTTTAGTTAACTCAGAAATCTCAGGTGATACAGATATAAGTATTGCTTTACCAGCTGGAGCATTAGCAGGTGATACTCTAAATGTAACTATAGATGGAGTAACTACTACAGTTACAATTACAGATGCAATGATAACTGCAAAGGTTTATACAACAAGTGTAACAACTCCTGCAGAAGGTGTAACTCTAAATGTAAGTGCAACAATTACTGACCAAGCTGGAAATACTTCAACTTCTTCAAGTGACTCAGCAACAAGAGCAGACCAAACAGCAACTGGAGCTCCAACAGTAACAATCACTGAAGATACAAACAATGATGGAAGTTTAGTTAACTCAGAAATCTCAGGTGATACAGATATAAGTATTGCTTTACCAGCTGGAGCATTAGCAGGTGATACTCTAAATGTAACTATAGATGGAGTAACTACTACAGTTACAATTACAGATGCAATGATAACTGCAAAGGTTTATACAACAAGTGTAACAACTCCTGCAGAAGGTGTAACTCTAAATGTAAGTGCAACAATTACTGACCAAGCTGGAAATACTTCAACTTCTTCAAGTGACTCAGCAACAAGAGCAGACCAAACAGCAACTGGAGCTCCAACAGTAACAATCACTGAAGATACAAACAATGATGGAAGTTTAGTTAACTCAGAAATCTCAGGTGATACAGATATAAGTATTGCTTTACCAGCTGGAGCATTAGCAGGTGATACTCTAAATGTAACTATAGATGGAGTAACTACTACAGTTACAATTACAGATGCAATGATAACTGCAAAGGTTTATACAACAAGTGTAACAACTCCTGCAGAAGGTGTAACTCTAAATGTAAGTGCAACAATTACTGACCAAGCTGGAAATACTTCAACTTCTTCAAGTGACTCAGCAACAAGAGCAGACCAAACAGCAACTGGAGCTCCAACAGTAACAATCACTGAAGATACAAACAATGATGGAAGTTTAGTTAACTCAGAAATCTCAGGTGATACAGATATAAGTATTGCTTTACCAGCTGGAGCATTAGCAGGTGATACTCTAAATGTAACTATAGATGGAGTAACTACTACAGTTACAATTACAGATGCAATGATAACTGCAAAGGTTTATACAACAAGTGTAACAACTCCTGCAGAAGGTGTAACTCTAAATGTAAGTGCAACAATTACTGACCAAGCTGGAAATACTTCAACTTCTTCAAGTGACTCAGCAACAAGAGCAGACCAAACAGCAACTGGAGCTCCAACAGTAACAATCACTGAAGATACAAACAATGATGGAAGTTTAGTTAACTCAGAAATCTCAGGTGATACAGATATAAGTATTGCTTTACCAGCTGGAGCATTAGCAGGTGATACTCTAAATGTAACTATAGATGGAGTAACTACTACAGTTACAATTACAGATGCAATGATAACTGCAAAGGTTTATACAACAAGTGTAACAACTCCTGCAGAAGGTGTAACTCTAAATGTAAGTGCAACAATTACTGACCAAGCTGGAAATACTTCAACTTCTTCAAGTGACTCAGCAACAAGAGCAGACCAAACAGCAACTGGAGCTCCAACAGTAACAATCACTGAAGATACAAACAATGATGGAAGTTTAGTTAACTCAGAAATCTCAGGTGATACAGATATAAGTATTGCTTTACCAGCTGGAGCATTAGCAGGTGATACTCTAAATGTAACTATAGATGGAGTAACTACTACAGTTACAATTACAGATGCAATGATAACTGCAAAGGTTTATACAACAAGTGTAACAACTCCTGCAGAAGGTGTAACTCTAAATGTAAGTGCAACAATTACTGACCAAGCTGGAAATACTTCAACTTCTTCAAGTGACTCAGCAACAAGAGCAGACCAAACAGCAACTGGAGCTCCAACAGTAACAATCACTGAAGATACAAACAATGATGGAAGTTTAGTTAACTCAGAAATCTCAGGTGATACAGATATAAGTATTGCTTTACCAGCTGGAGCATTAGCAGGTGATACTCTAAATGTAACTATAGATGGAGTAACTACTACAGTTACAATTACAGATGCAATGATAACTGCAAAGGTTTATACAACAAGTGTAACAACTCCTGCAGAAGGTGTAACTCTAAATGTAAGTGCAACAATTACTGACCAAGCTGGAAATACTTCAACTTCTTCAAGTGACTCAGCAACAAGAGCAGACCAAACAGCAACTGGAGCTCCAACAGTAACAATCACTGAAGATACAAACAATGATGGAAGTTTAGTTAACTCAGAAATCTCAGGTGATACAGATATAAGTATTGCTTTACCAGCTGGAGCATTAGCAGGTGATACTCTAAATGTAACTATAGATGGAGTAACTACTACAGTTACAATTACAGATGCAATGATAACTGCAAAGGTTTATACAACAAGTGTAACAACTCCTGCAGAAGGTGTAACTCTAAATGTAAGTGCAACAATTACTGACCAAGCTGGAAATACTTCAACTTCTTCAAGTGACTCAGCAACAAGAGCAGACCAAACAGCAACTGGAGCTCCAACAGTAACAATCACTGAAGATACAAACAATGATGGAAGTTTAGTTAACTCAGAAATCTCAGGTGATACAGATATAAGTATTGCTTTACCAGCTGGAGCATTAGCAGGTGATACTCTAAATGTAACTATAGATGGAGTAACTACTACAGTTACAATTACAGATGCAATGATAACTGCAAAGGTTTATACAACAAGTGTAACAACTCCTGCAGAAGGTGTAACTCTAAATGTAAGTGCAACAATTACTGACCAAGCTGGAAATACTTCAACTTCTTCAAGTGACTCAGCAACAAGAGCAGACCAAACAGCAACTGGAGCTCCAACAGTAACAATCACTGAAGATACAAACAATGATGGAAGTTTAGTTAACTCAGAAATCTCAGGTGATACAGATATAAGTATTGCTTTACCAGCTGGAGCATTAGCAGGTGATACTCTAAATGTAACTATAGATGGAGTAACTACTACAGTTACAATTACAGATGCAATGATAACTGCAAAGGTTTATACAACAAGTGTAACAACTCCTGCAGAAGGTGTAACTCTAAATGTAAGTGCAACAATTACTGACCAAGCTGGAAATACTTCAACTTCTTCAAGTGACTCAGCAACAAGAGCAGACCAAACAGCAACTGGAGCTCCAACAGTAACAATCACTGAAGATACAAACAATGATGGAAGTTTAGTTAACTCAGAAATCTCAGGTGATACAGATATAAGTATTGCTTTACCAGCTGGAGCATTAGCAGGTGATACTCTAAATGTAACTATAGATGGAGTAACTACTACAGTTACAATTACAGATGCAATGATAACTGCAAAGGTTTATACAACAAGTGTAACAACTCCTGCAGAAGGTGTAACTCTAAATGTAAGTGCAACAATTACTGACCAAGCTGGAAATACTTCAACTTCTTCAAGTGACTCAGCAACAAGAGCAGACCAAACAGCAACTGGAGCTCCAACAGTAACAATCACTGAAGATACAAACAATGATGGAAGTTTAGTTAACTCAGAAATCTCAGGTGATACAGATATAAGTATTGCTTTACCAGCTGGAGCATTAGCAGGTGATACTCTAAATGTAACTATAGATGGAGTAACTACTACAGTTACAATTACAGATGCAATGATAACTGCAAAGGTTTATACAACAAGTGTAACAACTCCTGCAGAAGGTGTAACTCTAAATGTAAGTGCAACAATTACTGACCAAGCTGGAAATACTTCAACTTCTTCAAGTGACTCAGCAACAAGAGCAGACCAAACAGCAACTGGAGCTCCAACAGTAACAATCACTGAAGATACAAACAATGATGGAAGTTTAGTTAACTCAGAAATCTCAGGTGATACAGATATAAGTATTGCTTTACCAGCTGGAGCATTAGCAGGTGATACTCTAAATGTAACTATAGATGGAGTAACTACTACAGTTACAATTACAGATGCAATGATAACTGCAAAGGTTTATACAACAAGTGTAACAACTCCTGCAGAAGGTGTAACTCTAAATGTAAGTGCAACAATTACTGACCAAGCTGGAAATACTTCAACTTCTTCAAGTGACTCAGCAACAAGAGCAGACCAAACAGCAACTGGAGCTCCAACAGTAACAATCACTGAAGATACAAACAATGATGGAAGTTTAGTTAACTCAGAAATCTCAGGTGATACAGATATAAGTATTGCTTTACCAGCTGGAGCATTAGCAGGTGATACTCTAAATGTAACTATAGATGGAGTAACTACTACAGTTACAATTACAGATGCAATGATAACTGCAAAGGTTTATACAACAAGTGTAACAACTCCTGCAGAAGGTGTAACTCTAAATGTAAGTGCAACAATTACTGACCAAGCTGGAAATACTTCAACTTCTTCAAGTGACTCAGCAACAAGAGCAGACCAAACAGCAACTGGAGCTCCAACAGTAACAATCACTGAAGATACAAACAATGATGGAAGTTTAGTTAACTCAGAAATCTCAGGTGATACAGATATAAGTATTGCTTTACCAGCTGGAGCATTAGCAGGTGATACTCTAAATGTAACTATAGATGGAGTAACTACTACAGTTACAATTACAGATGCAATGATAACTGCAAAGGTTTATACAACAAGTGTAACAACTCCTGCAGAAGGTGTAACTCTAAATGTAAGTGCAACAATTACTGACCAAGCTGGAAATACTTCAACTTCTTCAAGTGACTCAGCAACAAGAGCAGACCAAACAGCAACTGGAGCTCCAACAGTAACAATCACTGAAGATACAAACAATGATGGAAGTTTAGTTAACTCAGAAATCTCAGGTGATACAGATATAAGTATTGCTTTACCAGCTGGAGCATTAGCAGGTGATACTCTAAATGTAACTATAGATGGAGTAACTACTACAGTTACAATTACAGATGCAATGATAACTGCAAAGGTTTATACAACAAGTGTAACAACTCCTGCAGAAGGTGTAACTCTAAATGTAAGTGCAACAATTACTGACCAAGCTGGAAATACTTCAACTTCTTCAAGTGACTCAGCAACAAGAGCAGACCAAACAGCAACTGGAGCTCCAACAGTAACAATCACTGAAGATACAAACAATGATGGAAGTTTAGTTAACTCAGAAATCTCAGGTGATACAGATATAAGTATTGCTTTACCAGCTGGAGCATTAGCAGGTGATACTCTAAATGTAACTATAGATGGAGTAACTACTACAGTTACAATTACAGATGCAATGATAACTGCAAAGGTTTATACAACAAGTGTAACAACTCCTGCAGAAGGTGTAACTCTAAATGTAAGTGCAACAATTACTGACCAAGCTGGAAATACTTCAACTTCTTCAAGTGACTCAGCAACAAGAGCAGACCAAACAGCAACTGGAGCTCCAACAGTAACAATCACTGAAGATACAAACAATGATGGAAGTTTAGTTAACTCAGAAATCTCAGGTGATACAGATATAAGTATTGCTTTACCAGCTGGAGCATTAGCAGGTGATACTCTAAATGTAACTATAGATGGAGTAACTACTACAGTTACAATTACAGATGCAATGATAACTGCAAAGGTTTATACAACAAGTGTAACAACTCCTGCAGAAGGTGTAACTCTAAATGTAAGTGCAACAATTACTGACCAAGCTGGAAATACTTCAACTTCTTCAAGTGACTCAGCAACAAGAGCAGACCAAACAGCAACTGGAGCTCCAACAGTAACAATCACTGAAGATACAAACAATGATGGAAGTTTAGTTAACTCAGAAATCTCAGGTGATACAGATATAAGTATTGCTTTACCAGCTGGAGCATTAGCAGGTGATACTCTAAATGTAACTATAGATGGAGTAACTACTACAGTTACAATTACAGATGCAATGATAACTGCAAAGGTTTATACAACAAGTGTAACAACTCCTGCAGAAGGTGTAACTCTAAATGTAAGTGCAACAATTACTGACCAAGCTGGAAATACTTCAACTTCTTCAAGTGACTCAGCAACAAGAGCAGACCAAACAGCAACTGGAGCTCCAACAGTAACAATCACTGAAGATACAAACAATGATGGAAGTTTAGTTAACTCAGAAATCTCAGGTGATACAGATATAAGTATTGCTTTACCAGCTGGAGCATTAGCAGGTGATACTCTAAATGTAACTATAGATGGAGTAACTACTACAGTTACAATTACAGATGCAATGATAACTGCAAAGGTTTATACAACAAGTGTAACAACTCCTGCAGAAGGTGTAACTCTAAATGTAAGTGCAACAATTACTGACCAAGCTGGAAATACTTCAACTTCTTCAAGTGACTCAGCAACAAGAGCAGACCAAACAGCAACTGGAGCTCCAACAGTAACAATCACTGAAGATACAAACAATGATGGAAGTTTAGTTAACTCAGAAATCTCAGGTGATACAGATATAAGTATTGCTTTACCAGCTGGAGCATTAGCAGGTGATACTCTAAATGTAACTATAGATGGAGTAACTACTACAGTTACAATTACAGATGCAATGATAACTGCAAAGGTTTATACAACAAGTGTAACAACTCCTGCAGAAGGTGTAACTCTAAATGTAAGTGCAACAATTACTGACCAAGCTGGAAATACTTCAACTTCTTCAAGTGACTCAGCAACAAGAGCAGACCAAACAGCAACTGGAGCTCCAACAGTAACAATCACTGAAGATACAAACAATGATGGAAGTTTAGTTAACTCAGAAATCTCAGGTGATACAGATATAAGTATTGCTTTACCAGCTGGAGCATTAGCAGGTGATACTCTAAATGTAACTATAGATGGAGTAACTACTACAGTTACAATTACAGATGCAATGATAACTGCAAAGGTTTATACAACAAGTGTAACAACTCCTGCAGAAGGTGTAACTCTAAATGTAAGTGCAACAATTACTGACCAAGCTGGAAATACTTCAACTTCTTCAAGTGACTCAGCAACAAGAGCAGACCAAACAGCAACTGGAGCTCCAACAGTAACAATCACTGAAGATACAAACAATGATGGAAGTTTAGTTAACTCAGAAATCTCAGGTGATACAGATATAAGTATTGCTTTACCAGCTGGAGCATTAGCAGGTGATACTCTAAATGTAACTATAGATGGAGTAACTACTACAGTTACAATTACAGATGCAATGATAACTGCAAAGGTTTATACAACAAGTGTAACAACTCCTGCAGAAGGTGTAACTCTAAATGTAAGTGCAACAATTACTGACCAAGCTGGAAATACTTCAACTTCTTCAAGTGACTCAGCAACAAGAGCAGACCAAACAGCAACTGGAGCTCCAACAGTAACAATCACTGAAGATACAAACAATGATGGAAGTTTAGTTAACTCAGAAATCTCAGGTGATACAGATATAAGTATTGCTTTACCAGCTGGAGCATTAGCAGGTGATACTCTAAATGTAACTATAGATGGAGTAACTACTACAGTTACAATTACAGA
The DNA here is from genome assembly GCF_029027585.1 of Sulfurimonas sp. Lineage (NCBI taxonomy): Bacteria > Pseudomonadati > Campylobacterota > Epsilonproteobacteria > Campylobacterales > Sulfurimonadaceae > Sulfurimonas > Sulfurimonas sp. The sequence goes on from NZ_CP093397.1 coordinate 1,767,188, forward strand.
TGCAATGATAACTGCAAAGGTTTATACAACAAGTGTAACAACTCCTGCAGAAGGTGTAACTCTAAATGTAAGTGCAACAATTACTGACCAAGCTGGAAATACTTCAACTTCTAGTTCTGATAGTGTTACAAGAAATTGTTCTCCAGAAGCTCAAGACAGTAATATTACTTTAAACGAAGACACAACATATACATACAAGTTATCTGATTTTAATCACAATGATGTAGATGGTGATGCTATTAGTATAATTAGAATAGAATCTTTACCTACTTTAGGTGACCTTTACTATAATGGAATACTTGTTAGTTCTCCTGGCTTAGAAATAGATGCCTCAAATATAGGGTTACTTACATATAAACCATATGAGAATGATTCAGGTTCTGATGATTATTCTACTCAAGGTGTTGGGGAACAACAGAGTGATTATGCAAACTTTAATTTTAGTGTAAATGATGGAGATACATGGAGTAATTCAGTATCTGTTATGACAGTTGATGTTACTGCCGTGGCAGATGCTCCGACACTAGATATTACGAGTGCTACAACTACTAATCAGTTAATAACAATGGGAAATGTAAATACTACAAATAACGGATTTGAGATTAGTGCTAAAAAAGCAGATGGTTCAGACTCAACTATAAGCATTAACCAACAACAAGATGGATTTGGTGTTAAAGGTTCAGCTTCTGGTGCAGATAGTGAGTTAGGGCATGAAGAATCACTTGTTGTAAAATTTGATACAGATGTATCGTCTATTGATGTTTCTTTTTCATGGAAGCATAGTAGCGAAACAGCTAGGATTACATTTTACAAAGATGGTGTAGTAGTTGGTACCGCTACTCATAAAGGTGGTAGTAATGGTGTAGATGCTCCTGTTACATTTAAACCTGATAATGGTGCAAAATTTGATAAGGTTGTATTTAGTGCTCCTAATTCAGGGGATGATTATCTTATTCACTCTATAAGCTATGACAAAACTGAAACTGTGTCAAGTCCGTTAATTGTAGAGGAAGAAGATTCTGTAGCATTTAGTATAGCTTCTGTTCTTACTGATGTAGATGGTTCAGAGTCTCTGAAAGTTGAGTTAACAGATATTCCTATTGGATTTACTATATCAGATGATACAAATTCGTTTACAGCAACTGCTTCAACAACCAGTGTAGATATTACAAACTGGGATAAAAGTACTCTTACCTTGATGACTACAAATGTATCTGATACAACTACTTACACATTAAAGGTAGTCTCAACTAGCACAGAGTCTTCAAACGGAGATGTGGCTACTACAACTAAAGTTATTCAAGTAACAGTTACTGATACTAAACCAACAGCAGTAGCTGATAATGACAGTGTTGGTTTTGGTGGTGAAGCACATGGTAATGTTATAACAGGTGATGGTGGTTTAAATGCTGATATACTTGGAGAAGATTCAGTAGAACTTTCATCAATAACTTATGGAGGAACTACTTATTTATTTAATGGTAATAATACTATTACTATTAATGGAGCATATGGAGAGCTTATTATTAACAAAGATGGTAGTTATAGTTACGAATCAACGCAGAGCAACCCTATAGATGGCGTTTCAGAAGGATTTTCTTATACTATTATTGATTCAGATGGTGACAGTAGTAGTGCAATATTGACTATTAATCACGACAAAGACTTGACTCCAGTAAATGACACAGCAATTGTTAATGAGTCAGGATTATCTGATGGAACAAATGCAGGCGCACCAACAGAGATAGTCACAGGAAATTTACTTGATAACGATAATGGAGTAGGTGCAAACTCTTCAATAACAGAAATATCTAGTAGTGTTGATAGTGATAATAGTACTCAAGGGAATGGCATTTTAACAATAGATACTGAGCATGGTTCTATTACAGTTTATACGAAAGATTCAAATAGTCATAGAGCTGGTGATTACGAGTATGAGTTAACAGATGCATCAAGTGGTGATAATATTGTAGATAGTATAACTTATAGAACTGATGATGGAGATGGTACACAATCAACAGCAACTTTAAATGTAAGTATTGTAGATGATGCACCGATAGGAACAAATATAAATGAAGCATTGCATGATACATCAGGGGATTCTTTAACAACTAACCTTATTATAGTTTTAGATAGATCAGGAAGCATGGGTTGGGATATTGATGGTAATAAATCAGATAATTCTGATTTTGATGCAGACCAAGTTCGTATGGATATTGCAAAAGATGCACTAAAAAGTATGTTTGGTTCTTATGATAACTTAGGTAATGTAAATATCAAATTTGTTGATTTTTCAAGTGATGTTAATGAATCTGCTTGGTACAACGATGATGTTAATTCTGCAAATACTTACCTTGATGGTATAGATGCAGGTGGTGGAACTAGATATGATTCGGCTTTAAATGGTGTCATCGATGGGCATACTCAACCAGTTGCAGATAAAACCTTAGTTTACTTTATCTCAGATGGTGAGCCAAATAGTGGTCATGCAGTAGATGATACAGTTGTTTACGGTGGTTTAACTGGTAAGGCTGCTTGGGAAAATTTTTTAGATGACAATGGTGTAGATATATCTTATGGTATAGGGATTACAAATGGTGTTAGCCTAAGTAGTTTAGAGCCTGTTGCATATTCTAGTACAGATGGTAACACTGAACCTTATGCTATCAAAGTCTTAAATGCATTTGATTTAAAACAAACTCTACTTGATAGTGTTTCTGAAGGAGTTGTTCAAGGAGATGCATCTGCTCTTATTGGAAATGGGTCAGATGGTATAGTTCTTGGTGCTGATGGTGGTTCGATTACAAGTGTTGTTTACAATGGAGTTACATATAGTAGTACAAGTGGAGATACAGTAAGCATTACAACTACGCATGGTGGTATTTTAGATATTAACTTTTCAACAGGGAAGTATATTTATACTATAAACTCTAACGAAAGTATAAGCGGCGAAAAAGATACATTCTCAGTTACAGCGACAGATGGAGATGGAGATACCAAAACAGTTGATTTAGTAATTACGCTTGATTATGTGGCAGAGTTAGACGCTAATCGTGATTATGTAGTTACAAATACAACTGATGACTTAGTTATAGATGCAAGCCTATTAACACATAATGACTCTGGAACAAACAGTATTGATTCAGTTGATGGAACTAATGTTACTTTTGCAAATAATGAAGTAACTCTAAGTAACAATGCAAATGCTTTTGAATATACAGTTTCAAATCCAGGTAGTAGTGACACAGCAAAAGTAGAAGTAAGTTACGAAACTGGAACTACTCTAAGTGGGACTGATAAAGCAGAAACTCTTATCGGTAGTGCAAATGATGACAGGATAGTTCTTGGTGGCAATGATATTGCAGTTGATGGTGCGGCTGGTCTTGATACACTCATTTTAGAAAATGGTGTTGATTTAGATTTCTCAGATACTAACATCGCAAGTATTATTAATGTAGAAAAAATTGATATGACTGATAATGGAGCGCACACTATAAGTAACTTATCATTAGATGATATTTTGGATATGACAGAACCTGGAAACAGTTTAGAAATTATAGGTGATAGTGACGATAAAATAGAAGACTTAGATACTGCTGGTTGGACTGAAACAGGAGATACAACGGATAATGTATTTGAGTATAGTCGCGCAAATGCTGATGGTTCATCAGATAGCATAACATTAACAATAGATGAGCAAATAGATACAACAGGTATGTAACCTGATTGTAATAAAACTAAAACAACATTTTGCTACAATAGTAAAAAATAATTAGGTAGTTTTATGAGTGCAAAAATTGTTGTTGTTGAAGATGAAGAAGATTTACTAGAGTTACTAGAATACAATTTTGATAAAGAGGGTTTTGAAGTTATCGGTTTTTTAAATACAAAAACTGTTTCTCAAATCCTTGAAGAAGAAGAGATTGACTTACTCATTATGGATAGAAATTTACCTGGTGTTGAGGGTAGTGAGTTTGTTGCATCTTTGCGTGAAAATGGAATATTGACTCCAGTTATTTATCTTAGTGCAAAAAATAGAGATTCTGATATAGAAGAGGGTTTTTTAAGTGGTGGAGATGACTACTTAACAAAACCTTTTAATATGAAAGAGTTGATTATGAGAGTTAAAGCACTGCTTCGTAGAACTACTAAAAAATACAATGAAGGTAAAATCTCTCATAGAGATTTACTTCTAAACAAAAGCACAAGAGAGTTAAGTGTAGATGGACAAAATGTTGAAATTACAAAACTTGAGTTTGACCTTTTATATGAGTTTATTTTAAATAAAAATAGCGTTCTTGACCGTGATTATCTACTTGAAAATGTATGGGGAGATGGGGAACTTTATCAGTATAAAACTGTAAATGTAGCCATAAATAGACTCAAAGAAAAAATAGACCCGCTAAAAACAAAAGAGTATATACAAACTGTTAGAGGAGTTGGATACCGCCTGTGCTAAAAATTCATCAATTATTTATCTTAAAGTTTCTTCTTCTTTTTGTTGGAACACTTTTTATAACTTCACTCATAAGTTATGTAGCATTAAAATCTATCATCATCGGGCATAACAAAACACATCTTCAAAATGCCATAACTTTGATGGGTATGGAACTACAAGATATAAATAACCTAGATAAATACTCAGCTTTGGTCAATAAAAAAACACAACTTAGAGTAACTATGATAAACCAAGAAGGTAAGGTAATTGCCGAATCAAACCTAGATAAAAAAGATATGGACAATCATGCTTCAAGATATGAAATCATGCAAGCAAATACAGATGACTTTTCACATGTCATAAGATACTCTAAAACTTTAAAAGTTGATTTTTTGTATGTAGCAAAAAAGTTTGATTATAAAGAAAAAAAGATTTATATTAGACTTTCTATGAGTTTAGCTCAGGTTATGAAAGATTTTTATTCACTTTCATCAAAGTTGGCAGTTGTCTTTTTTATCGTGAGTTTGATGGCTTTTTATATCTCAAAAAGGATGAGTGAAAAAATAGTTTATGATATAAAGCAAATCACAAACTTTTTAGATGAGATAAGTAACAAAAATTATAAAGCAATCATAAAAACAAAATACTTTTATGAATTTTTACAAATATCTTTAATGCTTAAAAATCTTGTGAAAAAATTAAGTTCTAGAGAAAAACAAAAAAGAAAATATACAGCAAAACTTAGACTGATGAATAAACAAAGAAATGATATACTTTCTGCCATTTCTCATGAGTTTAAAAATCCTGTCGCTTCCATCATGGGTTATGCTCAAACTTTGCAAGATGACCCAGAAATTTCTCCAAAAATTCGCCAAAAATTTTTAGATAAAATCAACTCAAATGGAGAAAAAATCTCAAAAATGTTAGATAGACTTGCTTTGTCAGTAAAACTTGAAAACAAAGATTTAGACATAAGTTTAAGTGAGTTTGATATGAAAGTTTTATGCGAAGAGGTTGTTTTAAATTTAGGTTCAAAATATAAAGACAGAGAGATAAATCTAAAAGCAGAAAAAACAATAATTCAAGCAGATAAAACTATGATAGAGTTAGCTCTTATAAACATTGTTGATAATGCGTTAAAATATTCGGAGTTAGAAGTAAATGTTTTGTTACAAGATGAACAAATATCAGTACAAGATAAAGGCATCGGCATACAAGAAGAGCATCTAGACAAGATTACAGGTAAATTTTACAGAGTTAAGAAAAATTCTTGGGATAACTCTATGGGCATCGGCTTGGCAATGGTTAGCTATATTTTAAATATGCATAATTCAAAACTAGAGATACAATCTATCTTTTCAAAAGGCTCTATTTTTAGCTTTTCTTTAAAAGAGATGCTAAAAAAATAGCAAAATGCAATATTTTTGCGTTTTTGTTTTTTCTTAGTGTATATTTCTACTATTAATAAGTAGGAATTTATATGCGAAACTTTGAAGCAATCATAGTAAAATTAAAACATCATATTTTAGAACAAAAAAGTAAAAAAGTTTTAGATAAAGAAGTTGCAGATGCTCTAAAACTATCTCAGTCAAATTTTGCGACTCTAAAAAGAAGAAATGTTACCCCATATAGAAATATCCTAGAGTTTTGTGAAAAAGAAAACATCTCTTGTAATGAGATATTTTTTCAAGGTAGTTAAATTATGGCTACTGTCCCTATGGACAATAGTAATAATTTATTTATTCTCCTACTATTACAATATTAAATTATTTTTGGAGAAATATCATGGCAACCAAAATCGCGACTGTAAGCAGTTTAGAAGGTAAATTTTTTGCAAAAGATAAAGATGGAAATGTAGTAGAGCTAAAAAATGGCGATACAATTTCTAAAGATATGACTGTTTTTGGAGATAAAAATAATCCTGCATCTGCAAATATTAAATTTGTTATGAATGATGGTGCTAATGAAATTGTTTTAACTGGAACTCAAGAACAAGCTTTTGATAGTTCTTTAAATGATGAACCAAGCCATGAAAGTGGTTTATCTAAAGAAAGCATAGAAAAAGCACTGATAAAAGAATTGTATGCTCAAGAAGATAAGACAGATACAAAAGAAGAAGATTTAGGTATCTTGGATGAAACAGCAGCTGGTGAAGAACAAGCAAAACAAAATGAAGGTGGAGAAGGTCAGTTTGAAGCAAGAGATGCTGGACAAACTGACATCGTTGCTGGACTTCGTGATGCTAGTTTTGGTGGAACTGATGATGGTGAAAAACCAGATGGTGAGCAAAAAATACCATTAAATGCTGAGTTGAGCATAGATGGGATGACATTAGTTCATGAGGGAGATTCTGCTACTTATACATTGAGTGTTACAGATGCGCCTGTGTCAGATATGCTTGTAAGTGTAAGAGTTTCACACATAGATACTGATAATGGTGATATTGTTGAAGAAACTATTATTGTTACAATACCTGCTAATTCTAAAATAGGAACATTTACAATAGATAATTTTGATAATAATTTTGAAGAAGCAGATGAAGATTATAGTGTTACAATTATTTCTACCGAGGGTGGTGGATATGATGTTCTTACTATTGGTAAAGATAGTGTAACTACAACAATCATAGATGAAACTTCAACTGGAAATCCTGATCCAGAAGATACTACAACAGTAGCCATTACAACAGCAGATGTAAATGAAGATGATAATTTTACAACATTTAATATTGAACTTTCAAACCCACCAAAGACAGGTGTACCTACAACAGTCCAAGTTCAAATAGGAAATACAACTCACAATGTAGTAGTAGACGCTGATGGTAAAGGTAGCTTACAAATAAGCACTAAAGATAGTGATGTTTACAAAGAATCAGATGTTGATATGACAGCAACAGTTACAGGTGTTACTGGTGGAGATTACGAAAAAGTTGTAGTTGGTCAAAGTGCTACTTCTACATTAGAAGATACAGTTGATACTACAACAGTTTCTCTCATCGCAACACAATCAACAAGCGAAGATGCTGGAATCATAATTTATACAGTTTCAATCGATAATAAAGCCAATAATAATGTAGATGTTACACTAAGCGTTGGTGCGAATGGTGAAGTAGCTTCTGCAAATAATCCAGCATTAGTTATCACAATTCCTGCTGGTCAACTAACAGCTAGTACTAATGCCACAGTAAGTAGAGATAACGATGATGGAAGTGGCGAAGATAAGTATCAAGAAACAGACTCTGTATCTGCAAAAATTGTATCTGCAGTAGAAGATAATGCAGGAAGTGTTACAAGCTTAGAAGAATTAGCTATTGATGGTACTCCAGCGGTTACAACTATTGTAGATGATGCTGATGCTATAAGTGTATCTATTACAACAAGTAATATTACAGAAGATGACAACAGTATTACATATAATGTTCAGTTGTCAGCTGCCCCAGACCCAACTACTTATGACAATGCTAATAAACCAACTGTTCAAGTCGAAATAAATGGAACTACTTACAATGTAGAGGTAGATGCTAATGGGAGTGGAGTATTGAATTTTGCCGTTACCCCAGATTCAGATGTTTTAAAAGAAGCAGATACTACGGTTAGTGCGAAAGTGACAGGTGTAACAGGTGGAAACTTTGAAGCAGAAACAGTCGGTCAGACTGCAACGGCAACTATTAAAGATTCTATAGATACAGTATATGCAAGAATTTCTCATAGTGATACATCGGCAGAGGGGGATAGCTTAACTCATACAGTAGAATTATATACAATTGTAAATGGTCAAGAAGTTGCAGTAGAAGTTCCAGCTAATGAGAGTGTGACAATTTCTTTAAACTATGCAAATAATAATCAAGATGCCCTAGAAAACACGGACTTATCGACTAAACAACCAACAGTAACTATTAGTGGTGGAAATAGTAGTGCAGTTATTACAAATGTTTCTTTACACGATAATATCGATGAGCTTGATGAGAGTTATACAATAACTTTAGGTGCAGTTACTCAAAGCCCTTTTGAAAAAGTTGTAACACAGGGTGAAGCTGATGGAACAATTATTGACTATGATAGATTAGTAGTTGAAGATGATAGTAATGACGCTGATGGAGATGGGATATTCAATGTAGCACTTTTTGATGCCACAGACGCTATCTTCATAAGTGATGAAAATAATGGTTCAGTTTATGAAAGTATTACAATTTCAGGAATTCCTTCAGATGCAATTCTAAAAGACCACAATGGAAATCAAGTAGCAGTTGTTAATGGTACAGTTATTCTTACAAATACTCTTGGGGAGATAAGAGCTTTTACAATAACTCCTGCAACTGACAGTAGTGAAAATATATATTTAAGTTATACCGTGACTTCAAATGATGGAGCTACTCAGACTTTTACAGATACTTTTGATCAAACAGTTAGAATCATACCAGATGCTGATCAGCCGATTACTCAAGGTGATAAATCTTATGGTGCTTTAGAGGGTGATTGGATTTCACTTAGTGGGCTTAGCGCAGCGATAGGTGAAACAAATACAAGTAATAATCATGATAATGAAAATTTAGTTACTAAAATTGATGTACAAAACAACATAAAAGTTCAATATAGATGGACTGATGACAATGGAGTTATTCATACTTCTAATAATACAAAAGGTGCTGTCGAAATTCCTCAAAAATATTTAGATACAGTAGAAGTTCAAACTAAAAATGATGATTGGAATGGAACTTTAACATTTAAAATGACAACAGTAGCTACAGATAATGATGAATTAAATAATGGTGAAACAAATATTGATACAGCTACAGAATTAGATACTTTAACTGTAACAGTTTCAGGTAGTGCAGATGCCCCTATTATCAATGTATCTGGTGGAGCAGGACTTGAAGATGCAGGTAGAAATCCAGATACTGGAGTGATTTCAGCAAATGGTGTTGGCGGAATTGCTATCGAACTTGGAGCTTTTACTGATGGTGGAACAGAGAGCATCGAGTTTATAATCTCAGATATTCCTGATGATGCATTTATTTATGACGCAAATGGCACTCTTTTAAATCCTATGGTTAATGGGAATTATGTTGGTACTATTACGGTAGCTTTAGCAGATGCTTCAGGACTTACAGTAGTTCCTCCGCATGATAGCAATGTTGATTTTGATTTAACAGTTGTTGGAAAATCTACTGAAGGTAATTGGGATACTAATATTGGTGGACTTCAAACAAACCTAAGTGCTCCTAAAACTTTAACAATTGCTCTTACTGGTGTTATCGATGCACTAGATGTAGAAGTAAATAATATAGGTGGAGCTGAAGATAGTTGGGTAAGTTTTGGACTTAAGGCATCTTCTGGTGAGGATGTTGCTAGTGACACTTCTGAAAGTATTTATGCAACACTTAAAGGTGTCCCAAAAGGTAGTGAGATTAGAATTGTAGATGCAAATGGTGTTGAGTTACCTTTAACTGATAACTTGACTTTAGCAGGTGTTTATGCTGATGGTTCAACTGATTGGAGAATTGATAACGATGTATTGGCTGCATTAAATAATGGTACTAAAGATTTCCAAATTAAACTAAAAGCTGATTTTAGTGGTGAAATAAAAATAGGCTTAGATGTAACTGCTACTGAAAATGATGGAGATACTACAAGTGTACAAAAAGACTTTATTTTAAATATTGCACCTGTAGTAGATACGGCTGATGGTTCAAATACACAAGAAGTCACTGAAGACACTTGGACTCACTTAGATTTACCTATGGGAACAAATGATAGTAATAGCGAGAGTGTTGTTGAAGGAACAGCAGTACTTTCAGGGATACCAACAGGATTTTCTATAAAAGTTGATGGAGTGCTTCAAGACACAAGTAGTGGATCATTATCATTAACAAATGCAGAGGCTTCATTGGTAACAATTTTAGCTCCAGAGAATTCAAATGTTGATGTAAGTGGTCTTAAGTTTACAAGAGATATTTTAGATGAATCTGTTAAAGATTCTCAACATGATGGAGATGATGAAGTAGCTAGTTCATCAGTAGTTCAATCTATCTCTTTAGATTTAGTAGGAGTTGCTGATGGTTGGACTGATGATGGATTTGAAGTTCAAGATGTAACTTCTGCAGGAAATACAACACTATTAACAAATGTGATTCAAACAAATAATAATATAGATACTGATGGTTCAGAGACTAAATATTACATAGTTGAAAATCAAACAGGAGTTACTGACAATCCAAATTGGAGTATTGAGAATGGTGTTAATCTTGGTGGAGGCAGATGGTTAGTTACAGAAGCTAATTTAAACAATGCTAATATCAAAGTATATAATCACGGTGGTTCTAACGATGATGGTACCGCACAGTTACAAATCTCTCCTGCTGTAAGAGAAAATGATGGTGATGTAAATATTGGTGCTCCAGAAACATTTACACTTAATTATCAAATTGGCAATGCTGGTAATGGTGGAGGCTCTGATATTCCAGTTATAAATGCTAATGATGGTATCGGTGTAGGTACTGAAGATACAGATATAACTAGTTCAGATTTTGATGCAACAACAGTTAATCCTGCACATGCTCTTTCTTATATTGTAACTGATGTTGCAAATGGAAAGTTGAGCGATAATCCAGACTTTTACTCAATCGGTGGTGGACAATATATAACAACAAACAAAGCTGCATTAGATGATATAACTCCAGATGCAAATTATAATGGAGATGTTATTGTAAGCGTAGAAGTTATAGCAGTAAACACCGCAACAGGTGAAGAAGCTAGTGAAAATCATACTATTACTATTGATGTAGCTCCTGTTTTAGATGCGTCTAGTGTTAAGGCTGTTTTAATTGATAATAACGAAACGGATGCAGGTGGAGTTGTAATCCTTAATCTGTCTATTGGTTCATCCGATACAGATGGAAGCGAGAGTTTCTCTGGTAATATCATAATAACTGCTAAAGATGGAGGATTGTTTAGTAATGGGACTGATACAATTACTGTAACTACTCAAGCAGAGCTATCAAATTTAGCATATACTCCACCTGCATATAAGCAGGGTACTTTTGATTTTGACATATCTTATACATGGAACGATGCTGATACAAATGATAATGGTGTTGTAGAAAATGCAACTAGAAACCAATCATTTAGTATAACTTTAGATTCTCATGTAGATACGGTAAGTGTAGCTATTAACCCTACAAGTACAACAGAAGCAGAGGGTACAGATATTCCTTTAGGTCTTAGCTTTACTCAGACAGATAGTGATGGAAGTGAAGCTGCTTCTGTTGTTATCAGTGGTTTACCAGATGGTGTAAAACTAAATGTTGGTACTATGAAAATAGTTGATGATGGAAATGGACAGTCTCATCATGAATTTATCTTAAAAGCTTCAGAAGTTGCTAACGCTAAAATAGTAGCTGATGAGCATTTCTCAGGAGATTTTACATTAACTGCAAAAGCATATAGTTATGATATAAAATCAGGTGAAACAAGTGAGTCAACATTAGAAAGTAAAGCATTTTCAATTACTCCTGTTGCAAGTGGCTTAAGTGTAAATGCTAATGGACATGGTGGTGATGAAGATACAGCGATATCTATAAAACTTGATTTAGTTCTTGAAGATACAGATGTTTACTCTGCTGCTGAGACAGTTAATGTAACATTTAGTGATTTTGTAGCTGGTTCTACATTTACAATCGATGGCACAACTGTAATTGGTGGACTCGTTGGTAGTGACTATGTTATAAATGCTTTAACACCAGCACAAGCAGAGTCTTTATCTATAATACCTCCAAAAGATTATAACGGGAATATGAATGATGTAAGAGTGAGTGTTCAAACAGTTGATGGAACAAGCATACTTGCAACAGGAGTAAGCGATACATTTAATATAGTTGTAGATGCTGTTACAGATGCTGCTACGATAAGTGTAGATGCCACTTTTTCAGATAGGATAGCTGATACAAATACATTTGCTTTAAACATTACAGCAGATGCACCAGATAATCAGTCTTTAAGTATTGTTTTAAATAATGTTAATGGTACTTTAAGTACAGGAGTAGATAATGGAAATGGTCAATGGACACTTACCCAAGCTCAGTTAAACGGACTAACAATCACTCCAAATAGTGATGTGAGTGCTGATTTTGATATAAGCGTTAAAGCAGTTACAGATGGTGGAGTTCAAACACAAGCTACACAGGCGATAACAGTAAATGCGCAAGAAGATGAAGTATTTACTCTAGCAAACAGTGACATAGATGGCTTAGCTGGGCATGATACTTTAACAATTAGTGGTAATGAAGATATTGACTTTAGTAATTTAAACAATACTGTGACAAATATTGAAACTATAAATTTAGAATCAGGAAGTCACGATATAACAATATCTTTAGATGATGTTTTAGATATTACAGGAGGAAGTAACCATTTAGATATTACAGCTATTGCTGATGATGGTGATAGTGTAGTTATTAACGATGCTAATGATAATTGGAACGATGCAACAATTACGGACAATAATAACGGTACTCATTCTTTTGAATATACTAGTACAGTTGGCAATAGTAGTATCACTTTAACAGTTGATGATCAAATAGATACAAATGGTATGTAGTGTCTAGACTACCTAAATCTTAGACTGAATGGTGATTTTAGTAGCTTCAAACATCTCAATAGCTTTTTGAACCATAGGTTCATCTTTGATATCGTTTGAATCTACTTCTTTGCTAGATTCATCAGTAGATGAACAGTTCGTTACACAACTTCCACTTCCCCCAATCTCGGCTTCTTCTATCATGGAAGAGGTTTGAGGTTCAGGTTCACTAACAGTTTCTTTAGTGCATTTATTACCTTTGATTTTTGTATCAAAACCATAAACTTCTTTTACTAGATGCTGTATAGCACCCCAACCATGTTTTAGTGCTTTTTTCCCCTCTTCATCAGGGCAACTTTCCCAAGTGAGTAATTCATTTTCATAAGATATAAATGTGATAGCTTTCTCAAAACAGATACCTAAGTCATTATTTCTATCTTTTATATTTGCGATTAGTTCATCAAATTTTTGATTTGCTTGAGGTGTGATTACTTCTGCTTGTATTTCTTTTTCAACTTTTGGTATTTCTGTAATTATTTTGGCTGTTTCTTGTGGTTTGACAATCTCTTGAGGTCTTTGAATCTCTTTTTGTAAAGACTCTATCATTTGGTCCACTTCTTTTATACGAAGAGCTTCAATCATCTTAAAAAATATCATAGAAAGTACAAAAGAACCGTCAGCATTTATGGAAAATAGATATTTTGAATCGCTTAAAATTCTGAAAAATCTATCTAAAACAAGAGTAGAAAAAAGTGCATCTTGGTTATACATACGCTCTTTTAGATAAGCAATTAGTTCATCTACAACCATCTCAGCTTCATAGTCTTCAAGTACTTTTGTATAAGTTACAAGTTGCCCGTAGTCTTTTGCAAAGACAGCGCTAAATAAATCAGCGATAAATTTAGGGTCAACAAGACCTAACATATCCGTAACTGTATTAACATCAACATGATTTTTTGAGTAGATGATGGCTTGGTCTAAAAGTGTTAGAGTATCTCTAAGACTTCCACTTCCACTTCTTGCTAAAATCTCTAAAGCATCTGTTTCATAACCAATCTCTTCAAGGTTTAGTATGTGAGCTAAATGGTCTATAACCTTATTTGTTGCGATGCGTTTAAATCTAAAGTGTTGAGTACGACTAAGTATGGTTGCTGGGAGTTTTAAAGGGTCTGTTGTTGCTAAGATGAACTTTACATATTCTGGGGGTTCTTCAAGCGTTTTTAAAAGAGCATTAAAAGCAGGAGTACTTAACATATGAACTTCATCGATAATGATTACTTTAAATCTTGCACTATTTGGTTTGTATTTTGTTTGTTCAACAAGACTTTTTATATCATCTATTCCACGATTTGAAGCCGCATCCATTTCTATGATATCAATGTGACGGTTTTGTAGTGCAGAGATGCAGTTTGAACATTTCCCGCATGGTTGATGACTTATACCTTCTTCACAAATAAGAGCCTTAGCAAAGATACGAGCAGTTGATGTTTTTCCACTTCCTCTTAGACCTGAAAAAAGGTAAGCGTGAGAGAGTCTGTTTGAATCAAGTGCTAAAGATAAGGTCTGCGATATTGTTTCTTGACCGATTAGTTCATCAAAGGTAGATGGACGATATTTTCTTGCTAATACTTCTGAAGATGCTTTCACTAATAACTCCAAATTAAATTAAAAATATTCTATCATTTAAAGAGTTAAGATTTTATTTATTGAGCCATTTCTTTGCAATGTTTTTTAAAGCATCTGTATTTTCAGAAGAGAAAAAATTTACTTTTGTCTTTTTATATTTTTTAGAAAACTCAAATTTATCTTCAAGATATTCAACGATTGCATCTCCAGAATGAATAAGTATGCTATCATCATCAAAATAATTTTTGATTGCTTTTGATATAAGAGGAAAATGAGTACAACCTAAGATGATGGCATCTGGTTTTTTAAGGTTTTTGAAGTAGTGTTTTAAAGTAGCATCTAAAACTTCACCCTCATAAATTTCTTCTTCAACAAGTGGAACAAATAGTCCTGTCGCTTTTGACTCTATATTTTTAAATTCTTTATTTGTTAAACCTATTTCATAAGCTTTTGAGTTTATAGTTGCGTTTGTTCCTAAAACTAAAATATTTGCATTTTTGTCATCAAGTGCATTTGCTGTGGCTAAGATGCCAGCTTCAACCACACCGATAACAGGACAGCTAGAATGCTCTCTCATCTCATCTAATGCGTGAGCACTTACAGAGTTACAAGCGACTATGATAAGGTCTATCTCAAAATCTTTGAAAAATTCAACTGCTTCAATAGCGTAACGAATTATGGTGCTTTTATCTTTAATGCCATAAGGAACACGAGCAGTATCTCCGAAGTAGATTATTTCCTCAAAGAGTTCATGTTTTAAAAGTGATTTAACAACAGTTAATCCACCAATTCCACTATCAAAGACACCAACTTTCACGAGTTTGTATTCATACTTTCTAAAAATTCTTCATTAGTTTCTTTTTTACCCATAGTTGTATAGATAAATTTTAAAGCTTCAACTTCATTATCTTGCTTATGTAGCATCTGACGAAGGATAAATACTTTTTGTAAATTTTCTTTACCAAGAAGAAGCTCATCTTTACGAGTTCCAGATTTAAGAATGTCGATAGCTGGAAAGATTCTTCTGTCTGCGATTTTTCTATCAAGAACAACTTCCATATTTCCTGTACCTTTGAACTCTTCAAAGATAACTTCATCCATTCTACTTCCTGTATCTATAAGAGCAGTAGCGATAATAGTTAAACTTCCTCCATTTTCTATGTTTCTAGCAGCACCAAAAAAGCGTTTTGGTTTATGAAGAGCATTTGCATCTACACCACCTGAAAGAACTTTACCACTTGATGGAGTTACTGTATTGTAAGCACGAGCTAGACGAGTTATAGAGTCAAGAAGTATTACTACATCTTTTCCAAGTTCAACGCGTCTTTTTGCTTTTTCTATAACCATCTCGGCTACTTTCACATGGTTTTTTGCAGGCATATCAAAAGTAGAACTATAAACTTCACCTTTAACACTTCTCTCCATATCTGTAACCTCTTCAGGTCGTTCATCAACAAGTAAAACCATCATGTCTATGTCTGGATGATTTTTACTAATTCCATGAGCGATTTCTTTTAAAAGTTCAGTTTTACCACTTCTTGGAGGTGCAACAATTAAACCCCGTTGTCCTTTTCCGATAGGAGAAAATAGGTCTAACATACGACCTGTCAAACCTTTTTCTCTATACTCTAGTTTTATTTGGTCTTCTGGATAAAGTGGTGTTAAGTTTTCAAAAAGAGGTCTTTTTTTACTCTCTTCTGGAGGAAGGCTATTTACTGCTTCTATCTTGATAAGTGCGTAGTAACGCTCTTGGTCTTTTGGAGGGCGAACTTGTCCAGTTACAACATCACCATTTCTAAGTGCAAATCTTTTTATTTGTGTATTTGACACATAAGCATCATTGATACTTTCATTAAAACTTTTATCAATCGAACGGATAAATCCATACCCATCTTGCATGATTTCTAAGATTCCACTAAAGAGTATAAACCCACCTTGTTCTGTCTGAGCTTTTAGAATTTCAAAAATTATATCTTGTCTTTTTAACTCATTTGGGTGTTCAACTTTTAGATCAACTGCGATAACTGTTAGCTCTTCAGTACTTTTAGTACGAAGGTCTTCAACACTAGCACCTTTTACAGGTTTATGAGTTCTTGTTTTTGAGTTGTTTCTGTTATTTGGGCTTTTTGAGTTGTTGTTTCTGCGGGGTTGTTGTGAATTGTTTTCACTCATGTAGTAGGTACCTTAGTTTTAATTGAGATTTTCTATGCAAGATTTTCTATTGTAAGTTTTAATGGTGTAATTTTACAATAATAGACTAGATAAAGTCAAGTTTGTGATTTATTATTCAATGTCATCAAGTGCTTTAAAGAGTAAATCTGACATGCTTTTCCTCTCATCGCTCTTTATATGAGCAAATATTGCTTCTTCAAGCTCTATTACATCAGCTAAAGATTTTTCTAAAATATCGTTACCACTTGGAGTTAACTGAACAAGCTTACTCCTTTTATCTTCTTCATTATCCAGTCTTTTAATGAACCCTTTTTTTTCTAATTTTTTTAATACCTTAGTCATTCCTCCTGAAGAGAAAAGTAATCTTTCATATAGTTTTGTCGGAGTAAGTGTATATTTTTCATCATGAGCAGAATAAAGAGATGCAAGAACATCTATTTGACTATTAGATAGATTGTATTTTTTGTCCAATAAGTTTCCAATTTTTGCAAAAAGCTTTTGAGAGAGCATAAATAAAGGAAGAGTCACATATCCTATATCGCTATTAGAACATATATGACCATCTTTTTTGTTGTCAAGATGTAATTTTAATTCGTTAGCATTCATAAATAGAAGTATAATCATATTCTGCTTATAAGTAAATATAGCATATTAGAAAGACATATTTAAGAAAAAGTATGTTATCTTTCCAGCAAGACAAATGGGAAGGGTAGAAATTATGAAATATATGCTGTTGGCAATCGTACTGTTTTTAAATATGCAAGCAAGTGAAACTAAAGGTGCTCAACCACCATCTTTAGTAAAAACTGTAAAAGTTAAAGAGGGTTACGCAAACTCTCTTCAAAATTATGTAGGAACTCTTTACTACGATAGAAATTCAGAGCTTGCTTCTGAGAGTTCAGGTGTAGTGAGTAAACTTTATGCAAAAGAAGGACAAAGAGTAAAAAGAGGAAATATTCTTTTAAAACTAGAGAGTTCTATTTTAGAAGCTAAGCTAAAAGCAAAACAAGCAATTTTAAACTCTTTTTTAGCACAACAAACCAAACAACAAAAAGATTTAAAGCGGGCAGAAGTCCTTATAAATAAAAAGAGTATCGCACAGAGTAGTTACGATAATACTTACTATACATTAGAAGCACTAAACGCAGAGATTGAGTCACATAAAGCAGAACTTCTTGCTATGAAAATAGAACTTCAAAAAAAGAGTATAAGAGCACCTTTTAATGGGATAGTTGTAAAAAGAGAGGTGGATATAGGTGAATGGGTTGCTGTTGGAAGTAGTGTATTTAATATAATAGACCCAAAAAGTATAGAAGCAAGAATAAATGTTCCTAGTAGATTTTTAAAGACCCTATCAAAAGGACAAAAACTGCAAGCTAAAATAGAGAAAAAAGAGTTAGAAGTAAGTGTTAAAAGTATAGTCCCCTTAGCTGATAAATCTAGTCGTAGTTTTCCTGTAAAACTTTCATTTAACTCTCAAAAAAATCTTATAGAGGGAATGAGAATAGATGTAAAAGTACCTACTCTAAAAAAAGAAAAAGTTCTTCTTGTCCCCCGCGATGCTGTAATCAAGCGTTTTGGAAATTTTGTAGTATTTGTCGTTGTAGATTCTAAAGCTACGATGATTCCAGTAAGTGTAATTAACTATACTAACAATGAAGCTGCTATTTCAGCACAAGGTTTAAAAGTAGGAATGAGCGTAGTTATAAAAGGAAATGAAAGAATTTTTCCAAATATGCCCGTTGTTGAGAAGGCAAATTAATGAACTTCATTGATATATCTATAAAAAAACCAGTTAGTGTTTTTGTTGGTATAATATTGATTCTTATGTTTGGTATGGTGGCTTTAAGCCAATTACCTTATAAGCTTACTCCAAATGTAATCGAGCCTGAGATAGGTGTTGTAACCATTTGGCCGGGAGCTACTCCGAGTGAAATAGAGCGTGATATAGTTGAAAAACAAGAAGAACAGTTAAAATCTACTCCTGGGCTTGTCAACTATGAAGCCACAGCATCTGATAATCTTTCAGAAATAACTCTGACTTTTGAAGTTGGAACTGATATGAATAAGGCTCTTCTTGAGGTATCTAATAAACTAAACCAAGTTGATAGCTATCCTGAGAATGTCCAAAAGCCAATTATCCAGTCTGCCGGATCAAACGCATCTCCTACAATTTGGATGGGATTTGTTGTAAATGAAGGTAATGATAGAGATGTTGATACATATCTTACCTACTTAGACAATGAAGTAAAAGAGAAGTTTGAGCGAGTAAATGGAGTAGCTAGCATATTTATACCAGGTGGTACAAAAGACCAACTTCATATAAAACTTTTTCCACAAAGACTAGCTGCTCATGGACTTACAATCGACTCTGTTGCCTTAGCTATTCAAAATGAAAATGTAGATACTGCCGCTGGAACGGTAGATATTGATAGGCGTACATATCGTGTAAGAGTATCAGCTAGATTTACCTCAATTCAAGATTTGGAGCAAATGGTTCTATTTAATGATGGACAGAAAAGTATCCGCCTTGGCGATGTGGCTGAAATATCAAAAGGTTATGAAAAAGTTGTAGCAAATATTTTAGTATCAAATGGAGATAAATTAAGTAAAGCACTAATATATGGTGTTAGAATGGAGCCATCTGCTAATGTTGTAGCTACTACAAACAGAGTTGAAAAAGTGATGGAAAATCTAAATGCAAATGTACTCCCAGAGCATAATATTCACTTAGAGTGGTATTATGATCAAAGAGGATATATTCAGGGTGCAATAGATTTAGTTCAGCAAAATATTGCAGTTGGAGCAGTGTTAGCAATTATAATTTTATTACTATTTTTACGCTCATTTTTACCAACTGCAGTTGTATCAGCATCTATTCCTATTAGTATTGTTGCTACATTTATTGTTTTAAATGTAATGGATAGAAGTTTAAATACTATCTCATTAGCAGGTATTTCATTTGCTGTTGGTATGTTACTTGATAGTGCTATTGTTGTTTTAGAAAACATTGATAGACATCTTAAGATGGGTAAAAAACCATTTGATGCAGCGCATGATGGTACAGTTGAAGTTTGGGGTGCTCTTGTAGCATCTGCATTAACAACTATTGCGGTTTTCTTGCCTGTAATATTTTTAGAATCAGAAGCTGGACAGCTCTTTAAAGATATTGCTATTGCAGTAACAGCAGCTATTACATTTTCTCTTTTTGTATCTGTATCAGTTATTCCGATGTTTTGGACACAGCTTATAAAGATGAGTTCAACTGACCATGAAAAAGAGCATGAAGTTACTAAAAAACCAGATTCATTTTTAATTCGCATTGCTAAAAAAGTAGCTGCACTATTTATGTCTGGAGTCACATGGAGTCTAGAAAGAAGAATAAATCAGTTTATAACTATTATTTTTATGGGTAGCATCTCTGTTGCAACAATAGTTCTACTTTTTCCAAAGATGGAGTACCTTCCACAAGGAAATCAAAATCTAATAATGAATATTTTAATTCCGCCTCCGGGACTCTCAGAAAATGAGAAAAAAGAGATAGGGGTTAAGATATATGAACATATGAAGCCTCACTATGAAGAAGAGGTAGATAGTATTCCTCCTATAAAAAATAGTTTCTATGTCTCATATGGGGATCTAATTATTCAAGGTATGATTTCAGATGAAGAGAGTCGTGCAACAGAATATATTCCATTTATGATGCCCGTTGTAAACAGCTTCCCAGGGGTATTTGGTATTTCGCTTCAAAGTGGCGTATTTGAGCAAGGGATAGGTGAGGGCAGAAATATCGACATCGATATTAGTGGTCAAAATATGTCTAAACTAACTCAAATAGGTGGAATGCTTTTTGGTGCAATCTCTGGAGGAATAAAAGGTGCTCAAATTCGTCCTGTTCCATCTATTGAACTTCTATTTCCAGAAGCTTTAATAATTCCAGATCGTAATGCTTTAGCAAATGTTGGTATGAGTAGTAGAAGTTTTGGGTTTGCAGCAGATGTACTTCTTGATGGACGAAAAATCAGTGAGTATACTCAAGATGGAGAGAAATCTATAGATATGATTTTAAAATCACACGATAGTATGATTAACTCACCTGAAGCACTCTATTTAACTCAGGTTACAACGCCAAAAGCTGGTCTTGTTCCTATGTCTGAACTCTCTCAAATGAAACATACGACTAGTATTACAAAGATTCGTCATGTTGATGGTAAAAGAACTATTACACTTCAAGTTACACCACCAAGTACAATGACTCTTCAAGAGAGTGTGGAAAAGTTGGAAGTAATTATAAAAAATGCTATCCCTCCAAATATGCTTGAGGATTCAACTAAGGTAAAACTAGCAGGAAAAGCGGATAAACTTGCTCAAACCATAGAGTCTATGAAGTGGAACTTGGTATTTGCACTGGTAATTATATATCTATTGATGAGTGCCTTGTTTGGGAATTTCATTTATCCCTTAGTGATTCTTTTTACAGTGCCAATGGCAACTGCTGGTGGCTTTGTAGGTCTTAAACTTACAAATATGTTTGTAGCACCACAACCGCTTGATGTACTGACTATGTTAGGATTTATTATTCTTATTGGGATTGTTGTAAATAACGCTATTTTGATAGTGCATCAAGCCTTAAATAATATGCGTCATAACGCAATGGAACCAAAAGAAGCGATTATTGAAGCTACTCGTTCACGACTTAGACCCATCTTTATGAGTTCTTTGACTTCTGTATTTGGTATGTTACCACTTGTTTTAGTCCCTGGTCCAGGTTCTGAATTTTATAGAGGTTTAGGTTCAGTAATCACAGGGGGACTTGCACTTTCAATGTTATTTACTATTTTAGTAACACCAGCACTTATGTACTTGATGATAAGTTTGACAAGTAAAAAAGAGAAGGAGATAAAATGAGAATCATTTTAATTTTTGTATCATCATATATGGCACTGTTTGGATTGACTCTATCCCAATCAATTGAGTTGGCTTTAAGCAATTCTCCTAAAATTTTAATTTCTAAAAGTAATGTAAAGTATAGCCAGTATATAAAAGATGAAGCGACAGGTGCTTACCATCCAACGCTTGAAGCAGGATTTGCTTGGCAGGAACTTGAGAACCCTACGGCATTTACATTTAGTCCGAGTCATAACTATAACCTGAGTTTAAAGTACAACCTTTTTAATGGTTTTTCTGATTACTCTACTGTTAGCTCTAAAGACTCTGAACTAAAATCTGCAAAGCTTGAAAGTAAGGCTATTATTTCAGATTTAAAGTTAGCCGTTACTCTAGCATATACTTCTTACCTAAAAGCAAGAAAACTCATTAAATCTCAAGAAGAGCAGTTAGCATCTTTAACTAAACAATACGATGATACAAATGTAAGATATGAGCAGGGTATAGTTGCTAAAAATGATTTGCTTTTAATCGATGTTGAAAAATTAAAAGCAGAACAAGCGTTTATAAAAGCTAAAAGTGACCTTATCGTTGCTAAGAGTAATCTTGAAAATATTATAGCGGTAACTCTAGATAAAAATGAAACCATTGATGACTTTGATGCTAGTGTAAATGAAATTCAAGAGATAGTTGATTTAGAATCTCAAATGATGCAAAACCGTAGTGAGATAAAAGCTATGACTTTTAAAAGTAAATCACTTGTTTTTCAAAGAGATGCGATAACAGGAAATTATCTTCCAAAAGTAAATTTAGAAGCTTCCCACCAAATAAATGATCAAGAGAGAATCTCAGGAACAACTATTTTTCAACCAAAAGAGCAGACAACTTATGGTGTGAATGTAACTTGGAGCTTATACTCAGGAATGAGAAATTTAGCTATGAAAAAAGCTTTGTTAGAAAAACATAATCAACAAAATTTACAACTTCATCAACTAAAGTTAGATTTGAAAAATCAACTAAGACAAGCATATGAAGGTTTTAAAGTTGCTAAGAGTGCCAAGAATGTTGCATCTCGTGCAAAAGAGAGTGCAAAAGAGAACTACCGTATTACAGCAGATAGGTATTCTCAAGGAGATGTAGATACACTTACTCTATTGGTATCTCAGTCAAACTTAACACAGGCAGTAAATGCAAATAACGATGCCTACTATGACTTATTTGTAGCGTATAAAACTTTACAAAGAATAATTTCGGAGTAGGTTACTGCTCATCTGATTTTAAATTAGAGATAGAATCAACTAGAGTAGAAATATCTACTTTAGCAAGAGAGAGTGCTTTTTGAGTTCTCTCTGCTAATTTTCTAACTTCATCTGCTACTACTGCAAAACCCCTTCCATGTTCTCCTGCCCTCGCTGCTTCTATGGCGGCATTTAGAGCGAGTAGATTTGTTAAATCGGCTATATCTGCTATGGTATCAAGAACTTTATAAATATCTTGACTTTGGTAACTTAAAGTATCTAGTTTATCGTCAAGTTTCTCTTTTTTTTCGTTTTTAGAATCTTGTGTGTTTTGATATTCTTGCATCTGAGTAATTAAGGTATCTTTTTCTTCTTTAACATATTTTATTTTTTCATTTAATTCAACTATTGTAACATCATGAGAACTTTGTAACTCTTTGTATTTGTTGATTAAAATATTATTTTCATCACTAAATGATTTAGTTTTCATCTCAAGTGTTTTGTTATGAATTTGTAATTTTTTTATGATTATAGGTTCTTTCTCTTTTTCAACTTTCACTTCTTTTTCTTTAACCTCTGGAATATTTTTAACTTCAATTTTTTGGAGTTCTTTTACAGCAGTTTTTCTAAAAAATATAAAACCTAAAAGTAGTCCTAAAACTACACCTACAACTGTAAAAATTACACTTTTTATCACAGATGATTTTTCAACAACTTTATCTTTATAGATGATTTTTTCTTTGTAGATAATTTCTTTTTTTATAGGTTTAGCGTTTTGTTGTATGAGTAGCTTTCCAGCTTTTGTCATTTTAGTATATAACTTTTTCATCTTTTGAATCTGCGAAGCATCTATGTTTGAGTTACTTTGATGTAAAAGTGTAAAGGTTTCTAGTGTTTTATCTTTTAAAGATTCTAAAGATAAGATTTTTGTTTCATCAAGAGAAAGGGCAGTTGTAATATTTTCATGTGTTGAGAGAACAAGAAAGTAGAGTGATACTTTTTCTTCAGCAGAAAGGTTTAAAGAGATTTTATCTATTTCATCATTTAGTTGTTTATAATTTTGCTCGATTGATGAAGCAAAAATCGAGACAACAAATATAGCTATAAATATAATAATTTTCATATTATATTAAAGCATATTTTGTTCCTAAGCATATAATCTTTTGTTAAATTCATCAAACTCTTCTAAAGTTTTTTCTAGTAATTTTTTAGCATCTTCAAAGATTTTATCCATGATATTTATTTTTTCAGAACTCTCTGGGATAGTTAGTTTTTTCATAGAATTATCAAACATTTCAACTATGTTTGTTTTTATATGATTTTTTACTTCTTCACTTCTTTCTTTATTTGGTTCAAAAATAGCAGCTATTGTATGCGCTAGTTCTGTCACAGGTGACTTAGGAGCAACATCTTTGAGTTCTTTTAAAAATGAGTCTATAAAAGGTTGAGCAATCTTCATAAAAGCTTCTATCTCTTTTTTATCTTGTGCATCTATGCCATTAGTTTCGATTGAAAATTGAAATGATTGCATAGATGAAAAACTCATTGAAGTACTTGAACCATTTTCATCTTTTTGGTTTTTATAAGACATAGACTGCTCATTTGCAAAATCCATTTTAATAATATCTCCGCTAGAAGTTCTCATTTGTATATTTAAGTCGTGTGAGCGATATGCATCTAGTCCATAAGCAGTCATAATTTATCCTTTGTATCTGTGTTATGTAACTTATATATCGGAAAAAAAAGTAAATTATAAAGTTTAAAGAGCTTTTTGTATAAAATACTCTTATGAAAAAAAAATATAAAATTTTAGTGACAAATGATGATGGTTACGAGGCAAAAGGTTTGCTTTGTTTAGTGCAGGCTTTAAAAGAGCTAGATGGCGTTGAAGTTACTGTTGTTGCCCCTGCAAATGAGAAGTCTGCTTGTGGACATTCTCTTACTTTAGTTCGACCACTTCGTTTTGTGAGTGTTGATGATGATTTTTATAAACTCGATGATGGAACTCCTAGTGATTGTGTCTATCTATCGCTAAGTACACTTTTTGAACATGAAAAGCCTGACCTTCTCGTAAGTGGTATAAATCGTGGCTCAAATATGGGAGAAGATATAACTTATAGTGGAACTGCAGCAGGGGCGATGGAGGGTGTTTTACATGATGTTCCTTCTATCGCCATCTCTCAAGTGATGGACTTTACAAATCCTGATGGAGATTTTACTCTTGCAATGAAAACTATAAAAAAACTTGTTTTAAAGATTAAAAATGGTTCTTTTCCTTTACCAAAAAGAGAGTTTTTAAATGTAAATATACCAGCAGATATTGAAGAAGCACAGATGCAAGTAACTTATGCAGGTTATAGATTTTACGCAAATGATTCTCATGTTCATAGAAATCCAAGAGGCGAAGAATATTACTGGTTAGGATTACATCCACTTGATTTTGCTCCAAGAGATGGTGTTGAAGAAGTTAGTGATTATGAGGCTGTTCAAGCAGGTAAAATATCTATAACTCCTATTCAGCTTGATTTGAGTGCGTATAAAAGTATAAAAAATCTTAAAAGTTGGATAGAGTAAAATGGCTAAAGAAGATAGACTAAAACTTCTTTTTGAAGATGATTTTTCAAAACTTCAAAATGCAAAAATCATACTCTTAGGAGTTGGTGGAGTAGGGAGTTTTTGTCTTGATTGTTTAATGCGAAGCGGAATCACTGATGTTACTATCGTTGATTTTGATACTTATGATGACTCAAATCAAAACCGCCAAATGTGGTCAGAACTTCATGAAGATGAGCTTAAAGTTGAGGCTTTAAAAAAACATTACCCACAAGTTAAAATCATAAACAAACGCATAGATGAAGAGTGGGTATGGGATTTTGACTTTGATGAGTATGACTTAGTTCTAGATGCCATAGATGATACAAGGGCTAAACTTGCCATCGCTCAAAAGTGCCATAAAAAACTAATCTCTTCTTTTGGTGGTGCAAAACGCATAGATGCCGCGCAAGTTAAAGTTGATGATATTTGGAAAACTTACGGAGATAGATTTGGTTCTAAAATCCGATATGAACTTAGAAAAAGAGGTTTTAAGAAAAAGTTTAAAGTTATTTTTTCTTCTGAGGAAGCAAGAGTAAAAGAAAAAGGTAGTTTTATGGGTGTGACTGCTACCTTTGGTCTTATGATGTGTAGTGAAGCAGTGAAAAAGTTGTTAAAGGGGTAGGTAATGAAAAGTTTTTTAGGTCTATTCTTGCTATGTGGCATCTACTCTTCTTTGCTTGGAGATGACGCAGTTGAGTATGATTATGAAACTGATATTTACTATTCAAATGTTTCAGCTTTTATAGACTTAGATAGAGATGCTAACATTACAGATGCTACTTCTTACAGTGAAACACAAATTTATACAAATTTACTAAAAAACACTTTTAAGCCAAACATATTTTTACTTGAAGCATCCCTGCATCCAATGGGCATCGGTGGACTTTACTTTAGACAAAACCATGAAGATATGTATAACAGATCAAAAATCCAAGAGTTTAACTGGGCTAAAGCACTAACGGCTGGCTTTGAAGAGCCTTATGCTTTGTCATTTTTTGTGGGAAGAATGATGGTTTTTAAAAATAATAAAGATGATAATATTGGGAAAAACAGAGCTTATATGGGGACACTTGTAAGTATTGGTGATTATAGTATAAAAGATAATGTTGCTCATTATGACAGATGGTATAACATTGAGTTTAAACTAAAAGGTACAAGAGATAAAAAAGACAAAGATTTAGACTGGAGTTTTAGAGTAGGAACAAGAATCCATGAAAATAAAAACTTTGTAAATAATATCTATATAGGTGCAAGACGAAGTAGTATAGACTATAAAAAAAGTGTTTGGTCTTTTATATATAACAGTGCCTTTTCAACTATGATAGCTGTGAGTGCAGATACTTTTAACCTTACAGAAGCAGAACTCATGTTAGAGAAAAAATGGCCTCTGAGTTGGGGAAAAAAGGTTAGTTTTGGTTTGGGACTTGGTTATCTATATAATAGCGGTGCAAAATATAAAGGCAAGTTAGTAGATGAAGGTATAGACAATCATCAAATAATGTTTCGTCCAAATTTAAAGTGGTAAAGGAAGCATTTGTTTGATTTTTTAGATAGTGACTGGTTCAATATAGGTTTAGAGATAGTGTTTCTTATTCTTATATCTTATGATGTAAAAAAATATTTTGAAACAAAAAAGAGAGAATATATAGTAAATATTGTACTAACTATTGGTTTTGCTATTTGGGTACTTTACCCGTACTATAAAAGTTACTATGGTTGGGAAGATTCACAGAAACAAGAGATGATTTCAACATGTAAAGACTCAAATGACACTAAACTTTGCAAATGTTTAGATGAGAAAATATTTAAAAACTATGTATTTGATGAGTATAAAATTCTTGATAAAAACTCAACTGAGCATCTAGAGTTTTTAAAAGAGGCAAAAGAGGAGTGTGAAGATGATGGCTGGTTTTAAACTTTTTTGCATGGGTATCATAGGTGATGGTTGTGGAGGCGGACGAGAGTTCATAGTACAAAATGGAGTTTTAACCGCATACGACCCACAAAGTGAAGAGTCACGCATACTTTTACAAGGCATAAAAAAACCAATAAGCATAAGTAAAAAAGCATGTATAGTTATCATAAAATGCGAAGATGAAGTTATAGAGTTTGATTTGTCTTTGATGAGTAGGGTTTAACTAGGCAAAGCTTAGATTTCGCTATAATTATAAAAATAAATATTACAAGAGAATAAATTATGCAAAGAATAGAGCCGATGACACTTTTTGGTTATGAAAAACTACAAGCAGAAGTGAAGAATTTAAAAGAAGTTGTTAGACCACAAACAGTTAAAGATATAGAAGTTGCACTAGAACATGGTGATTTAAAAGAAAATGCTGAGTATCATGCAGCTAAAGAACAACAGCGAATTACAGATGGGCGTTTAGCAGATCTTGCAGGGATTATTGGTTGTGCAAAAATAGTTGATCCAAGTGAGTTAGAACATGCAAAAATTAGCTTTGGATCTACTATTGTTATGACAGATATGGATACAGATGAAACCTTGACTTATACAATAGTTGGTGGTTGCGAGTCTAATCCAGATAATGGACTTATCTCTTTTGGTTCACCCTTAGCAAAACAACTTCTAGGCAGAGAAGAAGGTGATGAGGTAAAAGTTAAACTTCCTGGTGGCGAAAAAGAGTATGAGATAGAAGAAGTGAAATATCAGGAGATAGTTTTTGAGTGCAATTAATGTAGGAGTAATCGGGGCAAGTGGTTACACAGGATTAGAACTTGTTAAGATGCTTATAAATCATCCAACTTTTAAGTTAAATTATGTAGCAAATTCAGAAGGTAACACAACTATAAACAAACTACATCCATCTTTAAATGGTGTATGTGAGATGGAAGTGCAAAAAGCTAATGTTGATGAATGTGCTTTGTGTTGTGAGTTAGTATTTTTAGCACTTCCACATAAAACAGCGATGGAATATGTAAAAGAATTGATGGCTAAAGATGTGAAAGTGGTTGATTTGTCGGCTGATTATAGACTTCCTCAAGAGCTTTATGAAGAATTTTATACACCTCATACAGATGCTAAGAACTTAGAGCATGTTGTTTATGGACTTCCAGAGATGTTTAGAGATGAGTTAAAGTCTGCTAAACTTGTGGCAAATCCAGGGTGTTTTCCAACATCAGCACTTTTAGCTTTGCTTCCGTTTATGGATAAAAGAGTTCCAAATACTCCTATCATCATAGATGCTAAAACAGGGGTAAGCGGTGCAGGAAAAAAATTAAGCGAAATCACTCACTTTGTAAATGTAAATGATAACCTTTTTGCATACAATCCTCTTATGCATAGACATGCTCCTGAAATTGCTGTTAAACTTGGAGTTTCATTTGATGAGGTAAATTTTGTTCCTCATCTTATTCCATTAACTCGCGGGATGCTCTCTTCTATATATATTCAAGTGAGTGAAAATTTTGATGCTTTTGAAGTTTTAAAAGAGTATTACGAAAAAGAACCTTTTGTGAGAGTGAGCCAAAAACCAGTTGATGTTAAAAATGTTGCTGGAACTAACTTTTGTGACCTTTATGTAAAGCAAAAAGGTAATATTCTTTTTATATCTAGTGCAATTGATAACCTTATGAGAGGAGCATCTTCTCAAGCGGTTGTAAATGCTAATATCATGATGGGCTTATGTCAAAAAGATGGGATACCAAATATAGCTTATGTCCCATAACCTAGAGTTAAAAGAGGGTGCCTTTATCATTTCAGATGCACACTACTCTCATCGTCGTCCAGAACTTTTAAACTTTTTACAAGATATTAACACAGATAACTTTTCTCCTTCACAGCTCATTTTTATGGGTGATATATTTGATACTCTTTTTGACAATATTCCATATACACATAAAATAAACGCCCAAGTCATAGATATTATAAATCAAATCTCAAAAAAGATAGAATTAGTTTATATAGAGGGTAACCATGATTTTAATCTAAGTAAAATATTTCCAGATGCTAAAGTATTTAGTATAGATGCTCAACCAATATCTATGTTCTTTGAAGATAAAAAAGTATTACTTGCTCATGGAGATATACAGAGTCCTTTACTTTACAAAGTTTATACTTCTGTGGTTAGAAACTCTTTTGTTACTTCTTTTTTAAATATTTTAGATTTAATATCAGGACATAAAATCATAAAAAAGTTAGATGATTATTTGGGAGAAAAAGAGGATTGCAAAGAGTTTATTGGTTTTAGAAAATTTATACAAAATAGACTTGCATCTAAATATTCTTGTAACTATTTTATCGAAGGGCATTTTCATCAAAACAAAACTTTAGAATTTGAAAATTTCACATATATAAACTTAGCTGCTTTTGCTTGCAATCAAAGATATTTTATTGTAAAATCATTCAAAGATGTTAAATTATTAGAAGAAATTTCATATAAAAAATAGGAGATTTGAGATATGCATATAAATGATTCGCTCAAAGTTGGCTCTAATGAAATGGAGCTTGTTGACTTTCGCATAATGAAAGATGAAGATGGCGAAATTTATGAGGGTATATATGGTATAAATGTTTCAAAAGTACGCGAAATCATTAGACTACCAAAACTAACGGAACTCCCAAGTACGCCTGAATATATAGAAGGTATATTTGATTTAAGAGATGTCGTTATACCTGTTGTAAACCTTGCTAAATGGATGGGAATTAAAGAACCTGAAATCAAAAAGAAAAAAGTCAGAGTTATTATTACAGAGTTTAACAATGTTCTTATTGGTTTTGTTGTTCATGAAGCAAAAAGAATAAGAAGAATTAACTGGGGTGATATAGAACCAGCTACTTTTGTTAGTGCTTCAATAGATGGAAGTAAAATCACTGGTGTTACTAAAATAGAAGGCGATAATGTACTTCTTATACTAGACTTAGAAAGTATAGTTCAAGAGCTTGGACTATATGAGCCAGATGTTGAAAATATTCCAGATAGTATGGAAGATTTTTCTGGTTTAGCACTTGTTTTAGATGACAGTGTTACAGCTAGAAAAATTGTCAAAGAAGCTTTAGGAAAAATGGGCTTTAATGTCATTGAAGCTGGAGATGGAGAAGAAGGTTTAGAAAAATTAAATGACCTATATAAAACTTATGGCGATGCAATTTCTAATCAGTTAAAAATCATAATCTCTGATGTTGAGATGCCAAGAATGGATGGTTTTCATTTTGCTGCAAATGTAAAAGAAGATGAAAGATTTGAGAAAATTCCAATAGTTTTTAACTCATCTATTAGTGATCATTTTAGTGAGATTAGAGGTAAAGAAGCAGGGGCTGAAGCATACTTAGTTAAGTTTGAAGCAAGCTCATTTTATGATGAAGTTGCACGAGTTGTTCGTGCACATACAAAGCAAGGAGTATAAATATGGATGAATTTCAAGAGATACTGCAGGATTTTTTAATTGAGTCATTTGAACTTGTCGAAAAATTAGATGAAGATTTGGTTGAGTTAGAAAACACACCAGAAGACTTAGAACTTTTAAATGGAATCTTTCGCGTTGCACATACAGTAAAGGGAGCTTCATCATTTTTAAATTTTGATGTTTTAACTCACCTTACACATCATATGGAAGATGTACTAAATCAAGCAAGACATGGTGATTTGATAATAACGCCAGATATTATGGATGTTGTCTTAGAGTCCATTGACTTAATGAAAGCACTTTTAAATATCATTCGTGATACTAGTGGAGATGCTGGGGTTGATGTTTCTGCCTGTGTTGCTAGACTTGATAAAATTTCTAGTGGAAGCGAAGAAATAGAAACTCCAGAAGCTTCTGTTCCAGTTGAAGAAGAGGTAAAAGAAGTTGAGCAAGAAGAAGATGAGTTAGACTACGACAATATGTCAGATGATGATGTAGAGGCTGAAATACAAAGACTTCTTAACGAAAGACAAGATGCAGATAAGGCAAAAAGAGCAGCTAAAATAGCAGCAGGAGAGAGTGTTCCTGAAGCTCCACCTGAACCAGATGCAGAGAAGGCAGCGACACCGCCACCACCGCCACCACCACCTGTTGCCCCAGCACCAAAAAAAGAAGAACCTAAAGAGGTAAAAGCGGCTGCTCCTGCAAAAAGAACACCAGCCGCAGTTGAGCAGACTATTCGTGTTGATGTAAAAAGACTTGATCATCTTATGAATCTTATTGGTGAACTTGTTCTTGCTAAAAATAGACTTATTAAGATAAATGATGATGTTGAAGAACGCTATGAGGGTGAAGAATTTTTAGAAGAATTAAATCAAGTAGTATCGATTGTTTCTCTTGTTACAACAGACCTTCAAATTGCGGTTATGAAAACAAGAATGTTACCTATTGGAAAAGTGTTTAACAAGTTCCCAAGAATGATTCGTGATTTAACAAGAGAGTTAAATAAGAAAATAGAACTAGAGATAGATGGCGAAGAAACAGAGTTAGATAAATCAATCGTCGAAGAGATTGGCGATCCATTAGTTCACATTATTAGAAACTCTTGTGACCATGGTATAGAAATACCAGAGGTTCGTGTTGCTGCTGGAAAACCAGAAGTAGGTATCATCTCTTTAAAAGCTTACAATGAAGGTAATCAAATCGTTATTCAAATAGATGATGATGGAAAAGGTCTTGATGTAGAAATTCTGAAAAATAAAGCTTTAGAAAATGGTGTTATCAGTGAGAAAGAAGCTGATAGCATGAGCGATAAAGAGGCTTTTGGTCTTATAATGAGAGCTGGTTTTTCTACTGCTGCATCTGTAACAAATGTTTCAGGTCGTGGCGTTGGTATGGATGTTGTAAAAACAAACATAGAAAAAGTAAATGGTATTATCGATATTGAAAGTGAAAAAGGGCAGGGAAGTTCTATAAAACTAAAAATTCCTCTAACTCTTGCAATTATTCAAGCACTTTTAGTTGCCGTTCAAGAAGAGTATTATGCGATTCCATTATCTTCTGTTTTAGAAACTGTTAGAATTTCAAAAGAAGAGATTTATACTGTTGAAGGTCGTTCAGTTATGCGACTGAGAGAAGAAGTTCTATCTTTAGTTCATATTGGTGATATTTTTGAAGTTGAGAGAATCTTAGACCCAAATGAACATGCATATGTAGTTGTTTTAGGTCTTGGTGCTCAAAAACTTGGACTTATCGTTGACTCTCTTGTTGGTCAAGAAGAGATAGTTATCAAATCTCTTGGAGAGTATTTAAAAGGCATCGAAGGTGTTGCTGGAGCTACGATCCGTGGAGATGGTGGTGTGACGCTAATCGTTGATGTTGTAGCGTTGATGGATATGGCAAAAAATGTAAAAGCAACTGCGATGGTTGAATCTTCATCAAGTGTCGCGCAAGCTAATACAGAAAAAACTAAAGCGAGTGATTATACAATCATGATAGTTGATGATTCAAAAACTGACAGAATGATTATGAAAAAATCACTTGAAGCAACAGGTATGACAATAGTTGAAGCTTCTGATGGTCAAGAAGCCTTAAATATTTTAAAGCAAGGTGATTATAACTTTGACGGAATGCTTGTGGATATAGAGATGCCAAGAATGGACGGTTATACACTAGCAACAGAGATTAAGAAATACAATAGATACAAAAACTTACCTCTAATTGCAGTTACTTCTCGTACAGGAAAATCTGATCGTATGAGAGGCGTTGAGTCTGGTATGGTTGAGTATATTACTAAACCATACTCTGCTGACTACTTATCTAGTGTAGTTCAAAGAAATGTTAACTTTAAATCGGAGTTCTTATCATGAGTGATAAATTAAAAGAAATTATTAGTAAACAAGCTGAACAACAAAATGTGTCGCTTGATCAATCAGATGACATAGTTCAACTAGTTGGATTTATTATTGGTGAGGAAGAATACGCGATTCCAATTCTTTCAATTCAAGAAATTATAAAACCTTTTTCATGGACAAGAGTTCCTCAAGTTCCAAAATATGTCATGGGTGTCTTTAACCTTCGGGGCGCAGTTATTCCTTTGATTGACCTTCGTTTGAAGTTTGGTTTAACTGAACAAAAACATAATGATGAAACTAGATTTATGGTCATGAAAGATGGAGATGATGTTGCAGGATTTGTTATAGATAGATTAACAATGGCTATAAGACTTAAAAAGACAGATATTAGTCCTGCTCCTGATACTCTCAATGGTAATGATACTATGATTGATGGTGTTGGTAAGCAAGAAGATAAAATCATAACTATATTAAAAGTTAAAAAACTCTTAGAGAGAGATTTTTAATTAACTCTTTTATAAAAGACAATAAACTCTCCTTGAAATTCTCAGGAGAGTTTACTCTTTATAGTGTAAATACTTATAAAGAAGAAATAGCAAAACTAGACTTTTTAAATGTTGACAAGGTTGAATTTGACTTAGAAGATGTAACATACTTTGATACAGCAGCAAGTATATTTATAAATTCACTTATAAAAGATTTCAATTACAGAGATATTTCTAGTAATATACTCACTCAAAATAAAGATATCTTAGATACTTTAGAGTTAGTAAAAACTTCACAAAAAACTTCACAAAAACTTCCTTACGAAAAAGAAAAAACACTCATATATGCAATTGGAAAAACAACACATGATTATTATATAGGTTTTTTAGCCTTTATGACTTTTCTTGGCAAATTATTTGCAACTAAAGTTTATTACCTTAAATCTGTAAAAAATATTAGATATAAAGAGATAGCTTTTGAGATGAATGAAAGTGCTATAAGAGCGTTGGGAATTATTGCTTTAACAAGTTTTTTAATAGGTTTGGTTGTGGCCTATCAATCTGCATTTCAACTAAAGATATATGGAGCAAATATATTTATAGTGGATATGCTTGGCATCTCAATCCTTCGTGAGTTAGCACCGTTAATGACTGCTATTGTAATTGCAGGAAGAAGTGGTTCAGCGTTTACAGCTCAAATAGGAGCAATGAAGATTACCCAAGAATTAGATGCTATGAAAACAATGGGTTTTGACCCTTATATATTTCTCGTTATGCCTCGTATAATAGCTTTGATGATAACTATGCCTATTTTAATTTTTGTTGCGGATATTATGGGTGTATTTGGTGGAGTACTTGTTGCATATATAGATCTAGACATAGCTCCTACACTTTTTGTGGAAAGATTTAACGAGGTTGTTGCAGCTAAGCACTTTTTTATCGGTATATTTAAAGGTCCATTTTTCGCTTTTCTTATAGCATCTATTGGTGTATATAGAGGTTTAATGGTAAAAGATGATACTCAAAGTATAGGTTTTAACACAACAAAAAGTGTTGTTGAGTCTATCTTTGCAGTTATAGTATGTGACGCAATTTTTTCAATAATGTTTACAAATATGGGAATATAATGGCTACGCTTATAAAAGTGAGAGATGTAAAAACTATTTTTGATGAAAGAGTAGTGCATGATGGAGTAAATTTAGAGATAAATGAAGGTGAAATTTATGGACTTTTAGGACCATCAGGTTGTGGTAAGACTACACTTCTTAGAGAGATGGTAATGTTACAAAATTTTCATGGTGGTTCTATAAGTATTCTTGGACACGATATAGAATCTATTAGGCATAATGAGGCGCAAGAATTAAGACGAAAGTGGGGTGTTTTATTTCAAGCTGGTGCTCTTTTTTCTTCTTTATCTTTAAAAGATAACATCGCACTACCATTAGTGGAATATACTGACCTTTCACAAAAGATGATAGATGAAATAGTAGAGTTTAAGATAAATCTTGTTGGATTGAAATCAGCAGATGCTGTGTTATTTCCATCTCAAATAAGTGGTGGTATGAAAAAAAAAGCTGCTCTTGCAAGAGCTTTGTCAATGGATCCAAAACTTCTTTTTTTAGATGAGCCTACAAGTGGATTAGACCCTATTTCAGCAAGAGATTTTGATAGTTTGATTTTAAAACTTAGAGAGTTATTAGGCTTGACAATAGTAATGGTTTCACATGATTTACAATCAATTTATGATACACTTGACCGCGTTGCAATTATTGATGAAAAAAAGATTGTTTATGAGGGGACTTTAAATAATATAAAAAATACTAAAAGTGAATTTATACAAACATTTTTTAAGGGAGTAAATTTAACATGAACAATAGAGTAAATTATACGCTTGTAGGTTTTATGGTTTTATCTGGAGTTGCTTTGATGTTAGCTTTTACTTATTGGCTTTTAAAACCATCGCCAGAACATGAAACTACAAAATATAATATACATTTTAATGAGTCCGTACTAGGCTTAAATGTAGATGCTGCTGTAAAATATAGAGGTATAAATGTTGGCAAAGTTAGTAGACTTAGAATAAATCCTAAAAACTCAGAACAAGTAGAAGTTTTAATAAGTATACTTAAAACAACACCGATTAAAGAAACGACAGTTGCAAAACTTACATCTCAAGGGATTACAGGACTTAGTTATATAAATCTTAGTTTAGGGGTAAATGGAGGTCCAGCATTAAAAGTTAAAGAGGGAGATGAATATCCAATTATTAAAACAGAAGCTTCCTTTTTTGAGCGTTTTGAAAAATCATTGGGTACAGTAAGCACAAAACTATCAAAAACCCTCTCCAGAACTTCTGAACTTTTAAATGAAGAAAATCAACATCAAATATCTATTATTTTAAAGTCATCTGCCACTTTTATGAAGCAGATGGAAAAACTTTTAGATGATAAAGCTATAAAAGATATGCACGCATCTATACATAACTTTAATAAGCTAACAAAAAAGTTTGACGAAATGATGCCTAAAATAGATAAATTTATAGACCAGAGTGTTGCATGGGAAGATAGTATTTCAAAATCTCTTAGTTCTATAATGATTAGTTATATTGGCATAACCTTATCGATGGATGAGATAAAAAGAGCTATTGCAAGTGGAGAGTTTAACATTAAGGAAATTGCAGGTGATGTAATCCCAACAATGAACAATACTCTTATAGAGATGCAACATTTAATGATAAGTATAGAAAATGCATTAAATCAGTATGAAAGAAGCCCCGGAGATATATTGTTTAAACAAGAAAAAATTAAAAAAGGTCCAGGAGAAAACTGATGATAAAAATATTTTTAATAGCATTAGGTTTAGCTGTTTTAACAGGTTGTACGACTATAGAACCACCTGTTGCTGAGTATAAGTTGTCTGTTAAATCACTAGAACAAATAGATGATTTAAGTAACGGTTGTAAAGAAAAATCTTTAAAAGTATCACAGGCTTTTAGTTCAAGTTCTTTGATGTCGCTTAAAATGAATTATGTTCAAAATAAACATAAAATATATTCATACTCTCAGGCACAGTGGAATAACTCTGTAAATCAAGAAATTACCTCTCAAGTAGTGAAAGTTTTACGGGAATCAAATCTATTTAAAAACACTCAAACTTCAAAATCAAGAAGTAAAAGTGACTTGATATTAGAGATAAATATAGAAGATTTTATGCAGTATTTTACAAATGATTCTACTAAATCTTATGTTAATGTTGCGATAAGCATAACAGTTATAGATTCAAAAACAAGTGAGGTACTAGCTACTTCTAGTTTTAAATCTAAAAATAAAGTTGATTCTTTAGATGCCAAAGGTGGGGTAAAAGCATTTGAGATTGTACTTAGAGAGGTACTAACTAAAAGTATAAACTTCTTAAATAAGGTTTGTGAGTGATACAAGAACATGAGTATAAAAAACGAAGAAATAGATTTTTAAAAAAATTAAAAAATAACACAATAGCTATTTTTTCAAGTGCTAAAGCAAAAACTCGTTCAAATGATACCCAGTATCCATATAGACAAGATAGTAATTTTTATTATCTAACAGGTTTTAAAGAAGATAATAGTTATTTGATATTTGTTAAAAAAAATTATAAAACAAAGTCTTTTCTTTTTGTTAAAAAGAAGGAATCTCAAGATGAACTTTGGCATGGAAAAAGACTTGGAAAAAAAGAGGCTAAAAAAAGATTTTCAGTTGATAAAGTAATACTAAGCGGTAAGTTTAAAAAATTAAAAAAAGAGTTAAAGAAAAAATATAAAATAGATAAAAATGCTTTTAAAGTAGTTGCACAAATGAGATTGATAAAATCAAAAGCAGAAATCAACTTAATAAAAAAAGCGATAAACATAACTAAAAAAGCTCATCATGGAGTTATTAGTTTTGACAAAACTTCTAAATATGAATATGAGCTTCAATCAGAGATAGAATATATATTTAAAAAATATGGCTCATATAGTGATGCTTATACTTCAATTGTAGCATCTGGGGATAATGCAAATATTCTTCATTATATAGATAATAAAGATATTTTAATAGATGGAGATTTAATACTTATAGATGCTGGATGCGAATATGAATATTATGCAAGTGATATAACAAGAGTTATCCCTGTAAATGGCAAGTTTACTCAAGCACAAAAAGAGTTATACAATTTAGTTCTGCAAGTAAATAAAAAAATAATTAAGATGATTAAACCAAATATAAAAAGAACAAAGCTTCAACAAAAAGCAGAAATTTATTTGACAAAAGGTCTTGTGAAACTTGGTATATTAAATGGAAACTACAAAAAACTTATAAAAAACAAACAACATAAAAAGTATTATCCTCATGGAATAGGACATTGGATGGGTTTAGATGTTCATGATGATGCTCCATATAAAGATGAAAATGATAAAGAAATAAAACTGCAAAAAGGTATGGTTTTGACAATAGAACCAGGTATCTACATCTCAAAAGATGATAAAACGGTTCCCAAAAGATTCCGTGGTATAGGTATCAGAATAGAAGATGATATTTTAGTAACTAAAAAAAGTTATAAAAATCTATCTTCTAAAATTGTCAAAAGTATTTATGAGATTGAGTCTATGGGGTATAAGTATAAGACCAGCCCGTAAGATTTTCATTTTTTGCTTCAAAAAAATTATCTGAATCTGCTAAAAAATCCATAACAAACATAACTTCATAAGGTATGCTTTGTTGGTCTTGTGGTCTTACTAAAAGTAGTGGCATAGGAGTATCTTGAGAACTTTTACCAAAACCTACTGGCATTAACTGGCTCATAAGTTCAGCTGGTTTATCTATACCTTGTTCATCTAAAAATTTATCTAAAATAGCTTCTTGAACATCTTTTGGAAATTTCTCAGAGGTATTTAAAAATATAGTAAAGTGAATAGGGGTATCTTTAAAGTGCGAAGGTGCATCTGCTGCCATGATAATATAATCTACATTTTTAAGATGAGAAGATATTTCTATGGGGTCTAGATAAGTGTCTGTTACTATTGCTTTTGCTTCCACTATTTATCTTCTTCTATTAGTGGTCTGCCTGTTTTTTCTTCGACTTCCATTTGAAGTTTTGCCATCTCTTGTCTTATCTCGTCTATATGATGCGGAGGAACATTTTCATCTTGACTCCATTTTACTTCATCAACATTTCCGCCATAATCCTCACCTAGTTTTTCAAACTTTTCTTTATATTCATCCATATTTTTACAGATTTCAACTCTTCCATCTGAAGTATCAGTGAGTTCTATGAACCAATTTTTACTTTCATCTACTTTTATTTTTGATTCAAATATTAGGCTCATATTTATTTTTTACCTGTTTCATCAAAGCGTCTAGCAAAACCTTCTAAATCTTTTTTCTTTAAGTCACCATTATATACAATGTCTTTTGGATCTAAGTCTTCATCATTTAGCATCTTAGGAACAACATCAGCATTTGCTAAAACTTCCATGTGCGCATTTAACTCATCTTCACTATATGCCATTTGCATATCTGCTGTAATAACATGAGGAATTGCTTCAACAACTCTGAGTTTTTTCAACTCTTCTTCTACCCCTGAACCTTCTAATGTTATGATTATACGACCTTCTTCATCATGCATGTGGTAATCACATGCTTCACAATCTTTTAAGCTTTGTACAACTTTATCTAAAAATTTTGGTAATGTCTTAACTACTATACTTGAAATGTTCATTTATAAAATCCTTCTTTATTTAATTTATTTTATCTTATATAAGTTAATATTTTTATCATCACTAGAAACTAAAAGTCTGTTTTCATCTAAAAATAATATCTTACTTATAGTCATCTTATTTCCACCAAATTTACCTAAAATAGATTTTGTTATGGTGTTAAAAACTGTAATGTTATTGTCCTCATCACTTGAATATGCGACTAATTTACCACTAGCTGAAAGCCCAACACTATAAATCAAAAAGCTTGATGATTTATAGTAAGCAGAGTTAAATTTATAAGCATAAATAACAACTCGTCTATCTTGACCTGCAGTTGCAATAATACCATTTTTATAGGCAACTTGAAAGACATTATCTAAGTTTTGACCTTCTAGAGTCTTAAGTAATCTTCCATCTTTAACCGAGTGTATTTTTAAACTTCCACTCTCATCTGCCACAACTACCTCACTTCTAATTTCATTTAGAGCAAAATCAGAAAACTTTGCACCAGAAACTTGTACTAACCAGTTTTTAGTTTTAGTTTTTATGTTGTATGAAATTAGTTCATTACTCAACATGCCAAGTAAAATATTGTCTTCATCTATAAACTTAGCTTTTGAAATTGTAAGACTTTTTGTATATGGAATGATTAGTTCAAGTTTGTCATTTTTGTAAATATGAACTCTTCTAAAGCCTCGTTTTGCTTGAGATAAAATAAGCACTTGATTATCTAAAACATCAACAGAATAAATTTTAGAATCAGCCTTGTCCCCCATAAAATCTTCTATTTGACTTACTTTTATTTTTTTGATAATCTTTTTACTTTTAAGATTGAAAATATCAATACAACCTGCATGTGTAGAACTATAAAGTTTAGAACCACTAACAAGCATATCAGTAACTGCTCCACTAGAGATAAAAATCTTTTTTGGCATTTTTATTTCAGCCATCAAGAGCGAAGTAATAAATATGGTAAGTAATAGTATTTTAGTCATTTTTTATCTCCTTAAAGTCTATCGCCGCAGCTGGGCATCTACTTAAACAAAATCCACACGCTGTGCATTTATCTTGTTCTATTTCAGGCATAAACATTGCTTGAAATTTTATAGCATTGTCTAAGCAGGGGTCTTTACAAGAAAAACACATGATCCCTTTCCAACTCAAACATTCATTTTTGTTTATAGTTACTATCGCATCTATATTTTTTTTGTCTTCTAGGTTTAATACATCAAACTCACAAACCTTTGCACACTCATCACAAAAGGTACAGCCACTCTTAGAAAAATCTAAGTAAGGTGTTTTATCTTCTGCTATTTTTATAATTTCTTCTTCACAAACAGCGGCACATTTTGCTTCGCATTTGTTACACTCACTCTGAAAAAGAGATTCATCTCTAAAATATGGTGGTCTTAAAATAGTTTGTTTTGCTTTTATCCCTTCACCTTTTATAGATGAAGAGAGAAAGCTAAAAAGCTCTCTTCTCTGCATTATTTTATAGTGTCTATACCTTCCATAAGTTTAGTACCACTCCAACTTGATTTTTCTGCACCATTTATCTCTGAATAAACTGCTTCAAAATTATTTTTTGGAACATTTACATCAGCACTTTGTGGAGCATGACATAAAGTACAACTATACCTAGCACCAGATAAGTGGTTTAGTTTTTTGATAGATACATATTCAAGTTTTGGACTTGAAGTGTTATCTACTTCTGTACCGTTTTTAGTGATTTTACCATCTGCTGCAATACCTGTAGCAGGTCTAAAGTCAGTCATATGTGATGGTGGATAAGGTAATGCACCCATACTTGGAGCTGTTTCAGGTGAGTGACAACTTGTACAAGCATTATTTGATAATGTTATTGGTAACATACCATTTACATCATGTGGAATCATCGGCGGAGCATCTTGGAATGCTCTTTTAAGAGTTTTCCCACTTCCTGCAGCATTAGTGCTGTACTGTGTCGTATCACCTATTGTTTCAGCTGCTTCTGTATAAAGATTGGTCTTTCTTAAACCTAAAGACGCTTCACTGATAGTTGGCTTTACTGTATCTTCTGTAGCTGGTGCAGCGTTATCGCCACAGCCAACAAAAAGAAGTGATGCAGTAAATAAACCAAGTGTTATCTTACTCATTGTTTTCATTATTACTCTCCCGTTTTTTTGTTGTTACTAGTTCTCTGATTGAAAAGTTTAAAGCTTCATCATCACATACATCGATACATCTAGCACAGTTTGTACACTCTCCCGAGAGTACGGGCATACTTTCTTTATCTATCATATGTAAAACTTGCTTCTCTGGACAAACAGTTATACACTTCATACAAGCAGTACAATTTTCTGCTTTATGATGCACTCTAATTAGACTAAATTTACCTAAAAGTGAATAAAAACCACCAAGAGGACAGATATGCCCACACCAGCCATTTTTAAGAACAAATAGGTCAAAAAGAAATATAATGAGCATCGCTGCCCATCCAAATCCTAAACCAAATACTATACCTCTATGAACCATAGAGATAGGACTAATAAATTCAAAAGCAGTGATGCCCATCGCTGCTGATATGATTAAACTTAAGACTAAAACCCAATACCTCATGTTTCGAGATGCTGGTTGTCTTTTTTGGTTACGATCAATTTCTAATAAGTTTCTTAAATATCCTGCTGTATCTGTTATTATATTTACGGGACAAACCCAACTACAAAAGACGCGACCGCCAATTAGTAGATAAAATATAGTAATAATCCCAACACCTATAAGTAAATCAGTTGCTAAAATAGCACCAGCTGCTAGCATTTGCAAGGCAGCATAAGGATCACTTAATGGAATGACATTTAAAAAAATTGATGAACTAAGATTTCCCATAAGGATAGTCCAACCCCAATGATTCGCTCCAAAATACATCAATAGTAAACCTATCTGAGTTATTCTTCTTAAAATTAGATATCGGTAGTTACTCCATAATGTTGCCATTAGTATAAACCTCCCGTATCATTTAAAGAGTCTAAAGCACTTCTTTTACTTATCTCAGTTGTTGTTTTGATTTCAGTTGCATTTTCTAAACGCTTCTCATCTTCTTTATCCCAACCTTTGATATAGTAGTTTCCTGCTCTACCCATTGCAACTTCTCTTGGAAGCACAAATATAGCTGCTTTTTCTGTTACACAAGCTTTTTCACATAATCCACATCCAGTACAGATGTTTGAGTGAACGATTGGTTTCATATAAGCGTGTTTACCCGTTCTTTCATTTTTTTCATAAATAACTGTTATAGCTTCACCCAATAAAGGACAAGCTCTATAACATGCATCACATTGAATACCCCAAAAAGCTATACAACTTTCATCATCGATAACTGCCAGACCCATGTCTGCTACATTTATATCGAGTTTGTTATCTGTTGTAACGCTTGATTCATCAAGTGCACCTGTTGGACAAACAGGTACACAAGGAATATCTGGACACATATAACAGGGGATCTCTCTAGGAATAAAATAAGGAGTTCCTAGAGGCTTATTATCACCTGGTTTAGCGAGTAATAGTGTATCAAAAGGACAAGCTTCAACGCAGAGTCCACACTTGATACATGTTTTTAGAAAGTCTTTCTCTTGTATAGCCCCAGGCGGTCTTAGGAGAAGTTGTGAAGCCGTAACTTCATCAACATAAGCACTCCAAATAAACCCGCCAAGTGATGCAATTCCTACACCTCTAGCCATATCAAGGATAAACTTTCTTCTATCACTCAATGGTTCTTTCTTTTCTATTTTAGGTCTGTTTTCGCTCAAAACGAATCTTTCCTTAACTTAAATCTAAATTTATTATGCTTTGTAAACTTTTACAGCACATTTTTTAAAGTCTGTTTGTTTTGACAATGGACAAGTCGCATCTAGACAAACTTTGTTTATAAATACTTTTTCATCAAACCATGGTACAAATACTAGACCTTTTGGAGTTCTATTTCTACCTCTAGTTTCAACTCTAGCTTTTACTTTACCACGACGAGATTCAACCCAACATAGTCCACCTTGTTTAACGCCAAATTTCTTAGCATCTTCAGGGTGCATATAACATAAAGCTTCTGGAACAGCACGATATAACTCAGGTACACGCATAGTCATTGTTCCTGAATGCCAGTGTTCTAAAACACGACCAGTACATAACCAAGTGTCATAATTTGCATCTGGCATTTCTGGAGGATCCATATATGGACGAGCAAAGATTTTAGCTTTGTTTTTAAGGTAATATTTACCTTTTTCTTTAACGATACCATTCAAGTTACCTTGAGGTCTTTTTTTCAAGAATTCACCATAGAATGCATGTGAATTACCGCTTTCTTTTGTAGCTTTAGCTGCATAAGGGTCATACTTAGCATTAAATCTCCACTGAGTTTCTTTACCATCAACGACTGGCCATTTAAGTCCACGCACTTTATGGTAAACATCAAATGGTGCAAGGTCATGACCATGTCCACGAGTAAACTCTGCATATTCTTCAAAAAGATACTTATGAATAAAGAATCCATAACCTTTCCACTCTTTACCATCTGAACCGATAACACCACGAGAGTCACCAAGAGATTCTGTATCATCATAACCAGCTTGGATAGGATCGTTCATATCTTTTTTGAATGCTTTAGCTCTATCATTAGCAAATAAAACTTCATACATAGTAGTTTGGGGAGTATAACCAGCTGCTTTTACTGCTGCTGCTGAGATGCCTTTTAGGTCTTTTTTACCCCATTTAACTTTAACATCTTTCATCCAGAGGTCTTTAATAGTAAAACGCTTAGAGAACTCAATCCATTGCCAAGTATCACTCATAGAATCACCTACTGGAAGAACTTGTTGACGCCAGTGTTGAGTACGACGCTCTGCATTACCATAAGCACCCCATTTTTCATAAATCATAGCTGTTGGAAGGATAAGGTCAGAAACTTTTGCAGAGATACCAGGGTATCCATCAGAAGTTACAATAAAGTTATCCATTTCACGAGCTGCTTTAATCCAGTGAGAAGCAGAAGCTGTATCTTGGTAAGGATTACAAACATTTACCCATGCAAATTTAACATGACCATCTTCGATATCACGGTGGATACGCATGATGTGTTGTCCCATTTGACCATTGATTGTTCCAGCAGGTACTTTCCATGCTTTTTCAACGATAGCTCTATGTTTAGGATTTTTAACCATCATATCAGCTGGAAGTCTGTGTGTAAATGTACCAACTTCACGAGCAGTACCACAAGCAGAAGGCTGACCAGTTAAACTGAATGCACCATCACCTGGTTTAGCTTGTTTGTTTAGTAAGAAGTGAACATTGTAAGCAAGAGTATTTGTCCAAGTACCACGCGTATGTTGATTCATACCCATAGTCCAAAAAGATACAACTTTTCTTCCCTTTTCAATATAAAGATCTGCTAATTCTTGAAGTTTAGCTTTAAAACTTTCCATTGACTCATCTGGGTCACCTTTAGAAATTTTAGCTACATAATCAAGTGTATATGGTTCTAAAGATTTTTTATATTCTTCGAACTCA
The DNA here is from genome assembly GCF_029027585.1 of Sulfurimonas sp. Lineage (NCBI taxonomy): Bacteria > Pseudomonadati > Campylobacterota > Epsilonproteobacteria > Campylobacterales > Sulfurimonadaceae > Sulfurimonas > Sulfurimonas sp. The sequence goes on from NZ_CP093397.1 coordinate 1,812,169, forward strand.
ATTAACCAGTGCTTAAGACCTGGTTGGTTGTGAACCATTTTATCACCAGCTTTATAACCATAAGGTGCAAGTGCTGGAGCTTCTTTTTCAGAAACAATAGTAGTCATTTCTTTAGAAATTGTTTCCATCTCTAGTGCAGTATATTTACCATCTTTGATAGATTTTTCATTAGATTTTCTCATACCATAACCGATGTTTGGAGCTGCCGCTGCAAAAACCATGTGCTTATTAACAAAATCCCAGTCAATTGACTCAGGGTTATTAAACACGATTTCTCTAGCAATATAGTTCCATAAAGCAGTATCAGTTTGAGGTGAGAAAATAATCTCAGTATCAGCTAAATCTGAAGTTCTATGAGTATAAGTTGACATATTGATAACTTTTACTCTCTCAGGGTCTGATAATTTTCTATCTGTTACACGCGACCAAAGGATCGGATGCATTTCTGCCATATTTGAACCCCAAGATATGATTGTATCAGTAAGCTCAATATCGTCATAACAGCCAGATGGCTCATCAATACCAAATGTTTGATAAAAACCAACAACAGCAGATGCCATACAGTGACGAGCATTAGGATCGATTGCGTTTGAACGAAATCCACCTTTCATCATCTTCTGTGCTGCATAACCTTCCATAACAGTATATTGACCAGATGCAAATACTGCTACACCTTCAGGACCTTTTTCATTAAAAGCTGCTTTAGCTTTTTCTTCCATTATATCGAAAGCTCTTTCCCAAGATACTGGAGCAAATTGACCTTTTTTGTCAAAGTTACCATTTGCATCTACTCTTAGTAAAGGTTTTGTAAGTCTGTCCGCACCATACATAATTTTAGCATTAAAATAACCTTTAATACAGTTAAGACCTCTGTTTACTGGAGCCGCTGGGTCCCCTTTAACAGCAACAATTTTACCGTTTTTAGTAGCCATCATGATACCACAACCAGTACCACAGAAACGACAAGCTGCCTTGTCCCATCTCCAGCCACCTTCAGCTTGACTCGCTTGTGCTTGTAGCTCCGCTGGTACACTCATACCAATCGCCGCTGCTGCAGATGCCGCCGCTGAACTTTTAAGAAATTCTCTTCTAGAAAGTGACATATTTTCTCCTGTTTGATAATTTTTGTTAAGGTGTCCATTAACGATTCAATAGTAGCACTTTGCAGCTTTAAAAATCTTTGACTTATGTCAAAGATTTAGGAAAATATCTTAAGTTTTGTTTTATTTATGAAAAGAGTGAATATAAGTAGCACTTAACTTAAAGATTAAGACAGGTTTTCTTGGCAACTTTTTGTCAGTTTTGTAAGTTCTGCTTTTAAATCAGAGAGTTTTTTAGTTGAGTTGATTAAATCTTCGGTGGATTCTATAACAATATCCTCACTATTGTTGAGATGCTTATGAGCTAAAGACTTATCTTTTAACTCATCAATAATTAAATCAAATTCATCAGTTAATTCCTCAAGTTTAGATGATGCTCTTTCAGATTGTAAAATAGCTTCATTTGAATAATCCATAGCAGAATTTACTTTGTTTATAAAGCAGTTCATAGTATCACTAACTTCAATGATTTCCACTTCACTTTCAGCTTGGAGTTTAATGGGAGTGAGTTTTGAAACATCTTCATTATTTAAAAGCATTTTGGAGTATTGCATAAAAGTATCTACATGAGATTCAATCATACGAAGTTGTAAAAGAGCGTAAAAAAACAAAAGTAAAAGAGTGAGTCCAGATGCATATTGAAAAAGCTTTATAAAGTTTGTTTTTTCTTCACTGAAGTTTGTGTACATAGTTACTAGCTTATCTACATTATCAAGCAGTATGGTATTTTCTCTATATATAGAAGTTATTATTCTATCTAATTCCGGATTTTTATTTTCATCAGATAAAGTTAATAACTTAAAATTTTGTATATTTTCATGGAATTCTTCCCAAAGTTTATTTATAACGATTTGTTGAGTTGAAATTTTATAAGTAGGAACAGAGGAGATTCCTTTATCTGAATCACCATGTCTTAGAGTATTTAAGCCATTGATAAACTCATCAACTGCCTCATTTAATTCATAAAAATCTTTATTAGAACTATAATGAATATAAAAAATATTTTTACTCATTTTTTGAGTGAGCATTCTTTGTTTTCCTGCTATGTTAATGATAAGAGCATCTTTGGCATTTTGTTGATTTAAGTAGATAGTTGTAGCGATAACACTAAGCATAAGAACTATAAGTAAGGCACCTAAAATTCTAATCTTTTTACTAATACTTGTAACTTTTTTCATAATGCTTCTCCTCTAAATATAGTTTGTAATAATTTTTCATCTAAGATAGATATAGTTGAACTTTCCATTTCAATAATTTCACTTCTTTTTAGTTTTTTTAGAACTCGTGATAGTGTTTCAGGTTGAATATGTAACATAAAAGAAACTTCTTGTCTTTTTAGTGAGTTAAACATATTCAAATCTTCACTTAACATAAAAGCTACTTTTGCAGTAGCATCAAAAACTAATTCTCTGTTTACAACACAGTGAAGTTGTTGAGTTTTTAGTAGAATTTCATTTATAAATTCATTATTAAGGATATTTTTTTTAAGAAATCTGTTTTTTAACTCTGTGAAGTTTACTTCTAAGATTAAGCTGTCTTCTATAAACTCTGAATTTGAATAACAGTTAATATGAGTATTTTCAAGGCTTGTGAGTTCTGAAACAAGGGAGTTACTGTGAATATGATATAAAAAAATCTCATTTTCAAATTTATCTATTTTATATATTTTTAATACACCACTTACAAGAAAGAAAATTTTGTCGTAGGTATCATTTTCGTAGTAAAGAATAGATTTTTTTGGGTACTCAACAACTTTTGAAATCTCTTTTACTTCGTTTATTTGCTCGGCATCTAGTGATTTGAAAAAGTTTAGTTTTTGTATAGAGTCTAGTTTTTTATCAAGCATATATGTATTTTAGCATAATGGCATAAGATTTGCTATAAATCATATATATATTAATATAAAGGGATTAAATGCAGTTTATTGAAGCACTTAAGTTAAGAAGTAAACTATTATTTCTCTTTTTATTAGTAACAATAGGTCTGTTTTCAGTTGGTATTATTGGTGCTTTAAATATAGACTCGATGAAAAAAAACTTAGACTCTTTATATTTTGGCTCACTTGTTCCTGTTGTTGAGCTAAATAAAATTCTTCAAATATATCATGGAAATATAACAAATACGATTTATAAAGCAAAAAACGCATCTATAAGTAACTCCCAAGTTTCTTCCCAAATTCAAAATGCTTTGATGAAGGTTAAGTATCAATGGCGAAGTTATGAATCTCACTTTAAAAGAGATGGAGAACTACAATATGTAGAGTACGCAGCATCTGAGATTAAAGATACAAATGCTTACTTTGAAAATATACTACTTGGTATCTTAAATGGAAATGAGCTTAAAAATATCTCAATAGTAAATTTTGAAAAACAAATGGAACATATCCACTCAACAATAAAGAAACTTATAAATTATGAAGTTGAAGTCGCAAAATATGAAAGAAAAAAGTTTTTAAAAATTTACGAATCAGTAATGCTAAATGTAGGGATAATACTTCTTTTAGTCATATTAGGAATATTGATAATATCTTTTTATGTTTTTAAAAGTATTCAAGATGACCATACAAAACTTGAAATAACTACAAAAAAACTCCAACGAGCAAATAAAAAACTTGAAAATGTTTCATATACTGATGTGCTTACTTCTTTACATAATAGAAGATATTTTAATTTTATCTATGATAGAGAACTTAAACGCGCAAAAAGAACAAAGTCTTATATAACTTTTATGATGTTAGATATTGACTTTTTTAAACAATATAATGATACCTATGGGCATATAGAAGGGGATTTCGCGCTTAAGAGTGTTGCAAAAGTTTTAAAAGATTCTCTTCAACGACCAAGTGACTATGTATTTAGATTAGGTGGAGAAGAGTTTGGTGTCATCTTGATAGATACAGATGAGTCAAACAGTGCAAAACTAGCAAGAGATATATGTGATGCGATTCGTGGTAGAAAAATCAAGCATGAAACAAGTACTGTAAATGATTATCTTACTATTTCTATCGGTATAGTTTGTTGCATCGCAGATGAAGCATTAAATGAAGATATACTTATAAGTAGAGCAGATGAGATGCTATACAAGGCTAAAGATGGTGGCAGAGATGGATATACAATCACTACTAATATTAGTGAATCTACTACAAAGGTAGAGGAAGAAAAAGGAGCTTAGTGTCCATTTTTAATCCTGTAGTTTGCATCTATGAGTAATGGTCTTAACTTCTCTTTTAATTCGCCTTGAAACTCCATAAAATTTTCTTTTACTGCTCCACCACAACCTAGTTTTTTCTTTAGCATTTTAAGTGTAGTTGTTTTGTCATTTTTTGAGAGTAGAAACTCTCCTACAATAGTAACAGTCTTGCCTCTTCTTTTCTCTTTAGAAAAGTATAAAAAATGTTTTGAAGGCTCTAAAATTTCTTTTGAGATAGTAGTCTTTCTAAGTGTTTGAATCTCCGCCCAACTATCATCTATCTCAGCACCAATAAAAAGGTCTAACTTCTTACCTCTGCCCATAAATTAGATGACTTTTTGAGCTAAAACACTCATGTTTTCATAATAATTATTTTGAATATTTATTTTAACTTCTTTGGTTGAAAAATTATCTCTATTATAGAGGGCTATGATTATTTCATCATTTTTTTTTAAAAATGTTTTTTCTCCATAAGTTGTATATCTTGTAGCACCGATGCTAATGATGGCTTGTTTTGGATTTTCACATTCTTTTATGTATTTTGATAGTTCCTCTAATGGACCGAAATCTTTTTGTGTGTTTATTTGACGCAGCATCCAAGTAAGTAGTTTTTTATAAAAATAACTATACCCAGTCAGTTCTACATCTTCTCCATAAGCCTTAATCTCACCATCTCTTTTTAAAAAGCTACAAATAGAGTAGTTGTCCATAACTCCACCCTCACTAAAATTGTCTATTTTTATGAGAGTATTACTTATGCCTTTAGACGCTTCGCCCCAGTTTTTTTTATCACTTATTTTTGCGGCACCCGCAACTCTTATAGAACAGTCATTGTAGGCTCCAAAGTGAGTTGGATTTATAGAAGATAAAACACCATTGTTGTAGTTTAACTCACAAATAAGTCCAACTTCTGGTTCGGCTTGAACATTTACATCAGATGTAGGAAGTTTTATAGTATCGTTAGAAAGAGGGTAGGTAGTTAAAATTTCTTTTGCTGAGCAAGATGCAGGAAGATAAAAAGGAAACATACCTTTGGGAGCAGCTTCATCTTGGGTGATAATATCTTTAAACTCTTCTGCTTCACCTGCTTGGTCTAGATGCAAGGCAAAATTACCAGCTATACCTAGACCTAAAAAATCTTCATAATTTTTCAATTATATTCTTCCCTTTTCTTTTGCATCTGCATATTCTTCATAAGTGCCTTTAAAATCAGTTAGACTTCCATCTGCATGAATTTCTATAATACGAGAAGCAAAAGCATCTAGAAGTTCACGGTCATGAGACACACAAATAACATTGCCTTTGAAGTTAAAAAGTGCTTCACCAAGAGCAACAATAGCTTCAAGGTCAAGATGATTTGAAGGTTCATCCAGAATTAAAAAGTTTCCAGCTTCAAGCATCATTTTACTAAGCATCATTCTATGTTTTTCTCCACCAGAGATGCTAATAACTGACTTTTCTTGTTGCTCTCCATTAAAAAGCATACGACCTAAACAGTTTCTTATCTCTGCTATTTCACGCTTAGGATCAAATGCTCTGAGCCAATCATATAGCGTGCCATCTCCACTAATTGTATCTGCAGTATCTTGAGGAAAGTATGAGCTTTCAATAGTTGCACCCCAGTGAATCTCACCAGAACTAGGTTTCATCTCTTCCATCATGATTTTAAGTAGAGTTGTTTTACCTACACCATTTGGTCCAATAAGTGCAACTTTCTCATTTGGTTCAAACTTAAGACTTATATCTTTTAGTATTTCATTATCTCCATAAGAGTGGTTAATATTAACAAGATTAAGTGCTTCATCTCCCATAACTCTTTTAGCTTTAAAAACGATACTTGGATCTCTTCTTGAAGATGGTTTGATATCTTCTATAACGAGTTTATCTAGTTTTTTCTGTCTAGAAGTCGCTTGTTTTGCTTTAGACGCATTGGCACTAAATCTACGAACGAAAGCTTCTAGTTCATCTTTTTCTTTTTCTTTTTTAGCATTGTTAAGTTCCATCTGTTTTGCTATTACATTAGCAGCGATGTACCAGTCATCATAAGTACCTGTAAATTCACGAATCTTTAGATAATCAACATCTAGTATATTTGTAACAATAGCATTTAAAAAGTGTCTATCATGAGATATAACCACCATCGTTCCTTCGTGTCTTTTTAGTTCATTTTCTAACCAACTAATAGTTTCAATGTCAAGATTGTTGGTAGGCTCATCAAGAAATAAAACATCAGGTTTTGGATAAAGAACTTGCGCTAGTAAAACTTTAAATTTATCGGCATTATCTAGTGTACTCATTAAGTTTTGATGTTGATCTGCAGGAATTCCTACATTTTCAAGAACTTTAGCGATGTTTACATCATACTCATATGTTGGGTCTTCTTCAACGCAGATAACTTCTAAATCGGCAAGACGATTGTTTACAGCGTCATCTTCAAAATCGCCAGTAACATACAACTCTTCTTTTTCTTTTATAGCGTCATAAAGTCTTTTGTTTCCAAAAAGTACAGCATCTAGGATTGTGTAATCTTCATATGCAAATTGATTTTGTCCTAAAACACCAACTTTAAGCCCATTTTCGATGCTAATATCGCCTTCAAACTCATCAAGTTTACCACTTAAAATATTTAAAAAAGTTGTTTTACCAGCGCCATTTGCACCGATAAGTCCATATCTTTTGTGTCTATCAAGTTTTAGATTGATGTCTTGAAACAGAACTCTATTTCCATAACGCATTATTAGATTATTTACTGATACCATGATTGTTTCTCTTAGGAGGAATTTTTCGCGATTATACCCAATAGTTGTTTAAAAATTAATTTAGATTATTTGATTAGATATTGTGATATACTTAATGTAAATATTATGGGGTATTATTTGAATAAAGAAGAGAAAATATATAAAACTTTAAAAGCACTCAAAGATGAAATTAAATTAAATAGTTCTTTTCTTGAGGTATTGTTTGATGTTATTCCGATTCCTATTTTTTATAAAGATAAAGATGGTGTTTATCTAAATTGTAACAATGCTTTTTCAAAAACTATTTTAGGCATAGTAAAAGAAAAAATTATTGGTAAAACGCTATATGAGTTTCCTGAACAAATCCCAAAAGAACTTGCAGATTTTTACAAAAAAAAAGATAATGAGATATTAGATAGTTTAGGAACACAATATTATGAATCTAAAGTAAAGTGTTCTGATAATATCGAGCGAGATTATAATTTTTATAAATCTACCTTTGTATCTGATTTGGGCGAAGGACTTGGGATAGTAGGCATAATGTTAGATGTTAGTGATTATAAAAATATACAAAAACAACTAAATACTGATATTATTAGAGAAAAAGAGTTAAAATTAAAATATATGCAACAAGCGCAAGTACTTGACCAAGTTAGTGACAGTATCATAACAACAGATATAAAAGGCAATATACTGAGCTGGAATAGAGGCTCACAAGATATGCTTGGCTATCGTGCTGATGAGGTTATTGGAAAGCCTATGTCAATTATTCATAGACCTGAAGATAAAGAAAAAAATATAAAATATGCGAACAGATTATTAAATGAATCATCATTTAAAGTAGAAGCATATCTTGTAAAAAAATCACAAAATTTGATTTATGTATCTATATCTTTATCTTCACTTCAAGATAAAAATGGAAATACCATAGGCTTAATCGGAGTAAGTCACGATATCAGTAAACGAAAAAAAGATGAAGAAAAATTATTGGAAGAAAATAATATTTTAGAACATAAAGCTCATCATGATCTACTTACAAGTTTACCAAATAGAGTTCTTTTTTATGATAGGTTATCCCAATCAATAAAAAAATCAATTCGTAATCAAAAAAAAATCGCACTCTTGTTTATTGATTTAGATAATTTTAAACCTATAAATGATTCTTACGGTCATGATGTTGGAGATGATGTTTTAAAAGAAGTATCAACGAGGCTAAAAAATACTTTGCGTGAAGAAGATACTTTGGCACGCTTAGGTGGTGATGAATTTACTATAATTATGGAAAATATAAAAGAAGAAAAAAATGCAGCACTTTTAGCACAAAAAATAATTTTTATCTTAAGTGAGCAGATGCTCATTAATGATATAACATTTCAAATTTCATGCAGTGTTGGTATTAGTGTTTATCCAAAAGATACTAAAAATATGAATGAGTTGCTAAAGTATGCAGATATTGCAATGTACAGATCTAAAAATAATGGCGGAAATAACTTTGTATTTTATTAGGCTACCATCTTATGCAAATTAGAGAAATGAATTTAAAAGAATTATATCCTGTTTATGATGTTGTTAAACAACTTAGAATTGACTTGTCTTATCAAGAATTTGAAGACCTTATCTACGATATGAGGCACATTGAGTATAAAATGTTTGGTATTATGAAAAAAGAGGAGCTTATAACATTTGCGGGTGTTTCAGTTATAACAAATCTTTACCATAAAAGGCATCTATATGTTTATGATTTAGTTACAGATGAAAAGCATAGATGCCAAGGTTATGCAAACGAAATACTTGAGTATTTACATGATTATGCGAAAACATGTATGTGTGAAAATATTGTTTTATCTTCTGGTTTTGAAAAAGAAGATGCACATAGATTTTATGAGAAAAATGGCTTTAGTAAAAAGAGTTTTGTTTTTGTGAAAAGTGTTTAAGCACAGCACTTTTTAAATTTTTTTCCGCTTCCACATGGGCATCTATGATTACGCTCGACACTAGAGTTGAAAAGTTTGCCATCTTGGTATTTCCACTCCTCATTTACTTTTACAAAGTTGCTTTTTTCATGTAAAACTTTGATGGATTCATTTTCTTTATAAAAAGCTTTAAACTCAACAGTATCATTATAAGAGTTGATAACTTCCAGACTTACCCACTCTATAGGTTCCATACTACTTAACTCCTCAACATTCTGATGAAGAGAGGTTTTGGCTAAATATTTCCAATCATTTGCAACAAAAGCTTCATACCTGCTAATCATTAATTCTTTTGGCGTAGATGCTTTCTTTCTCATTAAAATCTCTTTTTTAAAAAGATTATACTAGAATTGAACTATGAATATTAAATCACTTTATATATCTGCTCAAGAAAAAGGAGCAGGCACGCTTTTTATCTCTATGGGAATGATGGAAATTTTAAAAAGAAACCTTCATAAAGTTGCTTTTTTTAGACCTATAATTTTTTCAAAATCAAAACTAGATGGAGATATTGACTTTATACTAAAAAGATACAACATTGACATGAAGTATGAAGATACATATGGTTTTGATATAGAATATGTTGAGGCTATGTTGGCATCTAACAAGTATAATGAACTAATGAATCAGCTTATTACAAAGTTTAAAAAGTTAGAAAAAAAGTATGATTTTGTTTTATGTGAAGGTATAAGACGCTCTTTTTTAAGTAAAACTATAAACTATGACTTAAATATAAAAATCGCTCAAAATCTTGGTTCTTCTCTCATAAATATAATATGTGCAAAAGATAGAAGTGTTACAGAAGTTTATGAAGATATCTTAATGGAAAGTGAAAATATCAGCTCTGAGGGTTGTTTAAATTTTGCAACTTTTGTAAATAGACTTGATGAAAAAAAATACAAAAAGTTACAAAAAAAGCTAAAAAAAGATTTACAAAATATATATTTTTTTAAAGAGATTCAAGAGTTAGACCGCTTAACTGTTCAAGATGTTTTAGAAGGCTTAGATGCTAAGCGGATAGTTTTTGGAAAACGGGATCATACAAGAGTTATAAAAAAAATCAAAGTTGCAGCACTAAGTGTAAATAATTTTTTAGCGCATATTCAAGAAGATGACTTAATAATTGTTCCGGCTGACCGCTCTGACATCATACTTGGACTTATAGGAGCATTATATTCTAAAAACTATCCAAATATTAGTGCTATTGTTTTACCTTATGGGATTAAAGCAGATAATAATATTCAAAAACTCATAGATGGGCTTGATGATTTTAATATTCCTATATTGTCTGTTTCAACGGACACTTATACAACAGCAAAAAATATCTCAAAAATAAATGCAAGACTAAGAGTAACAAGCGAGAGAAAAATAGCCTTAGCCTTAGGACTTTTTCATCACAATGTAGATATACAACAAATTGAGAAAAATATAACAACAGCTTCTAGTGATACTATGACTCCTATGATGTTTGAGTATAAACTTTTTGAACTAGCCCGAGTAAATAAAAAAACAATAGTTTTACCAGAGAGTACAGATGAGAGAATTTTAAGAGCAGCTGAGATTATTTTGCGTAGGGGGATTGCTGAGATTATTCTTTTAGGAGATAAAAAAGAGTTAAAAGAGAATTATTTAAGAGTAGGTGTTGATTTAAGCCAAGCTAGAATTATAGACTATAAAAATTCAGAATTATTGCAAGTTTTTACAGATGAGTTTTATGAACGAAGAAAAGCTAAGGGCTTGAGTAAAAAAGCAGCATCAGATGCTATGCTTCATGTGAATTATTTTGCAACTATGATGGTTGAACTTGGATATGCAGATGGTATGGTTAGTGGAGCAGTTCACTCAACTGGAGAAACGATAAGACCAGCTCTTCAAATCATAAAAACTTTGCCAAATGTAAGTTTAGTATCAAGTGTTTTTTTTTATGTGTCTTAAAACAAAAGTTTTAGTTTATGGAGATTGTGCTGTAAATCAAGACCCAGATGCTAAAGAGTTAGCTCAAATTGCAATTTCAAGTGTTAAAACTGCCCAAGCTTTTGGCTTAGACGCAAAAGTGGCTATGTTGTCTTACTCAACAGGAGAAAGTGGACATGGTAGAGATGTAGATAAGGTAAGACAGGCTACAAAAATTCTTCAAAAAAAAGATAAAGATTTTTTAGTAGAAGGACCTATTCAATACGATGCTGCTGTAAATAAAAAGGTAGCTTTATCTAAACTTCCAAATTCAAAAGTTGCTGGTTATGCTAATATTTTAATTTTTCCAGATTTAAATACGGGGAACAATACATATAAAGCAGTTGAGCGTTCAAGTAATGCTGTTGCCATTGGTCCAATACTTCAAGGTTTAAATAAACCTATAAATGATTTAAGTAGAGGTTGTAGCATTGGGGATATTGTAAATACAGTTGCTATAACAGCAATACAAGCAGGTCAACAATGAAAGTAGCTGTTATAAACTCTGGAAGTTCTTCTATAAAATTTAAAATATTTGATATGGATAGTGAAAAAGTAATCGTTGATATCTTGGTCGAAGAGATAACAAATCATCATAAAGCATTGGAAGATATAATCTCAGAACTAGAGTATCAAAATATAGACTTTACTTCTTTAGATATGATTGGGCATAGAGTTGTTCATGGTGGAGAAGAATTTTGTAAAAGTGTAGTTATAACATCTTTAGTTATTGACAAAATTAGAGAGTTAGTACCCTTGGCACCCTTGCATAATATGGCTAACTTAGATGGCATACTGGTTTGTCAAAAAAAAGTTCCTCATATAAAGCAAATCGCTGTGTTTGATACAGCTTTTCATGCAACTATGCCAAAAGAAGCTTTTCTTTATGCCTTACCTTATGAAATGTATGACACATATAAGATAAGACGATATGGTTTTCATGGAACATCTCATTCTTATCTTTTAAAAAAGTGTGCTTTGATATTAGATAAAGAGGTGTCAAAACTTAATATTATAACTTTGCATCTAGGCAATGGTGCAAGCATCTGTGCTATAAAAAATGGAAAAAGTGTAGATACCTCTATGGGCTTTACTCCATTAGAAGGTTTAATTATGGGAAGTAGAAGCGGAGATATTGACTCATCTATAGTTCTACATTTACAAAGAAGTTTAGGTTTTAGTATTGATGAGGTTGATAATATTTTAAATACCAAGTCAGGATTAAAAGGCATTTGTGATCATAGTGATGTACGGGATATTGTAGATTCAGATAATGAGAAAGATAAACTTGCATTAAGTATGATGATAAGAAGAATTAAAAAATATGTTGGTGCATATATGACTCTTTTAGAAAGTATAGATGCCATAGTATTTAGTGGAGGTATAGGTGAAAATTCTACCTATATTAGAGAAAAAGTTATGGATAATAATTTAGCTTGCGGTGTCCCCATCTTAGTTATAAAAACAGATGAGGAGTTAGAGATAGTTAGAGAGTGCAAAAGTATTTAAAACCAACCCTTAGCGTAAAAAGAATTTTTTTGAGCTATAGAATTTAGATTTTTTAAATCTTTTTTATTTAAGATAGTTCCTTTGATACTTTGAGTCATACTTACAAGATAAGCATATGAATCAAGTTTAACATTTCTTTGCATTAATGCTTGGGTAGATATGTAATGTAATATTTTTTCATTATTTAGTTCAAGAGAACTATTTTTTAAATTCTGAAGCATAAGAGAAAAAAGTTCTTCATCTATAGTAAAAAATCTTTGAGCAATTTTTTTAGATGCGTCTTCCTCAATTCCTCTTCTGTGTAAGTTAGCAGCAATAGAGTTTATAATAGAATTTATTTGAACTTGCGTGCTTGCTGTTAAAAGTGTTGTAGTAAATGGAGTAAGTGTTAATGCTGAAGCTAGTAATACTGAAGATAAAATTGTTTTATTTTTATTCATTTGTAAATCCCTCTTAAATTGATAAAGTGATTATTGATAAATAAAGTGTGAAAAAAGTGTTAGAGTGAGAGTTTTTAAAAGTTGCAGGCAGAAGCCTGCAAAAGTGTTACTAAAGTGGAGTTACATTCTCAGCTTGAGGTCCTTTTTGACCTTCACCGATTTCAAATGTAACTTTTTGCCCTTCAGCAAGAGAAACACGACCACCACCTGTGTGGTTTACTTGACGAAAATGTACAAATACATCTTTCCCGCCATTATCTTGTTGAATAAATCCATAACCTTTTTCTTCATTGAACCATTTAACTGATCCGTCTACTAATTCTGCCATTGCAATACCTCTTGTATTAAAATATCACTTCTTGCGAAGTGGAGTCAAAAATTGGAGAGTCTTTAGGGTCACAATTGAGCAAATTACAAAATCACACACTAAAGATGAACTCGAGCCTCATCTTTTCATCGAGAGTATTATAGCTTAATTTTTCAAGAAATGACAATAAATATTGAAATTTGAGTTTATTTACAAATTGTCGATATTAGTTGTATAACTATAATAAAAGGAGATGCCATGAATATTAGTTCAAGTATGCCAAATATCAATGCAAATCAAAATACTGGTGTAATCAAAAGTAATTTTACGGAGAAGATTTCAAAAGAAGAAGCATCTGAAATAAGAGAGGCAATTACTAAAAATGCTCATGCGATGATGCTTAATTCTACTACTATACAAAGTAATTTAGCTACTAAAAAAGATGACTTTGCATCTTTATACAAAGACTTTCAAAGTTTTTTAGGCGATATAGGTTACGAAGGTAAACCAATAGCTGAACTTTCTCAAGATGAAGCATCTGCACTTGTAAGCGAAGATGGAATCTTTGGAATAAAGCAAACATCTGAGCGTATTGCAAACTTTGTTATAAATGGAGCGGGTGGAGATGAAGATAAATTTCGTGCTGGTCGTGAAGGAATGCTTTTAGGATTTAAACAAGCTGAGCAGATGTGGGGTGGTAAACTTCCAGAAATTTCACAAAAAACTATGCAAGCAGCCATAGAAATGGTAGATAAAGCTATGTATGAAGCAGGTTTTTCTATTTTAAATGAAGAGGTCTAAGAGTAAAAGCATGATAAATACATTTATAAATGTAGTGCAGGTGCAACTTTTTTTTGCATCTACACTTCTTTTAGTTGGCGGATCCTTTATAAATCCGTATCTAGGATAAAGTCAGGCTGAAATAGGTTCTTATTAAAAAAACAGTATAATCCCCTTAAATATTTAGAGGATTTAAAAGTGTCAAATATAAGCCTTAAAACACAAAAATTTATCTTAAAACTTTTTCCAGAGATTATGATTAAAGGTTCATCTGCCAAACGCCAGATGGTCGGTCAACTATATAATAATTTGCTAAGTCTTTTAGAGAGAATATCACCAAACATAAAAGTAAAAAAGTTCTCTGACAAGATAGAAGTACTTTCTCCTGTTGAAGTTCTGCAAGAAGTTAGACAAAGGCTTTTGGATACATCGGGAATAGAACAGATACTTGAAGCCTTACAGTATGATGATATGGACACATTAGAGAAGATAAAAGTAAAAGTTGGAGAACTTGTTATAGACTCTCTTAAAGGAAAAACCTTTGTAGTGAGAGCTAAACGCAGTGGAAAGCATGAATTTAGTTCAGTAGAGCTAGAACAGACTGTTGGTGGTTATCTACTAGCTCATTCAAATGCAAAAGCCGTAGATCTTAAAAATGCAGAGATTACAGTTCGTTTGGAACTTATACAAAATCAACTCAATATAATAACTACAAAGTACAAAGGTCTTAGTGGTTTTCCTATTGGTACACAAGGAGATATTTTATCTTTGATGTCAGGTGGATTTGACTCGACCGTTGCATCTTATCTTACTATGAAACGCGGTATAAAAACTCACTTTGTTTTTTTCAACCTTGGTGGTAATGCTCATGAGATAGGAGTAAAACAAGTTGCACTTTATCTTTGGAGTAAGTTTGGTTCATCTCATAAAGTGAAGTTTATTTCTGTACCTTTTGATGATGTTCTAGAAGAGATATTTCGCTCAACACCACCATCATATATGGGAGTTACTCTTAAGCGTTTAATGCTTAAAGCTTCACAGAAGATAGCAGACTCTATGGAGATAGATGCTCTTGTAACAGGAGAGAGTGTGGCTCAGGTTTCTAGTCAAACTTTGCGTAACCTTGCTTTAATAGACAAAGCAAGTGATATGCTCATACTTCGCCCTCTCTCAACTATGAACAAACCAGAGATTATGTCTATAGCAAACGACATAGGAACTAGACATTTTGCTGAAGCTATGCCTGAGTATTGTGGTGTTATTTCTCAAAACCCTATCACTCACGGTTCTTTTAAGCGTATGGAGAAAGTTGCCAAACAGTTTAACTATGATGTACTAGATAAGGCTGTCCAAAATGCTCAAAGTATATATGTTCATGATATTATAGATGATGTAACAAAATTAGCAGCAGTAGAAGTTATACAAGATTTAACCGCACAAAAATATACAGTAATAGATATTCGCGTAGAAGATGAAACGATAGAGATAAATTGTGAAACTATCAACATACCTTTTCATAGGCTAAAATCAGAATTTCCAAAATTGCCACAAGATAAAGAGTATCTACTTTATTGTGAAAAAGGTATTATGAGTCAACTTCATGCTCAGTACTTGAGAGATGAATACAAGTGTGAAAATGTAAGAGTTTACAGACCAGCAAATTAAAGGTGTTTATGCAGAGATTTCAAATGGTTCTATAGAATCTTTTTTGTAAGTTTCTTGACCTGAAATTTTCTCTTGAGCTTCTTGAGAGATTTGTTGTTTTGCTTTCATCATCATAACCATCGCTGAAGATGCTACTGCCATATCTTGTCCACTTGGGTTTGCTGGTGCAGTGGCAGATGCTATAACAGCTTGGGCATTTGCAACAGTTTCTTGTGGAGTTGAGCCTGTTTTAAAAGATACTGAAACTTCACCACCAATAGCGTACATCTTGCCATCAGGTCCTTGCTGATAAGTGTAAGTTGCAGCACCCGTAGATGCACCTCCACTTTGATGAGCTGCTTCATGGGCTTTTACTTCAGAATCTCTTGATTGAAGGTCTAGGACTAATCGTTCTTCATCAGGGCTAAGTTTATTCGGATTTGTTTTAGAACTCTCATTTGCTTTTTTCTCTTCATCTTCTTTTAGTTTTTGTAGATGCGGATTATCAACTTTTTTAAGTTCTTTTTCCTCAAAAACAAGCGCTTCCTTTTCATTTAGTTTTATAGTATAGCTTGAATTGATATTATATGGAGAGCTTGAGTTAATATTCATAATAATTATTATACAACTCCATAAATTAAAAATTGCTGTATAATCTCATCTAAAAGTAAGGTAAAAAATATGAAATTTGAACTAAAAGATGAATATATAGAGTTGTTTAAACTTTTAAAAGTTTTAGACTTAGTAGATAGTGGTGCACACGCAAAGATGCTCATAGCTGATGGTTATGTTAAAAGAAACGGCGAAGAAGAACTTAGGAAAAGAGCTAAAATAATAGGCGGTGATGTTATAGAGATAGCTGAAGTTATTATAGAAGTGAGATAAGATGCGAGTATTATTACTTTTATTGATATTTATCAGTTTTGTTTTTATATCTTCTTTATATATTTCAAAAGAAGATGGAAGTTTAGACAAAGAATTGAAATCAGTTAAAAAAATAGATATAAAACCGTTAAAATTATTGCAGGATAAATTTTTAAATCTAGATATAAATGCTAAAGATTTTGATTTAAAAAAGTTTATAGACGAGATAAAAGAAGCGAGAAAACTATACCCGCTTGATGACAAACTAAAGATGATAGATATAAAACTAGAGAATAAGCGAGCTAATGAGTCCTATAAGTCCACCAAAGACTCCACCCCAAACGACTAACCAGTCTAGATGCTCTTTAATGAGTTTTTGAACCATCTCTTTTACAAGTTGTGGTGTGAGTTCATTTAGTCTTGCATCTATTACATTTTCTATAGATGCTAACATGTCATCACTAAGCTCTGAGTTTTGCATGTGATTTTGTAAGGTTGCATTAAATGCGTCTGAGTTTACTATCTTGATAACTGCTACTTTCATCTTTAAAGAAAATGGTTCACGAAGAGCATCTAGAGCACTCTCTCCACCAAACATTTCTAACATTCCACCAAATGAAGACTCCATTACAGTTTTACTTAAAGCGTCAAAAGCAGGAGCAAAATCTGTTTGTTCTATGATAGGTTTTAGATTTATCTTTTGTTCTTCATTTTTGAAAAAATCATCTAGCTGTTCTCTTGTGAAAAATTCAGTCATCATTAGGTTTTTAATAGACTCTTTAAAAGCTTCAAACCTTGCAGGAATAACGCCAGAGCCGTAAAGAAATGGAACTTTTTCAAAAAGCATATGAATAGCAAGTTGGTTTGTAAAAGCCCCAGATAAAGCAAATAGACCACTAAAAAGAAGTAGAGAACTATACTCATCAGGTGTTGTAAATGATAAAGCTGTTAAAATAACAGCAATAAAGTGGGTAATAAAACTTTTATTTAATTTCAAACATATCTCCTAAAATAAAAGTGGAATTATACTCAAAATATGAAATATATCAAATATGGAAGTTTATGTATAAATTTGTAAATCAGCATAAGTTTAGTGAAGATGAAATTGAGTTTTTAGTTTTAGTCATCTCACAAGTTAGTGAATTAGACCAAAAATTTAAACAATATATAGTCTATAAATCAGATTTCGCAAAAAAAATAGATTTTAAAAACTTTTTATCAAGACCTTTAGAAATAGAAGAAAATGATAGTTTTTTTATAACAAATTGGTTTACAAGTATAGAGTTTGTAAATGAACTTTATAAAATTTCACTTTCACAAAAGTTAATGCCGTATTTGATAGAGTTAAAGAAAAATTACGAGATTAATGAACTAAAAGAGCTTATATCTCAAGGTAAATCTAAAAAAATTACACAAGTTAATAAGAAAAATTTAACTTTTCAAAATAACAATGAAGATATAATAATAGATACAAGAAGAGTAGTTAATTATTTTGACCAAGAAAGAAAAAAAATTCAAAAAAATTATATTAGAAGAGAGTTTAAAAATATTGACGGAGAGTATTTACTCAGAAAGCATCTAAAAGAAACTGGAAGAACACCAAAAATGTTCAACGAGGCTATAAGATGGCTTTTTTCAAATAATCCAAAGGCTTCATTTCATAGACAAAATATTATGAATATAGGAAAATTGATAGAACATTTTAATGTGCTAGAACATCAGGCAATGTACTCAAAAGAAGCGATTGAGTTTAATGAAGAAACACAAATCTGGGTAAATATATATAGAAAACAAGGTATGCCAGAAGATGAAATACTAGAAAAACTAAGAGAGGCTGGATATATATCATGAGCATAAAAGAAGCAAAGTTGATAATTAGTGAGTATGATTTAAATACAGATGAAGACACCTTTGAAGTGGTTTTAGAAGTTATAAATAAGTTTGGTTCTGCTAGAAAAGTTTTAATGGAAGGTTTAAAACCTGAGTATAAATACTTAAAAAGACTATCTAAGCTTTTAGCTATGTTAGATGAAAAAGAAACTTTTGATGGTGAAGCAGAAGAAATAAGTATATTAATGCACTCTATATATAAAACAGTATCTAAAGATAGTGAGTCTAACGGTGAAGATTTTAATTCTCTTTTAACAAGAATAAAAGTACATCATCTAACGCAGATGCAAAGATGGGTTATAAATGATGTAGGAGGTCGAGAAATGATTGGAAAAATTACACATCAAGAGCCAAATCAATTAAGAAGACAAATCTTAAACTCTATAAAAAAATATGAAAGATTAGAAGAATCACCAAATTTGGTAATAGAAAATAAACTTAAAAATATAGGACAATTATGAAACAAGAAAGTTATGAACTATTTAAAAGTTCAAGTATACAAAAGATAAAAGAAGTTTTAGCTCAAGAGTTAAAGTTGAGAAATGAAAAAGAGTTTTGGGGTGATAAAGTAGTTCCTTTTTCGGAGGCAATACTTAGTGTGTTGATTCCACTTAGAGATGCTGGTAAACTTTTTGACCCTGAGGGAGTTAGTGTAGATGCTTTGACCCCTGAACTATTTTTAAAGTGGAGTGATTTTGTAAGTTTAAAAGCACTTGCATTTAAGATTCAAAAATCTGATGAAGAGATAGACTTAAAACTTCTAGGAGATTATCTTGGTCGTTTTAATGTAAATCTTGAAGATGAGTCTTTAGATTTTCCAATTTCAAGTTATAACTTACATCAGGGTGTTAGCAATGTAATAAAATCGCTTTTATGAGTTAGTATAATATGAAAAAGGATTATTCATTTGACTAAAATCATAAAATATTTTATAGATAATAAGCGTTTAAACTATATGCTTTTGATTTTTTTAGCATATATGGGTTATAACGCTTATATAAATATTCCAAAAGAAATTTTCCCTAATGTTGAGCTTGATAAGATTAGTGTTCGTGGTGCTTATCGTGGTGCTAGTGCGACAGTTATGGATAAGATGGCAGTTCGTGATATAGAAGAAGAACTTAGTAACATAAATGGCATCGATAAAACAGAAACAACCATCACTCCTGGGGCATTTGCTATTATTTTAACTTTAAATAAAAATGTAGATAAGGTAAATACACTCTCTCGTGTAAAAGACTCAATTGCTCTAACAAGACAATACCTTCCTTCTGATATGAACGAGCCTGTTGCAAGGCTTTTAGATAAAGCTAAATCTCTTATAAAATTATCCTTATCCTCAGACAAGATGAGTAAAGGTAAATTGACTGCTATTGCAAAAGAGATTAAGACAAAGATTTCTCGTATAAAACATATTAGTGAAATTTTAATTCGTGGAGATTCAAAAGAAGAAATATCTATACGAGTTGATTCTGGGGCTGTTTTAGCCTATGGCTTAAAACATTCAAGTGTTTTAAAAGCTATAGCCGATTTATCATATATTTTTCCTGTTGGAGATATAGAACAAAGAGGAAATTTTGTTTATATATCTACAGCAAATGGTAAGTCAAATGCCTTAGAATGGGAAGATAGCATCTTAAATATAGATGGTAAATATATAAAGTTGGGAGATATAGCCAAGGTTAAGATTGAGTACCCACAAACAGATACTCTAGCGTCTTTTAATGCTAAACAAACACTTACTTTAGTTATCTCAAAAGGAGAGTTGGGTGACTCCATAAAACTCTCAAAAAAATTAAGAGAGTATGCAAAAAAGCTTAAAAGAATCTATCCAAAAGTTTCATTTAATTTTTACCAAGACACCTCTAAACCTGTTGAAAATAGACTTAATACTGTTCTTTCAAATTTAATGTTTGGACTTATCCTAGTTTTCCTATCTATGTTCGTCTTAATAAACTTAAGAATTGCTTTAATTGTTTCTTTAGGTATCCCGTTTTCATTTATTATTGGCTTATTATTTATTTACTATATGGGTTACTCTATAAACATCGTTTCACTTTTAGGGGCTTTGATAGTAATTGGTATAGTAGTTGACGATGCTATTGTTGTAAGTGAGAATATTCAACGGCATATAGATGAAGGGATGCAAAACCGTGAGGCGGCAATACTCGGAGTAAAAGAGATGATATTGCCTGTTACACTTGCTACAGTTTCGACAGTCGCAGCTTTTTTACCCATGTTTTTACTAACAGGAGAAATTGCACTTTTTCTTATCTTAATCCCCATAGTTGTTGTTATGATTTTGATAGGTTCACTTTTGGAAAGTTTTATATTTCTACCACTTCATGCATCTGAGTTTTTAAGAAAAAGTAACAATTTTATAGATTGGAATCCTTTTAGAGATTTATATGGAAGAACACTCTCTTTTTCTATAAAATATAAGAAGATATTTTTGCTTCTTTTCATCGTTTTGATTCCACTCTTAACAATGCTAACTGCAAAGTCAATGAAGTTTCAATTTTTTCCAAACTTTGATGGTAATAATCTTTATATATCTGGAAAATTAGATATAAATACTCCACTTGAAGATACATATAAAATAGCGAGTGAGATAGAGCGTGAAATGATGAAGTATTCGGAGGAATTTTCACTAAAGTCCATCTCTGCTACAAGTGGATATAGAAGAAGTTTATCAGGTGAAACTCAAAGAAACAATAGCGTCTTTTTTATCACAATGGAGTTATATGAAAGAGAAGAAACTAATTTTATAAACAAATATATAAGTCCTGTTCTAAACTTTAGTTTTGATTTTAATAATCCTGATAAAATCAGACAAAAACAAACTTTTGAATTATCACCAAGAGTAAGAGAGTTAGTCGCTCCTTTTAAGCAGAAGTATAAAATGGTTGAACTTGGTGTTATGGAAGATAAGCCAGGGCTTATAAAAAGTGATATTCAGATAAATCTATCTGGAAGTAATGACGCCTCTTTACAAAAAGCTGTTAAAAAACTAGAAGTAGAGATTTCTAAACTTAAGGGGATTAAAAATTTTAGTGACAATATAAGATATGGCAAGATGGAGTACAAGATAAAAATCAACTCTTATGGAGAAAGTCTAGGTCTAAGTGAAGCATCTGTTGCTAGAGTTTTAAGCTCATACTTTTTAGAAAAAAAACAATCAACCACTTTTAACGAACGCGGAGTAATGGAGATAAAAACAAGAGATAGTTTAAAAAATAGTACTCAAAGACTACTTGATTTTAATGTAGCACTGGCAGATGGGCGTTTTGTAAAACTTACAGATATAGCAATAATCTCACAGATGCGAGATTATGAAAAGATAGATAAACTAAATGGAAGCATAGTAAAAACAGTTTATGCAAGTGTAGATAAACGCATCATTACTCCAACTGAGGTTTTAGAAGCTCTAGCATCTACACTTGAAGAGATTTCTGATTCTGGGATAGAGGTAAAACTGCTTGGAGAAAAAGAAAAGAAAAAACAACTAAAAGATGATATGAAAAATGCTTTAGTTTTAGCAACCTTTTTAATCTTTTTAACACTTTTACTGATTTTTTCAAAAATAAAATATGCTTTAATGGTTATGAGCGTTATACCACTTTCTGTTTTAGGAGCATTACTAGGACATAAACTTTTAGGTATGAACTTGAGTATGCCTTCTGTTATCGGAATACTTGGACTTGCTGGAGTTGTTATAAACGATGGCATAATTATGCTTGATTTTTTACATGGAACTCATAAATCAGATGACTTTTTTAAACGAGCAAAACTTAGACTTAGACCTATCGTTATAACTTCTATCACAACATTTTTAGGATTATTTACTTTGATGTTTTACGCAACAGGACAAGCTGTTATCTTACAACCTATCGCTGTTTCTTTAGGTTTTGGTCTTATGTGGGGAACTTTTTTAAATCTTTTATATCTACCAACACTTTACGCTTTAGTCAATGATATTAAACCTCTTAAATCATCTTAAAAATAGAAGATATAAAATACCCCAAAGAAGAAAAACGATAAGTGCAATTGCCCCAAAAAGGACAATAACTCTTGAAATAAAGTAGAAAAAAAATCTAAGTAGTGTCATTTTTTATAAGAAACTATCGGTAAGTTCATACCTTTAACATACATCATGCCACCTTGTAAATTTATAACATCATAACCGATTTCTTTAGATAAAAACTGCGAAAGTATCTTTGTTCTACTTCCTGTTCTGCATATTAGAGCGAAAGGTTTTGTAGTATCAACTTTTTTATTTAACTCAGCTAAAAAAACTTTGATATCATAACTGCCTTGTTCATTAAAAAACATAATGGTTATTGCATCTTTAACTATACCTGTTTCTACCCATTCTGGGGGTGTTCTTATATCAACTATTGGGATTTTAGAGTTTAGAAATTTTTGTGTAGGATACTCATTTTTTAAATCAGCTAAAAGTGTTACAGCCAAAAGCATAAAAGATATAAATATTTTTGTCAAGTTGTTCTCCATATTTTAAGTGTATAATTATATCAATATTATATTAGTAAAAATAGGAAAAATATGGCGGCGTCAAATAAGGCTATCGAAAATTCAAATAGACTACGATATATAAGAGCACTTGAAAGGTTTCATAAAAGTACCATTTCATATCTTTTAAATACACCTGAGCTGAAGATGCAAGGTTTTGTTAAAAAGATAAACAATGCTTTAAAAGTTTTGCGAAGAATAGAAGAAGTTGCAGTATATAAAGGTGAACTTCAAGATTTGCAAACTCTTGTTAAAAAAATAATATTTTTAAAAGAGTCTGATAAAGAGATAGAAGATATAAAAGATGAAATTTTATATTCTTCAAATCAACTAGATAAGAGTAAAAATGCCCGTCGATATAAAAAAGACAAGCACACTAATTCTAAATATGATGATTGGGATTAATTATTTAAAATCTGGATTATTTTTGAAAAATTCTTCAATTTTATCTGTATGAGCATATATTTTTCCACTTCTTGCCATAACTGAATTTACTATATGGTAACCATGATTTAAGGCTGCTGCAATAGAGCCACCAGTGTTAAAAGCTATATCTCCTGCAACATAAAGAGATGATACGCTTGTTCTGTAATGTTCATTATATATAGGTTTTCCATCTTCATCAACATTTATGCCACATTTTTTCAAGAAATCAACGGGAGAAGTTCCACCTATTGCGTAAATAATTCTGTCATAAATAGTAAAATAACCATCATTAAAATTCACTTTAATTCTACCTTCGTAGTTTTCTAAACTCTCTATATCAGTATTCATTCTAAGGCGTAATCTTTCTTGTCCATCGTAGCGTTTTAGAGTTTCTTCATTTTCAGGGTTTAAACGGGAAAAACTACCTTTTCTGTAAACTAAAGTTACACTGTTCTTTTGGTCAGCCAACTCATAAGCATACTCAGATGCTGAGTTTCCACCACCAACTACAAGAATCTTTTCACCATTACTACATTTGTCAAGATTATAATTTACATATTTTTTGATAGATGGAGGGACTTTGTAAGAAGGTTTATTTGGTTTACCCATTTTTCCGATGGTCACAACTACTGCTTTTGATCTAAAGCTTTGAGTTGGAGTAGTGATTATAAATATATCTTCTTTTTCATTTCTAACAACACTCTCAACTTCAGTTCTAAAAGCAGTGTCAATTTTTTCTTGGTCTAAGAGTTGGTCAAAAAAGTCTAAAGTTGATTCTTTTGTTCCATCCATAAAAGGGATATTTCCTTCTATGTTCATAGTTTGACCTTTCCAGTCTTTATCTACTCTTTTGTTGTCTTTGTAAAATTTTCTAATAGTGTTTGAGTGATTATCTGCCTTATCAATAAGTAAGATATTCTCTATTCCATGAACCGCTGCTTCAATAGCTGTTCCTATTCCACCTGGACCACCGCCAATAATTACAATATCATAAATAATGTTCATTTTTGTTAATTCCTATAAGTACATAAATTGAGATAGTAAAATAATAATTACTACTAAAATAAAAGGGAAAATATGTTTTTTAAACACCCAAGGTGCTATACCAAACAATTTTTGATTTATCCCACGAAAGCCAAGCCAAAGTCCAAGAAAAGCTTTAAAACTTAGAAGCATCTGAAAGCGACTCATTCCATCTGGACCTATTTCTCCAAAGATTTGAAAAATTAGGAAAAGCCCACTAGCAACGGCAACCATGAGAGCATAAGGAACAACTTTTCTCACATGAATCATGATAGCTTCTTTAGCTTTTGTATGTTCATCCTCATTTAATGTTTGAGACATTTTTGATAAAAATAAAATATCTACAAATAGAAAACCGCCGTAGATAAACACTGAAAATATATGGATTGTGTGAATTAAAGTATAAGTGATATTACTTCCTTGTTTTTTGATAAAATTTTAGCATAATTTACAAGCTAATTCATTGTTTAAAGTCAAATGTAATAAGAAGCAGTAAAGATAAAGAAAACTTATAGTAAGGTTGCTACATGAAAAAAATAAAATATGATGTATGTGTTATAGGTTGTGGTCCTGCAGGTTTCGCTGCGGCAATGAGGTCTTATGATTTTGGTAATCATGTTGTAATCGTAGAAGGTGGACATATAGGTGGCGCTGGCATTGCAAATGGTGCGCTTAGTTCTAAAACAATGTGGGAACTCTCAAAAGATTTTGCTAGTGCAAATAGAATAGACCGTGGTTATCGTGCTTCTGGTTTGCAAGTAGATTATGAAAAAGTTAGAGATAATGTTTTTACAGCAGTAAGAACAAAAGAGTATCAAATTCGTTCTCAGATTGAAACATTTGCTAAAAAAGAGGGTCGTACAAAAAGTGTTACTTTGATTGAAGGTTGGGGAAAATTTTCAAAAGATAGAACACTTGTTGTTACTACTCATGATGGTGAAGATGTTGAAATTGAAGCAAGTAGTTTTATAATTGCAAGTGGTTCTCACCCAAGAAAACATCCACTTTTAGAAGTTGATGGAGAGAGAATTATCTCATCTGATCATATTCTGCAACTCAAAAAATTTCCAAAGAAAATTCTTATTGTTGGTGCTGGTATTATTGGCTGTGAGTTTGCTACAATTTTTGCAGATTTTGCACAAACAAGAGTTTATCTTCTTGATTCGCAAGAGAGAGTTATCCCTTTTGAAGATGATGATGTAAGTGATTATGCTGGAAAAATGCTTGAAGCAAATGGGGTGAATATTTTTCATAAGGCTAAACTTAGATGTATTAAAAAGTATGAATCACATATTGATGTAACATTAGATTACCCAGATGGGCATACCCAAGTTATCAGTGTTGATGTTATTTTAGTATCTATTGGTCGTGTTCCAACTATGAAAAGATTAGGTCTTGAAAATATAGGTATCGAAATAGAAGGAAAAAGAGTTATAGAAACTGATGATTGTTGTAGAGTGTGTGGGAATATTTATGCTGCTGGTGATATTTCAGGTCATGCTGCGCTTGTTCATATTGCAGAGATGGAAGGTAGATTTGCTGCTAAAGCCATAGAAGAAAAAATTAAATTTCCATTAAGATATAAAAATATGTCAGCAATTATGTTTTTTAATCCTGAAATTTCAACTGTTGGTATGAGTGAAAAAGATTGTCAGAAAGAAAAAATTGCCTATAAAGTTGTGTTTTACTCACACGCTTTAGTCTCTCGTGCGATAGCTATGAGAAGTATGAAAGGTTTCTTTAAGATGATTGTTACAAATGAAGAAAATCCTAGAATCCTTGGTATGAGAGCAGCTGGACCACAATCTTCAGCAGCAATTATGTATATTGTAACTTTAATGGACCATAACATTAGACTTGGTGATATTATGAAAACTGTACATCCTCATCCAAATATGACTGAGGGTATTCAAGAATCTATAAGAACACTTTTAGGTAAATCAATATTTAAACCGGAAGCATTTCCTCAGTATATAAGATTTAAAACTTGGGAACCAGATAAAGAGTAAAACAATTTGTATTTTTTAATCTGTTACTTACGATATTTTTGATAATATTTTGATAAATATAATTTTAGGAATATTATGAGTTTAGCTGAAGAAAAAATTAAAAAATTTGAGAGCGTTAGCTCTGAACAAGACGCAATCTTTTTTCAAGCGATGGAAGAGGTCATCTACTCCATCGCTCCCCTTTTAGAATCATGTGATATCTACAAAAAAAACTCTATCTTAGACAGATTAGTAGTTCCCGATAGAATCTTCAAATTTAAAGTAACTTGGTTAAATGATCAAAACGAAATCATGGTAAACACAGGTTACAGAGTTCAGTTTAACAATGCATTAGGACCATATAAAGGTGGTTTGCGTTTTCATCCAAGTGTAAATGAAGGTATCTTGAAGTTTTTAGGCTTTGAACAAATACTTAAAAATGCACTGACGGGCTTACCAATAGGTGGAGCAAAAGGCGGAAGTGACTTTGACCCAAAAGGAAAAAGTGATTTTGAAGTTATGAAATTTTGTTCATCTTTTATGACAGAACTTCATAAGTATATTGGTCCTCGTATTGATGTTCCTGCTGGAGATATCGGAGTTGGGGCAAGAGAGATAGGTTACCTTTTTGGAGAGTATAAAAAAATCACATCATCTTTTGAAGGAGTACTTACAGGTAAGCCTTTTATGTTTGGTGGTTCTTTAATGCGACCAGAAGCAACTGGATATGGAGTAATTTACTTTACTCAAACAATGTTAGAAATGGAAAACAAAGAGAGTTTAGAAGGTAAGATTTGTACGGTGAGTGGAGCAGGTAATGTTGCCATTCATGCAATAGAAAAACTTTTACATATTGGTGCTATTCCTGTAAGTTGTTCTGATTCAAGAGGTACGATATATGATACTCGGGGAATTGATTTAGCACTTTTAAAAGAGATAAAGTTAGAAAAAAGAGGCTCTTTAGAAGAATATGTAAAAACTTTTCCTGAAGCTAAATATATACCCGTAAATGATTATCCTCAAGGTGCTCATGCCGTTTGGGATATACCTTGTTATGCGGCTTTCCCGTGTGCAACTCAAAATGAACTAAATGAATTAGATGCTCAAAATCTTATAGTAAATGGATGTGTCAGTGTAAGCGAAGGAGCAAATATGCCTTCAACTCCAACAGCAATAAGTAATTTTTTATCTCATAAAGTTTGTTTTGCACCAGCAAAAGCAGCAAATGCTGGTGGAGTTGCTGTTAGTGAGTTTGAAATGGCTCAAAATGCTTCTATGAGTCATTGGACTTTTGAAGAAGTAGATACAAAACTTAAAAATGTAATGCAACAAATTTGTAAAAGAGTCGCTTTAACTGCTAAAGATTACGGAGTTGAAGGCAATTATGTAGATGGAGCAAATATCGCAGGATTTAAAAAAGTTGCAGATGCTATGATAGCAGAAGGAATCTAGAAATGAAAAAGATATTTTTTCTTTTATTTTTACTATTACCAGTTTTAATATTTGGAAAAATAGACTTTATACCTTTTGTAGAGAACCAATTAGAACTTATAAAAGAAATGAATAGTGAAGAAGCTACTCAGGAAAGAATAGTAAAATTAATTAAAAAACAAGAGTTTATGTACTCAAAGGCTATAAATCAACTCTTAGAAGATAAAGAAGATTATCTCAAACGATCTAATGAGTATAAAGCACAAGTTTTTGCACTAAATAAAGTTATAAATTTAAATAAACGACATGGCAATGCTTTGGCTGTTGCCAGAGATGAAATATTAGTAAAAATATATACAATATTAGAAGAACAAAAAGATATGATAAAAAATATTTTGATTTCTTTAGATAATGTAAAATCTTATGATGAATATGAGAAATTTTTAAATAAAGAGTTTGTGAGAAACCAAACAAGACTTCAAGAGATAAATAATATTGATTATAAAAAATATTTAGAGATTCAAGGTGAATCAAAAGTTCTTATAAAAGTTAAAGAATATGTAAAGTTATATTATATGGTTATAGAAGTTAACTATGATGTAGTTAAGTACCTCTCATATTTCGATAAAAAAATGTATAGTTTAAATGAGTATTCTAAGTATGGCTTAGTTGCCCCGATAATTCAGATAAATGAGATGCAACTTACAAAAAACATCAACTCTATGCTTGAACCACTTGGTCTTAATATAATAAAAATACTGGTTATCATATTTGTAACACTTTTAATTTATGGTATAAAAAAATATGTATATACTTGGGCACAAAGTTTATTATTTAGAATTAAATATATTCAAAAGTATTCAAAGGATATCGTAAATAAGCTACATAAAATTATAAAATTTATTATGTTACTTATAAATATAGAGATAGTAGTATATATATATAATGACTTTATATCTGTTAATAGTATCAACATAACATTTAATATTTTGTATAGTTTTTTATTCACTTACGCAGTATATAAAACTTTAAATACAATTGTTTCTATAAAAATTTCAGAAATTGATAATAATTCAAGTGTAAAAAATGAAATCATCAATGTAGGGATAAAAATAGTTAATTTCCTTGTATGGATAATAGGTTTTTTACTTATTTTATACTCAGCAGGAGTAAATCTTACTGCTGTACTTTCTGGTCTTGGTATTGGTGGTTTTGCAGTTGCTCTTGCTGCCAAAGATTCTCTTGCTAACTTTTTTGGAACTTTATCCATTTTACTTAGTGATACTTTCTCTCAAGGAGATTGGATAGTAGCAGATAAGCAAGAAGGAACAGTTGTAGAGATTGGACTTCGTGTTACTACAATTAGAACTTTTGATAATGCTCTTATATCTATACCAAATGCCAACTTGGCAAATGCAGATATAAAAAACTGGAATAAGAGAAGACTAGGGCGTAGAATCAAGATGAGTTTAGGTGTAAAGTATGACTCTAAAGCAGATGATATAAGAAATGCTGTATTACAGATAAGAGAGATGCTTCAAACGCATCCAGATATTGCAACAGATAAAACAGAAATAGATAGAAGCCAATATAGTGCATCTAAAATTTTGTCTTATGAAGATTCACATGGGATAAAAAAGACACTACTTGTTTACTTGGATGAGTTTAGTAGTTCTAGTATAAATATACTTGTTTATTGTTTTTCAAAAACTGTTGATTGGGAAGAATGGTTAGTAACAAAAGAAGATGTAATGCACCAAATGATGAAGATTTTAGAAAAAAATAACCTTGAATTTGCATTTCCATCAATGAGTATATATCATGAAAATGAAGTTAAAAATATAAGCTAAAGAAATTTTTATCTTTTTGTGATAAAATCATCACTTAAATAAAAGAACTACTAAATAAAAGGTATAAATTATATGCAAAAAATAAAGTCTAGAGTTAATATTTATGCGCTTATGTCAAGAATCTTACTTCAAGAGTTAGATGAAAAAACTCTAAAGATGATTAAAGAAGATGAAAATATTTTAGATTTTTTTCCAACTTTAAAAGAGTGGAAGCAACTTCATGATGTTGATGAAAATAAACTTTTGCAAGAATATTTTAATCCAGACTTTGTAAACTTATCTGTTTTACATCTTATACCTTATGAATCTTTTTATGTAAGAGAAGACCAAATGATTGAAACAGGTGGAGCAAACCCTGTAACAGATATGTATAGTGCATATAACTTTATGGTTGACTATGAAGCATCTAGAACTGTTTCTTCAGACCACATAGGTGTTGAACTAGAGTTTATGCATCATTTATGTTTAGCAGAATTAAAAGCTTTAGAAGATGAAAATGAAAGTGCAGTAAAAGAAGTGCAAGTCGTTCAAAAAGAGTTTTTGAATAAGCATCTACTAAAATGGGCACCGCTTTATCTTATAAATATGAAGTATGAAGCAAGAACACCTCTATACTACGATGCTGCTGAGATGACTATGGAATTTTTACTTAGTGATAATGAATATTTAGTAGAAAAAATAAAATAATTTATGTCTTTGATAAAACTAGAAGCAAGTCGTTGTGTCCGCTCACTTGCAAGAGAGAGTCAGTGTAATAAATGTGAGCTTGCTTGTCCAACAGATGCTATTGTGGTTGGAAATAATCCACTTCCAGCTATAAATTTTTTTGCGTGTGTTGGATGTGGAGCTTGTGACGCAATATGTCCAAGTGAAGCTTTGGTATTGGAAAATTTCAAACCAAGCGAATTTTTCTTCTCCTTTTTAGAAGATGAACAAAATCTAATCTCTTGTAAAAAAAATGTTCCTTGTATTGCAAGTCTTAGTGTTGAGAGTCTAATCTCTTTAGCAGTTTTGAAAAAAGAAATGATTTTTGATATGGGACATTGCGATGAGTGTTCTATCGCTCATAAATGTAAAACTCAAATCATCAAAAGCCATGAAGAAGCTTTGTACCTTTTAGAAGCCATGCAAAGTGATGCAGTTATAAAACTTCAAAATGTTTGTTATGAAGAAGATAAAGAAGAAAATAGTGACAGAAGAGGTTTTTTTAACTCAATAAATATAAATAACTTTGCTAAAACAAAACATGCTTTTGAGTTAGAAGTTAAAAAAGCTAGTGATGAGTTGGTTGAGCATACTTTACAAAAAGAAGATATTGCACTTTTAAAGAAAAAAAGATTAACCGATAGAAGAAAACTTTTTTTTACTGCAATAAAAAGAGTAGAGAAACCATCACAGTTTCATATCATAGATGCTAATGAAGTGAGTTTTACTTCACAAAAACTTATGAATGAAGATAGTTGTATAGCTTGTCAAATGTGTTATAGAGTTTGTCCTAGTGGTGCATTGACTTCAGATATAAAAAATTCTAAGATTGATTTTGACCCATTTCTTTGCATAAAATGTCATATTTGTCATGATGTATGTGAAGTAGATGCTATAACTCTTTCTTCTTCATATAATGTGAAAGAATTTTTTGCTCCAGAGGTACAAAATCTTATATCTTTTAAAGTAAAACGATGTGATGAGTGTAATATTATTTTTAGTACAAATTCAAATGATAAAATGTGTTATAGATGCAAGGTAGAAGATGAAGAAGCAAGAGAATTATGGGGCATAACAGATGAATGAATCAAATCAAATCTCTTCGCAGACTAAACTTTTTGGTTTTATAGGGGAGTATGCTGGAGTTAGTAGATTTAGTGCAGTAATAAACAAAACTTTTAAAAAAAAAGGTGATGATGCGATGATGATTCCTATGAATATTAGAGAAGATGATTTGTACTTTACTCTCTCAAATATGAAAAAATCACAAGTAGATGGTGCAATAATTTCTAGTGAATATACAGATGCCATACTAGATGTTTTAGATGAATCAAGTGCGATGGTAAAAGAGTCTGGAATGTGTGATATCGTTTTTAAAAAGGATGATAAGCTGATTGGTGACTTATTTAGCATTAGAGTGCTAAATGAGGCTTTAAAAGATATAGTAGCTACAAAGATAGCGGTTATTGGAATTAAACCATATACAAAAGCATTTACACTTCTAAGCTGCGGATTTGAAGTTAGTTACTTTCATGACAATCTTGAAGAGTTGATGGAGTTTACAAAACAAGTACAACTTAAAAATGCAGATATAAATCGTTTAGCAGACTCGATGAGTGTAGATATGTCAAAATTTGATGCTGTTTTAGATTTTTCAGATGTTGAGAGTTTTGATATGATAGAAAAATTACCAAAAATTTCTTTTGATATGAAAAACTCAAAACAGTTTTCTAGTTTAAAAAAAAGAGCCAAAGAGTTAGATGCTAGGTATATGAGTTATGATGATATGATAGAAAATTTAAGTGCCGTAGCATATAAAAAAATAATAAAAGGACAGTAGATGGAACAACATGATTTAAGTGATTTAAAAGCAGAGTTTAAAAAATTTGTAAGTGATAAGTGTTCACTAAATCCAGAAGATGAAATGGCACAAAATAGAGATTCTGGAGATAAAGAAGATGAAGAGCCTGTTCCACAGTTTGTAGATGCCCTTACTTCTAAACTTTTAGCTCCTGCTCAAAGTGGAGTATATATTTCTCGTTTAGATATCAAAAGAATTGCTGAGGCAATTGATGAGTCCATTCCTATAAAAGAGCGCGCTAAAATGGTTAAGTCATTGTTTAGACATACTACTAAAAAAGAGTATCTTAAAGATGCTTTTACAGAAATAGATAAACATATAAATGGACGCATTTTAATTTATAAAGAACTAGGAGAAACTTTTCCAGCATCTAAAGAAATCTTTGATGAGCATACAAAAAAAGCAAAAAAAACTATGAAAATGTTTGACACTATTATAGAAGATTTTGAGGAGATAGAGCCAACTAGTGACCCTATGTTTGTTTGAAAATGATAGTATTTACGTTTTAGGTTCTAAGGTTATAAAATACTTGTCACTAATCATTCTAGTATTATCAGATATTAAATCAAAAACTTTATTTGCCTTAAATTCTTCAACATTTAAAGTTATATTATTGACATATTTATTTCCTACTTCTAAATATCTATATAAAAGATATGCATATTGAGAATCTTTTTTTAAAGGAACTTCTCCAAAAATAATTTTATAAGCATTTGAAAACTTACTTCTTCTTACCTTTACCTCATCATCAGTTTTAAATCTTTCCACTGAAAACAAGTAACCTTCTGATGTTAAAAAATAACCATAATTATTTGTAAAACCTTTTTTAATATATGAACCTTTTTGCACCAATTGTAAATCACTTGTTAAAGATCCATAAGTCTCTGTTACAGCTGCTTGAATTGAAGCTTTCATACTGTTAGCCATCTCTTGAGCAAAGCTGGTAAGCTTATTGTACTTATATGAATGATAATTAATAGCAGTTAAACATGAATTAACTACTCCTTTGGGACTATCTTCATAATATTTACTTAAATCTATTTTCAATAAAGATGTAGCAAGTAGTGTATTGTTTTTTGAGAGAGTTATAGATTTAGAACTACCATGAGCATGAATATAAAAGAAACTTATTTTTTTACCTGTTTGAGTAAGAAAATAATCTAATACATTTTTATGAGTATCAGTAAATTCTTGTACCGTTTTAATTGCAACAACATAAGTATTATATTGCTTTTCTATTTCAGAAACATCTCTAAAACTCTCATCATGTTTCATTATCTCATCATCTTCATATGTTAATAGCACAAGTGCATTAGGTTTTTCTTTATCAATGTTTTTAGGTAACTTTAATACATTATAATTTGTACTATCTCCAAGTCCTCCAGTCATATACGCTTTTTCATTTACCGCACTAATATTTTCAATAGAATTATTATTATTATCTACCGTTAATGATTTATCTTTATCTTGAATAGAGATATTACTACCAGGATTAATATATCCTTTTTTGACACCCTCTGCAATAGCATTATCAATGGTTGGTATATCTTTAGTATTATCTTGAGATAAACTCTTTGCTGCATTTGGATAAGTATCTAAGACAGTTTTGACTTTTTCGTTTTCTTCTTCTGCTGTTAAAATTCCATCTTTTTTCAATTTTTTTATCTCAGATATCTGTCTCGAAGCATCTTTTTTCTGGCTTGCCATTACTGCAAGATTCGCAAAGTCTTTTGAGATACTTGCTAAATCTGTCACACTTTTTGATGTTGTTTGTAGAGCAGTTAATGCATTAGCCTGTGTTCCGGCAAGTCCTGTCATGTCTTTAAAGGCATCACTTTTCCCAAGAAGTCCATATGCAGCCATTAGTCCAGATGGGTCAGGGGCAGTTTGAGGTGTTTGCATATTAATGATATTAGTTGGCAAATCTTTTACTTGAAGATTGCCTACATCTTCTCTTCGACTAGAAGTAGAAACACTATCTATTGCTGTAGGGTTAACTCCACATGGAGCATCCTCAAATCTCCAATGTCGTGATTCATCAACCTCTTCACATGAATTACATTTACCCATTACAGATTCTGCATATACCCCTTTAGTTGGAACACTTATTCTAAATGGATCTGGTTTAGTATCTGGTTTATAATGTTCTAATAAATCTGCTCCTCTTAACATAGGATCAAGTCTCTCTCCGGGAACAACTTTTAATACTAGATTATTACCTACAATACCCATTATTTTATTTTCAACTACACTTGCTACACTCCTACCTTTTGCATTGGGCGCGATATAACCATCTAAGAGTCCAAAAAGACGACTAGAATCCATATTAGACCAAATTGATTTATGTGCCATCTCTAAATGTTCATTTAAAAACCCTAAAAGTCTTTGAGCATCTTGAATATCTTCATCTTTAGGATTTATTTTTTCTTTATCACTCATCGGGGTATATATTAGGGCCGCATCAGTAACATAATCATATGAAGGTACGAGATGAAAATGGTTAATTGAAACACCAGAGAGTTGTTTAGTGCTAATAATATCATTATTAATATTCTTATTTCGAAGAAGAAATTCACTCATATATTCTGTCTTATAATGAATATATGCAGATTTAATAATAATTTTTGATGATTGTGTTACCTCAGTATGCGCTCTAAATAAAAGATGTTTAATCTCTCTACGCGTTACTTTACTGTTTGTAGTTAATGCAACATTGACCTTTAATGCTGTCCCCTTAATATATGGACTCATTAATGTTACATCAGTATTTAAGTTAATTTCATTACCCTCTTTATCTATTGCATAAATCCCTATTTTTTCTATAAACTTTTTAACTATTTCAGGAGCATAATCTTTTTCAAAAATTTCATTCTTTTCTTTTTCACTAAGTGGATATTTTTTACGATAAGTAAATATCAAATTTTTTGTAGTCCATGGGAAAAAACTTTTCAACTCAATACTTTCAGTAACTATTTTATTTGCTTTTTCAACTTTAGAAATATAAGGACGCACTAAGTCAAAAGAGATTGTAAAGTATCCGCCCAACTCTTCAATTACATCATCAGCATAACTCCCATCTGGAAGACCTGTAT
This sequence comes from Sulfurimonas sp., assembly GCF_029027585.1. Classification (NCBI taxonomy): domain Bacteria; kingdom Pseudomonadati; phylum Campylobacterota; class Epsilonproteobacteria; order Campylobacterales; family Sulfurimonadaceae; genus Sulfurimonas; species Sulfurimonas sp. Next base: position 1,847,462 of record NZ_CP093397.1, read on the forward strand.
CACGTTTACTTTCAATACGTTCAATAGCGTCAAAACCTTTTAATAGCTCTTTCCCATACATGGAACCTTGTAAAGTATTTTTCCAACGTAATACTTTTTTATAATTAAAATCACTCATAGGGAGTGGTACAAAAAGGCACTCTTGAGCATCCACTAACTCTTGTTCTACAGCATAATGTTTTAGTACTTCAAAATATTCTACTGTCATAGAATGACAATGATTATTATTTTTAATTACCTCAGTTTGCACAGTTACAGATTCATTTTGTCCTACAGTTTGAATAACTGTATTACGTTGACTTCGTACAGAAGATGCGGATTGAGAAACATTATCTTGCAATCTATTTAAGGTATGTCCTGCAATATTGCGAGAAGAAGCTTGAGAAGCTGTTGAAATAGATGATGAACCAGAGTGAGAAACTCCACCTGAGGCACCAGCTACAAAGCCCCCGTAACTAAAACCTAAGCCTCCACTAGCTCCAGCACTTGTGGACTTTGTTTTATTACTAGAACGAGCATTTACATTTTCACTAAAGGTTGAATTAATAATTTCGTCTATATCTCTTTCCCTTGAGATATTAGCATTTAATGATTCTGAGACAGCTTGTTCTTCTGTTCGCCCAGCTTGTTCTCTTCTGTCCCAATCAACAATTGCAATTTGTTTTTCTTGGCAGGGTGCAAGTGGTAAACTATATAGTAAATCACCCAAAGAGTAACCATCTGCTTTCCAGACTTGTTTAAACTGTAAAATATGTCCATGAGCTATAGTTGTATTTTCATATATTGTTGGTGTTTCATCCCAATCTATACTGCTATCAACGCTTAAGCTTTTACGTCCTGGGTGGTTATGAATATAATCCAACTCAATTTTTTCAATTTTGTTTTTTGCAAGATTTATTGATAATTTCAACTGTTTAAGTTCCGCTTTAATATGCTTATAATTTTTAATAAAATAGTCATCTTGAACAAAAAGCATTTCCAAATTACATTTTCTATAAAATGTGTGAAAGTCTTCAAGTAATGATGAAAAATAGTTTATACTAAGTTCAAATTCATTATAAAACGCTCCAATATTCATAATCTCACCTAAAGTGAAAATTGATTTATTGGACAAAGTATCCTTTAAAAATTCATAATCTTGCATTAAGCAGATAATACCTGCAACACTTTTTTTATTTTCACTACAAAAATCATTTTCAATGCCATAATTAATATTATCTTTAATATTAATCAAATAACTATTAACTTCATCCTTATAAGATTTATACTTTTCACTCATACCCATTTGAGTATCTAGCATTGAAATAAAGGCATTAATCCTTTTATTAAGACTTTTCCTTTGACTATTATCTATTTTTTTTATTTTTAAAAATCTTTCTAAAAAGTCTTCTATTTTAGAGTTGAATGCACCATTATCTAGAGAGGGTGTATATGGATTATTATGAATATTATCTTGTAAATTTTTGATATCTACTTGCAATGCTTTATAGTTAGTATTATCCTCAAGAGCGTTTAAATTAATTGTTTCACAATAGCCCATATTATCTATTGCAACACTTGTAGAACAATAAGCTTGCTGTACTTTATTATGTAATTGCTCTAGCTTGTGTTTATTTGCACTATATGTTGCTATTGAATCTATAATATTGTTTACATAACTATTATCTACTTCAAAATAAACTGGTGTTGATATAGCTTCAAGAGTATTAGACATATATTTCAATTCTTTTGTATATGTATGTTTTTCAAGAGAAGGGGTCTTTTTAGTAACTGGGGTTAAGGTTACTTTATTATTTTCAGATACTGTAGATTCTTTTTCATAGTAGTATAATCCTATAGAATTCCAAGAGTCTATGAGTTGTTTAAACATTGAAAAAGCATCTGAAGTGTAAGAAGACAATTCTAGTTTAAAATATTTACTTTCTGCTTTACCTATTGTATAGCTTCTGATTTCAGGTTCTGTTGTTCGTACTGTATGAAAAAAATTATGTTCTTCAAGCGATCTATTAGGAACAGTAAAATCAACGCATCCACCACCAAGGTCTTGTGAAAAAGCAGAAGAGTTTACTAAATCATTACTATTTGGTAGACTAGCTACACTTTTTTTAATTTCTTCTTCATCTAAAGTTGATAAATCTGCCACTAAGATAATATTTTTAGGTAGTTCACCATCTTCTAGAGATATAGGAATTTGTTCTGATTCTAAACCGGCAATAAATACATAGGCATCATCATATGTTATATGCTTTTCTAATTCTGAATAAAAATAACCAGAATTATTAAGTTTAGCGGATAAAAGAGCTTCATACTCATTATTATTCTCTCTCCTAGCCATGATAATGATTTGTAAACCTGTAAGATCATGTTGTGCTGACGAATCAATAAGTTTTCCACTGATTTTTTTATAAAATATTGTTTTTTTATCAGGTTTTTGAAGCTTAATTATTTTAGGGTTTATTTCTATACTGTATTTTTCTGTTGTATCTTGCTGGCTTGGAGATGCCTTTGAATCATGTAAATTGTAATAGGAAGTTTGAACTTTACCTAAGAGTTCTCCATCAGGTGCAAAGACCTCTATGGTTACATTGTTGTCATAAATAAACTCTTTCTTAGGAAGAAAAAATCGAAATTCACCATTTTTTTCAATATCTATCCTATCTTTACCAAAAATATTTGATTGAGTGTCTTTTCCTGTTTTGAAAATTTGAAGATAACTGACTATCAAGTAGTGCCCCAAATAGGCTATCTCTATTTCTTGCTCTTTATTATTTTTAATCCAGTTTGTTGTAGGTACTAACCTACCATTAACACTTCTTTGTTCCATGAAATATCCTTTATATGTAAATATACAAGTAATCTTAGATATATCACTTAAAAAAGGTTTTTTTCAAAATCAACCTATCATAATAAAATGATATATTACATGGTTATACCATTTACAACATTAAATAATCATTTATTATAATGCCCCTAAAATCTAAGATATCAGTTTAGTAAGATTTATTTTCAAAGAAGCTAAAATAATAATTATTGAGATAAATTATGAGTATAAAAAAAAAGGCAGACAGGACTATCCCCTATTTAAGAGACACTTATCTAGTCAGTTAACAACACATTATTTTCAACCTTTTTTAATCTATATTTAAAATGCACTTTTATGATTTTTTTTTCTAACTAATATTATATTTAGTGTGTACTTTTAACGGCTGTTATGTCTGAAAATTTGCATAAATTGGGTTATGATCGGACACATTTTCCGTGTCTATAGCCTCTGCGTTAATTAGGTCAAGCTCTCTATAAAAAATATGATCAAGTGGTTTCAAAAAGACATGTTTTATATTATGTGACATTTTAACCTCTACCTTGGTTAATCCAAGTTCATTTTGAAATTTTTTCAACTCTTCTATCCTTTTATCATTCCAACTATTAAAATCACCAACAACAATCATTGGACCCTTATGTTTTATAAGCATAGATTTGATTTCTTGAACTTCTTGTTTAAAACTTTTTATAGGAACAAAATTAATAGCATGTATATTAACCAAACAAAGTAGCTTACCATTCGTTAATAAGTGCTGCGAAACAATAAAACTTTTATGAGTGGTAATTCCAGCTTCTTTGTTTTTAGTCAATTTACAAGCAATATTTTTAAAAGCAACTTTAGCCGCAGTAAGAACACCATAAATATTTTTTTTTGTTTCCATATTACTGGCAATTGCATATGAATAGTCTTGTAATTCATAAGGTTCTCGTTTTGGATATTGTACTTCTTGAAATAAGAGAAAATCGCTAGGCTTTGCTAGTAAAAGTTCTTTAAGTTTATTTTTAAATAAAATATTTTGATTTTCTTTATGTATATTCCAAACAAGAATAGAAAATGATTCTTTTAGAAAATTATTTTGATGTTTTAGTTTTTGTGGATAAGATTGTGGTTTTAACATTATATTTCTTAAAGTTGTGGGGCTATTATACGCATAAAGTTTTCAAATATACGGCGAGATTTAGATGCTTTAGCTATTTGTTTTTGAGAATTATTCATCAAGTTCTGCATCCACACATCTACTTTAGATAGGGTATCCTTATCATAAATAAAACTTACTATTTCATAATTAAGTAGTAATGAACGATTATCTATATTAACTGAACCAATCATTGACGCAGCATCATCAAAAAGGATAACTTTTGCATGAAGCATATTACCATTATAAAGAACAAGATTTATATTGGCTTCATCAAGTTCTCGCATATAAGAGGTTCGAGCTAAATCAGCAAAAAACTGATTTGATTTTTTTGGTGTTATTAGCTTAACATCGACACCCTTGTGTTTAGCAATTTTTAAAGCATACATTAAATTTTCATCAGGAATAAAATAAGGTGTTACTATCCATACCCTTTGTTTTGCAGAATATATAGCACTTAATAGTGATTTATATAAGGCATCACCCTTAATATCTGGTCCAGATGGCACTACTTGGATTGAGGCATCACCATAATTTTTTTTATTTGGTATAGTCGCTTTACGAATAGGAGAGTGATTTGCATAAGCCCAGTCATCTTCAAAAACTTGGGAATATTGATAAGTTGCTTCCCCTTGTGTTTTGAAGAGTATATCTTCCCATTGATCTTTAGTTTTATTTGCTCCCATATATTCACAAGAGAGATTCATTCCACCAGATAATAAAGTTTCTTCATCAAAAAGATATATTTTTCTGTGATTTCTAAGATTGATATAATTTCTATAAGGTAAACGCAATAAAGGCATAAAAAAAGAGACTTTTCCACCTGCTTGTCGTAACTCTTTAAAAATATTTTGAAAAAAATAAATTTTATATGAACCAAGTGAATCTATAAGCAGACGAACTCTAACACCTTCTTTGGCTTTTATAGTTAATTCTTTAATGATTTCTTGAGTTAACACATCATTTTTAAATACATAAGTGCTCATACTAATACTTTTTTTAGTCTTTTTAATCTCATCCATCATATTAGTATAAGCTACATTGGCTTGTGTTATAAGCTCAAAACTATTATGTTGGCTTGCTCCTGGAATCCCATTAAAGCGTAAAATACCATCCATTACATTTACTTCTATATTTGATATGTTTTCACTACTTTTAAGACTAAGAGATGACATACCATTTTTAGTTGACTGTTTGCGTACACCAATCAAAAAATACAATAAAACTGAAAAATAAGGTACAACGATAATAAAAAGTAGCCAAGAAATCATACTAGTAGGAGTGCGTCTTTGATAAAGCATATGAAGCATTGTAAAAAGAATCAAAAGTTCTCCAATAATAAAAACACCATGAAGTACCAAGAAGTTTAAAAAGCTATTTTGCATAATTATCGTTATATGAAATTTTGAAGTTGTAGCCAACCCTGCCAGATAAGTGAACTGACAATTCCAGCTGCAAAACCAGCGATGATATCATCACCCATTACACCTATTCCACCTTTCGTTTCTCTATCGATTCTACCGATGATAGATGGTTTTGCTATGTCGAAGTATCTAAATAGTGCAAAAGAAAGTATAGACTGAATTAAAAAACCATTTTCAAATGAACTGACTTCACCCAAACTTACACTTATAGCAGGCGCAACGCTAAGGGCAAACCACATTCCTGCTAACTCATCTATGACAATGCGTTTATCATCATGGATGCCAGATATTTCTTCGTATTTATTTATAGATTTTATCGCGATAATACTAAGCAGAGCAGTCGCTAAAAAAAGTGTTTGTGAATCAAAATAGATAAGGATTAGCATACCAAGAGGTAATGAGACAAGTGTTCCAACTGTCCCAGGAACTTTTGGAAATAATCCACTATATCCAAGTGTTATAAAAAACCAATTCATTTATTTGCCTAAGTAAGAGATGTTGTTTGGTAAAGTTTCATAAGTTCAAGATAGAAATCTGCTTCAGTATGCTCTTTTAAAAGCCCTTCAACAGGTAAAATATCATAGTATAACTTTTCAAGATTTTTAAATCTATTTGGAAAAATATGAGATAATATTCGTGCTGAAATTTCTTTTCTCATAAGCATAGTTGGTGGTAAAATACCTAACTCTAAGAGTTCTAAGATTGAATCAGAATGGTAAGATATTTGATGATGTTGACCATGGGGACAAATATTTTTACTTACAAGAGTTGTACATTTGTCACAATAGACATATTCGCTTGCTATGGTTATCTCTATTTCTATCCCTATTACTCTGTCAATGATAGATTTGTTTGAGTTACAATCATAAAACATACCAAGTCCGGCATGGTTTATACCTATCGTAAGTCTATCACAACCATAGTTTTTTGCAACTATTGCATCTATAATTATTTCATTATAACCTGCAAAAATATAACTATTTTCTAAGGGAACAATAACGACATGATTTTTTGTTAAAAAGTTACTAATAAAATAATCTAAAGATTCTTTTCGTATATCGTAAGATAGATTTGATTCAGTATATGAGCGTAGTAAAAATATGACTAAAAGGTCAGTGTTTTCAAGAGCTTGTCTGATTAATCTTTCATGTGCACGATGTAAAGGATTTGCTGCCATAACGATGGCTGTTGTATGTTTGGCATCTATGCGATGTTTAGCATTATTTATAATTTCTTGATTAGTATTTAAAGGTTTATTTAAAAGTATATACTCACCACTTACAGCTAAAGAACCGAGTCTGTTTAAAGTAGTCATAACACCTGGATGACTTGTATCATCTGTACCATATATCTGTTTGATTCTTTCACTTTTATCTATCTTAAAAACCTCTTCAACTATTAAAGTTGCAAATGGTTCTTGGTTAAAAAGTATTTCAAGCTCATCTCCAGTTTTTAAAGATTTTAAGACTTGGGCATTCATCTTACCTGAAGGAGCAAGTATGAAAGGAAATGGAAAAGTTTTTCCATTAATTAGACCACTTTTAAGAACCTTTTTACTTCTCTGTGCATTCATCAAGGATGTTGCAGGGGCAAGTAAGCCATTCTTTAAAAGTTCCAGAGCAGAAGCTGCTTCACTGTCTATAAGAAGAGTTTTATTTTTTCTTGACGATATCATATTTTTTTCGTTTTTCCCATAAACTTTTTCTACTTATTCCTAATCTTTTAGATAGTTCAATATCAGGAAATTTATATTGGTAATTTAAAACGATATATTTAACATAATCTTCAATCGGAAGTATATCACCTTGGTCAAAAATATTATTTTCACTTTTAATTTCCAAAACTCTATATTCTACATTCTCTATCTTATCTGTACTTGAAACAATAACTTTTTTGTTAGAAATAAGGGAACAGAAGTTCTTTCTTTCCCCTTTTTTAAGAGTTTGATAGTCAGTTATGTAGATAATAGCATCTTGGTTTAACGATTCTAACTCATTTAAAGCTTTTTGGTCAGTCAAAGTTATGAAGTGAATAGGTAAATCTTTTTCATATGCATGCTCAAACGCAAAAGCATCTGAGTATTTTTGAAATGATGATGATATAAATATAGGAAGGTCTATCGTGTTATGGTCATGTTTATGCGTTACTGATGAAAAAGAGTGTGTTAAGTATTTTTTGTAAGCTTCATCTCTCTTTTTTAGTTTTTCATAATCTTGGTAATGGTTTATCTTTCTGATGAGTTCTTCAATCATAAAAGGCTTTAAAATATAGTCTTTTGCTCCAGCACTAAGTGGTTTTGAAACTGTATCGTTTGAAATATATGAAACCATTAAAATTATTATGGCTTTTTTAAATGTTTCTATTACTGGGTTGAAATCTTGCCCATTGATGTTTGTAGAAAGTAAAACAACATCATAGTCCTTATTTTTAATTGCATCTCTTGTTGAAGTACACATATCACAAATATGCCCTAACTCACCTAGTTTAGTAGCTATACTTTGTGCTAAATAAACTTCATTTTCTATAATTAGTATTTTCAAATTTTTGTCCAATCAAAGTATTTTAAATTTGCATTTGCAATAACTCCAACCCCTTCACTTCGACCAATAAAGCCGAGTTTTTCAGTTGTTGTAGCCTTTATGTTTACACGAGAACTATCACATCTAAGTATCTTAGCAATAGTTCTTCGCATCTCTAGTTTATAATTGCCAATCTTTGGCGTTTGTGCCGCTATGGTTAAGTCAATATTTACTATGATAAAACCAAAGTCATATATCTTTTTAACCACTCTTTGTAGTAGAATCTTTGAGTCAATATCTTTAAACTCATCACTACTATCAGGAAACATCATACCAATATCACCCATTCCTGCTGCACCTAAGAGAGCATCTATTAAAGCATGGATAGCTACATCTCCATCACTATGAGCTTTAAAACCAAAGTCAGAGTCGATTTTGACACCGCAAAGGTACATCTGTGTCGTTTCATCAAAAGCATGAACATCAAAACCAGTACCACTTAAGATGTCATTTGATGGTTTCTCTAAACATGAGAGCAAATTCAAATCTTTTACAAAAGTAATCTTATTTGCTTCGCTTTCACCTAAAATAAACTCTCTTGAGCCACCATTTGCAACTATCGCACTACTCTCATCTGTAAACTCTTTATCTGTATCTAGAGCAGATTTCAAGATATTAGTACGCGATAGTTGTGGTGTTTGAATTCTTTTTACTTTATCTCTATTTATAGTTTCATTTTCATAAACTATGGTGTCACTAACTTTTAAGTATGGAACTATGCAGTCAGCTTTTCCTTTTTTTGAGATTATTTTTTTTAAAAATTCTTCATTTATGCAAGCTCTTGCAATATCACTAACTATGACAAAATCACTTTGTACTTCTTTTAAAGCATTAAGTAAAGATTTTTGTCTAGTTGATGAACCTTGAACAAAAGTGAAAGAATCATAGTTTTTCATAAATTCTATATCTTCTTTTGCAGAAGTTATAATGATTTTATCAAAAAGTTTAGTTTCTACACACTTTTGTGCTACTTCTTGCCATAAAGGTTTATGCCCTATACGAAGCCATTGTTTCTTAGAACAGCACTTAAAACGACTTGAACTACCAGCAGCTAACAATACAAGCGTTAAATCATTCAAGCATATACCTCTTTTTAAAAAGTGTTACGAAATTATACACTTTAAAAGCTTTTTTTTATCTTTTTAGTAAAAAATAAAACACTACTCTAAGACCTTAATGCTACTTTAACTTTATTTGATTATATTTCCACTATACAATTTATATAAATATATGAAATTTTAGGAGAAACCATGAGAACTTCTTGGGTTAAAAAAAGAGAAAATGATGCTGTAAGAACTCAAATGTACTATGCGAAACAAGGCATAATTACTGAAGAGATGGAATATGTTGCAAAAATAGAAGATTTATCTCCAGAGCTTATAAGAAGCGAGATAGCTAGAGGTAGAATGATTATTCCTGCCAATGTAAACCACACTTCATTAGAGCCAATGGCAATAGGAATTGCATCAAAATGTAAAATCAATGCAAATATTGGTTCTTCTGCAATCGCATCTGATGTTATGGGTGAAGTTGAGAAGATGCAAGTATCTCAACACTACAAGGCTGATACTGCTATGGACCTTTCAACTGGTGGAGATTTAGATGAAATTCGTAAAGCGGTAATTGGTGCTTCAAAAATCCCAATCGGTACTGTTCCTATCTATCAAATTCTTCATGATGTAGGAAATAAAATAGAAGACTTAAGTATAGAAGTAATGCTTGAAGTTTTAGAGCGTCAAGCACAACAAGGTGTTTCTTATTTTACTATTCATGCCGGTTTTTTACTCCAAACAATGCCAAAAATTGCTAAAAGAAAAATGGGAATAGTTTCTCGTGGTGGTTCTTTAATGGCTGCATGGATGATGCACTATCATAAAGAAAATCCATTCTTTACCGCTTATGATGAAATCTTAGATATCTGTGCTAAGTATGATGTTGCTCTTTCACTTGGAGATTCTCTTCGACCAGGATGTTTAGCTGATGCTTCAGATGATGCCCAACTAGGAGAGCTTAAAATTCTTGGGGATTTAACTCTTAGAGCTTGGGAAAAAAATGTTCAAGTTATGATAGAAGGACCAGGACATGTCCCTCTTAATCAGGTTGAGCGAAACATGAAACTTCAACGAGAACTATGTCACGAAGCACCTTTTTATATACTAGGACCATTAGTTACTGATATTGCTGCTGGATATGACCATATAAGTTCTGCTATTGGTGCTGCTGTTGGTGGTTGGCATGGAGCGAGTATGTTATGTTATGTGACTCCTAAAGAGCATCTAGGACTTCCTAACGCTGATGATGTTCGTGAAGGTATCATTGCATATAAAATCGCAGCTCATGCAGCAGATATAGCTCGTGGTAGAAAAGGTGCTAGAGATATTGATGATGCTATGAGTGATGCACGATATGGCTTTGACTGGGAAAAACAGTTTGAATTAGCATTAGATGGAGAGAGAGCAAGAGAGTATCATGATGAAACTCTTCCTCAAGATGTTTTTAAAGAAGCAGAATTTTGTTCTATGTGTGGACCTAAATTTTGTTCGTATAAAATCAGTCAAGATATTATGGATAATCCAGAGGCAATAGAAAAAATTGCTAGAGAAGCTAAAGAAAAAGAATTAGCATAAATAAACTTGTTTTAAATAAGACAAAAATTGTCTTATTTATGATAGTATGCGAAAATAAATAAAAATAAGGAAGAATGAATGACTAATGAAATAGTAAATTCAGCACTTTCAAAGGTTATGTATCCAGGTTTTACTAAAGATATTGTAACTTTTGGTTTTGTAAATAGTATAAAAATAGATGGTAATGATGTTAGCTTTAATGTAGCAATCACATCAAGTGCTCCAGAAGTTGCACAACAAATCATTGATGAATCTACAAAAGAACTTAAAGCTGTTGGTGCTTCAAATGTCACCTGTAATATAAATGCTCCAAAAATGCCAGATGCCGCTCCAGCACCAAAAAGTAAAAATATTGCTCCACAAGTTAAAAACTTTTTAATGGTTAGTTCTGGTAAAGGTGGAGTTGGTAAATCAACAACTTCTGTAAATGTTGCCATTGCTCTTGCTGCGCAAGGTAAAAAAGTTGGTCTATTAGATGCAGATATCTATGGTCCAAATATCCCTCGTATGATGGGTCTTGATGGTATTCGTCCTGAAGTAAATGGAAATAAAGTTCTTCCTCTAAAAGCTTATGGTCTTGAAGTTATGTCTATGGGTTCACTTATGGAAGAAGGTCAGTCACTTATGTGGCGTGGTGCTATGATTATGAAGGCAATCGAGCAGTTCTTAAGAGATATTCTTTGGAGTGAGTTAGATGTTTTAGTGATAGATATGCCTCCTGGAACAGGTGACGCTCAGCTTACTTTAGCTCAAAGTGTTCCTGTAACTGCTGGTCTTGTTGTTACAACTCCTCAAGCAGTTTCTATTGATGATTCTCGTCGTTCATTAGATATGTTCAAAAAACTTAATATTCCTATCGCTGGAATCGTTGAAAATATGAGTGGTTTTATTGCTCCAGATACTGGTGTTGAGTATGATATCTTTGGTAAAGGAACTTCAGGTCCAATGGCTGCGGAGTTTGACACAGAAATAATTGCAGAGATTCCAATAGAGCCTTCTATTCGTGAGGGTGGAGATACAGGTCAGCCTATCACTTTTGTTTCTCCGTCTAGTGAGACCTCAAAAAGATATGCTAAAGCTGCTGAGTCTATTTGGGCTACTATTGAAGCGGTAAATGCTGATGGTGGTGCTACAAATGAAAGTGTTCAACCAACCACACCACCAGGTGTAAGTGCTTGTAGCGTATAAACTTTTTGTAACCCCGTTTTGGGGTTACTTCTATCTAACGAACATCCTTACCTTCTGACATTTCTTTTTTATACTTAACTATTTTATTTCTACCAGTTGTTTTTGCAACATAAAGAGCAGTATCTGCTAACTTGATACACTTCCAAATAGTATCTGCATCTTCATTAAACATAGAGATACCAATACTTATAGTTTTTTGCATCGCGTCACCTGCTCCAACATCAAAACTCAAATCACCAAAAGCACGATGAATTTTTCTTGCAACCTCTAAAGTTCCTTCGACAGTTGCATTATCTAAAATAATAACAAACTCTTCTCCACCATATCGTATAGCTAAGTCAGATTCACGAATATTTTCTTTAAGAACCTTAGCAATTTCAACAATTACCATATCGCCAACATCATGTCCATAAGTATCATTTACTTTTTTAAAGAAGTCTATATCTATCATCATTATGGAGTAAATTTCTTTTTTTCTACCAACCTGACTCATAATTCGTTCAATGACTTCTTCTAAAAATCTTCTATTGTTAAGCCCTGTCATTGAATCTCTTCGAGATGTGTCTTTTAATTTTCCCATAAGAATATGAGAACTAATCACAGGTTTTGCAGCTTCAAGATAGTGTCTTATTCTTGAGATATAAGTATTTTTATCGTTGATTTCTTCTTTATCTTTTCCAATAATTGATATGATTAAAGAAATCTCACCATTGATTGCAAATGAAAAACATAGATAGTTTTCTTTTTCCTTTTTGCATGATTGACATAGGTCAGGAAACTCACTAGAGAGAGTTATACTTTTTGTTCTATAAGCTCTACATAAAGAAGCATCTTCTTTCACTCCTTCTTTACAAATTAAAATATCATCATTTGTGTTATAGTGAAGTTTTCTTGTATTTGTAGTATTGTTTACCTCATAAAGTGCAAAATTTACAATGTTGTATTTACTTTTAATAATATTTACTAAACGCATATAAACATCAAATTTTGTTGCATCTAGTTCTATCGTTTTTTTGAATTTATACACATCTGATAGCTCATTTATGATAATTTTTGATTGTTCTAGCGGGTTGTCATTTGACATATTCATTTGAGGGATTATAGTTCCTAGATTTTGCTTGATATTTCCAAAAGCATCTTGCATCTTTGAAAATAGCGTGTTCATATGACTGACAATATCTTTAGCTTCTCCATCTACACTAGTTTCAAATCTATGTGTAAAATCTCCACCATAAGCTTTTTGTATTCCATCTTGAAGGTTTGAAAAAAGTTTTATATACGGTGAAATATAGTAGTTTAAAAGAAATAAAACAATAAACAAAAAGACTATATTTATTCCAAGAATTTTCAGTATTGTAAACATACCACTTGTTCGCATCTCACTAATATCAAACTCCATACTTATAACACCTAGAGTATCTCCAATCTTGACATCATGGCAACTCAAACAGTTTGTATTAGCATGATTTACAGTTGCTTTGTAAGGTATAGAAACTCTAAGTAAAATTTCATTTGCATCTTCTATAATCTTTTTTACACTGCTTCCACTTCTGAGAACTTCTTTATCTATAGCATCTCTAACTGTTTCAAAGTTCATACCTTCGCCATATTGTTTTATGACATTTTCACTTCTTACAAGCCATAAAGATTTTACTACATCACCTCTTGAGATTTGATTTAAAAAGTATGACCTATTGTCCATCATGCCATTTATCATATGAGCAGTTAGTCCATCTTTTACAATAGTAGCGGCAAGTTTTGACTTTTCCATAGCACTTTTGATGCTGTAATCACGAAAGTTTAAAGATATATTGATAATTGTTGCAGTTGTTAGAGCAAGTAGCATTAGAGCTACAATCAGAAGAAGTTTTGACTTTGTTTGCATATAAAATCACTTGTGTTGAGATTTTTGAAATTAATTAATCATCATAACAAAGAATATGTTAAGTTTGTATAAAGTGTTTAAAATGTCACTCTACCGTAACACTTTTAGCTAAATTTCGTGGCATATCTACATCATTTCCCAGTCTTACAGAAATCTCTAAAGAAAGCAGTTGAACAACAACCATCATCTCAAAAAACTCTAACATATAATCTTTACATTTTGAGATAGCTATAAAATCATCAGCTTTATCAAACTCTTTTGAACTAATAGCACAGATAGTAGAATCTCTAGCACTTAACTCTTCTACATTACTTTTTGATTTTTCATAATGCAAGTGTTCTGGAAGTAGAGCAATAGTAAAAAGTTCAGGGTCCGCAAGTGCGATAGGACCATGTTTCATCTCTCCAGAAGGATAACCTTCAGCATGAAGGTATGAAATTTCTTTTAGTTTTAATGCTCCTTCAAGTGCTAGTGGATAGAATATATCTCGGCCAATAAAGAAAAAACCATGCCCGTGAAGGTATCGTTTTGAGAGTCTTTTTAGTTTTTCATGCATCTCATCAGTTACTTTAACAGATGCTGGAACTTCTCTTAAGAGGGAGATTTGTCTTGAAATTTCACTAGATGCAAGAGTGTTTTTGATCTTAGCAATATAAAGACTCATCATCCAAAATATTGTAACTTGAGTTGCAAATGCTTTTGTAGATGCCACACCTTTCTCAATCCCAGCGCGGGTTAAAATAGTTGCATCTGCTAGTCTTACCATTGAAGAATTGTCAACATTACAAATAACTAAAGTTCTTAAACCAGCATTTTTTGCCATTTTCAATGTTTCTAAAGTGTCTGCTGTTTCTCCACTTTGTGATATCACAACAAAAAGAGTATCTTTTGCCATTATGGGCTCTCTGTATCTGAATTCACTTGCTATCTCAACAGAAGTTCTGATTTTTGCGTATCTTTCAAAAAGGTATGAAGCAGTTAATGCTGAATGGTAAGAAGTTCCACAAGCGCAAAGTTTTATCTCATTAATACTAGCAAAAAAATCTTTATCAAGTTCATCAAAAATAATCTCATCATCGTTAAGTCGTCCCATCAAAGTATCTGAGATAACATCACCTTGTTCATATATCTCTTTTTCCATAAAAAATCTAAATCCATCTTTTTGGGCAGAGAGTTTGTTTTGAGAAAGTTTGCTGAAAATAGCCTCTTTTTGTTTTGCATCTTTATCTAAAATTACAATTTCATCAGGTCTAACATAACCATAATCACCATCTTCAAAATAGTTTACTTCTTTTGCTTTACCAATAAGAGGAGTATCAGAAGATGCAAAATATTTTTCACCTTCTTCATTAATACCAAAAAGCATAGGTGAACCATGTTTTGCAAAAAAGATAGTTTTAGGTTCGGACTTTGTAGTAAGTAAAATAGCATAGGCACCATCTAACTCATTTATGGTTTTACTAAAAGCTTCAAAAGCATCTGCGCTAGATTTTAAGTTTTTTTCAAACTGATGAACTATGACTTCTGTGTCAGTTTGGCTTAAAAATTTTACTCCACTATATATAAGTTCTTTTTTTAACTCTGCATAATTTTCTATAATGCCATTATGAACAACATAAGAACTCTCGCCAAGATGGGGATGTGCATTTAGTTCAGTTGGTTTTCCATGTGTTGCCCATCTAGTATGACCAATCCCAACAGCAAAACCCTCTGTTGTAAAATCTTTTGTTTTTTCTTCAAGGTTTATAAGTTTTCCAATGGCCTTGTAGTTTGAAAATTCCCCATTTTGTAAAACTGCGATACCTGCAGAGTCATAACCTCTATACTCTAACTCTTTGAGTCCATCAAGTAAAATTTCTTTAGTATTTTTTTCGCCTATGTATCCAACAATTCCACACATTATTTTGAGTCCTTAGTTAGTAGTTCATAAATTTTATCGACATTATTGCATATATCATTTTGTTTTTCCATTAAGAAGCTATCGCGAACTTTATGTTTAGTTGAGTGGATTTTTGCTGTTACAATATTTATGTCAAGTTTCTCAAATATGTCCATTATGTATGCTAAAAGACCGATTTGATTTTTAGTATTTACCTTTACCTCTGCATGTGTAAGTGAATGTTCACAATCAATAATAATTTCTTCTCTTTTGATAGTTATCTCTTTTAGTTTAACTATCCTTTTCATGTCAAAAGCTTTTTTAACTAACTCTTGAACTTCTTTCAGTTCATCTCCATCTACATTTTTAATAAACTCTATCTTAAAATATTTTAAATCATCAAAAAGTGTAAATATCTCCATAGATGCAACATCAAGATGACGGAGTGTTGCTAAAAGATAACCAACATTCAGAGGAACTCTTCTATATATTTCAATACTTAAAGAGTTTTCTCTATGAATAAGGTAAGAATAATCTGAGGTGTTTTTTGCTTTTTTTGCAATTCTTACAAGGTCAAGTATCGTGTGTTTAAAGAAAAAGAGATTTGATTCTACACGAAGAAGTTTTGCTTGAAGATCTTTTGGAAGTTCTTTAAATTCTTTAGAATTTTTCACTCTTTTTTCTATGGCAATTCTCTTAGAAGCATCTGTGATTCGGTCACTATTTTGTGAAACTTCTAAAGCACTTGTATATAAATCATGAAGTAATTTAGAATTAAATGAGTTATATGTAGTTTCACTAACACCGTTTATATCGGCATAAGTTAAAATATAAAGTAGTCTTAAATTTTTTATATCTTTAACACTTGACATAAATTTATAAAGAGTTTTTTCGTTATAAATATTTTCTTTAAATGCAACATTACTCATCAAAACATGATACTTAACCAATAAAATTGCACGCTCAATCAATGCTTGACTTAGATGAAGTTTAGTCGCAAAAGGAAGTATAAGTTTTGCTCCAACTTCGCTATGGTCTTGTTTTCTGCCTTTTCCTGTGTCATGAAGCAGTACAACTATTTTTAGTAAAAGTTTTTCATCAATAGATAGTTCATTGTGTAACTCTTGAATAAAAGGCTCTTTTATGTTTTCCAACGCTTGAATTGATTTAATAGAATGAATATCAACAGGATAATGATGATAACCATCAAACTGAGGAAGATGAAGAACTTTTCTAAAACTTGAAAAAGAGTAGATGCAAGATACCAGCGTCCCAAAAAAGTTTTAAAAAGCAGTAAATATTGTCTTTTTTCAAAAGGTCTTTTAATAGCATATATGTTTTATTTGACAGTGGGTATGGTATCTTTGTATAGGTTAACTGATTTAAAAATCCTGCATCAAAATGGTAAGACTTATCAGGTATTGAAATTAATATTTCTAAAACATCGTTGATCGGTTGAATTTTTAGATTGAATGAAGCGTATAGTCTATCATCTAAAAGATAGATGCCTTTACTTAGTCTATTGTTTTTAAACTTTTTTACATAACTCATATTGGTAATATATGGCTTAACCATTTTTTTAACAAAGATTTGTGTGAAGTTGTTTATACGCCATTGTGCTTGAAGGACTTTTGTGAGCATTTTAAGTTCAGTTTTAAAGCCTAGCATCTTAGAAACTTGAGGCATGAGTTCCAATATAAGTTTATCTTCTTGTTTATGTGCAATTAGGTGAAGCGCACTTCTAACTCGATATAAGAGTTCTAATGCTATTCGATACTCTTTATACTCTTCATCAGAAAAAAGTGTTTGACTTAAATCTCGTAAGTTATCAACGCCATAAATAGTTTGAGCTACCCAGATAAGTAATTGTGTATCTCTAAGACCACCAACACTCTCTTTTATGTTTGGTTGCATAGAAGTTGGGTATTTTTTGCGTCTAATTTGCGCTTCTTCAACTTTTGCCAAGATAAACTCTTTTTGTTCAAAGAGTCTGATTTTGTTTAGTTCTTTTTGCGTAGAGTGCCAAGTAAATGGTGAGCCTGTTATTAGGCGAGATTCCATTAGAGAGGTTTTTATAGTTATATCTTCAGTAGATGCTTTAAATAAATCACTTGTTTCGTGGACTCTATGCCCTAGTTTTAAACCAGAATCAAGAGCAAGATAAAAAAGTTTTTCTATGATGAGTTGAGTATTAAAGCCTTCAACATCTTCATAAACTATGAGAAGGTCAATATCACTGTGAACACAAAGTTGCTCTCTTCCATAACTCCCAAGTGCGACAATCGCTATAGGAATAGAACTTCTCATAGGCAAATAGTTTCCAAAAACTCGCCTTAAGATAGTTTTATACATTAAAGATATGATAGAGTCCAGTTTTTTTGTATGTTTAACTAAAAAGTCTTTACCCTGAGAGTTTTCAAAAAGCTCAGGAAGAGAGTCTTTATAGCTCTCTATGTAGGTCTTGAAAAGTTTTGAAAGCTCAAAATCTGAACCATTTTTTTCTATGATGTCTTCTATTTGTAATAATATATCCAAAAGTTTATGCCTAATAATGTTTTTATGATTATAAGATATAATTTCTCAAAACATAATTAAGGATAAAGAATGTCAATAACAAAAAGAGTAACATTTATAGCAAAAGAGGGTAGTGAAGCAAAAATGAAAGAGCTTTTAACTGCAATGGTGCTCCCGAGTAAAGTAGAAGATGGATGTATTTTTTATGATATTTTTGTATATGAAAATAACCCAAGAAAATTCATGGCAGTAGAATCTTGGAGAGATGATGCAGCACTTGATGGACATAAATCAACAGAGCATTATGCAACTTATAAATCTTCTTTTGAACCATACTGTGATAAAAAATATAGTGATGAACTAGAAATTTTAGGATAAGTTTTGAACTACTTAATGGCAATTGACGCTGGAACAGGAAGCGTTCGAGCAGTTATCTTTGATACAGAAGGAAATCAAATAGGCGTAGCTCAAAAAGAGTGGACTCATTTAGAAGAAGATGGAGTACCAAACTCTATGAGTTTTGATTTTAAAAAAAACTTTGAACTAGTAGTTTGGTGCATAAAAAATGCAATCTTAGATGCCAACTTAAAGGCTGAAGATATAATCGCTCTAAGTGCTACGAGTATGCGTGAGGGAATAGTTCTTTATGATGAAAATGGTGAGGAACTTTGGGCAGTTGCAAATGTCGATGCAAGAGCGGATAAGGAAGTAAAATATTTAAAAGAAAATTTTTCTGGTATTGAGCAAGAGTTTTACAACTTGTCTGGACAAACTTTTGCTTTAGGAACTTTACCTAGAATCATGTGGCTTAAAAATAATAAACCCAAAGTCTATGAAAAAGTAGCCAATATCTCTATGATAGGAGATTGGATTTTAGCAAAGTTAAGTGGAGTTATAGCAACAGACCCTAGTAACGGTGGAACGACTGGAATTTTTTCTTTAAAGAATCGTGATTGGGTTAGTGGAATGGCTGATAAAGTTGGCATAAAAAGTGATATATTTCCTAAAGTTTTAGAAGTTGGAACTTTGATGGGAAATGTTAGTGAAGAAGCTTCTAAACTCACAGGACTAACATGCAAAACTAAAGTAGTCATGGGTGGTGGAGATGTGCAACTTGGAAGTGCAGGGCTTGGCGTGGTTGAGTTAGGTCAAGTTGCAGTTTTAGGTGGTTCGTTTTGGCAACAAGTTGTAAATATACCTAGTGACACACTGCCTCCTTCTGATATGAGCATAAGAGTAAATCCTCATGTGATTTCAAATCAATCACAAGCTGAAGGCATAACTTTTTTTAGTGGTTTGGTAATGAGATGGTTTAGAGATGCTTTTTGTGAGATAGAAAAAGAAGAAGCTAAAAAACGGGGCATAGATACCTATGCCGTTTTAGAAGAAAAAGCAGCAAAAGTTCCTGTTGGTTCACACGGGATTTTACCGATATTCTCAGATGCTATGAAGTATAGAAAATGGTATCACGCAGCTCCTAGTTTTTTAAATCTTAGTATAGATGCTAACATTTGTAACCGTGCTTCAATGTTTAGAAGTTTACAAGAAAATGCAGCTATCGTGAGTGCAATAAATTTAGAAAAAATAGAAGAATTTACAAATATAAAAATAGAGAAAATAGTTTTTGCTGGTGGTGCATCTAAGGGTGCATTATGGTCACAGATTTTAGCAGATGTAACAGGATGTAGAGTGCAAATACCTAAAGTCACAGAAGCAACTGCTCTAGGTGCTGCAATGGCGGCAGGAGTTGGTGCAGGTATATATGAGTCAATAGAAAAAGCTGCAAAAAAATTGGTTGTTTGGGATAAAACTTATGAACCAAATCTAGAAAACAAAAAACTCTATGATGAGATTAAATATAGGTTTAGTAAAGCTTATGAAGCACAACTAAAGTTAGTTGATGATAATATCACGACTTCAATGTGGAAAGCACCAGGCTTATAAGTTACGCTCTGTAACTTTTACCAAAATTAAAGGTAGTTTTTCAAACTAGTTTTAAGAGAGACATCTCTTTTAACTGATAACAATTTAGGGAAAAAAATGTATTTATTCACAAGTGAAGTAGTAGCCCCAGGTCATCCTGATAAATGTGCAGATATTATATCTGATAGCATCGTTGATGCATTAATCATAAAAGATTCTAAATCAAGAGTTGCCAGTGAAGTTTTTGTAGCTGGAAAACATGTAATAGTTGGTGGAGAAGTTACTTCAAAAGCTAACTTTAGTGATGGGGATTATGAGCAAATTGTTAAAGACGCTCTTATAAACATTGGTTATGATGGAAAAAGTGCTTTTACAAGAGAGCAATGTCTATTTCCTGAGGATGTTAAAGTTCAAATCTTACTTAATTCCCAATCTCCAGATATTAACCAAGGTGTTGATCAAGAAGATGGTGAAACTGGTGCAGGTGATCAAGGAATCATGTTTGGTTATGCTTCAAATGAAACGGCTGATTATATGCCAGCAGCTATTACTTATGCAAGAATTTTATCTGACAAAGTTTACCACTACGCACTAAAGCACAATCATAAACTTGGAGTTGATATAAAAACACAAGTTACACTTGATTATGGGAATAAAGAAAATTTTGAAAATTGTAAACCAGAGTCTATTCATACTATTGTTGTTTCTGCTCCTTCAAATGAAAATATGGATATAACAGAAGTTAGAGAGCTTCTTCAAGGTCTAATAGATGACTCTGGACTTCCAACAGAACTTTATGACCCTAAAAAAACAATTGTTCACTTGAATCCAACTGGAAGATATGTAAATCACTCTCCACTTCACGACAGTGGTTTAACAGGACGAAAATTAATCGTTGATAGTTTTGGTGGTTACTCTCCGATAGGCGGAGGAGCACAATCTTCAAAAGACTATACAAAAGTTGATAGAAGTGGACTTTATGCAGCTAGATGGGTTGCAAAACATATTGTTGCTGCTGGATTTGCTAAAAAATGTTCAGTTCAACTCTCTTATGCAATAGGTGTTGCAAAACCTACTTCTGTTTCTGTTGATACTTATGGAACAGTTTGTGAAGGTTTAGATGATGATAAATTATCAACTTTTGTAAGTGAAAACTTTTCATTAACTCCAAACTGGATTACTGCAAAATTTGCTCTTGATAAACCAAGTAAAGAAACTTTCCTATATGCAGATGTAGCTGCTCGTGGTCAAGTTGGTCAAAGTGATTATCCTTGGGAAAAACTAGATTCTTTGGAGCTATTTAAAAAGTTAAAATAATCCTTGGGAGGTAGAGATGGAGTATAAAGAGTTAGATGTAAAAAGTGTTATATCGTATCTAAAAAATGTTGATGAGGTTATGGACTACTTTGGTAGTGATGACTTAGAAGCAATAGAGATAGGCGATGGTAATTTAAATTATGTCTATCTAGTTAGCTCAATCTCAAACCCAAAAAAAGCACTTATAGTTAAACAGGCTGTTCCTTACCTTAGATGCGTAGGTGAAGAGTTTGCTCTTTCACGCCAAAGAATGACTTTTGAAATAAGAGCACTTTTAAAATTTAAAAATATTGTAACTAGTTTTATTCCTAAAATCTATCATTCTAGTGAAGATATGTCCATAGTAGTGATGGAGTATCTTGATTCTCATATTATTTTAAGAGATGGACTTATGGCAAAGCTTAAATATCTGAATTTTAGTGAGCATATTTCTACCTACTTAGCAAACACACTTTTTAAAACTTCATCTCTTTGTTTAGACTCAACGCAAAAAAGAGAACTTGTAGATGAGTTTAATGCAAATAGTGAGCTTTGTAAACTTACGGAAGACTTTGTATTTACTTTTGCTTTTATGCAAAATGAAACTAATGATGAAGAGAATGTAAAAAACAATCCACTAGCAAAAAAGCTTTTCTCAGACATGGAGTTTAAGGCAAAAGTATTAGATTTAAAATATAAATTTATGACAGCTTCAGATGCTTTGATTCATGGAGATTTACATACTGGTTCGGTGATGTTAAATGACAAAGAAACATTTGTTATAGACCCAGAGTTTGCTTTTGTTGGACCTTTTGGTTTTGATATTGGCGCACTTTTGGCAAATCTTGTAAATAACTATATTCATCATAGTGTTGTAACAAAAGATGAGGATTTTAAAAAATACCTTCTTCAAATGATAAAAGAAGTTTTAGAACTTTTTAATAAGAAATTTTTGAAACTATGGGAAGTTCAGAGTGATTCTGCTTTACTTATAGATGGATACATAGATGCTAATACAGCCTCAAAATATAGAGAAAAGTTTTTAAAAGAGATACTAAGAGATAGCGTAGGCTTTGCAGGTTGTAAGATGGCAAGACGAGTTTTTGGTGTTGCTGGTGTTGCTGAGATTCGAGGTATAGAAAATGAAAAATTACGCTTAGATGCTGAGGCTTTAGTTTTAAAAATAGCTAGAGAATTTGTTATGAAATATGAAAAAATAGATAGTATTGAAGATATATTGGAGATAATAATTGCAGGGTAAATATAGAGCCTTATGGCTAAATGAAGAGAATTTTTTAGAAGTTATCGACCAGAGAAAACTTCCCTTTGAGTATGTAACAAAAGTTTTAAAAACTACTGATGAAATTGTTGAAGCGATAAAAGATATGACAGTTCGTGGAGCTGGGGTTATAGGAAGTGTTGCAGCTTTTGGCATCTACATTGCATCTATGGAAGTTAAAAGTTACGATGAGTTAAAAGAAAAATCAAAATTTATTAGAGATTCTCGTCCAACTGCAGTAAACCTTATGTGGGCAGTTGATAAGATGATGGAGCATTTAAAAAATTCAACTAACTTAGTATTAGATGCTAAAAAATATGCCATAGAACTAAATGATGAGGAAGCAAAAGAAAGCCAAAATATCGCAAAACATGGTGCTGACATAATTGAAGAAATTTTAAAGAAAAAAAGTAAAACTAAGATAAATATTTTAACTCACTGTAATGCTGGTTGGCTGGCAGTCATAGATGAAGGAACTGCTTTAGCTCCAATCTATGAAGCACAAAAAAGAGGGATAGATGTTCATGTTTGGGTAGATGAAACAAGACCTAGAAACCAAGGTGCATCTTTAACTGCTTGGGAGCTAACTCAAAGCAAAGTAAATCATACAATTATTGCAGATAATACAGGCGGTCATCTTATGCAAATAGGCGAAGTTGATATGGTTATCACAGGTGCTGATAGAGTAAGTGCAAATGGCGATGTGGCAAATAAAATAGGAACATATTTAAAGGCGCTTGCTGCAAAAGATAATGGCGTTCCTTTTTATGTAGCTATCCCAGCATCTACCTTTGACTTGGATATAAGAGATGGAATGAAAGAGATTCCTATAGAGCTAAGAAGTGAAGATGAAGTTAAGTATATGAAAGGTATAGATGCTTCTGGAGTTGTAAGAGAAGTTTTAATCACTCCAAAAGATTCACCTGCAATAAATTATGGTTTTGATGTTACCCCTGCCAGACTTATCACTGGGTTGATTACAGACAAAGGTTTATGTGAAGCAGATTTTGATAAAATAAGTGAAAAGTTTAATACTTAAAAGATTTTAGGAGTAATAATTATGGATAATCATTTAACAGAGATAGAGATAAAAGATTTTAAATGCTTCAAAGATTTTAAGGCTGATGGGTTTAAGAGAGTTAATCTAATTGGTGGGAAAAATAATGTTGGGAAGACTGCTTTTATGGAGGCTTGTTATGTTAATGTGAGAGCTTTAAATATAAAAAGTTTTATTGGTGCTCTACATGGCATTAAATTTATGCGAGAAAATTTGAATATACTTGCCGGAGAAAATGCTAATTCGAAAAAATATATTGAACAAAGCAATAAAATATTTACAAAATCTAATGTTAATTTAGCTTTCTTCGAAATAGAAGATATGGAAGGAGTTAAACAATATATCTTTGATTTTAATAAACAATATATAAAAGTGAATATTAATGATTTTTCATATGAGACAAGTGATTTTGAGAATATTGATTTTATTGATAATTTTGGATTATCAAATAATGATATTGTTAGTAAATATTCAGCAATACAAAAGAAGGATGAAGAGAATTTTTTAAATAATATTCTTAATAAATTTGATGAAAGAATTACAGCTTTCAAGGTAATTAATGAAACACCTCAATGTCAAATTGGAAAGAATTATTTTGAAATCACTGAATTTGGGGATGGTACAAGACATCTTATTTCAATAGTTACTGCACTTTATAGTTGTGAAAATGGGTATCTATTTATAGATGAAATTGATAATGGAATCCATTATTCTAAACTTGATGAAATTTGGACAAGTATATTAGAAACCTCTAAAAAATTAAATGTTCAAGTATTTGCAACAACTCATTCAAAAGAGTGTATAGAATCTTATGCTAGAGTTGCTAAAAAATTATATGATAAAGATATTGCTTTTATAGAACTTGGTAAAAATAAAAATAATGAGTTAGACTCTATCGTTATGGATAGTGAGATGTTTTTAAGACACATTGATATGGGTAATGAGGTTAGAGGATGGTAATTATTGCTTATGAGGGCAAAACTGATAAAGAGTTTTTAAATTCTCTTTTAAGTACTTATCAGTTACCGCAAAATGAAGTCACTTATTTTAATTTTAAAGGCAAAGATAACATACTAAATGGCGCTCATTCATATTATAATGAGATTGAGAAAAAGTATATTGATAAAATAAATAAAATATTGATTGTTGTAGATGCTGATAATGAGAAAGACCCTAATCCAAATAGAGGATATGAAGCTTCAGAGGAAGCATTAAAAAATTTAATAAAAGACTTGGATTTCAATATTGATATAGAATATCACATAATGTGTGATTGTAATAAAGAAGGAAATTTGGAATCTTTTTTACTCTCTGTTCTTGATGATACACAACAAGAATGTATAAAAACTTTTAAAGAGTGCTATAAATATGAATTAACGGATAAATGGGCATATAATACTTTTTACAAACAAAAGAAACACCCTTTCGATTTTTCACATGAAAATTTCAATGAATTAAAGAAAAAATTACAAAATTTATTTAACTAAATTACAAAAAAAGAGAGAAAATGAAAAGTTTATGGAATAATAACGAGGCAAAAAAATATAAAACAGATTTAGACTTAAGAGTTTATACCTCAAGACTTTTAGGACAAGAAAGCTCTTTAGTTTTGCATGGTGGTGGAAATACTTCTGTAAAATCGAGCGCTACAAATCTTTTCGGTGATGAAGAAGAGATACTTTATGTAAAGGGAAGTGGTTGGGACTTAGCAACTATTGAAGCTGAAGGTTTTGCTCCTGTAAAGATGGGTATGCTTCTTAAAATGGCGAAGTTAGAAAAGTTGAACGATCCAGATATGGTTAAATATCAACGCCTTGCTATGACAAATCCATCTGCTCCAAACCCTTCTGTTGAAGCTATTCTTCATGCTATTATCCCTTTTAAATTTGTTGATCATACACACACAGATGCTGTTGTGACTATTACAAATACAAAAAATGGCGAAGATAGAATTAAAGAGCTTTATGGAGAAAAGGTTTTAATTATTCCTTATATCATGCCAGGATTTGTTCTTGCAAAACTAATTTTTGATATGACTAGAGATGTTGATTGGTCTAAATTAGAAGGTATGGTTTTGATGAATCATGGTCTTTTCACTTTTAATGACAATGCACAAAAGTCTTATGAAAAAACTATAGAGTTAGTTGATAAGGCTGAAAAATATTTAACTAATAATGGTGCAGTTATAGATGTAACTGATGATAAAACTACTATTGGGATTTTAGAATTAGCAAATATAAGACGAGAAGTATCAAAACTTAAAAAACATGCAACTATTTCAATACTAAATGATTCAAATGAAGCTATAAACTTTTCAAAACAAGATATTCAAAAGATAGCAATTCAGGGTCCTTTAACTCCTGATCATGTTATAAGAACAAAAAGAGTTCCAGTAATATTAAGAGATGGTGCTAAGATGGATTTAGCTTATTTCGTTGAGGATTATAAAAAGTATTTTGAAGAAAATAAAACTGATGAAACACTTTTAAATCCAGCTCCAAACTTTGCAATACTAAAAAATAATGGAAGCCTCTCTTTTGGTAAAAATGCAAAAGAAGCTAACATCATCAAGGATATAAATGAGCATTCGTTTGAAGCGATTTTAAAAGCTGAAAAACTTGGAGGTTATAAAGCTTTAAGTGCAGCAAAAATATTTGAAGTTGAGTATTGGTCGCTAGAGCAAGCAAAACTAAAAAAGAGTGGAAATTCTCTTGAATTTGCTGGAAAAGTTGCACTTGTAACGGGTGGAGCAAGTGGCATCGGTCACTCTATAGCACAGATGCTAAATGCTAAAGGTGCAGCAGTAGTTGTTCTTGATATAAACCCTGAGGTAGAGCAGATATTTAATAAGGCTGATGCTAAAGGTGTGAAGTGCGATTTAACTTCAAGTTCTGATATAAAAAGTGCTATTGAAATAGCTGTGAAGAGTTTTGGTGGGATAGATATAGTTGTAAGTAATGCAGGTATTTTTACTCCAAGTGAAAACCTTGATACCTTAAGTGATGAAAATTGGGATAAAAGTATGAGTATAAATTTAACTTCTCATCAAAAACTTATAAAACAAACAGCACCATTTTTAAAATTAGGTATAGACGCTTCTATTGTGATGGTAGCATCTAAGAACTTTCCAGCACCAGGAAAAGGAGCGGCTGCTTACTCTGTTGCAAAAGCAGGTCAAACTCAATTAGCAAGAATTGCGGCACTTGAACTTGGTGAATATGGTGTTAGAGTAAATACTCTGCATCCTCATGCTGTTTTTGATACTGCAATTTGGACAGATGAAGTTTTAGCCAATCGTGCAAAAGCTTATGGAATGAGTGTTGAAGAATATAAAACAAATAATGTTCTTAAGACTGAAATATGTTCTAATGATGTAGCAGAGTTAGTCTGTGCAATGGCTGGAAAGTCATTTGCTAAAACAACAGGTGCGCAAGTTGCCATAGATGGTGGAAGTGATAGGATTATATAATGAAACGCTTAAACTTTGAAGAAGCGCTTGGGCTTTATGAAATGGACTTTTTTACTCTTGGAGTTATGGCAGATGAAAGACGAAAAGAACTTCATGGAAAAAAAACATACTTTAATATAAATCGGCATATAAATCCTACAAATATCTGTGCTGATGTTTGTAAATTTTGTGCTTATTCGGCAACTAGAAAAAACCCAAACCAGTATACGATGACGCATGATGAGATTATGGAAATTGTAAAAGATGTTGCGAGTCGAGGTGCGAAAGAAGTTCATATAGTTTCAGCACATAATCCAAATACTGGACTTGAGTGGTACTTAGAAATTTTTAAAAAAATAAAAACTGCTTATCCGCATCTGCATATAAAAGCACTTACAGCTGCTGAAGTCGATTTTTTAGCAAGAGAATATAACAAAAGTTATGATGAAATACTAGACCTTATGGTAGAAAACGGTGTTGACTCTATGCCTGGTGGTGGTGCTGAAATCTTTGATGAAAAAGTGCGTGATTTTATATGTAAGGGTAAAGTTACTTCTGATCAGTGGCTTGAGATACATGAAAAGTGGCATGCAAGAGGCAAAATGTCAAATGTAACTATGCTTTTTGGTCATGTTGAAAGTCGAGAAAATCGTATAGACCATATGATGAGAATACGAGAACTTCAAGATAAAACTGGTGGTTTTAATGCTTTTATACCTCTTGTTTATCAAAGAGAAAACAACTATTTAAAAGTTAAAGATTTTATGACTGCAAATGAAATCTTAAAAACAATGGCAGTGAGCCGTTTAGTTTTAGATAATGTACCTAATCTAAAAGCTTATTGGGTTACAAGTACTGTAAACCTTGCTCTTTTAGCACAAGAGTTTGGAGCAAATGACTTAGATGGAACGATAGAAAAAGAGTCGATAAATTCTGCTGCTGGAGCTGCTAGTGCGAAAGGTGTAAACTTAGAAGATTTTGTAGCACAGATAAAAAACAGTGCTTTTATACCTGTTGAAAGAGATAGTTTATATAATGAAATTAAAGAGTGGTAAATGAATGTAACGGTTGTAGTTCCAACATACAATCGATACAAAGTTTTAAAAAGAGCATTAGCATCTATATATTTGCAAACTTACCAGCCAAAAGAAGTCATAGTTATTGATGATGGCTCAACTGATGAAACCCCACAAATAACAAAAGATTTTCCAAATATAAAATATATCTATCAAAAAAATGCAGGAGTTTCAAGTGCTAGAAACTTAGGTGTTAAAAATGCAAAATATGAGTGGATAGCATTTTTAGATTCTGATGATGAGTGGCATGAAGATAAACTACAAGAGCATCTAGACTTTCATACAAATAATCAAAATATTTTTATGAGTTATACAGATGAAAAATGGATAAGAAATAATAAAGAAGTAAAAATCCCAATAAAATATCATAAACATGGAGGAGAAATTTTTAAAGAGTGTCTCTCTCATTGTATCATCGCTCCTTCTGCTACACTGATTCATAAAGATTTATTAAATGATATTGGAGTGTTTGATGAGGATTTAGAAGTTTGTGAAGATTATGATTTATGGTTACGAGTTTCTATTAAATATGAAATAGGTCTTATTGATAAAAAACTCATTACAAAATATGGTGGAGATGAAGACCAACTTAGTATGAAGTATTGGGGTATGGATAGATTTAGAGTTAAAGCATTGGAAAAACTTTTGATACAAGCCTCTAGTAAGTTTGAAACTCTTATAAAGAATGAATTAATTAAAAAATATAGTTTACTTCTTAAAGGTGCAAAAAAACATGATAAAATACAAGAAATTAATATTTATGAAAAAAGATTAGAGGATTTAGGTTGAATAATATATCATCACAAACAAAATTAACAGTAGGTTATATAGTTATTGCATTTGCATTTTCAGTAGCGATGCGCATGATTTGGGTTTATCACTTTAGTGGATTTGAGCCATATATGTTTAATGGTCAGTTTATGATAAATACAAATGATGGTTACTATTGGGCAGAGGGTGCTAGAGATATACTTAGTGGAGTTTCTCAAAAAAATGATTACTCTTCAATTACTACAGCTACTTCCAATCTAACTGCATTTTTTGTTTATATTTTGCCATTTTCTTTTGAGAGTATTATATTTTACATGCCGGCTGTTTTAAGTTCATTAGTTGTTGTGCCAATTGTTTTAATTGCAAAAAGCATTGATAATTTAGAGTTAGGTTTTATTGCTGCTCTTTTGGCATCTGTAGCTTGGAGTTATTATAACCGTACTATGGTTGGTTACTATGATACGGATATGTTAAACATAGTTTTACCTATGTTTTTACTTTGGTCTATCATTTGGGCAATTCAAACAAATGAAGATAAATATCTTCTTATTACAGCATTAGATATTTTAGTATATAGATGGTGGTACCCACAAAGTTATGCTTTAGAATTTTCATTTTTTGGTTTGATATTGCTTTACACTTTGATATGGGATAGAAAAAATCTTTATAATTATAAACTATTGGCAATTATGATGTTTGCTATGTTAAATATTGATGGATTTATTCGTTTTCCTATTGTTATTGGGTTATATTATGCTTTTAAGCAAGAGAAATTTCAAAAATATATTTATACTGTTTTTGCTATTGCAGTAGTTGCATTTTTTGTCACTGGTGGTTTTGATCCGATTTGGTATAGATTGAAAATTTATGTATTTAAAGATACTTTAATGGTTACAAAAGATGGACTAAGTCTTCATTTTTATTCAGTTATGCAAACCATTAGAGAAGCAGGACAGATTCCATTTGAAACTTTTGCCAATCGTATAAGTGGACATACAATTACACTTATTTTATCTATTGTAGGGTATATATATTTAGTTTATAAACATAGAATCATGATTTTAGGGCTTCCTATGATTGGGCTTGGTTTTTTAGCTTTAGCAGGAGGACTTAGGTTTACTATATATGCTGTTCCTTTAATGGCATTTGGAATAGCTTTTTTAATCACAGAACTTTCATTAGAGATGCCAACTAAAAAATTAAAATACTTAAGTATTATTGCTTTTACTTTAGCAATTTTGTATCCAAATTATAAGCATATAGATTCATATAAAGTTCCAACAGTTTTTGATGTTGATGAGGTGAAAGTTTTAGATAAGTTAAAAACCATAGCTGGTAGAGAAGACTATGTTATTTCATGGTGGGATTATGGTTATCCTATCCGTTATTACGGAGATGTTAAAACATTAGTTGATGGTGGAAAGCATAGTGGAAGTGTGAATTTCCCTGTTAGTTATGTTTTAACTAATCCTCCGCATGAAGCTGCGAAAATGGCTAGACTAGATGTAGAATACACAGAGAAAGCTTTTGAAATTAGAGATAGAAATATAGATTTAGAAGAGTCCAAACGAGTAATACTAAAAACAAATATCGAAGAGATGACAAAAAGCTATGGCTTTAAAGATACAAATGACTTTTTAGACTCTTTATCAACTGATATAAAGTTACCAAGTAAAACAAGAGATATTTACTTGTATTTACCTTTTAGGATGCTTAGCATCTACCCAACTGTAAAGGTGTTCTCAAATTTAAATCTGATGAATGGAGAACAAAAGAGAGAACCATTTTTCTTTATGAGTAGAAATTTTAAAGAGACTCAAAATACTATAGAACTTGGAAATGGAATTTCGTTAAATAAAGCACAAGGTATAATAAATATTGGGGGAGAAAAAGTTGGAGTTAAAAGAATTGTAACAACTTACTATGATAAAAATGCACAGTTACAAAAAAATATAAGAATGATAAATTACAATTCACCAGTAACTTTAATTTATATGTCAGCATATAAAACTTTTTTAGTTGTAGATGAACAAACATATAATTCTCTTTACATTCAGCTTATGGTTTTAGAAGAGTATGACAGAAACCTTTTTGAGCAAGTTCTTACAAATTTACATGTAAAAGTTTATAAGCTTAAGATATAAATATTTATGAAATATTTAGTATCTATACTTTTGCTAGTTTGTTCTCTATTGGGGCAAAAGCCAGAATTATTTCTTTTAAATAAATATAGCACAAATATAGATGTAACTTCTTGGTATATGAGTGAAAAACTTGATGGCGTTAGAGCTTATTGGAATGGAAAGAAACTAATATCTCGAAATGGAAAAGTTTTTGCTACTCCTAATTTTTTTATAAAAGATTTTCCTAAACATAAATTAGATGGAGAGCTTTGGAGTCAAAGGGATGACTTCTCAAATGTATCTTCGATAGTAAATAGAAAAAATCCTCATGAGGCTTGGAAAAATTTAACTTACAATATTTTTGAAGTCCCAGATGCTAAAGGCAATCTTTTAGAACGACTAAAAATAGTTAGAACTAATAAATACATTAAAGTAATAAAACAAATAAAAGTAAAAGATAAGAAGCATCTAGACTCTTTTTTAAAAAGTGTAGAAGAAAATGGTGGAGAAGGTGTTGTCGTTCGTGATGGAAGTTTAAACTACTATGCAAAACGAAATAATAATGCACTAAAAGTAAAGAGTTATATAGATGAAGAATGTGAAGTAGTAGGATATAACGAAGGACATGGAAAATATAAAGGCTTAGTAGGTTCACTCTCTTGTAAAATGGATAATAAACAAGTCATAAAGATAGGAAGTGGCTTGAAAAATCCTCAAAGAAAAAATCCTCCCAAAATTGGTGCTATAATTACTTTTAAATATTATGGTTTAACCTCAAAAGGAAATCCTAGGTTTCCAGTCTTTTTGCATGAGAGAAACTAAAAAGAAGAGATATGAAATATACGAATAATTTTAATCCAACCATTTCAGATACAAAACTGTTTAACGAGATAGAAAAAGAAAAAAAAGATATAGGTTATTATAACCTTGTATATCAAGATACTTCATTGTTTAAAGAGTATGCCTCATCTGTAAAGCAAAAAAATATTATGGTTATTGGCATCGGTGGAAGTACACTTGGAACTTATGCCATTTACAAGTTTTTAAAACATTCTAAGACACTTAGTAAAAAACTTTACTTTTTAGAGACAACAGACCCTATAGATATACGCTCAAAAATAGAAGCAGTTGATTTAAAAGATACACTGTTTGTAGTTATTTCAAAGTCTGGAACAACAATAGAAACTATTTCTATATTTAAGTATATCAATTCACTTGTTAAATGTGATAAAAATAATACTTTAATTATTACAGAAAATGACTCTAAACTTAAATCATACGCAGATAAAAATAGTATAAAAACTTTTGATATTCCAAAAAATGTTGGTGGAAGATTTTCTGTTTTTAGTGCAGTAGGATTACTTCCTTTAGCTATTGTAGGTTTAGATATAGATGAACTTTTAAGTGGTGTTAAAAATACACATGATTCATTTTTTGATAAAAAAGATGTTTTTCATAGACTCTTAAAAAAAGCAAGATTTTTTACAGAGTATAAAAATAGATTTAATATAAATGTAGTTTTTTCTTACTCTTCAAGACTTGAAGGTTTTAACAAGTGGTATATTCAACTCTGGGGAGAGAGTTTAGGTAAAATAGACATAAATAACACACCACAAGGTCTTACACCCATTGGAATTATTGGACCAATAGACCAACATTCTTTTTTACAACTTATAGTGGAAGGTAAAAGAGATAAAACAGTGACTGTGATAAAAGTAGATGATTTTTATAGTAATTTGAAAATCCCACACATAAAACTTGAAGGTTTAGAAGAGTTAGACTATATAGATGGCTTAGAATTTTCTTCTCTTATAAATTCTCAAGCAGATGCAACCATAGAGTCCATAAATAACTTAAATGATATACCCTGTGACGAAATAACAATAGATGCTGTTAATGAAGAAGCGATAGCTGGTTTGATGTATGAGTATGAACTTCTAACTTCTATCTGTGCAAAGTTTATGTATATAAATGCTTATGATCAACCAGGTGTTGAGAGTGGTAAAATAATACTTAAACAGAAGTTGAAAAAATAAGAATATTTGTCTTTTTATAGGCTTTTTAGATATACTGACCAAAATTAAAATAAAGGTTGTTATATGAAGTTATTTGTGATGATTGTTTTAGGATTTAGTTTGTTGTTTGGTGCAGTTGATATTAATACAGCGTCTAAAAAAGAATTGAGTAGTTTAAATGGTATTGGCGCTGTTAAAGCAGAAGCGATTATTGCTTATAGAAAAAGCAACTGTTTTAAAAATGTAAAAGAACTTGAAAAAGTAAAAGGCATTGGTAGTAAAACTGTTGAGAAAAATAGAAAAATTTTATCTGCTAGTTCTTGTAAGTAAGTAACTCATAAAATAGCCACACAAATTACATATGTGTGGCTTTAGACTCACTTCCGATGATATATTTATCATATAAAAAGAAACTTCAGATACAATACATACTAAAAAAACAATCGGTGAAAATGAAAATATTAGTGACTGGTACAGCAGGTTTTATCGGTAGTCATTTAGCAATAAAGTTACTTCAAAGAGGTGATGAAGTTGTTGGACTTGATAATATTAATGACTATTATGACCAAAATGTCAAGTATGGAAGACTTCAACGAGGCGGGATTATTAGCAATATTGAAGATGGTGAAAATATAAAATATAATGAATTTTTAACCTCTTCTTCGTACCAAAATTATAAATTTATAAAACTAGATTTGCAAGATAAAGAAAATATTGATAAACTTTTTAAAGAAGAAAAATTTGATAAAGTGATAAATTTAGCCGCTCAAGCTGGAGTTAGATATAGTCTGACAAATCCATCTGCATATATTAGCAGTAATATTGAAGGGTTTATGAATATACTTGAAGCTTGCAGATATAACGACATAAAAGGTCTAGCTTATGCAAGTAGTTCCTCTGTTTATGGACTAAATGAAGCTCAACCATTTTCAACAAGTTCAAATGTTGATCACCCTATGAGCCTTTATGCTGCTAGTAAAAAATCAAATGAACTTATGGCACATACATATTCGCATCTGTACAACATTCCCACAACAGGTTTACGCCTTTTTACAGTTTATGGACCATGGGGTAGACCAGATATGGCACCATATCTTTTTACAAAAGCAATTATTGAAGATAAACCTATTGATGTTTTTAACTATGCAGAGATGCAAAGAGATTTTACATATGTAGATGATATAGTTGAATGTATCTTAAGAGTAAATGACAATCCTCCAAAAGGTAATAAAGAATGGGATGGAATGAACCCAGATCCATCAAGTTCCCCCGCTCCATATAAAATATATAATATTGGAAATAATAATCCTGTAAAACTTATGGACTTTATAGAAGCTTTAGAGAAAAAAATAGGAAAAATTGCTAAAAAAAATATGCTACCTATTCAAGCTGGAGATGTAGCAAGTACATATGCTGATGTTAGTGATTTGATAACAGATTTGGATTATAAACCAGAAACTACTATTGAAGAAGGTATTAATCATTTTGTTGATTGGTATGTTGAATTTTTTAAAATAGACTTGGAGCAAAAATAGTGAAAAATAAGATATGTGTAATAGGCTTAGGTTATGTAGGTTTACCATTGGCTCATGCTTTTAGTGAAAAGTATGATGTTGTTGGCTATGATATAAATAATAAAAGAGTTAATGAGTTAAATAGTGGGATAGATGCAACCCTAGAACTAACTGAAGAGCAAGTTAAAAAAGCTCTTTCAAATGGTATTCGTTTTTCTACTAACTTAGAAGATATAAAAGAGTGCAATATATATATTGTAACAGTACCAACTCCAATAGATGAACAAAATGAACCAGATTTAACTCCTATAATAAAATCAACTGAAGCTATAGCCCCTGTAATTAATAAAAATGATATCGTTATATACGAGTCTACTGTATATCCAGGTGTAACAGAAGAAGTGTGTGTTCCAATATTAGAGAAGATAAGTGGACTGAAATTTAATGAGGATTTCTTTTGTGGATACTCTCCTGAGAGAATTAATCCAGGTGATAAAGAACATACAGTTACGAAGATACTTAAAATCACTTCAGGTTCAACTCCTTATATTGCAAAAAAAGTAGATGAATTATATAAATCAATCATAACAGCTGGAACTCATTTAGCTCCTTCTATTAAAGTTGCAGAAGCTGCTAAAGTTATAGAAAACACACAAAGAGATGTAAATATAGCACTTATTAATGAACTTGCTATGATATTTGATATTATGGATATCGATACAAATGCGGTAATAGATGCTGCTGCAACAAAGTGGAACTTTATAAAACTTACTCCAGGTTTAGTTGGTGGACATTGTATTGGGGTAGATCCTTATTACCTGACACATAAAGCACAATCATTAGGATATGTACCAAACTTGATACTAGGTGCAAGACAGATAAATAATGGCATGGGAAAATATGTAGCAGAGAGAACTATAAAGTTGATGATACAAAAGGGAATCAATATAAAAAATTCTAAAGTACTAATACTTGGAATTACATTTAAAGAAAATTGTCCAGACATTAGAAATACTAGAGTTATAGATATTATTGATGAACTTAAAGATTATGGATGTGATATTGACATAAGCGATTATTGGGCTGATGAAACTGAAGTGATGAATGAATACAAACTTAAATTACATAATGATATGGATATAAATGCTTATCAAGCAGTAGTTGTAGCAGTAGCTCATGATAAATATAAAAGTTTGAAATTTAATAATGAAAAGCAAGTTGTATTTGATATAAAATCTATATTAGAGAATAGTGATGGAAGACTATAATATATGACAAATATAATTTTATGTGGTGGTAATGGAACAAGGTTGTGGCCAATAAGTAGAACACTTATGCCGAAACAGTTTGTAAAACTATTTGATACCCCAGGGCAGCCTCTCTTGAAGGGCAATTCACCTTCTGATAAATCACTATTTCAATTAACAGTTGAGAGAAACTCTAAAGTATGTGATAGTCAGTTTATAGTGTCAAATACAGAACAATACTTTTTAGCAGTGGATCAACTTGAAGAATTAAATAAAACTAAAAATAAATATTTACTAGAACCAATTGGAAGAAATACTGCACCTGCTATTGCTTTATCTTGTATGGCCTTAGAAAAAGATGAGATAGTATTAGTTACTCCATCTGATCATCTCATAAAAAATGAATCAGAATATAAGAAAGTCTTAAATAGAGCAGAAGAGTTAGCAAATGATGGTTTTCTTGTAACATTTGGTATTGAACCAACATTTGCTGAGACAGGATTTGGTTATATAGAGAGTGAAGGTTTAGATGTAAAAGCTTTTCATGAAAAACCAGATGCTAAAACTGCCGAGCAATATTTAGAAGCTGGGAACTATTATTGGAACAGTGGCATGTTTTGTTTTAAAGCAGGTGTATTTTTGGAAGAGCTTAAAAAATATTCTCCAAAGATTTATGAGGCATGTGAAAAAGCTATTGGAACCGATGCTTTAGCTTCGGCAAAAGGCAAGGGTGAAACCTCACTTTCGAATCTTATTAGAATTAAACATGAAGAAATGCTAGCTATTCCGGAAGACAGCATAGACTATGCCGTTATGGAAAAATCTAGTATTGTTAAAGTTATAGCTTCAGATATAAAATGGTCTGATGTTGGAAGTTTTGATTCTCTGTTTGAAGAACTACCAAAAGATGAAAATAATAATACAATAAATGAAAATCACATTTCAATAAATTCAAAAAATAACCTAATTTATGGGAAAGAAAGAAAAATAGCAACAGTAGATATTGAAGACATGATTATTGTTGATACTGGAGATGCTATACTAATAAGTAAGAAGGGGAGCTCTCAAAAAGTAAAAAAAGTTGTAGCAGAGATTAAAAAAACAACTGACTTGCATAATATCCATTTAACAGGTCATAGACCATGGGGAACATATACTGTACTTGAAGATTCCCAAGGTTATAAAATAAAACGGATAGAAGTAAACCCTGGCAAAAGATTAAGTCTACAAAGACATAAATATAGAAATGAACACTGGATAATTGTTAGTGGAGTAGCAACAATTACCATAAATGAAGATACATTTGTACTAAATCAAAATGAATCTACATATATAAAAGCAGGTAATATTCATAGACTTTTAAATGATACAAATGAACCATTAGTTATAATAGAAGCACAAGTAGGTAGTTATACTGGTGAAGATGATATAGAGAGAATTGAAGATGATTATAAAAGGGATTAGATAGATGGAAAATAAAGTAGCACTTATTACAGGTATAACAGGACAAGATGGTTCGTACCTTGCAGAATTCTTACTAAAAAAAGGTTATATAGTTCATGGCATAAAAAGAAGAAGCTCTCTTTTTAATACAGATAGAATAGACCACCTTTATCAAGACCCACATGTTGAAAATAGAAACTTGATATTACATTATGGTGATATGACGGATAGTATGAATCTTACTCGTATCATCCAAGAAGTTCAACCAGATGAAATTTATAATCTTGCTGCCATGAGTCATGTAGCAGTATCTTTTGAAACACCTGAATATGTAGCAAATGCAGATGGTACAGGAACACTTAGAATACTGGAAGCTGTGAAACTATTAGGCTTATCAAATAAAACAAAAATATATCAAGCATCTACATCTGAGCTATATGGAAAAGTACAGGAAACACCACAAAGTGAAACAACACCTTTTTATCCAAGAAGTCCATATGCTGTTGCTAAAATGTATGCGTACTGGATAACAGTAAACTACAGAGAAGCTTATGGAATGTTTGCCTGTAATGGGATACTTTTTAATCATGAGTCACCTGTAAGGGGTGAAACATTTGTAACAAGAAAAATAACTAGAGCAGCATCTAAAATTGCATTAGGTCTACAAGATAAACTTTATCTCGGTAATCTAGACGCAAAAAGAGACTGGGGACATGCAAAAGACTACATAAAAATGATGTGGATGATTTTGCAAGCAGATAAACCTGAAGACTGGGTAATCGCTACAGGAGAAACTACCACTGTTAGAGACTTTGTAAAGATGTCTTTTGCTTATGCAGGAATTGAGTTAGAATTCAAAGGTGAAGGTGTTGATGAAAAAGCATTTGTAGTATCTTGTTCAAATTCTAATTATCAAGTTGAAATAGGAAAAGAAATAGTGTGTGTTGATCCTAAATACTTTCGTCCTACAGAAGTTGATTTACTCTTAGGTGACCCTTCAAAAGCAGAGAAAAAACTAGGCTGGACGAGAGAATATAAACTAGAAGAGTTAGTAAATGATATGATGAAATCAGACCTAAAACTAATGACAAAAGACGTTTACCTTCAAGAGGGTGGATATAAAACTTTGAGTTATTTTGAGTAGGACTATTTTGTAATGAATAAAAACTCTAAATATATATAGCTGGTCATAATGGATTAGTAGGCTCTGCCATTTTTAAAAATTTACAAGTAAAAGGTTATACAAATTTAGTTTGTCGCACACATAAAGAGTTGGATTTACTAAACCAAAGTGAAGTAGAAAAATTTTTCGAACTTGAAAAGCCAGAATATGTAATTATGGCTGCAGCAAAAGTTGGCGGGATAGTAGCAAATAATACTTATAGAGCAGACTTTATATATGAAAATTTACAGGTTCAAAATAATGTAATTCATCAAAGTTATATACATAATATAAAAAAATTACTATTTCTGGGCTCTACATGTATCTACCCTAAAAATGCTTCTCAGCCTATGAAGGAAGACTCATTGCTGACGTCTCCGTTAGAATATACAAATGAACCATATGCAATAGCAAAAATCGCAGGAATAAAGATGTGTGAAAGTTATAATTTGCAGTATAGTACAAATTTTATAAGTGTAATGCCAACCAATCTTTATGGCACAAATGATAATTTTAATCTTGAAACCTCACATGTCCTTCCTGCGTTACTTAGAAAAATAGATGATGCTAAAAATACAAATCAAGATAGTGTTGAAATATGGGGTAGTGGAGCTCCAAGAAGAGAATTTATGTATAGTGAAGATATGGCTGACGCTTGTATTTTTATTATGGAAAATGTAAATTTTAAAGATTTATATAATAAAAATGATAAAGAAATAAGGAATACACACATAAATATAGGAACTGGTGAAGATATATCAATTAAAGAATTGGCTAATATTATAAAAAAGATAGTTGGCTTTAAAGGTGTATTCCACTTTAATACTGATAAACCAGATGGAACAATGATAAAATTAACAAATCCATCAAAACTTAATGAACTTGGCTGGAAATATAAAGTTGATTTGGAAGAAGGTATTAAATTGATGTATTCATGGTACGTAGATAATAAAAACTGAATGAGTATTCTAAATTTAGATCTTTATATGAGAGGAGAGCACTAAAAATGTTTAATAATAAGAATTTATTAATTACAGGTGGAACGGGAAGTTTTGGTAAAAAGTGTGTAGAAATGATTTTATCTAAATATAGACCTAACAAAATAATTATATTTAGTAGGGATGAAGTAAAACAACATGGAATGTCTCAAGTTTTTAATAATGATTGTATGAGATACTTTATAGGTGATATTAGAGACGCAGAGAGATTGAATGAAGCAATGTATGAAGTAGATTTTGTTATTCATACAGCTGTGTTGAAAAATACTCTAATTACTGAATATAATCCTGTAGAGTGTATAAAAACAAATGTAACAGGAAGTGAAAATGTAATAAAAGCTGCAATAAAAAATAATGTTGAAAAAGTAATATCTTTGTCAACAGGTAAAGCAGCAAGTCCAATTAATCTTTATGGTGCTACAAAATTAACTTCAGATAAACTTTTTGTCGCAGCAAATAATATGGTAGGAAATCATAGAACTAAATTTTCAGTAGTTCGATATGGAAATGTTATAGGGAGTCGTGGTTCTGTTATTCCATTTTTTAAAAATTTAATTAAAGAAGGAACAGAATCACTACCAATAACGGATACTGGAATGACAAGATTTCTAATAACACTTTCTGATGGTGTAGAGTTTGTAGTTAAAAGTTTTAAAAGAATGCACGGTGGAGAAATATTTGTTCCTAAAACTTCTTCAATTAAAATAACAGATTTAGCATTATTTTTAGCTCCTGAATTGCCTCATAAAATCGTAGGTATTAGACCTGGGGAAAAACTACATGAAGTTATGTGTCCGTCTGATGATAGCCATATTACATTAGAATTTGATGATCATTTTGTTATTAAACCTAGTATTCAAATACTTGTTAAATCAGACTATTTAGTTAATAAGCTTAACGAAAAAGGTAATGTAGTTAAAACTGGGTTTGAGTATAATTCTGGAAATAATAATGATTGGTTTACTAAGCAATCTTTCTTAAAAGTACTTATGGAAAACGGTAGTGAAATATAAAATAGCAATTATTGGTGGCACCGGATTACTTGGTTCTAATTTGTTAAAGTTATATTCAAGTCATGATGTAATTTCTTTTTCAAGAATGAATGCCATGAATATTGATAATTTAAAAAACGTAATTATTAATTTTAGTTTTTTAGATAGAGATTTGACAAAATATTTTGTATCTTGGAAACCAGATATTATAATTAATGCGGTAGGGTTAATTAACCTGCAATTGTGTGAAGAAAATTTTTCTTTAGCCTATGATGTGAATGTTAGAATAGCGAAAGAGTTAGCTTTAATATCTAGTAAACTTGATACATATTTTATACATATTTCAACTGACCATTACTATAATGATTTAAAAATAAAACATAATGAAAAAGATGAAGTTTTATTTTTAAATTATTATTCCAAAACAAAATATGAAGCAGAAATTGAAGTTTTAAAAAATCATAAAAAGGCATTAGTGGTTAGAACAAATATAATTGGTTTTAGAAATAACAATGTAGACTCTTTCTTTGAATGGTTGTTAAAATCAATGATAAAGCAAGATAGTATAAATTTATTTTCAAATTTTTATACATCACCTATAAGTGTTAGAGAGTTTGGTAGTATATTACTTAAATGTTTTGAAAAAAAGTTAGAAGGTATATATAACATATCATCTTCAGAAGTAATGGATAAGTATAATTTTGGTATAAAAATAGCAAATAGATTTGAATTTACAATCGCTAATATAAACAAATTAGAAATAAAACAGAATAGTGCTAGTAATTTAAAAAGATCATTGACTTTGGGTCTAGATGTTTCTAAAATAGAAAGTGCACTAGATTTTAAAATGCCTACAATTAGTGAAACTGTAGATAGTCTATATTATGAATATAAGGGAAAATAATGAATAATAATAGTTTTAAAATAGGCAATAGTGAAATAAATGCAGACTCAAAAACATATTTTATAGCTGATATAGCAGCAAATCATGGTGGTGATTTAGAAAAAGCAAAAGAGTTGATTTATATGGCTAAAGAGGCTGGTGCTAATGCTGCAAAATTTCAACATTTTAAGGCAAAGACCATTGTAAGTGATTATGGTTTTAAAACACTTGGTTCTAAAGCAAGTCATCAAAAAGCTTGGACAAAGTCCATTTATGAGGTTTATGAAGATGCTGAAGTACCTTTAAACTGGACAGAAACACTTTTTGAAACATGTAAAAAAGCTAATATAGATTTTTTTACATCTCCTTATGATATAAATGAAATAGATTTTATTGATAAATATATACCTGCTTATAAAGTTGGTTCTGGAGATATTACATTTCATGATATTGTAATGAAAATGGCAAATTATGAAAAACCTATTTTAATTGCTACAGGCGCGTCAAAATTAGATGAAGTTATAGATTTAATGCAAAAAGTAAAAAAAGTTAATAATGATATTGTTTTAATGCAGTGTAATACAAACTATACTGCTAACGATGAAAACTTTAAATATATACAACTTAATGTATTAAAATCGTATGCACAACTATTTCCAAATGCAATATTAGGTTTATCTGATCATACGCTGGGACATACTACAGTTTTAGGAGCAGTTGCACTTGGGGCTAAAGTTATTGAAAAACATTTTACTGACAATAATGATTTAGAGGGACCTGACCATAAATTTTCAATGAATCCAAAGACTTGGAGAGAAATGGTTGATAGAACTAGAGAGCTGGAATATGCACTTGGAAGATCTATAAAAAAAGTTGAAGATAATGAAAAAGAAACTTGTATATTACAAAGACGTTGTTTAAGAGCGGTAATGGACTTGAAACAAGGTGATATTATCACAAGTGACATGTTGGAAGTTTTAAGACCAGCACCAAAAGGTGCAATTTTACCTTACGAAATAAATGAGATAATTGGTAAGAAACTTAACAATAATGTTGTATCTGGAGCAGATATTAAATGGAGTGATATTAAAAATGATTAGTGGTACAAATATTGGATTAAGAGCTATTGAAAAAGATGATTTACCGCAATTAAGGCAATGGAGAAATAATCCAGAATTAAGAAAGTATTTTCGAGAAACCGATGAGATTAATATTGTAAATCAGGAAAAGTGGTTTGAAACTGTAATTGCTAAGAACTCTATCCACAAGATGTTCTCAATAGTTAAATTGGACACAGATGAACTAATGGGTGCGTGTGGACTTTGTTATATTGATAGTGTTAATAGAAGTTCAGATTTTTCTATATATATAGGTTACGATAATCTTTATATAGATGATAAATATGCTGTAGAAGCAGCAGAATTAATGAAGGATTATGGATTTAATGTATTGAATTTACATAGACTATGGGCTGAGATATATAGCATTGATGAACCTAAAAAGATCTTTTTTAATACATTGGGATTTTCATTGGACGGAGATTTCAGAGAGACATATTGGTATGATGGTCAATGGCATAATTCCTTATTTTATTCATTGTTGAGCACAGATGAAAACAATTAAATGGAATGAGTACGAACTATCTAAACTTTGTTTGGGCACAGTTCAATTTGGCTTAGATTATGGCATAGCAAATAAGTCTGGAGAAATATCTCAAAGTAGTGTAAATATGATACTTAAATATGTAGTTGCTAATGAAGTAAATAGTTTTGATACCGGTTCTATGTATGGAAATAGTGAAGAGAAAATAGGTCATTTTTTTAAAAATCAGAATAAACTAAATATAAATATTATTTCAAAAATAAAATCAGATTTTTTTATATTAGACGTGGACGAAGCCGTAAAAAATATTAGTAAATCATTAAACTACTTGGACATCCCTTCACTCTTCGCATTACTCTTACATAATTGTGACGCACTTAAAAATTGGACTTCCAATAATGATAAGTTGATTTCAGTTCTTAAAGAACAAGGATTGATAAGTTACTTTGGTATCTCAATATATACAGATAAAGAGTTTAATTTAGCATTAAAAAACAAAAATGTTGATGTAATCCAAATTCCGTTTAACCTACTTGATCAAAGAGCAATATCAAAAAATTGGCTTGTGAAGGCAAAAGAAAAAAATAAATTGATTTTTATAAGAAGTGTTTATTTACAAGGTCTTATATTAATGGATTCTAATAATATACCAGATAATTTGAGAAAAGCAAAAAAATATATAGAAATCATAGAAGAAGTTTCTAGTGAATTAAATATAACAAAGAATGAGTTAGCATTGTCTTTTGTTGATCAAATGGCAAAAGAAGCTATTCTTTTATTTGGTTGCGATAATTTAGAACAAGCTATTGAAAATACTCTTAATTACAGTAACTTACCAGAATTAAATGATGAAACATTAGATTATTTAACTGATAGTTTATC
This sequence comes from Sulfurimonas sp., assembly GCF_029027585.1. Taxonomy (NCBI): domain Bacteria; kingdom Pseudomonadati; phylum Campylobacterota; class Epsilonproteobacteria; order Campylobacterales; family Sulfurimonadaceae; genus Sulfurimonas; species Sulfurimonas sp. The sequence goes on from NZ_CP093397.1 coordinate 1,891,228, forward strand.
TGCTACTGAAGAAGATATTTATAATCCAACGAAGTGGAATAATTAATGAATTTAGCAATACTACAGGCTCGCATGAGTTCGACTAGATTACCTAATAAAGTATTAAAGAAAGTAAATGGTAAAGAGCTTTTAGCCTATGAATGTGAAAGACTTTTAAAATCTAAAAAAATTGATAAGCTAATTATTGCAACATCAAATGATAAAAGTGATGACGCAATAGAAAATTTTGGAACTGAGAATAATATAAAGGTGTTTAGAGGTTCATTAGATGATGTATTATCAAGATATTATGAATGTGCAAAAGAGTTTAGAGATAAAGAAAATATTGATGATTTAAATATTATAAGAGTTACTGGAGATTGTCCAATTATAGACACTGAAGTTATTGATGAAGTTATTAAATCTTTTGAAGAGAATGATTGTGAATATACTTCAAATACACTAACCCCAACATATCCAGATGGTATGGATATAGAAATTTGTACATTTTCTGCTCTAGAATATACATATAAAAATGCAACTTTTAAGTCAGATAGGGAGCATGTAACGCTATATATAAAAAATAGTGATAAGTTTAAAAAATTTAATTATGAAGCTAAAAATGATTTTTCTAATTTACGATTAACTGTAGACGAACAAAATGACTTTGATTTGATAAAAAATATTTTAGAAAACTTATATCCAGTTAATCATGATTTTACATATCTTGATGTTATATCATACATGACGAAGAATCCAAATTTATTTTTTGTAAACTCTAATATACAGAGAGATGAAGGCTTAGATAAATCACTAAAAGAAGATGGGAGAAAATAATGGATACAAAAATATGGACAGAAGAAAGTGATAATTATACAAGAAGAGCTATTGAAGTTCATGGAGAAGAATTATATAACACTTCTGATAGGCTTGAGTCTTCAAAAGATGTATTTGATAATATAAGTAAATTTATAAAAAAACCTAAATCTATACTAGATGTTGGTTGTGCCTTTGGTGCTAGTATAGAAGCTTTAAAAGATAGATTTAAAGAGGCTTCTTTTTTTGGCATTGACCCTGGTAAAGAATCTATTCAAATAGCAAGTAAAAACTTATCAAATGACAATATATCATGCATAAATGGATTTAGTCATGAGTTGCCTTATGAAGATGATAAATTTGATATTATTATATTTTCAATGGTTTTACAATGGATACCTAGAAAAAAATTAATTAGAACCATTTCAGAAGTTGATAGAGTTCTAAAAGTCGGAGGAATAGTGTGTATACAAGAGTTTCTAGCAAATAAACCTGTAACTTCACAGTCTAGACATGATGAAGAAATTTATATATTTAAGGATGACTATGCATCTTTTTTTACTTCATATCCTTGGTATAAAGAAGTTTATAGAGATCTTAAAAAAACTGAAGATGGTGAAGACCAACAAAGAAATATTAGTATTGTCAAAAAATATAATATTGAAGATGTGTATACACTAAAGCAAGCTGCAATGGAGAAAGTATAAATGGGTAAATCACAAGAACTATATAAAAAAGCAAAAACTTTAATACCAGGTGGTACACAACTTTTATCAAAAAGACCAGAAATGTTTCTTCCAAACTTATGGCCAAGTTATTATAGTAAAGCAAAAGGTTGTAAAGTATGGGATCTTGATGGTAGAAAGTATCAAGATTTTAGTTATATGGGTATTGGGGCTAATATACTTGGATATGCAGATAAACATGTAAATAAAGCCGTTAAAAAAGCGATAGATGATAGCAGTATGTGTACTCTTAATGCTCCTGAAGAAGTTGAATTGGCTGATAAACTTTGTGAAATTCACCCTTGGGCTGATATGGTACGGTATGCTAAAAGTGGAGGTGAAAGCGCAACTATTGCTATAAGAATTGCAAGAGCTAGTACAAAAAAAGATATAGTACTTTTTTGTGGTTATCATGGTTGGCATGATTGGTACCTTGCAAGTAACTTAGGTGATGATAAAAATCTTGAAGGGCATCTTCTACCCGGGCTTAGTCCATTAGGAGTTCCAAAAGGGTTGAAGGGTACATCTTTTCCATTTGCTTATAATGATAAAAAAGCATTTGATGATTTGATAAAAAAATATGATGGAAAGATTGCGACTGTTATTATGGAACCACTTAGAAATACTTATCCAGATGCTGGATTTTTAGAGCATATAAGAAAAGTAACTAAGCAAAAAAATATTGTACTTATTTTTGATGAGATAAGTGCTGGATTTAGACTTTGTCTTGGCGGTAGTCACCTAATATTTAAAGTAGAACCAGATATTGCATTATTTGGAAAAGCATTCTCTAATGGCTATCCAATGGCGGCAGTAATAGGTAGAAGATCAATAATGGAAGCCGCGCAGGAATCTTTTATCAGTAGCACCTACTGGACAGATAAAATTGGATTGGTCGCAGCACTTGAAACTATAAAAAAATATAAAAAAAACAAGGTAGAAAAAGTACTTGATAAAAATGGTACTATGATACAAAATGGTTGGGAAAAATTAGCACATAAAAATAATTTAAATATATCAATCATGGGTATTAAACCATTAAGCTATTTTTCTTTTAATTATGAAAATGATAAAGAGATAAAAACTCTTTTTATACAAGAAATGTTGAAAAATGGCTTTTTAGCCACTACTGGTTATTATGCATCTTTCGCACATAAAAGTGATGATATAAATGATTATTTAAAATCTGTTGATCATGTTTTTAAACTTATAAAAAAAGCTATCAAAGATAATAATGTCAAAGAACTTTTAGATAGTGAAGTTTGTCACGGAGGATTTAAAAGATTAACTTAAGGAATTTGTTGTGAAAATAATTGCAAGTATAGAATGTAGAATGACCTCTAGTAGACTTCCCGGTAAAGTATTAATGAATGCCTTAGATAATATGAGTATGCTGGAAGTCATGGTTAAAAGAGTTAAACACTCAAAACTTATTGATGGGATTATTTTAGCCACCACAATTAATAAAGATGATGATGTTATAGTTGAACTAGCAAAAAAACTAAATGTTGATTACTTTAGGGGCAGTGAAGATGATGTTCTTAGTAGAGTTGTACAATCGCATGAAAGTGTAAAAAGTGATGTTATTGTAGAGTTAACTGGAGATTGTCCATTAATTGATCCAGCATTAATTGATCAATGTGTAAAAGTATATTTAGATAACAACTATGATTATGTATCAAATAACTATAAAAGAACTTTTCCTGATGGAAGTGATGTGCAAGTTTTTTCATTAGATGTATTACAAGAAGCAAATTTAAATACTAAAAATCCTTTAGATAGAGAACATGTATCAAAATATATATATGAAAATGCCAGATATTCAATATATACAATTGAAGCAATAGATAGCTATTATTGGCCAACTTTAGCTGTAACATTAGATGAAAAAGAAGACTATGAGTTGCTAAAAGATATCTTTAATTATTTTGATAACATTGATTTTACTACTTTAGACTATATAGAGTATTTAAAGAATAACATGGACTTATTGGAGATTAATGCACATATTAAGAGAAAGGGATTAAATTGATACTTAGTGTTGCTTTGATAGGTATTGGAAATATTGGTTATACATATGATATGTCTGTTGATAAAAAATCAGCATTATCTCATGCTAAAGCTATTTATTTGCATGATGACTTTGAATTAAAATATATTGTAGATATGCAAGATTCATATAAAGACAAAATTATTGATATGTTTCCTAAAGCTAATTTTTACAATAATTGGAAAGATATATTAGATAAAAATATTGATATTCTTGTCATTGCCTTACCAACTCATTTACACTATAGCTGTTTAAATGACTTTAAGAAAAAAGATATAAAGTATTTTATTGTAGAAAAACCATTATTTGACAATTCTGAAAATATCGATTTGCCAAAAGAGATAGAAGATAAAATCATTGTAAATTATTTTAGAAGATTTGAGCCATTATTAATTGATATTAAAAATAATATATCAAAAGGTATTTATGGAAAGCCAATAAAAGTCCTTAATAAATATGCAAAAGGTTTGAAACATAATGGTTCGCATAATATTGATTTAATGAATTATTTTTTCAAAGATTTACAAATACAAAATGTGAAGATCTTAGATAAAATAAATGATTATAGTTCTGAAGATAACACATACGATTTATTTATAAAAGTAGAAAGTCAAGAAAATGAATTTAGTATTTTTTTTATAGGTGGAGATGAAACAAAGTATAGTATATTTGAAATTGAATTAATTTTTGAAAATACAAGGATTAAAATAGATGATTTTGGAAGACTATTAAATATTTCTTATGTTATTAATGACCCTGATTATGATGGGTATAAAATGCTTGATAATAAGAACAATAGCATAGAAACTAATTATAAATTTTCTATGTTAAATCTTTATAATTATATTGCACAAATGCATCAAGATAATCTAAAAAATATATCATCTTTTAATGATGAAAATAAAACAAGTAGTTTTTTAAATGAAATATATAAGGAAATTAAATGTCAGTATTAGCGATAAATGGTGGTGAAAAAGTAAGAACGGAGTTGTTTGAACCATACAATTTAATGGGACAAGAAGAAAAAGATGCAGTGAATAAAGTTATGGATACTGGGGTTTTGTCAAAATTCATAGGAGCTTGGGAAGATGATTTTTATGGTGGTTCAGAAATTCAAGCTTTTGAAAGAGAGTGGAGCGAAGAGTTTGGTATTAAACATACAGTTTCAGTTAACTCGAATTCATCAGGGCTACATGTAGCTTTAGGGGCATGTGGTATTGGCTATGGTGATGAAGTTATTGTCTCTCCTTATAGTATGTCTGTCTCTGCTACTGCTCCTTTAGTTTGGAATGCTACACCAGTATTTGCTGATATTAGTCCAAATCATTATAATATTGATATTGACTCAATTAAAAAAAATATCACGGAAAAAACAAAAGCCATCATTGTTGTTCATATTATGGGATGTCCTGCTGATATGGATGAAATCATGAAAATAGCTAAAACATATAATTTATTTGTAATTGAAGATGCTGCACAAGCACCTTATTCTATGTATAAGGACCAGAGAGCTGGAACTATTGGTGATATAGGGGTTTATAGTTTAAATTACCATAAACATATACACACAGGAGAAGGTGGTATGTGTGTAACAAATAATAAAGTACTCTTTGAAAAAATGCAAATGATCAGAAATCATGCAGAATCAATTGTAGAAGCAAAAGGTGAAATAGATTTAGTAAACATGTTAGGGTTTAATTTTAGACTAACAGAAATTCAAGCAGCCATTGGAAGAGTACAAATTAAGAAATTAAGATCCGAGGTAAAAATAAGACAGCAATATGCAGAAATATTTAATAAGGCATTAAATAAGTATGAATTTATTGATATAACGAAGCTAGAGGATAGAACTCATTCGTATTATGTGCAAGCTTTTCAATTTCATGAAGAAAAAGTGGGGGTTAGTCGTGAAATATTTCTTGCTGCAGTACGTGCGGAGCTACAGCCCGTTAGGACAAGAGAAGATGAAGGTGTACCAGTATATGGAGGCTATGTAAAGCCACTACATTTAATTCCTATGTTTCAAAAAAGAAAAGTATATTCAAATGGTAGTTTTCCATTTAATAAAAATGTAAGTTATGATCGAGGTATTTGTCCAGTAGTAGAAGATATGCATGATAAAAAATTATGGACTCATGATTTTGTAAAATCATCACTCAAAGAAGAAGATGTTTTCGATTTAGTTAAAGCCTATCAAAAAGTATGTGATAATATTAATGAACTCAAATAGTATACAAGAGGTTAAAGTATTCGCTTATGATGCTGCATCTGCAAATGTTGTGCTGGCATTTGTCTATTTTAATTTTAATAACGAAAATTATAATGTTACGGCCTATCCCAAAGGGCCAGCTGTAAACATATTGCAAAAAGAGATGATAAATACAGCTAAAATTAAAGATGATGATCACTATGCTTTTAAGATGGACGATATTGTTATTACTGGACTATCAGGGATATCAAGTAATTATGAGTTGGAAGTTATTAGAATAGCTAAAAAAAATAAAGTCTCTCAAATAATTTCTTTATTAGATGTTGCAAGAAGTATTGATGATAGATTTTTATTAAATATAGAGAATATAGAAGAATTTTTACCTTATAGGATTTTAATCCCAACTGATAATCTGCAGGTATCAAAAGATAAAAAGATAAATAATCTTCTGGAAGAGTATGAAAACCCTTATTGGAAGTATGTTTACGAAAAGTATTACAAAATACCACCACCAATTACAAATGACTTAATACAAAAGAGTATAGGAAATTATATAGTTTTTTTTACAGAGTATATAAAAGAACAATTTGGCGATACTTTAGGCTATGATGAATTCACAATTATGAGTGATTTTATTGATGTGTTTAGAAATACAAATATTTCTATTTATATAAAACTACATCCTAGTGAAGAAAAAAATAAATATGATAAATATATTCCTAATGATAGTAAGATATATGTAATTAAAGATGAAATATCAACACAGGAAATATTATATTATGCAAAAGTTGTATTTGGATGTATGACATCAGTGTTTTATGAGGCATTGTTATTACATAAACAATGTTTTAGTTTGCAATTAAATTATAAAAAAGATATTTTTGAATTAACATTAGAAAATAAAATAACTAGAGTTGAAACGAAAAAACAATTGACTGAATGTTTACAATGAAAATATTTACCATGTATATAAAAGATAATTTTAGCTAAAAAAGGGTATTATTATCTAGATAAACAGCATATGTAGGAATACGATGTTAATAATGAGTATTTTAAATTTGATAACAGATAAAAAAATATTATATAATAACATGTTGGATTAGTTAAGTTATTAATAAATACCGACTATATTTTATGGAACTTAGAGGCTACAAGAGAGTTTTATAAAATCTTTAAAGTTGATAAGCTTACTTTAGTAAAAATATTTACTAGAGTAAAAAACTATTACTAAACATAAAATTAGAAATTGTAGTCTATCAGAAAAAGATAATTTAATTGATATGTAAAAATAAAGTAAGAAAATATAAAGGAACATAATGTACACAGAGATAGATAAATGTCGTATTAGTGGTAGTAAAAATTTAATAAATGTTTTATCATTAGGAGAGCAGCATTTAACTGGTGTTTTTCCTGAAACTAAAGATCAGGAAATTACAAAAGGACCTTTAGACTTAGTATGGTGTCCTGATAGTGGATTGTTACAATTAAAACAATCATACGACTCAAGTGAAATGTATGGTGATAACTATGGTTATCGTTCGGGGTTAAATCAATCTATGGTTGATCATTTATCACATAAAATAAATACGCTTGAAAAATTTGTAGGCCTTACAAGCAGTGATATTGTTATTGACATTGGTAGTAATGACGCGACATCATTAAAGTCTTATAAAGCATCTTGTAAAAAAGTTGGTATTGATCCAACTGGAAACAAGTTTAAGCAGTATTATACGGATGATATTGAGTTGATACCAGATTTTTTTACAGCTGATAAATTTATAAAAATTTTTGGTGAGAAAAAAGCCAAAATTATTACTTCAATAGCAATGTTTTATGATTTGGAAAGTCCTTTAGATTTTATTTTTGATATCGAAAAAATATTGACAATTGATGGAGTATGGCATTTTGAACAAAGTTATATGCCATCTATGTTACGTACTAATGCTTATGATACTATTTGTCATGAACACCTTGAATTTTACTCATTTAGAGTTGTTAAAAACATGCTAGAAGAAAAAGGTATGAAGGTTGTTGATGTTCAGCTAAATTCTATTAATGGTGGGAGTTTTTCAATAACTGCATCTAAAAAAGATGCAAGTTTTAAATCAAATACACCTGTTATAAATTGGATGTTAAAACAAGAGGATGATTTAAGACTTGATACTCCAAAGCCTTATAGAGATTTTGAAGAAAGAGTTTTTAGACATAGAAATAATTTAAGAGATCTTATTTTATCTTTAGTTGAGGATGGTAAAACAGTATTAGGATATGGTGCTAGTACAAAAGGCAATGTACTTTTGCAATTTTGTAATCTTACTTCTAAAGAAATACCATATATAGCTGAAGTTAATCCTGAAAAATTTGGTAAATATACACCTGGAACTAAAATACCAATTATTTCAGAAGAAGAAGCTAGAAAGCTGAAACCTGATTACTTCTTAGTATTACCTTGGCATTTTAGAGATTCAATCTTATCTAAAGAAAAACAATTTATATCTGATGGAGGTAAATTTATTTTCCCTTTACCTGAAATCGAAATTGTTTAGAGTTTTACTTGCATAAAAAAGCATTGATAACTGGTATTTATGGACAAGATGGAAGTTACATGGCTGAGATTTTAAAAGATAAAGACTATGTAGTTTATGGAATAGTAAAAAAAACATTATCATCTAATTCTGAGAGTATAAAAGCATATTTGACGAGTATAGGTGTGGTGCCAATAGTATTTAATGTTGATTTATGTAACTACAATGATTTAAAAAATTTATTGTTAGAGCTATGCCCTGATGAGATTTACCATCTTTCAGCTTATCATTATAGTTCAGAGAGTTCATTAAATAATGACTACCATGAGAAGTTATTATTTGAACATAATGTAGCCTCAACATTAAATATACTTAGTATTTGCAGTGAGTATTTAAAAAATACTAGGATTGTAACTGCTGGATCATGTTTAATGTTTGATAGTAGTAAGACAATTAAACAGAATGAGAAAACACCTTTTTCTTCATCAAGTTTATATGGATTGGCTAAAATTACAGAAGCAAATTTGGTTAAATATTATAGAGATAAAGGGCTCCATGCATCAACTGCAATTTTATATAATCATGAATCATCAAGAAGAAAAGATAATTTTGTAACAAAAAAAATAATAAAAAATTTAGTTGCTGTTCAAAATGGAGAAATTGAAAAATTTAGTTTGGGAAATATTAACATAACTAAAGATTGGGGCTATGCTAGGGATTATACATATGGTATGTTTCTAATGTGCCAAAGTAGTAGTCCAAAGGATTATATTTTAGCGTCAGGAACTAGTCGTAGCATAAGAAATTTTATTGAAATAGCTGCAAAAATATTAGAGATTAAAAATTGGGAAAAACATATAGAAATTGATAGAAAGTTCCTAACAAGAAAGTTCAGTACAGAACTTAAAGGTGATTCATCACTTGCGAGCAGTGAACTTAAATGGAAAAGTATGCTAAAGTTAGAAAAATTAATTGAATTAATGATTAAAAATGAACTCAATGAAAATTTGGAGTAATAAATGAAAGAAAAAATTTCTGCTGTTGTTTGTATATTAAATGAAGAAAAGAGACTCGAAGATTGTTTGCTTTTACTTTTAAAGAATAAACCAGATGAAATAATAGTAGTTGATGGTGGTTCGTCAGATAAAAGTGTAGAAATAGCAAAAAAGTATACTAATAATATAATTGAAAGCAAAAACTCCAATTTAACACGCGATAGACAAAAAGGTATAAATGCAGCAAAAAATCAATATATTGCTATGATCGATGCAGATCATCGCCTAGAAAAAAATACGCTTGAAAGTTTATTAAATGAATTAAATAAATATTCTTTTGATATTGGACAGTCTCAACTTAAATCATATGAAAATTTGAGTTGGTTAAATAGAGCAGAAGAAGAACAATGGAATTTAACACATAATATTTCAGAAACAAGAAAAATGATTGGTGTTGCACCAGCAATATACAAAAAAAGTATTTTTGATAAAGTTAAGTTTGATGATTATATTACTAAAACAATAGACGATACTGACTTTAGTTATCGTTTATCTTTGCATCCAGAATTCAAATATGGAATTTTAGATACGAAGGTTTCTCAATTACATGATCCTTCTTTAAAAAGTTATATGAAAAAGTTCAAATGGTATGGTATAGGAGATGGGGAATTTTGTATTAAAAACCCTAGAAGAATGTTCTCGATGATTTTTCATTTAGCGATAAGATATCCAGTTGTTTACTCAGTTAAATCGGCAATAAAATTTAAATTCTTAACAATACCTTTTTTCATTTTACAAGGTAATGTTAGATTGTATTTTGCATTATCTACTATTATAAAAAATTATATGCAAATATTATTTAAAAAGTAAAAAATATCTTTTTATGATTTATAATTGCCTAAAGAAAAAGAAAAAGAAAAAGAAATATGACACAGTTAAATAAAGTTAAAGCTATAATTAGTAAAAAAGATAAGTGGTTTTTAATAATACTTATTTTTATGAGTATTATATTATCTATAATAGAAACGGTTGGTATTACAGCTATTATGCCATTCATAACAACAGCCTCAAATCCAAATATAATTTTAGAAAATGAATATTATAAATTAATTTATGATTTCTTTGATTTTAACAGCACAATGCAGTTTGTTATATGGTTTGGAGCCTTATTAATAGTTTTCTATATATTAAGAGGTATATACACTATTTTTTACACATATACTTTGAATAGATTTGCTTTCGGTAGATATCATAAATTTGCATTCGAACTTCTTCAGGGTTATACCAGTATTTCTTATAAGGAATTTATAAATAAGAATAGTTCCACATTAACCAAAACAATTGTTAATGAAGCTATGAATATTACATATTATCTTCAAAATCTTTTGATACTGTTTTCAGAAATATTTACAATTTCTTTTCTATATATAATCTTACTTTTTGTTGATTATAAAATGACACTAATCTTGACATTAATACTTGTTATTAAAGTTTTATTTATTATGAAAACTATTTCTAAAAAAATTAAAAAAGAAGGTCTTAGAAGAAGTGAGTTTCAAGATGGTTTTTACAGGATACTAGGAAAAGCATTTGGTAATTTTAAGTTTACAAAGTTGAGAGGAAATGAAGCAACAATTTTAAGAGAATTTTCCAATAAAAGTGAAGGTTTCTCTAAAACAAATGTATTAAATAGTACTTTACAAGTTATGCCACGAATAATTTTAGAAGTAATAGGTTTTGGGATGTTGATTTCAATTGTGATGTATGTATTAGTAACTACTAAAGATGCCACACAAATAATACCAATTGTTTCTATATATGCATTAGCTCTTTATAGAATGTTGCCAGCATTAACAAAAATATTAAATAGTTATAACCAAATGATGTATCTTTCAACTGCTTTAGATATAGTTTATGATGATTTAGTTGTTCCTGTTGATACAGAGGGCAATACCCAGTTGAATTTTAATGAGAAGATTGAAGCCAGAAACATTTGTTTTTCTTATGATGATGAAAATGATATTCTTAAAAATTTGAATTTAACAATTAACAAAGGTGAAAAAGTAGCTTTTATTGGAGCAAGTGGTAGTGGAAAAAGTACATTGGTAGATGTTCTTATCGGTATATATAAACCACGATTAGGTGAAGTGTTGATTGATGGTATGATTCTAACTCCAGACAACATTCGATCATGGAGAAAGAAAGTTGGATATATCCCCCAATCAATATATCTCTTTGATGGAACAGTATCTGAAAATATATCATTTGGTGATAAACTAGATCAGTCAAAAGTTATTGATGCATTAAAGAAAGCTAATATTTATGACTATTTAGAACAACAGGCTGAAGGCATAGAAACAAAAGTTGGGGAAGGTGGTATTAAGTTAAGTGGTGGTCAGAAACAGCGTATAGGAATAGCAAGAGCTTTATATAATGAGCCAGATATTCTTGTTTTAGATGAAGCAACTTCGGCTTTAGATATTGATACGGAAGAAAAAATTATGAAAGAAATATATAAATTAAGTTCAGATAAAACATTACTGATTATTGCACATAGACTTTCTACTATAGAAGGCTGTGAAAGGGTGATAGATCTAGAAAAATTAGATAGAGAGAATTAAGCATGAAACTAGAGGGAAAAAATATATATCTAAGGCCTATAGAATTTAATGATTCAAATGGTAACTATCCACATTGGTTTAATGATCCAATAGTTTGCAAATATAATTCACATGGAGATTATTTATATACTAAACAAATGGCGATTGACTATATTAAGATGATAGAAGCATCAAACATAGATGAAGTTTATGCTATATGTGATAAAAAAACGAATAATCATATAGGTAATATAGCTCTTCATAACATATCTCAAAAAAATAGATGCGCAGAATTTGCAATTCTAATTGGTGAAATTTCTTTTATGGGTCAAGGTATAGGTAAAGAAGCTGTAGAAATTATTATAGATTATGCATTTAATATATTAAAGTTCCATCGTGTTTACTGTGGTGTTAGTCAACATAATGTCGCAATGCAAAAACTTGTATTAAATCTAAGGATGAAACAAGAGGGTGTATTGGTAGATGCAATGATTAAAAACGATCAATATGCTGATATATATTTATATGCGATAATAAACAATTAAACACTAAAAAATAGATTGAATGATTTAAATGAGGAGCTTTATGATGGAAAATATTAGATGAAAAAACTTGCTATTTATAAATTGTTAAAATCAAAATATTACGCTTATTACCTTGATAATATGACCAAGTTATTTATCAATCATAATCGTAAAGTATGGAAAATACTTAATAATAAAGAAAAAAATTTAGATGGAGAAATTCTTTTTGAACTAAATGGTATGCATAGTGCAGCAATAGCAAGTAGTTATTTAGCAAATGCATTAAGTGAAAAATATCAATCAAAAATTGTAGGGTATTATTTATCTAAACCTAATTGGAAGACTTTATATGGTTTTTTAAAACGTGTTTATGAAAAAGTATATGCATCGTTTGGAATGTCTAAGATAGTTTATACTAAACTCGATAAGAGCTTACAAAGTGAGTCTTATACTTTATATGAAAAAGTATATACTTCATTAAATACAAAGAGAGATGTAGAAAATATTACTATTGATGGTGTATTAATTGGTGACCTTATTTATGATTCATATCTTCGGTCAATGAGTAAACCAACAGTAGATATAGAAGATAATAACTTTAGAGATTCCCTTAAAAACTCATTAGATATATATACTTTTTGGAAAAATTATTTTGACACGCATAAAATAAAAGCGATAAATGTAAGTCATTGTGTCTATAATCTAGCAATTCCACTTAGAATTGCAATTAGCAAAGAGATTCCAGCATTTCAAGTTTCTCCAGCATATGTATATAGCTTAAATAAAAATAATACACATGCGTATACAGATTTTTTTGGAACGAAAGAAATATTTAGTAAACTTTCTGTAGATATTCAAAAAAAATGCTTTAGAACTAGCAAAACAAAAGATAGAACTTAGATTTCAAGGAAAGGTAGGTGTTGATATGGCTTACTCTAGTAAGTCAGCATATACACAACATAAAAATGAACGATTAATAAAAGAAAGCCAAGAAAAAAAGTTTTTATAGCTCTACATTGTTTTTTTGATAGTCCTCATTCGTATGGATATAATCTATTTCCAGATTTTTATGAATGGTTAGATTTTTTAGGTAATATATCTGAAGAAACAGAATATGATTGGTATCTGAAAACACATCCAGACTTTTTACCAGGTAATACACTAATTATAAATGAATTTCTGAAAAAATATACAAAATTCAATTTAATACCTTCTGATAGTTCCCATCATCAGATTATAGAAGAGGGCATTGATGTCGCATTAACTACTTATGGAACCATTGGTTTTGAATATGCAGCATTGGGAGTACCTGTTATCAATGCATCTTTAAATAATCCACATATCGCATATAACTTTAATTTGCATCCAAAAAGTGTTGAAGAATACTCTGAAATGTTATATGATCTAGATAAAATAAATTTGAATATTGATAAAAATGAGGTGTATGAATACTATTTTATGAGACATCTGTATAGATATGATAAATGGTTGTTTGATGATCATGACCAAATGATAAAAGATTTAGGAGGCTATTCTGAACAGTTTACCTCAAAGATGTATGAATATTGGATGCAAAAATTTACTTCTTTAAAGCATAACAAAAAAATATTAGCATTAAACTCATTTATAGATTCTGGGGATTTTGTTCTAGAAAGTAAGCATTTTAAAAAGGATTGAGATGAAAGTATTATTATTAGCAGGTGGATATGGAACAAGATTGAGTGAAGAGACAGATATAAAACCTAAGCCTATGCTAGAAATTGGTGGTAAACCTATATTATGGCATATTATGAAAAGTTATTCGCATTATGGATTTAATGACTTTGTTATACTACTTGGATATAAGGGCTATTATATAAAAGAGTACTTTGCTAATTATTTTTTGCATCAAAGTGATGTTACAATTGACTTGAAAAATAATAATATGGAGATACATAATAATAGTAGTGAACCATGGAAAGTCACATTGATTGATACGGGTTTAGATAGTATGACAGGTGGTAGAATTAAAAGAGCTAAAAAATATATAGGTAATGAAGCTTTTATGGTTACATATGGGGATGGAGTTAGTGATGTAAACATCAAGGAACTTGTAGAGTTTCATAATAAAAATAATAAAAAAGCGACAATGACTGCGATTCAACCTGCCGGAAGATTTGGAGCATTAGATATAAAAACTAATCTTGTTAATCAGTTTGTAGAAAAACCTGCAGGTGATGGAAACTGGATAAATGGTGGTTTTATGGTTTGTGAACCTGAAGTACTTGACTTAATAGAATCTGATGCTACTATATTTGAACAATATCCTTTGCAAACACTTGCAAATGAAGGTGAACTCAGTGCATTTAAACATAGTGGTTTTTGGCAATGTATGGATACATTAAGAGATAAAACAAGCCTTAATGAGATGTGGGACAAGAATGAAGCAAAATGGAAAGTGTGGAATGACTAATCTTTTTAGTAGTATATATTTAAATAAAACTGTGCTAGTAACTGGACATACTGGATTTAAAGGTTCATGGCTATGTTATTGGCTAGTTAAAATGGGTGCTAATGTGGTTGGCTATTCACTCGAAGCACCGACAAATCCAAACCATATATCTCTTTTAGATATTGATATGATTTCTATTATTGGTGACATTAGAGACTTTGAGAAATTAAATAAAGTTTTTAAAGAGTATAAACCAGAAATTGTATTTCATTTAGCAGCTCAGCCACTTGTAAGACTATCCTATGATAATCCAATAGAAACATATGAGACTAATGTAATTGGTACTTTAAAAGTTTTTGAAGCTTGTCGAAAAAATAATGTAAAAGCTATAGTAAATATTACAAGCGATAAAGCTTACGAGAATAAAGAATGGATATGGGGGTATAGAGAAAATGACTCGATGGGTGGATATGATCCATACAGTTCATCAAAAGGATGTGCTGATTTACTAGCTAACTCTTACCGCAATTCTTATTTTAATGTAATAGAGTATAAGAAAAAGCATAACACACTTCTTGCCTCATGTAGAGCAGGAAATGTTATAGGTGGTGGGGACTGGGCGAAAGATAGGTTGATTACTGACATTATGGTTTCAGTATCTAAAGGTAAAAAGGTAAGTATAAGAAGTCCACACGCTACAAGACCATGGCAGCATGTACTTGAACCACTTAGTGGGTATTTACATATTGGTCAAAAGCTTCTTGAAGAAAAAGTAGAGTTTGGAGACGCTTGGAATTTTGGACCATCAGATGAAGGAAGTATAACAGTAGAGGAAGTAGTGAAAAATGTAAAAAATCATTGGGGTAAAATAGATTATGAAATTCATAGGAATCCAAATCAATTACATGAAGCAAATTTACTAAAGCTAGATTGTTCAAAGGCTCATATTATTTTAAAATGGAAAGATGTATGGAATAGTGCTACAACTTTTGAAAAAACTGTTAAGTGGTATAAGGCATATTATGAAGAAGATAAAACAACTTTAACTTCTCAAGATTTACAAAGTTATATATCTGATGCAAAAAATAAAGGTTTAGAGTGGGCAAAAAATTAAATATAATTTCTACATATTTAGATGGATTGTTTGTAGTAAAACCAAATAAATTTACCGATGATAGAGGTTCGTTTTCTAGAGTTTATTGTGAAGAAGAACTTAAAGAAATTTCAGATATTTCTATAAAACAGATAAACCATTCTATTAGTAAAGATAAAGGCACAGTTCGAGGTATGCATTTTCAGTATGAACCTAATGCTGAGGTTAAGATGGTAAAGTGTATCAAAGGAAAAGTATTTGATGTTGTTGTTGATATAAGAAAAGGTTCACCTACATTTTTAGAAACTTTTTCAATAGAATTAACAGATGAGAATCAGAAAATGATATATATACCAAAAGGTTTTGCTCATGGTTTTCAAACACTTGAAGATGATACAGAATTACTTTATCTTCATAGTACTATTTATACACCATCAAATGAAGGTGCATTAAATGTGATTGACCCATTGTTAAACATAAAGTGGCCTTTGGATATAATCAATCTTTCAAAAAAAGACAATGAACATAAATTTGTAGATAATAACTTTAAAGGAATAGAAATAAATGAATTGTAGATTTTGTAAAGCTGAGTTAAATAAAGTTTTTGTTGATTTGGTGAATGCACCTGCATCTAACTCCTTTTTGACACAAGAACAACTAGATGAACCTGAAACTTTTTATCCACTTAAAATATATGTTTGTGGAGAGTGTAAACTTGTTCAAATTGACGAGTATAAAAAATCAGATGATATTTTTGATAAAGATTATGCTTATTTTAGTTCATTTTCTACAAGTTGGTTGGAACATGCAAAAAACTATGTTGATATGATGATAAATAAATTAGCATTAAATACTAATTCTATAGTCACTGAAATAGCTTCAAATGATGGATATTTATTACAATATTTTAAAGAGAAGAATATACCTTGTATAGGAGTAGAACCAACTTCAAGTACTGCAAAAGTTGCAAAAGAGAAAGGTATAAATGTTATAGAAGATTTTTTTGGTAGTAAATTGGCTGATACCTTACAAAAATCAGACCTGATTCTCGGTAATAATGTATTAGCGCATGTTCCAGATATAAATGATTTTGTTCATGGGTTAAAAATAGCATTAAAAGAAAATGGAACTATTACTATGGAGTTTCCTCATCTTTTAAATATCATAAAAGAGAACCAATTTGACACTATATATCATGAGCATTTTTCTTACCTTTCTTTTTATACTGTAAAACAAATATTTGAAAAGCAGGGACTTAAACTATATGATGTGGAAAAGCTTCCTACTCATGGTGGAAGTTTAAGGATTTATGCTACACACCTTGAGAATGAAAAAAAAGATATATTTGATAATGTAGCAAATTTACTTAATGAAGAAAAAGACTTTGGACTTTTTGATATAGAAATTTATAATAACTTCCAAGAAAAAGCTAATAAAGTAAAATATGATTTACTTTATTTTTTACTACAAGCTAAGAAAGAAAATAAAAAAGTGATAGCGTATGGAGCTGCTGCTAAAGGAAATACACTTTTAAATTACGCTGGTGTAAAAAATGATTTAATAGAATTTGTAGTAGATAAATCACCGTATAAGCAAGGAAAATTTCTACCCGCTAGTCATATACCTATATTAGCAGAAGATGAAATAAAAAAAATGAAACCTGATTATATTATAATATTGCCTTGGAATATTAAAGGTGAAGTAATGCTTCAATTAGATTATGCAAAAGAATGGGATTGTAAGTTTGTGGTTGCAGTACCAAAATTGGCTATAATATAGAATTATGATTGATATAGAAAAGATAAAACCTGAAATTATTGAAAGATTAAAGCCTTTAAATCCTGACAAGATTATATTGTTTGGTAGTTATGCTTATGGTATTCCAAATGAAGATAGTGATATTGATTTGTTTATATTTAAAGATATTGATAGACATTTACAAAGAGAATATAAATTAAAAGCAAGACAAAGTATAAGAACATTGATATCTAAATATAAAGTAGGTTTTGATCTATTAGTAGCAAGTGAAACATTTGTCAAAAGTAGAAAAGATTATTTTTATAAAAAAGATATTTTAGAAAATGGGAAAATTATTTATGAATAAGCCTGCTTCTTTAGAATGGTTGACCATAGCTTTTCATGATTTTAAATCGGCTCAGATTTTATATGATGCAAATCATTATACAGATAGTATAGGTGGTGACCTGCAACAATCTATAGAAAAAATATTAAAATCAATAATTGCATTTAAAAATGAAAAAATACCTAAAACTCACGACTTATATGAGATTTATGATTTAATAAATGAAATAACTTTTGAAGAATATGAGATAAAAATTTTAGAAATTGCGACAGAATATTTAAAGGAAGATAGATATCCAAATTCAAATTATAGTTTGCCTAAAAGAGAAGAGATAAAAGAGGTTTTGGATTTTACAGAAAAGTTGTTTGAAAAAGTTTGTAATATTGTAGATATTAATTTATCAGAAGTTCAAGTATAAATATGAAAATCCTAGTTACGGGTGCTACGGGTTTTATTGGAAATAATCTAATTAATGAATTATTAAAAGATAAAGAAAATAAAATTATTGCGACATCACGAAATATTGAAAAAGCTAAAAGATGTGATTGGTATAATAAAGTAGATTACATAGAGTATGATATAAACTCCAAAAATATAGATATTGATTTATATAGTCTGTTTAATATGCCAGATATGTTAATTCATTTAGGCTGGGAAGGACTTCCTCATTATAATGATTTAATACACATAGAAAAGAACTTATTAAAAAATTATAAATTTATTAAGAATTTAATTAAAAATGGGTTAAAAGATATAACAATAACTGGAACATGTCTTGAATATGGCATGAAGAATGGTTGTTTATCTGAGAATACAAATCCAAATCCATCAAATTCTTATGCAATAGCAAAAGATACATTAAGAAAATTTATTGTTGAATTAAACAAAGAATTCGATTTTAGTTATAAATGGATTAGATTGTTTTATATGTATGGAGACGGTCAATCAGAAAAATCATTAATATCTCTTTTGGATAAAGCAATAGAAAATAGTGATAAAGAGTTTAATATGTCCGGTGGTGAGCAGTTAAGAGATTTTTTACATATTAGTGAAGTTGTGAAAAATATTGTTTTAATTGTAAATCAAAAACAATATACTAATCAGGCTATAAATTGTTGTAGTGGGCAAGCACTATCCGTAAGGACTTTGGTAGAAAACTATCTAAAAGAAAGAAACTACAATCTTAACTTAAATTTAGGTTATTACCCTTATCCAAACTATGAGGCAATGGCTTTTTGGGGAGATAATGCAAAATTAAAAAAAATAAAAGGAAAAAGTAAATGATAGAAAATGTGAAAAAAGTATTAGGTAAATATTTAATGCCAGAATTAATATATTTTATACAAAAGAGAATATTTAGGAAAGATTATTCATTTGTTATGATAAATAATGTTGGTACATATCATGAAGATTCTTTAATAGTTACTGATAAAAATTTAGATTTTTTAAAAGAAAAATCTTTTTTGGACGCATATAATAATGCAGTTGAAAAAAATTTATACGTATCCCCAACTATAAGATGGCGTTTACATATGCTGTGTTGGGCTGCTTCAATAAGTTCTAATCTGGAAGGAGATTTCGTTGAATGCGGTGTTAATAAGGGTTTTTCATCAAAAATAATTATTGATTATTTAAATTTTGATACATTAAATAAAAAGTATTATCTTATGGATACTTTCGAAGGCTTAGTTGAAGACCTACTGAGTGATGCAGAAAAAAACAAAAAAGGTGAAATTTATGAGCCTTGTATTGATATTGTAAAAAAGAATTTTAGAGAATATCGTAATGTAGAAATAATACAGGGCATGATTCCAGAAACACTTGATCAAGTTAAGTCAGATAAAATCTCTTTTTTACATATTGACATGAATTGTGTATTTCCTGAATCGGAAGCATTAAAATATTTTTGGGATAAATTAGTTAAAGGTGGTATAGTTATTTTTGATGACTATGGCTGGGCAGTATATCATGCACAAAAGAAAGCTCATGATTTGTTTGCGGAAAGTAAAGGTGTGAAAATTGCAACTCTTCCTACTGGACAAGGGTTATTAATAAAACCGTTTTAACAAAACAATTATTTAAAAGGAACTAAAATGGATGAAATAGAAAAATTTGAAAATGAAAGAGTTGAGCTCATAAAATCAAACGAAGTAAATAAGAGTTTAAAAACTTCAGCCATTGATTTTTTAACAAAATCGGCAGCAGTAAATTATTCATATAATTTTTCATGGATGGGCAGACCTATAATTCAATACCCTCAAGATATCATAGCAATGCAAGAAATAATTTGGGAAGTTAAGCCAGATTTGATTATAGAAACTGGTATAGCACATGGAGGGTCTTTAATATTTTCTGCATCAATGCTTACCCTTTTGGAAGCTTGCGGTGAGATAGAAAATGGTCAAGTTTTAGGTATTGATATAGACATAAGAGCGCATAATAAAGAAGCAATTGAAACTCATCCTATGAGTAAAAAGATAACTATGTTTGAAGGCTCAAGTATAGATGATGTAATGATTGCTAAAGTTCATGAATTCGCTAAAAGAGGTAAGAAAATATTAGTTTGTTTAGATAGTAATCATACTCATGAACATGTATTGGCAGAACTCAGAGCTTATGCAAATTTAGCTAGTATTGGTAGTTATTGTATAGTATTTGATACATTAATTGAAGATATGCCTAAAGGATTTTATGATAGACCATGGGATAAAGGTGATAATGCAAAGACAGCTGTATGGGAATATCTAAAAGAAAATGATAATTTTGAAATAGACAAGCAGATAGATAATAAATTATTAATTTCTGTTGCTCCTGATGGATATTTAAAAAGAATAAAATAAATTTATTAATTAGATTAACCTAAAGGAATATGTTGGATGAAAAGCTAAAACCTATTGTTAGTATTGGTATGCCAGTGTATAATAATAAAGAGACTATTTCAGAAGCTATTGATACAATATTGAATCAAAGTTTTAGTGATTTTGAATTAATTATTTCAGATAATGCTTCCACTGATGGAACAGAAGATATTTGTCATAGTTTCGCAGAAAAAGACTCTCGTATTACCTATACACGACAGAAAAAAAATACAGGACTTTATAATTTTGTATATGTTTATGAAAAAGCAAAAGGTGAGTTTTTTATGTGGGCACCTGCTCACTATAGTAGAAGTTTAGATTTTATTGAAAATAGTTTAGATGTACTAAAAAAAAAATCCAGAGTGCACATTTGCCGTGACTCCAAATTGTTGGATTGGAGAAGAAGAACATCCTGAAAATTTTTATAGGTTTTCTTTTGAAGGTACAGTATATGAGAGGGTATCAAAGTATATGAAACTTTATATGAAATCACATGCTTGCTTTTATGGACTATTTCGTCGTTCAGCAATGGAAGGTGTAGAAAAATTAACAAATTATTATATCGCATTTGATAATGCATTTATAGTAAGACAGCTTCTTAAAGGTGAATTTAAAAGATCAAGTGATGGTTTGCTAGTAGTTGGTAAAGGACAAAGTTCGAACCCTGATTATATTTCAACTTGGCAAACTAAACCAATACATTATATATTTCCATTATATGATTTTTCAAAAGATGTTATTATTATGATTATGAAATCAAAAGATATATTATTTCAAGAGAAACTTATTTTATTCATTAAGATTTTTATTGAAAATATGAAAGCATATAAAATGATTATTAGATATTGGTTAGTTAGAATAATAAAAAAAGTTGGTATTTATGACTTTATTAAAAAGAAATAAAAACTAACTTTATAGAAAAATATCTTTTAGTTGAGTTTTGGTAAATAAAATATTACCAATAAATTTGGCACCATCTTTCGTTGCATGTTCTGTATCAAAACTAATGAAATTACCATTATTAGTAAAAACTGGAACTTTTTTATCGTCATTCATTATTAATTTAAGAATATCTATATAATGATTTCTCCAAATCTCTTTCTCTATTTCATTAGCAATAAATGTACTACTATTTACACTCACACTATATTTAGGAATATTTTGAAAATCCTTATTAATCAAGAAGTTATTATTGAATCCAAAGTTTTTTGTTCCAACCAGATAAAATTTACCTTTAGCTTCCATTTTAAGTAGCTGAAATAATTTTTTAGAATTAATTATAAGCTCTTTTTTATTGATTACATTTGTCATACCAGCAGAAGATACAGCAATTACTATATCTGCTTGTTTGATTAAATTTATTGCGTTGCCTTGTTGTGCTGATGGTAGTAATATGATTTCGAATTTATCTAATTTATCATTAGCCCTTATCATATTTATAAAATCTCTAGCAAACGAATTACCAATTATTAATAAGTGTGATTTATTTGAAATAAAATTAGTTTTAATATATTTGTTTGGTTCATCACAATATTTTTGTGGGTTTTTTCCATAATTATATTTTGAATAAGATTGAAATCCATATGAATAATGTAAACTTAATCCAATAACAAACAATATTGTACTCAAAAAAATTAAAATAGTATAGAAATTTTTATTGGAGATTTTATTTTTATATCTAAACACATTCTCAACATATCTCCATGATAAATAAGCCAACGGGATTGAAAATAACACAAATATAGACTGTAAATATACTTCAGCTTCTCCTTCAACACTAAGTCTCAAAAAAACTAATAATGGCATATGGAATAAGTAAATACTATAGCTTATAGTACCTAAGAATAGTAATGGTTTAATTGATAATATTTTTCCTATCTTAGTACTATTAGATGAATATAAAATAATAATAACTGTTCCAACAACTGGTAAAAGAGTATAGATAGCTTGATTGTTAGAAATATAATATGGAAATATATATGAAAAAACAATAAAAGCTAAACCTATTGTTGCTATTAAATTATTGGGAGCTACTTTATATTTAGATAGAAATAAAGTAACCAATGAACCAGCCAGTAATTCCCACATTCTATGAGTTATAATTAAAAAATTCAGTTCTTTATTATCACTAAAATATGATAAAGTAAAACTACTTATAAACAATAAAACAATCAATAATACTAAGGCATTGAATTTTTTATAAATAAAAATCATTATTAATGGTATGAAAAAATAATATTGATCTTCAACTCCAAGAGACCAAGTGTGATAAAGTGGTTTAAACTCAGTTGCTAAACTCCAATAACCTGATGTTAAGTAAAGTAATATATTGTTCGCTGATAAGATTGTAGCTACTAGAGATTGTCCATAATTTTTTAAATCATACGGCAACATTGTAAAAAAAGAGATAATAGTTGTAATTAAGGAAATAAAGATCAATGCTGGTAATATTCTTCTTAATCTCTTATTCCAAAAAGATAAAATTGAAAACTTTCCATTCTCTAAATCATTAAATATTAAGGTCGTGATTAAGAATCCACTTATCACAAAAAAAATGTCTACTCCTAAAAATCCACCTTCGAATCCTTGAAGATGAGCATGAAAGAATAGTACAGGGATTACTGCTAATGCGCGTAATCCATTAATGTCACTTCTATATTTCATCCAATTCCTTACTTTATTTAAGTTTAATTATGAATTATATCAAAATATATCATATACACAATAATTTAAGGATTAAAAAATAATCTATATAATACAATCTACAATTGAAAGGTAAATAATAATATGATATTTAAAAAATTTATAAAAGAAATATTACGAAAAGCATTTGATTTAAAGTCATCTAATTTAAAGATTGATGATTCGAAAATTTTATTGGCACAAACTCTCGTAAGAGAAAATAAAAATAGTATGTTTTTAAATATACAAGATGCAGAATTTAAAGTATTTTCACAATGGGGTGAAGATGGAATAATTCAATACTTGATAAATAAATTACCTATTAAAAATAAAGTATTTATTGAATTTGGTGTTGAAGATTATACAGAATCAAATACAAGATTTTTACTAGAAAATGACAATTGGTCTGGTTTAGTAATGGATGGTTCTATAGATAATATAAATCAAATAAAAAACAATCATATATATTGGAAATATGATTTATTAGCAAAAGATATTTTTATAACTAAAGATAATATAAACGATACTATTGAAAATTATATGACAAACCATGATTTTGACAAAGAAATAGGTTTTATTAAGTGTAGATATTGATGGAAATGATTATTATATTTGGGATGCTATAGATTCAATCGATCCAGTGATTGTTATTTGTGAATATAATTCTGTATTTGGAAGTAAATCTAGTATTACAGTTCCATATGATGATCAATTTGTTAGAACAAAAAAACACTATTCTAACTTGTACTTTGGGGCCTCTATAAAGGCATTCTATACATTGGCAAAATCAAAAGGTTATGAGTTTATTGGTACAAATAAAAATTCTGTAAATGCATTTTTTGTTAAAAGTGAATATGCAAATAAATATATTCCAGAGCTTGTAACAACACTTGATGAAGATATGGAAATGTCAAAATTTAGAGAGTCTAGGGATGAAAATGGTAATCTGACTTTTCTTAGAGATGGTGAGCGCATTAATTTAATAAAGTCAATGCCTGTGATAAATTTAGATAATGGCGAGTTGGTATCATTATCTAAATTATTAAAGATTTAGGTTAGAAAATGAAAGTGTTGTATGATTATCAAATATTTTCTCTACAAAAATATGGTGGTATATCCAGATATTTTTATGAGCTTATTAAGCAATATGAGTGTATTGAAAATATTGAAGTAAAAGTTCCGTTACTAGTGTCAAATAATCATTATATATCAGATAAAAGATATGTACAACATATTAATTTACTTCCAAATAAAGAGTTTAGAGGAAAACATAGGCTTCTTGCACCAATAAATAAAATCAATTCAATTCAGAAAATTAAAATGAAAAACTATGATGTATTTCACCCAACATACTATGATCCGTATTTTTTAAAATATATTGGTGCAACACCATTTATATTGACTGTATATGATATGATACACGAAAAATTTAGTGAATTTGTTTCTAAAAATGATTTAGCAGCTAATAATAAAAAAATATTACTTGAAAAAGCATCTAAAATTATAGCAATTTCTGAAAATACAAAAAAGGATTTGATAGAAATTTTTAAGATAAGTGCGGAGAAAATTACTGTTGTTCATCTTGCAACCTCAATGAAGATTAATAATGATTTTAAGATAAAAATAAAACTTCCTAGTAAATATATTCTTTTTGTTGGAACAAGACAAGGATATAAAAATTTTAGCAAATTTATTAAGGCTGTATCTAAAATTATAGATAAAGAAATGGATTTATATATTTTATGTGTAGGTGCAGGTAAATTTACATCTGATGAAATAAATTTATTTAATGAGTTGAGTATAAAAGATAAAGTTTTACAATTTGACTTGGATGATGAGTCTTTATCCCAGTTTTATAAAAATGCCTTGATGTTCGTTTTCCCTTCTTTATACGAAGGTTTTGGTATTCCAATTTTAGAAGCATTTGCGTGTCAGTGTCCACTCGTATGTAGCAATACTAGTTCATTCCCTGAAGTTGCTGAAGATGCTGCGGAATATTTTGATCCATATAGTGAATTATCAATTTATCAAGCTATAGAAAATGTATTGGAGAACGAAGAACAAAGAAAATTATTAGTAGAAAATGGTACTAAGAGATTAAAATATTTTTCATGGGAACAAACAGCATTAGAGACTAAAAAAGTTTATGAAAGTACTATGAAATGAAAACAGTATTAATTACAGGTATTACAGGACAAGATGGTGCATATTTAGCTAAATTACTTCTTGAAAAAAATTATATGGTTATTGGTACAGTTAGAAGTAATAGATGCACCAACACAAAAAGTTTTCAATATCTTGGTATTGAAAAAGATATTATTTTAGAAGAACTTGATCTTTTAGATATGGCAAATATAATTAGAATAATTCAGAAATATAAACCCGATGAAATATATAATTTAGCAGCGCAGAGTTCAGTAGGCTTATCTTACTCCCAACCTATAGGAACTTTTTCATTTAATACAATATCTGTAAATAACTTATTGGAAAGTATAAGACTTTTTAGTCCAGATACAAAATTATATCAAGCTTCTAGTAGTGAAATGTATGGTAGAGTTGAAAATATGCCAATTAGAATTGAAACTCCAATGCATCCAATAAGCCCATACGGGGTTTCTAAAATGGCTGCTCATTTTATGGTTACAACATATAGAGAATCATATAATATATATGCTTCAAATGGAATACTTTTTAATCATGAGTCTTTTCTCCGTAGTGGTAATTTTTTTATTAAGAAAGTTATTAGAGATTCTATAGCTATAAAGAATAACACTTTAAAAGAATTAAGAGTAGGAAATCTTAATGTAAAAAGAGATTTTGGGTATGCTCCTAAGTATGTTGAAGTTATGTGGAAAATGATGCAACTTGATGAACCTGATGATTTTATTATATGCTCAGGTAAATCAGTTTTACTTAGAGATATTGTAGATTATATTTTTGATAGAATGAATTTGAGTAAAAAATTGATTGTTGTTGATGATAGCTTATTTAGACCAAATGAAATTAAAGATATTTATGGAGATAATTCAAAAGCCAAAAATATTTTGGATTGGAACTATGATGATTCTTTTTACGATATTTTGGATATTTTGATAGAAGAGGAAATGGCACAATAATATAATGTTGATATTTCATCATTTAGTTATTATTAAAAAAAAAAGGTATAAAATGTATTATTTATCTATTGTTACAGTTGCATATAACAATGTTGAAGGACTAGAAAGAACAAAAGAATCTATTTTCCCACTTCCAGAGAACTGTGAATGGATTATAGTAGATGCTAATTCAACAGATGGAACTAGTCAATACTTAGCTAAATTACCTACTAAAAATAATATTAAATATATTAGTGAACCAGATAAAGGTATATTTGATGGCATGAACAAAGGTATTAAAATGGCTTCTGGAGAATATATTGTCTTTTTAAATTCAGGGGATATGTTCCAAACAGATGTTTTCCATAAATTGAGCATCGAGGAAAATACTAAGTCAGATATATTAGTATATAATTATATTCCATTAGACCCTAATCTAAATATTTCAAATGCTCGAAAAATTTCTATAGATTTGTCTATTTTAAAACAGCGTAGCTGTATTCCTCATCAGAGTACATTAATAAGAAAAGATGTATTTAATAAAATAGGGGAACATAATTTAATATATATGGTCGCTTCAGATTATGATTTCTTTTTAAAAGCCTATCTTAATAATATTTCATTTCATTTTGATTTAGACAAATATTTATCATATTTTGTACAAGATGGGACATCTTTTAAGACAAGAAATGCTATTAAACAAGCATTAGAAAGTCGATTAATTCAGATTGACAATTATGGGTCATATTCAAAACAACAATTTTTTATGTATATGTTAAAATATTTATTATCATTTATTCCTTATGCAGATAAAATCAACTTATTATTAAGAAAACTGTTGTTACATAAAGTTAATCCATAAAAACAACAAATTGTGAGTGTATAATATCAAAATTAAAAGGTACAAAAATGTTTAAAAATAAAATACTATTGATAACAGGCGGAACAGGTTCATTCGGAAATGCAGTTCTGCGTAATTTTTTAGATACTGATATAAAAGAGATAAGAATCTTTTCTCGTGATGAGTTAAAGCAAGATGATATGCGAAAAAAATATAATAATGAAAAGATGAAATTTTACATTGGTGATGTAAGAGATACTAATTCTTTAGATGATGCTATAAAAAATGTTGATTTTATTTTTCATGCAGCGGCACTTAAGCAAGTACCATCTTGTGAGTTTTACCCTATGCAAGCAGTACAAACCAATGTAATTGGAACTGAGAATGTTCTAAATACTGCTATAAAATACAAGGTAAAAAAAGTTATAGTTTTAAGTACAGATAAAGCTGTATATCCTATTAATGCTATGGGAATAAGTAAAGCAATGATGGAAAAAGTTGCAGTAGCAAAATCAAGAAATTTAAATGATAATGAAACAACTATTTGTTGTACTAGATATGGAAACGTTATGGCAAGTCGAGGTTCTGTGATACCATTGTTTATAAATCAGATTAGAGAAGGGAAAGAGATAACTATTACAGACCCAAATATGACTAGATTTATGATGAGTTTAGATGACGCAGTTGATTTAGTTATGTTTGCATTTAAAAATGGCAAGAATGGGGATATATTCGTACAAAAAGCACCGGCTGCTACAATTGAACTTTTAGCGAATACATTAAAAAATATATTAAAAAGACCTGATCATATTATAAAAACTATAGGTACAAGACATGGTGAAAAATTGTATGAAACTCTACTGACGAGGGAAGAGATGGTAAGTGCAATAGATATGGATAAATATTATAGAATACCATCTGATACAAGAGATTTAAATTATAGTAAGTTTTTTATAGATGGAGAAGTGATAACAGAAGCTATAGATTACCATTCTCATAATACAAATAGATTAAATAAAGATGAAATGAGAGAGATGATATTGAACCTGCATGAAGTACAAGATGAACTCAAAGAGTTTGGAATAGTATAAATGAAAATACTTGTGACAGGTTCAGAAGGTTTTATTGCTAAAAATTTAATAGAACATTTAATAAGAGATGAGAATATTAAATTATATTTATATAGTAAAAAAGATTCTAAAATTATTTTAGAAGCATACTTGAAAGAAGTTGATTTTATATTCCATTTAGCCGGTGTTAATAGACCTGAAAGAATAAATGAATTTTATGAAGGTAATGCTAGTTTTACAAAAAATATTATAGATATTTTAATAAAAAATAATAAAAAAACTCCAATTTTACTATCCTCATCAACTCAAGTCATTTTAGACAATGATTATGGGAGAAGTAAGTTAGAAGCTGAAAATATATTATTAGATTATTCAAAAAAAATGAATGTCAATATCTATATCTATAGATTACCAAATGTATTTGGTAAATGGTGTAAACCAAACTATAATTCTGTGCTAGCTACTTGGTGTTATAATATTGCAAATGATTTAGAAATACAAGTGAATAATAAAGAAACAAAATTAAGTTTAGTTTATGTAGATGATGTAATTAAATCTTTTATAAATAAGTTAAATACCAAAGAAACGAAAGATATTTTGATATAGATATAGTTTATAAAAAAACTTTGGGTGATATTGAAAATCTACTTTATAAGTTTAGAGTGAATAGACATACATTAGTTATGCAAGAAGTTGGAAGTGGATTTAAACGAGCTTTGTATGCTACATACTTAAGTTATCTATCAACTAATAATTTTTCATATACTTTAAAAGGGCATAAAGATAATAGAGGAACATTTTATGAAATTCTTAAAACTATTGACAACGGTCAGTTTTCTTTATCTACAACGGCACCTGGTATAGTTAGAGGTGGACACTATCATCATACAAAGAATGAAAAATTTCTAGTTGTTAAAGGGATGGCTACTATTGAATTTAGACATATTGTAACAAATGAAAAAATTAGTTATGATGTAAGTGAAAAAAAAATGGAGATAGTGGAGATGATTCCTGGGTATACACATAATATTACCAATACAGGTAATGAAGAGATGCTACTATTTTTATGGGCTAATGAAAACTATGACGATAAAAATCCTGATACATATTTTCTAGAGGTATAAAATGATAAAAAAATTAAAAGTAATGACTATAGTCGGTACAAGACCAGAGATTATTAGGTTGTCATCTGTAATCGCTAAACTTGAAGAATCTAATGCGATAGAACATATACTTGTACACACCGGACAAAATTATGACTATGAGTTAAATGAAGTCTTTTTTCATGATTTTAATTTAAGAAAACCTGATTATTTTTTAAATGCGGCTACTGAAAGTGCAACTGAAACAATAGGTAGAATTTTAATAGCAGTTGATCCAATTATGGAAAAAGAACAACCTGAAGCAGTTCTAATATTAGGTGATACAAATAGCTGTCTTTGTGC
Organism: Sulfurimonas sp.; assembly: GCF_029027585.1. Classification (NCBI taxonomy): domain Bacteria; kingdom Pseudomonadati; phylum Campylobacterota; class Epsilonproteobacteria; order Campylobacterales; family Sulfurimonadaceae; genus Sulfurimonas; species Sulfurimonas sp. The sequence continues at coordinate 1,921,249 of NZ_CP093397.1, forward strand.
AATACCTGCTAAAAAAAGACATATTCCTATCTTCCATATGGAAGCTGGGAATAGATGCTTTGATCAAAGAGTACCAGAAGAGACAAATAGAAAAATAGTTGATCACATTAGTGATATAAATATGACATATAGTGATATAGCAAGAGAGTACTTACTAAGAGAGGGTCTACCGGCAGATAGAATTATAAAAACTGGTAGTCCAATGTTTGAAGTGATAAATAATAAATTAGATGATATAGAAGCTTCCAGTATTGTCAATAGATTAAATCTTGAAAAAGGACAGTATTTTGTAATATCAGCTCATCGTGAAGAAAATATAAGTTCAGATAAAAACTTTTTAGATTTAGTTGATACTATTAATACTATTGCAGATATTTATAAACTACCAGTAATTATATCCACGCATCCACGAACAAGAAATAAAATAGAGCAATTAGATATTAAATTCAATGATTTGATTTCATTAATGAAGCCAATGGGTTTTAACGATTATGTTAAATTGCAAAAAGATGCAAAAGCAGTTCTTAGTGATAGTGGAACTATTAGTGAAGAATCTTCAATATTGAAATTTCCTGCATTGAATATTAGAGAAGCTCATGAAAGACCAGAAGCTATGGAAGAAGCGAGTGTTATGATGGTGGGTTTAGAAAAAACTAGAGTATTGCAAGCTTTAGAAATAATTGATACTCAAAAAGAAAATATTTTAAGAAATGTAGCTGATTATAGTATGCCAAATGTTTCTGACAAAGTTATAAGAATAATATTATCATATACTGATTATGTAAATAAAACGGTATGGAAAAAGTTTGAATAAAAAAATATTAATAGTCACAGAATATTTTTACCCTGAAGAATTTAAAATAAATGATATTGCACAACAATGGAAAAATAAGGGATATGATGTTGACGTATTAACATCAGTTCCTACCTATCCAGAAGGTAAAATATATAAGGATTATAATAATAAATTTTATCAAAAAGATAACTACAATGGTATAAACATTTATAGAGTAAAAGCTGTAACAGGATATAAAGAGAGCCTATTTAAAAAGTTACTTAAATATTTTTCTTTTATGTTTTTTGGTAGTCTAGTAGCTCTGTTTATTGGTAAAAAATATGATTATATTTTTGGTTTAAATATGGCTGCTTTAACCGGAATGGTTCCAGCAGTATTGATAAAAAAATTATATAAAAAGCGTTTAACTTTTTGGACGCAAGATATTTGGCCAGATAGTGTTTATGCTTATGGATTTAAAAAAACAAAAACACTCTCATTTTTTTTAGATAAATTTGTAAAGTTTATGTACCATAATATAACTTCTATCGCTATATCTGGCAAAGGTTTTGAAGAAAAATTAAGACCATATATAAAAAATGATTTAGAGTTTCATTATCTTCCAAATTGGGCAGATGACTTAGATATGAGTCTAGATGCTTTTGAGTTTAGTAAAGAAAAAAAAGTTCATTTTACATTTGCTGGAAATATTGGAAAAGTGCAAAATCTTGAAAATATTATAAATGCTTTTACTCAACTTCCAGAAGTATGTAAAAATAAATCGCAATTAAATATTATAGGTGATGGCTCAAATATAGATGAATTAAAGATAATTAGTAATGATTCTAAAAATATAGTTTTTCATGGAAAAAAACCAAGGGAAGATATGGCGATGTATTATCAAGGGAGTGACTTTTTAATAGTTTCTTTAGTTGATAAACCAATTTTTAAAGTAACAGTTCCAGCAAAAACACAAACATATATAGCAGCAAAAAAACCAATCTTAGCTGTTATTAATGGAGATACAGCAAAGCTTATAAGAGAAAACAACCTAGGTTTTTATGCACATCCAAATAATATACAAGAGATAAAAGAAGCTTTTATAAAGTGTATATACTTAACTAAAGATGAGATAGATAAACTTACAAAGAATTGTGAGTATTTAAGTGAAAATACTTTTAATAAGGAAAAAATTATTAACTCTCTTGAGGCACTTTTATGATATATCTAATCATATTTTTAGCATCTTTAATTCTTACATATTTCATAAAAAATCATGCAATTAAAAAGTCACTTTATGTAGAGGTTACTGATAGAAGTTCTCACTCTACTCCAACACCTCATGGTGGAGGAATAGCTATAGCTATAACTTGGTTCTTAGGTATTTCATACTTTTATTTTACAGATGCTATGGATAGCCCTTTATATTTAGCTTTATTAGTTGGTGTGATTATTTCAGTAGTTTCTTATGTAGATGATTTACATGAGCTTAGTGCAAAAGTAAGGTTATTTACTCAAGCATTAGTTGCATTTTTAGGTTTATATTTTTTAGGTGGGTTAGATAGTTTAGACCTTTGGTTTTTCTCTTTTGAAAATCAAATTATTACAAATATCTTTGCATTTTTTATGATAATTTGGTTTATAAATTTATATAATTTTTTAGATGGTATAGATGGATATGCTGGAAGTGAGGCTATCTTTTTAGCTTTAGCCGGATACATTCTTCTTGGCGGAAATCATTTTTTAGTTTTGGTTTTTGCAGTTCTTGGTTTTTTAGTTTGGAATTGGCATAAAGCTAAAATATTTATGGGAGATGTTAGTAGTACTTTACTTGGTTACAATGTAGCAATATTTAGCGTTTACTATGCAAATCAAGAAGCAATAAATCTTTGGATATGGATAACTCTTTTTGGAGTCTTTTGGTTTGATGCTACCTTGACTCTTTTTAGAAGATATAAAAATCGTGAACAATTAAGTCAAGCACATAAAAAGCATGCATACCAAAGACTCAATCAAAGTGGTTGGTCACATGATAAGGTTGTTATGTATTCTATCTTTGTGAATATTGTATTGTTTTGTTTAGTTTATTTTATATCTAATGTTTTTATAGCATTTTTTATATCGCTTATATTACTTTATACTATTGTGAAATTTGTGGATAGTTGCAAAACTTTTAACTAGACTGCCGTGCTACCTTCGCAGCTGCAATCTTTATATGTATGATATAATATGTATAATAGATACATAAGGAGTAAGTTATGACTGTTAGAAAAAACTTTTTATTTGATGATGAAATAGCTGAGCATCTAGAAGAAATTGCTAAAAAGGAAAATACTACTCAAACTCAAGTTGTTAAAAACTTGATAGAAGAGAAGTATGATGAGATTTCTGTTGAAGAGAAGCTAGAAGCACTTCATGCCTTTGCCGGTAGTGGAACAGGTCTTTATGGAGATTTAACGATTCAAAAGATAAAAGCGAATATGGATGTATAAGAAAGTATTTATTGATGCAAATATTTTTATAGATATAAATGATAGAGATAGAAAAACATATCAAAATAGCCTAAAGCTATTAAATTATTTAACTTTAAACAAGATTGAAATATATACAAGTTGCGATTTAATTACAACTATATACTATATTCTTTCAAAAAAAAGTAAATTAAATGCACTTAATGGGATTGAACAAATTAATAAAATTTGTAAAGTAATTGAATTTTCAAATAAAGAAATATCTCAAACTTGTAAGTTAATGAAAAAAAACAATAATTTCACTGACTTAGAAGATACTATACAATATATATTAGCAAAAAAATTAAATTGTAAACTTATAATATCTAATGATAAAAACTTTTATTCAGAGGAAATAAAACTTATGAATAGTGAAATTTTTTGTCGTGAGTATCTAAAATGGATATAGATAAAAGAATATTAAATTTTTTAGTAATTATTAGTTTTACTTTCATCACATTTTGGTGGACATTTTTTATATTTCATCAGTCGTTTGATATTGGTATTGTAATAAGTGTAATTATAATCCGTATGATAGCATCTAGACTTATATACAATGATTATTCTCTCTCATGGTCAAAGGCTTCTCAAAAATCATTTCTTATAAAAAGCATAGTAAATATAGCAGCTTTTTTGATTTATTTACCAATTTTTTATGGAAAAATTAGATTTTCTTTTATGGTGTCCGAGCTTTTTATATACCTTTTTACTATAAATTTTACTATGTATGCTTATTATTATTTGATAAATAAAAGTAGAGTTCAAAAGACAAAATTTGTTGTTATTTATGGCGCAGGAAAGGCTGGTATAAAGCTAGAATCAGAGTTTTCTAATAGTGAGTATAAGGTGAGATTTTTTATTGATGATGATAAGATTATTCAAAATCGTTCCATAGATGCTATTAAGGTTATCTCAAAAGACACATTAAAACAAAATATGATAGATGCTAAGTATGATTTGTTAGTTATTGCGATGCCATCAGCTCAAAAAGAAGTTATAAAAGAAATATATAATGATTTAAATGAGTATTTTAATGAGATAAAAATCTTGCCTTCAATAGATGAGATACTCGATTCTAAAGATTTTTCTACTCAACTTCAAGATATTTCGGTAGAAGATTTACTTGCTAGGCATCCAAAAGATTTAGACAAAAAAACAATAAAGAATTTTTTAGAAAATAAAACCATTTTAGTTACAGGTGCTGGAGGAAGCATCGGTAGTGAGATATGTAGGCAGTGTGAAAGATTTGGTGCTAAAAAGCTTATATTACTCGATCATAGTGAATATAATCTTTATGCAATAGAACAAGAACTTAAAAATATACAAAATGTTTGCGTGATGCAGAGTGTAGTAAATTTTAATGGTATAGATGCTACATTTAAAACACACAAGCCAGATATTGTAATCCATGCAGCAGCTTATAAACATGTCCCACTTGTCGAAGCAAATATACATGAAGGTATTTTAAATAATGTGCAAGGTACTAAAAATGTTATAGATGCATCTATAAACAATGGTGTCCAAAAGTTTGTTATGATTTCTACAGACAAAGCAGTAAGACCTACAAATGTAATGGGAACAACAAAACGCATCTGTGAACTTTATGCGCAAAATTCAAATGGTAATGGCACTGATATAGTAGCAGTTAGGTTTGGCAATGTACTTGGTTCTAGCGGAAGTGTGATTCCCAAGTTTAAAAGCCAGATAGAAAAAGGTCAAAATATAACTGTAACTCATAAAGACATTACAAGATATTTCATGCTCATTCCAGAAGCTTGTGAGTTAGTGCTTCAAGCTGGAGCTATTGGGAGTGGTGGAGAGATTTTTATACTAGATATGGGAGAACCTATTAAGATAGTAGATTTAGCTCAAAAAATGATTGATTTAAGTGGCTCTACTGATATTAATATTGAGTTCACAGGTCTTCGTCCAGGCGAAAAACTTTATGAAGAACTACTCATAGATGAGAGTGATTGTAAAACAGATTATGAGTCCATAACAGTAGCTAAGCCAACGCTTTATGACATAAATAAGTTAAATAGAGATATAAAAGAGCTAATAAATTGTGAGGATAAGTTAGCAAAATTAAAAGATATTGTTCCTGAGTTTAATCATCAGACAAATATATAATAGTTTAAACTATAACATGCCCCACAAACTTACTCATATTATCTAAAATTTCACCACCTTTTCTAAAGCTAAGTCCACAAGCTTCATAGGCAAAAAATACTCCTGCTTGATATTTGTCTTGGTTTTTATCTTCAGCAAATTCTACATATTGTTGATATATTTTATTGTAGTTGTCGTAAGGTCCATCTCTTTGCTCAACTATAGCTCCATTAGCGTCTATGATTTTTGTATTTGCACCTTCTCTACCAAAGAGAGTTTTTTCTACTTGTTTTACACCTTTGAGTGGCTCAAAAGAAGTTTCTAAAAGATAAGGAGAATCTGGAAATAAATCATACATAATTTTCATAATACCCTTAGACTGAAAGAGTAGAGTATATGCAGGATTTAGTACTATTGCTTTTTGATTTTTTATAACATCACTTAGCGTAACAGCAAGTTCACTTTCATCAGTTCCTATGTCTTCCCAAGGGTAGAGTTTAAACCAGTATTCATAGTTATTTTCATTTGCATCAAAGATTCCATCTTTATCAAATGTAACATTTTGTAAGTACTCAAAACTTGTATTAAACCCAGCATCTGTTGCCATTTGTTGAAGTAGTCTTGTTGTAGCTTCTTCTTCATCATCGCCTTGTACACAAGAAAAAAGTATTTTCCAACCGTCATAATTATCATTAAATGTTGTAACATCTTCATCTAATGTTATTAGTCTTTTAAAATTCTGACTAATAGCTTCGTAAACATTGTTAAACTGTTTATTTTCATCCATATTATTTTCTTTGAGTAGCGCCCATTGAAGTAGGGCAGTTTCAAAAAGTGAAGTTGGAGTATCTGCATTAAACTCTATAAGTTTTATAGGTTTAGCATCTATGCCTCCAGAAAAATCAAAACGGCCATAAATATGCCAGTGAACATCATTTTCCCAACTTTGTTTAATCATTTCAACAAGATTAAAAGGAATGCCAAGTTCAAAAAATAGGTCATTTTCTATGACATGCTCTGCTGCCTCAACAAACATATCATAAACTTCGTTACCTGCTTTATAATAGGCCTCTGCTTCACCTTGAGATATAACTACTAGTTCATCATTTATATATTTACTTCCATCGCTATCTGTGTGCCAAGTAAAGCCAAGTTTTTCTAGTGTTTCATCATTTAGTGGATTTAGTTTTTGAAGTTTTATCATCCGCCGTAGCTTCTACTTCCATACGATGATGATCTAGAATTTCCACCAAAAAAGCTCTTTCTTGAAGAACTTTTAGCAGATCTTCTTGAATTACTTGAGCGACTGTAGGCACTTTTATTTACACTAGACGCTCGTTGAGAAAAGTTTTTATTATTCATCAAAGAGTTACCAATCATATTTCCAAGAAGTGAACCTGCTGCAACTGCTAAAATAGTTCCACCAAGCCCCATACCTCCACTTCCGTTTCCACTTTGTGTAGTTTCAGAAGTTCCGTTTTGAACTTTTTGATACTCTTGGTCTGCTAAAGCTTTCATCTCATCTTCATTCATAAAACGCTCAATAGTGTTTCCATCTAAATCTTTTTCACGAATGATTGCTCTGTTTGGTCCCTCTGTTGGCATCTCTTCAACTACTATATATTTCCCATTTGTTTGTTGCTCTATAACTAAGTAACGATTTTGTTGTTTTTCTTGTGGAGCTTCACAGCCAGTTAAAACGCTCATCATCATTACACCGGCACTACCAAGTGCAACACCACCAACTATACTTGAAATATGTTTATTATTCATCAATTAAATCCTTTTTATCTAGTAGTATTATTTTTTTAAGGTCATTATCATAAAAGGTTATTTGAGTTCTTCCATCATAATAAATATCACCATAAAATATATGTTTTGCATCTTTTAATACAACATTTTTTTTCATAAGCAACATCTCTCCCAAAGAATGACCAATAGATGGAATAAGAGTTGATAAAGAAATAGTAAATAAAACTCCAATAACTATAAAACTAAATTTATTATTATCAATATATGTCACTATAAAGCCTAAAATGGCACTAAAAAGAGTATAAATGAAAATGTTTTGATTATCCGCAAATAAAATATTGTAATACAAGTCAATATTGTAAAAGTCGATATAACCTTGTTTAATCCCTAAAAATATAAAAAAATCTAAAATAAATGTGAAGAAAATACCTGTTAAAAATGCTTGAAAAATTTTTGTCATCTTATTTTTTCCTTTTTATTTGGTTTATTTTAAAAAGAGAAGAAGAACTTAGCTCTCTTAAACCATCTTTATTTTCTATTATTATATCAGCTTTTTCTTCACAAAATTCACGATTGAAATTTTTACCTGTTTCGTTTGCTGAAGTTGAGTAATGCCAAGATATATCTCTAAAGATTTGAGAGTTTATGGAGTTGTTGGCTATTCTAAAAGCTATGTTTTTTACAATAAAGCTACTTTTGTTTGCACGACGCAAAGAGTTTTTAAATTTCTCTGGAATTCTTGGACCAAGTTTGTTAAGTTTTTTTAAATCTTTAAAAATTTTTATAAAACTTTTAGAAGGTTTCCTGTTTTTTATCTCTTGAAGTTTTTTAGCATTTTGAGATGAAAAACCGACAGTAGTATCGCTTTGGCAAAGGACAACCTTCTCGCTTATGCGAGAAAGTCTTGAAGTGCAGTTGAACTTGTCCATGAACCATCACCCATCTCATCTAGTGCTAAGATAAGTGCTCTTGCTGCACTTAAAGTTGTGAAATATGGAATACTTTTTCTTAAAACTTCTTGACGGATTACTACTGCATCTTTTTTAGATGTGTTGTTATCCGAAGTATTAATTGCCATTGAAATCTCATCATTTTTCATACTGTCTTCAATATTTGGTCGACCTTCAGAGATTTTTAGAACTCTCTCACATGGAATCCCAGATTCTTCAATAATGATTTGTGTCCCTTTAGTCGCTACAAGTTTAAAGCCATGTTTATGTAATCCGCGTGCAATTTCTTCAGCATGAACTTTATCACTATCAACAAAAGATAAGAAACAAGTTCCCTCAGTTGGGATTTTATTTCCTGCTGATAGTTGAGCTTTTGCAAAACTAACACCAAAGTTTGAGCTTATACCCATTACTTCACCTGTTGATTTCATTTCAGGTCCTAAAACTAAGTCCGCACCATAAAGTTTATGGAAAGGGAATACAGCTTCTTTTACAGAAACATGACCTTTAAGCTTTGGTTTTAGTAAGCCATTTTTTTCTTCAACTATATCGTATCTGTCATAGTATTCTAGTGAACTTCTAAGAGTTTCTCCAACCATTACACGAGTAGCAACTTTTGCTAATGGCATTCCTGTTGCTTTAGAAACAAATGGAACCGTTCTAGATGCTCTAGGATTAACTTCGATAAGGTAAATCTCATCTTGATAAATCGCATACTGAACATTCATAAGTCCAATAACACCAAGTCCAAGAGCAATAGTTTTTGTTTGTTGTTCGACTTTTTCAATCATCTCTTGGTTTAAGTTTACAGGAGGAAGAGAACAAGCACTATCTCCAGAGTGAATCCCAGCTTCTTCTATATGTTGCATAACCGAACCAATATATACATCAGTTCCATCACAGATAGCATCTACATCAAGTTCTATCGCTTGGTCTAAAAATTTGTCTATTAAAACAGGTGCTTCATGCGAAACAGAGATAGCCAAGGTCATATACTGAGCAAGTTCTTCTTGAGAGTAAACTATCTTCATTCCACGCCCACCAAGAACAAAAGAAGGGCGAACAAGAACAGGAAAGCCCAATCTCTCTGCGATTGCAGGAGCTTCTTCTTTTGTTCGTGCTAAGCCATTTTGAGGTTGTTTAAGTCTATATTTGTTTACAAAATCAGAAAACTTCTCTCTATCTTCTGCTAAGTCAATAACACTTGAAGGAGTTCCAACAATTTTTGCTCCTATTTTAGTAAGTGCATCTGCTAGTTTAAGTGGAGTCTGTCCACCAAAATGAACTATGATTCCATCAGGTTGTTCATTTTCAATAACTTCTCTAACATGTTCAAAGTCAATTGGTTCAAAGTAAAGTACATCAGAAGTATCGTAGTCAGTTGAAACTGTTTCAGGGTTACAGTTGTACATAATACACTCTATATCCATCTCTTTAAGAGCAAAGGCAGCGTGAACACAACAGTAATCAAACTCTATACCTTGTCCAATTCTATTTGGTCCACCACCTAAGATAAGAACCTTTTTCTTATCACTTACTCTATTTTTAGCATCTGGAGATGCAGTGATATTTGTAGTTGAGTAAAGATAAGGTGTTAGTGCTTCAAACTCCGCGGCACAAGTATCAACTTCATTATATTCTAAAGACACACCAAGTGTTTTTCTTTTTTCATATACTTCATTTTCACTAACTTTTTGTTTAGAATTTTTATCTATTAGTTGGGCTATTCGTTTGTCAGAAAAACCATCGACTTTTGCTTTTCTCATTAATTCAGAATTAAATAAAATCTTGTCTGTAATATTACCTTCATCTTCTATGATTTCATAAAGTTGGTAAAGAAACCAAGGGTCGATTTGACAAGTATCAAACATCTCTTCTATGCTCATTCCTCGCCTAAAACCTTCTGCAACATAAAGAACTCTATCAGCATTTGGACGACGAATCTCATGTTTTACAAACTCTGTTGTTGCGTCTATCTCATCAAACCCACAAAGGTCAGTTTCTAGTGAACAAAGAGCTTTTTGAATAGACTCCTTAAAAGTTCTTCCTATTGCCATGACTTCACCAACACTTTTCATACTTGTACTTAGAGTGTTTAGAGCTTCAGGAAATTTTTCAAATGTAAATCGAGGAATTTTGGTAACTACATAATCAATTACAGGTTCAAATGATGCCGGAGTTCCTGTAATATCATTTGTAATTTCATCAAGAGTATAACCAACAGCAAGAAGTGTAGCTACCTTGGCAATAGGATAACCAGTAGCCTTAGATGCTAGAGCAGAAGAGCGAGATACACGAGGATTCATCTCGATTACTATCATTCTTCCTGTTTTAGGACAAATTGAAAACTGAACATTAGATCCACCAGTATCAACACCAATCTCTCTCAAAATATCAAAAGAGGCATTTCTCATTCTTTGGTATTCTTTATCTGTTAGTGTTAAAGCAGGAGCAACAGTTATACTATCTCCAGTATGAACACCCATAGGGTCAAAGTTTTCAATTGCACAGACGATGATGCAGTTGTCAGCTTTGTCGCGGATTACTTCCATCTCATACTCTTTCCAGCCAAGCATGGACTCCATAATTTCTATTTCACCAACAGGAGAAGCAGATAGACCTTCCTCTGCTAGTTTTTTAAACTCTTCCATGTTATATGCTACACCAGAACCACCACCTGCAAGTGTAAATGAAGCTCTAGAGATTACTGGAAAACCAATCTCTTTAACAGCTAGGATAGCTTCTTCAACAGTGTATGCATTCTTACTCTTTGGTAAGTCCATACCGATTTTTATCATCGCTTCATTAAAAGCTGAACGGTCTTCACCTTTATGAATAGCCTCTGGAGTTGCACCTAAAAACTCTATTCCTTCAAGCATCCCTTTCTCATACATAGAAGTTGCTACATTTAGTGCAGTTTGTCCACCCATAGTTGGAAGAACAGCGTCAACATTTTCTTTTTTGATGATTTCTGCAATTACATCTTCTTTGATTGGTTCTATATAAGTTCTATCAGCAAATTCTGGATCAGTCATGATTGTTGCAGGGTTTGAGTTTATAAGAATTACGCGATAGCCTTGCTCTTTTAAAGTTTTAACGGCTTGAGTTCCTGAGTAGTCAAATTCACAAGCTTGACCGATGATAATCGGACCTGAGCCTATAAGTAAAATAGTTTTTATGTCGGTGCGTTTTGGCATTTTTTACCTCTTGAAAATATCTTTAAAAATTTAGAGATTATAGCCAAAAGGCACTTAATTAATACTCAAAAGTATAAATAAGTGAAAATAATCCTGAATAGATATAATCTTCTTCTACGATAGGACTAGAAGTAGCTTCGTTAGCTATTTTGTCAATTCTTAGATTGATAAGTGCGGATATTTCTTTTGTAAAGGGGTACTTAATATAAGTTTGCATTCCTAGTTGCAGTCCACCATTTGGCGAGTATTTGGCGAAGTTAGTACGAGTTGCTTCTTCTTTTTTTACACCATAATAATAATCTATAAAGCTTGATGATTGGTAAACTATAATTGCACTTGGATAGATTGAAAATTTTTCAAATTCAAAGTCATATCCAATTTCAGTTTTAAATATTAAGTCTTCATATCTGTCAAGTACATCAGTTAAAAGCATAGTTTCCATATATGCTTTATCCATCTTTAAACTAAAAGCAATTCCACCTTCAAGTGTTTTTTTTCTATCGTCCATTCCTGCTATATCAGAAGATGTATATCCGTCAACCCTTGGTTGAAAAGTTACTGATAATCCCCATGCAAAATCATCTGTTTTATCACCTAAAAAATAGATTCCTGCTCTACTCCACCTTACATAAACGATACCATTATCAAAAAATATAACAGGAGATGGTATAACAATGTCATCTACATCTTTGTAAGGTTGAGTCTGGATGTAAGGACCCAGACCAAGTGTTACTTTTTGTTTTTCTTCCTTTGCTATTAATGTTGAAAAAATAAGTACAATTAACAATAAATATTTTATTTTACTCTCCTTATCATATAAAAATAATCTGGGTCATTAGCCTTATAATAAGGCTCAATAACTGCATTTTGATAACCTTGAGATGTTTTAACAGATAAAACTCTTCCAACTTTTAAACCCTTAAAAAAGATTTTATCTAGTCCTGATGTTACAACTTCATCGCCTATCTCTATTTTAAACCATGCTGGGATAAACTTTATTATAAGATTTTTAGAGTTGTTACCATGAGCAATTCCAGGAGCTTTTCTTTTTCCTACAAAAACGGCGTAAGAACTTTGAATATCTCTATTTAAAAGTCCTAACGCTTTAGAATTTTTTTCTATTACAATTCCCGCGACTAATTCATTATAGGTAAGTCCATAAATTTTAGATGCGTTGTAGTCTTCTACTTCCATCCAAACTCTGTTTAAATTACCAAATTTTTCATAAGAGATAGTTCTAATTAGTTCAACTTTTGGGTTTATTTTTAGTTTTGAGTTGTTTGCTTTAAAGAGGTCGTTTACCTCTGAAGCCATCTGTTGCATTACAAGATGATTGTTCTCATATTTTTGTAGTTTTTCTTTGAGTAAAGTAATTTCTTTGGCTTGAAAAGTGTGTCTATCGATATTGTTTTGGATAATTTGTGTCGCATCATGATAAACAATTTTAAAAGAGTTTAAAACTGAAATAAATGGACCTTGTATAGTGTTTGTATAAAAAAGTGCACCCACGAAGAGTGCGATAAAAAGTGAAAAAAAGCCAAGTAGCTCTTTATTCATTCTCAAATAACTCTTGTAATAAGTCTATCTCTTCAAGTGCACGACCTGTTCCTCTTGCAACTGCTAAAAGTGGTTCATCAGCAACATAAACAGGTACTTTTACAATATCTGATAAATACTTGTCTAGTTGGCGAATAAGAGCTCCCCCACCAGTTAAAATAATACCATGATTTACAATATCACCAGATAAATCAGGAGGCATTTTTTCTATGACTTCTCTTAGCGCTTCGGCAATTTCTTTTAGAGGGTCTTTCATAGCTTCTTTAGCATCTTCGCTTGTTAGCTCAATGGAACTAAGAAGTCCTTCAACTTGGTCACGACCATTTACTACCATAGTTAAATCTTCATTCAAAGAAACGGCTGTTCCTATGTTGATTTTAATCTCTTCAGCAGTTCGCTCACCAATAAGAAGGTTGTATTTTTTCTTTATATAATCAACGATTGCTTTATCCATTTTATCTCCAGCAACTCGAATAGACTTAGATAAAACAAGACCACCAAGAGAAACAACACCAATCTCCGTAGTACCACCACCAATATCAACAACTAAGTTTCCTTGTGGTTGACGAATGTCAATCCCTGCACCTATTGCTGCTGCCATTGGCTCTTCTATAAGAAAAACTTCTCTAGCTCCAGCACTTAAAGCTGATTCTCTTACAGCTTTTCGCTCTACTTGAGTAAGTCCATAAGGAACACAAATAATAATTCTAGGACTAATTAAAGTACTTCTTCCGTGAGCTTTTTCTATAAACTTTCTAATCATTTTTTCAGTCATATCAAAGTCAGCAATAACTCCATCTCTCATTGGACGAATGGCTCTTATATTTCCCGGAGTTTTACCAACCATTTCTTTAGCTTCTTGCCCAACTGCTAAAACTCTAGTATGACCAAATTTTTCAGTTTTAACTGCAACCACTGAGGGTTCATTAATAATAATTCCACGACCTTTTGAAATTACGATTGTATTGGCCGTTCCTAAGTCAATTGCTAAGTCATTTGAAAAAAGTCCTATTAGTTTGTTAAATATCATTTTACTTTACCTTATGCTATTTTTTGATTTGATTTTTTTATATATACAGGGTCTTGGTTGTTTTCAATTACATCTTTTGTTATTAAAACTTCATAACCTTCATACTCAGGAAGCTCATACATGATGTCTATCATATTTTCTTCTAAAATAGCACGAAGTCCACGCGCCCCAGTTTTTCTTTTTATTGATTTTGCTGCTATTGCTTTTAGTGCCTCATCTTCAAAAGATAGGTCTACCCCATCAATAGAAAATAATTTTTTATACTGTTTAACAAGTGAATTTTTTGGCTCTACTAAGATTCGTACCATATCTTCTTCGCTTATTTCTTGAAGTGAAGCTATGATAGGAAGCCTTCCTATAAGCTCTGGAATAAGACCATAAGAAACTAAGTCATCAGGCTCAACCATATCATAAGTTGGTTTTTGCTCATCTTTAGTTTTTTTCTCATGTCCAAAACCTAAAATATTGTCGCCTTGTTTTCTTTTTAGTATATCTTCAAGTCCATCAAAAGCACCACCACATATAAATAAAATATTTTTAGTGTCAATAGTAGTAAATTCTTGGTTTGGATGTTTTCTTCCACCTTTTGGTGGAATATTTACCTCTGCGCCTTCTATGATTTTTAGTAGTGCTTGTTGAACACCTTCTCCAGATACATCTCTAGTGATTGAACGATTTTCACTCATACGAGCTACTTTATCAACTTCATCTATAAAAACTATACCTTTTTCCGCTCTTTGAACATCTCCGTCTGCCGCTTGGATAAGTTTTGTTAAGATATTTTCAACATCTTCTCCAACATATCCAGCTTCTGTAAGACTAGTAGCATCTGTGATAGCGATAGGAACATTTAAAACTCTAGCAATAGTTTGAGCCATAAGAGTTTTTCCACTTCCAGTAGGTCCTATTAGCAAAACATTTGACTTTGCTATTTCTGTGTCATCATCACTAACTTCATGTGTTTTAAAGATTCTTTTGTAGTGGTTATAAACAGCAACGCTTAAAAGTTTTCTTGCTTTTTCTTGACCTATGATGTAATCGCTTAAAAAATTATTTAACTCTTTAGGAGTCATTAAGTTATCTACTGCTTCAAGTAGCTCAGATTTATTTGTATCGCTACTTTGTTTTTCATCTCCAAACATTATTTTGTATGCTGAAAACACACAGTTTTTACAAATATATACACCGTTTCCTGCAATAAGAGGATTTTCTTCGCTCTCAGTTGCATCACAAAAACTACAATGTCTACTCATCATTATTGATCCTCTTGTATTGGTTTTCTATCAAATGGAATACCTCTCTTTGTTTTTAGTACAAAGTCACATAAGTCATTTACATAGTGATTTTTTGTACTCTCTAAAAGTGCACTTGCTGTATCTTTAAGGGGTTTTCCTGATTCAAAAAGTTCTCTATATGCAGATTTTAACTCATTTATATCTTCACGAGATAAGTTTCTTCTTAGTCCTGTTAGATTAAGCCCTCTAAGAGATGCACGATTTCCTTCAGCCATACAAAAAGGAGGTACATCTTGAGCAAGTGCAGATGCCCCGCCAATCATGGCATAATCACCAATATGAACAAACTGATGAATAGGAGTCATACCACCAATAACTGCATAATCTCCAACTTCAACATGACCAGCTAAAGTTGCAGCATTTGCTAAAATACAGTGGTTTCCAATGATAACATCATGTCCTAGATGCACGAAACCCATAAAAAGATTGTGACTTCCGATGATAGTTTTTCCACCGCCACCTTTAGTTCCTGGGTTAAAAAGGGTAAATTCTCTTATTTTGTTGTAATCGCCAATAATAAGCTCAACATCTTCACCCGCAAATTTTAAATCTTGAGGGATTGAACCAATAACTGCATGAGAAAAAATAGTATTGTTTTTTCCAATAGTTGTTTTTCCGTAGATGCAAGAGCCTTGGGCGATAGTTGTTCCATCACCAATAGTTGCTTGAGATGAGATGAAACAAAAAGCGTCTATTTGAACATTTTTTCCTATGACTGCGCCATCTTCGATTATTGCAAGGGGGGAAATTTGTGACATATCAGTTTTCCTATTTATCAACAATCATAGCTTTTAATTCAGCCTGAGAAACTAAAACATCATCAACGAAAGCTTTTCCATCAAGTACCCAGATGCTACCTTTGTTTTTTATAACGCTTATACGATATTCTAATCTATCTCCTGGCTTTACAGGTTTACGAAATTTTGCTTTGTCTATACTCATAAAATAAACAACTTTAGAAGCTACTTCTTCTTCTGTCATATCACCCATACTTTTAAAAGCTAAAATGCCACCAGCTTGAGCCATACCTTCTAAAATCATAACACCAGGATATATTGGGTGTCCAGGAAAGTGACCTTGAAAAATATTATCACCAATAGTTACATTTTTAAAGCCTACAATTGACTCTTTTGGAACAAGGTCAGTAACACGGTCTAGCAGTAAAAAAGGGTAACGATGAGGTATAATTTTTTGTATTTCTATAACATCCATAGTCATTAGGTATAGCCTTATAAATAATTTTGGTTATTTTAGCTAAAAAATGATTAGATTATGATTAGTTTTTCTTTTACATCTTCGTAAGTTAGAGCTTCTAACTCTATGGTGAGTTTTTTTGTTGGGATTTCTTTAAGTATGATGATTGGACTTAAGTCATAAGCACAAGAGCCTAGATGCTCTTTTATTTTTAGTTCTTCATCAAAAGTAGGGGGATTATATATAAGCTCTGTTATGTTTTTATATTCTTGTTTTGAAGCAATATTGAAAGCATCTAAAGTTATTAAAATTACTTCTTCTTTTACTCTGTTTCCTTGAACTTTTTTTCTTGGTAAAGTTGAATAAGATAGAGCATAAGCAGGGATATTTGTATTTTTATCTTCTGTAACTCTTAGAGAAAATTGTCTATAATTTAGAAACTTTTGTTTAATTATTTTATATTTTTTACCTTCATCTTCAAGTTGCATTCTTTTTTTGTACATCTCTAAGCGTTCTTCAATAGATGCTGGTAATATTTGAGCAGAAATAGGAGAAAACATCTCATCCATTAAACGGTCTTGTTGTTCTCTTTGCATCGTTAAACCATAGATGCATCCGCAATAGTCTTGTCGATAAAGTTGTTCTTCTTTTGTAACTCTACTTTGGTCTTGTGTTCCGCCTTTTGCTCTATAATCAACCGCTATAAACTCAACACCATATTTTTCATAAAAAGCATTGCCACTTTGTTTTAGTTGTTCTTGAGATTTAAGTGGACTTACTAAAAGAGTCGTAGTGATTTTTTTCTCGCCTAATTCAAGGGCCTTTTTTGCACTTACTTCAAAGCGTTTATCAAAGCAGACTTCACATCTTTTTCCCTTTTCAGGCTCATTTTCTAAACCTTTCACAGCTTCTAGCCAAGCCTCAAAGTCATACTCACCTTCAATCACTTCAATACCAAGTTTGTTACATGAGCGTTGTACATCAAGAAGTCTTAGCTGGTATTCTGAATATGGGTGAATATTGGGATCATAAAAAAAGCCTGTTAGCTTTTCATCTGGAAAATCAAGTTGTAGTTTTTCTAAAAAAAAGTGTGAGTCAACACTACAGCAAATATGTACTAAAATAGGTTTCTCCTGTATTTTTTGAAGTTTATCATCTTCTTGCTACACCTTTCCTGAGGTGTAGGAGTAGTTCTAAAAACTAGCTAATTTTAGTAAAGATAGACAGATTCAAAGCGTGCTAGTTTAAGTCCATCTTTGTCAAATATTTCGAGGTATTCACCTTGTATTTTATAAGTGTGCATATTTTTTAAAGCTTTGATAAAGTCTATTTCAGGAGAGTCTTGACAAAACATTCTTGTCATAGCTATGTCCTTGTCACTAAATGAGATTTTATCTCCATCTAGTTTGTAACTTCCTCCTAAGCCATTGCACCCAGCGTTGCCTTTGATTTTACCATCGTTTAAAATCATATGAGCTTCTCTTCTTAAGCTCTTGTTTACGGCTTTGTTATTTACAGTTGTCAATTTCCAGTAAGTATTTTCAAGTTTTGCTTTTGAAGATGAGTTTTTACAGCGTTCTTTAGGGATAATCTTAATGAATTTTTTTACAATAATATTGTCTATTTTATCATTGCTATCTACCTTTTTTCGTGATGAAATCTGTGCATCTAGGTGAACTTTAATTTTTTCTCCAGCAATGCTTATATTTTTTAGATAAGCCCGCTCAAGTGCTATATTTTCATCTTCAAAAACTACTGGAAATTTTATACCAGTTATGCACTCTTGAAAAATCCCACTATCAGCCATATAGCTATACATTCCGCTTAAAAGAACTCTTGGTTCAAGAGTTTTTGCAGTAAGTGATATTTCAAGTTTATGATTTAGTTCAGAGCTTATGGTTTTTTTATCGATAATATAAAAATATTTGGGGGATTCTTTTATGCCACTAAGCACTATTGTATTTTTATCATCAATTAGCCACTTCCCTATGTCATCAGAAGATTTGCTGGGTTTGGAATTTTTAAAGCATACTGTTCTTAAGTAGTAGTTATCTTTTGATATTAAATCAAGTTGATACTTCATCGTGCAGTTAGCGCCACTTACTAATCCAAGAAAGTGTACAGGGTAAGAGCTGAATTCTAGGTTTTGCTTTTGTGGTATTTGTTGTGAGCATGACGAAAAAAATAAGCTTATACTAAGTGTAATTAAATATATATATTTTTTCATATTTTTTCCTAAGAAGAAGAGTGATATGTAACACCCAAGGAGAGGTGTTACGAGAGAAGATATTAGTTACTCTCTAAAACTTCTATGCTATTGATAGCATCTTGATCTTCTACGCTATCTAAAACTGCAAAACTTTCAGCGTCATCTTCATCAATCGCACCAAAAACAGTGTGAACACCATCTAAATGTGGTGTTGGAACAAAAGTTATGAAAAACTGACTTCCACCTGTGTTTGGTCCTGCGTGAGCCATAGATAGTGTTCCTTTTGTGTGCTTAGATGTGTTTTGTGCTGTTTCGCACTCTATCGCCCAGTCTGGTCCACCCATTCCGCTTCCTTGTGGACAACCACCTTGAGCCATAAAACCGGGGATAACACGATGAAAAATAAGGTCATTATAAAAACCTGTGTTTGCTAAATGTGCAAAGTTTGCAACAGTATTTGGAGTTTGCTCTGGAAAAAGTTTTAACCAGATAATACCCTTACTTGTAGTTACTTTTGCCCATTGAAGTTTTGCTAACTCATCAGCACTCAAATCGTATTTTTTTAACTCAGTTGTTCCAAACATTTTATACCTTTAAATTTTAGTGATGCAATTATAGTTAAATTTTATAAATCTTAGTATAATGGTAGCATGAGATTAAGTTCAGTTTATGCAAATGTAACAACAAGACAAGCAAATGTTTTTACTATTACAATTATGTTTTTCTTTAGTACGATTTTTGTTGGTTTGCTAACTGCTGAAATGTATGAAGACTATGAAATCGCACTAGAACAGAGTTATATAGTAGATGGAAACCTATTATCTCAAGAAGATATTTTAGAGCAAAAACATAAAAAATTAAAAACATTAATGATAAAAACTGTTTTAGTTGTTGTAACCCTTTCTTTCATACTTTTTGCACTTTTTTTAGGATTAAATAACCTTTTTAATAAACTCTTAAATAAAGATACCCAAACTTTTTTGGACTTCTTTGAACAAGCTGCCCATAATGACCAAGTAATAAACCCAGATGCTATATTTTTTAAAGATTTTAAAGTCATGGTTGGTTATGCAAACAAAATGGTTGAGAAGATTAACGCACAAAAGTATGCACTTCAAGATATGAATACGAGTTTAGAAGATAGAGTTCAAACAAAAACTGCTGATTTGTTACGCATAAATAAAAACCTAGAAGAAGAGAAGAAGTTTTCTCAAGATTTGGTAAAATCACATAAAGAGTTTTTAAGATATACTGTTCATGAAACAAACACGCCACTAAGCGTGATTTTAACTTCCATAGAACTTTATGTGATGAAGCATCCAAAAGATAGACAACTATCAAAGATAGAAGCAGCAGTTAAAAATATTTTTAATATTTATGATGATTTGAGTTACTTAGTTAAAAAAGATCAAATAGAATACCCAAAAATTGTTATCAATTTTCATGATTATATTAGCTCACGCATTGATTTTTTTAGTGAAGTTGCTGGGCATTCAAGAGTTGAGTTTAATTATATTACAGATGCGCCAGATGCACACATCTATTTTAATGGTACAAAACTTCAACGCATAGTTGACAACACAATCACAAATGCTATAAAATACACACTTCCAAATGAAATAGTTTATGTAAGGCTAGTTCAAGTTGGAGCATACCTTGATTTTTCTATGAGTTCAAAATCAAAAATCATCAAAGATACTTCAAGGGTGTTTGATGAGTACTATCAAGAAGAAAAAACAAATAGTGGTTTTGGTATAGGACTTAGACTTATTAGAACTATTTGCGATGAAGAAAAGGTGGAAATATCTTTGTCTTCAAGTGATGCTAGCACTATATTTAAGTACAGATTTAAAATGATGGGAGAGTAATTGAAAATACTACTTTTAGAAGATGAGATAATGTTAAATGAATCCATCTGTGAATACCTAGATGCTGTTGGACACCAGATGCATAGTTTTTTAGATGGGCTAGATGCTTTAGAGTCCATAAAAGAAAACTCATATGATTTACTTATACTAGATATCAATGTTCCTGGCATTGATGGGCTTAGTTTTTTAGAACAACTTCATAAACTTAAAATCCATGTTCCTTCTATATATATAAGTGCTTTAGTAGATATAGAAGATATTTCAAGAGCTTACAATCTTGGCTGCTATGATTACTTAAAAAAACCATTTCATTTAAAAGAGTTAACTCTTCGCATCGATAGAGTAAAAGTAGATAAAGAAACTCCTAGGGTGCATCTTAGACTCTCAGCAAATTATAGTTATGACCAAGAGCATAGTTTACTTCTTTTTAACAACGAACCTCAAGTCCTAACCAAAAAACAATCACAAATCATAGACCTTCTTGCAAGAAACAGAGGCATGGTAGTTGATTTTGAACAGTTTCGCATCTATGTTTGGGATGAAAACATCATAGACAACGCTACCATAAGAGCAGAAATAAACAGACTCAAAAAGTTTTTACAAGAAGATGTACTGGTCAATGTCCGTGGTATGGGGTATATGATAGATAAGCCTTAGTTTAAAAAAGATTTGAGTTCATGATAGCTTAAATTATGTTACCAAAATGTTACTTTTCTTCCCAAACAACCGAAAAATAGATACTTTTGCCTAAAATAGCAATTTTGCTATGTTAATGCTATGTTTGTCTTTTAGTATTTGAGAGTAAATTCATTTCAAAAGGGAAATATATGAAGAAAAATATCGTATTAAGTGCAGTAGTTGTTGCACTATTAGGTTCAGTTAGCGCTATATCAGCAGATGATGCTTTAAGCACAATGTTTAAAGATGGAAAAGCAAGTGGTCAAATCAGAGAGTTTAGTATCGCTAGATATACTAAATGGAACGAAGGTACTGGTTCATTAGTAGATGCAGATAATATCTCACATGCTCTTGGTGGTAAGTTGAAGTTTGAAACTGCTGACTATAAAGGTTTAAGTTTTGGTACTGCACTTTATACAACTAACCGTATAGGTGGAGAATCTGATACGAGTACTGACAAAACTAAAGGACCAAATAACACAGTATTAAATGCTGATGCTGATGGTTATTCTATCTTAGGTGAAGCATATTTAAAATATACTTATGGTAAAACAACATTTACTGCTGGTCGTCAAAAAATCAATAACCCATTAATGGGTGCTGATGATGTTAGAATGATTCCAAATCTATATACTTCTTATAACTTAACTAACACAAGTTTAGATGGAGTTAAATTTAATTTAAATCATACTACTGAAATGGCAAATGGTACTTTCTCTAATGCTTATGGTGCTGGTGGTTCTATCATTGGTGCAACTGCTGGTTATACTGCTGTATCAAGTTTCCGTCCTGGAGATTTCCATAACTTTGGTGATTATGCTGTTGGTGAAGAAACTGCAGGTATTACTACTTTAGGTGTTACTTATACAGGTGTTAAAGGTCTTAAGATTCAACTTTGGGACTATATCTCTCATGATATCTCAAACACTATTTATGGTGATGTTTCTTATAAAATGAAAACTGGTTCAATTTCTCCATTTGTAGCAGCTCAGTTTATCAAACAAAGTGATGCTGGTAAGAAGTTACTTAAAAATGCTGCATTTAGTACTAATGGTAAACTACAAGGTATGTATTATGGTCTTAAAGCTGGACTTTCTGTTTCTGGTTTTACAACTTACTTAGCATACTCTTCTACAAGTGCTAACAGTGATTCAGATTTAGTAAATGAAGGTTCTGCAACTAATGCAATCGTTCTAATGTCAGGTGGTTACCCTATATATACTCAAGGTATGGTTACTCGTCACATGACATTTGCTGGTTCAAAAGCAATGAAATTTGTTCTTGCATATAGTTTCAAAAAAATGGGTCCAGATTTAAAAGTTGTTGGTTATTATATTAAAACTGATTTAGATAAAAACAATGGTTACTATAATAATACAGTAAAAGTTATTGATAGCACAACTGAAAAAGGTTTTGATATTATCTATAACACAAGTTTTGCTAAAAACTTACAACTTCGTCTTCGTGGAAACTATGTAACTGATTGGAGTGACAAAACTACGGGTGAAACTCGTGATTGGTCTGAGTACAGATTCATAGCTAACTACACTTTCTAGAAAACTCTAGAATTTTATATCTCTTAAAGAATAGCTTCATATCTATTCTTTAAAGAGTTGAATATCCTGTTTTATTCTTTGAGTGCTTTTAATTAAGCACTCAGATGATAAAATATAAACTTATCATTGATGCGAGGAAATACTGTGAATCAAAAACTAGTTGACAAGATAAAGAATAATGTTCATTATCAAGAACTAGTATCTAAAAGAACTAGCTTTTCTATAAAACTCTCCGTTTCTATGCTTTTAGTTTATTTTGCTTTTATTACTATTATCGCATTTTTTCCATCATTTTTAGCAACACCCATTTCTAGCGACTCTGTTACAACTATTGGTATTCCTGTTGGTATCTTTGTCATCGTTTTTGCTTTTGTCTTAACTGGCATCTATACTTTAAGAGCAAACTCTGAGTTTGATGATTTAACAAATAAAATCAAGCAAGCCTTATAAAATATGCATAGTTTAAATCTCTCAGCGATAGTTATGTTTTTGCTTTTTGTAGCAGGAACTTTAGGCATAACTTATTGGGCTTCAAACAAAACTAAAAGTACAAAAGATTTTTACACTGCAGGTGGAAAGATTACAGGTTTTCAAAATGGAATGGCAATAGCAGGAGATTATATGTCTGCTGCTTCATTTCTTGGGATATCTGGGCTTGTTTATCTTAAAGGTTATGATGGACTTATCTACTCCATAGGTTTTTTAGTTGGCTGGCCTATCATACTTTTTATGATAGCAGAACCACTTAGAAACTTAGGAAAATATACCTTTGGGGATGTAGCTTCATACAGACTCTCTCAAACTTCTGTACGAACACTTGTAACAGTTGGCTCCATAGCTACTGTGATACTCTACTTAATAGCACAAATGGTAGGAGCAGGAAAACTCATAGAGCTCCTTTTTGGTTTAGAGTATGAAGTAGCAGTTATCTTAGTTGGTGTTTTGATGGTGCTTTATGTAACTTTTGGTGGTATGCTCGCCACTACTTGGGTTCAAATCATAAAAGCTTTTTTACTTCTTTCAGGTGCTACTTTTATGGCTGTAGCTGTTATGGCACATCATGATTTCAACTTTGGTTCTTTGTTTGCTCACGCTGTTGAGTTAAAAGGAGAGGCTATCATGAGCCCTGGAGGACTTGTGTCTGACCCTATATCTGCTATATCTTTAGCCGTTGCTTTGATGTTTGGGACTGCTGGTTTACCACATATCCTTATGAGATTTTTTACAGTTAAAGATGCTAAAGAAGCTAGAAAGTCTGTTTTTTACGCAACAGGTTTCATAGGTTACTTTTATGTGCTAACTTTTATTATTGGATTTGGTGCGATTGTTATGGTTTATCAAAATCCAAATTATCTAGATGCTGTTAGTCAAGCTGTAAACTCAGGCTTTCCTATACTAGGTGGAAACAATATGGCGGCAATCCACTTAAGTCACGCTGTTGGTGGGGACTTTTTCTTAGGTTTTATCTCTGCGGTTGCTTTTGCTACTATCTTAGCAGTTGTGTCAGGTTTAACGCTAGCAGGTGCATCCGCAATTAGCCATGACCTTTATGCATCTGTATTCAAATATGGAAAGGCAAATGACATGACAGAGATAAGAGTTTCAAAATATGCTACTGTTGCTATTGGTGGTGTTGCGATTGTGATGGGTATTATGTTTAAAAATCAAAATATTGCCTTTGTGGTTGGTCTTGCCTTTGCTATAGCAGCATCTGCAAATTTCCCTATACTTTTCCTTTCAATATACTGGAGAAAACTTACAACAAGAGGAGCTGTTTTGGGTGGTTCTATTGGTTTAGCTACGGCGGTTTTACTTGTTATACTAGGTCCTATTGTTTGGGTTGATATTTTTGGGAATGCACAAGCTATATTTCCATATAAGTATCCAGCACTTTTTTCTGTAAGTGCTGCCTTTCTCTCTATCTGGTTCTTTTCTATTAGTGATACTTCAGATGAAGCACAAGATGAAAGAATGGCTTTTGAAGCACAGTTTATCAGAAGTCAAACAGGAATATTATGAGCATACTTGATCAAAGAAAACTAGTTGAATCTATCCGTCCTTTTGACACACTTAACTCAAATGAGTTAGATAATTTGATGACAAAGATAGATATAGCGTATTATCCAATTGGAACGCTACTTATGTCTAAAAAACTTCCTTCTATAGCTTTTTATATCATTATAAAAGGTTGTGTCACTGAGTATATTGACGATGAAGTTCACAATGTTTACTCACCAGGAGATAGTTTTGATGCAGATGCTCTCATATACTCAAAATGTGAAGGTAAGTTTGTGGTAGATAATGACCTTATCTGTTATGAGATACAAAAATATGACTTTTTAGAGCTTATGCAGTGTAAAAAAGTGCAAAGTTATTTTTTACAAGATTTAGTAACAAGACATAATAATTCAAAAGATGATTATTTAAGCTTAAAAGTGTCTGATATAGTTTCGTATAAAGTTTGTATGACTGAAAAAGATAGAACAATATATGAAGCATTAGTTAAACAAAAAGAGATAGTAAGTATAGATGCCGATGATTTTTTATTTAATG
Source organism: Sulfurimonas sp. (assembly GCF_029027585.1). Taxonomy (NCBI): domain Bacteria; kingdom Pseudomonadati; phylum Campylobacterota; class Epsilonproteobacteria; order Campylobacterales; family Sulfurimonadaceae; genus Sulfurimonas; species Sulfurimonas sp. The sequence continues at coordinate 1,946,482 of NZ_CP093397.1, forward strand.
CGCTTCTTATAATGGTAAATAATGCAACAAATAGAGTTGTAGTAACAAAAGATGGAAAGATTGTGGATATCTTAGAACAGTTAGATTTACTTAGTTACTTTTCAAATAACTCACATGTGGGAGCATAATATTGTCTTTTTTTTCCGAGTTTAAAACCAAATCAAATCATGCGGGTCTTAAAGAAAGAGAGTACAATTTTTTGTTTGAAAAAGACAAAAGTGAAGAATTTATTGTTTTTGATACTCAAACCACAGGTTATAATATAAGAAAAGATGATATTTTATCAATAGGAGCAGTAAAAATAAAAGGTAACCGTGTAATAACTTCACATACTTTTGAAGCAGTAATAAATGAAGAAAAAACAATAGATGAAGCGGTAAAAGATTTTTTATATTTCATAGGTTCACGCCCTTTAATAGGCTTCTATCTGGAGTTTGATGTAGCTATGATTAACAAGTATATAAAGAAGAAAATTGGTATAGTTTTACCAAATAAAATGATTGAAGTGTCAGAAATTTATTATAATAAGACAATAAAATCTATTCCACAAGGTAATATTGATTTACGATTCGATACAATACTAGGCAGATGTGGTATTCCATATATGGGTGCTCATAATGCTGTTAACGATGCAATAATGATGGCAATGATATATTTAAAATTAACAAAGGAAAGATAGATGTCAGAAAAACAAGTTTTTAAACCAAACAAAGAGTTTGCAAAAAATGCACTCATTAAAAATATGTGTGAATACCAAGATTTACAGGATTGGGCTACTGAAGATTATGAAGGCTTTTGGGGAAGCTATGGTAAAGAAAAACTGGATTGGATGGAACCATTTACAAAAGTAATGGACGATTCAAACTTTCCGTTTGTTAATTGGTTTGAGGGTGGTAAACTAAATGTTTCTTCTCAGTGTATTGACCGTCATTTAGATACTAAAAAGAACAAAGCAGCTATTATTTTTGAAGGTGACCGTGGAGATAAGCAAATAGTTACTTATCTTGAACTTTACTATAATGTAAATAAATTTGCTAATTTACTAAAAAATAAGTTTGATGTTAAAAAAGGTGATAGAGTTATCATCTATATGCCAATGATTCCAGAAGCTGCTTATGCTATGCTTGCTTGTGCTAGACTTGGTGCTATTCACTCTGTAATTTTTGGTGGTTTCTCTGCTGAAGCTATAAAAGATAGAGTTAAAGATGCAGATGCTAAAATTATTATCACAGCGGATGGAGCATTTCGTAAAGATAAGCCTTATATGCTTAAGCCAGTTGTTGATAAGGCACTAGAAGGTGCAACACCTGTTAAAAAAGTTCTAGTTGTTCAAAGAAACTTTGAAGATGTAGAGTGGGTAGCGGGAAGAGATTACTCTTATAACGAACTTATTGATTTAGAAAGTTCTCACTGTGACCCTGAACCTATGGATAGTGAAGATCCACTCTTCTTACTTTATACATCAGGTTCGACAGGAAAACCAAAAGGTGTTCAACATAATTCAGCTGGTTATATACTTTGGGCTCAAATGACTATGGAATGGGTTTTCGATGTTAAAGAAAACGATACTTACTGGTGTACTGCTGATGTTGGTTGGATTACAGGTCATACATACATAGTTTATGGACCACTTGCAATGGGTGCGACAACAGTAATGTTTGAAGGTGTCCCAACTTATCCAGATGCTGGTCGTCCTTGGAAAATGGTTGAAGAGTATAGAATTAACCAATTTTACACTGCACCTACTGCTATTCGTGTACTTCATAAAATGGGTGAAGATGAGCCAGGAAAATATGACTTATCATCTCTAAAAGTTTTAGGAACAGTTGGTGAGCCTATTGACCCTCCAGCATGGAAATGGTACTATGAAGCAGTTGGAAATAATAACTGTGCCATCGTTGATACTTACTGGCAAACTGAAACAGGTGGACATGTTATATCTCCACTTCCAGGTGCAACTCCTATTAAACCAGGTTGTGCTACATTCCCACTTCCAGGAATCATGGCAGAAATCTTAGATGATGAAGGCAATAAAGCTCCAGTTGGAGAAAAAGGTCTTATGTGTATAACTCGTCCATGGCCAGCGATGATTCGTGGTGTTTGGGGAGATAAAGAAAGATTTATAAAAGCATACTTTGGTGATGTTAAAAAAGATGGTAAACCAGTTTACTTTACAGGTGATGGTGCTGTTTATGATGATGATGGATATATCACTATAACAGGTCGTACGGATGATGTTATCAATGTTTCTGGACACAGAATGGGAACTGCTGAAGTTGAAGCGGCTATCAAAAAACATGATAATGTAGCAGAAGTTGCAGTAGTTGGTAAACCACATCCACTTAAAGGTGAAGGTATTTTTGCTTATATTCTTTTAAAAGAAGATGACGGTGTAGCTGATGAGCTTGAAGAAATGAAAGCTATCAATGCAATCATTAAAATAGAGATAGGTAATATTGCTCTTTGTGATGATATGGTTTTTGTTCCAGGACTTCCTAAAACTCGTTCAGGTAAAATTATGAGAAGAATCCTTCGTTCAATCGCAAAAGGTGAAGAAATTACTCAAGATATCTCAACACTTGAAGATCCAGGTGTAGTTGATACAATAAATAAGATGGTTAACTCCTAGTACAAAAATGTTATAATTCCATCACTTTAATATAAAGAGATATGATGGAATTATGCGTTGCCCTCGATTTACCCACAAAACAAGAAAACCTAGATTTAATCCACAAAATAAAAGAGTATGATGTTTGGCTAAAAGTCGGACTAAGAACTTTCATAAGAGATGGAGAAGATTTCCTGCTTGAAATAAAACAAATAAATCCTGATTTTAAAATATTTTTAGATTTAAAACTATATGATATTCCAAATACTATGGCAGATGCTGCCCAATCGATAATGGGGCTTGGTGTTGATATGTTTAATGTACATGCAAGTGCAGGAAAACGAGCAATGAGTGAAGTTATGAAAAGATTGGACGCTTATGCATCTAGACCAATAGTTTTAGCTGTCACAGCTCTTACATCGTTTAGTGAAGATGAATTTGTTAGAGTTTATGAAAAGGGTATAAATGAAAAAGCTGACCAATTTGGGATAGATGCACATGAAAGTGGCTTAGATGGAGTAGTTTGTAGTGCTTTTGAGAGTGCTTCTATAAAAGATGTAACTGCAAGTAGTTTTATGACCTTAACTCCAGGAATTCGTCCTTTTGGAGAAGATGCTGGTGATCAGAAAAGAGTAGCAAATATAGAGTTTGCAAAAGATGCTCAAGTAGATTTCATAGTTGTTGGTCGCCCGATTTATCAAGCTGAAAATCCTGCAGAAGTAGTAGAGAAGATTTTAAAAAAACTTTAGCGTTCTTTTTTTACTTTTTTCATAAGTTCTTGAAATTTTATAGAGTTGTTTTGAACTTTAAAAAGTTTGTTGTTTTTGTTTATTTTGTAGATGCCAGTTGAGTTTATGAATATATCTGCCTTTAAATCTTTTCTGATATTTAAAGGTAAAATTCTAAAGCTTAGGTTGTCTAAAACAAGTGGTGACTTTCCATCTGCTTCAAAATAACTCAAAACCATGTGATATCCTCCAATATATTTTTCATAAACTGTTGTAAAGTAGAGCTTGTCTTTATCAAATCCAAGCTTTAAAAGGGTGAAATATTTTATGATGACATAATCTTCACAGTCCCCATAGCCTGTTATAAGAAATTCTTTAGGAGATGCCCAGTAATCCTCTTGTTTTTGTATAACATCATCATACTGAGGAAGAAGTTGATTTAGATAAAAATTTACTTTTAAAAGTTGTTTATTCTTTTGTAGATGCTTGTATGAGTTTATGTTTTTTTGATAGTCTTGTACTCTATTTTTTGCGATATTTCCAGAAACTTTTTTTATAGATGACAGCTCTTTTTTACTAAAGCTTGGATAAGTATTTGAGAACAATAAAGTGGTTAAAAAAAGGCAAATAAAGAGTTTAATGGCTGAATCCTTTATGAAGTTAAAATATTATAATACAAACTTCTTTTATTTAAGCTAATTATTATGAATATATGAATATAATTTCAGCCTTCAAACAATGGACAAGTGGGTGAGCTGGCTGAAACCACATCTCTGCTAAGGATGCGTAGGAGTAATCCTACCGAGAGTTCGAATCTCTCCTTGTCCACCATAAAGCCCTATATTTAGGGGTTTGAAGAACCTTTTTGAAAATCACTTTTTTTCTTAGCGTACCCCTCAAATGTAAATATTTATCGACCTATCAAAATTTTCGTTAAACGAATCTATATAATTTACATACACATCAAAGACCATTTGAGCGTTTGCATGACCTAATAATTGAGCAAGTTGCAAAGGTGTAACTAAATTGTTATAAAGCATATTTGTAGCATAAGTATGTCTAGCGTTGTAAGGTCGTCTATACTCTAAATTTAACTCTTTAAGTGCTTTCTTCCAAAAGTTTTCAGCGAACACATGATTATCTTTATAAGGTTTCTTATATTGAGTAATAAATAGATACTCACTATCATGTTTTTTGTATAGTTCTGTGATGTATGGCTCCAAGAGTTTTATAATAGGAATATCTCTTATACTATATTTTGTTTTAGGTGTACTTTCTCCATAGCGTGAGCGTGTACGCTGTACAGTTATAATTTGCTTTTTAAAATCTATATCACTCTTCTTGAGTGCAATTATTTCGCCCGAACGCATACCCGTATAAAATGCAATAGCTAGATAATAACGATAGTTGTCGTTTTTAGATAAGGACATGATTTGTTTTACTTCATCAGCTGTAAAAGGTTTTATCTTTGGAGTGTCAAATTTAGGAAGCCTTACAAGTCTAACGGGATTACGAGTAATAACTTCATCATAAAGAGCTTCTTGTAAGATACCAGATAAGATACTAAGATATATTCGTTTAGATTTACCACCTACATCATTAATATCATAAAGCCATTTTTTAATATCACTAGGTTTAATATCTGATATATCTAAATTACCAAAAGTAGGATTTAGTCTATCTCTTACTATATTAGTATATTTGTCTAAAGTAGAGAATTTTAATTCATGCTTTTTAAACTCTAAATATAGTTTTGAGTAGTGAAAAAATTTCATTTTTATCCTTGAGATGTTGTCCGTTCAGGAGTGACAATAACTAGAGTTATTTTCCTATAATATGTTGTATTTTTATAAATTTTAATTTTTTTAATTCTTGTCTAATATTTTCAGCAATTTCGATTTCTTTATTATCACAACAATATTGAAAATGATATTTGTCTTTACAAGCCCAAGAACTTTTTAGAACAGACTTCATATAGTACTCATATCGTTTTCTTTTGCATATAATGCAAGTATGTCTTTTATAGAATAATTTTTCATCTATCATGTTAAAATACCTCTCATCATTTTTTTGTATGCTTTTTTTGCATGTCTGTACTTTATAAAATTTCTTTCATAAATATATTTATTGTTGTGTAAATCAAGCATATCAACGCTATATATTATTTCACTTTTTACTTTCATATATTTTTTTTTGTTTATTACTAAAGAAATATGAAGTACTTCTAAACAAGTCTCATATTGACCATTACACTCATGTATATCCATATATGCTAAAAACTCTTTATTAATACTCATCTTAAAACACCTCAAAAGCTTCATACATGCTAAATGGTTTCAGCAACTCACCCACTATTAAGCCTCGTTCTACCATTAAGTTATATGTAACACCATAATGAGCGGGATTGACACTTTGCATGTCGATATTTTCGTAGTATTGTATAATCTGATAGTCTTTCATCTGGTAAGGTTGTATCTTTGGTTTAATAAGCACATCATTAAGAGATAACGGAGTTTTATTGTTTTTAATGAGTATTTCGTTTTCTTGGTTATGCTCTTTTAGAGTATGCTGGTGAATTATGTAATCTTCATCATCTATTTTTATCTGTATAGGTTTAACAGATTTGTTTTGCTCTTGATAAATAGGCTCAAATTCAGCCTCTAAGTAAGTGTGGTCAGTATCTATTAATTTATCATACCAATTTACGGGTTTAGGAACATAAATAGTACCGTACTCATTTTCGATAAGGACAATTTTTTTAGTAGTTGTATCGGTGTAGATTGATAAGCTTTCATCCCGATAGCCCTTTGTTAAATCTGTAAGCGTGTACATGCCGTTAAGCTTCCTATACACCTCTAAAGATACAAAGGTACGAGAAGTATAAAAACGGCTTATTCCATGAAACAAATACCATAATGTAAGGTTTGTTATTTTTTCAGAATCATCTCTTAAATCATCAAGAGTTTTTAGAACATATTTCATAAGATAAGAAACAGGGCTTTTTACATTTGTTTCAATATCGCCAAGAGGGGAAGGAAACAATCTTTTTAGTGAATTTACAATGCTTTCGACTTTATCTTGTGGGATATATAAACTCATATGTAAATGAGGTGTACCGTCCTTGTGTGGCTCAGTAACACGAAAGTAACATCTATCATCTTTTTCTATGTTCCTATAACTTCTTTCATTGAAAAGTTTTTTAAGCATTTTAGATAATTCTTTAGAAGCATTGTGAGGGGAATATTTATCTACTGTATCAGTATAATCTAATATAGGCTCAATGAAGGGAATATTTTGCTTTACATGAGCATTTAAGAAATGATATTTGTTTTTTTGTTTAGTGTGAACTTTGATAATTTTACGACCACCAAACTTTGTATTAAAAACTAATTTTGCGTTCTTTTTGCCATAATTGATAGTTTTCATAGAATGCCATACAGAGGGAAGAGTAAGAGAGAAAAATATATTTTTTAGATTTTTTTCTTTTGCATAGTCGTAGATAGACCATGCTCTGTGTTGTAACTCAGCTATATATCTATCAGCATTTGTATAGCTATTGCATACAAAATCAGCAAAAGGAACTATTTTATTGTCTAATTGTATGCCATTACTAAGCATATACTCTTTGTTAAACTCTAATTTTTTTAAAGCTTTATTTTTTTGATAAGAACTTAATCCGTAATTTTCCATTTGTGTCACTCCTTAAATTTTTGTACGATAACTTTTTATAGATAGCCAAGGAGAATTGCTAAGCAATTCTCTATCACTCGCTTTTGCTCGTCCTCGCTAAGGCGCTCGTCCTTGCGTTCTCTTCGTTCATATTCATATTAAATGGATTGATATTAAACTCTTTTCTTTTATTTTTTTCTATTTCTTTTGCAATAAAAAACTGTTTTAGCTCTTTTGTTTTAAGCTCTTTAGGTATGAAATAATAATAATCAGTTAGCTTTGATAATGTAGATTTACTTAAACCTTTTGAATAAGGAGTAAGTATATAAACCTCATTTATAATCTCACTAAATTCTAATTCTAAAGAGTGCTTAATAACTATAAATTTAAAATAGTTTAAAGATATCTCGTTACCATCATATTTAGAATCAGTATTCCAACAATAACGCTTATTGCAACGAACAGACAATAAATAATCATCAGACTTTGGAGGTGGATAATCAACATCTTCATAGGTTGATGTAACACTATTGGATTGGTTTTCTACTGTATCAGGAGTATCAGGAGTAAGTCTATAAAGTAAAAATTTAAAAAAAGAAGCAGATATAAAAAGAGCTAATAAAATATATACAATAAATCTAATTAACATTTTTTTAGGTTTATCAACTTCTCCACTTTTATATAAATCAAATATTTTTTTGTCAGAAGTAATAGTATTAGAAGAAAATTTATTATCTTTCACAAAGTAAGGCTCACTATAGTGTATATACCTAAGTTTATTACTGGCTAATTGTTTACTTTGAGGTTGAGCCTCATAATATATTTCAGCATGTACAAGGTACTCAGCATTTATCTGTTTAGGACTTTGAGCAATAATTATAATTCTCATTTTAAAATGACCATGATATGCTAACCACCACGAAATAACATCATCGTATCTCTTCATAAATAAAGAAGCTTCATCAAGAATTATTAGAGCGTCATTTATTTTATGACTATATGCATATCTATTTAATTCTTCATCACTCTTGTCGTCAAGTGCCATCTCATATAACTTAGACAGATGAATATATAAATCCTTCCAAACTAATTTATAAGCTACTGATTTAGAACCTCTATCTCTAAAGAGTTGATTTACTTCTTTAAATTTAAAACCACCTATATTAGTAATAATGTTAGTAAACTTTGGAGAAATATTTTCATCTTTTAAATAATCGGTATATAGAATGTCAACAGCTCTATAAGTTTTACCAGTTCTAGGTTTACCAAAAAAATAATCAATCATCTTTAAAACCTTGATTTTCAAACTTATTAAAAGCTTTTAAATTATACTCATCTTGTAGTTTTGATAATGTTCCTAAATCCTTTTGAAGTTGAGATAATTTCTCACTATTATCAATAATATATGGAGTCAAAATAATCACTAAATTATCTTGCTCATTTGTTGTTGATGTACTTCTGAATAATGCACCAAGAAAAGGAATATCTCCTAATAATGGAACTTGTGACTTAGAATCCAAAGTGTAACTTCTTACTAAACCACCAATAATTATATTTTCGCCATGTCTTAATATTGTTTGTGTTTTCACTTCTTGTTTAGAGGTTACTGGTTGACCAGTTTCGTTATTACTACCATCATCAATTATATTTTCTAAAACTATTGATACTTCTAAGGTGACTTTGTCAGATGAAGAAACACGAGGAATTATTTTTAAAGTAAGTCCTATATCAGTTCTGACATAGGAATTTGTGACACCATTGTCAGAAGCAGAAACAGAGCCACTTTGTAAAGAAATAGTTTTACCAACATATATAGATGATTCTTTATTATTAACACAAAGAATAGAAGGATTAGAGATTGATTTACTTGCACCATTTGTTTGAAGAAAATCAATAGATGCACCAAGAGCCAAACCATCACCAACGAGTGAAGATGATAAGTTTTTACCTATCAAACCTTGAATAGGAACAATACCACTAAAGTTAGAACTAAAAGAAAGCAATCCACCACTAGATAGAAGCCTAGCACCATCAAAATTATATTTAATACCTAAATCTTCTGAATTTTTTTTATTTATATCTATTATACGAGCTTCTACATATACTTGATACTTTTCCTTGTCTAGCTCTTTTATAAGCGGTTCAAGAGCCTTTATAATGTGAGGAACACCTACAACTATAATAGAATTGATATCATCACTTTTAGAAATATTTGGTTTTAAAGATTCATCACTAAATTTTTGATTATTTATAATATTAATAAGAGCTTTAAAAACTTCATCAGCTTTAGCATTTTTAAGATTAAAAACTTTTAATGTTTGGTTATTCGTAGATGCTACATCAAACTTTTTTATTAAATTTTCTATTACTAAAATATTAGATTTTTTACCAATAACAATGATAGAGTTTAAATCCTCATGAAGTAAAATTTTAACCTTGTCAGATTTTAAAGAAATGTTAAAAAGAAATTTAGAACTTTCGTTAAGATATGTCAAAAGTTCTTTAGCTCTTATATGTTTGACTTCATACATAACAACTATATTATTTAACTTTACATCTATTTTCTTAATTATCTTTTTTATCACTTTTATATTCTTTGGATAATCACTAATAAATATCATATTAGAGCTTTTTATAGTTATGAAAGTGGAGTGCATTATAATGGTTCCCTTTTTCAAGACCAGTAAAACAAGTTTTCTTATTTTACCTCTTTACGATACCAGTGGTAACAGTTTTGCTCCTTTAGGATCTAAATTATTGACAGCTTTATAATAAACTTCATTTGGAGTTTTATATCCAATCGCCGAATGTAATCTTTTTTTGTTGTAAGAGTTCATATATATTTTTATTGCTCGATTGAGAGATTTTATATTCTTATATTCATTCAGATAAATTTCTTCATACTTAATACTTCGCCAGAATCTTTCGATGCAAATATTATCAGTAGCTCTACCTTTTCCATCCATTGAAATTTTAATGTTGTGTTTTTTGAGAATATCAACATGAACTTTTGAAGTATATTGACTTCCCTGGTCTGTGTTAAATATCTCTGGTTTAGGATAAAATGCGAGTGCTTCATTTAACACACTTTTAACTAAGGAAATATCCATTGTGTTAGAAAGTTTCCATGAGAGTATTTTTTTACTATGCCAATCTATTATTGCGGCTAAATATACAAAGCCTTTTTCCAGTTTGATATAAGTAATATCTGTACTCCAGACTTGATTAGTTTTTTCAATTACAACACGTCCAGCATAATCTCTAAAATCTTTTAGGAGATATGGATACTTATAATGTTCTTTGTTTGCTGTAGTGGTCTTAGGCTTAGGATACAAGGCTTCTATACCCATATACTTCATAGCTTTCTTAACGAACTTTTTCCCTATGCTATACCCATCTCTTAAAAGTTGAGCATGAATTCTTCTACTTCCATATGATGGAAAGTCTGAATATATATTATTTATAGCATCTAATATTTTCAAGTCTTTACCTCTACTAAACGGTTTAGTTGGAGTATAGTACAAACTCGACTTACTTACCTGTAGCAATTGACACTGCTTATTCTGTGATAATTTATGCTTAGCATCAAGTAGAGTTTTTCTCTCTTTAGATGAGGCCAAGCTTTTTAGCTTTTCCACAAGAAAATCCTTCTCAACAATTGTCTCTCCAAGTTTTTTTGCAATTGCATCTTTTTCATATTTAAGAGTATCAATTTCATCTTTGTATTCTTTTACAACAGTACTTTTATCAAATGCTAATGACATATTCTCAAGAAACTGTTTTTTCCAATTTCTTAAACTTAGAGGTAGGACTTCATATCCACTAGCTATTTCATTAACAGTTTTTTCACCCTCTAAAACTTCCAGTACTACTTTTGCTTTAAAATTTGCACTATAACTTTTTCTTTTTGCACTCATATTTAATTCCTATATTCTCTATTTCAATTTTATCATTTTTGAAATAAGAAAACAAATTTTACTGGTTCAGTTTTAGGGGTTCATTATACATAGAAGTTAAGCTTTTGAGCTTAGAAGCAATGACATCAACATCGTTATTATTGATTTGAATAAGTTGTGACACTATAAAAGTATTATTTTTTAAACTACCTTTATAATTAGCTTCACTTTTAATAGCTTTTGAAATTTTAATAATTTCATAAAAAGAGCCATTTTTAATAAGAGTGTAACCTTTTGATTTTAAAACAGATGATAAAATATCTATAAGCTCATTATCATAGATTGAAGCGTTACTAACTAAATTTACTTGACCATTGATGATGTCAGTAACTAAAATATTTTTATTGACTAACTTTGAAACTATTTTTATAAACTCATTGATTTTTAAATTTGAAAAATTTACATTTACCAATGTTTTAGCATTTAAACTAAATACCAAAATTAAAACTACAAATAAATACCTAAACATGTGTCACTCCTATATTTAAATTAAGACCTTACAAAGGCTAAAACTTGTTTAACTCCAAATCCAGCAACTAAGATAGTTAAATAAATACTTATTCCATCGAGTACACCAAAATAAGCAGCCAAAGACATTAAACTATTACCTACAATATAAGGAGAAACTAAACCTTTTAAATGTGAAAAAGCTAATGTAAGTAACGCTGTAAATACTGTAAAAATCATCATCTTAGAAACAAATGGATGTTTCATTATAAAACCTGCTAAAGAAGCTAAGCCACTAAATCCCGCAAATAATAAAGGTAAAGCCATTTTTAAACACTCCTAAATGTATGTATAAAACCCATAAGAGCAAAGATAAACATAATCAAAGCTTTTATTTCAGTTAATGGAAAACCATTGAGCATACTAGGCTCAAAAACTATTATTTTATGACCCATAATATATGCACTATACTCAGGGATAGCACCACCAGACAAACCACTTAAACCAAAAATATTAGTATAAGTTGTAATATCAAATGCTGATGAAACATCGCCTTGAAAGCCACTAAATTTTGAAGAACCATCATCAGTAAAATCAACACCAGAAAAAGGATTATCTCCAAATAAACCAGCTTGTAAATTTTCGTTCATAGCCCTACTGTTTGAAGCTATGTTTTGAAGTTGTGAGTTATTATTTAATGCAATAGACTTAAGACCTTTTGTATCTAATGTACTTGCTTTTATAGATTTATTTATATTACTTAAAGTATTATTCATAAGCTTTTGTTGAATCAAAGAACTAGATAAGTTACTATTAACATTAGATAAATTTTTATTTATATCTTTTGAGGAAGCCAATAAATTAGTATTTGTTTCATTAATTCTTTCTAAACTTTTATTTGTTAAATCTGTTTTATCTTTTAAATCCTTTAAATGACTATTAGTAGTATTTGAAGCTTGAAGTAATGCTCTATTATCTTGTGAAGTTGTATTCAAATCTTGTTTATTCATCGTAGGGTCATCATCTTCAGAATCTGAATTTGGAGGTAAATCAACCTTTGGTTTTAAAAAACAATATGCGACACCAGGGCAAGATAATGAATTTGGAAAAACATATTTTTTATCAATATATTTTTTCATATCAACTTTTGCACTACATTCATCTTCACTAAGATTACTTATATAGACATAGCCCTTTGGCTTAACATCAGAAGAACTATAACTACATTTTGTTTTATCATCTTCTTTTAAGTAATGTACATAACAATATTTTCTTTCTGTACATTCAGGATTTAAATCACTATATTCGAAAGCACTATCATAGGTTGATATAGATAAATATAAACTACAAGTATTTGGAAATTTATAACCTTTAGGATGATAATCAAGAATATTAAATTTAGTTCCAAAGAAAACTCTAGTTGTTAAATCCATTCCTTGACAAAAACTAACAGGAGAATAATCAGGATGGTCAGGGTCAGCCGTATCAAGAATACCATCACCATCATCATCAAGGTCAGCCGTATCAAGGATACCATCATCATCATCGTCAGGGTCAGTAATGTCTGGGTCACCATCGCCATCAGTATCTGTAACACAAATACCATTATGCCTAGCAAAACCCTCAATACAATCACAAGAATTTGTAGTTGTATTTAAATCTTGATTATCTTCAGGTTTACACTCAGGAGGAGATGGAGCAACGGGAATTTGTTCACAAGTACCATTTTTAAATTCATAACCTGTTTGAAGAGGGTCATTACATATTATGTTACATTGCCATTCTTGTAAAATTGTTTCAGAGAAAGATACGCCATCAGTACAATAGTCCAAAGAATTAGTTGCAGTTCTAATTGAAGAACCTATATATCCACCAACAATAGTTCCGAAGTGGTCACGACATTGCTGAAATGCTTCTGATGTTCTAATAATTGGATAATTTTGCGAAACAGAATAAAGACAAAGCTGAGTTTTAGTCAAAGGGTAAACATATGTATCTGTTGTAGAAAAAGTTAGAAAATTTAATGAATATAGTGATGTGAAACTAAATATTAAACTATATAGTATAAGAGTAATTAAACGCATATTAACACCTTAAACTCGACCACGAAAAAGAGCCGTTACAGAAAAAGCAATAAACATTAAAAGATTTATAGATGCTGTAATAGAAAAAAAGAAATCAAAAGCAGGGTCACCAATAATTGTAAAATCTAAAAAACTAGGCATTATCTTGACTTCCAAAGAAAAAGACCAAACATAGAACCACATAAGACACCACTCATAGCCATAGCATAAACATAGTCTTTTTTTCTCATACCTAAGTCACGAGCACGAGCGTTAACTTTTGACATATTTACATAAGCATATATATTTGTACTAAATATAAATGACAATAAAAATATATAAAAAAACTTTTTCATAATCTATCCTAAAAACTTTAATACTCTTTTCGAACCCATAATAAAGGCTAAAAAAGCAACTAATGAAGTAACTATAAGAGCCATCTGCTCATTAGCATTTGAGGGGTCTATATCACTTGCAACAAGTACAGCAGACTGTACATCACTAACAATCAATAAAAAAATAAAAATATTAATGATGTACTTTTTCACTATTGATTACCCGAAAAAAACCAAGTAGTTTACGACCACCCCAAACGACAGCACCAATACCAATCATTGCGATTAAAACTAAACCTATATCAGCTTGTGTAGTACCAAAATCAATATCAGTTGCAGTTAATGCAAAAGATTGTGTACTTAAGAGAGCAGAACCAACAACAGCAGTTGCAACTTTATTTTGAGCCATATGTTTTTTAATTGAATTAAACATAAAAAATCCTTGTTTTAAATTTTGCAAGAGTTCGTTACAACTCTGCTCTAAAGGGTGTAACGCCCATTTAAAGCAAAATTGAAAACTTTTTAGCCTACTTTTCCTAACTTATAATTTCTATTTTGCATACGAACTTCTCCAGACTCGTTTTTAGTTAAAGGAGAATTCAACATATATCTATCATTTATTTTTTGATTAATATTCCAATATTTTAATTCCCTTTTATCTTGTAATGAACTAGTAAAGTCAGTATCTCTATACTTTTTACTCATAAATTCTCTTCTTGTTGTTCTTTTAGAATTAGAAGAACTAGAAGAAGTTTTAGTTTTTGGTATTCTTTGAGCTATTGAAGTTTTGTACTCAAGTCTTTTCTTAACATGAATAACTCTTCCATTTTCTGCTCTTTGTTTTTTCTCTGTTTTTGCTTTTAATTTTTGAGATTCAACATATTTTTTGAGTGCTTTTTTCTCTTCAGACTTTATCTGTTTTACTTGTTTTTTGTCTGATTCAGCTTTACGATAAGTTGCCTTATGTTGACTTATTTTAGACTGTCTATCTTCTCTTCTTATCTGTTTTTTAGCTTCTATTTTTAAATTCAAAGTCTCTAAACCTAGGAAGTTTAAAAGTTGTTTAGATGCCCAAATCAATGATAAAACAGAAACCATTGCACCAATTATAAGAAGTAAATTATCCATAAGAGGGGCAAAAATTGCATTTAAAATCATAGTAATCTATCCTTTATTAATTTTATTTGAGTTTCTAACGCACTATCGTTTGTTGTCCCTATCGCTTTGCTATGACGGGATTTTGAAAGGTTATTACCTCTTTTTGTTCTTAGTATGTCTAGGAGTGCCTCAATTTTCTTTCTTGTTTTTTCATCTTTACACTTTTTAAAATCTGATGAATGTATCGCAATAGAATAATTTAGGTTTCTTAGACTACTAATTGACATTGTTTATTTCTTGTCTTTTGACTCAACTCTCTTAAACTTTGAATAGTCAAGAGGATTTTTATCTAAAGTTAGAACAGCCATTGAACGGTCGGCGTAAAACTTTTGCCCCCATTGGTCGATACTTGAATGGTAGGCGAGAGCAATAAATTTACCGATAGAGCCTTTTAGTTCTTCATAGTATTCTTCATCTGTATTTACAGTTTCTACCGACACTTTGCGAAAACCTTCTTCATCTATACCGTCAAACATAACTGTTAAATCTGTACTATATGAAACTTTATCAGTCTTCTTGTTTGTGTACTCTGAAGGTTTAACTTCTAGTAGTTGTCCTATTAAATGTGTTGTCATGATGTCACTCCTTAGTGAAATTTTAAATTTACTTAATCACTATCAATAATTAAGTTTAGGAAACGCACCACTAGGAGAAAATGCACTTCATAAAGATAATTTGTGTCACTCTATTTTTTTTGACCCTCTCAGGAGTGACCGAGAGAGGAAAGACTAGCTTTGTTACTTTAATGGAGTTCTAGCTTAATGCTCCAACTGTACAGACCCGACTTATATCAAACTTGACATGCCATTATGTGACTGCGGTTTGTAGTGCACTCATGCCAATAAAAACACCTATCGAAATAATAAAAATCCAATAAATTAAATCAGCAAGTTTATAAAGAAATATCACTAATAATATTCTCATTTTTTTGTCACTTCCTTATTATTTATGTGTTTTTTATTATGAACAATATTTGTCTGTTTGTTAAAACATTTAATATCTGCAACTGAATCATCAAATAAAACTGATTTTTGAATATTGTTGTTTTTCATTTTATAATCCTCTTAAATAGATTTGTTAAAACTGCTTTAACTGATATATATGAATGTTTAATGTTGTTTTTGATAATATTCATAAGAGTTATTGCAGTTTTGCGATAAGTAGGAGTGACTAGATTTATAGTAGATGTATGTATATACTCTATTACTTCATTAGAGTATGTAATCAATTTGTCGAAGAACTCTTGGAACAGAGTCGGTCTTTGAATTTTTGAGAAATTTACTTGCATTTTGTTACTCCTATAATTATTAAAGCCTAAGGTTAAAAAAGCTTTAATTATTTTAACTGTAACCATTATACTATAATAGATATAGTATGTCAAGATAAAACACTAATTATTGGAGTAAATTTGAAAGAAATTAAAACTATTAAAGCTTTAGCGGAATATATTGGTAAATCAGAAGCAACTGTACATAATTGGAAGAAAACAAATCCTGAACTACATGAAATTATTATGGGATTTTTAGAAAATGATAAAAAATGTCCAGACTTTGAAAGTTCAGAATATATGGTTAATGAAATCACTAATGACTTAAAAAAATTACCACTAGGACAAATTAAAATATTATATTACACAATAAAAACTAAACTTGCAGAATTAGGACATTAAAATGAATCTAGATATGACAAGCATATTATTAGGCGTATTGTCAAACATACCATGGTGGGCTTATCCTCTTTTAATATTAGGAATTTATATAAAAATAAAAATGGGTAATATGGATTTAGAACAGAAAATAAGAAAAGAACAAAAAATATATGACAAAATAAATGAAGAAAAATATTCTTTTAAAGAAAATAAACTAACAAATGAACAAAAAAAAGAAAAAGGAAATAAATACGAAACATATATATGTAAACACTTTGAAAAAGAAGGTTATTTAACAGTACCACATGGAAAAAATCATGGTAAAAAAGATGATGGTATAGATATTATTCTCAAAAGAGATAAAAAAATATTATTTATACAATGTAAAGATTGGAATATAAAAAATAAACATAGAATTGATAGTAAAGAAATACAATATACAAGAATGAATGTAAGGGACTATATAGAAAAAAATAAAATATTTGAAATGTATGATTGGAAAATATTATATGTTACATCAGATGATATCTTAGATGATAGTGGAGAATATAAGATTAGAGAATATTCTAGTGAGATAGAGCATAGGGTTATACCTATAATATAATAAATAAGAAGAGAGAAATAAATGAAAATAAAGTTAACGATAATATTTTTACTATTAACATCAATCTTAAATGCAAGTGTTATAGCTACACAAAATATGAAAGCACTTTATAAAGATGTAGAACTAACAGAAGTTCAAGAAGATTATATACTGGATAATCAAGATAATAATATTGATATTATTCAAAAAATACTAATGATAGAAATTAGAAAAAAGAATATTAAATATTTAAATGAAAAAAATGTAGTTAGTTTTACACTTACACCAGCTGGAGAGATAACTAAGATTAAATTTTTAAAAACTAGTAATGATAGAAAACTAGACTCAATAACAAAAAAAGCTATAAAGAAAGCTTCTAAAGTATTTGTAAAACCAAAAGAACCGACACAGATAAGATTTATAATATCTTATAGAGTAGGGGAAAGTAAAAGAAATAATTATAATAATCAATCAAGACAAGATGTGTCAACAAACATTAAAAAACCATACTATATGACAATAGAAAGAGGTACTACAAAATTCAATTATCAAAGTGAAGAATATACAAGAGTATTTGAAACGACTAAAGATGGATTTATAAATATGACACAAGAACCACACGGTTGCATAAAAAGAGTAACGATTTTAAAAGACAATGGAGAAAAGATAGCAGAAGCTACTGGAGGTATATTTAATAGTATTAATAAAGAAGCAGAAAAAGGAAAATATAAAATATTAATACAAACTAAAAAAGATTGTAAAATAAATTTAGATTATCAATAATATTTTGTAGATAAATGAAAATATGCTACAATTACACAAGTGGAAGAGAGCGTAAGCTCCCTATTTTAATATAACGGTTCGGCTAAAACCATTAAAACCACAAGTATAAGAAATAACTTCACATCGTGTCTCCTTTCTTTGGAGATACCCTCTAAATCCAAATATCCCTTTAACACCCATAAGCCAAAAGAAGAGACAATGCTTGTAACAGCGGAAGTATAACACAAAGTAAAAGAGAGTTAGAAAGTGGCTAAAAAAGCACTAAAAGGGGTAAGGTTTTTTCGAATCTCTCCTTGTCCACCACTTCACAAATGATTTTGCTATACTTACAAAAAATAAAATTGGAACAATAATTTATGATAAATGAAGTTGTACTAAATTATATATTACTATTTATATTTTTAGAAATATATGAGTTACAGTGGCAAAAAGCTCAGACTGTTATGGGAATGTTGGCTCGAATGTATCAGTATTATTATAAAAGTATATTTTTATTTTTGATTATGCATCCTACATTTTATTTTGCTATTGGTTTTATGGTTTTGAATGATTATAATATATATGCTGTAACATTATTACTTATTAAAACATTTGATATGGTTACAAAGATGTTGCTTATAAAACAAGTTTTTATTGAAGAAAATTTATCTGATGAGTTGACTTTAGCACTTTTAGCACCACTTAACAAATTTGTATTGTATATGGGTTTAGTGATTTATCTTCCTTTAATATATCTATCTTTAGAGAGTTTTTAATGTTAAGTAAATCTTGGTCAAAATTTTTATACGCACAGATGCAAGAAAATTACTATAAAAAACTTCAATGCTTTATAGATAAAGAGTACAAAGAACAAATAATTTATCCAAAACGAGAAGATATATTTCGAGCTTTTGATTTGATAGAAGTAGAGAAAGTAAAAGTTGTTATAATTGGTCAAGACCCTTATCATGGTGAAAATCAAGCAAATGGCTTGGCATTCTCAGTTTGGGATGAATGTAAAATACCACCTTCACTAAAAAATATATTTAAAGAGTTAGTAGATGACATAGGGTGTGAGTATCCAAAGTCAGGAAACTTAACATCATGGGCTAAAGATGGAGTTTTGCTTATAAACACTGTTTTAACAGTACAAAGTTCAAAAGCAAATTCTCATAAAGCTAAAGGCTGGGAACTGTTTACCGATTTTATCATCAAAGAGTTGTCTCTAAAACATGAAAATATTGTTTTTATTTTGTGGGGTAATCCATCTATAAAAAAAGCTTCATTTATAGATGAGAGTAAGCATCTAGTCTTAAAATCACCACATCCATCGCCACTATCTTCTTACCGTGGTTTTTTTGGTTCTAAGCCGTTTTCAAAAACAAATGAATATTTAAAGCAACACTCAAAAGAAGAGATTAATTGGTGTTTATCTTAAACTTTGCTATAACGGGTAGATGATCAGAGTAACCCTTGCCTTTATGTTTAGGAACTCTAGCTCGTGAGACTTGCCATCTGTATATATTTTTCTTTTTAAAAAGATATTTTTTATCTAAGTTTCTTATAGAAGCCTTTACATAAGAGATACCACCTTTTTTAAGAAGGGACTGTGAAATCAAAATATTATCTAAGGCTTCTTTTTTACCTCTAAAAATGTAAGAGTATCTATCTTTTTCTTTTGCATCATACCAAAGGTTATAGAAACTGTTTTTTTCTTGTTTTATTGTCCTTAAAACATGGTTTATCCCAGTCTTTCCACCTGTATCGTTATGTCTTCTCTTGCGTTTAAATTTTATGTACTCTTCATAGTCTGAGTTAAAATCACCTAGTAAGATTATATTTTTCTCATTACCAACTTCTTGGACTCTTTTTCTTAATATTTTAGCAGATGTTATCCTCATACTCTCAGGACCTGATTTTGCTTTCCAATGATTTGCAAATAAGTATAAGTTTTCCCCATCTATATTTAGTTTAATTTCTAAAATATTTCTATATTTGTAAGATGAAGTCACTTGTAATTCTTTTGTATAAATAAAGGGAAATTTACTCAAAAATGCAACATGTATAGCAGTAGGTTTTTTATCTGTAATTTTATAATATTGGTAATACAAACCATTTTTTTTAAGCATAAGTCGTAAATCTTTTAGTGCGTCTATAGAGTGAACTTCTTGAAGTGCTATAATGTCAGCATCTATATCTATTATGACTTTTGTTATGTTTTGTAGTTTTATTTTATAGTTTTTTTTGTTCCAAAGAGATTTTGAAAAAGGTTTGTACTCTTTGTATTTATAGCCATTTTTATTTAAATCAAAAAGATTTTCTACATTGTAAGTTGCAATTTTCAAAATTTTATCTCCATATAATGAACTGATAAAAACAAGAATGACAAAGAAAAATCTCACTAATTAATGCCATTTAATCTTAAAAGGTTTTGAGGCTCAGGCTCTCTGCCCATCAACTCTTTAAAATAAACTTCCATACTTTTCGCTCCACCACCACTTAAGATGATATCGATATATTTTTTAGCAGTTTTGGAGTTAAATATCCCCTCATCGATAACACTAAAAAAAGCATCTGCACTTAAAACTTCTGCCCATTTATAACTATAATATCCAGCAGCATATCCACCAGCAAAAATATGAGCAAAACCATTTTGAAACTTATTATAAGTTGGAGTTTTTATAAGAGCAGTTTTTTCTCTTATGGCATCTAAGAGGTTTTGAACTTCATCACCTTTGTAGGCTTTTGTATGTAGTTTAAAGTCAAATATAGAAAATTCTAACTGTCTTAACATTCCAGACGCTGATAAGAAGTTTTTACTTTTTACAAGTTTTTGAATCATCTCATCTGAGATAATTTTCCCACTTTCATAGTGAGAAGCAAAAAGTTTTAAAACGCTTGGTTCATAAGCAAAATTTTCTAAAAATTGTGATGGAAATTCAACAGCATCCCATTCTACCCCATTTACCCCACTAACCTCATTCTCATTGACATCACTTAACATATGATGGATTGCATGTCCCATCTCATGAAAAAGAGTTACAACATCATCATGGCGAAGTAAAGAGGGAGATTTTGAAGTAGAAGGCGGAAAATTACAAACTATAAACGCAGATGCTAATTGCTCTTTATTTTCATTATCTAAGCAGTGTGATTGCCAGTTATGCATCCACGCTCCACCTCTTTTTGTTTTTCTAGCTTCTAAGTCAAGATAGAGTCTTGCTTTTAGTTTTCCATCAAGATATAAGTCATAAGAACTAGCCTTTTTATCCCAAAGTTTTTCTTTTACTTTTTTAAACTCAATAGCAAAAAGTTTATTTAAAAACTCAAACATTCCAGACACAACTCTTTTTTGCTCAAAGTATGGTCGATATACTTCCTCATCTATCTCATATTTTTCTTTTTTAAGAAGTTCACTATAGTAAGCACTATCAAAACTTTGTAGTGGTTTATCGGACATTTTTTGAACTTCTCCCAGTTCTTCTTTTGCTTGATTTATTGACTGTGAAACAAGTGTTTGCAAAAAATCAACAACACTATTTTCATCTTTTGCCATTTTACTTTTAATAGAGTATTGTGCATAATTATCAAAGCCTAGAATTTTACTCATCTCATCTTTTAAAGCTAGTAGTTCATCTATGATTTTGGCATTTTGTGGTGCTCTTGTAACATAAGCTTTATATAAAGCCTCTCTTATTTTTGCGTTTTTACCATAGGTCATATAGGCGATATATGATGGCATCTGAAGGGTAAACTTATACTTTACTTTTCCTCTTTCTGTGAACTCTGCACTTTGTATATCACTTTGAGGTATTCCCTCAATATCTGCTTCATCTTCTATGATATACTCATAATCATTTGTAGCATCTAGAAGGTTTTGTGAGAAGTTGTTTGACAACTCGCTTAGTTTTATATTTATCGCCCCAAGTCTTTGTTTTACTTTTGCATCTAGGTGTGCACCACTAAGTTCAAAGTTTAGTATGTTTAGCTCTATTACTCTTTTTTGTTCAAAATTTAGAGTGTCTTTTTCATTTGTTTGTATCTCTTTATAAGCATTGTAAATATCTAAATTTTGAGATAATTTTGTAGAATACTCAGTTATAATTGGTAAAGACTCTGCATAAATTTTTTGTGTTTCATCTGAGTTATTTACAGAGTTTAGATGCGACAAGGGAGTGAAAAAATGTTCTAAGTTCTCTTCTAGCATCTGTATAGGTTTTACAAAAGAAGCATAAGTTTTGCTCTTTTGCTTTAGCATTGTTTGTATTTTATCATTGTTCGCTTTGATTATTGTTTCTAAATCACTTATAAAGTTATCTAACTCTACACTAAATTTTAAAAATTTACTTATCATTCATCTTCCTCATCTCGTTTTAATTTTATGGCTTTATATTTGTTTATAAGAATATCATCATACTCATTAGACAGAGTAAGTAGGCGTTTAAAAGCGATTTTACCTTCTTCGAGTGTCAACGACGAATCTACTATAAGATAAGATATATATATATTATTTTCATTTATAGAAAACTGCAAATATGATAATTTTTTATTTTCACTTAAAAGGTAGTCATATATCTCATCTATTTTATTTTTTGGAATAGCACATAGTTTTGAGTCGCCTATAATGATGCCATTTTCATAGTAGTTTATCTCTACTCTCGCACTTCCACTCTCAACTCTCCAAGAAGCTTGAGAGCGTCTAGCTAAAGTTACATTTATTTCTAAGGCAGATAAAATCTCTTCTATAAGTTTTGTTGCACCAGAAGGTTTATACCCTTTTCTTCTTTGTCTTGCAACGGCTAGTTTTGTTCCACACTCAAAACAGTAATCATTTTTTATCTCTTTTTCTTGTATGAGGTTCTTGCAAGATGGACATTTTATGATGTTTATCTGCTGTATGTTTTTGAAATTTTTTATTGTTTCTTCAACATAAAAGTAGGGAAGGGCAAAACCCAAATTATTTGCATTTTGAACTATAAAAGTATTTACTCCTATAACTTCTCCCTGTGTATTTAAAAGAGGTCCTCCACTATTTCCCGGATTTATGGCTGCATCTATTTGGATATATTCTAAATCATCTTGAAGTCTAGATGCTTTTGATACAATTCCTTCAGTTGCTGTATAGTTGAGTCCATAAGGGTGACCAATAGCGATAGTTGTATCTCCATCTTTTACGATCGTTGAAGAGAGAGTTAGGGGATTCTTAGATGCTAAATGCTCCAAAGATATAAAGGCTAAATCATAGTCGTTATCATCATAAATAACTTTTGCTATTGTTCTTTTGATGAGTTTTGAACTTATTACTACTTCTTTTAACCCACTTACCACATGAGAGTTTGTAATAATTAAATCATCGATAATAAAACCTGTCCCAGAACCATAAGGAGTCATAATCTGAATGATGTTATCTACATAAGTGTCTAGTATATCTTGTGTATTCATCTTTATACCTCCTCAAAATCTAGGTGTTTTAGTTGCAAAAGATAGCTATTGCTAAGTTCATTCATGGAAGAAAAATTTAGTTTATCTCCAAAAACTTCTAAAGATTTAAATTGCTTCTGATTTGGGAGTATAGCTTCATCTACTCTGGCAATAATTGCTTTTTTAAAAAATGTATTTTTTTCTTCATCATATAAAGGAGTATAATCTAGGGCTTTGAAAAAAGATGGATTTTGAATCTCTACAAGTGTATGTAAAAGTGATTTTGTAATAGGATTTAGACCATAGTTATATAAAATATTAAAAGGAACATAGGTGTAGATGCTAGATATTATCTGCTTATAACGGTTATTTTTATACCATCTAATTTTGATTTGTGATTCACTTATAAAGTTATTTATTTCTTCTTGAGAGCTTTTTTCTAAGGGGTTAAAAGTGTACTTTGCATTGTAAAACTTACTACTAAAGTCTTTATAAGTCATCACTTTTAGCTTTTGAATATATCTTTTTAACTCTTCATTTTTTGCTTCTGGAGATATACTTTCATCATTAAAGTAGCTTTGAACTTTTTTACTTACTTTTTGGTAAATTTCACATTTTGGAACTAGTAAATAGTCCATTTTAAAAATAAAGTTTAAATATAAAAATGACTGCATCCCCGCGTTGTCATTTGTAGGAAGAGTTGAGATTTTTACTTCAAGTTCATCTATCCATAGATGCAAAAAGTCATACTTTATCTTAAGTTCATTATCTGATAGTTTGACTAGATGCTGAGTATCTTCAAGAGTTATACTTGAAAACTCACTTTTTATAAACTCTTTATCAAAATCCGCAGTTAAGGCGATTTCTCTTAAAGGAAAAAATATTTTTTGTGGAGATGCAGTTATGTTATCTTGGATAAGTTTTAGTTTTATAAACTCATCATCATAAAAGTAACAAGCATAAGTAAGTTGATAATTTCTTTGTAAAAGGTAACGCTTGAGGGCAACTTGAGCATCTTCTTTTTTAATTATTATCGCCTGCGCATATAGTTTATCAGCAGTTACAACGCCAGTTATTTTTGCACTTCCTTGAAATATTTCAAACTCAAGGAAGTCATCTTGAAGATTTGTAATAATATTTTTATTTGAGCTATCAAGTGAAAAATTTTCTAAAGATTTGAAAAAATATTCATAAGCTTTTAGCATTTCACCTTTTTCAAATGCTTCATATGATTTGTCAAAAAGCTCTTCTTCCTTTGGGGAAATTGTAGCATTTATGCCTCTACCAAAGGAGTGTCGCAGATGCGTTGTTTTGTTATAAAAGAAGTTTAGCCAGTTCATATTTGTTAAGAGTCCATCCATATAAGTAAGATAATATTTAAGAGTGTCATTATAATGAAACCAGCCTTATAAAAAGCCAATGGTGAGCGTTCCATAAGAGTTGCATTTTTAGCAAAAAATGGTTTTACTTTTGTTGGATTTTTAAGTTCATACTCCATTTCTGAATAATGCTCATATCTTCTGCCTTTATCAAGCGCTATAGAGCGAAGTATTACGCTGTCTAGCCAGTTTGGTATGTTGTTGTTATATAAACTTGGTTTTTTTGCTTCTTTAAATGTTGGAGATTGAAAAGGTTCTATCTCGCCATAAGGATATTTGCCCGTTAGGGCTAAATAGATGCTAATACCAATCGCAAAAATCTCACTTGACTCATTGATGGCAGCATCTTCAAAGCGTTCTGGAGATAAAAAACTAGGTGTTCCTGCTTTTGTAGTATTTGAAAATATCTCAGTTATACTTCCAAAATCAATGATTTTAAATTCTAGATTTTCATTTTCATCTTTTGCTATCATAATATTTGGAGGTTTTATATCGCCATGAACTAAATCGTATTTTAATAAAAATTGTGACATATTTAAAAGTGTAATAGACAAAGCAATAGCGTCATCTATTGTGAGTTTTTTAATAGCTAAATAATTATCTAAATCTTCTCCAGCAAAAAGTTGCATAACATAGTAACGGTAAGTTCTATTTTTTGGTATTACAGCCTTAGGGAAAAAGTTTGCTTTTAGTCTTTTTGCATTCCATGCTTCTTTAACAAAAACATCCAACGCCATCTCATCATCAATAGCTTCAATAGGAGCAAATTTTATAACATATTGTTTTGTGTTTTTACTACACAACCAAGTTCTATCATTTTCAATGAGTGACTTTTGGAGTTTATACTCATCAATAACTTGTCCTTTTTTTAAACCTTTAGGAATAGGTAAATTTTGATGTTTTAAAAGTTGTAAATCATTAGCTTTTAAAACTTTAATTACAACAGCAGTAGTATCGTCAGGTAAATCATCTTTTAAAAGTTTAGAAGCACTTTTAACCAAAGAAGAGGCACCATTAAATATATTTACTTCGAGTGTTTCGTGGCCGAGTACATTGTAAAGCCCATCACTACATAATAAAATTTTATCGTCATCTTGAATAATATTTTCAAAGTAATAAGGCTCAACATCTTTATCTATTCCGATTGCTTGAGTGAGTACATTTTCGTAACCATCTTCATTCATTATATGGTCATGAGATAATTGATTTAGTTTTTTGTTTCTATGTAGATAAACTCTAGAATCTCCAACATTTGCGCCATAAAGTTTGTTACCTTGAATAACTACAATACAAAGAGTCGTTACTAACTCACTTCTTTCATAGTTTAGCATTGATTCTTGATAAAGTATAGAGTTTATAGAATTTATAAAAGTATGGATAGATTTTTCTATGCTCCATGTTTTAGGGCGAATTTTAAAGTTATTCATCAAGTAAGTTGTAACTCGCATAGCAGCAGCAGCACCTTCACTAGCACTTCCAACTCCATCACAAACGATAGATATAGTTAAATCACCTATTGTTTTTGTATCGTAAAAATCATCACCTTTTAGTTCTCTTCTTTTTGCAAGTGAAAAACCAGTCGTTTTAATGTTTGAAGATGGCATAAGTCCCTCTTTATTTTATATAAAATATTTTATCAAAATTTATACTATAATTGCTTAGAAGGTTGCATAAATATGAGTCAAAACATAGATTTAGTTATAAAATCAGAATTTGTTGATAGTTATAAAGATGGTTATCCACTTTTATCAAAAGAATCAATCCTTAATCTTGATAAACTAAAAACTCAAGGTCAAATACTAAACTTAGTAGATGCTAAGAAAAAGTTTATTGCACAGGCCTATTTTGGCATACAAAACAAAGGCTATGGTTGGCTTTTATCTTTGAGAGAAGATGAAAAAATAGATAGTTCTTTTTTTTTATATAAATTTAATGAAGCATTAAAATATAGAGAGAAATTTTATGCCGATAAATCAACAACTGCTTTTAGAATGTTCAATGCTGAAGGTGATGGCATCGGAGGTTTGAGTATTGATTGTTTTGATGGGTTTTATCTTATAACTTGGTATTCTGAGGGCATATATACTTTTAAAAGTGAGATATTAAAAGCACTAAAGTTATCTCTTAACTACAAAGGCATCTATGAAAAAAAGAGATTTGATACTAAAGGTACATATCTTGATGATGCAGATGATTTTGTTTGTGGAGTTAAAGCCTCTGAGCCTTTAATAGTAAAAGAAAATGATGTTAATTTTGCCATTTACTTAGATGAGGGGGCTATGGTTGGTGTTTTTTTAGACCAAAGAGAAGTTAGAAAAACTCTGAGAGATAAGTATGCAAAAGGAAAAACAGTTTTAAATACTTTTTCTTATACTGGAGCTTTTTCAGTTTTTGCCGCTCTTGGTGGAGCAAAAAAAACTATAAGTGTTGACTTAGCAAAAAGAAGTTTGCCAAAAACAAAAGAACAATTTAGCATAAATGATATAGATGTATCTATGCAAGATATAATTGTTGAAGATGTGTTTAACTATTTTAAATATGCTCTGCGAAAAAAACTTCTTTTTGATTTAGTTGTTCTTGACCCACCAAGCTTTGCTAGAAGTAAAAAACATACTTTTTCAGCTTCAAAAGATTATGTAAAACTTTTAAAAGAGGCTATACAAATAACTTCAAAAAATGGAGTAATAGTAGCATCTACAAATGCTTCAAATTTTTCTATGATGACTTTTAGAGGTTTCATAGATAAAGCGTTTAAAGAGTTAAAGGGAAGATTTAAAGTGCAAGAGAGTTTTTCTCTCCCGCAAGACTTTAGAGTAAATCCAAAGTTTAAAGAAGGTAACTATTTAAAAGTTGTTTTTATAAAAAAACTTACTTAATCTCTAGTAATTCAACATCAAAAGCAAGTGTGGCATCTGGACCTATACTAGGTGGTGCACCTCTTTTACCATAAGCAAGTTCTGCTGGAATAACTAGATGCCACTTACTTCCAACTTTCATCTTTTGTAGAGCCTCTGTCCAACCTTTTATAACAGCGTTTACAGGGAAACTTACAGTTTCGCCTCTATCATAAGAGCTATCAAAAACAGTACCGTCTATCAGCGTTCCATGATAGTGAGTTACTACTGTGTCTGTAAGTTTTGGAGATTTTCCTTTTCCTTCTTTAATCACATTATACTGAAGTCCACTTTTTAGTGTTATGACACCATCTTTTTTCTTATTTGCTTCAAGAAATGCTTTTCCTTCTTTTATGTTTTGATTTGAAAATTTATCTACCATTGCTAGTTCTCTTTTTTTCTTAACTTGAGAAAATGCTTCCATTGTTTTACGCATTTCATCGTTGCTAAGTCTTGGTTTTTTGCCTGAGAAAACATCACTCATACCAAGTTTCATAGCATCTAAGTTTATGTCATCTTTAGAAATCATAAGTTGTTTTCCAAGTTGAGTTCCGATAACATAAGCCGCTTTTTGTTCTTGTGTTTTAAGTGAAATTACATCTGGTTTTTTAACTTCTTTTTTAGTGTCAAAACAAGCAGTTAAAAGCAGTGCTGAAGATATTGTAAGTATTAGAATTTTAGAATTCATCTATCGCCTTTTATTTAATTATGGTAATTATAGCGATAGATAATGAATGTGTCTAATTTTAAAGCTAAATTCTTCCTCCAGCTTTAAAACCCCAAGTAGTCCTCCATCTAGTTTTAACCAAACTAAGTCCCATGATTGCAACAAGAACAACACAAGCAAAGATTAAAAATCCTGCTGTATAGCCATCAAAAGCACCTTTACTCCAACCTAGAGTTTTTATGAGTGCTGTTCCACCAAGTCCACCTGCACAACCAACAAGACCTGTCATGATACCGATGTCTTTACCAAATCTTTGTGGAACTAGTTGAAATACTGCACCATTTGCCATTCCTAAGTTAGCCATGATTAAAAACAAAACTAATATAGCAAGTGTAAATGGTAACTCAACTAAAGCGCTAATAGTTACTAAAACTGCTACTGCACTATAAAAAAAGTAAAGTGATTTAACACCACCTATCTTATCTGCAATGTTCCCACCAACAGGACGAAGAATTGCACCTGCAAAGATACATAAAGCTCCAAAGTAACCCGCGATTACTTTTACATTTGTTTCATCTAGCATCTCTAAACCAAAAGAAGACATATCTGCACTGTATGTATTCATAAGATAAACTTTCATATATCCAGCAAATCCTACAAACCCACCAAAACTAATCGCATAAAACAGTGAAAACCACCAAGTGTCTTTATCACCTAAAAGTTTTATGTAATCTTTTACTTTTTTAGGACGAGCAGTATAAATATCTGAAGGGGCATCTTTTGCCATAAAAGCATAAGCGATAATAACAATAATTGACATTGCCGCACCTACACCAAAAACAGATGACCAACCCCATATTTCTGCAATTTTTGGGGCAAAAAGAAAATCAATTACTACACCAATATTCCCAGCTCCAGCAATTCCTAAAACTACACCTTGTAGTTTTGGTGGATACCATTGCCCTGCTTGTGGAAGGGCAACTGCAAATGAAGCTCCAGCAAAACCAAGACCAAGTGCTACTATAAGAAGTGCATTATAAGTTATATTATCACCCATGAAAAAAGCTGTTAAAAGAGAAACAATAACTATGCTTTGAGAGATTAAAGCTGTCATTTTTGCACCTAGTTTATCAACTCCAAATCCAAGAACTATTCTTAAAATCGCACCAGAGAGTATAGGAAGTGAAAGTAGAGTTGCTTTTTCTCCTGCTGTCATTATATGACCACCAAGAGCAAGAGCTTCTGTTATTTCTGTACTAAGTGGACCTAACATTGTCCAAACCATAAAACTCATATCAAAATATAAAAATGCCATAAATAGAGTTGGAGCGTGTCCTTGTCCTTTTAAATCTTTAAAACCTGCCATTTAATCTCCTAAAATTGTTTGATATCGTAATTATAATAGCTTATTTTTAAAATAAGTCATTTTCGATGATTAAAAATTATACAGGATAATAAATATAAAATGATTAAAATATAATCACATGAAATAATTAGATTAAAATGATAGAATAATAATATGAAAACTCCAAGTAAAATAGTTCTTATCGGTGCATCAACTGGTGGACCTGGACAAATTGAAAAAATAATCAAAAAATTACCATTACTAAAAGACAGTGCTATTATTATTGCACAACATATGTCTGCTGGTTTTATGTATAGTTTTTCTAAACAGTTACAAGCGCATAATGATAATACTATTTTAGTTGCACAAGATAAAGAGTATGTAGAAGTAGCAAAGGTTTATACTTGTTGTGGAGATATTAAACTAAAACAAGACAACGCAGGTATATACTTTATAAAAAAAGAGCTCGTAGATAAAACGAATTTTAATCCAGATATAAACAAGGTATTTAACTCTTTTTTGCCAATATGTAAAAATGTTGAAATACTTTGTGTTATTTTAACAGGTATTGGAAGAGATGGAGTAGATGCTTGTAAGGCACTAAGTTTATCTGGATGCAAAACAATAACAGAAGATGAGCAAAGTGCTATTGTTGATGGAATGACTGGCAATGCAAGAGCAGAAGTAAAAGATATAAAAGTTATGAGTATAGATGCTATAGTAAAAGAGATAACGGGATTTTGTAGTTAATGTTTGGTTTTTTTAAAAAAGAAAAAGAGCAAAGAATTGTAGAGTTTAAAGAGCCAACAGATTATGTAGATATAAGTAAAATAGCAGCATATTTTAAAGATGAAACAGGTGTTGACTTTGATAAGCAACTCTCAATACTTAGAAATAGAGTAATGATATTTTGTCAACAAAGAGAGATAAGTTCTTTTACTAAACTTTTTACTTTAATCGGGGTAGATAAAAAGATAAAACAAGAATTAGTGGATTGCTTAACAACAAATGAAACATTTTTTTATCGTGAATTTTCACAAATTGAAAAATTGGTTAATTTAGTAAAAAATAGTGTAGAAAATGTAGAGATACTTTGCGCACCATCTGCAACAGGAGAAGAGCCATACAGTATAGCCATAGCTTTACTTGAAGCAGGAGTAAGTTCAACAAGATTTAAAATACTTGGTATAGATATAAATGATGATGCTTTACAAAAAGCAAAAAAAGCTGTTTATAAACAAAGAAATACTAAAAATCTTTCTTCAAGTATCATAAATAAATATTTTGATGTAGATAATGGTTTATATAGTTTAAGACCTACTATAAAACAGCTTGTGTCTTTTAGATTAGCAAATTTATTTGATACATCTTTTGTAAAAATAGGAAAATTTGACTATATTTTATCAAGAAACATGTTGATATATTTTGATAAACAGACAAAAGCAAAAGCAAAAAATATTTTAGAAAGTATGAGAAAAAATGATAATCAAGAGATATTTTTCGGTCATGCCGATCTATTTTAGCTTAAATATTAATCAATAAACTGTATATATTGATGTGTTATATGGTGTATAATTTACCTATAAATAAAATGGAGATTAGATGCAAACACCATTAGAGAGCTTTATAGACCACAAAGCTGACACAGGTATGCAGTGTGGAAATTATAGTATTGATATTCCTAAACTCCAAGAGGGTGAGCAGTATAGATTTCACTTTGATGCAACTGCTTGTATAGGTTGTCGTTGTTGTGAAGTGGCTTGTAATGAGCAAAACAATAATCCAGCAGATACTAAATGGAGAAGAGTTGGAGAGATGGAAGGTGGAGAGTTCCCTGCTTTTACGCAGCTTTTTAATTCTATGAGTTGTAACCATTGTATAGATCCAGAGTGTTTAAAAGGCTGTCCAACT
This sequence comes from Sulfurimonas sp., assembly GCF_029027585.1. Classification (NCBI taxonomy): domain Bacteria; kingdom Pseudomonadati; phylum Campylobacterota; class Epsilonproteobacteria; order Campylobacterales; family Sulfurimonadaceae; genus Sulfurimonas; species Sulfurimonas sp. Next base: position 1,978,056 of record NZ_CP093397.1, read on the forward strand.
TCTTCATATATAAAGATAGAAGAAACAGGAATAGTTGTCCATGAAGATGATACTTGTATAGGTTGCCAATACTGTACATGGAATTGTCCTTATGGTGTTCCAACCTTCCATGAAGAGAGAAAAATCGTTACTAAATGTCATATGTGTCATGAACGATTAGATGTTGGACAGACTCCTGCTTGTGTTCAAGCCTGTCCATCTGGAGCGATTGAGATAGAAGTTGTAAATGTACAAAAATGGTTAGATGAAGATATGGCAAAAGAGGCTAATATGCCATTTTTACCAGATGCAAATATTACAAAATCCACAACAAGATATACTCTACCTGAGAATTTACCAACTTTAAAAGAGATAGACGAGCATATACTCAAGCCTGCTCACTCTGAGCTTCCTTTAGTTTTTATGACGGTACTTACTCAAATCTCGATTGGTGGATTTTTTGCTTTGTTTTTAGGGGATATTTTGAGTCTTTTTGGTTTTGCAGAGCCTACCTTTATTATGGCTATTGTAGTTATGCTTCCAGCAGCTATTGGACTTCCTTTATCTGCATTACACCTTGGTCGCCCATTTTTAGCATTAACTGCTATGAAAAATATTAAAACATCATGGCTCTCTCGTGAAGCACTTGCTCTTGGCATCTTTACAGCGTTGATGAACCTTATAGTAATCCTTTATTTTTTAGATATTTCACAAACTATGCGACTTTTTGTAGAGTTTTTAACTTTAATCGTTGGAGTTTTTGGTATCTATTCTCAAAGTATGATTTACCGCATAAAAGCTCGACCGTCATGGGATAGAATAACAACAAACCTGAAGTTTTTTGGAGTTAGTTATATAGGGGCATTTTTACTTGCATTTGTTGCTTTAATACTTGACTTTAGTTCTGTTGCTCTTCCTTTAATGTCTTTAGGAATGATGGGGGCTGTTGCTCAAATATTTTTTACTTATGAAGATTTAAGAACATTAAAAAGTATCAAAGAAAATAAGTATCAGCTTTTAAGAACAGCAAGATTGTATGATGAAAATTTTAAAAAGATTATGAACTTTCGCTTTGTTTGTTTATTTATTTCAGGATTTTTTCTTCCTTTAATAATAAATGTACTTTTAAGTTCGTCAATATTTTTAGGGGCTAGTGTTGTGTTAGGAATAAGTATCATTATGATGACACTAAGCGAACTTAGTGATAGATTTTTATTTTATGTAACTGTTGTTCCATTAGGAATGGCTGGAGGATTTTTTGTAGGAAAACAGAGGTAATAAAGTTTTAAATTCTATCTATGTTTTTTAATTTCAGGTAAATCATAGCCGTCATGATAGCATCGTTGGTTGCGTCATGTTTTCCAAATATAGGTAATCCTAAATCTTTCATAATTGTATCAAATCTGAGATCTATGTTTGCATTTGGTATAAATTTTGTTTTTAAATCATAGTACATACTAGAAACTTCTATCTGTTTTTGTGGCAGTGTTATCCCAAGGTATGGTTTTAAATATTTATTTATCATTGCAACATCAAACTCAAGATAGTACCCAATTAGAGGGCGAGAGCCAACAAAGTGTAAAAATTTATCTAAAGCTTCATCAGGTTTACTTCCATTTTGCAAATCTATATTTCTGATTTGATGAATTTTAATACTCTCTTCACTAATAAGATTTGTTGGTTGAACAAATAATTCAAACTTCTCAGAAGTAATAATTTTATCCCCACGAATTTTCAAAGCTCCAATAGATAATATTTCATCAACTTTTGGGTTTAAGCCTGTTGTTTCAGTATCATATACAACATATTCATCTTCTGGTGCCTCATCAAATAAAAATGAGTAATCTTCATTTGTTAAATTCTTTCTATTGAAATGTTGTTTTATTTTTGCAAACATTATCCAACCATACTTATTTTAAAGTGATGAGATAAAAAGTTTTTAAATTTATTTACAATTTTAAAACTATCTTTTAATAAATCCGCTTCTAATTGATTTAGATTTTGTACATAGATAAAATTGTTGGCATCTTCTTCATGTCCAATAGCTCTAAGTCTTTCTTTAAGTCTAAGGTTTAAAAGAGTATCAAAGGCTTCTTCTATAACATCAGCAAATTTTTTATCTAAGATATTTGCTTTAGCTAGTAGCCTTATTCTGTTGTTTGTGTTTGTTTCTCTTATTCCCGCTTCTAAGGCTAAACTTCTTATGCCTTGAACAATTGGAAAAATACCACCTTTTTTCATATCGATTTGATCATTTGTAGAGATGAGTTTTGTAAACATACCGATAGGTGTTTCAAATATAAGTGCCGCTTTTGCAAAGTTAGCTAAAAATACATCTTTATCTTTTATATTTTCATATATAATATCTTTAAGCTCGTCAATTAATTTTTCATCACCTGCAACTGCAATAGAGTCAAAAAAGATAGCTAACTTCATATAGTCATCTTTATTAGGTGCTTCTAACCATCTTAGTATTTCATGCTCAAAATCATGAGAACTTTTTCTCCAGTATTCATTTGAAACCATAATGTTCCCTTCACACTCTGGAAAACCAAACTCAATTAGAATTTTTGTAAATTCTTTCATATATTCTTCATATAAAGCTACATCAACGCCATTTCTTATGATTAGTGCATTATCTTGGTCAGTTTTTAGCATCTGTTCTTTTCTACCTTCACTACCCATAACAATTAGACAAGCATCTTTTGCAAGTTCTTTTGGTACTATCATTTCATATAGTTTTTCATATATTTTTTCATTTAGTTCAGCTATTAGCTTTGAAATATATTCTACTTTAGTGCCTTTTGCATGAAGTTTTTTGATGATATTTATAAAATCATGACTTGCAAGTTTTAACTCATCAATAGAAGTTGCTTTTTTAATTTGAACTGCAACAAGGTAAGTATGGTTTGCAAAATAACTTAGTAAATCAAGTTGTTCTAATACGCCAAGTATTTCTCCATCTTTTGTAATAATAATTCTTTTTATAGAGTTTTTAGTAAAAGAGAGTAGAGCATTAAACAAAAAGTCATCATGTTCCATAGTTATAATGGGTTTTAAAGCAATCGGTCCAATAGGTCCATTTTTATCGTAATCATTATATAAAATATGTTTTCTTAAAATACTGTCTGTTACGATACCACATTCATCTCCATCTTGAACTAAGATACAGTTTGTTTTTAATTTTTCCATTTTGTGCAAGGCATCCATAATGGACACATCTGTTTTTACGATACATGGAGCATGAAGGTAAGAATCTACAATACGAGCTATCATAAAACCTGACATTTGAGTTGTGTATTCTTTTTGTTTTGCAGATTGGATTTTATTTGCTAAATCACTGATGTAAAATTCTTTAAAAGCATTGTTTGAATCAAGTAAAGATTTAAAATCTTCTTTTTTCATTTCAAAACAGATGAGTTCTTCTAGTACAGTGAAAGTATCTTCGGTTTTGTCATAAATAAGCGAATCAGCATCAAAGGTATTTGAGTTGTGATAAACTTTAATCAGTTCATCTTTATGATACTCCCCAACTTCACCCTTTATTATCAAATATAAAAATTCTGAAATATTATCTGGAGAGATAAGAACTTCATCTTTTTTATAATAAGCGATATCCATAGAATTAACTGCTTTAGTAAGTTCTTTGTGTGTAAGTAGTTCAAAAGGGTGAATAGATTTTAAAAATGCTTCTTGGTCATGTAAACTCATTTAGTGCCTTTAAAAGTAATCTTTTATTAAGATATCACAAACGCCGTAAGAGATATATTAAGAAAAGGTTATAAGAAAAGGAAAACAAGCCGAGTGTTTCGGCTTGTTTCGTTTAGTTGGAGAGTAACTCTAGTGAGTTGCTCCGCCAGCTCCTCTTGGGATTCTAATTCTTTCAACAAGATCTTGAATCTCTTGTGGTGGTGGAGGTGTCATACTACTTACAATCAACGCAACAACGAAGTGTAATAGCATACCAATAGTACCGATACCTGTAGGAGCGATGTCCCATAGATAGTCAGCTTTGTCTCCGCCCATGAATACGAAGTATATAATATATCCAAAAGTAAAGATAAGTCCAGCGGACATACCTGCAATTGCACCTTCTTTATTCATTCTTTTATAGAAAATACCTAAGATAATTGCTGGGAAGAATGAAGCAGCTGCAAGACCAAATGCAAACGCAACAACTTGTGCAACAAACCCTGGAGGGTGAATTCCTAAGTAACCAGCAACTAAAATGGCAGCAACTGCTGCAAGACGAGCACTCATTAACTCTGCTTTTTCACTTAATGTTGATTTACCAGTTTTTGGATCTTTCATAATTACATTACCTAAAAGGTCATGTGAAATTGAAGTTGAAATAACAAGTAATAAACCAGCTGCTGTTGAAAGAGCTGCTGCCAAACCACCCGCTGCGATAATAGCGATTACCCAATTTGGAAGACCAGCAATTTCTGGATTCGCAAGAACGATAATATCTCTATCTAGGTAAAGCTCATTAATGATTTTACCATTAGCTCTCATTTCTTCTGCAGTCGCAGTATGAGAAGGCATTGAGTTAGAAGTTAAACGCTCACCGCTTGCACCTCTTCCTTCTGTAAACACAGGTTTACCTTTTTTCCCTTCAAATGCTTTACCAGCAGAGAATTGAATTTTACCATCGCCATTTCTATCTGTCCAAGCTATAAGACCAGACTCTTCCCAGTTTTTAAACCAGTAACCATTGTTGACCGTGCCATCTAAGTGTTTTACTTCACCTTTAACAAATGCAGCATACTCAACATTTTGTAAGTTTTTAATCAAGTTAAGACGAGCAAAACCTGCAACCGCTGGAATTTGTGTATAAAGAATAGCAATAAACACTAAAGCCCAACCAGCTGAGATACGAGCACCAGCAACAGTTGGTGTAGTAAAAAATCTAACAATAACATGTGGAAGCCCAGCAGTACCAAGCATAAGTGCTGTAGTAAGCATAAATACATTCCAAGTACCAGCATGACTTTCAGTATACATACCAAAACCAAGATCAGTCATAGATGTATCAAGTGCATGTAGTAAGTAAGTACCAGAATCAATCATCTTAATACCATCATCGAACTGGAATGGAATAGTTCCACCAAAACCGATTTGTGGTAAGAATGTTTCTGTAACTTGAAGTGAAAGGAAGATTGCAGGAACTGTAAATGCAAAAATCATAACACAATACTGAGCAACTTGAGTATATGTAACACCTTTCATACCACCAAGAACAGCATATATGAAAACGATACCCATACCAATATAAATACCCATATTTACATCAACTTGTAAGAATCTAGAGAAAACGATACCAACACCCCTCATTTGTCCAGCAACATATGTAAACGAAATAAAGATTACACAAACAACTGCAACAGTACGAGCTACATCAGAATAGTATCTGTCACCAACGAAGTCAGGAACAGTAAACTTACCGAATTTTCTTAAGTAAGGCGCTAAAAGCATTGCAAGTAGTACATAACCACCTGTCCAACCCATCAAGTAAGCACCACCGTCACTACCCTTTAGTGAAACGATACCTGCAAGTGAGATAAAAGAAGCAGCACTCATCCAGTCTGCACCAGTTGCCATACCATTTAGTACGGGGTGAACTCCACCGCCTGCAACATAAAACTCTTTAGTTGAACCAGCTCTTGCCCAAATAGCAATAGCTATATAAAGAGCAAATGTTACGCCAACAAATAAATAAATTAAACTTTGTAATTCCATTGTTTCCCCTTAATTATTCGTGAATGTCGTATTTTTCTTCAAGTCTTTCCATACTTTTTGCGTAAACAAAAATAAGAATTAAAAATACATATATAGCACCCTGTTGTGCAAACCAAAATCCAAGCTTGAATCCTGCAAATGTAATAGCATTGAGTTCATCTATAAAGATGATTCCGCAGCCATACGAAACGACAAACCAAACAACCAGTAATTTAAGAATTAATGATATATTTTCTTTCCAATAAGCTTCTGCAGCTTCCTTGTTCATAGGGTCTCCTAGTGGTAAATTTAAATATCAAGGTTACTCGATATTTTTCAAGTTTAATCATAGAGGTGCAAAATAGCATGAACATAGCAAAGTGGAGTTTTATTAAAAAAGTTAGGAAATTTTATATTTATGTGTAGAAAAGAAACATAAATAAAAAATGATATTTATTTATTCTATGTTTTTCATATTTTTTATATCTTTATCTTTCTGTCTCTTTTTATGTAGCGAAAAGTTACCAAATTTATATATTTACATATAAATTACTTTGAATCCTATATATAGTATATTAGGTTAAAGTTGAAGTTATATAATCGTATCGATTTTTTGTTTTTAAGGGTATATTTAAAACAATCAATAAATTATGGAGGAAAAAATGAACCAAGAGTTGGCAGAAAAAATTCAAGCTAATCCTAAGTATAAAGAATTAGTTTCAAAAAGAAGTAGTTTTGCATTAAAACTAGCTATATTTGTTTTAACAATGTTTTATAGTTATATATTAGTTATTGCATTTGATAAAGAGTTATTAGCTGTAAAGATAGGTGAAACAGGTGTTATGACATGGGCATTTCCTGTAGCGGCTGGTATTATTATTATAAGTTTTATTACAACACTTATATATGTAAGAAGAGCAAATGGTGAGTTTGAAGATTTAACAAACTCACTTCATGAAGATATAAAGGATTCTCTGTGAGATTGATATTTGTTTTAGCATTAATGGCTGTTGCAGCGTTTGCTGGTGGAGATGCTACATTTGAAGCAGTTCAAAGAGATATAAATATTCCTGCAATTATAATGTTCTTTATTTTTGTAGGTGCTACGCTAGGTATTACTTACTGGGCAGCTAAAAAAACTAAATCAGCTAGTGACTTTTATACTGCTGGTGGTGGAATCTCAGGATTTCAAAATGGTATGGCAATTGCGGGAGATTATATGTCTGCTGCATCTTTTCTTGGTCTTTCAGGTCTTGTATATTTGCAAGGTTATGATGGTCTAGTTTATGCTGTTGGATTTTTAGTTGGTTGGCCTGTAATTTTATTTTTAATGGCAGAAAAATTAAGAAACTTAGGAAAATATACATTTGCAGATATTGCTGCATATAGACTTGGGCAAAAAGAGATAAGAACTCTTGCCGCTTTTGGTTCATTGTCAGTTGTTACTCTTTACTTAATCGCACAAATGGTTGGTTCTGGTAAACTTATTCAAGTTTTATTTGGTCTTCCTTATGAGTGGGCAGTTGTTTTAGTTGGTGTAATGATGATTGTATATGTAACTTTTGGTGGTATGCTTGCTACAACATGGGTACAAATTATTAAAGCGATTCTTTTACTATCTGGTGTAACTTTTATGGCATTAATGATTTTAAGTAATTTTAACTTTTCGTTTGAAGCCTTAGCTGCAAAAGCTGTTGAAACTCATAGTTGGGGACAAGATATTATGGCTCCATCAGATAAAGGTAAGATAACAGATCCAATTTCTGCTATTTCTTTAGGACTAGCATTGATGCTAGGTACGGCAGGTCTTCCACATGTTCTTATGAGATTCTTTACTGTTGGTAATGCAAAAGAGGCTAGAAAATCAGTTGTATATGCTACTGGTTTTATTGGTTACTTCTATCTTGTAATTGCTGTTATCGGTTTAGGTGCTATCGTTTATTTAACTCCTGATAATATTGCAATTGCGAAAGAATTTTTTGTTGATGGAAAATTATTCGGTGGAAACAATATGGCTGCTATTCACTTGTCTAAAGTTGTTGGTGGAGATATTTTCTTAGGATTTATTTCAGCTGTTGCTTTTGCTACTATTTTAGCAGTTGTATCTGGGCTTACATTAGCAGGTGCTTCATCTATATCACATGATATTTATGCAAATGTTATTTGTAAAGGTAATGCTGATGAAGCTAAAGAGATGAAAGTTTCTAAAATTTCTGTAATTATTATTGGTGTAATTGGTGTTATTTTAGGTATCGCTTTTGAACATCAAAATATTGCCTTTATGGTTGGTCTTGCTTTTGCAATCGCTGCATCTGCAAACTTCCCTATTCTTTTCTTATCAATTTACTGGTCTAAATTGACAACAAGAGGTGCTTTAATAGGTGGCTTTATCGGTTTAACTACTGCAGTAACACTAGTTATCCTTGGTCCTGTTGTTTGGGTTGGTGTTTTAGGTAATAAAGACCCAATTTTCCCATACGCATATCCTGCACTTTTCTCTGTAACTGCTGCATTTGTTGGTATTTGGTTCTTCTCTATTACAGATAAGTCTCAAAGAGCTAAAGATGAAGAAAAAGCTTTTATCGCTCAAAGTGTTAGATCTGAAACTGGTTTTGGTGCTGAAGGCGCTGTTGACCATTAATTTTTTTCTACCAAAGAAGTTTGACTTCTTTGGTAGATTTACATCTTGCTTTTGATATAATATTTTAAATATTTATTGGAGCAAAATATATGAGTGCACACGAGTTAACAACTTTTTTAGAAAATATTCACCCTTTTGACAATCTATCCCAAATTGAGCTTAATGACTTTTCACAAAATTTAGATGTAATTTATTATAAAAAAGATGAAATTATTCAAAAAGAAGGTGAAAATCCATCTTTTCTTTATTTTATAATTAAAGGCTTAGTTCAGGAAAAAACAAAAAGTGAGGAAGTTGTCTCACTTTATTCTATTAATGAGTTTTTTGACCCAATTTCTATTATTAAAAATCAATCAGAAAATTGTTTTGTAGCTATAGAAGAAACGATATGTTACGCACTTCCTAAAGATTTATTTAAAGATACTCTATACAAAAATAAACAATTGGAGGGTTATTTTTTTCAATCAATATCACAAAAATTAAATTCATATATAGCAAATAAAAAAAATAGAGACCTTGCAAATATAATGATTGCAAAAGTTAAAGATGCAAAAGTACACAGAGCTATTTTTGCTCCTTTTGATACAACAATTTTTGATGCTGCAACTATAATAAAAAAGGAAAAGGTTCCAACTCTTTTGTTAAAAGATTCTAAGGGAGAAGTATTTATTATAACTGACTCTGACTTTAGACAAAAAGTTATTTTAAATAGGATGGATTATGATGATAAAGTTTCTAAGATAAGTACAGGAAACTTAATCTGTGTAAATGAAAATGACTTTTTGTTTAACGCGCAATTAACCATGACAAAACATGGTATAAAAAGAGTTGTAGTAAAAGATGATAATGATGTTATAGTTGGAATACTAGACCAAATGTCACTTTCTAGTTTTTTTGCGACACATACTTTTTCTGTCTCAAATGAAATCGCAAATGCAGAGACACTTGAAGAGTTAAAACATGCATCTTTTTCCATCATAAAAATTGTAAGATCTCTTAATGCAAAAGGTGTAAGAATCGGTTTTATAAGTAAGCTAATCAATCAGCTAAATAGAAAAATAATTGATAAAGCTATCCTTCTTACTGCTCCAAAAGAACTGCTTGGAAACTACTGCTTTTTAGTTATGGGAAGTGAAGGTAGAAGTGAGCAAGTGATTAAAACTGACCAAGATAATGCTTTAATTATTAGAGATGACTGTAGTATTTCAAAAGATGTCTTAGACAAGTACACAAAAGAATTGACAGAAATTATTGTTGATTTTGGCTTTCCTAGATGCGAAGGTAATATTATGGTGTCAAATCCATATTGGACTAGAACTGTAAGTGAGTTTAAAGATTTAATTTACTCATGGATTACTAAAAAATCAGGCGATGATTTTATGAACCTTGCAATTTTTTATGATGCTCTTTGTGCTTCAGGAGATGTTGAACTTATAAAAGAGTTAAAAGCTTATATATTTAAAGTATGTTCAGATTCTCAAATGTTTTATACAAACTTTGCAAAGGTAATTATGAGTTTTGATATACCATTAGGTATATTTGATGGTTTCGTATATGACAAAAATCATAAAGATGAGATAGATATTAAAAAAGGTGGTATATTCATCTTAGTACAAAGTATTAGAAGTTTAAGTTTGGAGCATAAGTTATATCGCTCTAATACTTTAAGAAGAATTATAGATTTAGAAGAAAAAGGAGTATTGGATTCTGAATTTGCAGCGGAATTGAGTGAAGCCTTTAACTTTTTAAATACTATAAAACTAAACTCTCACCTAGAGCAACTTGACTCAGGGCATGAGGTAGATAATTTTATATCACCAAAGAATTTATCTCGAATGGATAAAGATTTATTAAAAGATTCTTTTAAAATTATAAATAAGTTAAAGAAAAAATTAGAGTACAGATATAAGTTGAATTATGCTTAAAACAATACAAAATTATTTTAATAAAAAAAATTTAAGCGATGATAAATATTTGTATCTTTTTGATAAACCACATCCAGATGAATATGTATGTTTTGATTGTGAAACAACAGGTTTAGATAGAGTAAATGATGATATTATCTCAATAGGTGCTGTAATAATTAAAAAGAATACAATTATTGCTAGTAAGAAGTTTGTAAAGTTTGTAAAACCAAAAACTAAACTTCAAAGTGATGCTATCAAAATTCATCATATAAGAGAGTGTGACCTAGAGGATGCTGAAAATATAGATGAAGTAATTTATGATTTTTTAGAGTTTATAGGAAACAGAACCTTAGTAGGATATTTTTTGGAATTTGATATTGCTATGGTAAATAAATATATTAAAAATATGATAGGTGTAAAGTTACCAAATAAAACACATGAAGTGTCAGAAATATATTATGATTATAAGATTGAAACTATTCCACAGGCAAATATAGATTTACGCTTTGATACAATACTAAAAGAGTTAAAACTACCAAAACTTTCAAAACATGATGCCTTTAATGACGCTCTAATGACATCCATGATGTTTGTTAAACTAAAAAATCAACCTAAAGTTAAAATATAATCTAACAAGTGTTTAATTTTTAATCTTTACGAGTGATTATAAATTTTTATCTTATGCTATAGTTTGTTATCTATATAAGTGAGTATATAATGATAGAAAAATTAAAAGATTTTTTAGGCTTTGATATTAAAGCACAAAAGTATAAACTCTCAAATGATTCAACATTTGGAATGATAAGTGATGAGAAAAAGCCTGATAAGTGGGTTTTTTCTACTTGTGGTTATTGTGGAGTAGGGTGTGGATTATACATCGGCGTTAAAGATGGTCGAGCCGTTTATACAAAAGGAAACCCTAAGCATGCTGTAAATATGGGAACACTTTGTCCAAAGGGTTTAAGTGAACATCAACTTATAAACTCAGTAAATAGAGTTACGACACCGCTTATAAAAAAAGATGGAGAGTTAGTTTATGCATCTTGGGATGAAGCTTATAGAAAAGTTTCAGATGAATTTAAAAGAATTTCTAGTGAGTATGGAGCTAAAGCTGTTGGTGTTATAGGAACAGGACAATTATTAACAGAAGAGTTTTATACTTTAGGTAAGTTTGTTCAACTTGGACTTAAAACAAATAACTTTGATGGAAATACAACTCTATGTATGGCATCTGCTGTAATGGGATATAAGCAATCGTTAGGTTCAGATGGACCTGTTGGAAGTTATGAAGATTTTGAGAAAGCTAATACTATAATACTCATTGGTGCAAATATAGCAGATAATCATCCTATCTTAAAACTTCACATCAAAAAAAATAAAAATAAGCCGCGCATTATAGTAATAGATCCAAGAGCTTCAAAAACTTCTCAAATGGCAGACCTTTTTGTTCCTCTTAAACCAAGAACAGACTTAGCCCTTTTTAATGGTCTAGCGTACATTGTCATGGAGCAGGGTTGGGAAAATGAAGGTTATATAAAAGCAAATACAAATGGTTACAAAGAACTTAAAAAACATCTTCAAAATTATCCACCACAAGAAGTAGCAAATATTACGGGCATCGATGTTAAGACACTTTATGAAATAGCAAAAGAGTTTATAGCTAAAGATGCAGTTTTAAGTGCTTGGACAATGGGTGTAAATCAATCTTTTATGGGAACAGATACGGTAAGTGCTATTATAAATCTTCATCTTTTAACAGGACAAATTGGAAAAGAAGGTGCTGGACCTTTTTCTATAACAGGACAATGTAATGCTATGGGAACAAGAGAGTGTGGTTTCACCTCTTCTTTACCAGCATATAGAAACTTTGGAGATGAAAAAGCTTTAGCTGAGTATGCAAACATCATAAATGTACCAAGTGAAATTATCCCTCGTGAGCGTGGATATAAATATGCTGAGATTATAGATGCGATAGACAGAGGAGAAATAAAAGCACTTTGGATAGTGGCTACAAATCCACTTGTAAGTTTTGTTAATCAGAAAAAACTCAGAGCCACTTTAGCAAAACTTGACTTGCTTGTTGTCCAAGATGCTTTTATGAGTGATACCGCCGAGATAGCTGATGTTATTTTTTCAGCTGCTACTTGGGGAGAAAAAGAGGGAACATACACTAACTCAGAGCGACGATGTAACAAAGCAAACAAAGCAGTTGAACCACTTGGTAATACTAAAAGTGACTTTGATATCATTGTTGATTTTTCTTCTTATTTTCAAGATGTAAAAGAGTTGTTATTTAAAAATTGGAAAACTCCACTTGATGCATTTAATGAGTTTAAAGAGGTAAGTCGTGGGCAACTTTGTGACTACTCAGGTATGAGCTATGAACTTATAGAAGAGTTAGCTGGAATCCAATGGCCATGTAATGAGAAAAATCCATTTGGAACACTAAGACTTTATACTCCTGATATGCCTTTTAAAACTAAAGATGAAAAAGCAAACCTTCTTTGTTTAGATTGGTTTCCTATGGCAGAGCCTATTTGTGAAGAATTTCCAGCTATTTTAAATACAGGAAGAACGGTTGAACAATGGCATACTCGTACAAAAACAAGAAGCATAAAGATACTTAATGATTTAGCCCCCGAAGCATGGATAGATATAAATCCCTTAGATGCTACAAAATTAAAGGTTAAAAGTGGAGATAGATTGTCTATTTCTAGTATAAGAGGCAGGGTGGAAGATATAATAGTTAGAGTTACACAGAGTGTTGCACCTAGCACTGTTTTTGTTCCTTTTCATTTTAATACTCAACTTGTAAATAATTTAACAAATGATAGTTTTTGTCCAAAATCTGGAGAGCCAAATTTTAAGCAAACAGCAATTCAACTTCACTCAAAAGAAACTCCTGATGGTTTGAAATTTAAAAAGCAAGAAGTCAGTGGAGAGATTGAGCATATAAAAACTGCCTTTGAAGGTATAGCATTTAAAGAAAAAGAGTTTAGTGTTTAAAAAATAAGCAGTTTTTTGATATTTTATGCCTAAAAAATAGCTAATATTATATATATAAATAATATTGGAGCTTTAAGATGGAAATATTAGAAAAAGCCTATGAAGCTAGAAGTAAAAAAATAAACAAAATTGAAAAAGTTAAAGAGCTTAAAAATCCACAAGTTGCTTTTGACAAACTAGATGAATATGCTAAAAATGGTTATGACTCTATTGCAGATGAAGATAAAAAATACTTTTTAAAATGTTTTGGCATCTATGATAGAGTAGCAACTCCACAAAAATTTATGATAAAACTTCGAATACCTGGTGGTTATCTAAACTCAACTCAGGCTAGAGTTATTGGCGAATGTGCTAAAGAGTTTGGAGAGGACTATATAGACTTAACAACAAGAGCGCAGTGTGAACTTAGATACTTAGATATAAAAAATATTCCTACAATTTTAAAAAGACTAAAAGAAGTTGGTGTTGATTCTTACCAAACGGGGGTAGATAATTTTAGAAATATTATGACAGATCCATTAGACGCTAGCGGTTTTGATAATGTTTTACCTTCTTATGAACTACTTTTAAAACTACAAAAAACTTTTCTTTACAATCCTGAGTGGATTTCAACATTACCAAGAAAATTCAACACTTCAATAAGTGGTTCTTTTACAAATAGATGTAATGTCTTTGGACATGATTGTTGCTTTGTCTTGGCTCAAAAAGATGGCTCATTTGGCTATAACCTTTATCTTGGTGGAAAGGTTGGTAAAATTGCTAAAAGTGCTGATATATTTTTAGCAAATGACGATGAGGTTGTAAAAGCTTTTGAGTCAATAACACAAATATTTAAAAAGTTTGGTTTTAGAGATAATAGAAATAAAAATAGACTTTATTTTTTAGTAGATGCTGTTAACATGAGTGAGATTTCAAAAGCTGTGCGAAAGTATGCTGGAGTTGACTTTGCTAGTGCTGGAGAAACTATGACAAAGATGGATTACAATGACCCAGACCATGGAAAAGTTCAGCTAAGAGATGGAAGTTTTGGTGTGCATGTAGTTGTTCCCTCTGGAGTATTTAGTGGTAGTTCTATGATAGAAGTTGCAACTTTAGGACAGAAGTATGGAAATCAAGAACTTCGTTTTGATATGGAACAAAGTCTATATATTTTAGGAGTAAAAGATGTTATATCTTTACTTGAGGAAGAGTTATTTAAAAAATACAAAAGTGTAAATACCCCATATTTTAACCATCTTATAGCTTGTGCAGGAACTACTCATTGTCCTTTTGGAGTTATTGAAAATAAGCAAGATGCTATAAATATGGCAGAGTATTTAGATAAAAAAGTGCCTTTAGAAAAAGGGCGAGTTAGAATGTATTGGTCGGCTTGTGTTAAAGGTTGTGGCATTCACGGTTTAGGTGATATTGGTTTTGAAGGTTGTAAAAGCAAAGTAAATGGACAAACTGAGGGAGGTGTAAATATTTCTCTTGGTGGTAGGCTTATAAGTGAGGGTGTTGAGGGTTATACAGTTTTAAAATCAGCACCTCTTAGATATGCGCATCTATTTGTGGAGAGTTTGATGTTAGAGTATAAAAAGCATAAAAAAGATAGTGATAATTTTGAAGATTTTCACTCTAGAATTTTAGAACAATATACCTCTGCTTTTATAGGTTTTATGATGAAACTCGGAGCTTATTTGAGAAAAAATAATATAGAAGTAGATTTTGGTTTTAATGCAAAAACAAATACTGGAAAAAATGAAGAATTTGAACTCTTTGAGATAGGTCGAAGACTTTATTATGCTCTTAGTAAAAAAGAGGCTTATTCTGTTTATGACAGGTTTACAAATGTATTAAAAAAAGAAAAACTTCAGGATATACGAGCTTTAGTTGAGGGTATAGATGAAAACTTAGCTCAGATGCTAGAGAAGATTTTAGATTCAAAAGAGCAAAATAGGGCAGTTGTTTTTTCTGAAATAGAGTCTTTAATAAGTTTATAAGACTTTTTTATAGATTCCAAATTTAAGACTTTGTAGATGCTTGTGAGGATGAATGTGGTCTGCATGACCTTTTATATAGATTCCATCAGGTTTTAAAAGATTTATGATGATATTTAGAGCTTCTAAGCGTTTTTCATTATCAAAATAAATGAACATATTTCTCGATAAAACGATATCAAACTTATTTATTTCATTGTGTAAATCAAAGATATTATTTTGTTTAAAATTTGCTTGATTTTTTATAAATGGAGATATTTTGTAAGAGTTATTTTCATCTATATTAAAATATTTTGCTTTTAGATTTGCATTAAGCTTATGTAGAGGTCTTTTTTTATAACTAGCATTTCGGGCCTTTTTAATTGCAGAAGAATTTATATCATAACCAGTGATTTGTATCTTTTTTAAATCCACTCCAGCTTCATTTAACAGGATAAGAATAGAATAAACTTCTTCCCCACTTGAACTTGGTATAGAAAGAATTTTTAAGTTATGAGATGATCTTTTTATGTAAGATACTAGCCACTTCAACTCTTTTTCTTCTCTTAAAAAGTATGTTTCATTTACGGTTACTATATTCATAACATCTTGATAAAACTTATCATTGCTTTTCATCATTTGTAAAAAATGAGCAGTTATATGAATGTTTTGCTCATCTGCAAATTTTTGAAGTATAGAAGATGATAAGGCTCTTGTATCCAAATCTGCGATGCCACTTTTTTCATAAATATAGTTAGTTACTTGCTTAAAATGAGAAAAATCATTTACAATAGGAGTTACTTCTTCGTGTATATTTTGATTTGTATTATTAATAGACAACCAATTAAAAAGACCCATTTATAACTCTTTAAAGCATGTTTGGATTTGTGAAAGTGTTTTTACTTCATCAACGATGCCACTCTCTTTAGCATCTATGGAATTTTGTAAATCTTTTATAAAAAATGGTAAAATTTCTTCTTTCATATGTTGAACTATGACAACTATACTAGAGAGCGAAATTATATTTGCTAGAATTTTTTTGATTTGTGAAGGACCTCCTGTTGAGGCCCCGATTAAGACTATCTTTTTTTTCAAGTTTTGTATGAAGATAAAAGACTGCTAAGTTTTGCTGTCATAGAAGATAGATGATCAGAAGCAGATGCTATCTCTTCAACACTTCTTGCATTTGAAACAGAAAGCTCATTTACTACTTCAACTTTATCTATCATGTGTTGAACCGTAATACCATTTTCTTCATAACCTATAACCATTTTGTCAACTTTTCTAACTGCTACATCCATTACTTTAACACTACTAGCTATTTCACTTTGAACTGTGTTTGCATTCACGGATAACTTTTCTATCTCAATCGCATTAGATGAAATAGCGTCACTAGCATCTGTAATGGACTGAACAATCACGCTAATTGTAGCATTGATTTCAGAAAGTGATTTTTGAGTTCTTTCTGCTAGTTTTCTTACTTCATCAGCAACAACAGCAAACCCGCGACCATGTTCACCCGCACGAGCCGCTTCTATGGCAGCATTTAATGCTAGAAGATTAGTTTGGTCAGCAATATCGCCTATAACTTCTAAAACAACTTTAACCTGTCCAGCATCTGAACTTAGGTGTTGAAGTTTATCTGCTAGTTCTGCTTCAGCGTCACTGCGAACACCAATTTCTTCAGATAGAGATATGATGAGTTTGTTAGAATTTGAAAGAGTTATTTCTGCTCCATCAAGCTCATTTTTTGTTTCTTTTGCACTATTAATAGAAGCATGAAGAACTTCTTGAAGCTCTTTACCTTGGGTGCTTACTTCATTTACGATTTTGGATTCTTCTTCAGCTTTTTGACCGATTTGAAGAGAAGTTCTTGCTAACTCTTCACTTACAGATGAGTTTTCTGTACTTGTTGTTTTTGCTTGGATTATGGTACTTTGAACTTTCTTTATGAAGCCATTTATATATTGACTTACTTTAGCTATCTCATTGTTTCCTGTTATATGAAGTCTTTGAGTTAAGTCACCTTCACCTTCAGCCAAATCTTTCGCTCTATCTTCTAACTCTTTTAAAGGTCGAACAAGTGTTATTTTGAGTAAAAAAGATGAGATTGCTATAACTATAACAAGTATGATTGCTGAAGATATTGCCATTTTATTTCTAAAATCATTTGGAGAAATCATAACTTCTACCTCATCTATTTCGCTTAAAATTGCCCATTTTAAATCTTGACCAATTTTTAGTGGGGCATAAGCAGATAAAACAGAGTTACCATTATAGTCTATGGCTAAATCAATCCCTGTTAAACCTTGAAGCGCTTTGTTTGAAAGTTCTGTATCAACTGTACCCGTAGATGGATTTGCAAAAGAAGCTTTTATAGAGTGAGCTTTTGGGCTTAAGAAACTATCACTTCTCATAAGTTTATCTGGACCAACTAAATAATCTTCTTGAGATTTCCCATAACCTGTACGAAACTGCATGATTCTGTCTATAGACGCATCTGAGATTTGTAAAACTAAAATAGATTTCAACTCTCCATTTATGTAGATAGGAGTACCTAAAAACATTTCTGGAGCATTTGCACTTGGAGCATAAGGAGCCATATCTACAAAGACAGGTCGTTTAAGCTCTTTTACTTTTTTCCAAACTTCTGCTAGTCCAGAATCTTTTAAACTTCCACTTCCAAGATTTGCTCCATAATCAGACTCTTTAGCTTGGCTGTACATAACATGACCATGTTCTGCGCAGATGATAAAAATATCATAGTATCCAGACTCTTTTGCATAAAACTGAAAAAATTCATCTTCATTTGCAGAGTGCTTTTGAACCACCTCACTTGAAATAGGGTAATTGCCTGTTGCTTTTACATTCTCTATATTGAGTAACTCTTGAGTAAGCCCAAGAACATTAGCATTTTTTGCTAAAATAGCTATATCGCTAGCGCATTCTTTAAAAAAGACCTCTATTTGTGTAGTTTTTGATTCTCTTATTGAAACTAATTTATCGTAACTCTCTTTTAGTAAAACTTTTCTACTATCTGTTGAAACAATATATGTTGTAACAACTGCCATTAACAAAATAGAACCAAAAAGAAGCCCTAGGTTTTTTGTTTTTATTGTAACATCTGTAATATTAGACATAACCTTCCTTAAAAATGATTTTTAACAATCGTAATTTACTCTTTACTTACTTAATTTTTGTTAAATACCTTTTATTTTATTTTTAAAGCAAAACAAAAGAGATTTTTAAGTATAATTCACGAATTTTAAAAGAGATAAAAAGGTTTAGAGCATGGCTAAAAAACGAGTATTGGTTAAGTTTTCAGGTGAAGCTTTAGCGGGTGAAGCAGGTCATGGAATTGATACACAAATTTTAAATTATATTTCTCAAGAAATAAAATCACTTGTAGATGCTGATATTGAAGTCGGCATAGTTATTGGTGGTGGTAATATTATTCGTGGTGTTACTGCTGCAAAAGATGGAATCATCAAAAGAACAAGTGCAGATTATATGGGAATGTTAGCAACGGTCATAAATGCTGTTGCTATGCAAGAAGCTTGTGAGCATGCAGGTCTAGATGCAAGACTTCAAACTGCTATAAAAATGGAACAAATCGCAGAGCCTTACATAAACCGTAGAGCAGTTCGTCACTTAGAAAAAGGTCGCGTTGTTATCTTTGGTGCAGGAACTGGTAATCCATTTTTTACAACTGATACAGCAGCAACCCTAAGAGCGATTGAAATTGGTGCAGAAGTTATTATTAAAGCGACAAAAGTAGATGGAGTTTATGACAGAGATCCAGTAAAATTTAGCGACGCTGTAAAACTTCCAGAAATTACTTATGAAGAAGCACTTTCAGAGCATATAAAAGTTATGGATGATACTTCAATAGCTTTAGCAAAAGACAATAATCTACCAATCATAGTTTGTGATATGAATAAAAAAGGCAATATTTTAGAGATAATAAACGGCAATTTAGAAAACTGCTCAATAGTAAAAAATAAAGGAAAGAAATAGAATGAAAATAGAAAAACTAACAGCAAAAATTTTAGATGAGAACCCAAACATGGATAATTATCAACTAGCAATAGCGGTAGCAAAAAGAACAGATGAACTTTTAAATGGTGCAATAAGTAAGTTAAATATTGATACAAAAAGCATAAAAGCCGCAGATTTGGCAATAATGGAAATAGCACAAGGCCTTGTACGAGTTAAAGGCTTTATTGATATCGAAAAATAAGCCTACTAACAGATGAGTCAACTAAATATTGCAAAAATCAGGCATCTACATGATGTTGACTCAGCGCAAGAGTTTCTATTTACTCAAATAGATGAAAGTGAAAAACTACACGAAGCATTAAAATACGCAAAAATCGCACATGAACATCAAATAAGAAAGAGTGGAGAACCTTATATAATCCACCCTATCTTAGTAGCATCTATCGTTTCTTCCATAACAAATGATGAAGCGATGGCGATTGCTGCTTTACTTCATGATGTTGTTGAAGATACAGATATTAGTATTGAGAAAATTGTTGAAGTATTTGGTAGTGATGTTGCTCATTTAGTTGAAGGTTTGACTAAGATAGATACTATTCGTGATTCTGAATTAATCCCATCAAACTCAAATGAAAGACTTGTGGTTTCTGCTTTGTCATTTCGTAAAATGCTCATAGCAAGTATAGAAGATGTTAGAGTTTTAGTAGTAAAATTATGTGATAGACTTCACAATATGCTTACTCTAGATGCCTTACCAGAACATAAACAGATGAGAATTGCAGAAGAAACACTTGTTGTTTATGCTCCTATTGCCCATCGTTTGGGGATTAGTTTTTTAAAAAATATGCTTGAAGATATGAGTTTTTCATACCTTTTTAAAGAAGACAAGCATCATATTGATAATTATCTTGACACAAACTATCATGCCTTAGAGATGAAATTAAATGATTTTAAAGAAAAAATTCATAAACTTTTATCTAAAAATGGTTTTTGTGAAGATGATTTTGAAATACTCTCTCGTGTAAAACATTCTTACTCTATTTACTTAAAAATGCAAAGAAAAGGTGTAAGTATAGATGAGGTTCTTGACCTGTTAGCCATTAGAATATTAACTTCTGACCCTGTTAAATGTTATAGTATTTTAGGACTTATTCACTTAGAGTTTCAACCACTATCTTCAAGGTTTAAAGATTACATAGCCGTTGCTAAAGACAATGGTTATCAAACTATCCATACCACAGTTTTTTTTAATACAGCAATTTTTGAAGTTCAAATAAGAACCTTTGATATGCATCAAACTGCTGAACTTGGAGTGGCTGCACATTGGAAATATAAAAGCGGTGGCAACAATGTTAAACTTGACTGGTTACAAAATCTAGACTTTCAAAATGAGTCAAATAACTCAGCTGAAGATATTTATGCTTTAATGAAAAATGATTTATACTCTGAAGATATAGGTGTTTTTTCTCCAAAAGGAGAGCCTTTTACCCTTCCTAGAGCCGCTGTTGCCCTTGACTATGCTTATGCTGTTCATACAGCAGTTGGAAACAAGGCCGTTTCTGCTTTGATAAACAAAGAAAAACAACCACTTTTAAGTAAGCTTAAAAATGGTGATATTATTCAGATAATCACAGCAGATGAAATTATCACAAGATGTAGTTGGATAGATGCTGTTAAAACTTCAAAAGCAAAGACAAATATGCAATTTAACTGTAACGCAAGAATCAAAGATATAAATATAAAGGCTAGTATAAATATTGTAGCAACTGCTATGAACTTGAAATATAATAGAGTTCAAGAATGGTTTAATAAAAATACTTATGAAAAGAAAATTGGTTTATCTTTTGAGGTTGATTTTTTTCGTGACATTATTCATAAGTATATTTTAGAGATAGGAAAAACTTCTAGGTTTAAAAGATTTTTATCTCGTCATAGATTTAAACTAAGAGCTTATAGTTTTCGTTCCATAGAGCTTTTTAGTGCTTCATATATAAATGGTGTTGTTTTTGATTATTGTTGTCACCCAAAATCTGGTGATGAGATAATAGGTTTTAGCGAAAAACTAAAAGTTCATGTTCATCATAAGATGTGTAAATCTGCTACAAAAAAGCTTGAAGCAAATGAGCCTATGATTCTTGTGAAATGGGAACAACAAAATATTTATAATTATAATCTTATTATTTCCCTACATAGTGGAAAGGGAACTTTAGCAGATTTTTTAAACTTTTTAGTTAGGTTAAATATAGATATAAATTCGATTGAATTAGGAAAAAATAATAGTGAATCAACTCGTTATTGTGAGCTTGGTTTTGAGTCAAAAGAGTCAAGTATAGCTGCCCTTCGTTTAAAGATGGAGCAAAAGGTAAAAGTTATATATCTCATACGAACAGATGATGCGTACAAATAAAATAAATAATTAGGAATATATATGTTAGAAGAAGCTTTAAGAGAGATAAATAGAGGTAGTGCTGAGATTATTGATATAGAGGGAATTGAGAAATTATTGACTAAGTATTTCCAAAGTGGGCAAACATATACAGTAAAAGCTGGTTTTGATCCAACTGCACCTGATTTGCATCTTGGACACACTGTACTTTTACAAAAACTAGCAACATTTCAAAAGTATGGTGGAAGAGTTCAGTTTTTAATAGGCGACTTTACTGCAGCCATTGGCGACCCAACTGGAAAAAGTGCAACTAGAAAAGTATTAAGCAAAGATGATATAACAAAAAATATAAAAAGCTATACAACTCAAGCTTTTAAAATATTAGATGCGAGTAAAACAGATATAGTTTATAACAACGACTGGCTAGAGCCTCTTGGTGCAAAGGAATGTTAGAGTTAGCATCTACACTTACAGTAGCTAGAATGTTAGAACGAGATGACTTTTCAAAAAGATACGCTAGTAATGCTCCCATAGCAGTAAGTGAGTTTATGTATCCACTTCTTCAAGGTTATGATAGTGTACATCTAAAGAGTGATATAGAGATAGGTGGAACAGACCAAAAATTTAATCTTTTAATGGGAAGACAGCTTCAAAAAACTTATGACATAAAAAAACAACAAGCTGTTTTAATGATGCCTATTTTAGAAGGTTTAGACGGCGTACAAAAGATGAGTAAATCTTTAAACAACTACATAGGTGTAACAGATGTACCAAATGATATGTTTGGAAAAGTTCTTAGTATTAGTGATGAACTTATGTGGAGATTTTACGAATTACTAAGCACAAAAACATTAGATGAAATTTCAAATATAAAAGATGGTGTAACTAATGGTTCTTTGCATCCAAAAAAGGTAAAAGAAGATTTGGCGATTGAAATAACTACAAGATTTCACTCAAAAGAAGAAGCATTAGAAGCAAAAGTAGAGTTTGATAGAGTTCATGCCAAAAGTCAAATTCCAACAGATATTGAAAAATTTAGTTGCCAAGGAGAGGTTTGGATAGCAAAAGCCTTAGTAGATTGTAACATTGAGCCATCAACTTCTCAAGCAAGGCGAGATATTAAGCAAGGTGCTGTTAAAATAAACAAAGAAAAAATATCTGACATAAACTTACAACTATCAAGTGGTGATTATATACTGCAAGTTGGAAAAAGAAAGTTTGCAAAATTAAAGGTTATTTAGATGAGTTTTAAGTCATTAAAAATTGGAAAGTATCTTATAGAGAAGCCAATTGTTCAAGGTGGAATGGGCGTTGGCATTAGCTGGGATGGTTTAGCTGGTAATGTTTCAAAAGAGGGTGGACTTGGTGTTGTAAGCTCGGTTGGAACAGGTTACTATGAAGATAAAGCTTATGCTCAAAAATTAGTTTCAAACAGACCGCTGAGTGAGGCAAATTTTTATTCAAAAGAGGGTTTTGATAAGATTATCCAAAATGCACGAAAAATATGTGGAGATAAACCATTAGCTGCTAATATTTTATATGCTATCAATGGTTATGGTGATGTTGTTAGAAATGCTTGTGAATCTGGAATAGACATAATTATCACAGGAGCAGGACTTCCTACAAATATGCCAGAGTTTACAGAGGGTTATCCAGATGTAGCACTTGTGCCTATCGTGTCATCTGCAAAAGCACTTAAAATCATCTGTAAAAGATGGCAAAAAAGATATAACAGACTTCCAGATGCTGTTGTTTTAGAGGGTCCAAAAAGTGGTGGACATCAAGGTTTTACTTATGAGCAATGTAAATTGCCCCAAAATCAGCTAGAAAATCTTGTAGAACCTGTTGTAGAAGAAGCTTCTAAATGGGGAAATATTCCTGTTATTGCTGCTGGTGGTGTTTGGGATAAGAATGACATAGAAGAGATGTTGGCTCTTGGTGCATCTGGTGTTCAAATGGGAACTCGTTTTATAGGAACACATGAATGTGATGCTCATGATAACTTTAAAACGGTACTTTTAAATGCTAAAAAAGATGATATAAAACTTATGGGTTCACCTGTTGGCTATCCTGCTCAAGGCATAGTTACGAACTTAACTCATTTGGTTGAAAAAAGAGAAGGTCCAGCGATAAAGTGTATTTCTAACTGTGTTGCTCCTTGTAACCGTGGAGTAGAAGCAAAAGAAGTTGGTTTTTGTATAGCAGACAGACTTAGTGATGCTTTTATGGGGAATACTGAAACGGGACTATTTTTCTCAGGAACAAATGGTTATAAACTAAATGAAATTATCTCAGTTAAAGAGTTGATGAACAAACTAATACAAGGCGAATAAACACTTAATGTTTCGCTTACTCTCTCTACTTTTACTGGTAGTAATTTCACTTCAAGCGTTAAGCAATAGTGATACTTTAAAACGCGCAAACGGCTTTATGAAAAGTGGCACAAAGTCAAATCAGTTTCGTGCGTATAATGATTATAAAAACCTCTATCTTCGTGCAATAATGAGTGATGATAAAAGGCTTCGTTTAAATGCCCTTAGGGGTATTGTTAAAAGTGGAACAAAGCTACATATAGATATATCTCAGTATTCCCAAGAACTTTCAACTTTAAAACCAAAAACTTCCTACAAAGCTCCAAAATCAAAGAGTATAAGAAAATCTAAAAGATCTAAAAAAATAAAGTTAAAATCAACTCATAAATTAAAGTCTATTAGATGGAGAGATGATAGACTAGTTTTAAGTTTTGATAAGAGGCTAAGGTCTAATCAACTTAACTATTTTACACTTTATGATAAAGCAAAACAAAAATATAGATATGTTTTTGACATACATGCATCTATGCTCATAAAATCACAAAATCTTAGAAGAAATGGTATAAATAGAATAAAAATAGCTCAATACAATCCTAGTACACTTCGTCTTGTGATGGAAAATTCTAAAAAATTAAAAATAAGTTTTAAAAAAGAAAGTAAAAAATTACTAATACGCATAAAAACATCATCTCAAAAAGTAAGTGTTCCAAAAAGAGTAGATAGACAAAAAACAATAGTTATAGATGCTGGACATGGTGGTAAGGACCCTGGGGCAGTTGGGTATAGAAGATATAGAGAAAAAGTAGTAGTTTTTAAAATATCTCAAGAGTTAAAAGGATTTTAACATCTCGTGGTTATAAAGTTTACATGACAAGGAATCGTGATAAGTTTGTAAAGTTAAGTAAAAGAACACAGTATGCAAATAGAAAAAAAGCAGATATTTTTATAAGTATTCACGCTAATGCTGTTGGCAAAAAAAATGCTCATAAAGTTCATGGTATCGAGTGTTATTTTTTATCTCCCTCTAGGTCCTCAAGGGCTGAAAGTATTGCAGCAAAAGAGAATTCAGCAGATTTAAGTGAGATGAATAGATATGGTAAAAACACCTTTTTAAAATTTTTAAATCATCATAAAATTTTAGCTTCTAATAAACTTGCGATAGATTTACAAAGAGGAATGTTGGGTAGTTTGAGAAAGTATAAAGTAAAAGATGGTGGAGTTCGTGAAGGTCCTTTTTGGGTTCTTGTTGGTGCTCAGATGCCAGCTGTTTTAGTAGAAGTTGGTTTTATTACTCATCCAAAAGAAGCTAAACGCTTAGTTGATCCTAAGTATAGAAAAACTATGGCTTTAGGCTTAGCTAATGGAATCGAGAGATATTTTTATAACTCTATAAATTAGACTTCTTCTTTTTTATACTCTAAATCTCCAGCAACTGCTTCTTTGTCATTTATGACTTGTTCTATCTGTTTTTTAACTCTGTCATAACGATACTGCTCTTTAAAACCAATTATTCTTCCACCAGCAGCATTTGGATGTCCTCCACCATTTGACCACTCTTTTGATATTTGAGCAACGCTCACTTTATTGTTTGCTCTAAGGCTCATAGCACCTCTATAGCTAACATCTACTATGAAATCATACTCAGGGTAAGCTAGTAAAAAACCATTTCCAACGATTGAAGTATTTCCAACACCGTAACTCAGATAACCTCTATAACCTTTATAGTAAATAGTTTTCTCGGCTCTAGCATCTCCTAGTAGTTTTACTATAAATTTTGTTGATAAATTATCAAGAGTATCATTTTTATCTTCTTTAAAAAAGTCTTTTTTTATTGAATGAATTTTTTCATCTAATAAGATTGCAGCATTTTCTTCATTTATGTATTTTGTTGCTTCAAGTAGTAGTGATAGTTTATAGTTGTTATCTATCTCTGCGAACATAATTTTGTTTAATTCTCTCGTTTCAGTTACAAGCCTCATGCAAACTTTTCCATACTCAAAATTTTCTACTTCTTCTTGTTTCCATAAATCAACGGCATTTACAACATTTACAAACTTATTCATCCACTCAGGTTCATCAAGGTCGAAGTTTTCTTTTGCATAATCATAAGTTATTTTAGTTGCACATCTTTGAGTATCTAAGAAGTACCATTTGTATTTGTTTGCGCTAGCTTCGCCACTTCCATGATGGTCAAGTAGAGTTATAGTTATATCCATTTTTTTATCATTCATCTTGTAAACTTCACCATTTAACCATCTTGACTCTTCACTTGTTAGATTTAAGTCAGTTATTAAAATAATGGCAGCTTTTTTATCTTTAGTTATATTTTCCAAAATCATTTCTAGTTTTTGTCTTACTTCTGCTCCATAATTTGCATTGTAGTTAAATGTTTTGTAGGGAGTGTATCTCATTACAAGTTGACAGCTGTAACCATCTAAGTCGATGTGAGAGAGATGATGTATTATCTTATTTTTCATTGTTTTCCTTTCTGGCACTAAATGCCGATACCCCCGTGGCTAAAGCCTAAGTGGGGTATATTCCTTTGATTTATGGTTCTATTGAAATTGAGCCCATTACTTCAAATGTTGCACTTGAATCAATCTCTGCGTGAGATAAAGTAACAACATCAAGAGAAAATCTTTCAAATATCTCTGTTATACCACGACGAAGACCTGGGTCTACTATGATAACAACAGGAGAAACTCCTTTTTGTAGTAATTCATGAGCTTTTGTACTAGTAGCTTGAATGAGCTGATTTATCTCCGTTACACTTAGTAAAAGGTTTCTCACTCCATCTTGTTCTTGTGACTTTTCTAGCATCATTTGCTCACTCGCTGTATCAAAAGTAAGGAGTCGTATAACTCCATCTTCCCCAGAGTACATCTGCGTTATAACGCGAGATAATTTTGCTCTTACTTGTTCGGTTATAAAATCTACATTTTTAGTGTATTCAGCTATATCAGCTATGGTTTCTAAGATAGTGAGCATATCTTTAAGAGGAATTTTTTCATGTAAAAGAGATTTTAAGATGCGTTGTACAAGACCAATAGGAGCAACTTTTAATACATCATCAACAATAACAGGAAAATCTATTTTAATTTTATCTATAAGAGTTTGTACTTCTTGGCGAGTTAGTAAATCTTCTGCGTTTCGTTTAACAAGTTCACTCATGTGTGTTGAGATAACAGTCGCAGGGTCAACAACTGTATAACCATTTATGATAGCATCTTCTTTTTGATCAGGTAAAATCCAGATAGCATCTAGACCAAAAGCAGGTTCTTTTGTTGCTTCTCCTTCTATCTCTCCTGTTGCCATTCCACTGTCCATTGCTAAAAACTTTTCTGGTTTTATAGAACCTTCGCCAATAGAGATACCCTTTAAAAGTATCTGATACTGTTCAGGTTCTAGATGCAAGTTATCTCTTATGCGAACTTGAGGCATTAAAAAACCAAAATCAGATGCGATTTTTCTTCTCATAGAACGGATTCGTTCTAGTAAATCTCCACCTTGAGATTTGTCGGCTAATCGTATGAGTTGATAACCAAGAGTAAGTTCTAGCATCTCAACTTTTAGTATATCTTCTAAAGCACTCTCTTCCTCTTTTGCTATCTCTTCATTTGTTTTTTGTGGTTTGGCTTGGGTTCTCTCTTTTTCTTGTTTTTCTTGTTCTTTTGGAGATAAAATATCGGTGTCATCTAAAAATGAAAGCTCACCCTTGTCATATTTGTAAATAGACCAACCAAGAAGGGCAAAAACGCTTCCAACAAAACCCATAGATGCTGTTGGAAGCCCTGGAACTAAAGCAAATAAAATCATGATAAAACCAACAATCATCATGATTTTTGCATTACCCATCATTTGGTTTATAGTACCTTCTGCAAAGTTGTCGCCATCTCCAGAAGAACGAGTAATCATAATACCTGTTGCAGTAGAGATGATAAGAGCAGGAATCTGACCAACTAAACCATCACCAATAGTTAAAAGTGTAAAAGTAGAAGCACTATCGCCAACACTCATACCATGTTGAAAAACACCTATAAGAAATCCACCAATAATGTTGATAAGTGTAATGATAATACCAGCAACTGCGTCACCTTTTACAAACTTAGAAGAACCATCCATCGCTCCATAAAAGTTTGCATCTTGAAGGATTTCTGCACGGCGTTGTTTTGCCTCTGCATCGTCAATAAGCCCAGCACTTAAATCTGCATCTACTGCCATCTGCTTACCTGGCATCGAGTCTAGTGTAAATCTCGCTGCAACTTCTGCAACTCTTGTTGAACCTTTTGTAATAACCATAAAGTTAATTAAAACTAAGATAGAAAAAACTATGATACCAATAACAAAATTACCACCAACAACAAAATCTCCAAAACTTGTAATGATGCTACTGACATTTTCACCACCTTCATGCCCATGACTTAAAATCATTCTTGTTGTTGCAACATTTAGGGAGAGTCTAAATAGGGTTATGATGAGTATGAGAGTTGGAAAAGTTGTAAGGTCTGTTGGTTTTGGAACATATAAAGAGATAAGTAAAACTAAAACAGCGATAGACATAGAAACAGTTAAAAGTACATCTAATACAGCAGATGGAAGAGGAACTATAATAATAGCAAGAATTGCCATTACAAAAATTACAACACTTAAATCTTTTTGTCCAAGTAAAAAGTTTAAAGTTACGCCTAGTTTTTGTTTAAAGGTGCGTTTTCTCGCCATTTTTATTCTATCACATCTTGTAGGGTAAGTTCATCTAAAAAGGTATCTATTTTACCTTGAAGTTTATTTAAAAAAGGCCATATAGAACAGATGCTAGCTTTTTCACTAGGACAATCTTTCTCAGATGGAGAACAGTCAAAAACTGCTGGTGCTTTGCCTTCAACAGCACTCATAATACTTAGCATACTTATATCTTTAGGTTTTTTTAAAAGAGCAAAACCACCGTTTACACCTTTAAAAGATTTTAAGATGCCATTTTTTGCCAAAGCTTGTAAGATTTTTGCTAAAAAACTTTTTGAGATAGATAGTTGATGTGATAAAGTTTCGCTATCCACAGGGGATGAGGTCTTAGATAAAACTATAAGAGATAGTATTGCGTATTCACTTGCACGAGTTATTAACATAATATATACTTTTTTTTATAGGGATTATATCAAAAAAAATTGAATATTGAGTTATGTATAAATTATGACTTTATTTCTACCATTTTCTTTAGCTTCAAAAAGAGCTTTATCTGAAATTTTTATTATCTCTTCTAGCGAGTTAGCCATTCCAAAGTATATACCAATAGAAACTGTGTAAGAGACTATTATTCCATGAGTTTCAATCATATTTGCTTCAAAACATTTTCTTATCTTTTCAAAAAGTATGTTAGTATGCTCTAGGCTGATATCTTCAAGAAGTATACAAAACTCTTCTCCACCAAAACGAGCCATCAAGTCTGACTCTCTAAGGTTCTCATCTAGTATAGTTTTAACTTCTTTTAGGGCGTCATCACCTACATCGTGACCATAAATGTCATTTATATTTTTAAATTTATCTATATCTATTGTTGCAACTGAAAGATTTTTATTTTTTCTTTTAGCTTTTGAAAAAATTGCGTTTCCACTTTGGAAAAAATATCGTCTGTTATACGCACCTGTTAAGTAGTCAGTATTTCCTAACTCTTTTATGCGAGAAAAAAGGTCTAAGAGTTCGAGGTTAGAGTTTACTCTAGTTACTATTTCGCTATGAGTAAAAGGTTTATGTATAAAGTCATTAGCACCAAACTTTAAAAATTTACTTACTATATCTTTAGATTCTAATCCACTTACTGCGATGATACTAACTTGGTCTTTATTGTACTTTTCTCTTATTTTAAAAGTGAGGTCTAGTCCATCTATAATAGGCATATCATAATCAGTTATAACTAGAGTAATATCTTCTCTTTTTTGTAAAATATCAAGTGCTTCTTGACCATCTTTTGCTTCTAAAACATTTAGATTTATTTTTTTTAAACTTTTTTTAATAATATTTCTATATAACTCTACATCATCTACTACTAAAGCAGTTGTATCATAGTTTTTTAAAGTTCTTTGTATCGCAGCTATGGCAAATTTTATACTTGCTTTATCATTTTTAAGTATGACATCTACAACATCTTTTTTTTGTATAGTTTCTAGTAGTCTTTTGTTTAAAGTTCCCGTTAAAACAATAGAAGGGATGTTGTAGGTATTTACCAAATCAACAACCTCACCATCTGGAGCGTCTGGAAGGTTTAAGTCAAGAAGAGCAGCATGAAACTCACCTTTATGCTCTTTTAAAAGTTTTTGTGTATCTTTGTATGACTTACAAAAGAATGGCTCTATCTTTGGGTGTTCATTAAGAACAGATTCTAACATTAGTAAAATTGTCTGACTATCATCAACAATGAGTATTTTTTTCATTAAATATTATAAGTAAGGTAAGCTGAAAAGTAGATAAAATATGACTAAACTACATAAAAGAAAGATAGGAGTATAATGTTTTATGTCCTATAAAGTAATATCAAGAAAATTAATACTAGTTGCTCCTTTATTATTTTTTATTATTGCTTGTATGCGTATATATATAAACCATAATGAAAATAAAAAAAATATTCAAAATTTTATATCTGAGCAGGCGCGATTAATAGACTCTCTTTATATAACACATAGAAACTACTATCAAAATCTTTATATAAATAAAGTTATAAAGTTAGATGAACAAACTTTACAAGGTTTGCCTGCTTACTCTGCAGCTAAAATATCAAAAATTTTTTCTGATAACAACAAACTTCACATAACTATGCAAACAGTTAGTGATAGAGCAAGAAATCCAAAAAATCAAGCAGATAAATATGAACTTCAGGCAATAGATTTTTTTAAAAATAATAAAAATAAAAAAGAATACTTCGCCCGAGAAGATGATTTTTACCAATATGCAACACCACTTAAGATAGAGAAAAAATGTTTGAAATGTCATGGTAAAAAAGAAAATGCTCCTTTATTTATATCAAAAAAATATGACAAAGCCTATAACTATAAAATAGGAGATATTAGAGGAATTTTAAGTATAAAAGTACCAACTTTTTATATAAATAAGATTTTTTCAAAACAATTTTTTGCTTCATTAGTTTATGACTTTTTACTTATAAGTATAGTTTCAATTATAGCTTTTTTACTCATGAAGTTTTTCTCAAAACAACAAGAAAAAATAGAAGAAGAACTTAACGCAAGAACTTCCGAACTTAAGGTGACCGCAAGTAGAGATGCTTTAACAAACTTAGAAAATAGGACAATGTTTAAAGAAAATATTGATAAATTTGATAATCTTGCATTGATTCTTATAAATATAGACAGTTTTTCTCAAATAAATGATTTTTATGGACATGAGTTTGGTGATGCGATTTTAATTGAGTTTAGTAAAAAACTTAAATCTATTTGTGTTGAAGAAGAAAATTGTAAATTATTTAGACTAAGTGGAGATGAGTTTGCTTATCTCGTTATAAACAAACCCGAACATATAGTTGTTCAAAAAGCAAAACTACTATCTAAAGAGATAAATAGACAAACATATGAAACAAAGGGTGAAAGTATTGAGCTAAATACGACAGTTTGTGTTTCTTTAGAGGAAAAAGAACAACTATTAATTACGGCTGATATGGCTCTTAAAACAGCAAGAAAAAATGCAAAAAATATTATTATTTATGATAAAACAATGGCATTAGATAGAGAATATAAAAATAATATGCTTTGGACAAAGAAGATTAAAGAAGCTATTAAAAATGATAAAATTATACTTTTTTACCAGCCAATAATAAATAATAATGATGGCTCAATAAAAAGGTATGAATCCTTAATCAGACTTATAGATGAAGAAGGTAAAGTTATATCTCCATATTTCTTTTTAGAGATATCAAAAAAAGCAAAACTTTACAAACAACTTACAAAAATCGTAATTCAAA
Source organism: Sulfurimonas sp. (assembly GCF_029027585.1). Taxonomy (NCBI): domain Bacteria; kingdom Pseudomonadati; phylum Campylobacterota; class Epsilonproteobacteria; order Campylobacterales; family Sulfurimonadaceae; genus Sulfurimonas; species Sulfurimonas sp. Next base: position 2,009,925 of record NZ_CP093397.1, read on the forward strand.
AAAGTTTTGAAATGTTTAGAGAAAATGATTTTGAATTCTCAATAAATCTTAGTATTGAAGATATTATGGATAAAGAGATAAACAATTACATCTTAGAAATGCTTGAGATTTATAGCGTATCAAATAGAGTTATATTTGAAATAGTTGAGTCTGAGAGTATTGAAAATTTTAGCGAAATACAAAAATTTATAAAAAGTGTAAAAGCACAAGGATGCAAAATAGCCATAGATGACTTTGGAACAGGTTACTCTAACTTTGAGTATCTAATGCGACTTGAAGCGGACTTTATAAAAATAGATGGCTCTATAATAAAAGAAATATTAGTTGAAAAAAATTCAGAAATCATCGTATCTGTTATTGTTGATTTTGCAAAAAGAGCTGGTGTGAAAGTTATAGCTGAGTATGTTGAGAGTAAAGAAATATTTGATAAAGTAAAAGAACTTGGAGTCGATAAATCTCAAGGTTACTATTTTAGTGAACCTAAACCTAGTTTAAATTAGTTTAGCTATAATCGCACTTCAACTTTTATGCTAATAGTATATTAGTTAGATTATTATACCCATCAGGAGGCTATTATGGCTTTAGATTCGGCTAAAAAACAAGAAATTGTAACAAAATATGGTCGCTCAGAGAGTGACACAGGCTCAAGTGAAGTTCAAATTGCACTTATAACAGAAAGAATTTCTGAACTAACAGAGCATCTTAAAATATTTAAAAAAGATCATGCATCTAGACTAGGACTACTTAAACTAGTTGGACAGCGTCGTCGTTTAATGAAATACTTCAAAAGAAAAGATAAAGTTGCTTATCTTAAGCTTGTAGAAGATTTAGGCATTAGAGATAACATCTAGTCCAAATCACTATCTACTCTAAATCTCTCTCCCGAGAGGTTTTAAACCTTAATTTACATATACAAATTAACAAAATTTCATTTCTTTAAATTAAAATTTAGTTTTTAAATAGTAAGCTATACAATTAATTATTTAATTGGAGGTTTGTTGTGTCTGATAATAACAGCAAAGTAAGTACAGAAGGCTTGACATTTTTAGAAGATGGCGAAGTTTTATATAATGATTTATATCTTTTAAGTGAAACTGATGAAAAGGGAATTGTTGAGTATGCAAGTGACTCTTTTTTAAAAATAGCAAATATGCATGCAGAAGATATGATTGGTCAACCCCACAATGTGGTTCGTCATCCAGATATGCCTCGTGCAGCTTTCAAATCTCTTTGGAACGATGTAGAGTCTAAAGGTTTTTGGACAGGTTATGTTAAAAATGCACGAAAAGGTGGAGGGCATTACTGGGTATATGCAACAGTTCTTCGTTCAGTTGATAAAAATGGTAAAACAAAATATGTCTCTATCCGCGTTAAACCATCTCGTGAAGAAATCAAAAAAGCCGAAGCGCTTTATGCAACTCTAGATTAGAATCCAAAGGAATTTAAAATGGCACTAATGAAAAAAAATACTTCAAACTCATCAGCAGTTGTTTCACATAGTAGTGGCGGTGGCGATAAAAGAAGACAAAGAACTTTGGCAAAACAACAACAAATCTCTGAGAGTATTGCTGGTGTTTCTATGACAATCCTTGAGAATGCACAAGAGAGTGTAAGCGCGATAGAGCAACTTAAGTCTTCTATGGAGCAGATTGCAACGGCTGCTGAAGAAAACAGTGGTGCAAGTGAACAAGCTCTCTCAAATGTAAAAGGTATCAATAGTAATATAAGTAGAATGAATACTACGATAAGTACAGTTATATCTTCTACTCTTTCAACTGGTGAAAATATTATGGCATCTGTTGAAAAGATTAATGATTCTGTTGGGCGAATGGCTACTGCTGTTAAAGTTGCAGAGGAATCATCAACAAAAAGTGAAGAGTTAAAAGTATCTTCACAAAATATTGGAGATGCTGTTGGTTTTATTGCTAAGATTGCAGATCAAACTAATCTTCTTGCCTTAAATGCTGCCATAGAAGCAAGCCGAGCAAAAGAGCATGGAAAGGGCTTTGCAGTTGTTGCTGATGAAACTCGAGCTTTAGCTGGAGAGAGTGAAAAAAATGCTGAGTTTATATCTGAACTTGTTACAAAAATCCAAGGAAGTATAGACCAAATCATCTCTAGTATTGGTGAAACTACAACTACAATTTCTGGTAATGGTGTTAAGGGTAATGCATTAAGTGCTAAAATGGAAGAACTCACTAAGATAGCTGTATATTCGGTTGAAGCGGCTAGAAGTGTAGATACTTATACTCAAAGACTTAGTGATTTTGTTTCTAAGATAAATGATGGTTCTCAAGATATAGCAAATGCATCTAGTGAGATAGCACTTTCAGTTGAAAAAACTTTAAATGGTATAGACATACAGTCAGATGCTCTGGCTCAAACAGAAGATGACATTAAAGAACTATCAAACCTTGCAGAAGAGTTAAAATTTTCAACAGACACGATGAAGTCAGCAGAAGATATAGCTCTCTCAGCAGATACCATAGGTAGTTCTATGGAAGATATCCAAAATGCTCTTGAAGATGTTACAAATGCACTAAATCAAATAGAATCTTCTTCTCATACAACAAACAAAAGTGCTCTTAATAACAAAGAACTTATAGAATCGGGTATAGAAGCAGCGAAAGATATAGATAAACTTATAGAAATAGCAAGAAGAAATTTTGATCTTTTAAAAGTTTCCTTTAATTCTGTTAAAAACACTGTAAGTGAGATTAGAGGAGCTTTTAGTGATTCTATAAGGGAAGGAAATAGTGCAGCAAGTGAACTTAATGTTATCGTAAAAGAAACTAGAAATGTTGATAAAACAGTTGGAAGTATTTCAAACTCCATCGTTCAGTTAAATATGCTTGCAATAAGTGGTTCTATTGAAGCTGCTCGTGCTGGTGACTTTGGTAAAGGTTTTGCAGTTGTAAGTTCAGATATTAGAAACTTAGCAAAAGATTCAGAATCAAATACTGATAAAATAAATGATATCGTAGAGTCTATGAACTCTGAGATTGATATAGTTAGAACAGATTGGAATAATCTTCTAGCATCTCAAGGGAATGAGCAATCACTTATAGATGCTTTAATAAATGACATAGTAAAAATAACTGACATGCTTGTTGATTTATTAGATAGATATACAGGTCTTAAAGCTGTTAATGATCAAAATCTTGAAGGTATGAATCAAGTTGTTATAGGAATAAGTGAAATTCAAAAAGCAGTTGAACTAAGTGCAAGAAATGCTATGGAATCTCGTAAAGCAAGTGAACTTATTATAGAAACCATTTCTCATATAAGTGATGGTGTTGAAGAGTTGGCAGTTATGGCAGATGAGCTTCAACAAGGGTAAAACAGATGATAATCCAAGAGATTTTAATCATTAAAAATGCCTCTGAGAGTTATGGTATCTCTACTGAGTGTATAAATCAAATTTCAAGAGTTCCTTCGGTTACGGCTCTTCCTTTAAAACCAAAAGGTAGTAGAGGACTTTGTGCAGTTGGTGGGAATATTGTGAGTTTACTTGACCTAAACCTTTTACTAGGTATGCCAGAGGTTGATTTAACTAGTGAAGATAGCAGACTTTTGAGTTTAAATGAAGAACTATCATCAAATGCACTTTTAGTAAGTAAGGTTTACAATACTTTAAATATAGATGAATCAAATATAGAATATATAGATAAAGAAGATGACCCTGTTATAGCTATTTATAAACATGAAGATTCTCTAATTCAGATTTTATCTCTTGAGATTTTAATTCAAAGTATATCAAGGGTTGATATAAAATCCAAAGAGATTAAAAACGGTAAGATAAAAGAGATTGAAACTAAAGAAGAAGATGTTAGTAAGTTTTTAATATTTGCGATGTCAAATGAAAAATTTGCTTTAAGTATAGACTATTTAAGAGAGATAATATTAGCAGATTTGAACTTTACAGATATAGCCGGTAGTAGCGAAGATTTACTTGGTCTTATAACTTTAAGAGATGACTTGATTGCTGTTATTGATTTGCGCTCTTATTATGGCTTTTCAAATAAACGAGATGATTCAAATCGTATATTAATTACTTCATATAATGATGAAATAGTAGGTCTTTTAGTTGATGATATTATAGATATAAAAAATATTTTAAATAGCGATATTGAGTATATGAGAGATAGTTTCCAAGATAATAAAATATCTGGTGTAATTCATGATAATGACTCTTTAATATCTTTTTTTGATGAAGATGTTTTAAAGGTTATTTTTTCTAAGAATAGTTCTTATATAGACTCTAAATCTCAAAAAGTTTTGCATAAAAATGATTCTGAAGTAATTCAAGAAGTTATTATATTTAAGCTTCTTGGTAAAGAGTATGCTTTTGATGTAGAACATGTTGCAGAGATAATAGATATAGTTGATTTTACAAAGGTAGCTTATAGTGATGAGAATGTAGATGGTATCATCAATATAAGAGGTCAAATAGTTACAATAGTATCACTCTTTAAAAAGTTAGGAATATCTACAAAAATAGATGAAGATTCAAAAATCATAATATGTGATATAGACGAAAATAAGATAGGCTTTGTCGTAGATAGTATCAGTGATATTTTAGATATAAAAATTGATGAACAAAAAACTCAAGATGATGAATTGTTTGCTCATGTCTTGCATCTAGAAAATGGAAAAAGATTAGTCTTGAGTATGGATATAGAAAAAATTATCACAAGTGGAGCGAAATAGTGGCAAAAAAAGTACTTATAGTTGATGATTCCGCCTTAGTTAGAAAACAATTAACAGAGATTATACAAACACTTGATTTTGAGATAGATGTTGCAAAAAATGGTAAAGAAGCAGTTGACAAAGCAACTTCTCTTCAATACGATGTAATCACTATGGATATAAATATGCCTGTCATGGACGGCGTAGAAGCTGTCAAAAGAATAATGAAGGCTCAACCAACTGCCATACTTATGGTTAGTTCACTGACTTTTAATGATGCTGAAGTTACAATGGATGCACTAGACGCTGGTGCAATTGACTATATAACTAAACCAGGGACTATGAATGTTGGAAAAGTTCAAAATGCTCAAAATATAGTAGATTTAGTAAAATCTCTTAGTAGAATTCCAAAAAGAAGACTTCAAAGAAGAGTTCAAAAAGCACCTCAAAAAGAGAGAAAAGTAGTTACGCAAAAAGTAGAGCAAGTAGGAGATTCAAGAGATATCCAAAAAGTTATTCTTATTGGTTCTTCTACTGGTGGACCTGGGTTGATAGAGCAGATTTGTGCGAGTTTACCTTCTGCTTATAAATATCCAGTTTGTATAGTTCAGCATATGCCAGAACAGTTTACAGAGGCTTTTGCACAAAGACTTAATCGTTCAAGTATGTTAAATGTGCACGAAACAACTAATGGAATGGAGCTACTTCCTGGAAATATTTATGTTGCAAGAGGTGGAGTTCATATGAATTTTGCTAAAAAAACATCTGGAAAAATTGTAATAAAAGAAGATAAAGAAAAAGGTGATAATTTTTTTCAACCAAGCGTAAATGATATGATGAAGAGTTCGCTTAATATTTTTAAGGGAGAAAACCTTATAGGCGTTCTTTTGACAGGTATTGGTGATGATGGTGCAGATGCTATGGTGGAGCTTAAAAAAGCTGGTGCATATACTCTTGGTGAGAGTGAAGAGAGTGCAACAGTTTATGGAATGCCAAAAGTTGCCTTTGATAGAGGTGGTGTTTGTGAACAGTTAAATTTTTCAGATATTTTGAAAAAAATAGTGACATTAAAATAAAAAAATAGGAGATAAAATGGCTTTAATAAAAAAACATGTTAAGCAAGAAGTTGAAGAATTACCAAGATTTAAAACACTTGAAGATGCTATAAGCTATTTTGAATCAGAAAATAACAACGATAATAAAGACTACGCTATTGAAGAGATTGTAAAGTTTGATGGTGGTGGTAAGTATCTTGTTACTAGTATAACAAAAGAAGATCATATTGAAAAAAGTTCTTTAACAAAAATAGCCGCAGTAATCTCAAATATGGACCCTGAAGTTGCACCTATTGAAGATATTATGGATTTACTTAAGCTAAATAATGCTTACATAAGAAACCTAGGTATCTCGATATTAAGAGATTTTGGTAATGCTATTAGGTACTATATAGTTAAATTTCTTATAGGTGATGATAGAGATTTAAGAATCTTTGCTATAAATGTTTTAGGTGATGTTGATTTTGCTGAATCAAGAGATATGCTTGTTGAACTTTTAGAAGATGAACAAGATATAAATGTAGCAATGACTGCAGTTGATTATATGGGTGAAATTGGAGAAGAGCAAGATATAGAACTTCTTGAATCTTTAAAAGCACGATTTGATGGTGAATTTTATGTAGAATTTGCAGTAGATGGTGCAATCAAGATGATTAAGGGGTAGTGATGGCATACCTGTTATCAAAAGAAAACTTTGCAAAAATGAGCGAATATGTTTATAGAAAAAGTGGTATTTTTTTAGAAGAAGATAAGCATTTTGATAAGTTAGCAAAGTATGTAGATGCCAGAGCTGCTGAACTTGAAGTAGATAACTTTAGAAAATATTTTTATAAGCTTCGTTTTGAAGATAAATCTGGCGAAGAGTTTCAAGCACTTATGAATGGTGTAACCGTAAATGAAACATACTTTTTTAGAGAAAAAGATCAGTTTGAAGTTTTGGTAAATAAAATTTTGCCAGAGTTACATGAAAAGTTACCTGCTTCAAAAACTTTAAGGATACTATCTTCTCCATGTTCAACAGGAGAAGAACCATATTCTATGATACTGCATATTGTTGAAGAGGGAACTGTTGTAGAACAAAGAGATATAGAAGTTGTGGGTATAGATATAGACTCAACAGTAATAGAAAAGGCAAAAAAAGCAAAATATACAGACCGTTCAGTTCATGCCATACCAAAGGGTATATTAGCAAAATGGTTTAAGAAAAAAGCTCTTGGTATCAACTAGGAGATGATTTACTAGGAAGTGTTGATTTTCAAGTAGCAAATATATTTGATAAAACACAGATGCGTAATCTTGGTAAATTTGATGTTATTTTTTCCAGAAATATGCTTATCTACTTTGATGACGCATCTAGGAAAGAGGTAGCTATGACATTTTATGACATGCTAAATCCAGGGGGTTATGTTCTTTTAGGACATGCTGAGTATATGAGTCGTATAGTTTCTGTTTTTAAAGCAAAAAAGATTGACTCTACATTGATTTATCAAAAGTAGATTAACTATTTGTTGTGAACTTGAGTGATAATTTAAAGTGAATTTTCACTCAAGTTCAAAATTAATAGAACTAAATAAATTTAAGGAATTATAATATGCCATTAGTAATATTTGTGGATGATAGTGAAACAGCTTTAGCGTCAACTAGAATGGTAACAAACTCAATGCCAATAGAAGTAAAACAATACACCCAAGCACAAACCGCTTTAGCAGAGATTAAAGCTGGTATGACACCTGATTTAATCATTACAGACCTCAATATGCCTGTAATGAATGGTTTTGAATTTTTAGAAGCTTTAAGAAAAGTACCAGCAACTGGCAGAACACCATGTTTGATGTTAACAACAGAAACTAAACCAGAACTAAAACAAAAAGGTAAGGCATTAGGACTTACTGGTTGGATTGTCAAACCATTTAATCCAGCACAGTTAAAACAAGCAATTTCAAGAGTGCTAAGACTAGCGTAATGGTGAATAAAATGAATATGTTGTCCTCGATTAATGATTTGCTTTCTCATATAACAGAAGTAGAGCAAAATGTTATTGAAATGTCCAAAGAATCAATGTTAATGATAAGTAAGTTTTTTGAAAAAAACTCGATAGAATTAGATGATAATGCTATAAAAGGTTTACAATATCAAGATATTATTTCTCAACAATTAAGTGCGACAATAGAGGCGATAGAGAGTGTTCAAAAAAGTATAAATATTTTTGAAAATGCTCAAAATTCAGATGAACAAATAGCTAGTGATAGTATAGAAAAACTTCACAAAAAGTTAGCAAAAACACTTCAAACAGCAAAAGATAGAAAAGATTCATTTTCAGGTAAACTTAAAAATGAAAATGCATCTGATGAGATAGAGTTTTTTTAGGGAGATATTATGGCAATTATAATGGTAGTAGACGATTCAAAAACAGTTAGGAATTATCATGGATCGATATTAAAATCTCAAGGTTTTGAGATTTTAGAAGCAGAAAATGGTATGGAAGCATTGGAAAAATCTCTTGGTGCATCTGTTGATTTGTACTTAGTGGATGTAAATATGCCAATAATGGACGGTTACTCTTTTATAAGTGATTTGAGAAAACAAGATGCTCATAAAACTGTGCCAGTTATTATGGTTACAACTCAAGCCAAAGAAGAAGACAAGATAAATGCTTTTAAAGTTGGAGCAAATATTTTTGAAACTAAACCTATAAAACCTGATGTGCTTCAAGCATATGTAGATATTTTAGTTAAAAGTTAGGAGGCAGTTAATTATGGATCAATTATTAGAACAATTTTTAAGTGAAGCAAGAGAAAATCTAGCATTTATTGACCAAAATATTGAAGATATTGGTGGTGATGACCCAGAACTTTTAAACTCCGTTTTTCGCGCGGCACACACTTTAAAAGGTGGTAGTGGGATTGTAGGTTTTGATAGTATCAGAGATATAACGCATCATGCAGAAGATTTACTAGATATGCTTAGAGATGGAAGACTAGAGTTTGTTGAGTCTATGACAGCGGCACTTTATGATGCATTTGATGAAGTTTTAAACCTAGTAGAAGCAGCAGAAGAAAGCGAAGGTATAGTTGAAGCAGATACAGAGATTTTAAATACTATAGTAACTAGTTTAAGTGAGCAAATGGGTAAAGATGAAGAAGTAGAGAGTGTTTGGAAGGCAGAATTTTTGCTTTTAGAAGATACTTCTTCAGTAGTTAATATGCCACTTTATATGTTGAAAAATGAATCTTGCCAAAAATTAGCTTTTAAAAATCCACCTTTAAGTGAAGAATTTTGTGAAAATGAAAACTTTTATGCAGTTTTATTTGATATAGATGAATCATGTATGGTTTATGGTAATGATCCCATATATACTCTTTCTCTCATAGGAGATAAAGTTTTAGGTGTTCACTCATGCATATCTGATAACAATGCGAAATCTGTTCTTAGTGGTACTGAAGATGCAGATGGTTTACTTTTAAGAGTTCAGCTAACGGCTTTTATAAAGTCTAACTATGCTGAAATAGAAGAATCACTTTTCAACTTTATAGATGAACTTCAGTTTTTACCTTTAGATATTCAAACTTTACTAAGTATAGATGCTGGAGAAAAAGGACATAAAATAGACTCTTTAAAGGAGTTAAGTGATGTTGCTAATGACTTAGAACTAGATGAAATTGTAGAAGCTGTTCAGCGTTCTATGGAGTTAGTTGGTGCTGATACACTTCAGTATGCACAACTTCAACGATTTATAGATATAAGCTCTTTTATAGAGGAAGGTGATGTTAAAAAATTAAATGACTTTTTCCAGAATCTTTATAAAGGTGAAGTTTATAATATAGAGAATAATAATGAAGAAGAAGTAGTAGTACAAGAAGTTAGTGTTGAAGAAAAAGAAACGGAAGAAGTAGAAGAAGAAATAATACAAAGTACAGATGCTAATATAGAAATAAATGAGCATATAGAACTAGCACTTACAAACATCAAAACTCAACAGCTCCAAGCATTAGAGTATATACAAAGTGATGATGACTTAAAAAGAGTTTTATCGATGATGTCAAAGATTAAAAAATTCACACCTCAGATGCCAGATGACTTAAGCACAAAAGATGAGATAAAGTCTTTCTTGGAATCTCAATTAGGTATTGTCACATCAACTCCAGAAGTAAGCGTAGAGAAAAAAGTAGAACAAAAAGTTGAGAAAAGCTTGAACCACAAGTAGAAGAAAAAATTGAGAAAAAAGTTGTACTAAAAGTTGAAGCTAAAACTGAGCAAAAAGTTCAAAAAACAGTTATTGGCAAAACGGTTAAGATAGAACAAGAGTCTATTGATAGTCTTATGAATGTTGCAGGGGAGCTCTTAGTTGCTAAAAATTCTCTTCCATATTTAGCTGATAATGTTGCAGGTTTAAGTCATGAGGTTATTAAACGAGAGATTATGGATAAATATATTTTTATCAACCGTCTTACCGAACAACTACAAGACCTTATAATGGGAATGAGAATGTTACCTATTTCGTATGTTTTTGATAGATATCCAAAACTTGTTCGCGATATTAGTAAAAAGCTTGGAAAAAAAGTTAAACTAGAGATGCAAGGTGGCGAAACTAAACTAGATAAAAACATGATAGAGATGTTGGCAGACCCAATGATTCATATTATGAGAAATTCACTAGACCATGGTGTAGAGATGCCAGATGTGCGTGAGCAAAAAGGTAAGAGCGCTATGGGTAATGTTACTCTAAAAGCCTATACTCAATCAGATAGAATAATCATAGAAATTATAGATGATGGCGCAGGTATAAATGTAGAGCGAGTTGCTAGTAAAGTTTTAGAAAAAGGACTGATGACACCTGAACAGATAGATAATCTTGATGAAAATGAGATGGCTGAGTTAGTTCTTTTACCAGGACTCTCAACAGCAGAAGAGATTACTGAGTTTAGTGGGCGCGGTGTTGGAATGGATGTTGTTAGAAAATCCATAGAGGGTTTTGGTGGAAGTATAAACATAAAAACAAAAGCAAATCAAGGAACAGTGATAACCTTATCTATCCCGATGTCTTTAGCCGTAACATCTCTGCTTCATATCCAAATGAATGATATTCATTATGGCCTTCCAATGGATAGCGTAAATGAAACGGTTAAACTTGAACGCTCTGAGATAGAGTACCTTCATAATGAGCCGTTTGTTTATATTCGTGGGGAAGTGATTCCCTTACTATTTATAAAATCAATGTTAAATGAAGAAGAGATGAAAGATAAACCTCTTTCAATCGTAGTTTTAAATATTAAAGATAACTTTTTAGCAGTAGTAGTAAATAATTTTTTAGGTCAATTAGATGTAGTTCAAAAGCCTTTAGTAGGAATCATGGAAGGTCATCCACTCTTTAGTGGAACTGCACTTCTTGGAAATGGACAAATCATAATGGCAATGGATCCAATAGGACTTTTAGGAATTTCGCAAAAACTAAAAAAAGATGTTGCAGTAGCATAAAAAGGGCTTTATAATGAAAGATTTAATAGTTTTTAGTGTTGGGAGTAGTCGTTATGCTCTTGATATTGAAAATATACAAAGAATTATTCAAGTGTTTGATATGAGTGAGATACCAAATGCCCATAAGTTTATAGATGGAATGATGTCTTATGAAGGTAAGGTTATAAAAGTTGTTAGCTTTCGTAAGATAATCGGACTATTAACTTATGATGAAGAACTTGTCCAACTATTTGACAAACTTAAAAAAGCTCATCAAGCATGGGTAGATGAGTTGGAAATCTCTATAAAAAATGGTTCTAAATTTACGAGAGAATTAGACCCAAATAAGTGTGAACTTGGGAAATGGTTAAATGCTTTTAACTCTTATGATGATGAGATTGGAAAAACCTTTAAGCGTTTATACGAAAATCACAAAAATCTTTATATTACTGGTGCAAATATTTTAAAAACTTTACAAGATGATAAAGAAAAAGCGATAGAAGAGTTTAACAAAAGTATTTATGATATATTTTACCAAACTATGAATGAGATAGACTCATTTATAGCAAAAGTTGATAAGGTAGCAAACTCTTTACAAAAGCTTGTCATTTATGAAAGTAATAATAATATTTTTGCAGTTAAAGTAGATAAGATAGAAGATATTGCCCATATAGAAGATAATGAAGTTATGAATAATGATGAAGATAATAATAGTGATTTTTTAGAACTTTTAGGTGTTCTTAATTTAGATGATGTTTTGATAAATGTAATTAAAACTATTAATATACCAATCTAAGGAGTAAAAAAATGGCAATAACATATGAAAAAAATCGTGCAATATTTGCATCTGTAATATATGAAGATGAGGTTATTTCTTTTAGGGACTTTTTACAAGAAAAAGCACCAGAGGAAGTAAAACTTGAGTTTAGCGAATGTGAAGATGTTCATCTAGCTGTTTTACAAATCATAATGGCATATAAAAAAAACTATCCGATTTCTTATGAGTTTGGTAAGACTAAAAAACTTTTTCAAAAAGTTCTAGAAGGATTTGTTACTAGTGAAAACCATTGTTATTAGCAATAGAAAAGGTGGTTCTGCAAAAACAACAACAGCAGTAAATATTGCAAGTGGTTTAGCAAAACATGGTTCTGTCTTATTACTAGATTTTGATACTCAAGGGCATGCTTGTATAGGTGTTGGTTGTGAGCCAAGTGAAACGCTTGGAGTTCACTCAATATTTACAGGACATACTCTGAGTGAGAGTTTTATACCAACTGTGCATGATAACTTAACGCTATCTCCGGCACTGTCCTTCTTTGATGTTTATGAGTACTCTGATCTAAGAGGTGTTTTGAAAAGTCGTTTTAAAAGAGAGAATATTGCAGATTTTTTTGACTACTGCGTTATAGATACCCCACCAACCTTTGATGCTTTGTTAAAGAACTCTCTTGAAGTCGCAGATGCTGTTGTTATACCATTCGTCCCTCATCATTTAGGTGTAGTTGCAGTTGGTCAGATGCTTCGTGCTGTATATCAAAGTGCTTCAACTTTTTCTCGTGAAATAGCAGATATATCTATACTCCCTGTTATGTACAATCCTCACATAAATGAGCATAAAGAATCATTAGCCAAGGTTAAAACATCTTTTGGCGAGGAGAAACTATTATCTCCCATAGGAGTAGATATAAAACTTGCAAAACAGTTTGAATCAGGTTCTCCAATCATCTTGGATGAAAAAAGGTCTAAGGGGATGAAAGATTATAACCGTTGTGTAGAAGAACTTATGAAAAGGATTGGATAATGAATGTTTTAATAGTAGATGATAATGCAAACAATAGAATAATACTTAGACTACTTCTTGAAGATTATGAAGAAGATACAGGTACAAAGTTTGAAATACAAGAAGCTAAGGATGGACAAGAAGCTGTTAACAAATGTGAAAAAGATAATTTCGATATAGTTCTTATGGATATTCTGATGCCAAATATGGACGGAATCCAAGCTACAAAACTTATAAGAGAGCAAAACAATAAAATTATGATTATCGCTGTTTCAGCAGTTGATGATAGTGAGAGAAAGAAAGATATTTTAAATAATGGTGCAGAAGATTATATAATTAAACCTGTAAATGCAGATGTATTTAGAAGTAGAATTCAAAATTATGTAACACTTATTGAAGCAAGAGCACATAAAAAAAATAACACAAATAATGTAAACCTTTTTACAACAGAAGTTTTTTCAAGATATACAAATTTTATGATTAATTCTGAAGATTCTATATCTGAATTTTGGGAATTTTTTCTTTTAAATATCACTAAAAAGAATAATAATCTAAGTGATGTTGTTCGTGCTATCTTTTCTATAGCAGAAGCACAGATAAAATTATCTATAGATGCTAATGTTGTTATAGAAGAATCAGAAGAAAAACAATATTTTACATTAACAGATATTGATAAACTTCCTAAAAAAATTATTGAGCTTATTGTTATAAAAAATGGCGTTTTGTGTGAATATAAAATAGAAACATCAAAAATATCTTTTGAGTTAGAAAAAGTATATATAAAAGATGAAGAAGAAGTTAGCAATCAAGCTTCAAATGTACAATCAGTTGTGCTTGAAGAAAAAGATGAAGAGATAGCATCTAGTGTTGAGTATAAATCACTAGCATTAGAAGTTTTTGATTATCTTGATAGTGAAGATTTGGTTGATTTAGAAGAGTATGCGGCTAAGCTAAACTCTTTAATGTTGATAGTTGGTAGTGGAAATGTGACATCAGAAGAAGTTCAAGAAATATACTCATATTTAGAAAAACTCGGGTCTATCTTGTCTTCATATAGTGAAGTATTTGTTATTTCAAAAGCGCTAAAAGAATTGTCTTATGATATGTCAAACAATGAGTTAAAATTTATAGAAAATTCTGAAATTCTAGGAAGAATGTGTGCTGCATTTAGTAATGATATGTTAAGATGGATTCAGATGTCTTTTCACACAGGTGCGCCAAGCATCGATTTTATGAATGACACTATTGTAGTAAATTGCGAGACTATAGGTTCAATGCTAAAACTTGATGAAAGTGTTAGTAATGTAGAAGATTTAGATGATATCTTTGATTTTTAGGAGTTTTTAATGTACAAAGTAAAAGTTCAAAATTCATGTAGATGTTTTTTAAAAAGTGGATTTAGTGAAAACTTAGAATTTGACACAAAAGATGAAGCAAAAAAAGAAGCTGAGTATATGATAGGCATCATGAAGTCCAATTTTTGTCAAAAACATGAATTTGCATTAAGTGAGCAATTTGGGGACTATACTATTTTTATAAAGCTAAGAGCATAATTAAAGAAAAATTTCTATAGCTCTGCGCAAATCTTCTTTAGTATCAATCCCAAAACCTGTACTAGCGACTTTTAACATGGTTATCTTTTTTTGATGATAAATAGCTCTTAGTTGTTCTAACCCTTCTATATCTTCGATAGGAGCGTCACTTAGATTACAAAATTCTTTTAAACTTTTTTTAGAAAACCCATAGATGCCAATGTGTCCAAAGTAGTTTGCTCTTCCACTTCTGTTATATGGAATGAGTGAGCGAGAGAAATATATGGCATTGTTATCGCTATCTAGTACGACTTTAACAAGATTTGGGTCTTTTGCTGAGTCTGCATTTATAGAGTTGTAACAACTTCCCATGATAAACGGCTCATCTATTTTTTGCAAATTTTTAAGTTTACTTATTAGCATCTCAACAACCTCAGGCTCAATAAATGGTTCATCTGCTTGAACATTTATGATTATCTCATCATCATCAAGATTTAGTATAGTAGCACATTCATGGATTCTATCTGTTCCGCTTTTATGTGTTGTTGATGTTAGCATCGCTTCAATGCCATACTCCTTACAGACTGCTATTACTTTTTCATCATCAGCTGCTATAACAACCCTGTCTAGATGCTCAACTGCTTTTGCTGTTCTAACTACCATCGGTAAACCACCAATATCTGCTAAAACTTTTTGAGGAAACCTAGTAGATGCTAATCGTGCAGGAATAATAATCATAATAGTAAGTCCTTAATTATTTGGTATAATTACAAAATTATATCTAAAAGGTCTTTATGCTACTTTATCAACCACACAATGGTTATTGTTACAACAGTGACTCACTTTTTTTATATGACTTTATAAACTCTTTTAACCCTCGTGGAAAAATTTTAGATGTTGGAGCAGGGTGTGGAATAGTAGGACTTTTAGTAGCACGAGATAACGAAAAAGTAAATCTTGAAGCAGTTGAAAAACAAGATATATTTGTTTCATTAGCAACTATAAATGCAAGAGTAAATAAGATAAAGTATAAGATAAAAAAAACAGATATTTTAGAGTATGATGAGAAGCAAAAATATGACTTTATAATTTCCAATCCCCCTTTTTATAACCAAGGAAGTAAACAAAGTAAAAACAATATATTGTTTAATGCAAGGTATAATGTTAACTTACCAATAGATAAATTTTTTAAAAAAATAACAAGACTTTTAAAACCTCAAGGTCATTTTATATTTTGCTATGAGGCTTCACAGTTTTTTCTTGTGTGTGCTGAATTAGATAAAGTAAAATTAAGAGTTGTTGATGTTAGATTTGTTCATTCAAGATTAGATAAAAAGGCCTCTTTAGTGCTTATACATGCAAGAAATAGTTCAAAATCACTTATGAATGTTTTATCACCTCTAATCACAATGAAAGATAAAAACTATACAAAAGAGGTAGAAGAAATTTTTAAAAAAGCATCTACGCAGAGTATAAAATGTCAGCTGTGATGCAAAAGAAAGGCTTTGATTATAGTTTTGATGTAAGTGCTTGTAGTGATTGTGAAGGTAGGTGTTGCACTGGAGAGAGTGGATATATCTATGTTACGAAAGCAGAGATACAAAATATTAGTAAACTTTTGAATTTTAAAGAAGAAGATTTTGTTAAAGATTATCTATATAAAAAAGGCTATAAGTACTCTATAAAAGAGATAAAGTATGATGACTCGTATGAATGTGTATTTTATAATAGAGATATCAAAGCTTGTAGCATCTATGATGAACGACCATCTCAATGTAGGACTTTTCCTTTTTGGGATTATTATAAAACAAGGTTAGATGAGTTGAAAAAAGAATGTTCAGGAGTTAAAATGAAGGGTGATGATGTTTTTTAAAATAATTATAACAACACTATTAGCACTTATCTTAGGTGCTTGTGCTGGTTCTCATTCACCTGTTAAACCAAATGAAAAGGCTTTTGTAGAAGAAGATGCTTATATACTTTTTGCCCTAAGAGC
Source organism: Sulfurimonas sp. (assembly GCF_029027585.1). Taxonomy (NCBI): domain Bacteria; kingdom Pseudomonadati; phylum Campylobacterota; class Epsilonproteobacteria; order Campylobacterales; family Sulfurimonadaceae; genus Sulfurimonas; species Sulfurimonas sp. The sequence goes on from NZ_CP093397.1 coordinate 2,026,431, forward strand.
AGAACAGTTAAAAGATTATGGTAATGCATCTATTATTTTTAATACACTTTGGGAAAAATCTGAAAAAAGAGAGTATCTTTATAAATCACTTCAAAATGATATAGCAAATACAGAGTATAAAAAAGTTGTAAAAAAAGTTGACGAAGTTATAGAATCTAAACTAGATGATTTTATTTTAATCAGACTTAAAATAATTGCACTTCTAGGAGAAGAGAAATTTGAAGATGCTCGAGTTTTAGCTATTAAGTTGGTAGATATATCAAAAAAACCAACTGATTATATCATGGTTAGTGATATATATGTAAAACAAAAAAAGTTTGATACAGCATTGAAGTATTTAGAAAGTGCATACTCAAAAGAGTATAATGAAAATATTTTAGATAGAATGTCAATCATTCTATATGTTAATTTACAAAGAAAAAAAGACGCCATTGCACAACTAGAAACACATTTAAGACTACATGGTTGTTCAAAAAAAGTATGTGATAGACTCTTGGGTTTTTACTCAAATGAAAACAATATTGATGGACTTTTATCTATTTACTTGAGAAAGTATAGTTTGCATAAAAGTAGTGAAATAGCTAATAAAATTGTACAAATCTATCTTTATAAAAAAGAGCATTTAAAACTTCTAATTTTTTTAAAAGATAGTGGCAGTGATGATGACTTGTTGCTTCAACTTTATATAAATTCCAAAAATTATGAAAAAGCGTATCTGTTAGCTGAAAAACTCTATGAAGAAAAAGGTGATATAAACTATCTTGGACAAAGTGCGATTTTTGAATATGAAAATGCTAAAAATAAAAACAATAAAAAAATGCAAAGATCAGTTATAAAAAAATTATCTAAAGTAGTTAAAATTGATAAAAATGCACTTTATTTAAACTATTTGGGATATCTTTTAATAGACCATTCCATAGATATAAAAAAAGGTATGATTTATGTGCGCGAAGCTCTGAACATAGAACCTCAAAGTGCATTTTATCTTGATTCATTAGCTTGGGGTTATTACAAACTTGGCAAATGTAAAAAAGCACTTAGAGTAATAAAAAAAGTTATAAAGTTAGAAGGTGGTGACGACCCAGAAGTATTAGCGCACTTTAAAGCAATCAAAAAATGTAAAAATAAAAAAACTAAGGGTAAAAAGAAAAGATGATTTTAGATGATATTATAGAAAAAACCAAAGAAGATTTAATAAAAAGAGAAAAAGAATTTTCACTTGATTGGTTAGGTCGTTCACTTGCATTTAATGCAAGAGTTCCAAGAGATGTATTCCCTTATTTAAAAGCGACAGAGCAAGACCCATATAGAATAATAGCAGAGGTTAAAAAAGCTTCTCCATCAAAGGGTGTGATTCGTGAAGACTTTGACCCACTTGAGATAGCTCAGGCTTATGAGAGAGGTGGAGCGAGTGCTATCTCTGTACTTACAGAGCCTCACTTTTTTCAAGGTTCATTAGATTATCTTGGTGGAATTAGACGCTATGTAGGCATCCCACTTTTAAGAAAAGATTTTATAGTTTCAAAGTATCAGATTTTAGAAGCAATGGTTCATGGAGCAGACTTTATCCTTTTAATAGCTACGGCACTTTCAAGAAAAGAGTTAAAAGAACTCTTAGCCTATACTAGGCATCTAGGTATGGAAGCTTTAGTAGAAGTACATGATAAACCAGATTTAATAAAAGCTATTTATGCTGGTAGTGATATCATAGGGATTAATCATAGAAATTTAAAAACTTTTGAAATGAATATGAATCTATGTTATGACTTGATACCTTTGATTCCAAATGGAAAAATAATTGTTGCTGAGAGTGGCATCTATGAACACGGTCAGTTAGAAGATTTAAGTAAAGCAGGTGTAGATGCTTTCCTTGTTGGCGAGTCTTTAATGAGAACCAACAACGAAGAAGAAGCTCTAAGAAAACTAAAATTTTGCTAATCTTGGAACTTCAAATTTATTCGAAGTTTATTATTTTAATAAATCTTTAACACACTCACTTATTCTTTTTCCATCTGCTTTACCAGCTAACTCTTTAGACGCTTTACCCATTACTTTACCCATATCTTTCATAGTAGAAGCTCCAAGTATCGAGATTATTTTTGCTATGCTAGATGCTAATTCTTCATCATCAAGTTGAGCCGGTAGATAAGGAGTATATATTGCAATTTCATCTAGTTCTATTTTTACTAAATCATCACGAGAGGCATCTTTAAACTGAGAAGCAGCATCATTTCTTCTTTTTACTTGTGTTTGAATGATTTTTATAATATCATCATCACTTAAAACTCTTCTTTCATCAACTTCTATTTGCTTAAAGGCACTTGTTAAAAGACGAAGAGCATCTCTTTTTTTTGTTTCTTTTGCTTTCATTGCATCTTTGATATCTTGGTTGATTATTTCTCTTAATGTCATTTCCCTTCCTTGGAACTATTTTTGCTAGAATTATAACTAAAGATATACTACTTACAAAGAGATTAGATGCTAAAAACAATTTTAATATTTTCCATGCCATTTTATGTTATACTATTTTTAACAGGTTGTACTGCTAATTTAACAGAACCAGAGATAGACTTTGAACCACCCGCTTATGTTGAGCAGATGCCGTCTCGTGAAGATAAAAAAGATTATATATCTACAGGAAGCATATTTGGTCAAGGAGATAATCCACTTTTCTCAGACCACAAAGCAATGCATGTAAATGATATAGTAAGAGTTGTTATTTCTGAAACAGCTCAAAGCTCAAGTACTGGAACAAAAGCCCTTGCTGAATCCGATGAGAGTGCTTTAGGTGGTGGAGTTTTTGCATCAGCTGGTGGAAACCCAGCAATGAGTGCCTATGCAAGTAATCTTACTGGCTTATCAAATATAGGCTATACTGGAAAATCTTCTAATACTTATTCAGGTCAAGGAAGTGCAACAAAAGATGCAACTTTTACAACTACTGTTTCAGCTAGAATAGTAAAAGTTTTACAAAATGGAAACTATTTTATCTCTGGAAAAAGAGAAATTTTAGTTGATGAACAAAAACAAACTATACAAATAAGTGGTGTTATTCGTCCATACGATATAGACCAATATAATAAAATTAGTTCTGCTCAAATGAGCGATGCTAAGATTCTTTATAAAACACAAGGAGATCTTGACCGTGCGACAAAACAAGGATGGGGAACCAAAGTTATTCAGGCTGTTTGGCCATTTTAGTCTTGTACTTTTTTTAAGTACATCACTTTTTTCTGCGCAAAGTTTTTCAGAGTTTAAAAATTCACAAGTAAAATCATTTTCAAAGTATAAAGATGAAAAAGACAATGCTTTTAATAGCTACTTAAAAGAGCAATGGAAGGCTTATAATGTTTTTAAAGGTACGCCTTTATATGAAAAACCAAAACCAAAAACCATAGCAAAGGCACCATCAAAACCAATAAAAAGCGTTGGTCCAAAAGTTAGTATTAAAGTTGAAAAAGTAAAGTTTGTAGAACCAAAACCTGCACAAAAATTTATAATATATAAAGCACCAAAGAAAAAAATACCAAAAAAAGAAATTGTTATTGTTATAAAAAAACAAGAGACTAAAAAAGAAATCAAAAAAGAAGTTGTACAACCTATTGTAGTTTCTAAAGATATTAGTTTTGATTTTTATGGTTCGTATTTGGGCTTTGATATTCCAACTGGTATAAAAAAAGCGAAGTTTTACCCTCAAAACCAAAAAGGAATATCAAACTTTTTTGATAGTGCGGCATCTAGTGATTATGATAATTTAATAAACGATATAAAAAAAGTATCTAAAAATATGAATCTTAATGATTGGGGTGTTTATCTTTTAATTTTAAAAATCTCATCAGAAGTTCATCATGCAAAAGATAACTCAAATCTTTTAAGTTGGTTTATATTTAATAAGCTTGGTTACGCAGTTAAAGTAGGATTAGCACAAAGACATATAGTTTTACTTCATTATTCTAAAAAAAACTATTTATTCTACTCCAAATTATAGTTTTTCAAATAAAAAGTTTTATGTAGTATCTAACTATTCAAAAGGAAATGTTGGTAAGCTTTACTCATATAAACAAAATTATCCTGGGGCAAATAAACCACTTGATTTAGCACTGAAAACGCTACCAAATTTTAAGTCAGATATGAAAATAAAACGCTTAGTTTTGTAGAGTTAGGAAAAAAATATAAAGTGTCTTTTGAGTTTAATCAAAATCTTATAAACTTCATGGCTACTTATCCACAAGCAGATTATGAAACATACTTTAATGCTCCTCTTGATAGTAGAACTTACACTTCCATAGTAAAAGATTTAAAAAAATATGTAGATGGAAAAAAAGCTGGAGATGCTATGAACTTTGTCCTTCATTTTGTTCAAAAATCTTTTAAATATGAAAGAGATAATGCACAGTTTGGAAGAGAAAAAGTGATGTTTGCTGCAGAAACACTTTACTTTGATAAGTCAGATTGTGAAGATAGAGCGGTTCTTTTTTCATATCTTGTTAAAGAGTTATTTGGAGTGGGTGTTATTGGAGTAAAATACAAAGACCATATGGCAACTGCTCTTTATGTTCCAATGAGTGGAGATAGCGTTAGAGAAGGGCAGAGAAAGTTTGTTGTAGCAGACCCTACTTATGTCAATGCGAGTATTGGTCAAAGTATGCCAAAATATAAATCAATAAGACCAGATAGTTTTGTATCTATAAAGCGATGAATGAACAAGTAAATCAGACTTATGACAAGCTAACCAAAGCTTTCGATTATAATGCTTTACTTCAAAGACTTCAAACTTGTGAAAAAGTAAATTATTTTTTATTAAATATAGATAATTTTTCAAATATTAACGATGCTTATGGTTATGAAACTGGTGATGAAGCTTTACTTCAAGTTGCAAGTTTTATAAACATGGTAAAACCAAAAACTTCAACTTTATATAGATTTAATTCAGATAAATTTGTTTTAATAGATGAAAGTTCTTTTAGTAAAGAAGATATTGAACATATAGCAAATTCAATACTTTCATTTTTTCTCATAGTGATATAATTATAAATGATGATATTGAATTCAAGCTCTCTTTAACCATCGGTATATCTATGACAGAGGGTAACTTAAATATAACTCAATCAGAAATTGCATTAAAAGATATAAGAGAATCACAAAGAAACGCCTTTAAAATTTTTGACCAATCATCAGAGTTTGTACAAAAAAGACAACAAAATATATATTGGATTCATAAGATAAAAGAAGCTGTTGCAAATGAAGAGATAATTGCATATTATCAGCCTATTTTTAATAATGAATCAGGAAAAATTGAGAAATATGAGTGTTTAGCAAGGCTTAAAGATGATGATGAAATTATTTCACCACATTTATTTTTGGAAGCCGCAAAAGTAACTGGTAGTTTGTCTTTTATAACAAAGTATATAATAGCTCAGAGTTTTAAAAAGTTTTCTAACAATAGCTTAGAATTTTCTATAAACATAACAGGTGATGATTTATCGCAAGGTTATCTAGAACCACTTTTATTAAAAAATGTAAATAAGTATCAAATTGACCCATCTAGAGTTGTTTTAGAATTACTTGAAGATATAGTAAGTTTAAATTCATCAGATATCTTGATGCAGTTAAATTCTTTAAGAGAAAATTGCTTCAAAATTTCTATAGATGATTTTGGTGCTCAGAATTCTAACTTTTCAAGACTCTTAAATATTAGACCAGACTATTTAAAAATAGATGGTGCTTTTGTGAAAAATATAGTTGAAGATGAAAATAGTCAGTTAATAGTAGAAGCAATAGTCCTTATTTGTAAAAAAAGTAAGATAAAAATAATAGCAGAATTTGTGCATAGTACAAGTGTTCAGAGTATGATTAAAGATTTAGGAATTGAGTATTCACAAGGTTACTATTTTGGAGAACCTAGTTTAGAGTTGCTGTAGTTTTTTCTACTAATGATTGAAAGCTATCTTCATCAATCGCTTTAGAAAAATGATATCCTTGGTACTGCTGTGCTCCACTATCTTGTATGAAAGAGAGTTGTTCTTCATCTTCTACACCCTCTACAACACTATGCATATTGAAAGTTTTAGCCATATTGATAAGCATCTTAACAACTTCTTTATTTGAGTTATTATCTAAATTACCTAAAAAGCTTTTATCTATTTTAAGAGAGTTTACTGGTAGTTGTTTTAGATAGGAGATAGATGAATACCCTATACCAAAATCATCGATAGCAAATTTAAATCCTAGTTCTCTAAGTGATTTTATTTTAATAATAGCAACGCTAAAATTTTTGATAAGTTCATCTTCTGTTATTTCAAACTCTATTTTAGTTGGACTTACTCCAAAACTTTCAACTATTGAAACAATATCTTGTTCAAAAAGTGGGTTAAAGAGTTCATTTGAACTAATATTTATAGAGATTACTCCATCAAAAGTTTTAGTATTTCTTTTTATAAAATTACAAGCACTTGATAATGCCAACATGCTAATATCATGAAGCATATTTATATCTATCAAAACTTTTAAAAATGAGTCAGGATATAAAAGACCTCGCTTAGGATGCAACCATCTTATTAGTGCTTCCGCACCAGTTATTTCACTAGTTTTTGTATCTACTTTTGCTTGAAAGTAAAACTTAAATTCATGGTTGTTATATGCAAAGAGTAGTTCTTCTTCAAGGAGTTGTAAGCGTTTTAGTTCAAACTCAATAGTTTTGTTAAAAAAGACAAATTGATTTTTCCCTTGATCTTTTGCTTGGTACATCGCGGTATCTGCATTTGCTACTATTTGTGGAACACCTCTCTTCCCATCAGGAAAAAGTTTTACGCCAATACTTGCGCTGATATTTATCTTTTGTTCATCTAGGATAAATATCTTATTTAGTTGTTTGATTACTTTTTTACAGATCTCTTTAACATTTTTTGCTGCTTCTTCTTCTGCTTTATCAATATTTAGTACCACTATGGCAAATTCATCACCGCTCATTCTTGAAACTATATCTTCTTCTCTTAAAACTGATTTTAGTCTTTTTGATACTTCTATAAGTAGTTTATCTCCTATATCATGCCCATAAGTATCATTAATAGCTTTAAATCCATCTAAGTCTATAAATAAAAAGGCATGTAAAAAGTCGTGTCTTATGGCTTTAACAAACTCTTCATTTAATCTTTGCATTAAAAATTTTCTATTTATAAGTCCTGTTAAAAAATCATGGTCGGCTTGATGTTGTGCTTCTTCTTGTGCTTCTTTTATATCTGTAATATTTATAAATTGTGCAAGATAGTGAGTTGTGATATCATCATCATTTTTTATAGCTGTTATAGATAATCTTTCTAAATATATCTCACCATTTTTCTTTTTATTATATATATCTCCATGCCAATTACCATCATTTTTAAGTTCTATCCACATATTGTTATAAAATTCTGATTTATGTTTCATAGATTTTAAAATACTTGTATTTTTTCCGATTATTTCATTAGGAGAATAACCTGTTATCTTAGAAAATGCATCATTTATTTTAAGTATAATTCCATTTTCATCAGTGATTGCAATAGCCTGATGAGAGTTGAATGTATGTGCTGAAATCTTTAACTCTGCTACATTTTCTGACTCTTTTTTTATCTTTTTCATCAGTATTAAAGCTAAAATAATAAGTGATGTTAAAGACAATACCCACAGTAAAATAGTAGTATAAAAAGTAAATAATTCATTAGAATGTTGTTTATCAGCATTTGAAATATATCTATCTACTATCTTTGTTGAGATATCTTCAAGTATATTTATTCTAAGAGTTGATATATTAAACCAGCTACTTGCTTTATCTATTTTTAATGATTTATTTAAAAAAGATTCTCTTAAAATTGTAATGGTTTTTTTATTTTTCTCTTTTAGTAACGAGTTATAGAGAACTATTGAATTCATGGAAGCATTTAACATAAACTCTTCTTCTTCATACTGTTGTCGTTTTTGAAGATATATTATTTTTGAGATATAATTGTAACTATTAGAGAGTAGTTGATTGTAAATAATTGCTCTTTCTATCCCTGCATTTTCTTTTAAGAGTTGAATTTCATATAAAGCATTGTTGTCATTACTATGTTTGTTTATTACCATCGTAAGTATTTCTATAGCTTGAATTATTTTTGCATTTATTTTGTTGTAGTAGTTTAGTTGTTTATCAAAACTTATAGATCTATTTAAGAGTATTTTTCTTATATTTTCAAGCTCACTAATATATTTAATAATATTAGTAACTATTGGTTTTTTTTTATCACCAATAGCATTTTCTAAAAGTTTTTTATCTTTTGATTTTAAGTTTACAAATCTAATAAATTTCTCTAAAGATTTGTCAGTTTGTTTATATTGCTCTAAAAGTCTATTTTTATCATGTAGAGTACCTAAGTAAGCAGAACTTAGACCTCTCTCTATTTGAAGGTTGTTAAGAAGATTTGCAAATATATTTGTTGCATTGGCTGATATTTTATAAAGAGTGCTATTATCTAAATTATTATATCTTATGCTAATAGATGATGATAAAAGATATAAGAGTGAAATGAGAGGAATGAGAAATAAAACAAAAATTTTAAAGTTAAAAGACGAATTTTTCATTGTATTTATTATATCTTTAAAATCTTAAATTTTTAATAGTTGTATGCTACTTTATAAGTTGGGTCATCTTCTTCGTAAGAACAATGAGGACCAGCTTTTTTCAGTATAACTTTACAATCAGCAGACAAATGTCTAAGAAGTAAATTTTTCCCAGCATCTTCATATTTTTTAGTAATGGCATCTACGGCTTCAACACCAGAAGCATCCATCACTCTAGCATCTTTAAAGTCTATCACAACTTTTTGAGGGTCATTTGGTATATCAAAGTTGTCTGCAAATGTTGTAGCACTACCAAAAAATAGTGGACCATCAAGCTCATAAACTCGAGTTCCATCTTCTTCTGTGTGAACGCGTGAGAATATTTTTGCATGTTTCCAAGCAAAAGCAAGAGCAGAGATAATCACACCTGCAATCACAGCAACTGCTAAGTCTTCAACAACAGTTATAAGAGTTACTGTTACCATTACAAAAGCATCTGTTTTTGGCATACGACTTATGCGAGAAAAACTAGACCATTCAAAAGTACCTATACTTACCATAAACATGATACCAATTAAAACAGCAACAGGGATAGTGTTTAACACGCTACTCATAGAAACAACTAAGATGATTAAACCTACGGCAGCAACAAAAGATGAAAGCCTACCAATACCACCAGAAGTGTAGTTGATGATACTTTGTCCAATCATAGCACAACCAGCCATACCACCAAAGAAACCACAAGTAATATTACCAGTTCCTTGAGCTATACACTCTTTGTTAGCAGACCCACGAGTATTGCTTAACTCATCTAAAACAGATAATGTAAGAAGAGATTCTATGATACCAACAAGTGCAACTATAACAGCGAAAGGCAGAACTAAAATAATAGCATCTAGACTAAAAAGATAATAAGGAACACCAAAAGTTGGAAGTTGACCAGCATATTTACTCATGTCATCTAAACCACTAAGAAGTAAAGTATCGGCATTTGTAAGGTAAACTCCTAAGGTTACAAAGATTATAGCAACTAGACCAGCAGGAACAACTTTTGTGTATCTTGGAAGTATATACATAATAAACATTGTTATGAGAACTAAAATATACATCATATACCCTTGCCCTTCAAAAAACTTAAACTGAGCAGTTGCAATAACTATAGCAAGACCATTAACAAAACCATGAATTGCGGGAGTTGGAACGAGGCGAATAAACTTACCAAGTTTTAAAGCCCCGATGCCAATTTGAATAAGCCCTGCAACAACAGTGGCAAGAAGAATATGATTTAAAACACCCATAGCAATGGCATCTTTACTTAAGCCTTGAGCTTGCATAAGTGCTGTTGTTTCAAGTCCAAGTCCTACAAAAACAATGGCGACTGCTCCTGTGGCTCCCGAAACCATTCCCGCTTTACCACCAATAAGAGAGGTAATAAGTCCTAATATGAAAGCAGTATAAAGTCCAACAATAGGACTAACTCCAGCGATGAAACTAAAAGCAATAGCTTCAGGAACAAGAGCAACAGCAACAACTAAACCAGATAAAATATCATTTTTAATATTACCGTTAGAGTATTTTTTTAAATCAAACAACTACTTAACCCTTTAGTGAGCTTAACTGCTCTAAAACTTTTTTTTGTTTTGATTGTGCATCTGATAGCAGAGTTCTGTTTTTTTCTAAAACATCTTGAGGAGCATTTGCTACAAATTTTTCATTATTTAGCATACCGTTTAGTTTGCCAATCTCTTTTTGCAACTTCTCGTCTTGTTTAGTTAACTTAGCGATGATTGAACTCAAGTCAATTGAATCGGTTGGTATAAAAGTTTCACACAAATTAGCGATGTCACTTACCGAGTTTTCTACTTTAGTCTGCGAAAATTCTAAAACTTCAACTTTTGCAAGTCTTGTGATAAAAGGAAGCATCATTTCTTTTTCTTTATCTGAAATATTGTCAATTTTAACAAATGCTTTGGCTATCTTTTGGTTTGCTAAATCAACAAGCACTTTTGCTCTTCTAATCGAAACAATAGCATCCATGATAATTTCAAAAGTCTTTTCTTCTTTTCGTTTTTTTGTTTTTGTTGGATAAGACATAATCATAATAGAATCACTATTTTCTAGAGTTGTTCCAGATAATTCATGGTAAAGATACTCGGTAATAAATGGCATGAACGGATGAAGTAGTTTCATAGCTTCTTTAAAGATTGCTCCAAGTTCTATGATAGATGCTTTATCTGCTTTACTAAGTTCAATGCCCCAATCACAAAATTCATTCCATAAAAAGCGATACATAACTAAAGCTGCATCGTTAAATTTGTACTCTTCTAAATAAGCGCGAACTTCTTTTGTTGCAAAGTTTAGTCTAGATGCCATATACTTTCCAAGGTCAGTTTTAAGGCAAAAGCTTTTTAAGTCTGGAAAAGTCTTTTCATTCATTTGTAAATATTTAGATGCATTATAAAGCTTGTTTGTAAAGTTACGATTTTGCTCTAATTTTTCTGTACTCATACGAATATCACGACCTTGAGCAGCAGAGATAGCAAGAGTAAAGCGTAAAATATCAGCAGAGTATTTGTTTACCATATCAAGAGGGTCAATAACATTACCCTTTGACTTACTCATCTTGTCACCTTTTTCATCTCGAACAAGAGCGTGTAGATAAATATGGTTAAATGGAAGTTGAGCATTAAAGTGTTCACCCATCATCATCATTCTAGCTACCCAGAAGAAAAGAATATCAAAACCTGTGATTAAAAGAGTGTTAGGATAAAAATCTTTCATATCTTTTTGTTCATCTTGACCCCAACCAAGAGTAGAAAATGGCCATAAAGCAGAAGAAAACCAAGTGTCAAGTACATCAGGGTCTTGAGTTATATTTTCACTTGCACATTTAGGGCAAGATGATGGATTTTCATCTAAAGATGCAAATTCATGCTCACAATTATCGCAGTAAAAAACAGGAATCTGATGTCCCCACCAAAGCTGACGAGAAATACACCAGTCACGAAGTTCACCCATCCAAGAGTTGTAAGAGTTTATCCAGTGAGGAGGAAAAAATGTAGCTTCACCTGCATTTGTTTTTACTATAGATTTATCAGCTAATTCTTTTTTCAAAAACCATTGTTTAGAGATATAAGGCTCAACAACACTTTTACATCTGTAACAGTGCCCAACTTGATGTTTATGGTCTTCTATCTTAACTATAAAGCCTTCTTCTTCAAGTCTATCAACTATGATTTGGCGAGCTTTTAATCTATCTAAACCTTTAAATTCAGCAGCATAATCATTTAAAATACCCTTTTCATCAAAAACTGTAATGAACTCTAAGTTATGTCGTTTTCCAACTTCGTAGTCATTTTGATCATGTGCAGGAGTAACTTTAACAACACCAGTACCAAAATCCATATCAACATGCTCATCAGCGATAATAACTACTTCTCTGTCTAATAGAGGTAATTTAATTTTTTTACCAATAAGGCTTTTGTAACGCTCATCCTTAGGATGAACCATTACAGCAGTATCACCAAAGTATGTTTCTGGTCGTGTAGTTGCAACTTCAACATGTCCACTTCCATTTGCAAAAGGGTACTTGATATGGTAAAACTTTCCATTAGTATCTTCATGCTCTACTTCAATGTCACTTAAAGCTCCATCATGAGTACACCAGTTTACCATGTAATTTCCGCGAATTATAAGACCTTCATCGTAAAGTTTTACAAAGGCTTCTTTTACAGACTTTTGCAAGCCTTCATCCATAGTAAATCGTTCTCTCTCCCAAGCAGGAGTAACTCCCATTTTACGAAGTTGGTCTGTCATGATTCCAGCTGACTCTTCTTTCCAAGCCCAAGCGCGTTCTAAAAATTTCTCACGACCAAGTTCTTCTTTTGTTGTACCCTCTGCTAAAAGTTGTTTTTCTACAACATTTTGAGTAGCTATTCCTGCGTGATCAGTTCCAGGTTGCCAAAGAGTTTTGTATCCGTCCATTCGTTTAAAGCGAGTTATAATATCTTGTAGTGTGAATGTAAGAGCATGACCTATGTGTAAACGACCGGTAACATTTGGAGGTGGCATCATTATTGAGAAATTTTTTCCATCTTCTTGAATGGCCTTATTACCATCTATCTCAAAATAGTTTCTATCTTCACATATTTGGTAAAACTTATTCTCTATTTTGCTAGGTTCGTAGCTGTTGCTTGACATATAATCGCCTTAAAATTGTCTATTTAAAATTTCGCGATTATATCTAAAATGTAGTGAAAAGTTACTTAGATGCCAGTAACTCTTTTTTTGATTTGTTTTTTATCTTCATACATCTCTTTATCTGCTTTTGCGATTATTTCATTTATATCATCATCAACTTTAAACTCCGTTACTCCAAGTGAAAAGCTTACATGAAAAGATGAGTTATGTGATTTTAGTTTTTTAGAAATAATATCTTCTCTTATTCTATTTAGATTGGAAGTTGCCTTAGAATCAGATATGTTTTTTGGATATATTATTATAAATTCATCACCACCAAACCTTATAACAGTATATCTTGTTTTTTTGAGTTGGTTGGCTATATATATAAGAACTTTATCGCCTACAACATGTCCATAAGTGTCATTTATGATTTTAAAATAATTTAAATCAATCATAGCAATAGTTCCAGCTTCTTTAAAAGAAGATGAATCTTCTTTTAAGAGGTTGTCGTGAAGCCACTTTCTGTTGTAAGTATGTGTCAGTTCATCTTTGTAAATAGATTCTTTTAGTTTTTCAACTTCCCTCCTAAGTGATTTTGCTTCTTTTAGAACTTCATTTAGTATTTCTTCATCTTTTTCTTTTATGGCGTTGATGGCTTTGTCAGCATTTTCACTTAATTTACGAGCATTTTTTGAAGCTTGTGTTTGCATGTTTGTTAAGTTTGAACACTCCATAATCATTAATTCTTTTGCAAACTTACTTTCATCATCTAAATCAACTTTATGCTCAAGTGCAAACTTAGAAAATATAGATGCGTAGATGCTAGGCGTTACAATCTTAAGTTGATCAATAGAGTTTTTTGTTTCGTTAGAGATAATTTTTAAAGTTTCATTATTATTCATGTAATTCTCATATATATAAATTGTTCTGCAATTATCCTCTAATTTAGTTGAATAACACTTTAAAGGCACTTCTAAATCTATACCGCTATAATCACACTCTTAAATTATGTAGGAGAATACTACTTGCCATTATCTCGTCTAAATGAACAACAGTTCAAAGCAGCAACTTCACAATCATCTCAAAACTTGATAATCGCATCTGCTGGAACGGGAAAAACTTCTACTATTGTTGGACGAATTGCTCATCTTTTAAACTCAAATATTAAACCCCAAGAGATTTTACTTCTTACTTTTACAAATAAAGCTGCTGCAGAGATGGTATCTCGTGTGGCAGAACTTTTTGGAAAAGATGTAGCATCTAAGATAGATGCAGGAACTTTTCATGCAGTTAGTTACAGATGGTTAAAAAAACAAAATAAAAAGTAATTTTAAAACAACAAAGAGAGCTAAAAACACTTTTTAGAAGTGTTTTTGAAAAGCGTTCTTTTGAGCATATCGGTGCGGAAATAGCTCCTTATGGAGGAAATTACCTTTATGATATTTACTCTTTTTATCAAAATACAGAACTAAGTTTGCATTTTGAAGATTGGATGATAGAAACTTACCCTGAACATGAACTTTTTGCTTTGATATATGCAGATGTTATAGATGAGTTTGAAGCTTTAAAGAGTGAATATGGTTTTTTAAATTTCAATGATTTACTTATAAATTTTAGAAAAATTTGTCAAAATAATGACTTGGGGTATAAAGAAGTTTTGGTAGATGAGTATCAAGATACAAATGCTCTTCAAGGAACACTAATAGATGCTATGAATCCACCATCACTCTTTTGTGTTGGAGATTATGACCAGAGCATCTATGCTTTTAATGGTGCAGATATTTCTATAATTGGCTCTTTTGCTACCAAATATCCAGAGGCAGTAGTGCATACTCTTACAAAAAACTATCGTTCAAGTTTACCTATACTTTCTCTTGCAACAAAAGTAATAGAATATAACGAACGCATCTATCCAAAAGAGTTAGAAGTAACAAGAACAGAAGTTGCAAAAGCTCCAACTCTTTTGGCTTTTGATGAGCTTTTTGACCAGTACCATGCACTTGCGGCAAAGATACGAGATACTCAAACTCCACATGAAGATATAGCAGTTATCTTTAGAAATAATTCCTCAGCAGATGGTGTTGAAGTTGGTTTAAGAGAGTTAAACATTCCATGCAAAAGAAAAGGCGGGACAAGTTTTTTTGACTCAAAAGAGGTTAAAGCAGTTTTAGATTTTTACACTCTTTTAGTAAATGAGTCAGATATGATGGCATTTATTCATCTTTTTGAGTTTGCAAAGGGTATCGGTAGTGCTATGGCAAAAGAGTTGTTTATAGCACTTAAAACATTAGGACATGGTAGTATATTCTATGGTCTATTTGCTCCTGATGAGTCTATTAAAAATCCATTTGAGAAAAGAAAACTAAATCATCAACTTGGACTTTTTGATGAATTTTTAGAGCTTGGTGCTGTTGGAAAATTTGCAAGATTAGAGTTTACTCCTAAGTTTATGAAAAATCCAATCTTAAAACATCCAAAACTAACAAAAGATAGTGCAAGTTTTTTACATGATTTTTATCTTTTATATAAAGACTTAAAAGGTATAAAGCAACCAAGAACCATAGTGAAAAAAATTGCAGCATCTGCGATGTTTAAGTATATATTTGAGATTTTATCAAACAAACGAGCGCAGTTAAAAGATGGCTCCATAGATGAGAAGCAAAAGACAGAGTCACTAAGTCGCATAAGTAGAAAAATGATGCTTTTAGAAGAGTTGTCAAAACCATACTCACAACATGAAAGATTTTTAAACGCTATGATTTTAGGCTCTTCAGATTTAACTCAAGGAGAGGGTGTAAATCTTTTAAGTGTTCATGCATCTAAGGGCTTAGAGTATAAAGAAGTTTATGTGATTGACTTGATGGATGGAAGATTTCCAAACAGAAAACTTATGCAAAGAGGTGGCTCTTTAGATGAAGAAAGGCGACTTTTTTATGTGTCTGTAACTCGTGCAAAAGATATTTTATATCTTAGTTTTGCTAAGTATGACAAAATAAAGAAGATAAACTTTATGCCATCTCAGTTTTTATATGAAGCGGGGCTTGTTCCAAAAGATGAAGCTTATAGAGCCTTAGTTTTAAAAGAGTTAGACAAGGAAGAAGAGTGAGTTTTACTTCTCCCTCTCTTTTATTATTATATATGACGATAATATAGAAAGTACAACATAGGTACAAAAAAAGTAAATAGCTATTTGAACTTCTGCATTTGTAAATTCATCGACACTAAGAGATAGATTTGTAAGCAGTAAAGAGACAATAAATACATCTGCCATTGACCATTTTGTAATAAAATCTATATATTTAATATTTATCTTCATAAGAACACTAAAGTAAAGTGATATAGTTTTAATAATAGGTATAGCGATACTAAATAGTGTAATTACAACAGCTAAAAAATAGTTTTGTAAAATCCATAGTTTCTCAACTGTACTCCAAATCCCTTTTGACTCGTACTTAAATATAGTGAATCCAAAAATTGGTAAATCTTTAAAAATTTCAACTGTCATAATTGGTGCAAATATACCAACAAACCAAGAAATAAGAGCAGCACTTAGAATTGATACTATAAAAATTTCTTTTGAAGAAAAAAAGTATGTAAGTAGTAATACTCCTAAAGCTATAAAATAAAGTGTTGTATAGAGTTGTGTTTTTTCTTTATTTATTTTTGATAACTCTTGTGGTTTTTGCTCTTTGGTTTCGCCACTTATATATTCAAAAAAGTAATCTTGTATTACATTATTTGTTTTTTGTATATAGTGGTCTATTTTATTTTCTATTTTATAGTTTTGAGCGTGAGAAGCCATCTCTTTGTCATACTTTATAGAAAAAAAGTATGCTTGTGATGCCATAAAAGCGATTACTAAAACTAAAATTGCAGATAATATACCTGCGGAAAGGTTTTTAGTGTTCATTATGACGAATTTTTCTAACTTCAATAAAATATGTATGACCTAAATATATCACATAAAATATTGCACCAAAAAATATAACAAATGGAATCAGTGACAGAAGATATAAAATTAATGTTTTAAATTTTATGCTACTTCCACGAAAGTATTTTATTTGTTTATCTTCTTCTTTTGTGCAGATATTTGAGGCTATATCATAGGTTATCATTTTATGAAAGAAGTAGTATAGTGGTAGATTAAAAGCTACAAGATTAACAAGTGGTATAAAATAAAAAGGCACCAAAAGTATAAAAAGAAGTAACATGATAACTGCCCATTTAAATACTAAAAATATAGCCTCAAAAATATTTGAATATCCCATCATTTCAATATCTCTATAATGTCTTGATTGAAGTTCTTTTAAAACAAAAGGTGTTAAAAACCCTATAACAATAACGGCTATAAAAATAGACATATAAAGAACAGCAAAACTACCAAGCGCATAGATGAGAAAGGTTGCTATCCATGAAGTAATGGCATAACTCATCAAAAACTGAATGATTGCAGTTCCTTGAATCATAGTATCAAAACTCTCAGTATGAGGAATTCCGTTTTGCATCGTTGTTTGACTTGAGTGAATAGACATTTCTCCTAGTTGATCAACGCCAATCCCAGCAATGATAAAAAATAGAACATACATAACTACTAAAGTAAGTACAAATGGTACTATTGAGTATTTAAGCATTTTTGGTGTTAGTAAGTCTTTTACACTTTGTATTATCATCTTTTACTCCAAAGTTTTTGATTTAGTTTTAGCTCATCTACTATGCCTATGGCTAGGTGAAGAGTTTTTACATACTCCATTGCTATTTTATAGTTTAAAAGTGAACGAAATACAGTTGGCTCAAAAAGGTCTTTATCGTAGTAAATAGCTAAATGAATATGAGTGCCTACAAACGATATATATAGTGGATATTTTGATTTATGTTTAAAATCAAGTAGTTTTTTCATAAGTGAATGCGAAAGTATATATCTTGCTTCTATTTGGTCGTCTGAGTAAACTACAAACTCTTTTTCAAAGTTATTATCATCCATTTTTACAAGTTCATCTCTTGAAAAATTGTTTGATTGAAGCCAGTTTCCTATCAAATCTCCAAAGGTGTTTTGTGCTGTGTCTGGAAGTATAATAGTTTTAGCATGAAAATGTTTGTTAAACTCAGCAACTATAAAAAGCCCTTGAAAAATAGTACTCCAACTCTCATGTCCTTTTGAATTTTTATGTCTTTTTTCTGCATGAATATCGGAAAATTCTATCTTAGTTGCATCTATATTACCTCTTACATAATCATTTCCACTTATTCTATCAGGCTGTGAAAACAGATCTGAACGCTCAAAAATTCTTTGTGGAACATGGATGCTACTTGATATGACAAACTGGAGTCAATAGCACCAATAAGAGGTTTTATAACTTTTTGTTTAAACTCACTTGTATAATCTTTTATGAGAAACTTATATATAAAACCGCCAATACCCATATAACCAACACCAATAAATATAAGAATATCAGGACTTTGCTGTATAAAAGAAGATAATAAAAAAATTAAAACAAGACAAATAAGCGAAAAAACAACACCGACGATAACAATTCTATATCTTAAGTTTTTTCTATCTTTTTCTAACTCTTGGAGTGTTGGGTATAGAGTTTCATAGTAAAAATCAGTTAGTTCACTTGCTGTTTTCATATATTAGTTGAAAAGCTCTTTTACATTAATGTTTTCTCTTTGAGCATCTGGGATATTAAAAACTTCTTTTCTTTTGTATCCGATAGCCATAGCTATAAAGTTTGAAGGAATCATCTCTATTTTGTTGTTATAATCAGTAACCGCTTGATTGTAAGCTCTTCTAGCAGCTGAGATTTGCTCTTCTATCTCATTTAAAGTACCTTGTAAGTGCATAACATTTTCATTTGCTTTTAACTCAGGATAGTTTTCAACCGCGACCATGATAGAGCCTAAAGCACTACTTACTTTAGCATCTAATGCTATTTTCTGCTCATCACTTACATTTGGCTTATTTGCATCTGCTCGAAGTTTTGTGACTTCACTTAAAAGTGATTTTTCATGCTCCATGTATTTACTTACTGTTGCAACTAAATTTGGGATAAGGTCATAGCGTTTTTTAAGTACAGCATCTAAACCTGCAAAGATATTTTGAACTTGATTTTTCTTTGAAACAAGTGAGTTGTACATAAAAAATACATTTATTGCAATTACTAAAAATATGATAAAGGGAATTGACATGAAAGAATCCTAAGAAATTATTTTGTAGCCTAATCCATAGACATTATCTATGAAGAAGTACTCTTTGTTGTATGATTTTAACATTTTTTTCTTAAATCTTGAAATGAGTTGGGTTACATTATTGCAGTTCGTATCATATTTAGTGGGTTTATCCATGATTGCCTCCATGATTTCACAAGAGCTATGATGTTTATATGGATTTTTAACTAAAAATTTAACTAAATAGTGTTCTTTTTTAGATAGTTTTACTTCATCTAGTAAATAGTATAAGACTTCTTCTTTTATATTCCAAGAATAAAAATCATTAAATATAAGTTTAGTATTTTTAGATAATTTTGCTATGACTTTTTTAAGTGTTGCATCTAACTCATCTATTTTTACAGGTTTAGCAAGATATGAAAATAGGTGTAAGTTTATTGCTTTTAAAAGTTTCTCTGTGTCAGCAAAGGCTGAAAGCATAATGATTTCGAGCTTATTATCTGTTTGTCTGATAGTAGAAGCTACATTTAAACCACTCATATGAGGCATGGAAACATCAAGTATAGCTATATCGTATTTGCCTTTTTTATAAAGTTCGAGGGCAATCTTTCCATTTGCAGCTACTTCTATATTATTAAAATATCTTTTAAAAATTTCAACAAAATTTTCTCTTATAATTTTTTCATCTTCTGCGTATAAAAGTTTTAGTTCACTTTTCATAGTTTAAACTTAACCATTGTTCCATCTTCATCATTTACTTCTTTGTTTTAGACTTATATCTTTAGCGCAAACATAAGCACTAGCCCAAGCAAAGGCAAAGTTATAACCACCTCTTTTTCCAAGAACATCAAGAACTTCTCCACAAAAGTAAAGATTTTTCTTTTTTAAAGATTCCATAGTTTTAGGGTTGATCTCGTTTGTATCAACTCCCCCTCCACTTACTTCTGCATGACGAAAACCGTGAGTATCATTTACTTCAAAACGCCAGTTTAGCATCTCATTTACCAGTTTTTTACTCTCTTTAGTAGTGATATGTTTTGCTTTGGCATCTATGTTGATGTTTAAACTTTGAAGTATGCCTTTAGCAATTTTAAGAGGAACTAAACCAACTAAGATATCTACAACAAAAAAGTTTGGCATCTTTTGACTTAATTTTAATATGTGAGAAGATAATTTTTGAGCATTAAAAGATGGAAGAAGATTTATGCTTATATCAACCTTATTATACTCCATCAAAGCTACACTTACTCTTTGAGAAATATCTAAAATTGCAAAACCAGAAACACCATAAGAGGTAAATTAAAATATCTCCAGAAGTTGAAATATCTTTTTTGTTATTTATAAGTAAAGTAACTTCGCCAAATGTTTTAACACCACTCATTTTGTGAGCGATAGCTGAGTTTAGATGCAGTTGAACTAAAGATGGATAGGTATCAACAATGTTGTGTCCAAACTCTTTTGCAAACTTATAACCATCATCATTACCACCTAGATGCTCGGCTGCTTGTGAACCAGTAGCTATGACAACAGAGTCATACTCTTTACATATTTTTTGGATATCGGTTACTTTTTTATCTGTAAATATTTTAACACCAAGATTAGTTGCTGACTTAAGAAGAAGGGATAGAACACTTTTTGATTCGTTACTTAGAGGATAGCATCTACCATCATCTTTTTCCTCAAGTAAAAGACCGATACTAGAGGCAAAATCACTAAATTCTTTAAAACCAAAACTCTTTAGAGCATCTAAGGTAAAGGAAGGATTTTCTCCAAAATAATCTTTTGTGTTTAAGTTTTTATTTGTGATGTTACAGCGACCATTTCCAGAAACTAAAATCTTTTTGCCACATTTGGTATTTTGCTCATAGATAGAAACATCACAAGAGTTTTTCGCACAAAAGATTGCACAAAGAAGTCCAGATGCTCCACCACCTATGATGGCAACTTTTTTATTCATTGTCATCTTTATAAGCTTCTATGAACTCTGAGAGCAAGAAGTTTATAGATTCGAGTGTATCTACATAAGGTTCCTCCGAATCTATAAAATCATTTGCTACATAGGTAAAAGCAAAACTTTTTATGTTTCCTTTACGAAGCGTTTGCACATCTTCTCCTAAAGCTATCTGGACATAAATTACTTGTGATTCATCAACTTCAATAGCTTCTATTTTAAGCATAAAAGTAGTTGGGTCAGTGTTATCAAAGCTAAAGCCTGCTTTTTGAAGTTTAGCATGAAGAAGCTTTTTTATTTCATCTTTTTGTTTAACACTTAGATAATCTACTTTTAAAGAGGTATATATTTTTAAAGAACCAAGATTATCGAGAGTGAAAAAAGATGCACTAAAGAGCGAACTATAAGTGATAAGTGAGATAAAAAGTAACTTAAACATTATTTCTGTACTTTGTTAAAAGCTTTTAAAGCTGTGTCTATCTCTTGGATAAAATCATCTTTTTTCATATAACCTAAAGCCTCATAAATTCTTTTATTTGTTTTTGGATTTATAAATATGATAGTTGGAACCTGTTTTGAGTAAAACTTTGCTGGGTACTTCCCTTTGTCTTTGTTTTTGTTGATTATGATTGGAATAAGATTGTTTTTTACTTTATTTTTAATCAAATTAGAACTTAAAGCTTTCCTCTCAAACTTTTTACACCAAGGACAAAAGTCGCTGACTACAACTAACATTATTAATTTATTTTGTTTTTTTGCTATTTTTAAAGAGCTGTTGTAATCTCTAGAATATTTAACTTTAGATGCAAACTCATCTATTTGAGCAGATAGAGCCAAGGTTGAGATTAAAAGTAATGAAATAAATATTTTCATGTTTATTATCCTTAATTATTACTCATTATCATCTTTATGAGCATTTATAAATTTTGAAATTAAACTGTTAATAGCATCTAGAGTTTCTTCATAAGGTTCATCTGCTTCTATTAAATCATCTGTATAGTAAGTAAAAGCAAAGATATCTATCTCATCTTTTCTAGATGCCAAAACATCTTCTCCAAGAGCGATACTAATATGTACAACTTCGCCATCTTCTATTTCAATAGATTTTATTTTAATAATAAAAGCAGCAGAATCAACTTCTCCAAATTTAAAACCAGCTTTTTTTAGCTTACTAATTATATCTTTTTTTAGAGTATCTTTTTGTTTTTCATCCATAAACTCTACTTTATTAGACATGTGTAGATGCAAAGAGTTGACATCATCAAGTGAAAAGTAAGTTGCGCTAAAAAGTGTACTAAATGTAAAAAGAAGTGTTGCTAAAAATTTCACAGCTTATTCTTTTTATATTTATAAGTATATGTTTTTTTTGCTTCATTCATCATCTGTGCGAAAGTATCTTTTTTTGCATAGCCTAAGACTCTTAAAACCTTTTCTTCAGTTTTTGGGTTTATGAAGTAAACTGTTGGAAGTAGTTTAGTGTGAAACTCTTTTGGAAATTTATCCTTATCTCTTTTGTTGTCAACAACAACAGCAATAAAATCTTTTTTAACTTTTTTTCTTATGAGAGAAGATTTTAATGCTTTTCTTTCAAACTTTTTACACCAAGGGCAGTAATCGCCAACTACTACAAGCATGATGAGCTTATTCTGTTTTTTTTGCTATTTTTAAAGCAGCGTTATAATCTCTTAAGTAGCCAACTTCTAAAGCAAATTTGTCGATTTTTTGCGGCATTTGCTAGAGTAAATAATAGTAGTAAGGTTATAAGTATTTTCATCCGTTCTCTTTAAAATGTGATAGTGTAATATTAACACAATATATATTAAAATATGTAGTTTAAAGAGTGATTATTTTAGCTCCAAATCCGCCAAGGTGTTGTGGTGCATCATCAAATTTTTTAACTCTAGGGTGAGCAATCAAAAAGTTTTTAACTGCATAAGATAGTTTTCCAGTTCCTATGCCATGGTAAACTATAACCTCGTCCCAACCAGATATAAGCGCATCTGAGAGAAACTTATCTAAAACTTCTGTTGCTTCATCTGCTCTGAGTCCATGAAGGTCACATTTTAAACCAGCTTTTTTTTCTACATTTAGTTTGATGTTTGTAGTTGGTTTTTGTTTTATGATTTTTGTTGGTTTTAAGTGTTGAGTTTTAACTCTAACTCTCATTCCTTCTATTTCAATAGTTGCATCTTTTTTATCTCTCATTGAGATAATGACGCCTTTTTTAGAGTGATATTTTACTTCTTGACCTACTCTAAAGTTGATTTCTCTTATCTCTTTTGCTTTGTCCTCTTGGGGCAGTTTTTTATTTGCTTTGTCCATTGCACGATGTATAGCTTTGGTATCTCCAGCTTTTGCAGCGATTTTTGCTTCGTTTATCGCAACGGCATAATTGTTTTTTAAAGTACTTTTTTGCTCATTTAATTCTAAAAATATACTTTCTTTTAGTTGTTTTAGGTCTAACTCTTTAAGTCTTATGCTTTCAAGTTTATCATCCACTTTTTTATGCTTTTGTTTTAACTCTCTTTCTAACTGTGAGCCTCTTTCTATAAGAAGATTCAACTTTTCACTATTGTCACCATATACACTTTTTGCTTCTTTTACAAGAGTGTTTGAGATGCCATATCTACTTGCAGTTTCAAAGGCATAACTTTTACCGATGATGCCTTGCATAAACTCATAGGTAGGAACTCTTAACTCTTCATCATAAAGAGCTGCCATAAGTTCTACATCATCTCTATCTGCCATAAGAGCGGCAAGACGCTTGTGATGTGTTGTGACTACAACCTTTTGACCTCTTTTTATTAGGTCATCAAGTATAACTTTAAATAGTGCCGCTGCCTCGTCACTATCTGTTCCGAGTTCTATTTCATCTATGCCAACTAGGGCAGATTTAAACTCAAAGATGCGAGAAAACTCTTGCATCCTACCAGCAAAAGTAGAGATGTCATTTTTAACATTTTGTGGGTCGTCTATGATTGCAAGGATATTTTTAAATGAGCCGATGTGAGATTTATTTTCATTTATACCCATAGGGATAATATATTTAGCCATAAATGAAGCCGCTAAGATAGACTTTAAAAGCATAGTCTTACCACCAGCATTTACTCCAGTAACCATAAGAATATTTTTACTAAAGTCAACTATAACTGGTTTTGGTTTGTGAAGGGCAGGGTGTATAAAGTTGTGTAAAACTATTTTAGAATCTTTTTTTGACTTTATAAGTTGAAGGTTTTTACTTCTTGCAAAAAGAACTCTTGCCTGATAGTTGTCAAATTTAGTAAACTCTTTATCTATAAAGCTTATAAATGCTTGTAATTCACCTAATTTTGTAGAAAACTCTTTAGCATAAGTGTAGAAAATCGCTTCTCTTTCTTGTTGTATAAAGCGTATTTGTTCTTTTGCCTTTAAGATAGAATCAGGTGAAACATAAAAAAATCCCGCGGTACTTCTTCCAAGTAAAGCACCTTTTAACACATGGTTGAACCCTCCACGCACTAAAAGACACTCTTCATTATTTATTAAGTGAACCTGAGTATCTACTAAGTAAGAACTTAGTTTTGGACTTGACATCATTCTTTTAAGTGAGCCACTCATGTTGTTTTTATGTTCTTGAATCCTTTTGCTTAATCCAAAAAGTGTTTCATCAAGATTTTCTTCAAATCTTCCATCTGCTGTAAAGTATTTTTCCACTTCTGTGAACTTTGCATCAACTACAAACTTACTCATCCACTCTCCGATGATTCCATCTAGTTCACGTTTTTTAAAGTAACGAAAATATCTTACAATTTTAATAATCTCAAATATTTGCTCAAATCTTAAAACACCACGCTTTTTTAGATGCCCTTTAATATTTGTAAAATCTGCTACTTTTGGAGGTGCTTTAAACTCTACCTTATCAAGTGCTTTTATAAAACGAAAATGAAGTTCTTGGTCACCTTCAATAAAAAGGCTACTATCACGCGAGAAAAAGCTTTTAAATTGTTCTATATGCTCATTTAAGTCAAGTTGGGTTATCAGTAAGTCTAGTTTAGACAATTAACTACTCACAACTAGAAGCGCTAATCATCTGTCCATAGTTTTGAGTGTTTTCTTTCCCAATGAAAGTGTATGTTCCGATGCTTATAGTGTAGTTTTTGTTATCTACATCGATGCCATTACATTTTACGGTTTTGTTTTGATTAAATTTCATTACAACGGTTAACATTTTATCTCTTTGAGAATTGCTATATGTGTTAAATGAGATAGCACTTAGAACAACTGCTAAAATAACAATAGTAATAAGCATTTTTTGTTTTTTTGTAAGTTCTGTAAAATAGTGTAGGGCTAAAAAGAAAAACCCTACTATTACTAGTCCTGCAATATAAGCCATACTAACCTGTTCCTCTTATTTGATAAGTTATATCTCCCGCACCAAAGCCTATGATAAGACCTTTGTCAAGAGTTTTTAAATTTTCTTTGTCTTTTATGATTGTAATTGTATTGTTTGCTCTTTTTATAGTATCTGCCATTGTTAAGTTGTATTGTTTAAATTTTTCTTTAAAGTCAATCTCTCTAGTTGCTTCTCCAGCAGACCAAACAGGTAAGATAATAAGTTCTTGTACACCTTCAAAACATTTGATAAATGCATCAAGATTATCAATAGTTCTTGAGTATTTATGTGGTTGCCAAATAGCTGTAATCTTATCAAAACCTTTAAGATTTGCATACTCTTTTACAGACTCAAAAGTTGCTTTTATCTCTGTTGGGTGATGTCCATAATCATCAATGATTACGCTTCCATCTTCTGCTCCAACTATGTCAAAGCGTTTTTTAATACCTTTGAAAGTTAAAAGTTTTTCTCTTATAACTTCTATATCCATAGACTCTTTTGCTGCAAGTATTGCTAAAGCCGCATCTAGGGCTATATGTTTTCCAAAGCCCCACACTTTAAATGAGCCTAAATCTCTTAGGGTAAATTTTGTATGTGGCTCATCATCTACTAAAACAAAATCAATATTTGTGATATCTTTGCTAGGGTAAAGCCAATTTGCTTCAACATCATCTATTAGGGTTGCTAAAAATGGGTCTTCTGCATTTAAAACACGATAAGGAGCTGATTTTATAAATGTTTTGTATGAATCATAAAAACGCTCATAATTATAATCATAATATTCCATATGCTCAGGTTCAGCATTGATAACTATTGCACAATGAGGATTTGAGTTGATAAAACTTCCATCACTTTCATCAGCTTCAAATAGCAACACATCACTTAGTTCGTCATATCTTACATTTGAGCCAAATGCTTTAGACTCTGCACCGATAATAGCTGAGCCGTCCATGATAGCGGTTAGTATAGCTGTTGTAGTGCTTTTACCGTGAGCACCTGCAACAGAGTAAACCTTAGCCGTGTCTAAGATTTGAAGCAATGCCTCGCGACGAGCTAAAACTTTTATGCCTTTAGCTTTTGCTGCTACTATTTCTGGATTGTCAGGACGAATGATAGCTGAGTGAATAACTAAATCTTGAGAGTTTATAGCATCCCCGCTATGAGGAACTGTAACTTCGATACCTAAATCACGAAGTTTTTTTGTAATTACAGTATCTGAAATATCTGAACCACTAATATTATGACCTTTAAAGTGCATATATTGTGCTAGTCCTGAAATACCAATCCCACCGATTCCAATAAAATGAATTCTCATACTTGCTCTCCCTTTATTTGGGACTTATCAAGCAATTTTTGTGCCTCTTTTGTAAAAGCACTTATGTAAAATGTACCTGCGTTTTGAGTTGCATCCATATCTGCAAGCTTATCCATAAAATCGTCTAAAGATAGATTTTCTTTAGACGCTATCCAGTGGAACTTTAAAGCAGAAGAGAATTTTTCATCATTTGATAAACCACTAAGAACTTCAAAAAGAGCAGATGCATCTTTGATGTTGTTTGCGTGATAATACTCCATCGCATACTCATATAAAGCTCTTAGCGTTGCAAAATCTTGAACTTCATTTAGATCCATTTTTCTTGGAGCCTCTAGGGCATCTGTTAATCTTTCTAGTGCCATATCTAAAATATTTGTATAAAAAGCACCAAGTGTATCTTCATCAAACATTTCAGATGCTTTTTCTTCAAGAATATAAAGAGAAGCTATATCAGAATTTGTTTGTGCTTCTAGGATTTTACTTTTTAATTGGTCTGTATTAATTGGCATCTAAACATTCCTTGATTCTTTTTAGAGCATTTCTTGTTTTATCTTCATTCTCAACTAAAGCGATTCTTATAAAACCTTTTCCTGGATTTTTACCATTAGCATCTGTTCTTGCTAAAAATTCACCAGGAAGAACTTTTACATTGTAATTTTGGTAAAGTTTTTTTGTAAATTCTATGGATTTATCAACTTTTAACCAGATATAAAAAGTTGCTTTTGGAATTTCTATTTTTAGTATTTCTTTTGCAATTTCAAAGTTCTTTTTATAAATTTCTCTTGATAGTTTCACATGTTCTTCATCACTCCAAGCAACTGCCGCTGCACTTTGAAGAGGAAGAGGAGAAGCACAACCGATATAAGTTCTGTACTTCATATACTCTTTTAATATGTTTTCATCTCCTGCTATAAAGCCTGAACGAAGACCTGGTGCAGATGAGCGTTTTGAGATAGAGTTTATGACTAAAATATTTTTAAAGTTTGTATTTCCAACATGCAACGATGCTTCAAGTAAAGAGTGGATTTTTTCACCAGTATACAGTTCGCTATAACACTCATCGTTTAGTAAAACAAAGTTATGTTTTAAACTTAAGTAAACCCATTCCCCAAGTTCATCAAGACTAAGTGTAGATGTTGTTGGGTTATTTGGAAAGTTTAAGATGACTAAATCACATTGTTTTAACTCATCTTCTTTGATTATTGGTTTAAAATTATTACTAGCATCTAGATTTAGATAAATTGTTTTTGATTTTGTAGCAATCGCTGCACCTTCATAAATCTGATAAAAAGGATTTGGAAAAGCGATAGTTGAATTTTCTTTGTCAAATAGTAAAAATTGAGGAAAGTTAAAAAGCACTTCACGAGTTCCAAAAGTAGGAATAATTTGTTCATCTTTTAAATCAACACCAAACCTTTTTTTGAAAAAAATCTATTTGAGCAGTTCTGAGTGATGTTTCACCAGAAGTTTTTGGATATTTTTTAAGTAAATCGGAGTTTTCGCTAAGAGCTTTTTGAATAAATTTAGGAGTTTCAAATTGCGGTTCACCTATAGTTAAAATAGAAGCATCATAGTTATTATTTATTTTTATATTTTTTAATAAATCGTTTAATTTTTCAAATGGATATGGTTGGAATATCATAGTGTTTAAGCCTTATTATAATCGCGTTATTATATCTTTAAAAGCATTAGAAGCACTTTAACGATATACTGTGTTGAAAATACAAGGATTTAAATATGAAAATAACAGTTTGTGTAGTCTTAGCACTTTTGCTAGTTGGCTGTAGTGAAGATGCGAAAAAAGAAGTAAAAAAGGTTGAAGTACAAAAAGTCGCTGAAGTTAAAGTTGCAGAAGTACAAAAAGTTGCTGAAGTTAAAATCGCTGAAGTAAAAACTGCTGTAACTCCACAAGCTGTTTTAGTTCAAAAAATAATGAAGCCTGCTCCTGAATCTGAGGTAAAAGAAGTAGTGGCATCTATAGATGCTGGGGCATTATATAAAAGTTGTTCAGCTTGTCATGGTGCAAATGGAGATAAACCAGCTCTTGGTAAGTCAAAGCTGATTCAAGGTTGGAGTGTAGTCCAAGTTACTGATTCATTAAATGGATATAAAGATGGAACTTATGGTGGAGCTATGAAGAGCATCATGAAAGGTCAAGCATCTAAGTTAGATGATGGACAAATCAAAGCCCTTGGAGAGTATATTTCTAAGCTTTAGGAAGTCCAAATTTTTGAGTTATTAACTCTCCGTCTTCGTTAAAAAAGAGGTAATAAAGCATATCTTTTTTAACACTTAGTCCAGCTAAAAATCGAAGTGCCAAGTTTGCTTGTAGAGATGCTATATGCATAACTATTGGTGCTGCGATTCCTGCTGGAGTTTTTTTGATGATTTTAAAAGCGTCTGTAAAAGAAGACTCATCTATGAAACAAACTTGCCCATGAAAAGCCTCAACACTTCCATATAACCAAGGCATATTTATGCTTTTTGCATAGGTATTTATATCTCCGCGAGTTGGAAGATTGTCAGTAGCATCTATGATTAAATCAACTTCTATGTTCTTTTTGCTCCACTCTTCAAAGTTACATTCATGAGCAATAGCTTTTACATAAGGACATCTAGCTTCTATAAGTTCGGCATTTATTTTAGCTTTATTTTTGCCTTCATCACCAACTTTAAAAGCTATTTGTCTATGGATATTGTGCAAAGAAACTTCATCAAAATCAACCATATGAATTTCACCAATACCACTAGCTCCAAGTGCAAATGCTAAAGAACTTCCAAGTCCACCTGAGCCAATAACGGCTATTTTTTTTGTTTGTAAACTTTGTTGTGTTTCTTCGCCCCAAAGTTGAACTTGGCGATGGAAATATTTCATCATGATTAAACCTTTATTAAAAAAAATTATAGCACAAAAATATTAAACGCACTATTTTTGGAGAGTGTTAATAGTACTAAATATGCCTTCTTCTCTAGGTTTGTATTCTATAAGAAAATCACCTTTTACTTTACCTTTTGAGAAGCTACTTCTATATCCAAAACCCTCAACCATAAATCTTGTCTTTTGTCTTGCATCTTCAGTGTTCCAATTTTCATACTCTACTCTATAAAGGGCACTATATATTTGTGCTCTTCCTGTTCCATGGTAGCAGTGTATTAAAATTGGATAGTTATTTTTGTTATCAAGAACTTCAAAAAACT
This sequence comes from Sulfurimonas sp., assembly GCF_029027585.1. Taxonomy (NCBI): domain Bacteria; kingdom Pseudomonadati; phylum Campylobacterota; class Epsilonproteobacteria; order Campylobacterales; family Sulfurimonadaceae; genus Sulfurimonas; species Sulfurimonas sp. The sequence continues at coordinate 2,056,188 of NZ_CP093397.1, forward strand.
TAGTAAGAGTCTTTTTATTTGGTACTTGTCCTGATGGTATATTTACATGTTTTATGTTTAGATTGTTCTTTTTATTTATTTGATTAATAGCATTATCTTCTTCATCTATATTTTTTTGTTTTGCTGGATTAAGTGCATCTTGAACACCCGGATCCATTAAGTCTATAACAGTTTTAATATTATATTTTACAAGATAGTCTTCAAGTTTTTCAGGTTTTATAAGACCTGATTTATAAACCTTATCTTTGCTTATTACTTCAAAACGGTAGTCAAAATGCACATGATATACATAATAAGTAGCTAGTATTACAACTAAGATAAGTGAAATTTTAAATATTTTTTTCATGATTCTCTCCTTTTTATTATATCTTTGAATCCCCATGTCCGTCTTGTTTGAACTACTTCACTGTGAGACATCTCTACTAACATTAGTTCTTCCTTGTTTCCAAGATGAGATAATAACTCTCCATTAGGAGATGCTAGTATGGAGTCTCCATAAAATTTCCATGAAAATTCTTCTTGGGTATATTCACCTATTCGGTTTGCTCTGAGAATGTAGCAGTTGTTTGTAAAAGCACGAGAAAGTACAAGTGTTTTCCATCTCTCAAAAGAGTCAAAAGTAGATACACTTGGTAGTAAAACAGCATCTACATTTTTAGATGATATTTGTGCAAATATTTCATCAAAATGAAGCTCAAACCCGCTAATAATCGCAAACTTAAAACCATCAACTTTAAAAATTAGTGGGGATTTAATAGCATCTATACTGTTTGAAAAGAACTTTTCCTCATTCCAATGTGAGTAATTTATAAGAAGCTGTTGTTGATAATATGCAGTAGATGCTGGAGCAAATTTAGCTACTGTTTTATAAACTTTTTTTCTTTTTACAATTACAAGAGGTGCGACTATTACCATCTTGTAAGTAGAAGCTAATTCTTTTAGTATTTTTATCTGGTGCTCGGCTTGTTCTTTTATCATCGCAATTGACATATTTTGCAACTCTTTGAAAAAAGGGTTTAATATGTACTCACCAAGAAGAAGAACTTTTACATTTTTTGTATGAGCGATTCTTATGTAGTTGTAAAGTTTCGTACTGCTCATACCTTGAGCACTAAGTTGCAGTACCGCACAACGCATTAGTTACTCTTAATTTCGTTGATTTTTATGACAGCATCTTCTAGTATTTTCTGAGCATCATTTAATTCTTTAATACCTTTTTCATACTCTTTAACACTGTTTTGCAAAGTTATTTCTGGTTTCATTAAGGCTTCTAATATTTTTTTTGCACTTGTGAGTTTTGTTTCAAAATTTCCTGTTTTAGCCATCTAATGCATCCTTTACATATTTTTCAAATTTTTCTAACTCCACCAAAAAAGCATCATGTCCATAACCGCTATCTATGTCAATATAGTCATAGTTGTCATTTCCAATCTCTTTTAGTGTATCAGCGATTTTTTTCATCTCTATATTTTTAAAAAGTAAATCATCTCTAAAGCTAATCAAATGCATACTTGAAGTTACTTTTTTAAGAGCCTCTTCAAGTGAGTCAAAACCTCTTGCTAAATCAAAGATATTGATAGCTTTAGTGATATATAGATATGCTAAAGGGTCAAACCATTTTGTAAAATTGTAACCATTGTACTCTAAATAAGATTCAACTTGAAACTTTCCAAAAAGTTCATAAAGTCCATCTGTCCTTTTGTATTCACGACCAAACTTTGTTGCCATAGACTCAGGTGATAAAAAACTAATATGACCTGCCATACGACCAACAGCCATACCTGATAAACCTTGCTCTTTTATAACCTCAGGGTCATAGTAGCCTTGCTTAAAATCAGGGTCTTTTAAGATAGATTCTTGAGCTACTTTGTTAAATGCAATCGCCCAAGGTTGTGTTGCGTGAGTTGCTGCCAAGGCGATGATTTTGTTTGCGAAATTTGGATATAGAACTGCAAAAGCGAGAGCTTGCATCCCACCCATTGAGCCACCAACAACCGCGTGAACTCTGTGAATATCAAGTCTGTCAAAAAGTATGCGTTGGGCTTTTACCATATCTTTTATGGTTACAACAGGAAACTTATAACGGTAGTGTTCGTGATGAGGGTGTTGCATACTCATAGGACCTGTTGAACCAAAACAACTACCAATAACATTTGAGCAAACTACAAAGTATTTATCTGTATCTATTGCTTTTCCAGAACCGATAAAACCATCCCACCAACCAGCTTTAGTTTCATCTTCATAGATGCCAGCTGCATGATGAGAACCTGTAAGTGCATGACAAACTACAACTACATTACTCTTGTCATCATTTAGTTCGCCATATGTTTCATAAACAATGTCATAAGGTTCTAAAATACGACCACTCTCTAAATAGAGAGGGTTTGTAAAGTGCTCTGTATGTATTTGTAAGTTTAAAGGCAAGTTTGTAGTTCTCCGTAAAATAATAGTAACATTTTAGCGAAAATGACTTAATACTACTTTTTATGCTTCTAAAGCTTGTTTAATATCTGCGATTAAATCTTTTATTGATTCTAATCCAGCCGAAATTCTAATAAGTCCAGAAGGAACACCACAAGCTTTTAATTCTTCTTCATTTAACTGTTGATGAGTTGTAGATGCAGGGTGCGTTATGATTGATTTTGAATCACCAATATTTACAACTAAAGAGTAAAGTTCAGTAGCGTCTACGATTTTAGTAGCTACTTCTAAAGAGTCAACTTCAAAACTTAAAAGTCCACTACAAGCTCCATTGTCAAAGTATTTTTGAGCATTGACATAGTTTGAGTTACTTTTTAGTCCAGGGTAATTTACTTTATTTACTTTTTGATGTGCTTCTAAAAATTCTGCTAAAGCTAAAGCATTTGCCGAATGCTCTTTCATGCGAAGAGATAGTGTCTCTGTTCCTTGAATAAATAACCAAGAGTTAAATGGAGATGGCACTGCACCAATATCTCTAAGAAGTGAAAGTCTGGTTCTTAAAGTAAAAGCAGGAAGAGGTACATCAACATAAACTAAACCATGGTAAGATTGGTCAGGCTCATTAAACTGAGGGTATCTTGGGTTTGCTTTTAGTTTTTCTAAAAGACCTTTTCTCTCAACTAAAATACCACCAATCGCAAGACCTTGACCTGTTGTATATTTAGAAGTACTGTGAACTGATATATCTGCTCCAAACTCAAAAGGACGGCATAAAACAGGAGTCGCAACAGTATTATCAACTACTGTAAGTATGCCATGTTTGTTAGCGATGGTAGTAATCGCCTCAATGTCTGCAACATCAATACTAGGGTTTGTTAAAGACTCAAAAAAGATAACTTTTGTTTTGTCGTCTATGAGTGCTTCTATCTCACTTGGGTTTTGAACATCAAAAAATCTTGATTCAATTCCAAAGCGTTTAAGAGTATGAGAATTAAGTGTAAGACTTCCACCATAAAGTTGTCTAGCACATACTATGTTATCACCAGCCTCAGCAGAGTTAGCAATAGCATAAAAAATAGCACTCATACCACTAGCAGTGGCAATAGAAGCCTCTCCACCTCTAACTCAGCAAATCTTTTTTCAAAAACATCTGTTGTAGGATTATTTAAACGAGTGTAAATGTTACCTAGTTCTTTAAGTGCAAATAAGTTTGCAGCGTGCTCAACATCACGAAACTCATAAGCAGTTGTCATATAAATAGGAACTGCCATAGTTCCTTGAGAGTCTTTTTCATATCCAGCGTGAAGTGCTTTTGTTTGTAAATCCATTATTTCTCCAATGTTATAAAATATTTTAGTGATTTTATCACATAATACTTAATGTATTACTTGTACTATTAGTCTAGTAAACTTATTGTCTATTTATTGAATAGGTTGCCATCTATAGATTGGGTCTATTACATGTATAAATGGAACTTTTTCTGCTATATGACATGCATTACATAACTGTTTAGTATTTATATATTCTTTTTCTATTTGTTGCAAATTTTTTGTTGATAGTGCTTTGTACATGGCTCTATATTGTGTATTTAAAAACATGACTTCGCTATTATTTTTACGCTTTGGTCTTCGTTGTATTCCATTCTCAATTGTTTTTTTGATTTTATCCAACTGATAGTGAGCCAAATCATAATTTTTGTCTTTGATGGCAAAGTAAAAACTATTAAATCTATAACCAACTTCAACCATCGCTAAGTCAAATCCTCTAAATTGTTTTTGTATTTTTTTAAATTTTTGTTCATTTGTTTTTGTTTCAAGAAGCCAATTTGACTTTGTAGAATAGTTATTTTCTGCAAACAAATTACAAAAAAACATTATGGAGATTATTAATATGATTTTCATTTTATTCCTTATAGTAGTCAACTGAAGCATTTAATTCAAGCTCAGCATCTGGATGAAATAAGTATTTCATCTATAAATTCAATCTTTTAGATATTTTTTGAAAAACTTTATCCCAATCAACAAGTGATATACTATTTGTTCCTCGAACTTGTTATAATTTTGGTTCAAGTTCTAGGTTTTGTACTCTTTCAAAGTGCTTAATATTATTGCTAATTAAAGTGCAATCATTTTCAATAGCAATACTCGCAATTATTAAGTCCATATCAGCAATTATATTACCATTTTTTTTTAATCGTGCTTTCTCTTTTGCAAAAAGTAGACTTGATATTTTAGTGAATTCTAATACTTTGAAACTATCCAAAAAAGGCTCAATTATTTTTAAATTTTTAGTTATTTTAGAAGAGTTGTACGCACCATAAATTAATTCAGTATAATTTATTCTTGAAATATACAAATTATCTATTGGAATTTGTGAGAGTCTTTCAACAACTTCTTTTTTCCCTTTTAAAAAGTAAATTAATATGTCACTATCAATTAAATATTTTTTCATTAAAGGTCTAACTTAAAGTCTTTAGAATTTTTATCATTTATAATGTTTTGTAACATAATGTCAGCTTCATTACCTTTTAGTTTACCTGCAAACTGCAATAACTGGTTATGCTTTAAATGATTTTGTTGCGAAAAAAAGCTTATGGCCTTTTCTATAATTTCTGTTTTTGTTGTATGAAGTTCTTCTGATAATTGATTAAGTGTAACAATAACACTTTCTTCTAATCGTAGATTTACTGCTCGTTTCATGACGATTCCTTTATCTTTACAATATTATACATTATAAACATTTTTTTGTAAAGATAAAAAAATCAAGTAAGTTAGGTTATAATGGTCATGCAGTGAGCGGACAACTATTTATTAAAGCCATACTATTCTAAATACTCTCATCTATAAACTTGAAAAGTACATCTTTTTATGATGCTACATGTAAAGCATTTTTAAACATAATGGCATGAATATCTTTTATGAAACTACTATTAATAATATTTTTTTATTTGGAATTTGGTTCCTCGTTGTTTCTTGTTTTAAAGAAACAAATAAATACCGATTTAACTCTATATAAATATTTTAGAGGGGTTTATTATGAAAATAGCACAATCAGATGTAGTATTTTCAAGCACACATTATAAAAAGCATGAAGTTTTAGAAAAAGAAAGTTTAGTTGAGTGGTCTAAAGGTGAGCGTGATCCAAGACAGCCTTTTTCGTTTGATAGACTAGAGTTAAGTGATGAATTTAACAGTATGGAAGAAATATCAATAGATCTAAAGCTTCAAATGCTAGTCCTAGCACTTGAAGCTTTAATGGGAATAAAGATAAACATTTCTCCTCTAACAAATACTTCTCAAAGAGTAGGCTGGGGGATTGATTATAGTTATGAAAAAAAAGAAATAAGAGAAGAGCATTTAAACTTTTCAGCTTCTGGTAATGTACAAACAGAGGATGGTAGAGAGATAGATTTCAGCATGGCTTTTAGCATGAAAAGTAGTTCAGAGTCGCATGAAAGACTTAGGATTGTAGCAGGCGATGCCCTACTTACTGATCCTTTAGTATTGAACTTTGATTCTGGGAATGTTACTATCTCAAATATTAAACATGAATTTGATTTAGACCTTGATGGTAAAAGTGATGAGTTTTCTTTCGTTGGAAGTGGCAGTGGATTTTTAGCACTTGATAAAAATAAAGATGGGAAAATCAACGATGGTAGTGAACTATTTGGACCTAAAAGTGGTAATGGTTTTAATGAACTACGTGCTTATGATTCTGATAATAATGGTTGGATTGATGAAAATGATGATGTGTTTGAACAATTACTTATTTGGACAAAAGATGAAAATGGAAAGGAAAATTTATTTAGCCTTAGTGATAAAAATATTGGAGCATTATATTTAGGAAGTGTACTTACATCTTTTGACTTTAGAGCAAATAATGAACTTCAAGGACAACTCAAAGAGAGTTCAATTTACTTAAAAGAAGATGGTAAAGTTGGAACACTTCAAGAGATTGATTTAGTTGTTTAAATAGTGGCGATAACCACTATTTAAAGGCACGATTAAGTGCTGAGAATAAAGCTTTGATAGAAGCAATAGGTATATCGTTATTAGCTCCTACACCAAAACAAGAAAGTACATCTTTATTCTGAATCTCTATGTAAGCTATTCCTTTTGTAGAACTTTTATCTCCACATGAATGTTCAGAGTATGAAGTTAAAATAAATTCAGTTTTATAGTTTTTCATTAAGGCTTTTTTATAAGCATCAAGGAGTCCATTTCCTCCATATAATGTGGTGATTTGGATATAACGACTGTCTTGAGAAATAAGTCGCCGCTAGGCTACTTATTTATCTCCTAGTACTTGTTATATGATATTTTTAATTTTTAAAGATTCTATTACAATTTGTTTTCTATATTTAAGTGTATCTTTCGTTACATCTGCATTTAATGCAAAAAACCAAACTCCATTCTTTGTTTCTACATAGCCGACATACCAACCAATTTTTCCAGAAAATCCAGTTTTTGCTTTAATAATGTAATTTTCTGTTTTTTTAACTGTTAATATTTTTTTGGTGATATCAATATATCGTTGTTTAAAGGGTAGTTCATTTTTATATAATTTTTTTAAAAAATCTATTTGTTCTATGGCTGATATTTCTATATCACCATCCAACCAAAATGTTGTTACCTTGGAACCTGTTTTGTGATTACCATAGTTTATATTTTTAAGATAAGTTAAATACTTATCATTACCTATCTCTTTTGCAAATTTTTGATAGCACCATATACATGAAACTGAAATAGCACTTTGTAAAGTTTGGTCTTTATTCCAAGAGCTGTATGAACGAATTTCCCCATCCCATTTTATAATCTCATTTTCATCTTTTATAACTTCTTCTTCTAATGCAATGAGTGTATTTATTATTTTAAATGTTGAGGCAGGGATATACCCTTTAACAGCTCTTTGATTATTGTATATATATTTTACATCATCATTTAATGCAGATATAACTATTGTCCCGTTTAATTTACTTTTATCAAAAATATTTGCTAAATCATTGTCTTGAGCAAGGGATAGACTTAACATGGTGCTAATTAGTAAAATCACTCTTTTAAAGTTCATTGTTTTCCTTTATTCAACAACATTATATATAGAGTAAGCTTAAAATAAATAATTAACTATCATGGTTAATGATTGTTAATTAATAAAGTTTCTATAAAATATGACTATTTGTCATACTTTTGCATTATAATGAATATTTTACCTATTATGCTTAAAACTAAGATGATTGTTACTTGTTCATAAATCTACATAACATTCATGATGATACTTAAGGCAAAGGTTGTAATATGGAAGTTAAAAGAAAATTATTAGACTTAGTTTGAGATAAGATTAGATTTAAACACTATATTCATTGTATAAAGAGTTACTTGGTATTGATATGGGTGAAATGAATAAGACTAAAGCCATTAGTCCATTAGATTTTTAGGTTACATTTCTTGAGATGTAACCTAAGTTTATTTTAGAAATTATTTTTCGTATAAAGATTTACTCCTAGCATTTAGCATAGTTTTTTTGTTTGATAAAAACTCATCAACTGCTATGGCACACTCTCTACCTTCATAAATTGCCCAGACTACAAGTGATTGACCTCTTCTCATATCTCCAGCACTAAACACTCCTTTAACAGAAGTTTTGTAGTTGTTTGTTTGGATGTTGCTTCTTGCATCTGTATCAAGATTTAACTCTTCTATCATCCCTGTTTGCTCAGGTCCCATAAAGCCCATTGCTAAGAAAATTAAGTCAGCTTTTAAAGTAAATTCAGTTCCTTTAATTTCACTAAATCCTTTATTCCCCCACTCAATTTTTACACAGTTTAGACCTTTAACATTTCCATTAGCATCTTTGATGAATGATTTTGAAAGTATGTTAAAGTCCATCTCACAACCCTCTTGTTGAGAAGTTGATAGTTTAAACACTCTTGGATATGTTGGCCATGGCATAGCATCTGTTCTCTCTAATGGAGCTTTTGGCATTAGCTCTATTTGAGTGATAGATGCTGCTCCTTGTCTTATAGAGTTCCCAACACAGTCACTTCCTGTATCTCCTCCACCAATAACTATAATATGTTTATCAGTGGCTAAAATCTCTTTTTCTTTAAGAATATTTTCACCCTCTATGCGTGAGTTACACTGTGCTAAAAATTCCATTGCAAAATGAATACCTTTAGCATCTCTATTGTCTATTGGTAAGTCTCTTGGTAAAGACGCTCCACCACATAGTACAACAGAGTCATATTCATCTTGAAGTTTTTTCAGTGGTATATCTATACCAATATGAGCATTTGTAACAAATTTTATGCCTTCTTCAACCATCATATCAATTCTGCGTTGAACTACTTTTTTCTTGTCAAGTTTATAGTTTGGAATACCATAACGAACTAAACCGCCGATGCGTTTATCTCTTTCATATATAGTAACTTCATGTCCCGCTTTGTTAAGCTGACTTGCAACACTAAGACCAGCTGGACCAGAACCAACAACTGCAACTTTTTTGCCACTTCTGATTTTTGGTACTTGTGGTTTCATCCAGCCTTTTTTGTAAGCCATCTCAATTATTGAATACTCGATGCCCTTTATTGTAACTGCGTCATCATTTAAACCAAGAACACAAGCAGTTTCACATGGAGCAGGGCATACTCTTCCCGTAAATTCTGGAAAATTATTTGTACTCATCAGTGTACGAAATGCATTTTCCCATTTGTTTTTATATATGTGATCATTAAATTGAGGTATATTATTACCGACTGGACAACCATAATTACTATGACAAAAAGGAACACCACAGTCCATGCATCTAGCACCTTGAATCTCCATTGCATTTTTACTCGCAGGAATTACAAATTCATTGTTATGCTTTATGCGTTCCTCTACTGGTGCAATAGAAAAATTTTGACGCTTATACTCTTTAAATCCTGTAACTTTTCCCATCTTACACCTCCCTCATTTTTTGAGCTTGTTCTTTTAAAACTCGTTTATAATCAACTGGCATAACTTTTATAAAGGCATTTTTTGCCTCTTCCCAGTTTGCTAAAATCTCTTTTGCCTCTTTAGAATTTGTATAAGTTATATAGTTCTCTATCATATCTTTTAATTCTTTTTCATCAGTATCATTGTCTACACTGTCTAAATCAACACTTCCTTTATTTATACGACCTTTAGCAGTTTTGTTCTTATCATATATATAGGCTATACCACCGCTCATTCCAGCAGCAAAATTCTTTCCAATTTCACCAAGTATAACAACTCTACCACCAGTCATATACTCACAACCATGGTCACCAATGGCTCCAACCACAACATTTGCTCCAGAGTTACGAACACAAAAACGCTCACCTGCTAGACCATATATGTATGACTCTCCACTTGTAGCACCATAAAAGGCAACATTTCCTAAAATAACATTTTCATTTGCTTCATAAATAGCGTTTAATGGTGGATATAAAATAAGTTTACCACCACACAATCCTTTTCCGTAGTAATCATTTGCATCACCTTCTATTTCAAAGGTAATCCCTTTAGTTACAAAAGCACCAAAACTTTGTCCACCGCTTCCTGTTGCTTTAAAGTAGACAGTATCATCACTTAAACCAGCTTCTCCATATTTACGAGTTACTTCTGCTGAGAGCATTGTGCCAACAGTTCTATGGATATTTCTTAGTTTTATATTCTCTTTTATAGGTATTTTATTTTTTATAGCATTTTGAGCTAAATCTATTAGTTTATTGTCAAGTGCATTTTCTAAACCATGTTCTTGTTTTTTAGTACAGTAAGGGGTATCGTCACTTCTGACATGAACACGATGTAAAAGCTTGTCAAGTTGTAGATGTTTTGCTTTCCAGTGAGTAACACCTTCTTTTGCCTTTAGTTTATCTGTTCTTCCTACCATTTCATTTATAGTTTTAAACCCAAGTTGTGCCATGACTTCACGCAATTCTCTTGCTATAAATTTTATATAATTTACGATATGTTCAGGTTTACCTGTGTATTTTGCACGAAGTTCTTTATCTTGAGTTGCGATGCCAACAGGACAAGTATTTAAATGACATTTTCTCATCATTATACAGCCTTCAACTATAAGTGCGGCAGTTGCTACTCCCCATTCTTCTGCACCAAGTAGAGTTGCTATGGCAATATCTCTACCAGTACGAAGTTGTCCATCAGTTTGCAGAACTATTCTTGAGCGAAGACCATTTTTAACAAGTGTCTGATGTGTTTCAGCAAGTCCTAACTCCCAAGGAAGCCCAGCGTGTTTTATAGAAGTTTGAGGTGAGGCACCTGTTCCTCCATCAAAACCAGAAATCAAAACAACATCTGAGTGAGCTTTAGCAACACCAGCGGCAATAGTTCCAACACCAACTTCAGAAACTAGTTTAGTATTGACTCTTGCATGTTTATTTGCATTTTTAAGGTCATGGATTAACTGTTTTAAATCTTCAATAGAGTAAATATCATGATGTGGAGGTGGGGAAATAAGACCAACTCCTGGAGTTGAGTGTCGTATTTTACCTATGATTTCATCAACTTTATGTCCTGGAAGTTGTCCACCTTCTCCAGGTTTTGCACCTTGAGCAAGTTTGATTTGAAGTTCTTCAGCATTAACAAGATAATTAGAAGTTACTCCAAAACGCCCAGATGCGATTTGTTTTATTTTAGAGTTTTTATTAGTTCCAAATCTAGAAGCGTCTTCTCCACCTTCTCCTGTATTACTTTTTGCTCCAATAGAGTTCATGGCAATAGCTAAAGTTGTATGTGCTTCTTCAGAAATAGAGCCATAACTCATAGCACCAGTTGCAAAACGAGTGATGATAGACTCAACTGATTCTACTTCATCTATATCAATAGGTTTTAAGCGTTTAAAGTCAAGAAGAGAGCGAAGACTAATGTAACCTTCTTGAGGGTCATTTATAAGTTTTGCATATTTTTTATATGTTTCATAGTTGTTGTTTTTTGTAGAGTCTTGAAGTAGAAAAATAGTTTGGGGAGTAAAAAGGTGATTTTCTCCTCTTTGACGGTAAGCGTAATGCCCACCATAAGGTAAGTCATTTGATTCTATAATCTCTTTTGGATAAGCGATTTTATGACAAAGTAGTGTTTCTTCTTCTATGGTGTCTATATCTATACCATCCAGTCTTGTTGGAGTTCCTTTGAAGTAGTTATCTACTAAGTTTTGTGAAAGACCAACTGCTTCAAATATTTGCGCACCTGTGTATGAACGAATAGTTGAAATTCCCATCTTAGACATAATCTTGTAGATGCCCTTTCCAATAGCAGTTATATAGTTTGCTTCTGCCATTTTTGGAGTGATACCTTTGTCAATCATTTTTCTTTTTCGCATATCTTCGATAGTTTCAAAAGCCAAGTAAGGATTAATAGCATTTGCACCATAACCAACAAGTGTAGCAAAGTGATGTATTTCTCTTGCTTCACCTGTTTCTATAACAAGTCCACAGTTTGTTCTAAGACCTGCATCTACAAGCGCATGATGAACAGCACTTACCGCTAAAAGAGAAGGTATAGCTGCTTTAGTTTTGTTTGTACCTCTTGTTGAGAGTATAATAACTTCATGCCCAGCTTTTACAGCATCACTAGCTTGTTCTAAAACACTATTTAAGGCTCTTTTTAAAGAATCACTTTTTGTTGAATCAAAAAGAATACTTATAGTTTTTGCACTAAAGTTAAACTCATTTATTCCACTTAATTTTTCAAACTGTTCATTTGTTAAAATTGGAGATTTTAATTTTATAAATTTTCTATCTTCATCAACTTCTTGAAAAAGATTTCCTTGTGGTCCTATGTATGAGATAAGTGACATAACAGACTCTTCTCTAATCGGGTCAATAGGGGGGTTTGTAACCTGAGCAAATAACTGATGAAAATAGTTGTAAAGATTTGTAGAAGCATTTGATAAAACTGAAAGTGAAGCATCATTACCCATAGAACCAGTAGCTTCATAAGCTGTATTTGCCATTGGGGCTAAAAGAATTTTTAAATCTTCTTGCGTGTAACCAAAACATTTTTGACGAACAAGTATCGTTTTATGATTTGGTTGTTTTACATCTTTGTTTAATGTTAAATCATCAAGATTTATTTTTTGTTTTTCAATCCACTTTGCATAGTTGTGTGCAGTTGTTATTTCTGCTTTTATTTCATCATCGCTAATGATACGACCTTTCTCTAAGTCTGCTAAAAACATTTTACCTGGTTGTAGTCTTCCTTTTAAAACAATATCTTCAGAAGGAAATTCCAAAGCACCTTGTTCAGAAGCCATTACTAAAATATCATCTTTTGTAAGGAAGTATCTTGAAGGACGAAGACCATTTCTGTCTAGTGTAGCACCTATGATTTTCCCATCTGTAAAAGCAACAGATGCAGGTCCATCCCAAGGCTCCATAAAAGTAGCATGGTATTCATAAAAAGCACGACGAGATTCATCCATCTCTTGATCTCTCCATGCTTCAGGAATCATCATCATCATAACATGAGCAAGTGGACGACCAGCGAGAGTTAAGAGTTCTATAACATTATCTAAAACAGAAGAGTCTGAACCTTTTGCTTCATTTATAAGGTAAGGGTAAATTTTATCAAGTTCATCATCAGTAAAAAGTTTTGATTTTAGCATTGACTGTCTTGCTCTCATCCAGTTTATATTTCCACGAAGAGTATTTATCTCTCCATTGTGAGCTATATATCTAAATGGCTGAGCAAGAGGCCAAGATGGAAAAGTGTTTGTTGAAAAACGGCTATGAACTAGTGCTATCGCTGATTCATAATCTGGTTCGTTTAAGTCTGGGAAATATAAAGGAAGTTGCTCTGTTATGAGTTGTCCCTTGTAAGAAATGGTTTTGTAAGACATTGAAGGCATATAAAAATACTCAGTACCACGAACATTAGAAGTTGTTATCTTTGACTGTGTGTATTTTCTAATGACAAAAAGTTTGCGTTCAAAAGCATCAGCATCTTCTAACTCAGGGTTTCTTTTTATGATGACTTGATGTATGTAAGGCTCAATTACTTTAACAGTTTCGCCTAAAGATTCATTAACAGTTGGAACTCTCCTCCATCCTAAAAATTCTTGACCAAGGTCTTCTATACAATCTTCAACGATTGCTTTACACTCTGCATAAGCTTCAGGGTCTTTTGGTAAAAATACTACACCAACAGCATAATGACCAAATTCAGGTAAGTCAATATTTTTTTCTTTTAAAACTCTGCGTAAAAACTTATCTGGCATCTGAGTTAAAATACCCGCACCATCTCCAGAATTTTTCTCAGCACCAACAGCTCCACGATGCTCAAGGTTTGCTAAAAGCGTAAGACCTTTGCTTACAATATCATGAGATGCTTTTCCTTTTAGATGCGCTACAAAACCAACGCCACAAGCGTCATGTTCAAATTCTGGGTCATAAAGTCCCTCTTTTGTTGGTAAATATTTAGGTTGCATAATTCTCCTTTTATAAAATAGTTAGTAATAATAATTATTTGTAAATAGTATCTAAAGTTAGATTAAAAAAATTATAAAGGGAAAAAAAGTTTAAATTTTGGTGCTTATTTATTCATCATAAATGACAGCGGTATTAGCTAATAAATCATGTAAGCCTCTTTTGTCACTTCTAAAAGCAACCATAAAAAAACCAATAAGAAGAGATAAAGTAGAGATAATGTATCCAAATGAGCGAGTAATAGCTTGTTTGTTATCTATATCTGTTAGAGTTTTAGCATCTACTATTTTGATATGAACAAATTTTTTGCCAGGAGTTGCTCCTCTCCATCGTTTCCAAAAAATCATAGTAATTAGTAAAACGCACACTTCAAAAAGAAGTTCCCACTTCATAGACATCTGAGGTTGAGCATTGAGTGCATTTACATTTCCACTCATTGCCATTTGTATGTTTTGTTGATATTGTGCGAAATCAAACCAATTTCCATCACTAAGAAAATAGATAACAATCCCAATAGGCAAGGCTAAAAATAAAGTATCTAAAAAAGATGCAATAAATCTAATCCAAAAACCTGCGTATCTAACTTTTTGTAATGATGGCAAATCTACTTCCTTGTGAGCTTGAAATATATTAGTTGTATTTTATCAAGAACAAGCTTTAAGTATAGTAGTAATAATTTTTATTAAAACAAGAAATAAGTTAAATAAAGTTAAAATAGTATAAACAAGCATTTATTATAAGGGAGGTCTTTACTTATGGTAAAAGAAGAAATTTTAAAAGAACTACGAAATGCAAAAGCAGCTCATATACAATGGTTGCAAAGGGCAAAATTATTAATAAAAGGTTTTGAAACAGAGGAAAATTTTATTCCAGTAGATGCTAGAGCATGTAAGTTTGGATGTTGGTTTTACGGAGAAGCTCAAAATTTAAGTGCATTAAAAAATAACCCAGTAGAGTCTATGAGAAAAGTTGAAAATTTGCATAACGCTTTACATAGTATGTATCTAAATATTTATAAAATATATTTTTCTCAAGATTCTCAAGGTTTTTTTAGTAAACTGTTTGGACAAAAGAAGAAAATAACAGATGAATCTACAAAACTTGCAAAAGAATATTTTTCAAAATTAGAATTTATTTCAAAAAATCTTCTTAATGAAATTAATCGTATGGAAAGAAGAATCTTAGCTATTAGTAGTGAAGATATATTGAAAATTTAAATATTATAGTTACACCTCAGTAGAGACTGTGAAATAACAACAGTTTATTTTACGGTCTCCAATGGGATGATTTTTTATCTTAAAATTACAGCTTTTCTACTTTTAAATTTAAGCATAAAGTAAATTCTAAAAAAACAAACTACATATAATAAAGAGTTAGCTATATATTGAGCTATTTCTTCTTTTATGGAACTTATATCTCTATCTTTTAAAGCTATCATCAGTTTTTGAAATAGATTTATACCTATCAAATTTAAAAGTCTTTTAAAGTTATAGCTAAACATGATAAGTGCATTTTCACCTGATACTTTTTCTTTGCCACGAACAAGATAATGATCCCAACCTAAAGTTCTTTTAATTGTTCCAAATGGATGTTCAACTATTGAACCTCTTTTTTTGACTATTACTTTAGATTCTTCAGTTTGCATCTTTTTATTATGTGCTTCTGTTATATACTCATGTTCCCATCTATATATTTGTTTATATGGTGCTTTTGTAGGTATACATTTATCTTTGAGAGGACAAGCTTTACATATTGCACTTGTACCTGTATAAATGAAATTAACTTTATCATTCTTTATTTGTGGTGCAATTCTTTTTTTTAGTTGATAATTATTAGGACATATATAGCAATCATTGTTATCATTGTAAATAAATTCATCTCTTGTAAATTTACCTTTGTCTTTTTGAACTTGTCTCATATTTGCTAAAGGAACAATAGCATTAATATTATCTTCACTACATTTTTTAAATTCTTTAGCACTATAATATCCTGTATCAGCTACTATCTTTAGTTTATCTACTCCTAGATTTTCTTTGGTCTCTTTCGCCATCTTATGCAGTTGTGCTCTATCGCTACCTACTGTTGAAATATCAGTAGCTACTATGAATTTAAATGAATCATCTACAACTATCTGTGAATTATATGCCATAAGGTTATGTGCAGGTTTTTTCATAAGAGAAGCATCTGAATCTGTTTTATTATATTGAGTTTTACCCATCTCTTCTAAAAGTTTTAAGTTTTTAGATAACTCTTCTTGTTGATATTTTAGTTTTCTTAAATCTTTTGGTAGTTTATTAATGATACTTGATGGTTGTTTCTCTTTATCTGCATACTCTAGTGATTTGAGATACTCTTCTATTTCAGTTTCAATTTTAGTTAAATCTTTATCCAGTGTCTTTTTCAATATTAGTTGATTTTTAGAGGCATTCGCTCTTAAAAATGCTCCATCAACAGCTTTTAATCCATCCCCTATTAAATCTATATTTTTACATAAAACTACAAACTCTTTAAATACTTGTTTTAGTGCTTTTGGATTCCTTGCTCTAAACTCTGATATAGTTCTATATGTTGGTTTTAAGTCTTGTGCTAGCCATATTAGTTCTAGGTTTCTTTTACACTCTTTTTCTAATGCTCTTGAACTTCTTATCTTATTTAGATAACCATAAATATATATTTTTAACAGTAGTTTAGGACTATAAGCTTTTTGTCCATCTGCTCTATCACTTTTTCTTGTATTTGAAAACTGCAGTTTAGTTAAGTCTAATAATTCTACATAAGAATCTATTGCTCTTACATTGTTATCTTCATCTACATAATCATCAATACTTGGTGGAAATAATAATTGCTGATTTCTATTTAAACCTTGTTTATATAGTTCACTCATTAGTTGCCTTAAAAGCCTAAATACAGGGCTTTGTTTGGTGTTATTATACTGAAAAATTGATTTTAAATTGCTTGATTGGATGTGTTTATATGAATGAGACTGGAAATAGTAGTTATTTCACAGTCTCAGGGGAGAGGGAACTAGATTATACATGATAGTTAGGTGCTTCTTGAGTTATGATTACATCGTGAACATGGCTTTCTTTTAGTCCAGCACTTGTTATTTCTACAAATTCTGCTTTATCCCAGAAAATTTCTATATTTTTGCTTCCGCAGTATCCCATAGATGCACGAAGCCCTCCCATCATTTGATGAACTATCCCAGAGATAGAACCACGAAAAGGAACACGACCTTCTATACCTTCAGGAACTAGCTTATCAGCAGCAGTTCCTTCTTGAAAATATCTGTCGTTAGAACCTTTTTGCATAGCCCCAATGCTTCCCATACCACGGTATGACTTGTATTGACGACCTTGAAACATGATGGTTTCGCCTGGTGATTCTTCAGTTCCAGCTAAAAGTGAACCAGCCATTATAGATGAAGCACCAACAGCTAAAGCTTTTGAAATATCTCCAGAGTATTTAATCCCTCCATCTGCTATAACAGGCACACCATGAGGTCTAGCTGCCTTTGCACACTCATCAATAGCAGAGATTTGAGGAACACCAACACCAGCAACAATTCTAGTAGTACAGATTGAACCAGGTCCGATACCAACTTTTACAGCATCTGCCCCAGCTTCTATAAGTGCAAGAACGGCCTCTTTTGTTGCTATATTTCCAGCAATTACATCAACTTCCATAGTATCTTTGATTTTTCTAACAGTATCAAGAATCCCCTTAGAATGACCATGTGCAGAGTCAAGAACTAAAACATCACACCCCGCATCTACAAGTGCTTTTGCTCTATCAAATTGACCAACACCTATAGCTCCACCTACAACAAGTCTTCCAAATGAGTCTTTGTTTGAGTTAGGATATTCGATTCGTTTTCTAATATCTTTTATAGTTACAAGACCTTTTAAAAATCCATCTTTATCTATAATAGGAAGCTTTTCTATTTTATTTTTATGCATGATGTCACCAGCATCATCAAGAGAGATTCCTTTAGATGCTGTGATAAGAGGCATTTTTGTCATTACTTCAGATGCCAGTTTACGCATATCTTTTTCAAATCGCATGTCACGATTTGTAAGGATTCCTAAAAGTTTGTTGTGACCATCTACAACAGGAACACCAGAGATTCTAAACTCACTCATAAGTTTCTCAGCATCTGCTAGTGAGGCATCTGGATGAACAAAAATAGGGTCTATAATGATTCCACTTTCACTTTTTTTCACTTTTGTTACTTGTTTGCATTGAGCTTCGATATCCATGTTTTTATGAATAATCCCGATACCACCAAGTCTTGCCATTGCTATCGCTGCTCTGTACTCTGTTACAGTATCCATAGCAGCAGAAACCATAGGGATTTTAAGTTTTATGTTGCGAGTTAGTTTAGTTTCTAAACAAACCTCTTTTGGTAATACTTCAGAATATTGTGGTACTAAAAGTACATCTTCAAATGTCAGTGCGCGTTTACGAATCTTCATAATTGTCCTTTGATGGAATAATAGATGGATTATATCTTTTTAGTTGTTAAAAATAAGTAAAGTTACAATTTTAAATTACTTTACAGGAGTAATATTATATTAAGCTAAGTATAAGATAGATTTATATAGACTTTCTCTGAATGAGTATTCATTTATATATGAGTATTGCAAAGTTAAAAGGAGAGAATTATGGTGAACGACGGTTTATACAAAAAGTTGTCAGCTCGAGTTGAAGAGTTATCTAAGTTATCTAGAATTGATGATAAAAAATCAATTCCTGAGTTAATGGAAGAAAATGGTTTCTCTAGAAGAGAGTTTATGGCATGGGCTGGAACAGTTACAGCGATGTTATCACTTCCTGCTAGTTTCACACCACTTGTAGCAAAAGCTGCAGAAGTTGCGGACAGACTTCCTGTTGTATGGTTACATATGGCAGAGTGTACAGGCTGTACTGAGTCTTTATTAAGATCAGCATCGCCAAGTATTGATAGTTTGATTTTTGATCATATATCTTTAGAGTATCAAGAAACTATTATGTCAGCAGCAGGTTGGCAAGCTGAGCAAAACCTTGAACATGCTATCGAAAGATACAAAGGTAGATATGTTCTTATGGTTGAAGGTGGAATTCCTCATGGTAATGGTAGTCACTTTTTAACTATTGGTGGCCATGGTAGAACAGGAGAAGACACAGCAATAGAAGTATCTGCAAATGCAGCGGCTATTTTTGCTATTGGAACTTGTTCATCTTTTGGTGGAGTTCAAGCAGCTTATCCAAATCCTACAAATGCCACTTCACTTAGTAATGTAATTAATAAACCTGTTATAAATGTACCAGGTTGTCCACCAAGTGAGAGTAATATTGTTGGAACGCTTATGCATTTCTTGCTATATGGAACTCTTCCTGCACTAGATGCTTACAATAGACCTAAATGGGCTTATGGCGAAAGAATTCACGATATGTGTGAAAGACGCGGTCATTTTGATGCAGGTGAATTTGTAGAGCAATTTGGTGATGAAGGTGCTAAAAGAGGATTTTGTTTATATAAAGTAGGCTGTAAAGGTCCTTATACTTTTAACAACTGTTCTAAGCAAAAATTCAATGAAGGTACATCTTGGCCAGTTCAAGCTGGACACGGCTGTATGGGCTGTAGTGAGCCAGATTTCTGGGATACTATGGGTGATTTACGAGAACCACTTGCGAACAGACTTTATCAAACAGCATTTGGTGGACTTGGTTCTGACGCAACAGCAGATAAAATTGGTTTAGGTTTACTTACAGTTACAGCTATTGGAATTGCAGCACACGCAGCAATATCAGCAGTTAAACCACCAAAAGAATAATTAAGGAGCATAGATATGTCAAAAAGAGTAATAGTAGATCCAATAACAAGAATAGAAGGACATCTAAGAGCTGAAGTTATCGTTGGTGATGATGGTATTGTAAAAGATGCTTTTGTTTCTTCAACTTTATGGAGAGGTTTAGAGGTTATAGCAAAAGGAAGAGATCCAAGAAATGTACCACTAATGATGCAAAGAATTTGTGGTGTATGTACTTATTCTCATTATTTAAAAAGTACAATGGCTATTGAAGATGCATTAGGAATTACAATTCCTTTAAATGCTGAACTAGTAAGAACACTTATGAATGCTGCATTATTTATGCATGATCATGTTGTTCACTTTTATCATCTTCATGGTGTTGACTGGGTTGATATCGTTTCAGCACTTAGTGCAGACCCTGCAAAAGCTAGTAAATTGGCGTTTAAATATTCAAAAAGCCCAATAGCTACTGGTGAAAATGATCTTATAAGAGTTCAAGAAAAAATAGGAAAATTTGCTAAGAATCCTCAAGGACTTGGGCCATTTGCAAACGCATATTGGGGACATGGAACTTACAAGTTCACTCCAGAACAAAATCTAATAGCACTTTCACATTATTTACACGCTTTAGAAATTCAAAGAGTAGCTGCGCAATTATTAGCTATTTTTGGTGGTAAAAATCCACATCCACAAAGTTTAGCGGTTGGTGGAGTTACCTGTGTTATGGATATATTAAACCCAGCTAAAATGGGTGAATATATGGTTAAATTTCAAAAAATTGCTGATTTTATTAATAATGCTTACTACCCAGATATCGTTATGGCTGGAGAGATGTTTAAAACTGAAGGTTCAGTTGTTAAGCAAATAGGTGTTCTTAACTTTATGGCATACGAAGATTTTGTTATTGGTAGAGGTGAAAAACTATTCAATACAGGAATCGTTATGAATGGAGATTTAACTAAAGTATTTGAATTAAATGAAGATTTAATTACTGAAGAAGCAACTCACTCATGGTACAAAAATGATAAACCACTTCATCCTTATGATGGTGAAACAGATCCAAACTATACAGGTTTTGTAGATGGAGAAACTGTTGGACCAGATGGTAAGATGATTAAGTCTAAACAGATTAATGAAAAAGATAAATATAGTTGGATTAAATCACCTAGATATGATGGTAAACCGATGGAAGTTGGTCCACTAGCATGTTTAGTTGTTGGTTATGCAAGTGGTAATAAAAAGATTCAAAAACTTGTTAACGACTTCTTAAAAGTAACAGGTCTTCCTGTTGGAGCACTGTTTACTACGCTAGGTAGAACAGCCGCAAGAATGTTACAAGCAAAATTAGTTGCAGATAATGCACTTGTAGCTTTTAACAATCTAATTGAGAACTTAAAAGTTGATCAAGAAACTTGTGCTACCTATACTATTGATAAAAACAAAGAGTATAAAGGTAGAGGTATGGGTGATGTTCCTCGTGGAATGTTAAGTCACTGGATAAGAATTAAAAATGGTGTTGTAGAAAATTATCAAGCTGTTGTTCCATCTACTTGGAATGCAGGTCCTATGGATTCAAAAGGTGTTAAAGGACCTTATGAAGCTGATTTAGTTGGATTAAAAATTGAAAATTTATCTCAACCATTAGAGATTATTAGAATTATTCATTCTTATGACCCTTGTATTGCTTGTGCTGTTCATGTTATGGATACAAAAGGTAACGAGCTGAGTGTCTATAAATTAGATCCTCTTTATGGCGGATGTAGCGTATAAAAGGAGAAATGATGAATAATGAAGCTCATGGAAATATTGAAATGGTACGCGAAGAAGAATTCGGGTCACCATATAGATGGCAACATTGGATAAGAGCATTATCTATTGTTGCTCTAACGCTAACAGGATTTTATATTGCTGATCCATTTTTAACACCAGCAGTAAATGCTGAACCAACAAATTTCATGCAAGCTCTTATTAGATCTTGGCATGTGATTTTTGGATTTGTTCTAATATCAGCAGTAATATTTAAAAGTTATCTGTTTTTATTTACAAAAAAATGTAGTATAGAAAGATCATCTTTGATGGATGTTCTAAATCCTCTAGTATGGGGTAAGCAAATTGGGTACTATTTACTAGTATCTAAGCATCCAAAACTAAAAGGGGTATATAATCCTATTCAGTTTATGGCGTATGTTACTTTATATATAATGTTATTTGCTCTTATTATTACAGGGTTGATACTTTATGTTCATGTATACCATCAAGGTCTTGGTGGAGCGTTATATGATACTATGAAAAGTATTGAAGTTATGATTGGTGGACTTGCAACAGTTCGTACTATTCACCATATTCTAACTTGGGGTATTATGTTATTTGTTTTAGGTCATGTTTATATGGCTGTTTATAATGCTGTCTTTGGTAAAGAGGGTGGAATGGACGCAATATTTAGTGGCTTGAAATGGCGTAAAAAAGATTAAATTAAAGCAAGGTTTTCCTTGCTTTTTTTTCAAAAGAAATATTAAAGTTTCTAATCAATCATTTTTTGCTAGAATGATTGATTAGAAACTTTTTTTTTAGTAATATTGGAGTAATGTGAAAATATTAATTTTAGGTATCGGTAATGTATTGTTTGGTGATGAAGGTATTGGCGTTCATTTAACAAATTTTTTAGATGAAAAATATAGTTTTGCATCTGAAGAACATAGTGTTAGTTTAGTTGATGGTGGTACACTTGCTCAAATTTTAATACCAATCATTACAGATTACGACAGAGTTGTTCTTATAGACTGTGTAAATGTAAAAGATGGAAATATAGGTGATGTTTATAGTTTTGATTTTAGTGCAGTTCCTGATTATATAACTTGGCAAGGTAGTGCACATGAAGTAGAGATGCTACAAACTTTACAGATGATTGATATGCTAGGCGACCTTCCTCCTGTAAAAATTGTTGGAGTGATTCCCTATGTTATTGGAGAAGATACAACATTTACAATTACAAAAGAAGTTTTAAACGCTTGTTTAACGATGGAAGACTCAATCATTAAATATATGGAAGAGTTAGGCATGGAAGTAAGTATAAAAAATAAAGATGTTGATCTTCAAGAAGTTGCAAAAACATCTTATTTGAGAGGTACAGAGTGTTATTAGAGTTTGTATTTGAATATTCATCATCATCTTTAGTTTATGAAAAAGTTCTTTTAAGAGTTTTAAAAAACTCAAACTTAGAGGGCAAACTTGTTAAAATAGATAAAACGATAAAACTTTATGTAAGTTCTGAGAATTCAGTTGAATTAGAAGAGTTTGCAAATAAGCTTTCTTTAGAACTTCCTCATTCAATATTTTTAAATAATACAGAAGTAAATGTTGTTGATACTCTTCCCGAAGAAGAGTTTGTTTTAGAAGAAAAATCAAAACCTGCTTTATCCTTTTGTCCAAGTTGTCTGAAAAAAGTTTTAGATGAGTCAAGTGCTGACTTTTATAACTCATTTTGTGAATGTGAAGTGTGTGGTTATGATGTAAATCTAGATGCTAAGAATCATCAAACAGACTTTCAAAGAATTGCTAAGTCTATTAGTGATGGAAATATTGTAAAAGTAAATACTTTTTATGGTGAATATTTTTTAGGTAAATTAAGTCAAAAGTGTAATGACATTTCTTTTGATATTTTAAGTTACGACCTTTCCTCAATACAAAACTATACAAGTGCAACAGAAAATGAGATAATTGCTCTAGGTGCGATTGAAAAACCACTTATAGAGTTAAAAACAAACCTAAAGTTTAAAGTTGATTTTGAGGGAGTTGAGAAAGAACTAGTAAGATTTAAATTAGCAGATGATTTAATCCTTCACTTTATCTCTTTAGAATTGCAAAAAAATGGAATTAATTTTGTTTTTATGACTCAAGATAAAATTGATTACCAAGATGAGTTACTTTTAATTGAGCCAAAAATTAATCTAAAACCGATTGAGTGTGTAGTTGGAGAAAAAAATATTATTATTTTAAGTGGAAATAAAGGACTACCAAAATTTAATCTTTCTTCAGAGAAAGTAGTACCTTTTGTTGGTGCTTTTAACTCTGTAATAAAAGAACATAAACTCTTTGATAAAACAGTTGTTGGGCTTAACTTGAGTAAAGATTATCATAACAATATCTTAGCTTTTTCTAAAAAATTTGGAATGATTGAATATCTTTCTTTTAAGTTTGAGTTTAGTTCAATCGCTCAAATATTTGAGGCGATAGATGCAAGTGATGAAAAAGCTTCAAAACTTCTAAGTTCATATAAAGAAAAATACCCAGAGCATTGTGAAAAAATATCTAAAATTACTTTTGATGATAAAGATTTAAATGTTTATAAATTATGGGGAATAATCGCAATTATCTTAGATATGAGTGATGATGAAGATTTATATGAAAGTGCAAATACTTTAGAAAAAAATGCAAAATTATTTTTAGGTTCAAAAGGTCCTAGAATTGATTATAAACTAAGTACTATAAAGGGAAAAGTTTTTCTTGACCCACTTATGGTTATAAGAACAGCTATGACTTTTAGACTAGCAGGAATAGACCCACTTAGTCTTTGTTATGGAGTAATAGAGAGTTTTGTAGAGTTTGTTTCAGGACAATTAGATGATATAAAAGAAAGTCTAAGTACAGATGTTGTAGTAGTTACGGGTTCACTTCTTGGAAACAATCATCTCTTTAGTAAATTAGATAAAGAAGTGTCTATAAATCATGAGCTTTATTTTAACAAAGAAATCTCGGTAGATGGTGATAATATCTTATATGGTGGAAATGAATTAGTTGCAGATTAAAAGAGTAAAGTTTGAAATATTTGGGCAAGTCCAAGGTGTTGGATTTCGTCCGTTTATATATAAGTTAGTTACACAACTCTCTCTTAAGGGTTTCGTAAAAAATAATCAAAATGGTGTAGAGTTAGAAGTAGAAGGCTTAGATGCAAACATATCTAAATTTGAAACACTTTTACACTCCGAGCTCCCTCCTTTAGCTAGAATAGATAAACTTCAAAAAACAGAAAAAAAACAGAAAAATTATACAACCTTTGAGATTATTCAAAGTACAAATACTCTAGATGCTACTTCTAAAACTGCTCTAATTTCTCCAGATATTGCTACATGTTCAGAGTGTCTAAACGATATAAAAAATACCAAAAAATACTTAAATTATTTTGCAACAAACTGTACAAATTGTGGACCCAGATACTCCATAATAAAAACTGTTCCTTATGATAGAGTAAACACTTCTATGAAAAGATTTACAATGTGTAACTCTTGTAAAGATGAATATAAAAATCCACTCAATCGCAGATACCACGCACAGCCAATATCTTGTAATAGTTGCGGACCAACTTTAAATGAGAGTATCAAAAAAACAGCAGATAATATTAAAAGTGGAAAAATAGTTGCCATAAAAGGAATAGGCGGTTTTCATATAATTTGTGATGCTAATAATAGTGAAGTTATAAAAAAGTTAAGAGAGTTTAAGCATAGACCTTCTAAACCTTTTGCCATAATGTGTAAAGATGAAGAGCAAGTTAAAGAAATAGCATCTATGAGTGAAAAAGAGAGTGAACTTTTAACTTCAAAAGAAGCACCAATCGTTATTTTAAAAAAGAATATAAAAAATAGTGGCAAATATTCAAAGTATATCGCTCCAAATATAGATAGAATAGCTTGTTTCTTACCTTATACTTCACTTCATCATTTACTCTTTGAGCATCTAGAAAACCCAATAGTTGCAACAAGTGCAAATTTGGCAAATGAGCCAATAATCATAGATGCCAATATGATAAAAGAAAAATTGTCTTTTGTTGAGTTTATATTGGATTTTGATAGAGAGATAATAAATGGTGTTGATGACTCTTTACTTCAAGTGGTAGATGCGAAAGTGCAGATGCTAAGACTATCTCGTGGTTTTGGACCAAAGGTTATTAAACTGCCATTTAAGAGTAAAAAGAAAATCTTAGCAGTTGGTGCAAACGCCAAAAATGCGATAGCTTTTGTAATTGATGATAATATTATTTTATCTCCTCACATCGGAGATTTAGGTTCTTTAAAAGCTTTTGAATTTTTCCAAGCAACGATAGAAACTTTTAAAAGATTTTATGATTTTGAGCCAGACATCATAGTCTATGATAAACATCCAAACTATGAAACTACTTCTTGGGCGAAACAACAAGATAAAGAGTTAAAAGAAGTTCAACATCATTTAGCACATATCTATGCAACAAAAGCTGAGTTTGCTCTTGATGGAAATTATCTAGGATTTAGTTTTGATGGAACTGGTTATGGGGATGATGGTTTACTTTGGGGTGGAGAGATTTTTTTAGGTGATAAAAGAAAATACACTTTTAAATCCATCAAACTTCTTGGTGGAGAAAAGGCTATAAAAGAACCTCGTAGAGTCGCTTTGAGTATGCTTTTTGATAGATATACTTTAGATAAAGTGTTGAGTTTAAACTTAGAACTTGTAAAATCATTTAAAAAGAGTGAAGTAAAAATTCTTCATCAAAGTTACAGTAAAAATCTAAATGCTCCTAAAAGTAGTTCAGTTGGTAGAATGTTTGATGCTATCGCTTCTTTTTCTAACCTACTTCATTTTCAAACTTATGAAGGTGAAGCAGGGCTAATATGTGAGCAAAATTATAAACCTGAGATAACAAAGGTATTTGAGTATAAAGTCATAGATGGAGTTATAGAGATAGAGTTTGATGTTTTTGATAAAGAAATAGTGAGCATCTATATAAATACCTTATGTAAAATTGTCTTAGATATCTCAAAACAAGAGAAAAAAGATGTCATCTTAAGTGGTGGTGTTTTTCAAAATAAAACACTTTTAGAGCTAATAATAAAAGACCTGAAAAAAGAAAATATAAAATACTACTATCAACAAGAAACTTCTATAAATGATGGTGGAATAGCTTTGGGACAAGCTTATTATCAAGTTATGCAATAATAAAGAACTAAACCAGTTACACCTCAGTAAAGGTGGAACTAGAAAACTATATCAAGTGATTTCTTTTTCTACATTAAGTCTACTTTCGTTATAGTGTTTGTTGAATAAATAGTTGTTTTGTCACTTCGCATGAAAACAACAAAATGTCGGAGAAGATAGATGTGTCCCTCGACCCTTGGCGGTATATTCAAAAATAAATAAATTAGGATTTTCAATGGGTACAGGTATTAGTTTATTAAAGAAAGTAGCTAGAACTATTGATAATGCAAACAAAAAAATATTAAAAGAAGAAAAAGCTCAAGAACGAGAAATAGTTAGACAAGAAAAAGCTAAAATTGCTAATGATAGACGAGAGCATAAAGAAAATATGCGTGAAATAAATGCAGAACTCGCTGAGAGTAGAAAAGCAAGTAAGATAGCAGAGCAAGAATATAAAAAAGCGAATAAAGAACACAGAAAAAAAATGCAAGAATTTAAAGAAAGAGAAAAAGAATGGAAAGAAGAACAAAAAATTAAACAAGAACATATAAAACATATTTTAGAAAATGATAAAACATTATTTGAAAATAGAACTTTACAAAGAAAAAATATACGAATAGAAATAATGAGAAAAATTTTACAATAGGAATGGAAGATGGAAATTAATATTATTACAGGTATTTTATTTGTTATTAGTATTATATCGACAATTATAGCTATGTATGCGATAATCCAATACAAAAATAAAAATACAGATGGGTTGTCACTTGAAGAACAAATTACAAAATATAATGAAGTGTTAACGCGTAACAAAACAGATAATTTATTACTCGAAGAGCAGATTATAAAATATAATAAAGATTTATTAAAATTAAAAGATGAATATAAAAACTTACAAAAAAAAAATCAATTAGATAAAATAGAACAAGAAAAAATTCTTTCACAGTATCATAAAGATTTAGAAGAAAAAAAATTAGAATTACAAAGTCTTATTAAATTAGAGAAGGAAAGTGAAACATTAAATGAATCAGTTATCATCTTAAAAAATGAACTAGAAAAATGTGAACATAATATTTTAGAAATTAATAACAAAAAAAACGAACTTACGAATGAAATAAATGATATTAAAAAAGACATTCAATTATATTCACAAGTACATAATTTAATTGCTGTTGGATTTTTTGAAGAACCTATATATCTTTTTGAAACAAGCCAACGATTTAAAGAAGAAATACTTCTAATTCGTCAAGAGCAAAAAGAACTTATTAAAATAGGACAAGCTATTACTATACCTGAAGAAATTGCTTTTTTAGATGAGTCAGGAGATGCTAAAAAAGCAATTAAAGGGCAGTCAAAGATTATGCTTAAAGCTTTTAATATAGAAACTGATTTATTAATTAATTTATTAAAGCCTAGTAACTTTGCAAATACATTAGAAAAGATAGAAAAGCTAGCTAATGAAATAGAAAAGTCAGCATTATCTTTATCTTGTGCTTTTACAGAAGAATATGTAAAATTAAAATATAATGAATGTACATTACAATATCAATTTAAATTAAAACAAGCATATGAAAAAGAGGAACAAAAAGCTATAAAAGAACAAATACGAGAAGAAAATCAAGCTATAAGAGAATATGAAATTGCATTAGCAAAAGCTGAAAAAGAAGAAAAAATGTATAGACTTGCTTTGGAGCAAGCAAGAAAAGAACTAGATGTTGTTGATGATGTAACCAAAAATGAACTTATTGCAAAAATATCATTTTTAGAATTAAATTTAGAAGAAGCACTAGCTAATGAAGAACGAGCGAAAAGTATGGCACAACAAACAAAACGAGGACATGTTTATGTGATATCAAACATTGGTTCGTTCGGTAAAAATATTTATAAAATTGGTATGACTAGACGACTTGAACCATTAGATAGGGTTAAAGAATTGGGTGATGCATCTGTACCTTTTATATTTGATGTACATGCCATGATTTTTAGTGATGATGCCCCTAGATTAGAACGAGAATTACATGAAAAATTTACACATAAAAGATTAAATGCAGTTAATCATAGGAAAGAATTTTTCAATGTAAGCTTAAGTGAGATAAAAGAAGAAGTCGATAATATTATTGATATAAAAATTGATTTCAAAATGACAGCATTAGCTGAGGATTATTATGAGAGTATAAAATTAAAAGATGTACTGAAAGTTTAAAGACTTACAAACATAACAAAATGAAGGAGCAAATATTTGGGGACTGGTTAAATATTGACTCCTTCATTTTATAGTATTTAGTTGCTTAATGTATTATACGAAGGAATCATATGTCATACACACCAAAAATACCAAAAGATGCAGTAATAGCAAGTGAAAATAGCTTTCTTTTTTTTTCCTCTATGTCATTTATTTTATATTTACTTTTAATTCTTAGTTTTTATTACTCAAAATTAGATGACTTTTGGATTGGAAACCGTATTTGGGCTTCTGGCAGTGCAATAGTATTTTTGTCAGTAGTTCAAATTCGATTTTTTAATATCAAGTCTAATGCTAGTCCAGATAATAGAAATTTCAATTTAACAGACTTTAGAGGTTGGATATTAAATTTGGAAAAAATATATAGCTATATATGGATAATCGGTTTTATATTAATTGGTATCTCACGCTGGAATCAATGGTAAAGTTTAGTATTAAGAAAAGATAAAATACTACTATCAACAAGAAACTTCTATAAATGATGGTGGAATAGCTTTAGGACAAGCTTATTATCAAGTTATGAATAATAAAGAAGCCTTCTAGTTCCATCTTTCCGAAGATGGAATGCCTATAAAATTAAAGAACTAAACCAGTTACACATTAGGAGAGACTGTGAAATAACAACAGTTTATTTTACGGTCTCCAATGGGATGATTTTTTATCTTAAAATTATAGCTTTTCTACTTTTAAATTTAAGCATAAAGTAAATTCTAAAAAAACAAACTACATATAATAAAGAGTTAGCTATATATTGAGCTATTTCTTCTTTTATGGAACTTATATCTCTATCTTTTAAAGCTATCATCAGTTTTTGAAATAGATTTATACCTATCAAATTTAAAAGTCTTTTAAAGTTATAGCTAAACATGATAAGTGCATTTTCACCTGATACTTTTTCTTTGCCACGAACAAGATAATGATCCCAACCTAAAGTTCTTTTAATTGTTCCAAATGGATGTTCAACTATTGAACCTCTTTTTTTGACTATTACTTTAGATTCTTCAGTTTGCATCTTTTTATTATGTGCTTCTGTTATATACTCATGTTCCCATCTATATATTTGTTTATATGGTGCTTTTGTAGGTATACATTTATCTTTGAGAGGACAAGCTTTACATATTGCACTTGTACCTGTATAAATGAAATTAACTTTATCATTCTTTATTTGTGGTGCAATTCTTTTTTTTAGTTGATAATTATTAGGACATATATAGCAATCATTGTTATCATTGTAAATAAATTCATCTCTTGTAAATTTACCTTTGTCTTTTTGAACTTGTCTCATATTTGCTAAAGGAACAATAGCATTAATATTATCTTCACTACATTTTTTAAATTCTTTAGCACTATAATATCCTGTATCAGCTACTATCTTTAGTTTATCTACTCCTAAATTTTCTTTAGTCTCTTTTGCCATCTTATGCAGTTGTGCTCTATCGCTACCTACTGTTGAAATATCAGTAGCTACTATGAATTTAAATGAATCATCTACAACTATCTGTGAATTATATGCCATAAGGTTATGTGCAGGTTTTTTCATAAGAGAAGCATCTGAATCTGTTTTATTATATTGAGTTTTACCCATCTCTTCTAAAAGTTTTAAGTTTTTAGATAACTCTTCTTGTTGATATTTTAGTTTTCTTAAATCTTTTGGTAGTTTATTAATGATACTTGATGGTTGTTTCTCTTTATCTGCATACTCTAGTGATTTGAGATACTCTTCTATTTCAGTTTCAATTTTAGTTAAATCTTTATCCAGTGTCTTTTTCAATATTAGTTGATTTTTAGAGGCATTCGCTCTTAAAAATGCTCCATCAACAGCTTTTAATCCATCCCCTATTAAATCTATATTTTTACATAAAACTACAAACTCTTTAAATACTTGTTTTAGTGCTTTTGGATTCCTTGCTCTAAACTCTGATATAGTTCTATATGTTGGTTTTAAGTCTTGTGCTAGCCATATTAGTTCTAGGTTTCTTTTACACTCTTTTTCTAATGCTCTTGAACTTCTTATCTTATTTAGATAACCATAAATATATATTTTTAACAGTAGTTTAGGACTATAAGCTTTTTGTCCATCTGCTCTATCACTTTTTCTTGTATTTGAAAACTGCAGTTTAGTTAAGTCTAATAATTCTACATAAGAATCTATTGCTCTTACATTGTTATCTTCATCTACATAATCATCAATACTTGGTGGAAATAATAATTGCTGATTTCTATTTAAACCTTGTTTATATAGTTCACTCATTAGTTGCCTTAAAAGCCTAAATACAGGGCTTTGTTTGGTGTTATTATACTGAAAAATTGATTTTAAATTGCTTGATTGGATGTGTTTATATGAATGAGACTGGAAATAGTAGTTATTTCACAGTCTCAGGAGCGGTGGAACAAGAAAATAAGCAAGGACAACATGAAAAATCCAAATAGAAAAACAGTTTCAAAACTAGAAGTCTTACCAAATCTTGGAAAAGCTAAAAGTAGGTTTTTACTGGGTTAGTAATTGTCTAGTTTATAGGGACATTCCACTATGATTATATCTTTCACTATATAGTTACTTACAGTATTTAAAATATCCTTTTGCAAAACGAGAATGAGAAGGGTTCTCTTTTAACTTAGTGGAAAACTTTTTGCACTTCATAGAATCAGGTGTTTTTTTAATATCTTTAAATTTTTCAGCTAGTTTCCCTATTATCTTATCAAATTCTTCTTTTTCAGCTGCTATTTCAGCATTTCTTGCAGCTTCTATTTTAGCATTGTTCTCAGCAGCCTTTCTTTTTGCTATGTTCTTAATCATATCGTCAGTATAGTTATGGTCTTTCTTAAGAACCTTCGCGATGCTATAATTATTTGATAAGAAGCAATCTGAGTCGTTAAGAACTTTCCTAGCTGAAGATAAAGCATTCATATTTAAAAATTTCTGAACGTAAGATAAAGATAGTTTAGACCTCTCGATATTAGATAAATAGTGAATTTCTAGGTTTTCTTTTGTTTCATAAACATATTCTAATATGGGTGTTCTTTTGCAAGAAGCATATATGTTGATTGACAACATAAGTGTAAAGATACTAAGCGTAAGTTTTTTCAATTTCAATCCTTTTATTCTAAATAGTATATACAATTAACAGTTAATATTTCTTTTTTTAGTTCTTTTATCGTTCCATCTTTCCGAAGATGGAATGCCTATGAAATTAAGGGTTAATTAGTTACACCTCAGGAGAGGTGAAACAAGAGATAAGCTTGATGAAAGTTCACATTTATGTTAACATTAGCTTATGAAAGAAATTAAATTCTATAAAACATTATCAGGAAAAAGTCCTATTGAAGATTTTCTTGATTCATTGTCTTCAAAAGAAGCTCAAAAAGTTACATGGGTTT
Organism: Sulfurimonas sp.; assembly: GCF_029027585.1. Taxonomy (NCBI): domain Bacteria; kingdom Pseudomonadati; phylum Campylobacterota; class Epsilonproteobacteria; order Campylobacterales; family Sulfurimonadaceae; genus Sulfurimonas; species Sulfurimonas sp. Next base: position 2,088,415 of record NZ_CP093397.1, read on the forward strand.
TGAGTCTAATTGAAGATATGGACAATGTGTCTACTAAATTTTATAAAAGACTTAGTAATTGTGATGGAATTATAGAAATAAGAGCTCAAATTGGTAAAAACAATTTTAGACTTTTAGGTTTTGAATATGATGGCATATTTGTTGTACTTACAAATAGCTTCAAAAAGACGGGGTGCCTCTTGAGGGTAAAGACCAAAAAGTTCCAAAGTTTGAAATTACTTTAGCTCAAAAAAGAAAAGATGAATATCTTTCACGAGGAGAATTACATGAGTGATTTAAAAAAATATATTTTAAAAAGAAAAAAAAGTGATACTGAGTTTACTTTAAATTTTGATGATGGATATCAAGAGTTTAAAATAGGTGAAATGTTAAAACTTGCTAGAAAAGAAACAGGTTTTACTCAAGAACAGATAGCGGAAGCAATGCATACAAAAAAATCTGCAATTTCTAGAATAGAAAATCATGCTCAAGATATTAGACTATCAACGCTTCAAGCTTTTGCTCATATAATGGGTAAAGAGCTAAAAATCCAACTAGTTTAAAGGTGTACCAACAAGTTATTCGCCTGCGTGACCGTTACATAAAAGGACAACATGAAAAATCCAAATAGAAAAACTGTTTCAAAACTAGAAGCCTTACCAAATCTTGGAAAAGCTATTAGTTCAGACCTAAGATTAATTGGTATATCTAAACCTCAAAATTTAATTGGAAAAAATCCTTTTGACTTGTACAATGAACTTTGTATAAAAAAAGGTGAACCTGTTGACCATTGTGTTATAGATGTCTTTATGTCTGTAGTAGATTTTATGGAAGGTGGAGAACCACAACCATGGTGGACTTTTACACAAAAACGAAAACAAACTTTTAAAGAGGGAAAATAAAATGAATGTACATGAAAAAATCAACTATGTTGAATTACCAGCTAAAGATCTTCAAGCTACAAAAACTTTTTTTACCAAAGTATTTGATTGGTCATTTGCAGATTATGGTTCTGAGTATATTGCATTTTCAAAAGAGGGACTTGATGGAGGATTTTATAAATCTAATCTGTCTTCATCAACAACAAATGGAAGTGCTTTAATCGTTTTTTATAGTAATGATTTAAAAACTACTCAATCAAAAATTATAGATGCTGATGGTTCTATAATAAAACCAATATTTGAGTTCCCTGGTGGTCATAGGTTTCATTTTAGTGACCCTAATGGTAATGAATTTGCAGTTTGGTCAGACAAAGGTGCATAACAAGTTACGACTTCAAATATTTCTCAACTAAACTTTAAAGGATAAAAAATGCCAAGACCTAAAAATAAAGATGAACTTTTAGAACTAAGCAATAGTAATTTTAAGAAAATGTTTGAATTAATAGAGTCTTTTGGTGAAGAAGAAATCATAAACGGTAAAATACCATTTGAAGATAGAGATAAAAATATAAGAGATATCTTAGCACATCTTCATCAATGGCACTTGATGATGTTAGATTGGCATAAAGTTGGAATGAGTAGAGAAAAACCCGATATTCCTGCAAAGGGTTATACTTTTAGAACTATTGCATCACTAAATCAAAAAATTTGGAAAAATTATCAAACAACCAAATATGATGAAATATTAAAGATGCTTGAAAAATCATTTTTAGAAGTTCAAGAAGTTATAAATAAATACAACGATGAAGAATTGTTTGAAAAAAAGAGATATAAATGGACAGGTACAACATCCTTAGCCTCTTATCTCATTTCAGCAACATCAAGTCACTATGATTGGGCAATGAAAAAACTTAAAAAGTATAAAAAAGCACTAAAAATATACAAATAAACAAATAAACATATAAGGAAAATTATGAGAGTAGAAGAGATTGAAGAAAAATTAATATATGGTATTTCAACAAGAACAAAAAATTCAAATGAAATGGATCCAAAAACTGCAAAAATAGGTGCTATATGGCAAAAATTTTATAGTACAGTAGAAGTAAATTATAAAGATGGTGAAAGAGTTTACGGAATTTACTATAACTTTGAGTCAGATGCAAATGGTGAATTTGATGTACTAGCAGGGTATGAGATTTCAAATGAGAATTTAGACAAAATCACAATTCAAAAAGGTAAATATTTAGTGTTTCATAAAACACTCAAAGAAACTGATGATAATGCAAGAATACAAGCAGTCATAGAAACTTGGGGTAAAATTTGGAAGTATTTTTCAAATGAAAACTCTCAATACAAAAGAGTTTATAAAACTGATTTTGAACACTATAAAGAGAAAAATGAAATAGAAATTTATATTTCAATAGAATAAGTACTTTCTATGCATAATAAAGAGCTTTAAGTATCTCTTTTTGTTTAGTCTTTTTATAATTAAATTTAAACTCAATCTCTTTTAAATAAAGAAAAAAGTTTTTATTTTCTATGCCTTTGTATTTTAGTATAGAGTCTTCAAAATAAAGCCAAAATTTTGTGATGATATTTTCTCTTTTTTGCGTTTTTGAGATTTTATTTAACATCATGTATTTTGAAAACTCTTTAAAGTAGGCTTCCTCCGCTGCATCATCTAAAAACTGTTTTTTGTAAACATGTAGACTTGGCATAAGTAGATTAAAGACTTGGTTTTCAAAATGAAAAGTAATAAAATTATGAGCATCAAAAATATTTTCTTTTACTCTTTTTTTACTTTGTGGCAAATAAGTGTATTCATCATATTCTATAACATTTTTATCTCTATATATATCTTCAAGAAAGTTAGCTATTAGCACTCTAAAAAGCTTAAATCTATTTGTTACAGTTATATAATTTAGTTTAGTTTTTTTTGTAGTTTCATTGGCTGTTAAGTCTTCACAAAAAGCGTCTATTAAGAGTAAATCTTTTTTTATTTTTTCCAATGAATACTTCTTTTTGCATCTAGAACACTTCACTTGTCCAGATTTTAAGTGATATAATTTTTTATTATTGCAGTAAATACAGTTCATAAAGACATTTTAACATAGTTTAGTCCTAAAACTATATAAGAAAGCATATAATTAACTTTACTTTTAATTATAAAAATATAAAATATGAATACTTATTCGTTTAAGAGGAAATTTAATGGAAAATTTTGGATTATTACTCATCTTTTGGTATGGAATATTACACGCTTTTGGACCTGATCACCTAACTGCAATAGCAGACTTTTCAATAGGAAAAAGCAAAAAAAAGACTATGACTATTACAACAATGTTTGCTATTGGTCATGGACTAGCACTTTTTATTTTTGCAAAGATATTAGATACTTATAATATAAGTGAAGTAATACTTGGTTATGGAGATACCATATCGGCATCTGTAATATTGATGATGGGAATTTATCTTTTATTTATGGTTTATAGTGACAGAATTCAGTTGAAAAAACATATTCATAATGGTCAAGAACATGTTCATATTTGGTTTGGTAAAGAACATAAACATGATAACCGTGATACATCATCAGCATTTACTATCGGTGTGTTAATGGGTGTTGGTGGAGTTAGAGGAATGCTTGTAACTCTTGGTATGCTTGAATCAGGAAGTGTTGATTTAGTAATGGTTGTAGCTTTTGCTCTTGGAGTAATGGTTATATTTGTAGGTTTTGGTAGTGTAATATTGTATATTAATAAAAATTTGTTAAACTCTAAAAAGAATTTAAAAAGAGTTTTTGCAACAGCAGGTTTAGTATCAGTTGTTGTCGGAACCAATATGATACTCGGATAGAAATGAAATTAAGGAATATAAATTATGTGTAAAGATTGCGGTTGTAGTATAACAGATAGTGTGGGACATTCTCACACACACGAACACTCTCATGGAAATTCGTCAGAACATCAAGGTGCACATCAGCATCTACATGATAACCCACAGTTAAACGATCCAAAAACTATATCTATAATTACAAAAATATTAGATAAAAATGATCATGAAGCAGGGCATAATAGACAGCATTTTGATTCAAAAAATGTACTTTGTATAAACTTGATGAGTTCTCCTGGAAGTGGAAAAACTGCTTTGTTAGAGCATCTAGCAGATGTATGTGATTTTAAATTTGGTGTTGTTGAAGGTGATTTAGAAACAAGTAGAGATGCTGATAGATTAAAAGCCAAAGGTATAGAGGCTCATCAAATTCAAACAGGTTCAGCTTGTCACTTAGATGCTTTTATGGTTCATAAAGCTCTGCACCATATGGACTTAGATGCTATGGATGTTTGTTTTATAGAAAATGTTGGTAACTTAGTTTGTCCAGCATCTTATGATGTTGGAAGTCATTTAAATATCATTTTAGTGAGTATTCCTGAAGGTGAAGATAAAATTATCAAATATCCTGTAATGTTTCGTAAAGCTGATTTAGTGCTTTTTACCAAGGTTGATTTACTTCCGCACTTCGATTATGACATGGAAAAAGAAAAAGCAGATGCAAGAAAGTTAAAACCAAATGTTGATATACTTGAAGTTAGTACAAAAGATGAAGAAAGTATAAAAAAAGTAGCACAGTGGATAAAATTTAAAATGGAGATGAGATAATGTGTCTTTCAATCCCTTCAAAAGTAGTTAAAATTGATAAAGAAACAAATACTGCAACAGTTGATACAATGGGTGTTCAAAGAGCCGCAAGTTTAGATTTACTCGAAGTTGGCGATGTGAAAATAGGCGATTATGTACTTCTTCATATAGGTTTTGTAATGAATAAAATTGATGAAACAGAAGCACTTGAGAGTTTAGAACTTTATAAAGAAATTATTGAAGCGATGAATGAAGAAGATAGACAGATGGCAATACTAGAAGACGACGAGTGTGCAAATAGAGGAGCTTAAATGGAGTTAAAATTAAACAACCTCTATGATGATTTTAGAGATGGAAATACCATTAAAGCCTTTGCTAAAATCATAAATGAAGATGCAAAAAAATTAAAAAAACCTATAAATATTATGGAAGTTTGTGGTGGTCATACTCATACTATTATGAAGTTTGGTATTCCTCAACTCTTACCTAAAAATATTAAATTTGTTCACGGTCCAGGTTGCCCTGTTTGTATTATTCCAAAAGAGAGAATTGACCATGCTTATGTTTTAAGTATGCAAGAAGATGTTATCTTGGTTACTTTAGGCGATATGATAAAAGTACCAGGAAGTAAAGGTAGTCTTCAAGATGCTAGAGCTAAAGGTGCTGATGTTAGATTTGTTTACTCTCCCTTAGATTGTATAAAAATAGCAAATGATAACCCAAGTAAAAAAGTAATATTTTTTGCGATAGGTTTTGAAACTACTACTCCAATGACAGCGGCACTTCTTAATGCTGTAGTTAATAAAAAAATAACAAATATATACTTTCATATAAATCATGTAACAGTTCCTGAGGTTATGAAAGAGCTAATCGATAGCAGAGATGTTCATGTTGATAGTTATAATAATAAGATTGATGCCTTTTTAGGACCATCTCATGTAAGTGTTATAAGTGGAAGTAAAATCTATGAAGAGTTTCCGCGAGATTATAAAAGACCAGTTGTTGTGACTGGGTTTGAGCCTGTTGATGTTATGCAAGGTATTAGCATGATAGTTAAGCAGTTCGTAGAAGATAGATGCGAGCTTGAAATAGAATATAAAAGACTTGTAACTCATGAGGGAAATATAAAAGCTCAAAAACTGATAGAAAAGTATTTTGATAAAGCAGACCTGTTTAAATGGCGAGGTTTAGGAAACATACCTAAGAGCGGATTGAAATTAAAAACAGAATTTAGTGAGTATGATGCTGAAGTAATTTATAAAGATGTGTTGCCACTTGAAGAGATAGAAGACCATAAGCTTTGCATCTGTGGAGATATACTAAGAGGTATGGCATCTCCTCCCGAATGCACGATATTTGGTACTGCTTGTAAACCAACTTCTCCTATTGGAAGTTGTATGGTTAGTAGTGAAGGTGCATGTTCGGCTTACTATAAATATGGAAATTTGATATAATAAATCATTGAAATTTGCAAGGTATAAAGTTATGAGTTATCAACCACCTTTTACTATCACCTCTAAGATGCTAAATCTAGTGAGTGAGATAACTGAATCTTTAACTAAAATAGAGAGCACTCAAAAGACTTCAATAACTCCATATCTGAGAAGAACAAATCGTATAAAAACACTTGCTGGTACTTTAGAGATAGAAGGAAACTTTTTAGGTGAAGAAAAAATTACAGCTATCTTAGATGGTAAAAGAGTTCTCGGTACTGTGCGAGAACTTGCAGAAGTAGATGGAGCTATAAAAGCGTATGAGAAATTTGAAGAGTACAAGTATGATTCTTTGGATGACCTACTTAAAGCACACGAAATACTAATGAATGGCATTTTAACAAAAGCAGGAACTTTTAGAAGAGTTAATGTTGGAGTTGGCAGTGAAAGTGGCGTAAGTCATGTAGCACCACCGCATGATAGAGTTCCAGAATTGATGAGCGATTTGTTTGAGTGGCTAAAAAACTCAGATGATCATCCTCTGATAAAAAGTAGTGTATTTCACTATGAGTTTGAATTTATTCACCCTTTTGGTGATGGTAATGGTCGCATCGGAAGACTTTGGCAAAGTGTAATTTTATATAACTACAAAAGTATTTTTTCTTCTATTGCCACTGAAAGTATTGTGAGAGACTATCAAGATAGATATTACAAAGCTTTAGAAGGTTCAGGTGAACTGGGAGAAAGTACGCCTTTTATCGAGTTTATGTTGGAAGTGATTTTTAAAGCGATAAAAAATGTCCCCAATGATGTCCCTGAAAATGTCCCTAAAGATAGAGAAGTTTCTATATTAAATTTAATAGTTGGAAATTCAAAAATAACAGTAAAAGAATTGGCATTAAAATTTGAAGTAAATGAGAAGACTATTAAAAGAGATTTAGAAAAATTAAAAGAAGAAAATAAAATTAAAAGAGTCGGTAGTGCTAGAAGTGGATATTGGGAAGTGATATAATGAAAAAACTAGATAATTGCATTGATATTGTTGATAAAGCTGGAGATGAGTTAATAGAAAAATTTATTACACCTATTGCAAAAGGAATTTTTACATTATTAGAAAATGAAATTAAGATAGGACAAGCATATTTAACATTTAAAACAGCGTTTATGGAAAAAAAAATTAAGATATTTTTAAAATATATTGAAAATGAAAAATCTAAAACTGTTTTAGATTTTATTAATAATTTAAATGAAATAGAAAAAAAGTTTTTTATAGAAAGTATAAATAAAGTTATTGATTTAGATGATGAATTTCAGATATATATTTTAGCACATTTGGTTGGACAATATAAAGATAATAATGATTTAAATTATTATGAAAAATCATTATTTTATAATATAAATTCTTTGTCAAGTGATGATTATTTAAAGTTTTACAAAGTGTTATCATCGATTGAAAAAACGGAAATAGATAGTCCAGATGATGATGGTTTTTATGATATGTCAAACCTTTCAGAAGTTGAAGAAATAGTGTTAACAAAATTTATAAACTTGGGTATTTTGAAGCATGATGTATTACGACATGATGGTGGTAAAAATTTTCTAAAGACTGATTATACAGATAAATTAATAAAGATTATAAAAAATTATAAGGAACAAAATGAGTGAGTTTGAAAAAAAAAAAGAATTATATTTTGAAATGGTAAAAAACAAATGAAAAAACTATATATTATAAGACATGCAAAGTCAAGTTGGGAAGAAGTTGGTTTTGTCGATTTTGATAGACCTTTAAACAAAAGAGGTAAAATAGATGCTTCTAAGATGGGAGATAGATTAAGGACAAAAGGTGTAAAGCCTGACATCATACTTTCTTCTGACGCGTTAAGAGCAAAAAAAACTATAAAAGCTATTGCTAAAAAAGTAAAATTTAAAAATAAGATTAAGTTTAGAAAAAAAATATATGAAGCAAGTTTAAGTACTCTTCATAAGATGATAAAAAAAGTAGATAATAAAAACTCAACTTTATTTTTATGCGGACATAATTTTGAGTTAAATATGATGGCTCAAAAGTATGTTGGATTAGATGAAAATATTCCAACATGTGGGATAGTAGAGATTGAATTTAACTGTAATAAATGGAAAGATATAAGTAAACAAAATGCAAGATTAATTTCGTTTGATTATCCGAAAAACTAGACTAAAAGAAGAAAATATGAATAAAAACATTACACTAGCACAAGGTAACGGCGGTCAAGAGAACAATGAACTTATAACTAAGGTTTTTTATAAAGCATTTAAAAATGAGATACTTGAACGAAATGAAGATGCAGCTGTTATCCATAATGGAGAGTTGGCTTTTTCTACTGATAGTTTTACGGTAAGTCCACTTTTTTTTCCTGGAGCGGATATCGGAAAGCTTGCAGTTTGTGGAACTTGTAATGACTTAGCTATGATGGGTGCAAAACCAAAGTATCTGACATGTAGTGTGATAATTGAAGAAGGTTTTGCAGTAAGAGATTTAGAAAAAATAGTTCGCAGTATGAAAAAAGAACTTGAAATAAATGGTGCTATTGTTGTAAGTGGAGATACTAAGGTTGTTCCAAAAGGTAGTGTTGATAAGATTTTTATAAACACTACTGGAATCGGTGAGATAATGAAAAAAGGAATTAGCTCAAACCATATCACTAAAGAAGATGTAATCTTAGTAAATCGTGACATCGGATGTCATGGTGCTACCATTTTTGTTGCTCGTGAAGATATTGAGATGAGTAGTTCACTAAAGAGTGATTGTGCTTCTTTATACCCACAAGTAAAAGCACTCATAGATGCTAACATACAGATAACTGCTCTTAGAGATGCTACAAGAGGTGGTGTTAGTGCTGTTTTAAATGAATGGGCAAAGCAGTCAGATATTTGCATCGAAGTTGAAGAAGAAAAATTGCCAATTAGTAATGAGGTTAATGGCATCTGTGAGATGCTTGGGTTTGACGCTACTGCTTTAGCAAATGAAGGTACTTTTGTTTTAGCTATAAAAGAAGAAGATGCTAGTAGAGCAGTTGAGATACTTAAAACATTTGAAAATGGCTCTAGAGCAACTATTATTGCAAAAGTTACCGATACACATAAACAAAAAGTTATTTTAAATAGTTCTTGGGGAACTTCAAGATTTTTAGATACTCCTAGTGGTGAGTTACTTCCTAGAATCTGTTAAATGAAAATACTCTTAATTGTTTCAGCCTTTAACTCTTTAACACAAAGAGTTTTTTGTTTTCTTAAAGATATGAATCACACCATCTCAATAGAATATGCTATTAGTGATGAGGTAATGATAGATGCAGTCCAAAGATTTAAACCAGATATTATTTTTTGTCCATTTTTAAAAAAATTTATTCCAAAAGAAATATTTATAAATACTCCTTCGTTTATACTTCATCCAGGTATTAGAGGAGATAGAGGACATAACTCGCTTGACCATGCTCTTTTACAAGTGAAAAAAGAGTGGGGAGTAGTAATCCTCAAAGCAAATGAAGAATTTGATGCGGGAGAGATATACAGCGAAGTTAATTTTGTTATGCGAGATGCTACAAAGGCTTCTATATATAGAGATGAAGTTGCCGAGGCAAGTATAAAAGCAACAAAAGAACTTCTTGTAAATTTACAAAACAAAAGTTTTATACCAATCCCACAGTTAAAAACTCCTATGCATAAATATTTAAAACAAGTTGATAGAGCTATAAACTGGGAAAAAGATACAAGTGAAGATATTATAAAAAAAATTAGATTTAGTGATAGTTATCCTGGTGTGAAAGATGAGTTTTTTGGAGTTAGTTGTTATCTTTTTGGTGTTTGGAAAGAAGAACGCTTAAAAGGTAAAGCAAAAGAAGTTATCGCAAAAAGAGATGGTGCAATTTGTGTAGGAACAATAGATGGAGCTATTTGGATAAGTCATCTTATAAAAGAGGGTGGTTTTAAACTTCCAGCTACTTATGTTTTAAAAGAGAAGATTAAAGGCGTTAAAGAGCATAGACTTTCTCTCATCTTTGATATGAGTTATAAAACATTTTATGAAATCGGTTCTCACAAAGATGGCGATGTTTCATACTTATGTTTTAACTTTCATAATGGTGCGATGCACTCAGAACAGTGTATAAGACTTAAGTATGCATTTGAGTATTTAAAAGAGAGTTCAAAAGTTATAGTGCTTATAGGTGCTGAAGAGTTTTTTAGTAATGGCATCCATCTAAATATTTTGCAAGATTCTCAAAAACAGGGTGAAGATGGCTGGAGTAATATAAATGCTATGAATGATTTAGTTAAATCTATAATCTTTGGGGATGAAGTTATAACAGTAGCATCTCTTCATAAAAATGCAGGGGCAGGTGGTGTTTTTTTAGCTCTGGCTTGTGACTATGTAGTGGCATCTGAGAAAACTGTTTTAAACCCTCACTATAAAACTTTGGGCTTAAGTGGAAGTGAGTATCATTCGTTTTCTTTACCAAAAAGAGTAGGAGAAGTTAAAGCAAAAGAACTTCTAAGTAGATGCTTGCCAATAAGTGCAGATGAAGCAAAAGAGATAAATATGATTGATGAGGTTTTTTCACAAGAGAATTATTTTGATAGTTTAAGAGTTTTTTGTAGTGCTTTAGTAGAAGATGAAGAGAAATATGAAGATTATATATATGACAAACAAGATTATTTAGAAGAAAATGAAAATTTTATAGATAGATGCAAAGAAGAAGAATTAAAAATAATGCATCCTGAGTTTTGGGATAAAGATAGCTCTTTTCATATCCTAAGACATGAGTTTGTGCATAAAACATGTCCAATTAAAACACCAGATAGATTTAAATCGTACTAGTACGATGGGCTTTCTGCTGAAAAAAACTTAGCGTTAGCGTAGGTAACGGAATCTAGGTGCCCCTTGAGGGTATACTTCCGATGCCGTTATCATAGATAAAGGGTTCCCTTTATTTTATGAAATAAAATTAAGGAAATAACATATGCACGAGTATAGTATAGTTCAATCACTTTTGGATTCATGTGAAGATAATGCAAGAGAGAATAATTCTACAAAAGTATTAAAAGTAGTAGTTAAAATAGGTATTATGAGTGGAGTAGAACCAAGTTTACTTCAAACAGCATTTGATACATTTAAAGAAAAGACAATTTGTGAAGAAGCAGAGTTTATCATTAATATGCAAGATATAGTTATAAAATGTAATAATTGTCAAAAAGAATCAACAATAGGAAAATTAGACTACTGTTGCCCTATTTGTAAGGGTGTGGACATAAAAATTATCGATGGTGAAGATATGTATTTAATGCAATTAGAACTTAATTAAACAAAACTTAAAGCTTGTTTGGGTAGAATTGCGAACTTTTATAAAGATTCAAGGAATTGTATATGTACGCAATTATCAAAAACGGTGGTAAACAATATAAAGTTCAAGAGGGTGACATTCTTTTATTAGACAAAATGTCATTAGAGCCAAAAGATACTATCGAAATTACAGAAGTTCTAGCAATTAATGCTGGTGAACTTAAATTCGGAGCTCCATTTGTAGATGGTGCCGTAGTTACTGCAGAAGTGATTAATGAAGGTCGTGAAAGAAAAATTATTATTTTCAAAAAACGCCGTCGTAAAGACTCTAAAGTTAAAAGAGGTTTCAGAAGAGATTTCACTCGTGTTCGCATCACGAAAATAGCTGCATAAGCTAAAATAAGGAGCATAGTATGGCACATAAGAAAGGTCAAGGTAGTACACAGAATAATCGTGACTCAGCTGGTAGAAGACTTGGTGTTAAGAAGTTTGGTGGTGAAGTAGTTATCCCTGGTAACATTATCATTCGTCAAAGAGGAACTAAAGTTCATCCAGGTAGAAATGTTGGTATGGGTAAAGACCACACTTTATTTGCACTAATTGAAGGCGTTGTTACTTTTGAGAGAAAAGATAAAAAACGCAAACAAGTTTCAGTAGTACCTGCTACATAATTATTCAATATTTGGGCATTGCCCAAATATTTCTTCCTCACAGAGTTTTTAAACTCTTTCACAATTTAGTAAAAATTTTTAAAATATAAAGGAATGACAATGTTCACAGATAGTGTCGAATTAACAGTTTCATCTGGTAAAGGTGGACAAGGGTGTGTTGCATTTCGTAGAGAAAAATTTGTACTAAATGGTGGTCCAAATGGTGGAGATGGTGGAAAAGGTGGTGACATTTGGTTTAAGTGCGATAATAACACACATACTCTTTCTCACTTTCAAAGAAGAATGCATTTAAAAGCAAATGGTGGAGCACAAGGTGAAGCTTCTCGCATGTCAGGAAAGTCTGGTGAGAAGAAAGTAATCATTGTCCCTCCTGGAACACAAATTATAGATACTGATAGTGGTGAAGTTCTTTTTGATATGCTTAAAGATGGTCAAGAAGAGAAGTTTTTACAGGGTGGAAAAGGTGGGCTTGGAAATACTCACTTTAAATCACCAACAAATCAAAGACCAACTTATGCTCAACCTGGTGAAAAAGGTGAAACTAGAGCTATTAAGTTAGACCTGAAACTTATAGCTGATGTTGGACTTGTTGGTTTTCCAAATGTTGGAAAATCTACTCTTATCTCAACAGTATCAAATGCAAGACCTGAAATTGCAAACTATGAGTTTACAACACTTACCCCAAAACTTGGTCAAGTAAATATTGGAGATTTTGAGTCATTTGTAATGGCTGATATTCCAGGTATTATTGGTGGAGCACATGAAGGTAAAGGTTTAGGTATCCAATTTTTACGACATATTGAGAGAACTAAGACTCTTTTGTATATGGTTGATTTAGCTTCATATCGTGACTTAAAAGAACAGATAGAAGTTTTAAAAGATGAAATATCTTCATTTAGCGAAAAACTAGGAGATAGTAACTATGCGATAGCTTTAACAAGAGTAGATATCGTTCCTCCTGATGAGATAAATTCACTAGTAAGTGGTTTTTTAGACCTTCTAGGTTTAAAAGCGAATAGTTCTTGCGAGTTTAACTTTGACTCATCGATGCCATATTTTGTTCAAGACTCAGCAGATGAAACTCTTGGTTATGATAAAAAACTTCCATATCTTGTTGCACCAATATCTTCAGCAACTTCTAAAAATATTGAAGCAATTAAATATGCTTTATTTAACTTAGTACAAACAAATAGAAAATAATAATGCGAATTGTTGTTAAGGTTGGAAGTGCAGTTTTAGCTGAAAATGACTCTATCGCTTTAGAAAGAATGCAAGCGTTAGTTGATTTTTTAGCCAAGTTAAGAAAAAATAATGAAGTTGTTTTAGTATCTTCTGGTGCTGTGGCTGCTGGATATACAAAAATACAACTAGATAGAAGTATTTTGACAAATAAACAAGCCCTAGCATCTATTGGGCAACCAATATTAATGCATACATATGCCGAGAAATTTTCTCAACATAGTATTATTATTTCTCAAGTTTTACTAACAGCTGCAAATCTTAGTAAAGCTCAAGAGATAAGTAAAATCAAAAATACAGTTGATACACTTTTAAAAAATAGTGTTCTTCCTATTATAAATGAAAATGATGCAACTACGACTGATGAGTTAGAAGTTGGAGATAATGATCAACTATCAGCGTACATAACTAAACATATAGAAGCTGATATCTTAATTATACTATCTGACATAGATGCTTATTATGATAAAGACCCGAGAAAAAATTCAGATGCTAAAATACTTAAAGTTGTAAATTATATTGATAAAAAAGATTTAGATAAAAATGTAACTCCTCACGGTACTTTTGCAACAGGTGGAATAGTTACAAAACTAAAAGCAGCTTCGTATCTTTTACAAAATGATATAGATACTTTTTTAGCAACAGGATTTGATTTAAGTGATATAAAGAGTTATTTACTTGATAAAAACCATATAGGTGGAACACTTTTTACAAAGACTAAATCATGAATATTATTTTTATGGGTACTCCAAATTATGCAAAAGAAATTTTGCAAAAAATAATTCAAACAGATGAAATGAATGTAGTTGGAGTTTATACTCAACCTGATAAGCCAGTAGGTCGTAAAAAAACACTAACTGCTCCTGTTGTCAAAATATTAGCACAAGAAAATGAGATAAAAGTATATCAACCAATTAGACTTAGAGATGAGGAAGTAGTAAAAGAACTTCTAAATATTGAGTGTGATTATATTGTTGTTGCAGCATATGGACAAATACTTCCAAAAGAAATATTAGATCATGCCCCTTGTATAAATCTTCATGCTTCAATATTGCCAAAATATAGAGGTGCAAGTCCAATCCAACAGAGTATTCTTAGTGCTGATAAGCAAACAGGTGTAACAGCTATGCTTATGGATATCGGTTTAGATACTGGTGATATTTTAAAAATAAAAAAAATTGACATAGATGATGATGAGATGGTAGAGAGTCTGTTTGATAGACTGACTATTTGTGCAGCTGACTTAATACTAGAAGTACTTAAAAACTATAAATCATATACTCCAAAACAACAAAATGAGCTTAAAGCTACACATTGTAAAAAAATAACTAAAAAAGACGGGGAAATAAGTTTTGATAATGCTAGTGATTTATATAATAAATATAGAGCCTTTACTCCTTGGCCAGCAATTTATTTATCAAGTGCTTTAAAATTAAAACATATAGAACTATTAGAAGTTCATTCTGTAAATGAAAAAGGTAAAATTTTACTAATTGATAAAAAATCTATTGTAGTTGGATGCGAAAAGGGAAGTATTCGTATTTTTAAAGTTCAACCAGCATCTAAAAAAGAGATGGATATACTTTCATATATTAATGGAAAAAGATTAAATCTTGCAGATACTTTATCTTGATACCATTGACTCTACTCAAAAACATCTAAAAAATTTAATAAAAAATAAAAAGGTAAGTTTTCCATATGCCGTTGTATCAAATAATCAGACACAAGGTGTAGGAAGCAGAGATAATTATTGGGATTCTTTAGAAGGAAATCTATTCTTATCTTTTGGGATTGAGTTAAAAGATTTACCTAAAGATTTAAAACTTGAGTCAGCGTCTATATATTTCGCATATATCTTAAAAATACACTTAATTATTTAAATTCAGAAGTTTGGTTGAAATGGCCTAATGATTTTTATATAAAAGATAAAAAAATAGGTGGAATGATTACAAATATAGTAGATAATGTGCTGTTATGTGGGGTAGGGCTAAACCTTCTTAATTCTCCAAAAGGATTTTCTAGGTTAGACATAAAAATTGATAGAGAACGATTACTAAAGAATTACTTTAAAAATATAGAAAAAACTTTTTCATGGAAGGAAGTTTTTAGTAAATATAAGTTAGAATTTGTTAAGAATAAAAACTTTTATACGCATACTAAAAGTTTAAGAATATCTTTAGAAGATGTAAAACTTTTAACGGATGGTTCAATAATGCATAATGGGCAAAGGATATATAGTACAAGATGAGTGAAGTAATAGTAATAGCAAATCAAAAAGGTGGTGTTGGTAAAACAACAACTGCTGTAAATCTAGCGGCTTCACTTGCTGTTGCAGAAAAAAAAGTGCTTCTTATAGATGCTGATCCACAAGCGAATGCGACAACATCTTTAGGTTTTCATAGAAATGATTATGAATTTAATATTTATCATGTTCTTATAGGGACTAAAAAATTAAAAGATATAATTTTAAAGTCAGATTTACCTACCTTGCATCTTGCACCTTCAAATATAGGTTTAGTAGGAATTGAGAAAGAATACTATGATAATGATAATAAAGATGGAAGAGAATTAGTTTTAAAAAAAGCAATAGCAAATATAAAAAAAGATTATGATTATATTATTATAGATTCTCCTCCAGCACTTGGTCCAATGACAATAAATGCACTTTCAGCTTCAAATTCTGTTATCATACCTATCCAATGTGAATTTTTTGCGCTTGAAGGTCTTGCACAACTCTTAAACACTGTAAAGTTAGTTAGAAAGTCTATAAACCCAAAATTAAGCATAAAAGGTTTTTTACCAACTATGTTTAGTTCTCAAAACAATTTATCAAAACAAGTTTTTGCTGACCTTTCTCAACACTTTAAAGGTAAACTATTTAAAGATTCAAAAAATAAATATATAGTAGTTCCAAGAAATGTAAAACTAGCAGAAGCTCCATCTTTTGGAAAACCGGCTATATTATATGATGTTAAATCAATGGGCTCTATCGCTTATCAAAACTTAGCACAAACAATAATATCGTGAGGCTTGTATGAAAACAATGAAACTTGGTCGTGGACTAGATGCACTTTTGGGGGAGATGGATGAAGCTTATGACAATGAAAGTTCATCAAAAGATAGCGTAATAGAGTTATCTCTTAAAGATATTAGACCAAATCCATACCAACCAAGAAAATATTTTAATGAGAGTTCTCTTTTGGAGCTTGGTGAGTCTATAAAAAATGATGGCTTACTTCAACCAATAGTAGTTAGTCAAGATATAGATGGATATGTATTGGTTGCAGGAGAAAGAAGACTTCGAGCATCTAAGCTTGTAAAACTAAAGACAATTCGTGCTATTTTGTTAAATACTGATGAACGAAAAATGCGTCAGTTCGCTTTAATTGAAAATATTCAAAGAGATGAGTTAAACTCAGTAGAACTTGCAGAGGCTTATAGCGAGCTTTTAAAAATGTATGATGTAACTCAAGAAGAGTTGGCAACAAAGATACATAAAAGTAGAACACATATCACAAATACAATTCGACTTTTACAACTTTCACTTAAAACTCAAAAAGCGTTAATAGAGAAAAAAATCACAGCAGGACACGCAAAAGTTTTAATAGGACTTGATGAAAAACAACAGCAACTTGTAGTAAATTCTATTATTGGCCAAAAACTTAGTGTAAGAGAAGTTGAATCAATTATAAAAAATATGAAAGAAACAAAATCTCCTTTTATAGAAAAAATTAATATTCCAGCATATGATTTTTCTGATTTAAAAGAGAAATTTGACTTTCTAGGGTACAAAACTAAATCTTGCAAAAATAAAATAACGATTGAATTTGACAACGAGAGTCAAATTGATGACTTTCTTAGTCGTTTATAAAAGTATTAGACTAAATTATAAAATTCTTTTTCAATTTAACCATTCTTTCAATTTTCTAATTGTATAATCACGCAACTTTTAGGAGGTGCTATGTTAGATATAAATCCGATATTACTTTTAGCTACATTCGTTGTGTTTCTTTCGCTGATAGCCGTTCTGAACAGTTGGCTTTATAATCCATTATTTAGTTTTATGAATAAAAGAGATGATGACATCAAAAAAGACCTACAAAAAGTAGGAAACAATGATGATGAAATCAATGCTTTACATTCAGAAGCCAAATCAATAATTAATAGTGCTAAACTGGAAGCTTCGGCCCTAAGAGAGAAAGTTATTGAAGATGCCAAAGAGTTGGCAGATAGTAAGCTAGAAGCAAAGCGTGCTGAATTAGCTAGTGAGTATTTAGAATTTGAGCAATCACTTGCTGAGTCTAAAGAACAGTTGGTGGGTGACTTGATGTCACAAATTCCATTGTTCAAAGAAGCTGTAAAAGCTAAATTCAGTCAAATATAAAGGATGTCATGTGAGTAAAATATTATTATTGATTACAATATTATCAACTTATGCATTAGCATCTGGTGGGGCAGAAAGTGGAGGCACAGATATAGTTCAAAGAACAGTTAACTTTTTACTGTTTGCTGGTCTTGTTTGGTATTTGGTTGCTGAACCTGCAAAGAGTTTTTTTGCTGCAAGAAGTCAAGGAATTGCTGACGAATTGCAAAAAGTTCAAGATAAGTTAAATGAGTCTGTAACACTTAAAAATGATGCATTAACTAAAATTTCAGATGCTAAGAAATTTGCAGAAGAATTAATAGTTATTTCTAAAAAAGAAAATAAGATTCTTAATGACAATATAATGGTTCAATGTGAATTTGATTTAGAAAATATTGGTAAGCAAAATATTTCTTTAATGGAATTTGAGCAAAGAAGAATGGTTAGAATTGTTGTTGAAGATGTATTAAAAGAAGTTTTAAATCAAACTAATGATGATTTTGATAAAGAAGCAATGGCTAATGTTATCTTAAAGAAGGTGGCGTAGTATGGAAGAATTAATTGCAAAAAGATATATAAAAGCTTTAAAAACAAGTACTGACACGAAATCAATGGGAAATATAACCATTGTATTTAAGGCTTTAGCTGAAGCATTTAAAAATACTAAATTTATTCAAATAATGAATAGTGCAGAAGTAAGTGATGAACAAAAGTTAGAAATTCTTTTAGCGGCAGTAAAACCTGCTAAGTCTGAAAGTATCAATACTTTAATTAAACTACTTGTAGAAAACAGCCGTATTAATATCATTCCAGCTTTAGCGGAAGGAATGAGAAAAGATGCAGCTCATACAAGTAAAACTTATAGCGGTGTTGTTTATAGTGATACTGATATAGATGCAAAAGTTATGAAAGATTTAAGTAGTGGCTTGAGTAAAAAATTTGATTCAAAGATTTCACTTGAATTTATTAAAGATGATTTTGATGGTATCAAGGTAAATGTAGAAGATCTTGGGATAGAAATTAATTTTTCAAAATCAAGAATTAATAGTCAAATCATAGAACATATTGCAAAAGCAATTTAACTTTCAACGAGAGGAGAAAATATAGTGGTAGCAAAAATTAAAGCTGATGAAATCAGCTCAATAATCAAAGAGCGTATCGATAACTTTGAATTAAGTGTTGATATTAATGAAACAGGTAAGATTGTTTCTTATGCTGATGGCGTTGCACAAGTTTATGGACTTAGCAATGTTATGGCTGGAGAGATGGTAGAGTTTGAAGAAGGAACTAAAGGTTTAGTAATGAACCTTGAAGAAAGTGCAGTAGGTGTAGTTATCTTAGGTCCTGGTTTTGAACTTAAAGAAGGTATGAGTGTTAAAAGACTTGGTAAACTTCTTCGTATCCCTGTAGGTGATGCACTTTTAGGTCGTATTGTAAATGCACTGGGTGAGCCAATAGATGGTAAAGGTCCAATAGAAACAACTGAAACTCGTTTCGTTGAAGAAAAAGCACCTGGAATTATGAATAGAAAATCTGTTCATGAACCATTAGCAACTGGTATTAAAGCTATTGACGCACTTGTTCCAATTGGTCGTGGTCAGCGTGAGCTTATCATTGGTGACAGACAAACTGGTAAAACAACAATCGCAATAGATGCTATTATCAATCAAAAAGGTAACGGTGTTGTTTGTATTTATGTTGCAATAGGTCAAAAAGAATCAACAGTTGCCCAAATTATTCGTCGCTTAGAAGAACATGGTGCAATGGAATATACAATTATTGTATCTTCAACAGCTGCTGAAGCTGCTGCACTTCAATTTTTAGCTCCATATACTGGTGTTACTATGGGTGAATATTTCCGTGATAATGCTAGACATGGTCTAATCGTTTATGATGATTTATCTAAGCATGCAGTTGCATATCGTGAAATGTCTCTTATTCTTCGTCGTCCTCCAGGTCGTGAAGCTTATCCTGGTGATGTTTTTTATATTCACTCTCGTTTACTTGAAAGAGCTGCAAAAGTTTGTGATGAAGATGGTGCAGGTAGTTTAACTGCTCTTCCTATTATTGAAACTCAAGCTGGTGATGTTGCGGCATATATTCCAACTAATGTTATCTCAATTACTGATGGTCAAATTTTCCTTGAAACTGAACTATTTAACTCGGGTGTTCGTCCAGCTATTAATGTTGGTCTTTCAGTATCTCGTGTTGGTGGTGCAGCTCAGATTAAAGCTACTAAACAAGTTGCTGGTACTTTAAGACTTGACCTTGCTCAGTATCGTGAACTTCAAGCATTTGCTCAATTTGCATCTGATCTTGATGAAACTTCTCGTAAGCAACTAGAGCGTGGACAAAGAATGGTTGAAGTTTTAAAACAAGGGCCTTTTTCTCCTCTTTCTGCTGAGAAACAAGTTGCTATTATCTTTGCTGGTAATGAAGGTTTCTTAGATGATTTTGATCCTTCTAATATTGTTCGTTTTGAAGCTGAAATGTATCCATTTATTGAAGCATCTTATCCTCAAATATTTGAGAATATAAGAAGTACTTTAAAGCTAGATGATGATACTAGAGCATTGTTAATCAAAGCACTTGAAGAATTCAAAGCTACTTTTGTAGTAGCGTAAGGAAAACTTTATGGCAAACTTGAAAGATATTCAAAGAAAGATAAAGAGTGTTTCAAATACTCAAAAGACTACTCGTGCAATGAAGCTTGTATCAACTGCAAAACTTCGTCGTGCAGAAGAGCTTGCTAAACGCTCTCGTCTTTATGCTGGAAAAATGAATCAGGTTATTGCCGAAATAGCTGGGCGTATAAAATGTAATAAAGTTGGTGGGATTGACAATCGCTGTTTTATAGAGATTGAAAACCCAAAAATGGTTGACATTATTTTTGTTACTGCTGATAAAGGTTTATGTGGTGGTTTTAATATTCAAACTATTAAAGCTGTTAAAAAACTAATAAAAGA
The DNA here is from genome assembly GCF_029027585.1 of Sulfurimonas sp. Taxonomy (NCBI): domain Bacteria; kingdom Pseudomonadati; phylum Campylobacterota; class Epsilonproteobacteria; order Campylobacterales; family Sulfurimonadaceae; genus Sulfurimonas; species Sulfurimonas sp. The sequence goes on from NZ_CP093397.1 coordinate 2,108,900, forward strand.
TTACAAAAGCAAAAATGTAAAAGTACGCTTACGCGGAATCGGTAAAAAAGGTGTTGAATTTTTTAAATATAATGAAGTTGAACTTTTTGACTCAGTTATAGATTTGAGTTCAAAACCTGACAAAGCTAGAGCTGATGAATTTATTAAAATTTCTATTGAAGACTATAAAGATGGAAAAATCGATGGTCTTCATATAATCTACAATGGATATAAAAATATGATTTCACAAGAATTACATGTTAGTAATATTCTACCGGTAGATACTGAGCAATTTGATTGTGCTCAAGCAAAAAAATCAGTGCTTGAAATAGAAGCGCAAGATGAAGAACATATGTTAGATTCTTTAGTAAACAGATATGTTGAATACGCTATATATTATGCACTTATTGATTCAGTTGCTGCTGAACATGCTTCTCGTATGCAAGCAATGGATACAGCGACAAATAATGCACGAGACATGGTTAAAGAGTTAAATATTAAGTTTAATAAAGCAAGACAAGCAGCTATTACTACAGAACTTATTGAGATAATAAGTGGTGTGGAGTCTATGAAATAATGGAGAAAAATATGATTGGTAAAATAAGCCAGGTAATTGGACCGGTTGTTGATGTTGATTTTGAAGGTTATCTTCCGACGATTAACGAAGCAATTGAAGTTAAGATTAATTTAGAAGGTACTGAAACTCGTTTAGTTTTAGAAGTTGCAGCTCACTTAGGTGACGGTCGTGTTAGAACGATTGCAATGGATATGAGTGAAGGTTTAGTTCGTGGAATGGAAGCTACTGCTACAGGTTCACCTATAAAAGTACCTGTTGGTGAGAAAGTTCTAGGACGAATCTTTAATGTAATCGGAGAAACTATTGATGGTGGTGAAGCAATTACAGATGCACCACAATGGTCAATCCATCGTGCACCTCCACCACTAGTTGAGCAGTCAACTACTACAGAGATGTTTGAAACAGGTATCAAAGTTGTTGATTTACTTGCTCCTTATTCTAAGGGTGGTAAAGTTGGACTATTTGGTGGTGCGGGTGTTGGTAAAACAGTAATTATTATGGAACTTATTCATAATGTTGCAATGGGTCATGATGGTCTTTCTATCTTTGCTGGTGTTGGTGAAAGAACTCGTGAAGGAAATGACCTTTACCATGAGATGAAAGACTCTAATGTTCTTGATAAAGTTGCACTTTGTTTTGGTCAAATGAGTGAGCCTCCAGGAGCTCGTAACCGTATTGCACTAACTGGTATTACAATGGCTGAGTACTTTAGAGATGAAAAAGGTCTTGATGTATTGATGTTTATCGATAATATCTTCCGTTTTGCACAATCAGGTTCAGAGATGTCAGCACTTCTTGGTCGTATTCCTTCAGCTGTTGGTTATCAACCAACTCTAGCTCGTGAAATGGGTGCTTTACAAGATAGAATTACATCTACTTCTAAAGGTTCAATTACTTCAGTTCAGGCTGTTTATGTACCTGCGGATGATTTAACAGATCCAGCTCCTGCTTCTGTTTTTGCTCACTTAGATGCAACCACAGTACTTAACCGTAAAATTGCGGAAAAAGGTATTTATCCTGCAGTTGATCCATTGGATTCAACTTCAAGATTACTTGATCCACAAATTATTGGTGAAGAACATTATAATGTTGCTCGTGGTGTTCAACAAACACTTCAAAAATATAAAGACCTTCAAGATATTATTGCAATTCTTGGTATGGATGAGCTTTCTGAAGACGATAAAAATGTTGTTGAACGCGCTCGTAAAATTGAAAAATTCTTATCACAACCATTCTTTGTTGCTGAAGTATTCACAGGTTCTCCTGGTAAATATGTTTCTCTTGAAGATAGTATTAAAGGTTTCAAAGCAATTCTTGATGGAGATTGTGATGATATGCCAGAAAATGCATTTTACATGGTTGGTAATATCGATGAGGCTAAAGAAAGAGCTGCAAAGCAAAAATAACTCATAATATATTAAAGGACTGTAATGGATAAGTTAAAACTTGAAATCCTAACTCCTAATGGCGAAATCTTTAATGGTGAAGCTGTTAGTGTAACTCTTCCTGGCGAAGAAGGAGAGTTCGGTGTACTACCACATCATGCTTCACTATCAACTTTGTTGGAAGCTGGTGTGATTGACATCGAAAAAGAAGACAAATCAGTTGAATCAATTTTAATTAATTGGGGTGTTGTTCAAGTTGATGAAGCAAAAATAATTGTTTTAGTTGAAGGTGCTGTTGCTATTCGTGGTGACAATGAAAGTAGCATCGCTACTGCACTCGAAGATGCTAAAAAACTTATCAGCGACATCGCTGATGCAAACCCAGCTATAGCTTCTGTTTCCGCTAAAATAGAAACTGCTGCTCAAAGACTGTTATAGTATATGATTAACAGTCTTCTTGACTTTTATTTAAAAAGTCACCCAGTTACTTTGGGTGTATTGGTTCTTTTGTCAGTATATTTTATAGTCTTAAACTGGGTTTTTTTCTACCGTTATTTTTCTATTAACAGTTGGCTTGAAAAAGAAAATGCCTCTTTAGAGTCACTTCTTTTAGGGACTTCAACTGTTAGTGCCGACTCTTTTTTAAATAATTTTATAAAAACTAACACAAATATAGGAAGAGAAATTTTAGATTTAGCTATGTTAGCTGCTACTAAAGAAGCGACAAAAGGTTTATCTATCCTTTCTATATTTGCGTCTACTACACCTTTTATAGGACTTTTTGGAACTGTTGTATCGATCTTAGATACATTTACTCATATTGGTCAAAGTAGTGGAAGTATGTCTATTATCTCTAGTGGAGTTTCAGATGCTCTTGTAGCAACTGCTGCAGGTATTTTTGTTGCAATTTTTGCATATACATATCATCAGATGCTAAAAAGAAAATCTTTTGAACTTATTGGTGCTCTTCAGATGCAAAGTGATGCGATATTAGCTCGTAAGGCGTAACTTATGATTTATGATTGGGAAGATAAACCAGAATTAAACATTACACCGCTTGTTGATGTAATGTTAGTTTTACTTGCAATATTAATGGTTATTGCTCCAAATATTATATATGAAGAAAATATTAAACTGCCACAAGGTTCAATGAGCAAACAACTATCAAAAATCTCACCTGTTCATATTTCAATAGATAAAGAGTTAAATGTTAAAATAAATAAAGACAATTATTCACTTCATGAATTTATGGATAATTTTTTTCTTTATTCTAAAAAGTTAGATTTAAAAGCAACTGTGCTTATAAGTGCAGATAAATCGTTGGAATATGGTGTTGTGATGTCAGTCTTAGCTGCGGTTAAACAAGCAGGTTTTTCTGAGGTTTCTCTAGCTACAAATGGCTAATAATAACTCATATTTTTATATTAGTGGTCTTATCTCTATATCGTTATTTTCTTTTTTTTCTTTTATAGTTTTTTTTATGATGGTATCAACATCTAAAGTAAATATATTTGCTTTAAAAAAAGATACTTTCATTACTATCTCGTTAGAACTCCCAGATATTCAAACCAAAGCGGCACAAAGTCTTAGTGAACCAAAAGATGTAAATATTGATGACCTTTTTAATGATGTATGGACCAAAAAAATAAATAAAAAGAAAAAAGTAGAAAAAAAAGTGGATAATAAAAGATTAACTGATATAAGTAAAAAATCTAAAAAGATAAAAGTTACTAATGAAAAAAATATCCAAAAGAGTATAGAAATCACTAAAGACAATGAGTTGAAAAAATCATCTACGGCGGATGAAGTTAACGAATATTTAGCTAAAATTCAAGCCTTAGTTTACCAAAACTTTATTCCTCCTCCTAATTCACAAGGACACAGTGTAAAAGCTGTAATAGAATTAACTTCACTTGGTAAATTGATAGATTTTAGAATATTGGTTTATTCTGAGAATAGTAGCCTAAATGATGAGTGTGATAAAATAAAAGAAAGATTGCGCGTAGTACTTTTTCCTACTAATATACAAAATCAATCTTTTAGAGCAACTATTAATTTAATACCTGAAAATAAGGAAAAATTTTGAAAATATTATTATCTTGGATATTTATCGTTTCTTTGTCCTTTGCAAATGATGCAACAATAGATGTTATAAAAAAAGTAGAATCACTTCCAACGATTGCGGTGGAAGACTCTTCTATTAGCTATGATGATACCTTTAGATTGCGATTTTTTAAGACACTTGTAGCAGATTTAAATGTTATATCGCTATTTAATGTAGATAGGTATCATCGTCAAACACATTACAATAATACTGATGTAGTAGTTGAAAATAAGAATATGGATTTTGTTTTAAGATATAAAATGTCTGAAGATGATGATGGTGCCTTAAATGTAGAGTTAAAGCTTCTTAAAAATAATGAAGTAGTTTTACAAAAAAAATATAGAATTAATAGAAAAAATGTATATGTCTTTATTGCTCATACTATCGCTTATGATATAAATAAATATATGGAAGCTTCTTCTGTTGAATGGATGAAAAGACGAGTTATTTTTTCTAGAGTTATTGGTCCTAAAAAAACTGAGATAGTAATCGCTGATTATACACTTGCTTATCAGCATACAATGGTTAAAGGTGGTTTTAGTATTTTCCCAAAATGGGCAAACAAGGAACAAACTGCATTTTACTATACAGCTCTTGATATGAAAAAACCTACTCTAAAATATGTAGATATAAAAACAGGAAAAAGTAAAGCAATCATTTCATCTGATGGAATGATGATATGTTCAGATGTAAGTAATGATTCAAAAAAATTACTTCTTACAATGGCTCCAAAAGGACAACCTGATATTTATCTATACGACACTCAAAGTTTTAAGACAAAAAGAATAACAAGATATGGCGGAATAGATGTAAATGCTCAATTTGTAAATGATAAAAAAATTGTTTTTATTTCTGGAAGGTTAGGTTATCCAAATGTATTTTCTAAAGTTATAGGAAATAGTAGCGTTGAGCAAATGGTATATTATGGGAAAAGTAATGCGGCTTGTAGTACATACGGTGAATATATAGTTTATAAATCAAGAGAAAGTTCAAATGCTTTTTCAAAAAATACATTTAATTTACACCTCATTTCAACAAAAACAGATTTTATTAGAAGATTGACTGCAACGGGGGTAAATGAATTTCCAAGATTTTCAAAAGATGGAGATGCTATTCTTTTCATAAAAAATTATAAGAATCAAAGTTCTATTGGGATTATAAGATTAAATCATAATAAAAACTATCTTTTTCCATTAAAATATGGAAAACTGCAAGCGATGGATTGGTAAAAGAGTTAAATTTATAATTTAAATTTGCTTTATGCTGATTTATTACTATTATTTTGGTACAATCTATATAACTTAAAAAGAAGGTAAGTAAATATGAAAAGTTTAGTTATATCGAGTATTGCTATTGCGATGTTAGTTTTTAGTGGTTGTTCAGACAAAACACCAGCGGTTGATGAAAAAGCAGAAAAAGTTGTTAAGGCTCAAGAAGTTGATTCTGTAAAGACTGAAACTGTTTCTGTAACAGATGTAGCAGTTGGTGAAAATAGTATGTCAAACTCAGATTCTAATGAGATGATGATGGCAAATTTAGAAAAAGAATTGTTATCAGTATATTTTGATTATGATAAATTCAATGTTCGTGCTGATATGCAAGATAAAGTAACAAATAGTGCTACTTTAGCAAATGGTACTGCTGGTGCTTTTACAGTTAAGTTAGAAGGTAATTGTGATGAGTGGGGTAGTGATGAGTACAACTTTGCACTAGGACTTAAAAGAGCTTCTGCCGTTAAAAAAGCATTAGTTGCTGAGGGTGTAGACGCAGGTCGTATCACAATGGTTAGTTATGGTGAAAGTAATCCTGCTTGTAATGATAAAACAAAAGATTGTTGGGCAAAAAATCGTCGCGTTGACTTCAAACTTCTTCCATAATTTATGAATAAATCTTTTTTAGTTGCCTTTTTGGCAACTATTTCTGCATGCAGTATTCTTAATGCTGAACCATCTGCTTTTGGTGCAGGTGATTTAGATAATTCTAAACCTTATGGCTTAACTTCAAGTGAAAAAGTAATTCTTCAAAATAAAAAAAATCTAAAAAAAGTTGTTGTAAAAAGTAATAATCAAGCCAATAGAGTTGATTCTCTTAGAGAAAGAATAGATGGATTGCAAACTATTATTGAAGGTTTGAGTAAAAAATCTCAGGAAAATAAATTTAATTTAAAGAGTCTAGATAAAAAAAATAGTGATGAATTACTAAATGTAAATGAGTATGAAAAACGATTGAGTGTCGTATCTCAAAAAAATTCTCAAGATATACAAAAACTTCAAGAACTAAGTGATGAGCTCTCTCTCCTATTAAAAGATATAAACAAAAACTATGTATCTAAAGATAAATTTAATATATTGGTAAATGATTTTAATAAATTTAGAGAGTTAGTGGTAAAAGAACTAAAAACAAAATCAACTTCTACAAAGTCTAAATTTGATGGCATGTCCAATGCTAAAATAGCAAAAGAAGCAAGAAAACTTTATGATAAAAAGTACTATACTAAAAGTATGGAGTATTATCTTCATTTAATTGAAAAAAATTATAAACCAGCCCGTGCACATTATATGGTCGGTGAGATGAAGTACTATAGAAAAAATTATAGTGATGCTATTGCATACTTTAAAAAGAGTGCTTCTTCATACTCTAAAGCTTCTTATATGCCTTTACTTATGTTACATACAGCAGTAGCGATGCAAAAAACAGGTGATAATAAAAATGCAATATCTTTTTATAAAGGTATCATTTCTAAATATCCAGATTCTTCTCAGGCTTCAACAGCAAAAAATAAACTTAATAAGATGAAGTAGTTGCATAATATTTCAGTAATATTATGCATCTTTATGATAAAATTTCTAAAAATAATATAAGGCTTATAAAAATGGCAATTGAAGCAAATCAAATAGTATCAATAGAATATGAAGTTCGTGATGGTGAAACAGTGGTAGATAGTAATGTAGGTGGAGCACCATTAGTGTTTATGTTTGGAAAAGGTCAAATAATTCCAGGTTTAGAAAATGGAATAGTTGACATGAATATAGGTGAAAAAGCTGATATTTTAGTTAAACCTGAAGATGCTTATGGTGAGTTAAAACCAGAAGCTAAACAAGAAGTTCCAAAAGATCAGTTTTCTGGAATTGACTTAGAAGTTGGTATGACTCTTTATGGACAAGGTGAAGATGGTGGTACGGTTCAAGTTATCGTAAAAGAAATTGGCGAAGAAAATATTATTATTGATTTTAACCATCCTTTAGCAGGAAAATCATTGATGTTTGCAGTTACTGTAAATAATGTAAGAGAAGCATCTGCCGAAGAAGCTATGACTGGCGTTCCACAAGAGAATAAGCAAGATGACGAATGTTGTGGTACTGGTGGTGGCACTGGTTGTGGATGCAACTAATTTTATAACTGCTTGTGACTCTTCTGCGCAAGCATTTAAAACAGCAACACTTTTAAAAACACTTAGTGTAAATGCTCTTATAGTTGGAGAAATAGGTGTTGGGAAAAAAACTCTAGCACAGTATATTCTTCCAGATGCTCCAGTTATTGAAGCATCTGAGTATAATGAAATACTTACAACTTTACAAAGTGTTAATGAAATTATAATTCTTAACTTAGAAAACTCACCAAATATTAAAAATATTATAAGTGTAATAAATACCAATAAAATAAGAGTTATAGCAACGATAAAAAATTCTTTTGTAAATGAATATCTTGATGATATTTTTAGTGTTAAATTTGATATACCTCCACTTACTCAAAGAAGTGAAGATGTAGATGAGTTAGTAAAAAAATTTGCCCATGAAGCTTCTTTACTTTTCTCAAGTAGTATGAAATTTAATAGTAAAAATTTTACTCCAGATTTATCTCAAAATTCTAAATCGTTAAAAAGACAAGTGATGATTCATTCTTTACTTGGTGATATTAAAGATGTTGAGCTAATGGAGATAATAGAAAACTTTCTTATAAATAAATTAGGTTCACAAAGTGATTATAGAAACTTTTTGTATCTTTATGAAGCACCACTTATTAAAGCTGGTTTAGCAAAGTTTAAATCACAACTTCAACTATCAGATAAATTGGGTTTAAATAGAAATACATTAAGAAAAAAAATAGCAGATAATAAAAAATATTTATAAACAGGAGATAAAATATGAAAAAAATAGCAATGATATTCGCAGGACAAGGTTCTCAAGCAGTAGGAATGGGTAAAGATTTTTATGAAAATTCACAGACTGCTCGTGAAATGTTTGCAAAAGCAGGTGAAAGAATTGGTGTTGATTTTAAAGAATTGATTTTTGAAGAAAATGATAAATTAGGTCAAACAGCATATACTCAACCTGCAATTTTACTTGTTCAAATGGTAGCATATAAACTTTTTAAAGAATCGTGTCCAGATATTAAAGCTGAACTATTTTTAGGTCATTCTCTAGGTGAATTTTCTGCTCTTTGTGCATCTGGAGCTATTGATTATGTAGATGCTATTGAGTTAGTTCATAATCGTGGTAAGTTTATGCAATCGGCTTGTGAAACAATAGAAGCTGGAATGATGGTATTAGTGGGACTTGATGATGAGTCTGTTGAAAAAGTATGTTCAGATGCTCAAAATAATGGGAAGAAAGTTTGGCCTGCTAACTATAATCAAGATGGACAACTCGTTGTTGCTGGTATGAAGTCTGATTTAATATCTTTAGAGCAAATATTTAAAGATGCTGGAGCAAAAAGAGCGATACTTTTAGATATGTCAGTAGCTTCTCATTGTGAACTTTTAGCACCTGCTCAAGAGCCATTGGCTGAGTTGATGTCAAGTATGGTAAATGATAGCTTTGAAGCTCCAATAGTGTCTAATGTTACAACAAATAAATATAATACTAAAGCACAGGCTATTTTATTGTTAAAAGATCAGTTAGTTAAACCTGTAAAATATAAACAGTCAATTTTAGCAATTTGTAATGATGTTGATATGGCAATAGAATTTGGAAATGGTATAACTTTAAAAGGCTTAAATCGTAGAATAGCAAAAGAGTTAAAAACAGTAAATATATCAGATATGGCATCTTTAGCAAAAGTTACAGAGGAAGTTTGCAGTTAAATGAAGGTAACATTAGCTCAGACTTCTCCAAAGCTTAACCGTTCAAATCTTTTGGAAATTATTTCTATAATAAGCGAGTTTAAAAGTGAAAGTGATTTAATTGTATTTCCAGAATTAGCACTTAATGGATACTCGTTACAAGATAAACTTTTTGAAGATGCTTATGAAATTGATGAATTATATGAACTTAAAAAGTTAAGTGTAGAGATTGACATAATTATAGGTGGAGCAATAAGAGATAATAAAGTGTTTAGAAATGCCGCTTTATACTTTTGTAAAGGGGAACTTATTTCTCAGCATAACAAAGTGCATCTGCCAAACTATGGAATGTTTGAAGAAGCTCGTTATTTTAGTCCTGGTAACTTATTTGAAGGTTTTGATAGCGCGCATGGAAAAATATCTATGTTAGTTTGTGAAGATTTATGGCACGCTGGAGTTCATCAACAACTTTTTAACGAAAATCCTGATTATATCATCGCAATTGTAGCTTCTCCTGCTCGTGGATTTGATGATGATGGTTTAGAAATACAAGAGCAATGGTTAGCTTTGCTAAAATCAGCTTCTCTTCATTGTGATGCAAAGGTGATCTTTGTTAATCGTGTAGGTTTTGAAGATGGACTTGGTTTTTGGGGCGGAAGTTGTATTGTAGATAAAAATGCAAAAGTATTACATAAGCTACCTCACTATGAAACAATTATAAAAACATTTGAAATATAAGGAAAAAAAATGAAGATAGCGATTATGGGTGCAATGCCTGAAGAGATAGCACCAATACTTGAAAAACTTGGTTCATATAAAACTACAAAATATGCAGATAATGAATATTATGAAGCAACTTATAATGGCGTAGAAGTTGTTGTTGCTTATTCAAAAATTGGTAAAGTATTTTCAACTTTAACAGCATCTACAATGATACAGCATTTTAATTGTGATAAGTTACTTTTTTCTGGTGTAGCTGGTGCAATTAACTCAGCTCTTAAGATTGGCGATTTGATAGTAGCATCTAAACTTTCACAACATGATTTAGATATTACAGCTTTTGGGCATCCTATGGGATTTGTACCAGGTGGTTGTGTATTTGTTGAAGCAGATAGAGGTCTACTAGAGTTGTCAAAAGAAGTAGCTTCAGAGCTTGGTAAAACAGTTAAAGAAGGTGTCATAGCTACTGGAGATCAGTTCGTACATGATTCTGTAGTAAAAGATAATATAGTTAAGCACTTTAACGCAGATGCGTTGGAGATGGAAGGTGCGAGTGTTGCTGTTGTTTGTGATGCTCTAAATGTTCCATTTTTTATCTTGCGTGCAATAAGCGATACAGCAGATACAGATGCAAGTTTTTCTTTTGATGAGTTTATGGAATCAAGTGCTATCATATCAGCAGAGTTTATTATGAAAATGGTTGACAAGCTTGTCGATTAAATTATCTAAAAAAATAATGTCAAAACTTGGCAAAACAAATGCTGAGTTTGAGTTGATAGAAGAGGGCGATAAAATATTAGTCGGACTTAGCGGAGGTAAAGATTCACTTACTATGATTCATGCTATGAGAGAACAGCAACGCCGTGCTCCCTTTAAGTTTGATTTTATTGCAGTGACTATTAGTTATGGCATGGGTGAAAATTATGATGACTTGAGTACACATTGTAAAAAATATGATATTGAGCATATTGTAATCGATACAAAAGTTTATGAATTAGCAAAAGAAAAAATAAGAAAAAACTCTTCATTTTGTAGCTTCTTTTCTAGAATGCGTAGAGGATATTTATATACTGCAGCGCAAGATAAAGGCTGTAATAAAGTAGCTATAGGTCATCACTTGGATGATGCGTGTGAGAGTTTTTTTATGAATTTTATTTATAATGGGCAGATGCGAAGTCTTGCTCCAAAATATAAGGCTGAAAATGGTTTGATAGTTATTCGTCCTCTTATCGGGATGCGTGAGCGCCAACTTAAAGCTTTTGTAGATGATAATAATCTAAATGCTATTGGTGATGAAGCTTGTCCTGCTATGCGCTTTGATGTAAAGATGCCACATGCTCGTGCTAATATGAAAAAAATGTTAGCTAAAATGGAAGAAGAATTCCCTCAACTTTTCACTAATCTAAATGCAGCATTTAAAAATATATCAGTTGATAGTTTTTTTGATAAAGAGAAGTTTTCACTTTAATACCTACAGTCTAAATTCTCTTCATCTTTTTCAATCTGTGTTTTTTTATTTTGAAGAGTTTCTTCTTTGATTTTGGATAAAAATTCAATAATATTATGTTGATAATGCAGAGTATCTTTATCATGAGTTAAAGCGATGATTGGCTTTAAAGATTCTACATCTATTTTTTTAGCATATCTTGGTATGATTTTTAACTCTTTTTGAATACTTGAAACTAAAGTATCGATATCTAAGCCATTATTATCTTTAACTTTTTTACTAACTCTTTTGTAGAGAGCATAAGTAAATTTACCCTATCTTCATCATTTTTATATATTTGTAAACCAATACTTTTTACGGCTACATAACTCTCTACAGTAGAATCATTATTTGAAGCTATAATAAGTGCAAATATTTTAGCACGAAACTCAAGTGAACCATGATGATGAACAAAAAATTCACGAAAAGCACTAAAAAAATAGTGTTTTAGTCTAAAACTAAGTCGCATTTAAATCCTTAATCTAAGTTACAGACCATAAATAACTTCATACTCAATGAGAAGAGAAGCTATAAGATACAAGGCGAAAGTTCGCATGAGCTACTAGTAGCTTAAAGAGCTTTTAACGAAGTAGATTGTAGCTTCTCTTCTCACCCGAAGGGCAACATTTAAAAGATTTATCTTCCGCGTTAAACTTACTTTAACGATACTCGTATCGCCAAAGAAAGTTTGCCTTGAACCTAAACCTTTTAAATGTTGTTGAGAATGAAGTTATTTATGGTCTGTAACTTATCTCTATATGGTATTATACTGAAATTATATGTTAAGAATAAGGAAAATTTTATGGGTAGAGCCTTTGAGTACAGAAAAGCATCAAAATTAAAGAGATGGGGTGCAATGTCAAAGTTGTTTCCAAAGTTAGGAAAGATTATTACGATGGCGGCAAAAGAGGGTAGTAGTGACCCAGATATGAATTCAAAGCTTCGTACTGCTATTATAAATGCAAAATCAGAAAATATGCCAAAAGATAATATTGAAGCAGCGATAAAAAGAGCATCTGCAAAAGATACAGCATCTATGCTTGAAGTAAATTATGAATGTAAGGCTCCTCATGGTGTTTTGATTTTTGTAGAATCAATGACTGATAATAATACTAGAACAGTTGCTAATGTTAAAAATATCATTACAAAAAGAGGTGGAGAACTTCTTACTAATGGCTCTTTAGAATTTATGTTTGATAGAAAAGCACTAATAGAGTTTAAACTAACTGATGAAATGGACATAGAAGAACTAGAGTTAGAACTGATAGATGCTGGATTACAAGAGATAGAAGAAGAAGATGGAGTATGTTTTGTGACAGCAGATTATACAAGCTTTGGAACACTTAATTTAGCTCTTGAAGATATGAAGATAGAGATAACAAAGGCTAATTTAGAGAGAATGGCAAATGCCCCTATATCTATATCTGAGCAACAACAAGTTGAGATTGATAAAATTTTAGAAAAACTTGAAGATGACGAAGATGTTCAAAAGGTTTTTACAAATATAGAGTAATATGAAATTTATTGATAAAATATATACAAATACTTATGAGATTAAGCAATCTAAGTTTATTGCTTACCTTACTCCTTTTTATGATTTTAAAATAACACTTGAACAGTTAAAACAAGAGCATCTAAAAGCTAGACACTTTGTTGTTGGGTATAGATATTTGAATGAGTTTGAGCAAATAATAGAGTACTCCACGGATGATGGAGAACCAAAAGGAACTTCAGGTAAGCCAAGTCTTATGGTGCTACAAGGTAACTCATTAATAAATTCTGCAGTTATTGTTGTTAGGTATTTTGGTGGAACAAAGTTGGGAACAGGAGGACTTGTTCGTGCTTATAGTGAAGCTGTAAATAATGTTATAAATACAGCAACACTAAAAGAGTATAAAAAAGAGATAGAAGTAAAAATTAGCTTTTTATATTCAAATATTAGAAAAGTTGAGTATGAATGTAAAGTGTTTAATGTTTGTGTAATAGACAAAGTATTTGACTTAGAAGCGATGTACAGCATTAAAGCAAGTGAAGAAGATATGAAAGACTTTTTGCAAAAACTACAAAGAGTAGTAAAAGTTGTTAGTTGAAGTTTTAGGCTTTATCCACCAACAGCAGCACCCATTCCCCAGATTGGTAAGAAAATACCTAATGCTAAAAGAATAACCATTGCAGCAATTATAACAAGCATAATAGGCTCTATCGCATCTGAAAGACCATCTATTATCGCATCAAAACGCATTTTATAATATTCTGCAACTTTTTGAATCATAGTATCAAGAGTACCACTATCTTCGCCAGCTCTTACCATTTGTATAACCATGTTTTCAAATAATTTTGTATCTTTTAATCCGCTGTTGAGTGTTCCACCTTTCTCAACTGTTCTTCTAACAGATAGCAGTTTTTGTTTTAATGGTAAGTTGTCTATCATTCCAATTGCTGTCTCTAATGCCTCAGCTATTGGAATACCTGCACGAATAAGTTCAGAGAAAACTAAGGTAAAACGATTTAAAGTTGAGAATTTGATAATATTTTTAATAAGGTATGCTTTGAGTAAAAACTTATGCCATCCAAATCTTATATGCGTGTAATTTCTAATCATATATTTAAAAAGTGAGAAAGATAAAAATAACCCAGCAATAACATAAAGACCGTAATTATTAAATAAATGCTCTAAAGTAAGTAATATCTGAGTAGGTAGTGGAAGTTCAACCTTCAATGAATCAAAAATTGATTTAAATTTTGGAACAACAAAAGATATTAAAATTGTAAATGCTATAGCCATCGCAATCATTACATTTCTTGGGTATGCCATAGCTTTTTTAAATTTAATAAAATTAGATCTAATTTCTTCAAGCATATCAGCCAAAGCATACAATGACTCATCAAGATTACCTGTTTTTTCTCCAAGCTCAACCATAGCTATTGTAAGGTTACCTAATTCAAAACGAAAATTTTCCATTGAAGCTGATAATGAATGACCAGAGTTTATGTCATCTGCAAGCCTTCCAAAAACATGTTCTAATGCTTGATCATCTGTTGATTCGGCTATTTCACTTAAGGAATCATATATTGAAATACCAGCATTTGTCATAACGGCAAGTTGTCTAATAGATGCTATTAGTGTATCTGGTTTGATTTTTCTTTTTTTAATATTTTGAAATAAGTTTGCTTGAAACCTTTTTAGTTGTGCTTCTAGAGGCTCTTGACCTTCTACAACTTTGATGATTATTCCAGAGTATTTTAACTTTGCATAATCATTTGCTTCTTTTTTATCTTTTGCATAAAGAGGAATTTCTTCTCTTTTACCTTTTGTAAGAATCGTTGCAACATAATACTTCATACTTTTGCCACCCTTAATACTTCTTCTAAACTTGTTATACCGTCCAGAGCTTTTTGAATACCATTTTCAAATATTCCAATAAAACCATCTTCTACTGCTTGAGCAAGCATAGCATCTTTTGGAGCACCTTTAGCAATCAGAGATGACATAGCTTCTGTTATAGTTAAGACTTCACATATCATCTCTCTGCCCATATATCCAGTATCGTTACATTCTTTACATCCTGTACCTTTGTAAAAAATTGCTTTTTTTGGAATATATTGTTCAAAATCCTCTAGTGTTGATGATGGAATTTTTTCTATTACTTTACATTTGGTACAAATTTTTCTAACTAGCCTTTGTGCTTGAATAGCAACTAATGCTCCACTAATGAGATAATTTTCAATTCCCATATCAACCATACGAGGAATTGCACTAATTGAGTCATTTGTGTGAAGAGTTGAGATAACCATATGCCCTGTAAGAGCCGCTTTAATAGCTATTTCTAAAGTTTCTTGATCCCGAATTTCACCAATCATAATTTTGTCTGGATCTTGTCTTAAAATTGAACGAAGAGCAGCTGCAAAAGTAAGACCAACTTTTGGATTTACTTGAACTTGTTGAATAAGATTCATTCTATACTCAACAGGGTCTTCAACTGTAATAACTTTATCTTCTACATTTCTAAGTTCATTTAATGCACCATAAAGAGTTGTTGTTTTACCACTACCAGTAGGTCCTGTAACTAAGATAATACCAAATGGTTCTTGTAAACCTTTTAAAAGCTTGTTGTAACTTAAAGTATCCATACCAGCATCTTCTAGTTTAACAAGTGCTTTTTCTTTATCAAGTACACGCATAACGATAGACTCGCCATAAAGAATAGGAAGAGTAGATATACGAAAGTCAAACTCTCTATCTCCAACAGCAGTAGAAAAACGACCATCTTGAGGTTTCCTTTTTTCAGCAATATCAAGATTAGCTAAAAGTTTAAGTCTAGATGCTAAAGGTGGATAGATGTCTTTATCAAATATTTGTACTTCTGTAAGTTTACCATCTATTCTAGCTCGTACTACACAGTTTTTTTCTGTTGGTTCTATATGAACATCACTCGCTCTGCTTCGAATACAAGTTTTTAAAATAACATCAATTAACAATAAAATAGATGAAGCTTCTTGCTGTTCTTCTAGTGTAGTAATAGAATTTAGCTCATCTCGAATTTTTTTGATTAAATCTTTTACACTGTTTTGTAATTCAACCTTATACAAATAAGAGAGGATTTGTTTTTTTGTTGCGCAAGCAATTTTTAATATTTTTCTAGGGAAGAGTCTTTGTATAGCTTCTTCTGCCTCAATATTTAGAGGATCACAAAAAGCGACTGTTACACTCATATCATCTTGAGAAATAGGGATAAATGTGAATTTTTTTAGTTGAGCAAAAGGAATTCTACTTATTAATTGGTAATCCATGTCGATAGCATCTAAGTCTAAAAAGAATAAATCTAAACCTGCTGATAGTTTTTGTAGTACTTCTTTTTCACCGATATAATCATAGTTTTCAATAATAGATAATTCATAGATACCATTTCTTATTTGTTCAACTATGAAACGAACAAGTCTGTCCATAGTCATAAAGCCAGATAGTGTTATATCTCTTAATATTAGGTCAGAACTTAAACCTTTTGCTAAAAGTCTATTAACTTGACCTTGCATAATTGAGCCATTTGCAAGTAAATCAGTAGTTATTCTATCCATAGATTATCCTAGCTTTACCAGTAAACATGGCGTTTTATAGTTATTGTATCATAAAACTCTTCAATCACTATCTTCTTAATTCTTACATTTTTTTCTAAATACAACTTGTATGTTAGCTTTTTATCTTTTTCATCTTCAAAAAGATAAAAAGCTCTTGGTTCGTGTTTTCCAAGTTTTGCATAAAAATCAAAAATTTTTGATAGTACATAATTCGTAGTAGGTAAATCTAAAGATGATAAGTCATAATTGTCAATAAGAGCATGATATAAAAGTTTTTTTTGCATTAATATTACAGAAAAGTAAGCAGAGTTAGCACGAGATTCAGGAGAAAATTTTAAAAGTGCTATTGGTATAGCTAGTCTGTCAAGGTAGTCTGAGTTCAGACAAGAAAAAGCATATAATGATACAAATTCTTCATCTTTTTTATTTTGTTTAAAATTATCAAAACCTATATCACAAACTCTTTCATATTTTTTATTTTGGTAGAGAGTAAACATATTTTGTTTTATTGTCGCATATAAATTTATGCTTATTAATAGTACTAATAATGTTTTCATTTGAATTTTCCTGACTTAATATCTTCGAGAAGTATTTTTGCACGAGGTGATTTTGAATAATTGATATATTTTTTTAATATTTTCATAGCTTCTTTTTTTTGATTTAACTTTACAAGAGATTTTGAAAAAATTATCCAACTTGCGTCTATGTTATCGTTGATTTGGTTTGTTACAAGAGCATAGTTATATGATTTATCATATTGCTCTAATTCATAATATTTTTTAGCTACAAATAAACTAAGGGCTGGATTGTTATTTTTTTTAAATCTTTTAATAACATGCTTTATATCTTCTTGAGTATTTTGTCGTTTTATCAAAATAGTATTTATTTTTTCAATATACTCTTTTTCTTTTCTTTTTTTTCTTTTTACAACTTTCTTTCTTTCTTTTTTTTGTTTATTTAGACTAGTTAGTTTTTCATTTTCATAATGAGAAAGAGTATTATGTTTTATATTTGACATAAAATTAAGAGATGGGGAAAGAATCATTTTAGTTTTTGGAGTTTTTTCTTCTACTATTTTTGAAACTTCTTTTTTTACTATAATTTTTTCTATTACTACTTTTTTAAGCTTAGGTTCTTGTATCATTTTTTGCTCTTTATTCTCATCAGAAGTAAAAAGTATTAAAATAATAGAAGAAATAACGATAAGACTTAAAGAGATAACCCCATAAGGTAAATAAGTTTTAATCTTATACTTACGCCTTCTATTTTCTAGTTCATTGATATTAAGCATCTATAAGACCTGTGTGAATTGCGGACATTTCTATTATTTTTGTAGATGCAACATTGGTATTTATTGCTGAAGGATTGTTGTTATAATACCATGAATAAATATCAAAAAAAGTATATAAAAGTTTATTAGTATCTCTATAATTACCTTTTGTTATTTTATGGATTAAGTTTACTGGTTTTTTAGAAAACATATTGGCACTATCAAAACAGTTTGCTTTCATGAGCTTTTTTTGTATATATATTTTAAGTTCATTATTTGAAGCGTTTTCAAGCTCTACACTTTCCCATATCCTTGTTTGAAAATGCTCTTTTGCTATTAAATCTTCTTTTTCTGTTTTGTGAAGTGTTATAATAAATTTAACAGTTCTTGTATCAGACAGTAGTCTTATCTTTTCCATTTGAGTGCTAGAGTAAAGTTGAGCTTCATCTAATAAAACTAAGGGAACTTCATCATCTTCTAAGATATTTTTTTTGATTATTAACATAAATTGAGTAAAGTTTAATTCTCCCTTATATTTTACATTAAATAAATCACGAGCAAGTGATTTGAAAAATTCACTATCATCTAAAATAGGAGTTTGATATAAATAAATTTTTTGAGAAGAAGATAAATCATGATGTAGTTTTGTTAAAAACATACTTTTACCAGTTCCTGGTTTCCCATAAAGAAGTATCATTTTAAGAGGCTTTTTTACAGAGTCTTTTAGTGACTGATAGAGTGTTGAAACTCTGTCAAGCTGAACATAATCGCGAACATTTACATTGTCAATGAAAACATCCTTAGAGTTGTTGAAGATACTATCTTTCATCTTCCTCTTTCTTCTCATTAACTTCAGTGTCTGTTTTTACTTCAAGATTATCTGCTTGCTGGGAAATTGAACTTTTATTTAAGATAACAGTTTGATCAGTTATCCCTTCATATCCTAAATCTGCTAAAGATAAATCATTGTTATCTTTATCTATGATATGAGGTTCTATTATAATAACTAATTCTTGGATTTGTTTTGTCATTTCTTCATATTTAAAAAAGTAACTTAACCCTGGAATATCACCTAAGAGAGGAACTTTATTCATTTTGTTTACATTTTTAGTATTTATTAAACCACCTAAAATAATTCTCTTGCCATCTTTAACTGTGACAACTGACGAAAGTTGACGACGAATAAGGTCAGGTGGCATTTTTCTTTCAGATGCATTTTCAAGAGATATATCTGTTCTTGTTTCAGATATTGAAGGATTTATCTTTAGTGTAATTGTTCTGTCATCTGATATCTCAGGTGTAATATCTAGTAATACTCCAGCAAATACTGACTGAATAGTATCATTTTGTGTTGTAGCAGCTACTCCACCACCTGTTCCTTGTTGGTTTGTTTCTGATTTTATTTTGTAAAAGTACTCAGTTCCTGCTGTTATAAGTGCAGGTTGGTTGTTTAGAGTTAAAACTTTTGGGTTTGATATAGAAACAACATCCCCTTGAGTTTGTAAAAACTTAATAACTTGATTTAGAGTTCCTCCAGCTTTTATGGTTACAAGACTTGCACCATTTACAGCTTGTGAACCTGCTGTAGTGATTTTTCCATCTGTCCAAGTTGGAACATTTTCCTTTGCTACATAATCAGCTTTTATCTCTATATTTTGCAAAGCATATAACTGTTGCCAATCAATACCAGTAGTCTTTCCTTCTTCCATAGTAACGGAGAGAAGTTGCACATCTATTAAAACTTGAAGTTGTACTTTTTCTTGAAGTCTTTTTAGATATTTTTCTAATCTTGTCATTTGTCTTATAGTTGCACTTATCGTTATTAGACCAGCATTTTTATTTATGATAGGGGCATCTGCTTTGTATACATCGTGAGGTCTATTTATTACTGATTGAAGCTCTTTATCTAAATCTTCCCAAAACTTTACTTCATCAGTGCTTTCTATTTTTATACCAGACTCTGCACTTGAAGCACCAGCTCCTCCTGCATTAGCCCCACCAGTTGTTCCACCAGTTGCTCCCCCTGTAGCAGAACCGACACCAGAAGATGTTAATGTTACATTTGTACTTCCTGTGCCTTTTCTCTGAGATAGTATATAGTCAATGCCAAATGTTTTAGTTTTTAAATAAGATATTTTTAAAATATTATTTTCAAGTATATAGTAAAGGTTATTTTCATTTAATATAATATTTAAAACTTCATCTATTGTTAGATTCTTAAGATGAGTTTTATTTAGTCTTGATTCTAGGAATTTTTCAGCATGTGGGTCAGTTACAATTATGCTAAATTCACATTCATCACTAAGCTGTTCTACAAAATCTATGATTTTTGTATTTTTTGTAGAGCTTATAGTAAACAGTTCATATGAACAATCCGCATAACTACTACTTGATAAAAGAAGTGTTATCAGTGACCCGTAAACTATTTTTCTTAAATATTGCATTTCTATTATCCTATTTATTTAAATTTTAAATTTTGTTTTTTATCTCGTGTTGAGAGAGTTACTTTACTCTCTCCTCTAGATAAGATTATTGTTGTTCTCTTTACACTTGATAGCTTATAGCCATAAAGTGAATCATTTAAATTGTACCATTCTCCGTTTATGAGGGCTGATTTATTTATAACAGCACTAAGAACTAGATTTTTTGGTAGTTTTTGCATGGTGTGAAGTGATTTTGTTGAAGTAGTAGATACTTTAGATGGTTTTTTATAAGTAGAACTCTTTTTCTTTGTATATCTTCTTTTAGCTTTTTTACCATTAGAGTATATGAAAGGACTATGTATTTCAGTTAAAGCTTTAGTCTCCATCCCTTTTCTTGGAGGTTTTATAGCTTCTACTTGCGTATCAACCCATGAAAGCTCGTTTGAACTTAATGTAGCAGATATAAATAGAGTAATTAATAATAAAGTGAATTTTTTCATTAGTATGTAATCCCCCAAACTGAGATAAATAACTCTGTACTAAGAGTTTTTTTCGCTTTTATATCTAAGGCATGAATATCAACAACTAAATCACTTTGTTCAAGAGAGTTTATAAATCTAAGAGTATTTTTATAATTACCTGTTGTGTTTAGTGTAATATCTAATATATGACCAAAAGAATTATTATTTTTAGCATATTCATTAGTGAAATCTATGATTTTAATATTGTATTTCTTTGCATTTGTTGAGATTGAATGTAAATATTCTCCCCAAGCCCTTTCATCATAAATTAACGATGAGATAGTTTCGATTTTACTTTTAATATAGGCATTATTTGCTTTATTTAGAACAAGTTTTGCATTTAAATTTTTTATATCTCTGTCTAGTAGAACTATCTTTACTTTAGGATTTTGTTGAAGAAATATTTTATCTACATTTATTTTTGAACTTATAGAAGTTATTTGTGTGTTTTTTTTCTCAAAACCACTTTGTGAACTTTCCCAAAAAAGTAGATATGAAAATGCAAAAATAAGAGCAAAAATCATAATATATGTCATATATATATCTTTTTGATTTTTACCTTTAAAAGAAGCATCTATGCGTTGTAGGTAATCTTCAATATTTATTTTCATAATATATTCACCTTTAATTCACTAAAGTATTTTTTTGATTTATCTTTAAGCTCTATGTGTTTGAGTGAAAAGTCAAATTTACCTTCATATGTTTTAGTTAAGTACTCAAGCATCTTTGTTATCGACTTATCTTGTTTTGATATTAAGTTGAGAGTAAATGTTTTTAGTTTTTCATCTTCTTTATATGATAAAGAATCAAGACCAATATTGAACTTATTTAAATCTTTTGTTAAGTTGGCTAGTAGTTTAGCTTTCATCGGATAGTTTACTTTTACATCATGAATTTTTATCAGCGTTGATTTTTTTTCTGCGTACTCTTTTTTCTCATGGGCTAAGAGTGTTTGAACTTTTGTTTTAACAGCTTTTTTATTTCTAATGGTTGCTTGTCTTGTGGTTTTTTGAGCATGAAGTTCTTTATACTCAGCATCTAAAAGATCATACTGGAGTGTTTGTGCATAAGTAAGTACCCAGTAAGTTACAGGATACATAAAGGCTAAAGTAAGCGAAGCAGCAATAAGCAATATGATTTTACCACTTTCTCTATGAATGAATTTTGGAGGACGATGGTAGGTTGTAAAATTACAACTATACTTTTCTTCTAAGGGAAGGGTTGTATAAACATGCATTAAAGCATGAAGTTGGTCTATATATATCCCATCACTTTCAAAGCCATAGTCAAATTCGAAGTTGCTTGATTTTATTCCAAGTTCAACTTCACTCATCTCATCTAGTTTAGTGAGTGTTTGAATTTGTGAACCAATAAATACACGCTCTATTTTTTCTAATTCATAAGCTCTTTTTACATAAGTTAAAATATCGTTAATATTGGCAAAAATTTCTTTATAGAGTTTTATGAAATATTCTTTATAGTCACTATCTGTATCTTTTAAGCTTTGAGTGCTTAAAAAACTTATAAAATCCACAAACTCTATTCTTTCGCCATATAGTTCACAAAATCTTTCATGCATCTGTAAAAATGAGTAGTTAATAGATTTAGTATAAAGAAACTCTTTTTCATTGTAAACAGTGATAAAGGCATCGTTTTCTTGGAAATATATATAACAGTGAACACCACTAGTTTCAATTATTTCTTTTGAATATAGTGTTTTAAGGAGTAGAGGAGAAGGTATGATAGCATCTATATATTTTATCTTCTCAATGGTAGGGACAAATGTTTCTTCAAGAGTTAATGGGTCTATGATAAAAACATGAAAATTTCTGTTATCTTCATCAAGAGAATTGAAGGTTTCTATAAATTGTATTTGATAAGTTACAGCTTGGTCTAGTGCTAATTCATCATATATTTTATTGCTTATCGCATCGTGTAAATCTTCTTCGGGTATATTTTTAGAGATAGAAATTTGTGAATTTATAAAGTCTTTAGTATTTAAGTAAGATATTGCATATTGTTCTTTTGAAAACTGAGCAGTTTCAGTATTTGAAAGAAAACTAGAGATACCACTAAGGTAGGAACCCTTGTATGGATTTACAGAGATAACACTTGAAAAAGAATGTTCAGTTTTTTTACTCATTTGCCATAACCCTAATTTGAAATAAACTGTTGATATAAAAGCAAAAGTCATTCCTTATTATCAACTATCTTGATTTTAGCGGAATGTAGCTTAAAGATTTTTTGATATCACACAAGTTTAGTAATATGTTGTTGTTTATCTATAAAATAGCATGTTTTAAGTACTTTAGATTGTTTATTTTTCTGTGATTATTTTTATTTTTTTGTTGTTTTTGTCCACTTTTACTATTAAAATTTTATCACCAATGAACTTAAAAGTATCAGATTTATAGTATTCCTTGAAAGTTATCTGATAAATATCGTCAGAATTTGGATAAGGAATTACATTTATATTGTTAAATATAATTGTTTTTTTTTCTAGTTTTTTAAAGATTCTTGTTTTGTATTTTTTAAACCTTTGTATTGTCATTCCATCATTTCTTACAAATTTGTTAGAATAAAAACTTAGATAAGCATCTATATCATCATATAACCAAGCATATCTCCATACAAATAATTCTGAAAGTATAGAACTTAAAATCTCTTTTGAAATATTTTGTTTAATTTTATTTGCATCTATAATTAGTATAGTATTTTGTATATCAATCCTGTTGCTTAAGCATTCTATATTTTGATTGTCAATGGCTATACAACCTTTTGTAAATTCATCTCTAGTTTGCTCTGTTGGAAGTCCATGAATCCAGATTCCATGTCCATTTTTTCCTCTAAAAGTATCATAAGTATTTGGATAAGAAGTTACAAAAGCTAAGGGTCCATAAAATGAATCAAGTTTATTTTCACGAGTGAGTTTTTTGAGTATTTTATAGATTCCTATTGGAGTTATAAGGTCGCCTTCTTTTATTTTATCGCCTTTTATTTTTCCTGTGAAAGCATTATATGTTTTTATAAAACTGTAAGTATTATTTGTATCTTTTATATATAAATTTAGTGTAGAGGCGTCTTTATTGCAGGTTAAGACTTTTGGACTTGATTCTAAATAGCCAAAAGTAGTGTCAATAGTTTTAAGATATTCACTCCAGTACTCATTTTTAGTTAGTTCTAAATCCATCTGTTTTTCTACGCTGTTAATACCATTAATTCTATAGTTTGTTAAAATATTATTTGCATATAAACTTAGGCTTATTAAAATAAAGAATATTATCTTCATGATTTGTATCCTATCTCCTCTAAAAATGCTTTATCTTTAGTCCAGCCTTTTTTTACGCTGACCTGTAGATTTAAGTAGGCTTTTTTCCCACTTAATCTTTCTATCTTCTCTCTTGCAGATTTACCAATTCTTTTGATTGATTCTCCACCTTTACCTATAATGATCCCTTTTTGGGACTCTTTTTCAATGATGATTGTAGCATAAATCTTGTCGATGCCTTTTTCTTCGTCGATTGAGTCGATGATAACATCTGATTCATAAGGAATCTCATCACTTACATTTTCAAAGATTCCTTCTCTAACAAAACCAGCATAAATATCACGAACAAGCTCACTTGTTAAATCCTCAGGGTCGTAAAGAAAAGGTGAATCAGGAAGATATTTAGATATTACTTTTAACAAATCTTCATGTCCAACTTTTTTAGGAATTGCAACTGGTATAAGAGCTTCGAAATTATGTGCAAACTGATTGTAAGAGGCAATTCTTTTAAAAAGTTTTTCTTGTGAAACTTGGTCAATTTTACTTATAACAATTATGTGTTTCACTCTATCATTATTTAGTTTTAAAAATTTTTCATAATGCTCAACTGAGTCAGTAACAGGAGCCAAATAAACGATTAAATCACAATCGCCCATAGCTTTTAGTGCTTCATCTAGCATAAATTGATTTAAAACTTTTTCTCTCTCGTGAAGTCCAGGGGTATCCACAAAAATGATTTGAGTATCTTTATGCATAACAATAGCGTTTGAGCGTTTTCTTGTTGCATTTGCCTTTTGGCTAACCATAGCGATATTTTCACCTAAAAGTGAGTTCATAAGTGTGCTTTTTCCAGCATTTGGACGACCAATAAGAGATACGAAACCAGCTTTTGTCATAGGATTACCTTTATTTTATAAAATGTAGCGAGAGAGGTCATCATCATCAACAACCATGTCTAGTTTATCATGTACTAATTTAGCGTCTATAATAAACTCTTCACCATTATGTTCATCTGCATCAAAACTTATATCTTCTAAAATCTTTTCTAAGACAGTATGCAATCTTCTTGCTCCTATGTCTTCTGTGATTTCATTTGCTTTGTGAGCCAAGTGGGCGATTGCTCTAATCGCTTCATCTTCAAATATTAGTTTTAAACCCTCAACACTCAACAGAGCTTCATATTGTTTTAACAAAGAGTTCTGAGTTTGAGTAAGAATTTTATATAGTGTTTCTTCTGTTAATGATTCAAGCTCAACCCTTAGTGGAAATCTACCTTGAAGCTCAGGGATTAGGTCACTTGGTTTGGTTAGATGAAAAGCTCCAGCAGCTATAAAAAGAATATGGTCAGTATTTATAACTCCATATTTTGTAGTAACACTACTGCCTTCAACTATTGGAAGTAAATCTCTTTGAACGCCTTCTTTGCTCGGGTCATTTCTTCCTTGAGATTTTGCACTAATAGCAATTTTATCTATCTCATCTAAAAATATTATACCACCGTCTTGGGCTCTTTTAAGAGCCTCTGTATTGATATTTGTCATATCTAAAAGTTTACTGCTTGCTTCATGTTTTAGTATAGATTTAGCATCTTTTACTGTAACTTCTTTTTTGTTATCTTCTTTGTTCATGGTGTCAAATATTTTAGAAAAACTTTCTTGAACTTTTGCCATCTCTGGAGGTAAATTTGTATCGTTAAACTCTACATGAACCTTGTCAAATTCAAGTTCTATGATTTTATCGTCCATCTCTGCGTTAATTACTCTTTTTTCCATTACAAGTAAGAGTCGTTGGTAGTCATCCTGTTTACTTTCACTTGCACTATCTGGAAGGGGAGGAATAAGTTTTTCAACTATTTTATTAATAACATAGTTTTCCATTTTCTCTTTGTTTTCTTCTTCTTTTTCAGCTTTAACGATAGATATAGAGTTAACAACTAAATCTCTAATCATAGACTCAACATCACGACCAACAAAACCAACTTCTGTATATTTAGATGCTTCAACTTTAATAAAAGGAACTTTCATCATTTTGGCAAGTCTTCTTGAAATTTCTGTTTTACCAACACCAGTTGAGCCAATCATTAAAATATTTTTAGGCATGATTTCATCTTGAAGTTCAGGACTTAGTTTCATGCGTCTATATCTTGTTCTAAGTGCTAAAGCAATAGTTTTTTTAGCATCTCTTTGAGAGATGACATAATTATCTAAATATTTAACTATCTCTTTTGGAGTAAGGTTCATTACTTGCCTTTTTCTAGTATAAGTGTTTTGATATTGTGATTTGTATAGATGCAGAGGTCTGCGGCTATGCTTAAACTCTCTCTTACTAACTCTTCATCATCAAGTGCAGAGTGTTTTTTCAAGGCTCTTGCAGCTGAAATAGCATAGTTCCCACCACTTCCAATAGATGCAATTTCTCCATCTTCAGGCTCAACAACATCACCATTTCCTGTGAGTATAAAAATATGTTTATTGTTTAAGACAATCATCATAGCTTCAAGTCTGCGAAGAACTTTATCTTTTCTCCATGCTTTTGAAAACTCTATGACAGATTTTAAAAGGTCACCTTTTTTATCTTCTAAAAACTCTTCAAACATATCAAAAAGATTAAAAGCATCTGCGGTACTACCTGCAAAACCTGCTAAAATTTTGCCATGACCAAGAGTTCTGATTTTTGTAGCATTACCTTTAAGAACAGAATCCCCAAAAGTAACTTGTCCATCTCCACCTATTACAGCTTTGTTTTTGCCCTTATAGGCAAGTATAGTAGTAGCATCAAACATAGTATATTATTCTCCTTGAACATCCACATGAAGTACCGCGTGAAGACCGTGACCTAGTTTAAAATCTAAATCATGTTCACCGATAGTTTTGATAGCATGTTTTTCATTTATATGTTTTTTATCTATCTCAATACCATGTTGTTCTTTAAGGGCATTAGCTATTTCATCTTTTGTTACAGAACCAAAAAGGTGACCATTTTGACCTAGCTTTTTAGTTATGATTATTTCTGCTTTATCTAAATCTTTTGCAATTTCTTTAAGAATATTTACTTCTTTTTCAAGATTTTGAGCTACTATTATCTCATCTTGTGCATGTTGAGAAAGTATCTCAGCAGTTGCATGTCTTGCAAAACCTTTTCCAATTAAAAAGTTTTTTCCATAACCATCTTTAACTTCCTTAACCTCGCCTTTTTTTCCTAAACTTTTTACATCTTTAATCAATAATACTTTCATTTTATAGTCCTTAAATTTTATTTATCTATTTATCTTGCCACTATAAGAAACTATGCCATGAGTTAAGTTTCCTATTTTTGTATAGCCCATATCTGGTAAGATTCTTGCAACATGAGCAGAACGACTTCCAACATGACAGTAGAGTATAATGTTTTCATTTTTATCAAGTTTGGCTTCTTCTATCGCTTGGTAAAAACTACTTGTTGGAACTAACTTATCAGCACCATTTATATGCCCCATCTGCCACTCCATATCTTCACGAACATCTACAAGTTTAAAAGTAACCATATCAAGTTCTCTAGCTTCTAAAAGAGCCAAAAGTTCATCACTATCAAGTTCATTTTGATTTACTAAAAGCTCACATTCTTCTTTTGTAAGACCTCTTGAGTGAGTATGTACAACTTCTTCTGCTTGCATCTCTAATCGTTTGTTTGCTGCAAACTCAGGAGTACAAAATATCCCACAATGGCATGAACCAGTTTGAGGAATCTCTTTTGTTTTGGCTGGTTCACAAGGGCAAGTCCTAGCATCTACACTTTTATGAACTCCATCAACTTCCTCAACCATAAAACATGG
Organism: Sulfurimonas sp.; assembly: GCF_029027585.1. Classification (NCBI taxonomy): domain Bacteria; kingdom Pseudomonadati; phylum Campylobacterota; class Epsilonproteobacteria; order Campylobacterales; family Sulfurimonadaceae; genus Sulfurimonas; species Sulfurimonas sp. The sequence continues at coordinate 2,136,582 of NZ_CP093397.1, forward strand.
ACAGAATCTTTCGTTATACATCATCTTGTTTCTTGCAAGACCCATCTGAACACCCTCATTAACCGTGAGTTCTGGGTTGTATTCTAAACCTAGATTTTTTACAACATCATCAGTAAATGCAATTGTTTTTTTCATCTCATTTATAAACTCAGGAGAGTTCATATCGATTTTTTTTATAGCCATTATTTGCCTTTTCTCGCTTTACCTTCGATTATAAAACGCAGAGCATTTAGTTTTATGAAACCTTCAGCATCCTTTTGGTTATAGACTTCATCTTCTTCAAATGTTGAATATTCTTCATTAAAAAGTGATACATCAGAAGTTCTTCCAACAACAATTATGCTTCCTTTGTAAAGTTTAAGACGAACTTCTCCTTGAACATATTTTTGAGTATTGTCAATTGCAGCTTGAAGCATTTCGCGTTCTGGTGCAAACCAAAATCCATTGTATATAAGTTTTGCGTAACGAGGCATCATCTCATCTTTTAGATGTGCTGCTTCACGGTCGAGAGTTATAGACTCTATGGCACGATGAGCTTTTAGCATAATTGTTCCACCTGGAGTTTCATAACAGCCACGAGCTTTCATACCTACAAAACGATTTTCAACTATATCAACACGACCGATGCCATGTTCTCCGCCAATTTCATTTAAAGTTTTAAGCATTGTTGCTGGGCTCAACTTTTTTCCATTAAGTGCAACTGGATCACCATTTTTATACTCAAGTGTAATATACTCAGCTTCATCTGGAGCATTTTGGGGTGAGTTAGACCACAACCACATAGATTCTTCGGGCTCTGCTGATGGGTCTTCTAGTATTCCACCTTCATAAGAGATGTGCAGTAGATTTGCATCCATAGAGTAAGGAGATTTTTTACCTTTTTTCTCAATAGAGATTCCATGTTCTTCAGCATAAGATAGAAGTTTTTCACGAGAGTTTAAGTCCCACTCTCTCCATGGAGCGATGATAGTTAGAGTAGAATCTTGTGCTAAATAACCCATCTCAAATCTAACTTGATCATTTCCTTTTCCAGTCGCACCATGACTAACGCCATCTGCCCCTGTAAGCTTTGCGATTTCAGATTGTCTTTTTGCGATAAGTGGACGAGCGATAGAAGTACCTAAAAGATATTCTCCTTCATAGATAGCATTTGCTCTAAACATAGGATACACAAAATCTTTTACAAACTCTTCTTTTAAATCATCAATAAAAATATTTTCAGGTTTTATACCAAGTTCAAGAGCTTTGATTCTTGCTGGTTCAAGTTCTTCACCTTGACCTAAGTCTGCTGTAAAAGTTACAACTTCACATTTGTATTCATCTTGTAACCATTTTAAGATAACACTAGTATCAAGTCCGCCAGAATAAGCAAGAACTACTTTTTTAACTTCTTTTTTCATATGAAAAACCCTTTATGAGTAAAATAATAGTCGCGATTATATCTAAATATTTGTGAGTTTTTGCTTAGAGGAGTATAGAAAATAAATTCAAAAGGGTATTTTGATTACCCTTTTGAATCAAATAAAATTCCAGTTACTTCTTGCATTTTTGGAAGAAAGTCTTGAGCTTGCTCTGCTGGGAATCTTCTAATCATTTTACTTGTTGCTGCTTCAATAACAGATACAAAAAATATATCTTGTGAATCAACACCAAATTTTAAATTTGTATTCATTGGAGCCATTGCGTCATTTAGTTGATTTACTAAATCTTGAACTTGTTCTTTTGAATTAATTTCAGTACTTGTAGCTGAAACTTCTTTTTGCAACTCTTTTACTACATTTTCTTGTTTTGGTTCTTCAACCTGTTGTTGAACTGCTTGAGTTGCTCTTCCTTGAGCTTCTGTATTTACTTGTGACTGTTGTTGCCTTGCAACATTTGCTATGCCATCCATGACTTACTCCTTGTCTAAAGAATACTAATACACACCATATCGACTAATAAAAAAATAACTTTAATTAAAATGTTAAATTTTATGATAATCTTTCATTTATGAACGAATATATAAAATTATTGCAATCACATCAGACATTAAGAAGATTATCAATTATACAGTTAATTGCATATTTTGGTGCATGGTTTAGCAATGTGGCAATTTATACATTATTGCTAGAGATGGGTGTAGATGCTAGGGTTATAGCCTTTACAGCAATGCTTCATTTTTTAGCAGGAGTTGTTCAAGCACCTTTTTCTGGAGTAATTATTGATAGTGTTAAACCAAAAAAATTAATGCTTTTTTTAATTTGTATAGAAATATTTGCAACACTGTTTTTGATTTTAGTAAACTCTTTGCAAGATTTATGGCTTTTATATACTCTCATTTTTGTAAAAATGGCAGCAGCTTCTTTTTACTTTACAACAGAGATGTCACTGCTTCCTAAAATTTTAGATGGAGATAAATTACAAAAGGCAAATGAACTTCACTCCATTATCTGGTCATTTTCTTATACTTTAGGAATGGCATTAAGTGGATTTGTTGTTTATCTTTTTGGTGTAAAGGTTGCTTTTATCCTAGATGCTTGTATGTTTGTTATTGGATTTTTTCTTCTTTATAATTTAGAAATCAAAGTAGAAATCATAAAAAGTGGTGAAAATTTACTGCAAATGATGAAGGGAACTTTTAGCTACTTAAAGCAAACTCCACAAGCCTTGCATCTAATGCTTATACATGCTTTTGTTGGTTTAACTGCTTTTGATGCCTTGGTAGCTTTGATGGTAGATAAATATTATGCATCTGTGATAGCAACCTCTTTAGCTTTGGGACTAATGCACACTTCTCGCGCGATAGGCTTGGTAATAGGACCTATAATAATTAGTAAGTGGGTTAATAATAAAAGAATAGTGTATATTTTTGTAATGCAAGGTATTTGTGTTTGGTTTTGGGCTTTTATGATGCATAATTTTTACCTTTCTTTACTAGCTAGCGTTTTTGTTGGTTTTTTTACAACTACGCTGTGGTCATATACTTATACACTACTTCAAAAAAATATAGAAGAAAAATATTATGGACGAATTGTGGCATATAATGATATGCTCTTTTTAAGTGCTGCTGCTTTTACATCTTTTATGATAGGTTTTTTAGCTACTAATGATTTTTCTCTAGAATTAATTACGATACTTATCGGTATTGGTTTTATGTTGGGTGGCTTATACTTTTCATGGATATTAAAAAGCCAAAATATTAAGGATATTTCACAATGAGTTTTGCAGTTTTAGGTGGTTTGCTTTTAAATATTGGTGCATATTTTACATATAAAGGTAAAATTTATCAAGCAGTAATTGTTTATCTGTTCGCTGATGTATGTTGGATAATAATGGCTTATGAAAAAGATGATTATGTCGGTAGTATTTTTATAATCATTGGAACAGCGCTAGGTTTTTTAGCCTACTTAAAAATGAGAAGTGGCGAAATGAATAAAACTTTAAATAAGAAAGAACATGATTTATAAATATCAAAATGAAGAAATAGATTTAAGTAAAGTAAAAAGGCTATATCCTGCTGCACTTATAGAACTCGATGGCGAAATGGCTGAAATGAGTTTAGAATGGATGGAAATGAATGAAGGTAAAGTAAACTTAATAGAGTATATTCTGGTTTTTGATTTTACTCCTCCAAAAGAAGAAGTAAAAGATAAAAAAGTTTTACATTTTGATATAAAAGAAAAGCTAATGAAAGAGATGCAAGAAGTTGCTAAACTCTTTGCTTAGTATAGTGTGAGATATTAGTGAGTAAAAGGTCCACATACTAAAGCTCTTTTAACTCCAGGTGTTAAGTTATCTAAGCCTTCTATTACTTTTTCTCTTCTAATTAAAACATCTACAATTTGAGAAGAATATTTTATGGCACTCTCTCTCATCATTCCAAGCATAGGCCAGCCCCATAATGCTGAAACTGTAACTTCATCTTGAACGAAATGAGGCTCGGTTAAAAATGTGCATGAAAGAACGGATTCCACAGCACTTCTGTTTGTTTCACTTCCTCCAACAAGGTCAATCACAACTGAACCTTTAGGAATAATTTGTTTGAGATGATCGTTACTTACAAGATAAGTTATACCTCTTATTTCTCGTGGTAGTTCTGCACCGTTTACAACTAAGTCAACACCTCTAAGAAAGAAGTCTATCTTCTCTTTAGCTGTTTGTGTTCGACCTAATACATTGATGTTTTTAAAGCCTTGGTTGTAGATTTCATGCATAGCCCCTCGTGCTACATTTCCATAACCAAGAACTACAACTTTTGCTTCTCGAATATCTAAATCAGGTTTATTCTCTTTAAGTAGTTTGATTCCATACCTTGCACCAGCTTGTCCTGTTTCATGAAGACATTGGATTCTTCTTAGTCCAAATTCAAAAGGTGTGTGAGAATCTCTATACTCACTAATGGCTGTTTTACCATTTGTTAATTCAAATTCATGGAGGTCAAAAACATGAGAACCGACACCATTTAATTTTGCAATAATCTTATTCTTATCATTAAAACTTTCACTATCATAAAAGTAAAGAGTGCCAGTTCCTTTATCTTTTAATTCTTCAAATTTTACATCAGTATGAAGCATATTTAGTGAAGATGGATTACGGTTTCCTGCCCGTCTAACAGCACCTGCTAACCTTTCATTGCGACCAATTACAAATATTTTTAAATCACTAATGCTTTTATCTTCAATGAAATTCTTTAATGCTTCAGCCATTGCGGCTCTTGCCAAGATTTGTTCATCTGTTTGAATTTTTGGAGATTCTACAATTTCTTCCATAGCTATAACATTTATATTTGAGTCTTCAAGCATTTTTGCACGATCAGGAAAAGAGTGAAAATGTGCCATACAAAAGAGAGTACAACCTTTTTTCATCTGTGATATTGAGTCTAAAGAAGGACCTTTAAACTTAATAATCATATCTTTATTTACATATATCTCATGTGCATTTTGCATCAAAGCACCATTTTCTAAATACTCAGCATCCTCAAAACCAACGCCTAAACCAGCACCATATTCTACAAATACTTTAATGCCAGCATCTGTGAGCTGTCCAACATCTTTTGGTGTTAAAGCAACTCTTTTTTCTAAGCCAGCTGGGTTTTCAGGAGATTCAATTTCTTTTACTAAAGCAATATTTTTAAATTTTATTGATAATTTTTTCACTATAATCCTTGGTATATAACTACTGTGTAATTGTATCAAAACTAAGCTTATTAAATATCCTTTAGATACTATACGAAATAATAAATTTCAAAGGTATCACAATTTTTACTAGACTTATTTCAAATGATACAAAAAGAGTTTTTTCGATAGCTCTTCCTGCTGCACTAAAGCATCTCGTAGATATACTTCAAATCATTATAGATATGCTTATGGTAGGTATGATAAGCGTATCGGCTTTAGCTGCTGTTGGTATGAGTATGCAATTTATGATGGTCATAAATGTTTTAATGACTCTATATGTTGTTGGTGGGAATGCTCTTATATCTAGGTTTATAGGGCAGGGTAGAAAAAAACGAGCGTCTGCTCTTCTATATTCACTTGGCATCTTTGCTATATTTCTTTCTATATTTGTAACTATTGGTGGATACTTTGCGAGTGAACAGATATATGTTTTGATGGGGGCGGAAGCAGAGGTTGTAAAGCAAGGTTCAATGTATTTTAAAATACTCTCACTTGGTATTGTCGTTATATTTATAGATAATCTTCTTTACAATGCTCTCTCTGCCGCTGGGGATACAAAAAGTTCCCTCTATATAAAACTTATTTCAGCATCTATAAATGCCTTTTTAAACTATGTTTTGATTTTTGGTCATTTTGGTTTTGAGGCTTATGGCATAGAGGGGGCTGCCTATGCTACTGTAATTGCTTATTGTTTTAATGTGATTGCTTATCTAATCTTATTAAAAAAACCAAAAGCAAAGTTAAACTTAATCCCAATTATTCGTATAAAAGATATGAAACGAGTTTGGAATGTTGGTTGGAGTGCAGCACTAGATAGGGGAATATCTAGTATGTCCTTTTTAGTTTTTATCTCAATTATCACAGCTTATGGAACAGCAGGACTTGCTGGTTATCAAGTAGGACTTCGTATAGAGGGTATAGCTTTTATGCCCGGTTTTGGTTTTGCGATAGCTGCTATGGCTTTAGTGGGACAAAATCTTGGAGCAAACAATAAAGAATTAGCTTATAAAATGGGAATAATTAGCGGAAGAATTGCTTATATATTTATGGGAAGCGTTGGTGTTGTATTAATCCTGTTTCCTGAGGTTTTAGTTAGTTTTTTCACAAGAGATTTAGCTACTATAAAAGTGGCATCAAACTATCTTGTTTTAGTTGGACTTGCTCAAATTCCTTTAGCCATCGTATTTGTTTATTCGGGAGCATTAAGAGGAGCAGGTGCGACAAAAACTACATTAAAAGTAAATGTTTTATCTTTATGGTTTTTAAGAGTTATACCTTCTTATATTGCTTATAAAATGGGATATGGGCTTGTTGTTATATTTGTGATTATGAATATTGAAACATTGATTAAAGGGATAGTCTATTGGTATATCTATCACAAAAAAGAGTGGTTAAATACAAAAGTTTAAAACTTTAATGTTATAATATATAAAAATTAACAAGTAAAAAGAGTAATATTTGAAAAATCCAGAGAGTACAAAACAAAAAACACTTATCTTAGCGGCTATTGTTTTAATGTTTTCTTGGGGTGTTGGTTATATATTTTTAAACTATCAGTTTCAAAACTCTACAAGTAAAGAACTTCAAAAAATAGTAGATTCAACACAGAAACTATTCACTTTAAAAGTTACTCAAGAAAATAAAAATTTAATAAATATTATAGATGAGTTATTATCTCTTGATGGCTTAACTCAAGCAGTATCTCAAAACAATTATAAAAAAATATCTTTTATTATTACACCTCATTATAAGCATATAACAAATATAAATGCTGATGTAAATATTCTTACCTTTCGCTCCAAAGATGGAGTGATACTTTTTAGGGCTCATAGACCAGACTTTTACGGAGATTTTTTAAATGAAAATAGAAGACTGATAGTAGATACAAATATAAAAGAAAAATCTTTTAGTGGCTTTGAAGTTACTAAGTTAGACTTGATGTATCGAAGCACACAAGCAATTTTTTATAAAAATAAATTTGTAGGTAGTGTTGAGATAGGAGTAGATCCTAATAAGTTTATTCAAGATTTAAGCTTAGTTTTTGATTTTGAAATAGGACTAGCAATAAATAAAACATTTGCTGATTCTATGTTAGATAAAAATAGCATCTATATAAATGAAAAATATATTTTAATTAAAGGCAGTGAACATCTGCAAAAACAATTAAAAGAAAAAAAACAAAATTCTCATTTTAAACTTAAAACGAATGTGTTATTAAAAAATCATCTCTCTACTGAAGTGGGTGTTTTACTTCTTGGGTTTGATATATCATCAATAGAACAAGCCAACAAAGAGTTTATGAATAAGTTGCTTTATCTTGGTCTTAGCGTAGCGTTAGTATTGATAATTGTACTTTATCAAGGATTTGAGGCGATACTTAAATATTATAAAAAAGAGTCCAATACTGATAGGTTAACAAAACTAAAAAATAGACAAGCACTTAATTCAAAGTTATTTGAAGATAAAAAATATGTTTTAATTTTAAGTAATATAAAAGAGTTTAGTCTTTTAAATGAACTATATGGTGTAGATATTGGAAATGAAGTCTTACAAAAAGTAGCTCAATCCTTTGAAAAATTTGCAACAAAATATAAACTTTCAGCATATAGAATTTCATCAGATGAGTATGTTCTTTTAAAAGAAGAAGAAAGTTTTGAAGCAGAAGAATATGATGATATTTTACAAGAACTACATGAAAAGATAAATTCCTTGGATATTAATATACAGAGTATTGGTGAAACCATAAGTGTAGAGATATACTCAGGAATTGCTTTTGGAGAAGCACACTCTCTCCTAGATGCACAGATGGCACTAAAAAAAGCAAAAGAAAAATCACTTCCATATCTTGCTTATTCTCAAAATGTAGATACAAAAGAGCATAATAAAAATGTCCTAAGCATGAAAAGACTTATAAGAGATGCCATACTTTTAAAAGAGATTATCCCATTTTTTCAACCTATAACCGATAGAAATGGAAAAATTATTAAGTATGAAGCCTTAGTAAGAATAGTAAATTTAGTAAATGGCAAAAAAAATATAATATTTCCAGATGACTTTTTACCAATAGCTATGAAAAGTGGACTTTATATGAGTGTTGCCAAAGAGATGCTTACTCGAGCTTTGACCTTTTTTGCTTTAAGAGATGAAAAAATTTCAGTTAATTTTTTGCCAAATGATTTTTTTAATGCATCCATAATGGATACATTTTTAGAACTCTTAGAAAAATTTGACTCACCACAGCAAGTTGTAGTTGAGATAACAGAACAAGAAGGTGTAGAAGATTTTGACAGGCTTTTAAGAGTAGTTCAAAAACTAAGAAAAATAGGTGTATTAATAGCAATAGATGATTTTGGAAGTGGATATGCTAACTATGCACATATTTTAAAAATAAAACCAGATTACTTAAAGATTGATGGTTCTATAGTTAGAAATATCTTAGAAGATGAAGAGTCTAAAATTTTGGTTAAAAGTATTATAAATTTTACAAAAGATTTAGGTATAAAAACTATCGCTGAGTACATTGAAAATGAAGAAATATTTGAACTTCTTAAAGAATATGGAGTAGATGAATTTCAAGGTTACTACTTTGGTCGTCCACAAGATTTAATCAATAGCTGATGAATGAAATTTTTTTAAATCTTATTCAAAAGAATGAAGAGCATATAGAGCATAAAAAATTTCAAATAATTTTAGATAAAAAACTCCGAGATCAACTCTTTTCTTTTGCCACAACTATATCAGCAGATGAAGATAAAATAAAAGATCTTATGAGATTTGGTGTAAGAAAGGCACTTAGACTTAAACACAATGATATTATCATTATAAAAAAAGAGCAAATATTTATAAAAATATTTAATAAATCAAAGATAAAAAAAGTTCCAAAAGAAGAGGAAAATACTATTGCAAATAGGTTTAATGGCATCGAAGAAGATGAATTAGATGATTTTTATGATGAGTATTTTTCAAAAGAAGAGAGTAGAGAATTTTTTCAGATTATTGTTAAAGAATTTGTTGAGAGGTATTTTATAGAAGAAAAAATTGATAATAATATATATGAAAATAATGTATTTCCTCTTCTTCAAAATATAATAATAGAGCAACTAATCTTTGAGTTTGATGATAGTGATGAATTTTTTAAAGGTTTTTCAGGTTATATATTTAGAATACATTTTACTGAAGTATTTGAGTATATAGCAGATTTTATATTGAATGAAATTGCTTTTTCAAGTGACTACATGATAGATTTTTTAAAATATTATTCTTTAGATATCGTTATTGTAAATGGAGAAAAATATAGAGTTCCATCTCTTGAAACTAAAGATGGTTTGAAATGGAATGTTATCTCAATGTTATCAATAGCAAAGATATACACAAGAACAAAAAAATTATTAAAAAAATTAGATAAAGAGATACATTTGCTTGATGATAAAATTGTAGATTTATTTATTAATGAAATTTCGCCAGTGGAATACAACAATCAATACTTGAAAGAAAAACAAAAACTTGATGAAGATTTAAGTATAGAGAGAAGACGATTAGATGAGAGTTTAGATATGCTTCAAATAGTAAAAGAAGAAAATGACAAAGTAAGTTTAACAAAAGATATAAAGAAAATAAAAAAAGATTTCCATATAGTAAGACGAAGTTTAGAACTGCTTGGGCAAAAAGAAGTAAACAGAAGTGATTTAGATAAGTATGTTAGATATGAAAGAGAATTAGACTATATGTTAAGAGAACAAAAAGCTGAAGAAAAAATTTTATCTCAAAATGAAACTTCTTTTTTATTGATTAAAAAATCGATAGTTAAAGCTTTAATATCAAAAAAACAAAGAGTGTAGAATGAATTTTAATGAGTATGAAGAATTAGTAGAGAAGTTAAATATCTACTCAAAGCATTATTATGTTTTAGATGACCCTTTAACAACAGATGAGGTTTATGATAACTTATATAGAGAGTTGAAAAAGTATGAAGAAAACAATGAGAGTAAAATACTTAGTAACTCTCCCTCACAAAGAGTTGGTGATGAAGTTGCAAGTGGTTTTACAAAAGCAAAGCATCTATCTCGTATGTGGAGTTTAGAAGATATTTTTGATTCTAATGGTTTAGAAAAATGGCTGAAAAAAATATATAAACTTGATGAAAATATTTCGTTTTATTGCGAACCGAAATTTGATGGTGCGAGTTTGAATTTAATCTATGAAAATGGAGAATTGCTTAAAGGCATAACTCGTGGAGATGGAAGTGTTGGGGAGTTGATAACTCAAAATGTAAAAACCATTCGCTCTATCCCTTTAAGTATAAAACATAAACAACGCATAGAAATTCGTGGTGAAATTGTGATTTTTAAAGATGATTTTTACAAGATAAATGAAGCACGATTAAAAGAGCAAGAAGCAGTTTTTGCAAATCCTAGAAATGCAGCAGCGGGAAGTCTAAGACAACTTGATTCATCTGTAACGGCTAAAAGAAATTTAGTATTTTTACCTTATGGTGTAGGTGAGAATTCTTTAAATCAAAAGTTGTTAAGTTCTAAGATGGAGTACATATATGAACTTGGGTTTAGAAAGCCTCCTCAAAGTGCAATTTGCAAAGATTTTGAGGATATTCAAAAGATATATAAAATAATGAAAAACGACAGAGATAGCTACTCTATGATGCTAGATGGTATGGTTATAAAAGTAGATGAAATAGCTTCTCAAATAGATATGGGTTACACTGTTAAAAACCCTCGCTTTTCAGTTGCATATAAATTTCCAGCAGTTGAAAAGATAACAAGAGTAAAAGAGATAGTGCTTCAAGTTGGAAGAAGTGGAGCAGTTACTCCTGTTGCAGTAGTGGAGCCAACAAATATAGAAGGTGTAATAGTTGAGAGAGCGACTCTTCATAATTTTGATGAGATAGATAGAAAAGATATTCGTATTAACGACAAAGTCATCATACTTAGAAGTGGTGATGTGATTCCTAAAATTATAAAAGTTTTAACGCATGAAAGAGATAATACTCAACTGAAATATGAACGACCAACACTTTGTCCTGTGTGTGAGAGTGAACTTTTAGATGAGGGAGTTTTACTAAAGTGTCAAAATTTAGAATGTGAGGCTAGAGTAGTTAATTCTATTATTTATTTTGCTTCAAAACCATGTTTAAATATAGATGGACTTGGCAATAAAATAGTGGAAGCTCTTTTTACCTCAGGTCTTGTTAAAAGTGTTATTGATTTATTTGATTTAACACTTGAAAAACTTTTAGCTCTTGAAGGATTTAAAGATAAAAAATCTCAAAACCTTTTAGACTCTTTAGAAAAAGCAAAAGGTTCAGAGTATTGGAGATTTGTAAATTCTTTAGGTATAGAGCATGTGGGAGAGGTAGCATCTAAGAGTTTAAGTGAAGCTTTTGGTTCATCATTTGTAGATGCATCTAAAGAAGATATAATTTCGATAGATGGCATCGGAGAAGAGATGGCAGAATCAGTTTTAGAGTTTGTAAGAGTAAACAGACAAATCATACTGAATTTAGAAGCTATTTTAAAGCCTCTTAAGCCAGTAGAGAAAATAGAAGCACAAGAAAATCCTTTTAAAGGAAAAATAGTTGTCTTAACAGGGACTATGAGTGAATCAAGAGGTGTTATTAAAGAGATGTTAGAATCTTTTGGTGCTAAAGTATCAGGCTCAGTTTCTAAAAAAACTGATTTTTTAGTATATGGTGAAGATGCAGGAAGTAAGTATGATAAGGCAATAAATCTTGGTGTTAAGTGTTTAACAGAGCTAGATATGAAAAATAATTTAAGTGAGAAAAATAAATGAAAATAATTTTAGCAATATTAATATTTTGTAGTGTTTTATTGGCAGATAGAGATGGTGGACCATATATTGGTATAGGTTATGGTTTATCTTCTTATGGTGATGATGGAATATATAAAGAGGTTACTGAGTCGGATTCTGATACTCTTGTATTGTATGCTGGTGCATATGTTAATAAGCATCTAAGTGTGGAGTTAGGTTATGTTAACTTTAACCAAGGTGGTGATTATAAAGCAGTAAACGATAGTAATGTAGAAAAATCTATAGCTTTTAATGCAATGCATGTAAGTACATTAGTTCACTATGCTTTTTTTGATGATAGCTTAGATTTTTATGCAAAAATAGGCGTTGGTAACATGAGTGCTAGTGAGGGTTCAAGTGGTTTTAGTATTGTTTATGGTGGTGGCATAGGATATAGATTTTCAAAGATGTGGAGTATGAAAATAGCTTATGATAAGTATGAAACTGATTATAAAAAAGGAAACCTTGATAAAAGGATTGATTTAGGTGTTGTATATAGTGCTATTGAGATTCAATTTTGATCAGACTAGATAATTATCTTGTTAAAAATTTATCTATCGGAAGTAGAACAAAGGCTCAAACACTTATAAAAGAGGGTCTTGTAAGCGTAGATTCTAAAGTAATACTAAAGAATTCATTTCAAGTTCAAGGTAGCGATGAGGTAACAGTACAAGAACATAAAAAGTATGTATCTCGTTCAGCTTTTAAGTTAGAGGCTTTTTTAGATGAGTTAAACTTAAGTGTAGATGCTATGGTAGCTTTAGATATAGGGGCATCTACTGGTGGTTTTACTCAAGTTTTACTAGAGCGTGGAGTAAAAGAAGTAAGTGCTGTTGATGTAGGTCGTGAGCAGTTGCATCTAAGCTTATTAAATGATAAAAGAGTTCTTTCTTATGAGAGTTGTGATATAAGAGAGTTTAAAAGCAATAAAAACTTTGATATAGTAGTTAGTGATGTAGCTTTTATATCACTTTTAAATATTTTAGATGATATAGATAGATTGGCTACTAAAAAAATTATTTTACTTTTTAAACCACAGTTTGAAGTGGGTCGAGAAGCTAAACGAGATAATCATGGAGTTGTTATCGATGAAAAAGCAATCTTACTAGCGATGGAACGCTTTGAAGATGCATGTAAGAAAAAAGGATGGGATTTGATTTTGAAATCTGCTTCTAAGTTGACTGGAAAGGAAGGCAATCTTGAATACTGCTACTACTATGAAAAATAGCACAGCAATAGCAATAGGTGGCTTTGATGGTATGCATATAGGTCATCAACAACTTTTTAAAGAGATGGGTGAAAATGGTACTATTGTAGTTATTGAAACGGGTTATGCAAACCTTACACCAAAAAAAGAGCGAGAGAATTTTTCTAATTTTTCAATTTTGTATTTAAACTTAGAAAATATTCGCCATTTAGATGGAGAAGGATTTGTATCACTACTTCAAAGCAAATTTCCAAAACTTAAAAAAATTGTAGTTGGATATGATTTTCATTTTGGAAAGCACAGAAAGTATTCTTTTGATGATTTAAAGATACTTTTTAGTGGAGAAGTTAAAGTTGTTGATGAGGTAACTTTAAAAGGTGACTCTGTTCATTCTCACAAGATTAGAGCCAAAATACAAATAGGTGATATCAAAGGTGCAAATAACTTTTTAGGGCATAATTACACAATAAGAGGTCATCATATCACAGGTCAAGGCATCGGTAAAAAAGAGCTTGTAGCAACCATAAATATAGAAACAGAAGGCTTTTTAGTTCCTAAAGAAGGTGTCTATGTAAGTTTAACACGCATCGATGATGAAGAACATTATCATCCTTCTGTATCTTTTATAGGTCATAGAGTTACAACAGATGGTTCTTTTGCGATAGAATCACATATTTTAGATGGTGAGGTGGTTTGTGATACAAAAGCCAGCATTAGTTTTATTTCTTTTATAAGAGATAATAAAAAATTTGACTCAATACAAGAGTTAAAACAAGCGATAAAAAAAGATATAAATATCGCTTTAAATAAATTAAAGATTTTAGCATTATGAGAAAAAGAGAATATTTACAAAGTGTTGAGGGTGTTGATTTTAAATTTTATCAAACACCTAAAGATTTTATAGTTGATGAGATTATTTCAACTAAGTTTAAAGGCAAAGGAAACTACTTAATACTGCATATTCAAAAGTATGAATTAACAACTTGGGATATGGTGGCTATTTTTGCAGAGTATATGGGTGTTTTGGCACAAAAAATAGGTTACGCAGGTTTAAAAGACAAACATGCAACAACAACTCAGTACATTTCAGTAGATGCAACTTACGAGAAGATGTTAAAGAAATTTTATCATAAACAGATAAAGATTTTGAGTGCAACTAGACATTCTCACTCTATTCGTATGGGTGATTTGACTGGCAATAGATTTAGTATAAATTTACATTTTGTAGATAACATAGATGCTGGAAAAATTGAAAAAGTGGCAAGAAAGATAGCTAAAAATGGTTTACCAAATTACTTCGGTTATCAAAGATTTGGTAGGGATGCTGATAGCATAAATCAAGCAAAAGAGATGATTCAAGGGGATTTATTTATCGAAGATGCCAAGGTAAAGAAATTTTTGGTTTCCATCTATCAGAGTACATATTTTAATGACTGGTTACGAGAAAGAGTGAATATTACTTTAGATAATGATGAAACAGTATTTAAACTTTTAGAGGGAGATGTTTACAAATCTCTAGATGCTAAACTTTCTACTCCAAAAATTATGCCTACAAAAGAGTTTGAGAGTAAAAAACTTGTTCCAACCGGTCTGCTTTGTGGAAGAGATGTTTTTCGTGCAAGAGATGAAGCAGGGAAGATAGAAAATAGATTTGATGATGAATATTTACAAGATAAAGGTTATCGAAGAGAAGCTCTTATTTATCCAAAAGATATAGTTTGTAGTTATGTAAAAAAACAAACATTATTAAATATTTCATTTTCTTTGCCAAAAGGTTCCTATGCAACTGTCTTTTTAGAATCAATCGCTGGAAAGAATTTTAGTGCAAAAGATGTAAAACTTAAAGCAAAAAAATAATTAATTTATGAAAGTTTAATGCAACTTAGACTATAATCCCGTAATTATTTAAGAATAGGGAGCTTTTTTATGCCAGATTTGTTTACATTTTTCGGGATTATTTCTCACAACAAGGAATTTATCTACATTACACATATGTTATTATCAGCAGGTTTAGCGTTAATGTTGGTAAAATCTGCAATGTCAAACTTACAACTTGTTCCAAAGGGTACACAGAACTTAATGGAAGCATATCTTGGTGGCGTTCTTCAAATGGGAATAGATGTTATGGGAAAAGAAGACGCACGCCGTTATCTTCCCCTTATCGCAACTATTGGTCTTTTTGTTGGTATCGCTAATCTTATTGGTGTTATTCCAGGTTTTGAAGCTCCAACTGCATTTTTAGAATTTGCACTTACTTTAGCACTTGTTGTTTTTGTTTATTATAACTTTGAAGGTATCCGTCGTCAAGGTGTTATCAAATACTTTAAACATTTTTTAGGTCCAGTTTGGTGGTTATATTGGTTAATGTTCCCAATAGAGATAGTTTCTCATTTTTCTCGTCTTGTTTCTCTATCTTTCCGTCTTTTTGGAAATGTAAAGGGTGACGATATGTTCTTGATGGTTATCTTGATGTTAGCTCCTTGGTTACTTCCAATGATTCCATTTGCACTTCTTACTTTTATGGCATTTTTACAAGCATTTATTTTTATGATGCTTACAACTGTTTACCTTGGTTCAGCAGTAGTTATGGAAGATCACTAAGCCTTCCATAAATATCATGCAAAAAGATATATTCGATAGAATTATAGGCTTTTTGCTTGGAGCTTCATGGGCAGTAGTTCTTTTTGGTGCTTTACTTACTTTTAAAACCTTTATAGTTTTTGGTCTTTACTTCTCTTTATTTTTAACATTCCTTTTTATATTCTTCTCTTTATTTATGATTTTAGCTCTTGATGCTTTTACTGTTAATAGAAAAAGACTTCAAGAATCAAAAAAACAGACGCAACTCTTAGAAAAACTTTGTGAGAAAGAAGATGTTTAGTAATATTAAAGGCAATATTTTTGGAGGTATTACAGCTGCTGTAATAGCTCTTCCTTTAGCTTTAGCCTTTGGTGTAGCTAGTGGAGTTGGTGCCATTTCTGGTATATATGGAGCCATAGTCATAGGATTTTTAGCTTCACTTTTTGGTGGAACTTCTACACAAATCTCAGGTCCAACAGGACCGATGACTGTTGTAATTGCTAGTGCTGTTGTACTTTTTCATGGCGATATAAAAGCGGTTATGAGTGTTATCTTCTTAGCAGGAATTTTTCAAATAGTATTTGGTATTGCAAAGGTTGGAAAGTATGTAAAGTATATTCCCTATCCTGTTATTTCTGGTTTTATGAGTGGAATAGGTATGATTATTATTATTTTACAAATAAACCCATTTTTAGGACTTGATGGCTTTGGTTCTGTTATGCAAACTTTGCTAAATCTTCCTTCAACATTAACTCATGTAAATTTTAACTCCATTATTGTTGCTTTTGGTACTTTAATCATTATGTTTTTTACTCCTCAAAAAGTTTCTAAAATTATTCCAACTTCTTTAATGGCTTTAGTTTTTATGACAGTCATCGCAATCATTTTTAATCTTGATATAAAAACAATAGGTGAAATTCCTAGTTCTTTACCAGAGTTTACTTTTCCATCTTTTGAGATGAATCAAGTTAAAAATATAATAGGAATGGCTTTTACATTAGCACTTTTAGGAACAATAGATACACTCCTAACTTCACTAGTAGCAGATTCCATGACAAAGACTAAACATGACTCAAATAGAGAACTAATAGGTCAAGGAATTGGTAATACTTTTGTTTCTATGATAGGTGGAATTGCAGGTGCAGGTGCTACGATGCGTACAGTTGTAAATATAAAAAGTGGTGGAACTACAAAACTCTCAGGAATGATACATGCCGCTACATTACTTGTTATAATCTTATTTTTCGCACCTATTGCTTCTCAAATTCCTTTGGCTGTTCTTGCTGGAATATTGATGAAGGTCGGGGTGGATATACTTGATTATAAACTATTAAAGATGATGAACTTAGTGCCAAAGCATGATTTAGTAGTTATGATTGTAGTGTTTGTATTAACAGTTTTTGTAGATTTAATTATGGCAGTTGGTGTTGGTGTTGTTTTGGCATCTATGCTTATTGTTTATAGGATTACAGTTGAGTCAGAAGTTAAGATTGATTTTCATAAAGATGTAGATGATGTTATAAACAAAGATATACGCATAGTAAACATTGATGGAGCATTTTTCTTTGGTTCAGCAAGTATGTTTGAAGATAAAATATCTGAAATAATAGATACTAAAAAGATAGTTATCAACTGTCTTGATGTCCCTTTTATAGACATATCTGCGATATTTGTTTTAGAAGAGATGGTGCTAAAACTCAAAGACTTAGAGATAGAAGTGGTACTTGTTTTAAGAGATAGACACATGGCAAAACTCAAAAGACTAGATAAGATAAAAGTCTTCGATGAAATACCGATGTATAGATATTTAAGAGAAGCGATAGAGTAGCATAGAAAAAGTCAAATAAGACCATAAGTTCCATATCGAGGTATGGAACGAGACACAAGCGAATGTTGGTTTAGATTAGATATAAATAAAAAAATTATTAGGAATTAGTATGACAAAAAGTATATTTAATATATCTGCATTTTTTATGTTGATTATATTTATTGGATGTGGAAAAAAAGTTGTTATTTCGCATGAAATAAATTCAAGCCTTCCTATTAAAAAAGCTAGAGAAAATACTGAGAAATGTGTTTTCTCACAACATCGTCAATGGAAAGTCAGTGATTTTATAATAACAGACAAGTGCCTTATATTTAGTGATGGAACTATAACTAGAAACTCATCAAGTGGTATTGCAACAAGTTTGAATGGTGTTGCTATTGGTTCTTCCGGTGGTACATCAAGAACTAAGAATTTAGAAACAAGAATATATTATTCTGCAATCAAAGATGTTAAATTAGACCTTTGGAGTAGAAAATTTAAACAATGGTATACAGTAAAATTAATAACGGATGAATCATTCTATTATGTTTACAGAACAAGGAGCCTCGAAAAAGCAGAGGAATGTGCTGATGGAGTTGCTTCAGTTGTAGCATATTATAAAAATTATACTCCCCCTAAAGTTACAGAAGATGAATATAAAGCTACAAAGCCTTCATTAAAGATAGAAGATAGATTATCCAAAATCAAATTTTTATATGAAAATGGTCATATAACTAATGAAGAATATTTAGAAAAAAGAAAAAAAATCTTAGAAGGTATTTAAAAATTAATACTATAGAAAATATCATAAAATCTATACAAAGGGTGAATTATGAAAAATGTAAAATTAACACAAGAAGAAGAAATACTTGAGTATATTGAGGGCGATGAAGTAAAAGTGTACCTAATGTAAAAAAAGAAATGATAAGATATACTCAGATGGCAAAAGAGCATATTTCAAAAAAGAAAGCTATAAGTATAAGACTGCCCGAAAGTGACATATACTTACTTAAGCAAAGAGCTTTAGTAACTGGAATAAGTTATCAAAATATTATACAATCATTAGTGCATCAATACATGCACAATCAGATAAAAGCTGCTCTCTAATATGCTTTAGTGTATCTGCTTTATGATATATAAAAGCAAAAATTTGTTAAAATAGATAATCAATAATTTTATCTAAGGAAATCTATGTTTGAAGTCGTTAGTTGTTCTTGTTTTAAGAGAAAGATACATGGCAAAACTCAAAAGACTAGATAAGATAAAAGTCTTCGATGAAATACCGATGTATAAATATTTAAGAGAAGCGATAGGATAATGATTTTTGAGTTTATTAGCTATATATGACTATGATTATATAAATGAAAATATTTGTGAAAGTGTAAATAATGTTAAATAGTAACTTCAGATCTATCGTTTTAAATTCTACGCCACTTATAGATGTTCGTGCTCCCGCAGAATTTGAAAAAGGCTCTTTCCCACACTCTGTAAATCTACCACTTATCAATGATAAGCAAAGACATGAGATAGGAGTATGTTATAAAAAACTAGGTAATACTGAGGCATTAAAACTTGGACATAAGCTAATAAACGGCGAAGTGAAAGAAAAGCGTGTTAAAGCATGGTCGGATTTTATCAAAGTCAATTCAGATGCCAAACTTTTTTGTTTTAGAGGCGGTCAACGCTCTAAAATATCGCAAGAATGGCTGAGTCAGTTAGGATATGATATTGAGCGATTTAAAGGTGGTTATAAAGCATTTAGAAATTACCTTTTAAATGAAATAGAAGAGTCATGTAATCATTTCAAGCCAATTATTATTGGCGGTCATACTGGTTCTGGAAAAACAATTTTACTTAAAAAACTAGAAAATTCTATAGACCTTGAGAGTTTGGCAAACCATAGAGGCTCATCTTTTGGTAAAAAGACCACTCCACAGCCTTCACAGATAAATTTTGAAAATGATATGGCTTATGAACTTATCAAAAAACTTGATAGAGGCTTTAAATATTTAGTTTTTGAAGATGAGGGCAAGCATATTGGTAGAGTATATATACCTAATATTTTTGCAGAGTATCTTTCAAAAGCTCCACTTATCATACTTGAAACACCTATGATTCAAAGAGTAGATATAACCTTCGTTGAGTATGTACTAGAAGCACAAAAATTATATAAAAATAATATTGAGCAATGGAGTGATGTGATACTTGGCGCAATGCATAGAATAAGGCGAAGACTTGGTGGTCAGCGATATAAACTTCTTTGTGAAATATTTGATAATGCCCTTGATGAGCAGATACAAAGAGGCTCTATGGATGCGCATAAAGAGTGGATTGAATTACTTTTAAGTGAGTATTATGATCCTATGTATAATTATCAAATTCAAAAACGATGTCAACAAGTTGAGTTTAGAGGTTCGGCTGAAGAGATTTTTGAGTATTTATCAAAATATGACACTTAAAAGCAAAAATTAGATAAAATAAGTAATTAATAATTTTATCTAAGGAAATCTATGTTTGAAGTCGTTATAGGACTTGAAGTTCATGTACAACTAAACACTAAAACTAAACTTTTTTGCTCGTGTCCTACGAGTTTTAACCACAAACAAAATACAAATACTTGTCCAACTTGTCTTGCTCTTCCTGGTGCTTTACCAGTTTTAAATAAAGAAGTTCTACATAAATCTATCATGCTTGGAACAGCCATAGATGCTACAATAAACAAAACATCATTTTTTGATAGAAAGTCTTACTTCTATCCAGATTCTCCATCTGCTTTTCAAATTACGCAACTATATACTCCTATAGTTGAGAGAGGAACTTTAGAGATTGACTTAGAAGATGGTAGTAAAAAAACTATCCGAATAAATCGTGCTCATATAGAAGCGGATGCCGGTAAAAATATACATGAAGGCGATATATCTAAAGTAGATTTAAACCGCGGGGGAACGCCACTACTTGAAATAGTCTCAGAGCCAGACTTAAGTAATGGTGATGAAGTTGTGGCATATCTTAAAAAACTACACTCTATTATTCGTTACTTAGATATAGGTGATGCGAACATGCAAGAGGGTTCATTTAGAGTTGATGTAAATGTTTCCATCAGACCAAAAGGTGATAAAAAACTTTATACTCGTGTTGAAGTTAAGAATATAAATAGTTTCAAGTTTATTCAAAAAGCCATAGAAGTAGAAGTCACAAGACAGAGTGAAGCTTGGGAAGATGGAGTTTATGAAAAAGAAATAAGTCAAGAAACTAGACTTTTTGACCAAGTAAAACAAGAAACTCGTTCTATGCGCGGAAAAGAAGAAGCAGCTGATTATCGTTACTTTCCTGAGCCAGATTTACTAAAAGTAGTAGTTACTGATGAAATGTTTGAAAAATACTCAAAAATTCCAGAACTCCCAGATGCTAAAAGAGATAGGTTTGTAAAAGAGTATGGTATGAATGAATACAACTCAGGAGTTATTACTTCAAGCGTTGAAATAGCACACTTTTTTGAAACTATGATGAAAGAAGGCATAACGGCAAAAAATGCTATTACTTGGCTTACAGTTGAGCTTCTTGCTCGTTTTAAAGGTGATATAAATATAACCAATTCTCCAGTAGATGCAAATAAACTAGGCTTTTTAGTAAAAAGAATAGAAGATAAAACCATAAGTGGAAAAGCTGCTAAAGAAGTTCTTGATTATTTAATGAATAAAGATGAAGATATAGATGCTGTTATAGAAATACTAGGTTTAAAACAAGTAAGTGATAGTGGAGCGATAGAGTCTATGTGTGATGAAATAATCTCTGCAAATCCAGAGAAAGTTGAACAATACAAAGGCGGAAAAGAAAAACTTTTTGGTTTCTTTGTTGGTCAAGTGATGAAAGCATCTAAAGGTACTGCGAACCCTCAAGCAGTAAATGAAATTTTAAAAGTAAAATTAGGATAAAATAAAAATGATTAAGCGTTTAGTTGTTGATTTTGCATATTATTTAAATACATCAACTTCTTATAAAAATTCTAAACGCTCTATTTATGATCTATTAGAAAACAGTAACTATAAATATAAAAAATATTTTGATATTTTTATGATAACACTTATTTTTATAAGTGTAGCAATTCTCATTAGAGAAGTAAAATCTCATGTAAATGATAATCTACTTTTTTTCAACAACTATATTATTTCTATTATATTTTTTATTGAGTATATTTTAAGGCTTTGGATAAGCAGTAGTGTTAGTGAAGTTATCATAAAACAAAGTGAGCATGATAGTATGCTTGGAGATAAGTTTAGACTTTTCAAGGCTTTAAAAAACATATCTTATGATAAGTTTAGGTATATATTTTCTTTTAAAGCTATGGTTGATTTACTTGCAATCATTCCATTTTTCCATCAGTTAAGACTTCTTCGTATCTTTATACTCTTTAGAGTATTTAAGCTGTTTAGGTATGCAAAAAGTATTCAAACTTTTACTTCAATAATCTTAGCTAAAAAGTTTGAATTTTTTACACTTTTAATGTTTGCATCTATCATCATCTTTGTATCATCTGTTTTGATTTATGTTATGGAAGCAAATAATCCAGACTCGCCAATAGATACTCTTTTTGAAGCAGTTTATTGGTCTATTGTAACTATCTCTACTGTTGGTTATGGAGATATTACTCCTGTGACACAAGAAGGACGAGTCGTTGCAATGTTTGTGATAGTTGCAGGTATTGGTGTATTTTCTTTTACAACTTCACTTATTGTAACTGCTTTTACAGAAAAACTAGATGAGATAAAAGACCAGAAATTTATAGATGACATATCTAAAATAAAAGAGTTTTATCTTATTTGTGGATATGAAAATGTGGCAAAAGAAGTAGCTAAAAAACTTAGTAAAAAGAATAAAGTCATTATCTTAGAAGAAGACCCCATAAAGGCACAAAATGCTACTAAAGATGGTTTTGTAGCTCTTAATTATGATCCTGGTTCTATTGAAAGTTATAAAAAACTTCGCATAAATATACAAACTCAAGTCAAAGCAATACTCTGTTTAAGTCATAGTGATATTGAAAATATTTATACGGCGTTAACTATTCGCTCATTCAACAAAGATGTTTTTATTTTATCAATTTTAATGAATAAGATGAATAAAAATAAGCTGACATTTGCAGGAGCAAATGAAGTTTTTTATGAAAAAGAATTAGTAGGTATAATAGCAAAAGAGTTCGTAGGTCAGCCCGTTGCTTTTGAAGCTATCCATGAACTTCGTACAAATTATAATGGTATTGATATTGATGAGATATTGATAAATGATAGAATATTTAACAATATTTCAACCGTTGGTGAACTAGAAAATAAAAGGTATAGAATAGTTCTTTTAGGAATTTATAAAAAAGAAAAAGATAGATTTTTCTTTAACCCTATGGACAATATAGTTTTAGAAGTTGGAGATTATCTTTTAGTTATAGGAAATACTCAGTTTTTTACATGAATTTAGCACATACTTAAATAAAAGAGGCTCTTCTAATGCAAAATAATGCTTTATTGTTTGGAGATAATGAATTTACTTCAGAGATACAAAATAATATAGCTGAGCATTATAAAAATATTCAAGTATTTAAACTAAACTCTGATGATGAATACAGTTTTGATTTAAGTGATAATTGGGATGATTTAAGTAAAAAGTATAATATGAATGATTGTATAGTTTTTTGTAACCTAGAAAATATGGCTGAAAATATTTTTTTGACTATCTCTCTTCGTGATTCTTTTAAAGATTTAAACATAATCGCATTATCACGAGATAAAGAGAGTTCAGATAAACTTCTTTTAGCTGGAGCAACTAGAATTTTACCAACTACTCAAACAACAGCAAATACAATTGTTGAGATATTAGAAAAACCAATAGTTACTAAGATTTTTCATGATATTCTTTATGGAGATAGTGCTTTAAAAATTGCTGAGATAAAAGTACAAGAACATACTGTGCTTGATGGAAAGTACCCATCTGACATAGAGTGGAGTAGGGAGCATGGTATCATCGTTATTGCTATTGTGCAGGATGATATGAAAAGAAAGTTTATATACTCTTCAAAAGCAAAACATCATATCATTAAAAGTGGAGATATTTTTGTTGTTATTGGGTATGAGCAAGATATAAAAGATTTTGAAAAACTTATAGGAAATAAAAGTGAATAAAATAGGCGTAATAGGGGCAGGTAAATGGGGCTCGGCATTGGCTTTTGCTTTAAGTGAGAAAAATGAAGTTCTCATAAGTTCAAGAACTCCAAGAAATCTTAAAAATTTTGTTTCAATGAAAGAGATTTTAAAGTGCGAGTATTTAGTGGTAACTGTTCCTGCTCAGCAAGTATCTTCTTGGTTGAAAGAAAACTTTGTATTTAACAACCAAAAAATATTAGTAGCATCTAAAGGTATAGAAGCAAGTAGTGGTAAATTTTTAAATGAGATATATGAAGAGTTCGTTCCTGATAAAAATATCGCTTTTTTATCTGGTCCATCTTTTGCATCTGAGGTTTTAAAATCTCTTCCAACAGCTTTAGTAGTAAACTCTAAAAATGAAGAGTTAAGTGAAAAATTTGCTTCTTTATTCCCCTCTTTTATAAAAGCCTATACTTCAACTGATGTTATGGGTGCAGAAGTTTGCGGAGCGTATAAAAATGTTATAGCAATCGCGGCTGGGATATGTGAAGGTTTAGGACTTGGTAAAAATGCCGCTGCCTCATTAATCTCTCGAGGTTTAGTTGAGATGCAAAGGTTTGGGTATGAGTATGGAGCAAAAGATGAGAGCTTTGTTGGACTAAGTGGAGCGGGAGATTTGTTTCTTACCGCGTCTTCTATTATGAGTCGGAATTTTCGTGTCGGTTTGGGCTTGTCAAAGGACAAATCTCAACAAGAGATACTTGATGATTTAGGTGAAGTTGCTGAGGGTATAGGAACAAGTTATGCCTTAGAAAAAATTGCAAATGAAAAAGGTTTATACCTTCCAATAGCTAAAGAAGTTTATAAGATGTTAGAGGGAAAAAATCCACAAGAATCTTTAAAAGATTTACTGTCAAGTTGAATTATAAATGATTCAAAATAAAGAACAAATAAAAAAGATAGCCTTAGCTTTTTTTGTGGGAATTGTTACTTTTGCACTTTCTATGATTTTATTTAACCAAACTCAAGCTTTTCTTTTGGGTCTTATAGCATTTTTAGTTGCACTTTGGACAAACGAGGGTTTACCTTTAGCTGTTGTTTCTTTACTTCCGATCGTTTTATTTCCAGCTTTTGGAGTTTTAAGTACAAAAGCAACCTCTGTAAATTATGCTCATCCAATAATATTTTTATTTTTAGGTGGATTTATGTTGGCTATCGCTGTTGAGAAAAGTAATCTTCACACTTATATAGCAGATAAGATGCTCTCTTTATTCCAAGTACTCCAAGAGGTATTATTTTTTCTCTTGCAATAACTTCTGGTCTTTTAAGCTCAATTCTTTCAAATACTACTACAACACTTTTACTTATCTCGATAGCTCTTTTTATTACAAACGATGTAAAATTAAAACTTAGATTTGCTTTAGCTATCGCCTATGGTGCTAGTGTTGGAGGGATTTTAACTCCTATTGGTACACCTCCAAATCTTATACTTTTGGGGATTATGAGTGAAAAAGGTATGGAGCCAATTGCATTTTTTCAGTGGATGTGGATGGTCTCTCCGCTTGTTATTTTAATGTTTATAGCAGTTGGGTTACTTCTTAGTTTTGGTGTTGATAATACACCTATAAAAAGAGAAACAAATGCCAAGACTCTAGATGCTACTCAAAAAAAGATTTTGTATTTGATGGTGCTTTAATTCTTCTGCTTCTTGTAAATGCACCGATGAAGCCTTTTTGGGGAGGTTTAGGACTTAGTGAAGCGGGAATACTTCTTAGTATGGGTTTACTTTTATTTATGCCACCTTTTAATGTTCTTGATTGGACTGATGATAAAGCTAAAATCCCATTTAGGATTATGTTTTTGTTTGGAGCAGGTTTTTCCATTGCAAAGGCTTTTAGCGGGACAGGTTTAGCAGATGAAGTTGCTTCTTACTTGATAGTTATGACCTCTTTACCTCCGATGCTACTACTTTTATCAGTTGCGATGCTAATCACATTTACAACAGAGATAACATCAAATACTGCACTGATATCTATTATGCTTCCAGTAATTTACTCTGTTGCTGAGCAAACTGGCATAAATTCCACTCTTTTTATGATGGTCGCAACTCTTTGTGCAAGTTATGCTTTTATGTTGCCTATTGCCACTCCTCCAAATGCGATTGCTATGAGTAGTGGAGCAGTTGATGTTAAAAGTATGGTTAGGTATGGCGTGGTTTTAAATTTTATAGGTATAATCCTAATCGTGTTAATCGCAGAATTTTTCTTCAAAGGTATTTTATGATAGTTCATATAGTTATGTTTAAGTTTAAGAGTGAAAATAAAGAGTCAAATATTGCTCAAGTTGTTAAAAAGCTAGAATCTTTAGTTGATTTAATCTCATTTTTAAAATCTATGGAAGTTGGAGTTGATTTTAGTAAAACGGATAGAGCTTTTGACTTGTCTTTGTATAGCACTTTTGATACAAAAGAAGATTTAAAAACTTACGCAGTCCACGGTGAACATTTAAAAGTAGTAGAGCTTATAAAAAGTGTAACGCTTGAGTCTAAAGTGGTTGATTATACTCTTGAATCAAAGGTTTAGAATCTTGTAAAAGTAAGATAGGCTCTATAAATGGAGCTAATTTACTCAAAAAATTAAGTAAGGACATAATGGGAGAAGCATAAAAAAACTTTACTTTATTATTGTAGTGCCAAAGTTGATCTGCATATTGATAAATATAGTAAGGTTTATCACCGATATTATCTCCATTTTTATCAAATCCGCTATATCTATCCCAGTAGTTATACTCAACTATATTTGAATCAGATTTATAACCCCTTGTACTTTTAACAATATCATCAATATTTCCAATAAATTGATTATTTGAAATTGTATTATTTCTTATGACAAGATGAAAACGGATAGCTTCTTTATTAAAAGATATTTCATTATTTTGTATATCTCTTTTCATTCCTACTTCGGTTGCTTCAGAGTCTATGTATATACCTTTTGCATTAAACTTAATGATATTGTTTTTAAGTGTAAGATTAGATACACCTTTTATCATAACTCCTATTCCAGCAGCCCCTTTTGTACTTTTTATAGAATTATTTAAAATTTTTGTATCTTTTGCACCCATTAACATTATTGAAACAGAATTATATATATAACTATTTTCTTCAATGGTGTTATTGTGAGAGTTAGTTAGATGAAGAGCAAATCTATTGTTTGTAAAAGTATTGTTTGAAATGATATTATTATTTGAGTAACTAAAGGTTGCATCTCTTGATTTATCAATTATATTGTTTTGTATAAGATTATTGTTGGAGTAGTATATTTTTTAAAGCATCCCCTCTTTGGCTTATCTCTTTTTTTCTTTGAGGAAATATAGTTATTTGATATTATAGAATCTTCAACCATTAGCATATTTATTCCATAAAGAGAATTTAGAATTTTGCAGTTGCTTATTTCAGAATTTCTACTTTTATTTATAAAAATAGCAGAGTTTAGTTCATACATTTTATCACCACTATTTATAATAGTTAAATTTTTAAGTATGACATTTGAACTTGTGATGGTAATAACATCTTTGTAACCATTTCCATCTATTACAGCATTTTTTTGTTTACCTATTATAGTGAGTGGTTTATTTATGATTATATTGCCCCTATAGATGCCATCTGGCAACTTAAGAGTTGAACCAGATGGAGCATTGTCTATAGCAACTTGGAGGATATTAGAATATAAAGATGTTACAATAAATAGCGTAAATAAAAATATCTTCATTTTTAGTAAAAGTGATGAATCTCTTCCATGATATTTGAGAATTCAATATCATCGCCTTTTTCTTTTAAAAAATTTATTAAATATTTTTCACTAGATTCAATACTATCATTTTTTTCTATTTCTAAAAGTTTTTTATATAAATCAGCAATAATCTCTATAACATGTTTAGAGATACTTTTTCTTGAAGCATGGTAACCGATAATTTTGCCTGTATCAGTATCTTTTCTAATTTCGAATTCTGTAAATATCCAGTAGTATCTTCCATCTTTAGCCAAGTTTTTTACAACAGCATTTATATTATTGCCAGATGATATTGTTTGCCAAAGAAGCTTAAAAACAACACTTGGCATGTCGGGATGTCTTACAATATTATGAGGTTTTCCAATAAGTTCTTCTTTAGAATAACCAGATACTTCAATGAAGTAATCATTGCAAAATGTAATTTTACCATTTTCATCTGTTTCACTAACAATATATCTTTTAGAATCTAAAAGAATTTCAATATCAAGTGGAGTTGGTTTATTCATCTTATATTCGTCCATTTAAAAGTCTTATAAGAGCATCAGATATATCTTTAAAGTTCATGATTCTTTTTCCGTTATGTTCTTTAGAATACTTCTGAGCAGATGCATAGGTTGAAAAAGCAGGTAAGTCATCTCCAGCCGGAGATATGATATTTGCTCCATAAACATAAAAAGCACCTTTTGCATTTATGGGTTTTAGTGTTATAAAGTCTGTAACTAAAATATTTTTAAAGTCAGCCTCACTCTTCACCCCAACATCAAACCATTTTCCAGGTTGATGATAAAACTCTATCATTGATTTAGGGCTAGAAAAAAATAGAACTTTTGAATTAGTTAGTTCAATTTTTGATACCCATTTCGGGTCTTTATAGACTTCTATATGTCTTACTAAACATTTTGTTTCTTTTGTAAAATTCATCTCATAAGAGAGTAAAACACTAGATGCTAATACTATGGCTAATATAATTTTTATCATTTTCATTTCCTTTCTGGCACTAAATGCCGATACCCCCGTGGCTAAAGCCTAAGTGGGGTGTTAAACTAAATCTTTTTTCTCAAAAATTTTAAACCCAAAAAAGGCAAAAAATAGACCAATAAATAATGGATAAGCTATGGACAGAAGTACAAAAACTGTTTGACTCATAGAATCAAGTATATAAAAAGCAACTGGCCCCATAACTGTCAACTCAGGGTCAAATAGTGAGATTGCAGCAACCCTAAATATTTCCATAGGGTTTGCTAATGCTATAAAAATAATAAGTTCTTCGTTAAATCTGTTTTGCATCATTAGTGAAATTAATGCTATATCTATAAATGCTAATAAAAATATCCATATAAAAAAAGCAATACCAAGAGCAACTTCACTTGATTTTACAAAAGATGATATAAAAAATGCGATACCTAAAAATGCTCCACTCATAGCAAAAAGTAAGCCTGTATATAAAAAGAAAATATCCCAAGGAATAGAAGCACCTTTTATAGAACCATAAACAATAGCAATAACCATAGCAAAAATAACAGGAAGATAAACAGTAATAAAACGACCTATGATTTTACCCCAATAATATTGCTTTAGTGAAATAGGGAAAGATAACATATACTCAAGTATATGATTATCTCTATCTCCTGATATAGAACGAACAGTTGTGATGAGTATAAATATTGGTAGTATAACAATAGTGATTTGTATATACATTAATAAGAGTCTGCTTAATCCACTAAAGCCCATGACTTGGGACTCTGTTACTCCTGCTATAAAAAACAGAGCAATCATGCCACCAAAAACCAGTGAGTAAACTACAAACCATTTAGCTCGTATAGACTCTTTTAAGTCTAAGTATGCGATTAAATATAAATTTTTCATTTGCTTCCTAATATTTGTTTTCTAATTTTTGGGTTTGTCATATTTTCACCCCTTAACATTTTTACGCTAACTTCTTTAAAATTGATTTGACTTTTTTGTTTATGCTCATAGGCACAAAATCCATAAGACATAGGAGTCTTTTCGCCTATTGTGTAGTGAGCACTTTTAGCATCTATATATTTTTGTGTATCTTTTGAGTAAACATCCATTTTTACTTTTTTAATTTTGTTTTCATTTGTCCATAAAATCATGCAACCAATATCATCAAAGTAGTAGGTCTTTTTATTTTTTACTAAAGTTGAACTATACTCTTTTGATTTATCTATTTCCATATTGCATTTTGGGCAAATCTTTAGCTCATTTTGTACCTTATTTGATGAACTCTGAGTTGAGTTACAAGCAGTAAAAAATAGCAATAAAAAACTAAATAAAAAATTATACTTTTTCATCTGATACTATTTTACCAAGGTCCATATATATTTGTCTATTTACTAAGTCTTTTACTTCTTCTAATCTGTGAGTAACAAAAAGTAAAACTTTTTCATCTTCATTTTGTTTTAAAAGTCTGTAAAAATCATCTCTTGCAACAGGGTCTAAGTTGGCTGTTGGTTCATCATAAATGATAATATTACTTTTTTTTGCGATAGAAATTGCGATTAATAATTTTTGTTTCATTCCACCACTAAGTTTAAAAAATGATTTGTGCATATTTGATTTAATATCTAGTTTCATCTCATTTGCATAGTGTATAATTTTTTCTTTATCAACATTAGCACTTACTGAAATGTAGTGTATAAGTTCACTTATGCTAAGTTTTATCGGAGGTGGAAGTTGTGGAACAAAACTAATCTCTTTTAAAACTTCAATTCTTTGTTTTATTGGGTTTAGTCCATTTATAAGAACTTCACCTGCATTTGGGTGATAATAACCTAAAATACAACGAATTAAAGTAGTTTTACCTGCCCCATTAGCACCCATCAAAGCGATAGACTCATTTTTATTAAATTCACAACTAATATTATCTAGAGAGATATGTGAAGCAAACTTTTTTGTTAAATTATTTATTTTTATCATATTTATACCAAACTTTTTAATCTAAAATCAAATTTAAGTGCATCTTCGTGGCAAACATCAACACATCTTCCACATAGTGTACAGTCCGCACCTGTTATATAGGCATTTGTTATATCTTTTTCATCTATTTGTTTTTTATACTTAGCTTTAGTTATTTCTAAGACTTGCGGTTCAAAACATACATCATGACAAACCATGCAACTATCGCAGCTGTCATTCCACTCTATTCTTAGAGCAGAAACCTTACCGATATATCCATAAGTAGTTCCAATAGGACAAATGTATGTACACCAAGCACGACGAGAGAAGAAAACTTCCATTAAAAATACTACAAGAACCCAAATAAGTGCTAAACTCCAACCATAAGCCATCATTCTGCTCAAAATTCCAACAACATTTATGGTTTCAAACACAATAAATCCACTTGTAAAAGATAAAATTAAAAATATTGCCCAAAAAATATGTCTAACCCGATTGTCAAATTTTCTACTTTTAATGATTTTTTTATTTACTAAAGTATTGTGCCATTTTTCACCAATTTCACTAAGTATGCCATAAGGACAAACCCAAGAACAGTAACTTCTACCACCAACTAAAAGATAAACAATTACAATAGTTGTTGTTCCAATGATGATATTTATAGGCATATGAAAAGTTGCTAAAAATACTTCCATTGTCATATATGGGTCAATCATGTGAAAACCTAAGAACCTAGAACCACTAAGTGTTCCCTCAAGAATTTGTAAATCGATAAAAAATGATAAGAAAAACAGAAGATGAATACCAATAACAAGAATCCATCTTTTCATTCTGTAACTGAATTTTGATTTTCCATCTTTAGTTACATCAAAAAATGTAGACCAAAAAGAGGTATTTTTTATAGTTTCTTTATTATTATACTTATCCATTTTTTACTTCTTTAGCTCTTTGGCTCTTGCTGGAAATTCCCCGATTTCTTTTGCTAATATTCTTAAATCTTCATCTTGTAGTCTGATAAGAAGGCCTTTCATTATAATATTTTGTTTTCTTCCAGCTTTAAAATCTGATAAATCTTTATAAAGTTTTTCTTCACTTTGTCCAAAAAGTTTAGGTCCCATCATAGCTTTACCGTTTTGAAAACCTGAGCCATTTACCCCATGACAAGCAGAACATCTACTTTTATACTCTCTACTAACTTTAAATCCACCCACATTTCCAGCCTTATCTCTAAGAGCACTTAATGCGTCATTTTCTTTTTCTCTATTAGATTTTTCTTCTACTTTAGTAAAACCATTATCTATATCTCCAAAATCTTTAATAACTTTAGCATGATTTCCACCATGATAAACAGGGTCATCCATAGCAGTAAACACAGCCAGTGCAACGATGATAAGTGTTAAAAATCCTACAATTATATTTTTCATAATTTACTTCCCGCTATTTAGTTGTTTATTGAACTCATATATTTCATTTGCAATTTGACGAATCTCTTTTTCATCCATCATTTTTACCAAATCACTCATTAAAATATTTTTATCTTTATCTGTTTTAAATTCTATAATTTTTTTGTATATATATTCACTACTTTTGCCAAGAAGTGAAGGTCCAACTACACCATTGGCATAGTCACTATGACAAGCAGAACATTTAACTCTAAAGTTTAAACTTAGGTTGCTTTTCACTTTAGATGCTTGTACACTTTGATAAGGACTTCTAATGTTCATATTTGCTTCAACGCTAGTTCTTGGTTTAACACGCACAGATGCATCTTTGTTTGCTGGTTGTGCATTTTCATCATAAGCACTTTTGATATTATAATCATAGTAGTATGATTTATTTATAGATTTATCTACTTCTTTTTCTTCAACTTTTATAGCGTGCGCATTTTCATTTTTAACAACTTCAATTTTAGAAGTTTTAACAACATTTGATGAACTATTTTTGCTTTTGCTCTCATCACTATCACTACAACCTGAAATCATAAGTAATGTTGATAGACTAACTGCATATATTAAAGTGTTTATTTTATTGTTTTTCATTATTTTTCCTAAGTTCTTTTTTCGTAGTATTGTTCATATGTAACTCTTGGTTTTACAACAATTGAAGGTATGGTTGTTGGACATACTTCTTGACAAACTCCACAACCTATACAACCGTCATAAATTTCTGGGCGTTTTCCATTTCCATCGTTAATCATAGAAATAGCATTCATTGGATTTGGAATGGGGCACATATCTGCACAAAGTGTACACTGTTTCCCTTCAAACTCATCAAACTTTTCAATCATTTTTTCTTCATACTCTGTTAGATTATTTACAGAGTTATGAAACTTATGCATTTTATTATTATAGCCAGATGGAATAGGGGTGTTTGTCATTGCTATACAGGTATCTGGAAACTCTAAAACAGCTATGCCCATATGTATATCTTCTGCTTTTTCACAATCATGGTTTAACGCTCCAGTTGGACAAGCTAGAACACATGGAACAGCTTCACAAGCATAACAACCTCTAACATTAGCATCTATAAATGGAGTCCCAACACCATGACCTTTACCAAAGTCCGCTAGTTCTATGGAATGGTAAGGACATACTTGAAGACATTGACCACATTTAATACAAAGTGCTAAAAATTCTTTTTCACTTACAGCTCCAGGAGGTCGAAGTCTATTTTCTGCTTGAAGTGGATAAGGAGAAAACAACATCCCCCCACCTAAAACAAGCCCCAATACTCCGAGCGTAGAATATTTAACAAACTTTCTTCTGTCTGTTTGTAGTTTTGCCATATCTATCCTTTTCTCAATAGTTTTATTGTAAATTTACCAATGGTTTTTCATCTTCAAACAAAAAGATTGGTTTTGTAAATGGAGCTAATTTTGCTAAAAAATTTAATAAAGATATAACAGGACTTCCATAAAAAAATTTTACATTAGGATTATAGACCCAAAGTTGGTCTGCATATTGATATACTCTATGAGGAGTATCTCCTATATTATCTCCATCTCTGTCAAATCCAGCATAGTTGTCCCAATAATTCTCTGATATATCATTTTTATCAGTCTTCGCACCTCTGCTATCATTTACAACATCTTCAATATTTCCTAAAATAACATTATTTTAAGAATATTATTTTCACTTAATGAATGAAAATGTATAGCTTCTGCATTGTATAAAAACTTGTTTCCAATTAACCAGTTTTTCGCATCTGGTTCAAAAGGTGATCTGTCTATGTAGATGCCTTGCGCACAGTAAATAATACTGTTGTCTTTTAGAGTAAAGTTTGAAACATCTTTTAAGCCTATGCCCATTCCTGTTGCACCAAGTGAACTTCTAACAGTATTTCCAGTTGCAATAGTGTCTTTTGAATACATAAAAAATATACCAACACTATTAAATTTATAATGATTATTTTTTACTATATTTTTTCCAGCGTGCATAAAATGTAGAGAGTATCTTCCATGTTCACCACTATTGTCAACTATTTCATTTCCATGAGAATACCAAACGACCATATCTCTAGATTTCACTAAAGAGTTGTTTTTTATAATATTATCATTTGAATACCAAAGCCTTAGCCCATCTCCACGAAGCCCTAAATCCAAATCTTTTGAAGTTATTTTATTATTTGAAATGATGGAGTTACTTACCATTTGCATATCTATACCAAAAAGACAATCATCAATAACACAATTACTTATTTCACAATGTTTTCCTTCTGCTATAGATATTGCAGAATCCAAATTTTCATGTCTATCGCCACTATTAGTGATTCTTAAGTTTTTGATAGTCACATAAGAACTTTTAATGGTAATTACAGTGCCTTTTCCTTCAGCATCTATAACCACACCGTCTTCTTTTCCTATAATTGTTAAAGGTTTTGTAATACTTATATTTCCTTTGTATATGCCAGCTGGAAGTCTTAAGATAGAACCTTCAGGAGCATTGTCTATTGCATCTTGGAGTATATTAGCATCTAAGAAGCTAGAAAAAATAAAATAAAAAAGACAAAGAATTTAAGCATTTAATTTATAGTCGCATCTCTTTGAATGCTTTTTGTTTTGCAAAGAATGCTAACAAACTAAGAAATCCAATAGCAACAATCATATAAAAACCAATAGATGGATATGAATGAGTTACAAACTGAGCGATTTTTCCATCGCCAAAAACAGTTGGCATAAAAGGTTTTATCTTAAATGCTCCCCAATCATGTAAGTTATGACCAAACCAATATAGCCAATATGAATAATCAGCCATAAAAAGTATAGGTAAAGAGGCTGGTATTAACATAAAATAATTTAAAAATCCTATTGTTAAAAGCAATAAAATATATCATACCCAAAGATAGTGAAAGTAATGCATAGATGCCAATTTCTCTTTCAAAAGTACCACCAACCCACATAGGGTCCATACCAACATAGTGATTAATTGTGTTCATTTCATGAACTTCTCCACTATATCCGTCAAAGTGAAAATATACAGGAATGCCTTCAGGAAAAGCTTCTTTCGGATAGTTAGGTGCTTCTAATGATACTGCCCATATAGGTAGAGATGCTGGACCAATTTCTGATGAAGAGTTTATCATTTCTTTTAAATTGTTATGAGCTTCTTGTGGTGTGGAAACACTTTTGTATCTTCCATTACTATAAACATTCCAAACTTTAGCACTAAAAGAAGATATTTTATCATTCTCTTGTTTATCAATTTGAGTTAAAACACCATTGAAAGCTAACATTGGAAAAGTGAAAGAGAAAGTTAAAATAAGTAGAGCTAAAGTAGCAAAGACTCTTGCTTTTATTATACTTGGATGCATACAAAAAACCTTATAAAGATAAATTTAAATTATTATAATATTAATTATAGATAATATAGTTGATTTATATCAATTGATTAAGAAAATTATACTAAAAACTTATAAATGTTGGGTTAACGAGAGGTAGTAAAGAGCTGAAAAGCTCTTTACTGTTTAAGAAAAAAGATACTTATTTTTTAAAATAAGTTTGCATTTACATCTATCCATTTAAGGTATTCGATGATATCTTTAGTTTCTTTTTTATTCATATGTTGATTAGGCATTTTTAGATTATATACATCTATCATTGCTTTAACATATGGATCGTGCATCATTTTTTCTGGATTCATAATAAAATTACTTACCCATTTTTCGCCATTTTCATGTCTTAAAAGTACACCTGTAAGGTCTGGACCTGAAGATACTTTACCAATAACATGACAACCTGAACATCCGCCTTCGTCAAATGCTCTTTCGCCTCTAAGAGCTGAGTTGCTTTTTTTAGTAGCTATTAAACTAACTAGTGTATCTTTTGCTCTGATTCCAACATCTGCTGTTTTAACCATTAGTTGCCAAATCATATTTTCAAAAAGGATAGCTTTTTCAATATTACCTTTTTTGTATTCAGCATCAGCTAGTTTTTTCTGTGCTGGGATTTGTCCATATTGGTCAAATGCATCAGTTACAAGGTCAGCAACAACTTTATGCTCACCAAATTTGTTTTCTTTTAAGAAAGCAACAACTGATTGGATTACAGCGTCAGTAGCATCATTAACTGCAATAGTTTTTTTGTATTCAGCTTTTAACTCAGCAGTAGTCATAGTTTTCATTTTAAGTTTTTTAGCAGAAACATATGTTTTCTTAGGGTCTTTAACCATTAGGTAACCCATCATTTCTAAGTGAAGCGCAGAACAAAATTCTGTACAATAGTAAGGAAATACTCCCTCAATATCAGCGACAAACTTAATAGTTGCAGTTTCACCTGGCTCTAATGACATGTGTACATCAAAGTGGTCAACTGTAAAACCATGAGTTTCATCTTGAGCACGTTCAAGGTTTGTAAGGTGCATAATTACTGTATCACCTTTGTTAACTGTAATTCTTTCTGGATTGATGTGAGATCTAACCATAGTTCCATAAACAGTTACTACATTACCTTTTCTTACAATTTTTTCTTGACCAGCAAGAGTTTTTCCTTTATGAATCTTACCAGTTTTAGAGTTTGTACCCATTGGGTATCTTACAAGAGGATGTAACTTTTCAACTCTAATAGCTACCGCTTGGTGAGGTTCACCTAAAGGGATTGGCATATCATAAAGTAAATCCATTGTTTTACCACTAATATCAATTAACTGATGATTTTGTGGGTGTAGAGGACCAACATTTTGGAATCTATCAATCGCAAGTTTATTAAGAGAGATAATATACTTACCTTGTGGGTCAGCAGATTTTCCTTCCATACCACAAAGGTGTCCAACATTATAATGAACATTTTCTTTGTCAAGAACTTTTAGAGTTAAATAGTTCCATTTAACAATTTGTGAATCAACATAAAGAGAGGTATAAATCTCACCTTTTACATTTGAATATTGATTATGTAAAGGCCCAAGTCCTAATTCTATTTGACCATGTAGAGATGATTTCATATCTAAGATAGGAATACCATACGGGTCTTTACCAACATATTTTTTGTTTTTGATAAGTTTTTTGATCTTACTCCATTTAAAAACAGAAGCGTGAGTGTCTAACTTACCACAAACTGTGATATATTCACCATCAGGAGAAACATCAACACCGTGAGGTGATTTAGGTTCTGGAATTAAGAATAGAGCATTATTCGCAACAGCAACACTCATAGGAATAATTTTCATTCCATTAACTTTTTTATAGTTTTTCTTGTTTTTAGCAAGTTTTGCTAATTTTTTCCAGTTATAAACATGTAAGAAGTCAGTATCATATCTACTCATACCAGCTTCATTTGGTGGCATACCAACTTCGATTCCACCAGTATACATTTCAGTGTTAAATGAGTTTGTAAAACCCCAACCATGACTAACACCTTTACCAGCGTCACTTAAATCTTGCATATATGGAGGCATTTCAATAGTGAATGAGTCTTTAGGAATAATTCTACCCTTTTTATGGTTGAATTTCCACATTGTCACACCACCACGGTATGATTCTTTATACTCTTCTATTGGGTGATAGCTATTATCAAATGGAGCAGCATATTGTGCAGCTTCAATAATATACTCACTATTTTGAGTAAAGAAAGCACCACCGTGAGCTGATTTAAATACTGGATTAACAGTAATTTGTTTAGTTTCAAAATCTTCTAAATCAATAATAGCGATACGAGGGTTGGCTTTATCATTTATAGCTAACCATCTACCATCATATTTACCATCTATTTCAGATAGTGCAGGGTGATGAGTATCTCCCCAATTTATTTCACGACCACGAATATTACCTTCTCTTAACACTTTTAATGAATCTTCATCAAATCCATAACCTTGCCAAGGTTCAGGTGTAAATACAGCGATGTATTTTAATATTTTCATAGATGGAACACCGTAAACTATTATTTGTCCACTTTGTCCACCAGAACTAAATACTAAAAACTCATCTCTTCCACCAGTAGGTAGATAAGTTTTAGCAGCTCGGATAACATCGTTTTCCGTTAAGCCTCTAGCCTTCATAACTTTTTGTAGTTCACCACCACCAGCAGATGCAACTGTTGCAGCTAATGCAGTTCCTACAAGAAGTGAAGTAAGCTTATTAAAAGTTTTGCTCATAATTCTTCTCCTTAAAATTCTTTTGAATATAAAAATACACCCAAATGATATGTAATATTATTACATTCAAGAAGTAGATAATTTGACTAAGGTCAAAATATAAGATTAATTTTGTTTTTTAAGTTTATGATGAGAAATTAAATTATCTAAATTAATTTTTAGATTTTCTAATTTTTGTGTTGAAGTAGTTAATTCTTCTAAAGATTGGATAATTATATCTTCTTTCTTTGTCAGTTCTTTGTCTATTGAATCACTATTGTCCATTGCATAAAGTAAGGTGAGTATATCTTCAATATTATTTTCTACAAGTTCTAACGATTCATAAGAATTTTTAATAGAGTCACTTGAATAATTAAGTGAACTATTTACTTTATCTACTAAAAAATTAAAGTTATCAGATGCCTCAGTTAGCTCTTGAGAACTATTCTTAATTTTAATAGGTTTAAGCTCTTTGATACTGGAATTGTTAATAATATTTTTTGAAGTTTTTCTAAACTGTTGAATAAACTCCATAGTACTTTGAAGTTGAGTAAAAAGATATAAAAGTAAAAACACTAAAAAAGCAAAAAGTGTATATTGCAAGTTTTTATAATTATTTATAGTTTTATTAAAATATAAATTATGTATATGTATTAATTCATTGAATTTTATTACTAAATTTATATTTACTTTATATAGGTCATTTACACACTTTTCAAGTAATATACTAGAATATGGGGTAATTATTTTAGAATTATTTCTAAAATGTTGCACTTCAAGGTAAAATTGATTCCATAAAAGAACAATCTCTTCACTTTTATTTTTGATTGTTAAGGAATCAATCTCTTTTAATACTTCATTTTTGTTATGAAGGTTATTTAAAAATTTATTTATAGAGTCATCTAATTGTTTTATTGATATTTGATTGTTGTTCTTTTTATTTTTGTAAATATAAAAAATATTTTTTGATATTTCCTGAGTAAAGGCTTTTTGATTGTTTATAACATCTAGAAGATTATTATTGATTTTATTTTCATGATAGATGTAATTTGATATAAATGTTAAAGCGATTGAAGATAAAAATATAAAAACTCCTACTATTTTAATCTTAGTCATTTCCTATCTCCTTAAGTTCATCTTTATTTAGTATATTTACTTTGCCTTGTATTATATCGATAATATTATTTCTCTTTAGTCTATTTAAAACACGAGATAGCGTTGCAGGTTGA
This sequence comes from Sulfurimonas sp., assembly GCF_029027585.1. Classification (NCBI taxonomy): domain Bacteria; kingdom Pseudomonadati; phylum Campylobacterota; class Epsilonproteobacteria; order Campylobacterales; family Sulfurimonadaceae; genus Sulfurimonas; species Sulfurimonas sp. Next base: position 2,175,784 of record NZ_CP093397.1, read on the forward strand.
ATATGTAATATTAGTGAAATATCATGTCGTTTTAGCTTATTGAACATTTCTAAGTCAGATTCAAGCATTTGTGCAACTTTTTGTACTGCATCAAAAATAAATTCACGATTAACTAAAGAGTCTAATTTTTGTGACTTGATAGCAACCTCTTGTAGTAGTTCTAGGCATAAAAGGTTTTTTTGTAAAAAAAGATTTTTAAATTGATTGTACTCAATACTTAGTATTGTAGAATTTTCAACAAGTTCGATATTTGAATAAGCAGTTATATCTTTGTTATTTATATCAGTTATATCAGAAAGAAGAGATTTCTCATAAATATAATATAAAAATATTTCATTTGAATGTTTATCTATTTTATATGCTTTTGCAAGACCCTCTACTAAAAAGAGTAAGGAACTGCTTTTTTGTTTTTCATAATGAAGTATATAATTGGCATTTAATGACTGGATAGTAGAAATCGAGCATAATAAGTCAATATCTTTTTCATTAAGAGTTTTAAAAAATTCTAAAGAGTTTAGAGTATTTTTAAGTGACACAAGAATCCTACTTTTTACTTTTTATACAATCTTTTTGAGAAATTTCAAACTTAAATAATTGTGCAGATGTTTTTGCACTTATATAAATATAAGAGGTATTTATTCCAGCTTCTAAAAATTTACTTGATGATTGACATATGCCTATTGTTATAGCTTTTTTCATTCGGCTATGATCTTCTTTTCTGATAGTTTCATCACTTTTTGAGCCAGTCTTAATTTCAAATTTATAAACAAGAGTTGAATTGTTTGCTTTTATAGATACTAATGTTGTATATTTATCAACAACTTGTGGAAGAGTTGAAGAGATTTCTTCTGCAACTAATTTAGCTATTTTTTTGTTTTGTGATTTCATTTCTTTATCTGGAAAAGTACCTGTTCTTGTTGGTATATCAGATGCCAAAGTTAAAATAAAGATTGAGACTAGGCTTAGAAGTATTTTTTTCATTTATTGACTCTTTTTTAATGTATTATACACAAGTAAAGTTGATAAGTATTTAAATTGTTAGTATTTTAGCATAGGAGTGAGACCAAAAAGGTCTCAAAGAGATTTAGTCTTGTTGCTGTCGCATATAAGATGGAATATCTAGATAGTTATCATCAAAATTCCCACCAACAACTATTTTTGGACGAAGAATAGCTCTTGGTGCTGGAGTTTCTCCAACAAAGTCAGGGTCATTTGTTCCAGTGTTTAAGTCTTTTTCAAAACCTGTTGCTACTATGGTGATTTTTACATAGTTTGGTTCTATTGTTTCATCAGTTGAAGTTCCAAAAAGAACTTCTGCATCTTCATGTGCACTTTCATGTACAACATTCATAGCATCTGAAATTTCCATAAGTGGAAATTCAGGATGCATTTTAAAGTGAACTAAAACACCCATAGCACCATTTATAGTCATATTGTCAAGTAAAGGAGATTCTATCGCTGCTTTTATAGCTTCATAAGCAGCATTTTCACCTTCAAATTCGCCAACACCCATAAGCGCCATACCTTTATGACTCATTACTGTTTGTAAATCTGCGAAGTCAAGATTGATATCATTTTCTCCACTTGATAAAATAACACCAGATGTGCCACTCACAGCTTGGGCTAAAACACTATCTACAATTTTAAAGCTATCTTTTAGTCCAAGTCGTCTATCAATAATAGAAAGTAGTTTATCATTTGGAATAACAACTATAGAATCACTTTCTTTTTTTAACTCATCAAGTCCAGCTTCAGCAATCTTAAGACGTTTTTTTTCCTTCAAAACCAAAAGGTTTAGTAACTATTGAGATAGTTAGAGCACCAATTTCTTTTGCTATTTTGGCAACAATAGGAGCAGCCCCCGTTCCAGTTCCTCCACCAAGTCCAGCAGAGATGAAAACTATGTCAGCACCTTCAAGGGCACTTCTAATTTCATCATAATTTTCTAATGCTGAGTCTTTACCAATATTTGGCTTCATCCCAGCTCCAAGACCTTTGGTAAGTTTTGTTCCGATTTGAATTTTAGAAGCACTTTCTGCTTCTTGTAATACTTGTGCATCAGTATTTATCATAATCATCTCAATGCCAGTAACACCTTCTTTAATCATGTGCCCAATCATATTTCCGCCACCGCCACCAACGCCAACAGCAATAATTCTTGCACCGTTTAAATTTTTTGCTTCTTGTATATTAAATGGTTCCATTATCTCACTCCTTTAAAATAACTGGGTAGCCCAGTTCCAAAACTTAGCTAAAGCTCCAGCTTCATCACTTTTTTTCTCTTTTTTAGATGGTAGAGTAACCATTTTATCTATTTTCTCATCTTCTGAAGGAGCAACAGGAATCTCTGGCTCTTCTGAGAAGTTTATACTACTTTGTGCCATTGGTGTTTCGTTTGAATGTCGAACACGCTTATTTACATCTATCTCATAAGGAGTAAATGAGTTTGAACTATACATGATGAGTCCAACTGCACTTGAATACTCAGCACTTCTTAGACTATCAAAAAGTCCGTCCATTTCTATGGGACGAGCAAGACGAACAGGTACTGAGCCAAAAGTAGCTATGGCTAAATCTCTGATTCCTTCCATTTTTGAAAATCCACCAGTTAGTACAATACCAGCACCAAGTTGATCTTTAAGACCACTATTTTCAATAAACTGAGCTAAAATCATAAGAGTTTCTTCAACTCTTGCATAAACAACATTATGTACTACTTCAAGAGATACTTCATGAGAAGTTGTTTCATCACCGATAATTGGAAGCTCTATAAGTTCATTGCTTGGTGTTAAAAGTGAGCCATAACTTAGTTTTACACTGTCTGCAATATTTAGTGGAGTATGAAGGGCCATTGATAAGTCACTTGTCACATGGTTTGAGCCAACTCCTAAGAAGTCATTATATCTTATGGAATTACCAGAATGAATAGTAATATTACTTGTGTTTCCACCCATATCTATAACAGCTACTCCTAACTCTTTTTCATCTGTATTTAGAGTTGCGATAGAAGAAGCATAACCATTCAAGACGATATTTTCTACTTCTACGCCAGCTCCACGAACAGCTTTTTTGAAATTGCTAAGATTTGATTTTTGAGTGGTAATAATGTGAGTTTCTACTTCAAGTCTAGATGCGTTCATTCCTAATGGGTCTTCTATATAGTCTTGATCATCTACTTTGAAGTTAAAAGGTAAAGCATGAAGAACATCATACTCATTTGGTATATTAGCGTTATACAAAGAAGTTTGCATAACTCTTTCTATTTCTTTAAAACTTATTTCTTTGTTTTGAATATTGACTATTCCATTTGAATTTAAACTTTTTGTGTATGCTCCAGAGATGGAAACGATAGCAGTTTTTACATCACTTCCAGAAACTCTTTTAGCATCTAAAAGAGCGACTTTTATAGATTTAGAAGCTAACTCAATGTTAGTGATACTTCCTTTCTTTAAGCCTTGTGCTTTAGAAATTCCTGCACCTGTTATAGCTATGGAACCATCGTCAGCTATTTCGGCGATGATTGCACATATCTTTGTAGAGCCAATATCTATGGCTAAAACAGTTCTACTCAACTTAGAGTCCTTCTATAAATATCTCTGTTTTGTACTTGTTTTGTAGGTTTTTAATTAAACCTTCATTAAACAAAGCACTCTTTAATCTAACAATAGAATTGTTTGGATTAGTGTTAGTATTACTAAGCAGTTTTTGTTCCAAAATATTATATAAAACTACATTTCCATCTTTTAATGTAACAAAACCTCTTTTTTCTTTCGATGAGAATAAAGAGATAAGAAATTCATTTGCTTGTGCTGTTTTTAGTTGTGTTAATTTTATAGCATCTGAGTTAGTTATAAAGTCCGTTGTAGTCCCCTTAAATGTAGCAATAGAGCTTTTTGCTAACTCTATTAGTTTAACTCTTTTTTGCTCATTTATATAAATAGATAAGATGTCTTTTTTCGCTTCTTCGAATGACTTGATTTTTGAAGGATTTACTTTAATTAATTTGAATGTAAAATATTCATCATTAACTATAACAGGTTTTAAATATGGAGAAGAAAGAGATAGTTTAGTGATTTTATCAAATGCCTCTAAACCAAAAGTATTATTAGATGCTGAGATAGTAGTACTTAATACTTCTACATCATCTCTAAGTTTGTCTTTTTTGTAAGCTATATATCCTCTTAGTGCAGCATCTTTTGTTGCTTTGTCATTTAACTCTATGATAACAGAAGCTCTTGCCCCCTCGAGTGGAAGAAGTTTTGAATCAACATCTTTAAAATGAGTTTTATTTGCGTTGTAATGCTCAAGTATTTTACCCTCTTCGTACTTGCTTGATATGCGTTTTTGTTTTATATACGCAACTTCATATTCAACTTCACTCATAAAATTTTGTTGACTAGTTTCCCAATATGGTTTAAGTGCAGCATCTGAAGTGTCAATCTTTAGTTGTTTGTCATTTAAAACTTTATAGTCAATCTTATCGGCAATACTAACGATAGTATCTATTATTATTTCTTCATTTTTACTAACGCCAACAGGAAGTAGTTTGAGTGTTTTTTGTATTAGTAACTCTTTTCTTACATCTGTTTCGTATTCTTTAATGTTTCTATTGTTTCTTAGAAGAACTTCTTTATAGATTTCTTTGTTAAAAACTCCATCTTTATAAAAGAAGTCTTGACTTTTTATCTCGGCAAGTACCTCAGCATCACTGATTTCTAAGTCGTAAGATAAAGCGAGGTTTAAAACAAGTGCTTGATTTAGTAGCTGTTTTAGTGCTTGTTTTTGTAAACCAAAACTTTTTGCTTTTTCTTCATCAAAATTACCTTGAAACATCTTGTTATATTGAGAATATAAATCTGAGTAAGTTTTTTGTAGTTCTCCCATTGTTATAGTTACATTACCAACTTTTGCTACTGAACCTGCTTTATCTCCATAGCTGTATTGTCCCCAGCCCACAAAACCTGCGCCAACGAAAGCGATAGTTGAAATCCAGATAGTAATTATGAGATATTTTTTATGTCTTTGCATCCATTGAATCATTTAATATTACCTTATATGCGTTATTTTCGTAATTTTAGGTAAATTCGCATTAAAACTTGATAAAATCTCGATATGAAAAATGAAGAACTTAAAAATAGGGATTTAAAAGTCCTTTGGCATCCATGTACCCAGATGAAAGACCATGAAACATTACCTCTTATTCCTATAAAAAAAGCTCATGGCGTTTGGCTTGAAGATTTTGAGGGAAATAAGTTTATAGATGCTGTTAGTAGCTGGTGGGTAAATATATTTGGACATACAAACAAATATATAAATGAGAAAATAAAAGAGCAGTTAGACACATTAGAACATGTGATATTAGCAGGTTTTACACATAAGGGTGTTGTTGAGTTGTCTGAGCGTTTAGTAAAACTAACACCAGAAGGACTTGAGAAATGTTTTTACTCAGATAATGGCTCAAGTGCGGTAGAAGTTGCTTTAAAGATGAGTTATCATGCGCATCTAAATGATGGCATCGATGGTAAAAATATTTTCGTTTCACTAACAAACTCTTATCACGGTGAAACTATCGGAGCACTTAGTGTTGGTGATGTTGAGTTATACAAACAAACTTATGAGCCACTTTTGTTAAAAACAATACAAACGCCTGTTCCTTCTGACATGAGTATAGAGTCTGCAAAAATAGCTGCCCAAAAATTTGAAGAGTTATGTAAAAAAAGATCAGATGAGCTAAGTGCAATAATCTTAGAACCTTTAGTTCAAGGGGCAGGGTATATGCATATGTATCATGAGGAGTTCTTAGTCTTAGTTCGCCAAATTTGTGATAAATACAATGTGCATTTAATCGCTGATGAAGTAATGGTTGGTTTTGGGAGAACAGGAGAACTTTTTGCTTGTCAAAAAGCAAACATAACACCTGATTTTATAGTTCTCTCAAAAGGTTTAACGGGAGGTTATTTACCTCTTTCAGTCGTACTAACAACAAATGAAATTTATGCAAAATTTTACTGTGACTATGATGAACATAAAGCATTCTTACATTCTCACTCATACACAGGCAACGCACTTGCTTGTGCTGCCGCAAACGCAACATTAGACATTTTTGAAAATGAAAATATTATAGAAAAAAATAAAATTACTTCAAAATATATAGGTAAAAAATTAGAAAATTTTTAGAGTTACAAAATGTTGCATCTGTAAGACAAACAGGTATGATTTGTGCGATTGAGCTAAAAGGTTATGATTCATCACAGCGTATAGGTTTAAAGGTTTACCAGTATGCTCTTAAACATGAAGTTTTACTTAGACCACTTGGACATGTTATATACTTTATGCCACCTTATGTTATAACAAACAAAGAGATAGATAAAGTAATGGAAGTTGCTTATGAGGCTATCAAAACCTTATAAAGAAGGGTTTATGATTTTTAATATATCATCGGAGAGTATAACTCCTTGACCCTCGTGTAAGATATGATTTTTATTTGTAAATATTATCATGGTTGGTAGTTGATATACATTGTAAGCTTCAGCAATCTCTGGTAAGTCATCTGTATTTACTAAGATTATTGAAATGTTTAACTCTTCTTCATCGACTTGTTCAAGCTCAGTGTCAAGCGCCATACAAGCATCACAAAAATCAGAACCAAACTTTAAAATAACTATGTTGTTCTTTTGAAACTCGGCATCTAGTGTATCTTGAAAACTATTCTCATCTACTTCAAATATTGCCATTTATACCTTCCTTATTTTAATCAAAATTATAATCACTTCTAGAACTGTCAAGTAGTAAAAGTCTACAACTTTTTTCTAGTATTGCTAACTGTTTTGCCATCTCATGTAAATCTCGGTTAAATGAGTAAACTCCATAACCGCGAATAACCATGATATTTATTTTTTTTGTTTGAAAATAGTAAGCGATTTCACTTTGAGCTCTCTCATACCAATCTTCAAACTGTTTAGGGTCTATTATTTCTATGGAGCCTAACTCTTTAAATCCAAAGTAATCCTTAGGCGTTATAATATTGTGTTCTAGAGAGTAAGCAGTTGTAAATGGAGGCATACTAAAGGAAACAAACTTAGCATCTGAGATTTGAGAGTAGATGCTAAAGTGAATACTTGAGTCAATACTTGCTCTATTCCATCTATAATCTTTTTTAAAATAAAGCTCAATCAAGGAGTTGTCATCTAAAGCATCAAAGATGGCTTCTTTAGTGTTAATAATAAAACGGTTTGACTCTGTTTTAGCAGAAATAGAACCATGATAGATGCCAAAAAAATCTTTTCTAAACATAGATAATGCCAATATCGATAAGTTACTTTTTAAGTGCCCTCTATTCATGTTTCAACCTTTATACTATTTAAACCAACTTTTCATTTTATCGATGGCAGAGTCTAAAACACCTTCATGAGGTTTTGATTCTATGCCAAAAGAGTCTTGAAGTTTTGTCAAAAGTTCTTTTTGTTCATCATTTAGTTTTTTAGGATAAGTTATGTTTACTTGAGCGATTAAGTTTCCTTTACCGTGTCCGTGAACATCTTCTATACCTTCATTTCTAAAAGTGAAATGTTGCTTGTCTTTTGTACCAACATCTAGTTTTAACGCTAACTCTCCTCTTAAAGATGGAATAGTTAAAGTTTCTCCAGCAACTGCTTGAGTGAAAAATACAGGTATAGCTATATAAACATCATTTCCTTCTCTTTGAAAGTGTTTATCAGGTTTTACCCCAAAGGTAACATATAAGTCCCCTCTTGAAGCGCGTTTACCAATATTTCCTTTGCCAGATACTCTTAAGCGATTACCCTCATCGATACCTTGGGGAATTTTTATAGTTACAGATTCTCTTGTTTCTTCATAACCATTCCCATGACAACTTGTACAAGCATCTGAAGGAGCATTTCCAGCACCATTACAAACTGGACAAGTTTGAGAAAAAGTCATAAAACCTTGTTTTATAAAAACCTGACCTTGACCTTTACACTGTTTACAAGTTGAAAGTTTTGCGTTTTTAGCACCTGTACCCTTACATGGTTTACAAGCTTTTTTATATGTAAATTCTACTTCTTTTTCACAGCCAAAAATAGCCTCATTAAAAGTTAAGTACATCTCTACTTCTAAATCTAGTTGATATTTTTCCATATCCTCTGGGTTTTGACGGCGACTTCTGCCTCCACCACCACCAAAACCATTAAACATATCTTCAAACATAGAGCCTAAATCATCAAAACCACCAGATGAACGACGACCTCCGCCACCCATGCCTTGAAGTCCTTCTTTACCGTAACGGTCATAGATGCTTTTTTGTTTTTCATCACTTAAGCATTGATAGGCTTCATTACATAGTTTAAACTTATGTTCAGCATCTTCATTACCTTGATTTTTATCAGGGTGATACATCTTAGCCATTTTTCTATACGCTTTTTTAATAGTTGTTTTATCAGCACTTTGTGTTACTTCTAATATCTCATAATAGCTTAGTTCTTGCATACTATATTAATATCCTACAAATAAATTTTTGCAATTATATCGTTTTAAATTTAATATGAGTATAAGTGTTCTGCATAAGCTCTTTTCCTAGAATGAATTCGAGGCTGAGAGAATAAAAAAACTCAATTTTTTTGAATACTTAATAACGGCTGTTTTGAGAAATACGAAGCCGCGCTTTGGTTTCTTATTTCTCTCCAAAATTTTGTTAGGTTTGTGCTACCTAATAAGTACTAAATCGCAAACATCTATCTCTGTATAACTATTTCTTGACACATGCCATTTTGAATCAAGTCGTAAAACAAATGTTCCTTCTCCAAATGGCTCATACTTAATTAATTTAACTTTTTCATCTCTATATTTCTTTTTCAATGGATTTAAAGGTTCAACTTTGTATATTTCATTTATAATGATTTCTACACTTCTGTTATATTTACTATACTTACAATTTACCAAATTATATCCTTAATTTATTACAATATTTTATTGTTTTTATTTCTTGTTTCTTATTTTTCTCATAAGCATTATTCTTTCTTTAAGCTCATTGTATGAATAGCATCCTATATCTAATCCATTATCACAAAGAGTTCCAAACATTTCAAATGCTCTTTTTCCATCTTTTTTCACTCCTCTTCCCTCTAAGTACATCATTGCTAAATTATGACAGGCTACCATATCTTCACCATCACAAGCTTTGCTATATAACTGTATTGCTTTTTGTAAATTTAGCCTTTTACCTAAACCCTCATCGTAGCAGTATCCTGCTATTCGACAAGCATCCATATTGTTATCATCACAAGCTTTCTCATATAATTGTATTGCTTTATGAAAATCTCCATTCTCATAGGCACTATTTGCTCTATTGTAATCGTTATAATAAAATTTAAAAAGTATTGTTCCAATAATTAAGATTACTACACCAATAAATATTTTATTCACATTTCAACCTTTGATTTTTTTTATTGTATTTTTCATAATTTTTAGTGAAAATACAACTATTTATTTAAAGAACAGTATAGCACAAAGAACTATTAATTTTAATATTCAAGGAACACTTAAAAGATACCATAAAATTGAAAATATAGCTAATTTCATGACAAATCATCTTTTACATTTATTTTATGTCTTTATATGCTGAAACTAGTTGTTTTGATTTAAAAGTATGATTCCGACGGTGTAAAATATTGTGAGAATATAAAGTAATTTATTAGTTTAATTAAAAAGTATATATCATTTTGATAAAATGACTTATATTTTAAATAGTGGAGATTAAAATGCAAACATTAACAGTAAATATACAAAATGATACTTTAGTTGAAAAAGTTGTTTGGTTATTGGAACATTTCAAAAATGATGGATTAGAAATTACTTCAAGAGAAGATATTGAAGATTTAAAGCTTTTAAAATCTACAAAAAAAGAAGAAACTGTATCTTTTGAAAATTATTTAAAAAATGAAGATTGAAATTAGAAAAAGTGCTATAAAAGATTTAAAGCATATTTCCCAGCCTTTTAAAGATAATATACATAATAAAATTTTAGAGTTAAAAGATTTTCCAAATATACAAAATATTAAAAAATTAACAAATTTTGAACCAGCATACAGATTAAGAGTTGGAAATTATAGAGTTTTATTTGATGTATTAGATGATATTATAACAATTGGTAGAGTTTTACATAGACAAAATAGTTATTGATTTGTACTTATTTTAAATTTAATATGAGTATAATTCTTTTTATGAAAAATACATTGATGCTATTTGTTATAATTATACTTTTTTTAGGGTGTGCGAAAGAAGAAAAATCAATATTTTCAAGCAGTAGCTTTGAAGAACTTCCAAGATGGCAAGATGAAAATCATAAAAAAGCTCTTAACTCATTTATAAACAGTTGTAAAAGTAAAAAAACTCAAAAACTCTACTCGCATCTATGTCAAAAAGCAACTTTAAGTCAAAATCCAAAAACTTTTTTTGAAACAGAATTTGATGTTTTTAAAATCCAAAGTCTAGATGCCAACAAAAAAGGACTTTTGACAGGTTATTATGAACCTACTATTAGAGGCTCTTTTATAAAAAAAGAACCATATATTTACCCACTTTATAATGAACCAAATGATTTGATAAGTGTTGATTTAACTAGCATCTATGCAGATTTAAAAAATTATAGACTTCGAGGAAGAGTTGTAGGTAATAAATTAGTTCCATATTACACAAGAGAACAAATTGAAAACCAAGAGATAGATGCTAAAGTTATTTGTTATACAGACTCAAAGATAGACCTTTTCTTTTTAGAAGTTCAAGGTTCTGGAATGGTAAGTTTTGAAAATGAAGAAAGTATTTTTGTAGGTTTTGCAAATCAAAATGGACATAAATATAGTTCTATTGGTAAATATTTGGTAGAAAAGGGTGAGATAGAGCAACAACTTATATCTTTACAAAGTATTAAAAAGTGGTTTAAAAAAAATCCTAGTAGAATTGATGAAGTTTTAAACTATAACAAATCAGTAGTCTTTTTTAAAGAAAAAAAGCACTCTGCATCTGGTTCCCTTGGTCTGGTTTTAACACCAGAGCGTTCTGTTGCAGTAGATAAAAATATCATAAAATTAGGAAGCATATTGTTCTTAGATGCTATGATAGATGGAAAGAAGGTAGATAAAATAGTGATGGCAGAAGATACAGGTGGGGCAATAAAAGGCGAAGTAAGAGTAGATATGTTTTTTGGTTCTTCAAAGAGAGCTAGTAGAGTTGCTGGAGAATTAAAATCAGATTTAAAATTATGGATATTACTACCAAAGGAAGATAATTGAGAGGTTCATTAGATAAGTTTAACCGTTTAGTAGATGCTCTGCAAGAACTTCCAACAATAGGAAAAAAGTCTGCAACAAGATTAGCATATCATATGGCAATAAATGATACCTTTGTTGGTATGAAAATATCTCAAGCAATAGAGGATGCATTAGGAAGTTTGAGAAAATGTAGAGTATGTGGTGGAATGAGTGAAGATGAACTTTGCTCGATTTGTAGTGATGAAAGGCGGGACCAAACTCTACTATGTATAATAGAAAATGCAAAAGATGTACTTTTACTAGAAGAAAATGGTCTATTTGATGGTAAATATTTTGTACTAGATTCTCTAGAAGAGATAACTGTTTCACATCTTGTGAAAATGGTAGAAAATGGAGTTAAAGAAGTTGTTTTTGCTATTACTCCATCTATCTCAAACGATGCTGTGATTTTATATATAGAAGAAAAACTAAATTCTTTTGATATAAATTTTTCAAGAATTGCACAAGGTGTTCCAACTGGAGTAAGTTTAGAAAATGTCGATATACTATCTCTTACAAGAGCATTAGAAGATAGAGTAAAGGTTTAAAGTGCGATATATATATTTATTTTTTATTTTTTTTACTAGCATCTATGCTTTAGAAAATATACAAACGAAAGAGATAGAAGATAAAGATGCTAAAAATAGTATGAAAACATGGATAGATGGTGGTTTTGGTTTAAAGCCATATAGAACTAACTATCTCTTACCCTTTGGTTATAGAACAAATGGTACATATGATAATTATTCTCCTACGGGTGATTATAAAAAAATGGAAGCAGAGCTACAAATTAGTTTGAAATTGAATGTTGGAAGTGGACTTTTTGGATTAGATGAAAAATATTATTTATCTTATACTCACAAAGCCTTTTGGCAAATATATATGGAATCTTCTCCTTTTAGAGAAACAACATATAATCCAGAAGCTTTTGTAGTTTTTTCCCGTTAAAGATAAAGATTCTTTTTTAAATATGAAGTCTATAAAAGTAGCCTTGGCTCATCGCTCAAATGGACAAGGAACAAATGAAGGTAAAGTTATAGTAACAAATCAAAACTATAACACAGGAAATCAATCTAGGAGTATGAATACCTTTTATACAGAATTTTCATTTCAACACGATACTTTAGTTACTGAATTTAAAATTTGGATACCATTTTATGAAACAATACATGGAACTGATAACCCTGATATAATGGAGTATATTGGATATACCTCATTGAAATTCAACTATTTTTTACAAAAACATATGTTTACTTTAATGGGAAGAGGGAATATAGAAACAGGAAATGGTGCAGTTGAAGCCACTTACTCTTATCCACTCATAAAAGATACCTATTTTTATACAAAAGCCTTTACAGGATATGGTGAGAGTTTGATTGATTACAATAACTATGTAACAAAATTTTCTATTGGATTTAGTTTTTCAAGATAAGAGGTAGTTACTATTTTTTAGAATTATGAGGTTCGTTTCTTTTTTTTCGTTTGTTTTGAAGTCGTTCACGAAAGTTCTTTAGCCTATCTATTTCGGCAGTGTTCATTTTAACATCAGCATTACCTATGATTTCACCATGTTTTATATCTAGCATGTCTGATTTACTCATGGCTAAAATTTGAGATGGAAAAACGCTTCTGTGTCCTGTCATAAAAAAGCTTATAACAACTGATATGGCGGCATAATGTGCAACTTCAATCCCAAAAAGTTCCATAGCCATAATGGTCGCGGCAATTGGTGCATTTGTAGTTCCAGCAAGAACACTAACAAAACCAATGGCTGCGAAAAATGTTATATGGTCACCCATAAGTGTACCAAATAAATTACCGCTTGTTGCTCCTATATAAAAGATTGGTGTAACTATTCCACCACTTCCTCCAGAACCTAGAGTAATAGCAGTAAAAATTGTTTTTAAAATAAAAGCGTACCAAGGTATATTTGCGTTAAGAGTAGCATCTGGTCGTAGGGCTTGATCAATCGTTTCAATACCTAATCCAAAATACTCATCTCCAAAAACAAATGATAATCCAACAAGAAAAAGACCACCACCAAATGCTTTTATATAAACATTTAAAGGTATTTTAGTGATAGCTCTTTCTATTCGTTTTAAAAAAGTTATCGTTATATCAGAAATCAAACCAAAAAATAATCCAGCAAGAATAACTTTAAGAATAAGCGGTAGATTTAAAGTAACTGTTTGATGAAAATTTATATCAAAATAAGTGTAGTCAATACCAAGGTATTGAGCAGTTGAAAAGGCTGCAAAACCTGCAATGAAAGATGGAAGAAGAACATCATAACGAATTAGTCCAACTATTAAAACTTCAACTCCAAATATTGCACCTGCTATTGGTGTTCCAAATACAGAAGCAAAACCTGCCCCAATTCCACAAATAACAAGTTTTTTTCTATCTTCTTTTGAAAAGTGAAATAGGTCAGAAATAAAAGAAGCCATACCCGCACCAATTTGCGCACCTGGACCTTCCTTCCCAACAGAACCCCCAGTAAATATGGTTACAACAGTTGTTAGAAGCTTTATGGGAATAACGGCAATTTCAATTTTCCCACTTTTTTTATGTACTGCTTCTATAACTTTTTCAGTACCATGACCTTGCGCATCTGGAGCAAATGTTTTTACTAACCAAACAGTTGTAACTAAACCAAAGGGAAGAAGATAGTAGTGTGGAAAACCAACTACATGTTGATTGTTTTCAGAGAATTGCAAAATATTTAAAAAGAGGGTAACTGTTGCTCCAATAATTATACCAATAAAAGAGGAGAGAAGCAGCCATTTAGCGACACTAAAAAAAATAGTTGTTTGTTCAATTGTATGTTTTTTCATCTGTAAATATATTGTACTCTTATTTATTATTAATTACTACAGATTAAAGCTCTTTTGCATAAAAAATTTTATTTTTTTGAGTTTTAGTTCTTTATTTACAAACAATTCGTTTGCTAAAACACCTTGACCCAAAAGCATATCTGCTCCATCTTTGTAGGTTATAGCCTTTTCATTCGCTTGTTTTAGGAATGGTGTTAGGTTACCATAGATAGCATCTGCTACAAACAAAGTATTGTCTAAAATATCATCAATCATATCTTTTGGAGCTGGTAATTCATCATCTTTTAGTCCAGCACTTGTTGTATTTACTACTAGGTCATACTTTTCTAACTCAAAATTATCCCAAGTATAGCATCTATGTGCAATATCTTTAAAATATTCTAATCTTGAAGCACTTCTGTTTAAAACACTAACTTTTATATTGTTTTGAATAAGTCTAGATGCTAATGCTTTTGCAGTTCCGCCTGCGCCAATAACAAGAACATTATTAATCTTTCCAAACTCTTCAATTGCAAACATAAATCCATCTGCATCTGTGTTATAACCGATGAGTTTACCATTTTCATTTATGAGTGTATTTACAACACCAACTTTTTTCGCAAAACCTCTAACTTCATCACAAGCTTTAAAAGCTGCTTCTTTATGTGGAACTGTGACATTTGCACCAGATAGTTTTAAGTTGAAAAAGGTTTCTCTTAATTTTGTTCCATCTAGTAGATGCACACGAGTATAGCAAGCTTTATAGTTTAAGCCTTTAAAAACACTATTGTGCATAAGTGGAGAACGAGAATGTGATACGGGATTACCAAAGATAGCAAATAGTTTTTTCATATAATTTTTTTTAATCTTTGTCTAGGTCTTCTAGGGAATGAATGAGAGCACCGAGCTTATTTTTAACTTCTAAATATTCTAACTCATTTTGACTATCTGCAACAATACCAGCTCCAGCTTGAAGAATTACTTTATCTTCTTTTACCATCGCTGTTCGTATAGTTATTGCACTGTCCATATTTCCATCAAAACCAAAATAACCGATGCTTCCACTGTAAAAACCTCTTTTAAGACCTTCATATTGAGCTATTAATTCCATCGCTCTAATCTTTGGTGCTCCAGTCATTGTTCCTGCTGTAAAAGTTGCCATAAACAAATCAAACATATCTTTGCCTTCTTCAAGCTCGGCGGTAACATCTGAAACTATATGCATAACATGAGAAAATCGTTCAATATGCATCATATCTTGAACTTTTACACTTCCAGTTTTTGCAACACGACTTACATCATTTCTACCTAAATCTATGAGCATTAGATGCTCTGCTAACTCTTTTGGATCTGCTAGAAGTTCATCTTCCATCTCTTTATCTTCAAGTTTTGTAGCACCTCTTTTTCTAGTTCCTGCGATAGGGCGAAGAAGAAGTTCTCCATTTGTTAGTCTAACCATGACTTCTGGTGAACTTCCTACTATATTGAACTCATCGTATTCTAGTAAAAACATATATGGAGAGGGATTTTTTGTTCTTAGAATTCTGTAAAAACTAAAAGGGTCAACTTTTATGTTTCTTGTAAAACGGTTAGTCATTAAAATCTGAAAAACATCACCACTTCTAATCATCTTTTTAGAATCATCTATCATTTTGAAAAATTTATCTTTTGAGTGAGCAAATGTTCCTTTGTCATTTCCGATATTGTTTTTCATATGTACATATTCATAATTAGTTTTAAGTGATTTTTCTATGAACTCAAATTTATCATTCATCTCTTTTTCTATACTAACAAGAGTGATTTGATGGTTTTTATGTGAATAAACGAGTATAATTTTTGGAAGCATTAAATCTAAGTCTGGTGTATTTAACTCATCTTTTAAGTTCTCCATTGTAGAACTAAGTTTTGGCTCAAATACTTTAACCATGTCATAACCAATATATCCTATAAATCCATCAACGAAGCCAATATTTAACTTTGCTGTTGCCTCTTTATATATAGTAGCATCAATTTTTTTATAATACTCTTTTAAAAAGCTAAAAGGGTTTTGTGGTTTTATATGTTTTTTACCAGTTGCATCTGTATAGATTGTTTGGTTATTTATGTATTGAAGTCGTTCTCTTGCACCTATGCAGATAAAACTATAGTTTCCATCACTTTGACCAGCACTTTCAAAAAGATAACTTATCTCATTTTTAAAAAGCTGTTTCATTTTAGAGTAAACAGCAATAGGTGCTAATTGGTCTAGTATAAATTGTTTAGAGTATATCATTAAAGTTTAACTAAAAAAGCACCTGCTTCTATGTTACTTCTTAAAACTCTTAGGGCTGCACGAGCTTCTCTTTCTGTATAAAAAGGACCAACTAAAACTTTTGTTAAGTTTTTTACTTTATGAAACTTATATCTATAACCTTGACTTAAAATAGAGTCTAGGAATTTCTTATTTGGTTCGTATTTTGAAAATGAACCAACTTGAATAAAGTAAGCTTTAACGGTAGAAACCTCTTTTGTAGGGGCTTTTATAACTTTTTTAGGTTTTATTTTTTTAACTTCTTTTTTTACAGGTGCTTTTGTTTTCACTTTTGCAATTTTTGTTTCTTTTAAAGATTCTTTTTTCAATCTCTTTGCTATTTCATCTAAAGAATCACTATTTTTAGACTCTTCTTCAATAATTATAACTTCTTCAAATAATGGTTCACTCTCTTGTTCAGGAGTTACTTTTGTTTGCTGAACAGGAAGAGGGATAGGTTGAGGAAGGTTTTCTTTAGCATCTGGGGTTAAAGTGCTCATTAACATAACAACTATGATAAGAATTACACCAAGTGTAGCTACAGCCAAAACAATTTTTTTGTTTCCTCCGCTAGAGCCACCTCTATTTAAAATAATATCATTTAATTCATTTTTTTCATTCATAATTTTCATTTCCCAAAATTTTATTTACTTTATCATATCAAAAAATATGTTTATATATGCTTTACATGTGTTTTGACCAAGAAGCACCACGCTCTTTGGCATAAACTTCATATGGTAAGGTTAAAATATTATACTCATCAGGCATATCAGCATTTGGGAACATTCTCCACTGTTTTGGTTGTTTTGCAGATAGTTTCATACTAATCATTTTCCCAAGTTGTATAGCTTCTTGCAGAGTTGTATGACCTTTATGAATATAAACATGAAGATGACCATCTGTCTTTGTTGAATAAGCTGTGAAATTTATATAGCCTTCTTCACGAAGAAGAAGCTGAGTTTTATGATAAAATCGTTCAGGATCTCTACCATTATAATCAATCACAATATTTTCAACTTTTGTATGTTTGTTTACAATAGAATGGGCAATCGTAATATCACCTTTTAGGTGTTGGTTGATTAATGACTGCGTTAAAGGTGCATTTATTTTTTCAAATTTATTGTAAAAAGTACGACCTTTAAATGTAAGCTTTTCAACTACTGTATCTCTTTTTATCCAGTAGTGATCATTTACCATTTTAATAAGTTTTAAATCCATCGCAGTCATTGTTTTACCTTAATATGTTGATTGATTATAAATTACAAAATTTTGAGCTAAGGCTTTAAGTTCTTCTTTAATAGTAGCTTGAAGCTGTGTGTTATTAATATCATCAAGAACATCAGCCATTTTGTTTGCGATTAGTTCAAACTCGGCTTCTTTCATACCACGAGAAGTTAAAGCAGCTGAACCAACTCTTATACCAGAAGTTACAAATGGACTTCTAGTTTCACCTGGAACTGTATTTTTATTGATAGTTATACCAGCGTTACCAAGAGCTAAGTCAGCATCTTTTCCTGAAATCTCACTTCCAACAAAAGAAACAAGTATCAAGTGGTTATCAGTTCCGCCTGAAACTACATCATATCCGCGTTTAACCATTACTTCGCCAAGGATTTTAGCATTTATTTTTACTTGCTTAGCGTACTCTTTCCATTCTGGAGATAAGTTGTATTTAAAACCAACAGCTTTAGCAGCAATAACATGAACAAGTGGACCACCTTGAAGAGCAGGGAAGATAGCAGAGTTTATTTTCTTTGCAATATCTTCATCATTTGTCATAATCATACCACCGCGAGGACCTGCTAAAGTTTTGTGCGTTGTAGTTGTAACAACATCCGCATAAGGAAAAGGACTAGGATGCTCATCAGCACATACAAGACCTGCTATATGAGCAATATCAGCAAATAAAATCGCACCAACAGCATCAGCTATTTCACGAAACTTTTTAAAGTCAATTTCACGAGCATAAGCAGACGCACCACAAACGATGATTTTAGGTTTTACAATTTGAGCAATGTCCATAACTCTTTCATAGTTAATACGACCATCAAGCTCAACACCATAAGTAAAACTAGAGTAGTTTTTACCTGAAAAAGAAGGTTTTGAACCATGTGTTAAATGACCACCATGACTTAAGTCCATACCAAGAAGTTTATCACCAGCTTTTAAAAGTGCTGCATAAACTGCACCATTTGCTTGGCTTCCTGAGTGTGGTTGAACATTTGCAAAGTTACATCCAAAAAGTTCACAAGCTCTGTCTATGGCTAGTTGCTCAACACCATCAGCATATTCACAACCACCGTAGTAGCGTTTAGCAGGGTAACCCTCAGCATATTTGTTAGTAAAAACTGAACCCATAGCTTCCATAACTGCAGGAAGTGTAAAGTTCTCAGATGCAATCATCTCTAAGTGGTCAGTTTGGCGCTCTAACTCTTTTTCGCATAAATTGTAAATTTCGCTATCGTACTCTTTTAAAAAACTCATGATATAAAATTCCTTATTATATTTGATTGGATTATACTCAATATTTAATAATAAATGACTGAATAAAAACTATTTAAGATTAGCTCTAATTATTTTAACTGCCTCAACCATATTTTTTAAACTTGGTTTTACTTCACTCCATTTTCTAGTTTTTAAACCACAATCTGGATTAATCCAAAGTTGTTCTTTTGGTAAAACTTCAAGTAATAGTTTTATCTGATGGACAATTGTATTTATACTTGGTATTCTTGGAGAGTGAATGTCATAAACTCCGGGACCAACTTCTTGCTTATAGCCAACTTTTTTGAATATTTTTAAGAGTTCATTT
The DNA here is from genome assembly GCF_029027585.1 of Sulfurimonas sp. Taxonomy (NCBI): domain Bacteria; kingdom Pseudomonadati; phylum Campylobacterota; class Epsilonproteobacteria; order Campylobacterales; family Sulfurimonadaceae; genus Sulfurimonas; species Sulfurimonas sp. The sequence continues at coordinate 2,195,005 of NZ_CP093397.1, forward strand.
CCACTTCTTGCAGTTTCTATCGAGATAACATCTGCATCCATATTTTCTATAGTTTGGATGATATCATTAAACTCGCTATAACACATGTGAGTATGGATTTGAGTTTCTTTTTTTGCGCTACTTACAGATATTTTAAAGTCTCTGACAGCCCATGCTTCATAAATTTTTATCTTTTTATCTCTTAATGGATAACCCTCTTTAAATGCTGCCTCATCAACTTGTATGATTTTTATTCCTGCTTTTTGTAAATCATCTATCTCATCACTTAGAGCTACAGCTATTTGTTTTGAAACTTCATCTTTAGGCATGTCATCTCTTACAAATGACCAGTTTAAAATGGTTACCGGACCTGTTAGCATCCCTTTCATTATTCTTTTAGTTTTACTTTGTGCATAAGTTATCCAATCAACGGTCATAGCCTTTGGACGACTGATATCTCCATATATAAATGGTGGTTTAACACATCTACTGCCATAGCTCTGTACCCAACCATTTTGAGAAAATCCATATCCCTTTAATTGTTCCCCAAAGTATTCAACCATATCATTTCTTTCAGGTTCACCATGGACTAAAACTTCTATACCACACTCTTCTTGAAAAGCTATACAATCATCTATGTAATCTTTCATTTGTTTTTCATAATTTTCATAAGAAATATCAGCATTTTTAAACTCTCTTCTAGCTTTTCTCACCTCAGGTGTTTGAGGGAATGAACCTATAGTTGTAGTAGCTAAATCTTTATATCCCAAAATCTCTTTTTGAAGTTTGATTCTATCTTCATATCTGCCATCTCTTTGAAGTTTAGTATAATATGTTACTCTCTCTTGTACAACTTTGTCATGAATAAGAGTAGAAGTTTTTCTACTTTTATTAGCTCTTATATTTAAATCTAATGCGTCTTTGTTTGTTGCATTTAAACTATCTAAACCATCAAAAAATAGTTTTGTGACAAGTGAAATTTCATCAAGTTTTTCTACTGCATAACTCAACCAGTTTTTAATTTCTTTATCAAGTTTCTCTTCATACTTTAGTGTAAAAGGGGTATGCAAAAGGCTACAAGATGAACTAATTATAATATTTTTCTTCTCTACATTTTGAGCAATACTCTCTAAAAGCTTGTTTGTATTTTTAGTATCATTTTTCCAAATATTTCTACCATCAACTACACCCGCAATTAGCTTCTTGTTGCTATTAGAAATCAATTCAAGAGATTTTAGATTTTCATGCCCATGCAAAAAATCAAGTCCTAATGCCCAAATGGGGGTATTAACTAAAATTTTTGTGGCTTCATTTGAGTGTTCAAAATATGTAGTTACAACTATATTTATATTTTTATTAATATTTGCTAGTCTGTCATAAGTTGGTTTGATAAGACTTAATGTTTTTATTTCATTATCTCTTACAAATATTGGTTCATCCATTTGTATAGTAATATACTCATCAAGTTTTGAAATCTCCTTTAAGAGGTCTTCATAAACTGCTAAGATTTTGTTAAACAACTCATAAGTGTCACCTCTATCAACTCTTTTAGAGAGACCTAAAAATGTTATAGGTCCAATTAGATTTATCTTGGTTTTTATACCTAATTCTTTTGCTTCGTAATACTCATTGATAATCTTTGAAGCATTTAGTTTATAAGTATCTTCAAGTGATAGTTCCGGCACTATATAATGATAGTTAGTATTAAACCACTTTGTCATTTCCATAGCAACACAATCTTTATTCCCTCTAGCCATGGAAAAATACAGGTCTTCATTATTTAGATTTTTAAATCTTTTTGGAATTGCACCTAAGATAATTGCAGTATCTAGCATATTGTCATAAAGTGAAAAATCATTTGAACTGATAAAGTCTATACCAGCATCTTTTTGATAGTTCCAGTGTCTTTTTTTAAGTTTACTTGCTACTTTTTGTACTTCAATAAATGAGCAATTTTTAGCCCAAAAATTCTCTAATACTCTTTTTAATTCTCTTTGTTCTCCAATTCTTGGAAATCCTACGATGTAATTTTTTGACATTATTTTATCCTTATATATATTTTTAGTTTAGTTTAATTGGTTTTTAGGATATAAAAGGAGGGTGCACACCGGTTCTACGGAATGCAAAACAAACGGTATAAAAAGGACATCTTGGTATAAAATGGTTTATAAGAAGTATTACTTTAGTTTTTAGTTTATAGTAGCAGTTACACTGACAAGGTTTTGAGTTAAGTTTATAAATTAATTCTAATGCTTCATCAGGAGGAGATTCATCTAGTTCATCTTTTTCTGAGGATATTTTGCCAAAGCCACTAGGAGATTTCATATCTTTTATTTTTCTTCTTGTTTTTCTTCATTGTGTATTGGTTTCATTGCAGGGAACAATAAAACATCTCTTATAGAATGCTGGTTTGTTAAAAGCATAACAAGTCTATCTATTCCGATGCCTTGTCCTGCTGTTGGTGCCATTCCATAGCTTAGTGCATCTATGAAATCTTCATCCATTTCATGTGCTTCATCATCTCCAGCTTCTTTAGCATCTACTTGACCTTTAAATCTTTCATATTGGTCTATTGGGTCATTTAACTCAGAAAATGCATTTGCTATTTCGCGACCTGCTATAAAAAGTTCAAATCTTTCAGTAATATCGGGGTTATCATCACTTCTTCTAGCAAGTGGAGAAATTTCAACAGGATACTCTGTTATAAAAGTAGGGTCTATTAGTTTTTCTTCTACAAACTCATCAAAAAGTTCACCTTGAAGTTGTCCTAAGTTTAGGTTTGGTTTGACATTTATGTTTTTAGATTTTAAAAAGTTAACTATTTTTTCTTTGTCATTAGTGATTTCTTTAGGAACATCGCCAATAGTAGTAAGTGATTCTATCAGTGGAATCTCTCTAAAGTTTTCAAAGTTTACTTCCATATCTCCATAAGGAAGCATTGATGGAAGGTTTAGATGCTCAAAAAGGTATTGAAAATACTCTTTTGTTATTTCTATTAAATCTTTGTAAGTTTTATATGCCCAGTAAAACTCTATAGAAGTAAATTCAGGATTATGTGTAGCATCCATACCTTCATTTCTAAAGTTTCTATTTATCTCAAATACTGCTTCAAACCCACCAACAATAAGTCGTTTTAAATAAAGTTCAGGTGCAATTCTTAAAAATCTATCGATTCCAAGTGCATTATGATGTGTTACAAAAGGTTTTGCGTTAGCTCCACCAGCTATTGGATGCATCATTGGAGTTTCAACTTCTAAAAAGCCTTTATCTTCAAAAAATCGTCTTGTAAGAGAGATGACGCGTGAACGCGTATGAAAAGTTTTACGAACTTCAGAGTTCATAATAAGATCTAAGTATCTTTTTCTGTATCTAATCTCTTTGTCTGTTACACCATGAAACTTTTCAGGAAGTGGAGCGATTGCTTTTGTTAAAAGTTTTAACTCAGTAGCATGAAGTGAAAGTTCCCCTTTACCAGTTATAAATGGGTAACCACTAACTTCAATAATATCTCCAACTTCAATATTTTTTTTAAAAATTGTGTTGTAAAAACCTTCAGGAAGGTTATCTCTTGCTACATAAATTTGAAGCATACCACTCTCATCTTCGATTTTAGCAAAACTAGCTTTCCCCATAATTCTTAACAATTTTATTCTTCCACTTACGATGTAGTGGCGATTTTCATCTCTTTTATTTTCTTTTTCTTCTATGTCAGAGTTTACATTTAGATATTTTTCAACAGTTGTGTTTCTTTTAGAATCATTTGAATATGGGTTAAAACCAGCATCTCTAAGAAGCTGTGCTTTTTGGATTCTTTGTTGTATAAATTTATTTTCAAAAGCCAATATATTTCCTTAGTTAATTATTTGTTTATTTGTTTTTCTTGACATGATTTACAGTTACCATAAATTTGCATCGAGTGATCTTTTATCTTAAAGCCAAGTTCACGGGCTATATGTTCTTGCCTACCTTCGATTTGCTCATCAACAAACTCAGTTATATCTCCACATTCCATACATATAAGATGGTCATGATGATTTTTAGCCCCAAGTTCATACTTTTTCCCTTGAGCACCAAAAGATAAAGATGTGACCATATCTGAGTCTTCTAGTAGAGATAGAGTTCTATATACAGTTGCGATACCAGTTTTTAAGTCTGGAAATTTCTCTTGTATAAGCTTATGTAAAGATTCTGGTGTTAAATGTTCATCAGAATCATAAAGAGTTTCTAAAATTACTTCTCGCTGTATTGTAAACTTAAGAGAGTTTTTCTTTAGCAGTGCTTTAAAGTCAATTAAAAGCTGCTCATACTCAATAGTTCTTTGATTAAAGTTAGTTATGACATTAGACATAATTACATTTTCTCCTTCATTTTTGATTTAATTTCTTTTTTTGTTTTTTCAACTATTTTTTGAGTTGATGTTTTTACGCTCTCTTGAACTTTATCACTTACTTTATCTATGGACTTGTTTATATCATCACTGATTTTAACAGGGTCTATTTTCATTACAAACTTTCCTGTACTAACAAGAACAGGAAACAAGAAGCTAGTTTCTATACTTGAGTCTATCGCATTTTTGACAGCTTTTATATTATATGCAGCATGAGCGATTACAGCAGCAATAAGAAAAAACTTACTTGCACCAAAAACAAAACCTAAAATTCTGTCAAATATGCCAAGACCACTTAGTAAACTTAACTTTTTAAAGATTAAACCAATGCCAATCATAAAGAGCCAAAAAACTGCTAAAGTAAATAAAAAACCTGTAAAACTGATAGCACTATTGTTATCAAAATTAAAAATCATATCACTTAACGCTTTACCAACTGTATCGCCAACTCTAGATGCTACAAAGATACCACCAACGATACCAATTAATCCAAAGACCTCTTTAAAAAATCCATTAAGAATACCTTTTAGACCAAGTAATAAAATAATTACCGAGGCTACTAAGTCAAAATAATTTAATTCCATATTTGATTATATCCCAAACATTTGATTTTTGCCATTTGATTTGGCTTTGTAAAGAGCCTTGTCTGCTCTAGCTATTAAACTATCAGGAGTGTCCCCATTTTTGTAGTTAGCAACTCCGATGCTTGTAGTAATGCCTAAACTGTCTTTTTTGTAAATAAGCTTATTTTTTCTGATTAAATAAAGAAGCCTATCTATAATCAACCTACAATGTTCATTATCTATGCGATTGAGTATTATGATAAATTCTTCTCCTCCATATCTAAAAACTTTGTCACCCTCTCTTAGTGTTTGTCTAAGAATATTTGCTATAAAGATTAAGACTTTATCTCCAGTAACATGTCCATATCTGTCATTTACTGTTTTAAAATCATCAATATCAAGCATCAACAAGTGAAATTCGTAAGATAGTTTTTTATTTGAACAAACTTTGTTTAAGTAAGTAGATAAAGCTCGTCTGTTGTAAATTTTAGTTAGTGAGTCTAAGTTTGATTTTTCTTCTAGTGTTTTAACTTTTGAGATTAACTCTGTAATGATTTCATTTGCTTTTTTAACTTCATCACTCATATGAGTTTGAATTTCATCAAATTTACTTGTAAGTGAAGGTAAATCTATATGTTGTTCATGGCACTCAGAGAGAGTTTTTTCATGTAGTCTTGTTAGTTTTTGAATTTTTTCATTTGTATCAGCATATGAAGATAAACTTTGTGTAGCAATGTCTTTATAAGCATTTGAAAATAAAGATTGAGTAAATCCTTCTTCGTTTATTTTTTCTTCTTTTAAATTCATTATTATTTGAGCTGATTCTAAAAGAAAATTTGCAACTTTTTCTTTGTTGCCTTCTTCTTCTTGGTTTATCAACAGTGATAACTCTTTGCACATTTCATTTGAAATAGAGATAAGTTCATTTTTTTGCATGCTATATCCTGTGTAACTAATGGTGCCATTATACTATTCTAAGCATAAAAAAAACTTTTATTAAAGGTAAAGGGTTGTATTTATAGCTATTTTAGGTGTTTTAATGTAGAATGTAAAAAATAATAATTTAAGGTATAACTATGAGTATTTGGAGTCCTACAAGTTGGAGAGAAAAACCGATTTTACAACAACCGACTTATCCAAACAAAGATGATTTAAATAAAGTTTTAAAAGAGTTAGAAAACTATCCTCCACTTGTTTTTGCGGGAGAAGCAAAAAGACTTAGAGAGCAGTTAGGTGACGCGGCCCAAGGAAAAGCTTTTTTACTTCAAGGTGGAGATTGTGCTGAGAGTTTTAGTGAATTTCACGCAGATAACATACGAGATACATTTAAAGCTTTAATGCAAATGGCTGTTGTTATGACTTATGCAGGTGGAGTTCCAGTGATAAAAGTTGGTCGTCTTGGTGGTCAGTTTGCAAAGCCTCGTTCATCAAACACAGAAATATTTGATGGTGTTGAACTTGACTCTTATCGTGGTGATATTATAAATGGTGTAGAGTTTACAAAAGAAGCTCGTGTTCCAGATCCAAAAAGAATGATAAGAGCTTACAACCAAGCATCTGCTACTCAAAATTTACTTCGTGCTTTTGCAACAGGTGGAATGGCGGATTTACATCAAGTACATAGCTGGAACTTAGACTTTGCACATAAAAGTGAAGTAAGCGCTCAGTATGAAAAACTAGCTCAAGATATAGAAAACTCTTTGAAGTTTATGCAAGCTTGTGGAATTACATCTAAAACTTACAGAAACTTAAGAGAAACAGATTTTTATACATCACATGAAGCACTTTTGCTTCCATACGAAGAGGCTTTTACTAGAAGAGATTCTATTAGCGGGGACTGGTATGATACTTCTGCTCACATGTTATGGATAGGAGATAGAACTCGTCAATTAGATGGTGCTCATGTTGAGTATTTACGCGGTGTTCAAAATCCTATTGGTGTTAAAGCAGGACCTACTATGGACCCTGAAGATTTGATTAAACTTTGTCAAACATTAAATCCAAATAATGAAGCTGGTCGTTTAAATGTTATAGTTAGAATGGGTGCAAATAAAGTTGGCGAAGGTATGCCAAAACTTATACGGGCAGTTGAAAAAGAAGGTATGAAAGTTGTTTGGTCTTGTGACCCAATGCATGGCAATACTATAAAATCTTCAAACAACTACAAAACTCGTCCAGTAGATGCAATACTAACAGAAATGAAACAGTTTTTTCAAGTTCATAAAGCTGAGGGAACTATCGCTGGTGGTGTGCATCTAGAGATGACAGGTAAAAATGTTACTGAGTGTATTGGTGGTTCATTTACTGTAACAGAAGAAGATTTAAGTTCTCGTTATCATACTCACTGTGACCCAAGACTAAATGCAGACCAGTCTTTAGAGTTGGCATTTTTAATAGCAGATACTTTAAAAGAATCAAAAAGATAGAGTTTTACAAAGCTCTATCTTTTCTTCTTTTTCCTCTATCGATAAAAGAGTTTCGATTTTTGATTCATAAGTTTCTTCAAGCTCTTTGAGTTCAAGTGCTAGTTGTGTTATCCCTTTGTCTTCATAACATTTTGGATTTGCTAAGCATTCATTCATTTTCTCTATTTTTTTTTCAAGAGCATCTATTTCTGCTGGTAAACTCTCAAGAGCCATTTTTTCTTTAAATGTTAGTTTTGCAGTTTTAGGTTTTTCTTTTATGATTTTAATTTCTTTAGTTTTACTGCTTTCACGCTCCATAATAGCTAGTTCTTGAACTTCTTTTTCAATCTCTAAGTACTCTGAATACTGTTTATAAGACTCTTCTATATGTTTATCACTTTTAAAAATAAATAATTTTTTTGCAATTTTATCTACAAAATATCTATCATGACTTACAATGATTACCGCACCACTAAAGTTTGTTAATTGTTCTTCTAAAATATTTATAGTTGGAATATCTAAATCATTTGTAGGCTCATCAAGTATGAGAATATCTACATCTTTTGTAAAAAGAAGAGCTAAAGCAATACGATTTTTTTCACCACCACTTAAAATACCAACTTTTTTTTCTAAAAATTCTCTAGGAAATAAAAAGTTTTTAAGATAACCATATACATGCATATCTTTTCCACGAACGCTTACTCTATCTCCACCATGAGGACAAAATGTTTCCATAAGATTTTTATCATCATCTAGCATCTCTCTATGTTGGTCAAAGTAACCTATGTTAAACTCTCCTTGTTTTATCTTTCCACTTGTTGGCTCAAGCCGTCCAAGTATAGCTCTTAGTAGTGTAGATTTGCCACTTCCATTTGGTCCAACTATGGCTATAACATCTTTTTGAAGTATGCGAGTTGTGAAGTCTTTTAAAAGTTCTTTGCTTCCTAGCGTTAGATATAAGTTTTCTACTTCAAAGAGCATTTTTTGCTTGTTTATGCTTTTGTCTCGGTTAAAATGTTTATCTTCTCGTTGAAGTTCAATAGACATTTTTCTTATTTTTGCAGGATTAGTTTTAGCATCTTCTCTAAGACTCATAAGTCTGTCTTTTCTACCTTCATTTCTTTTAAGCCTTGCCCTCACTCCTCTTGCAAACCAAGCATTTTCTCTTTTTAAAATGTCAAGAAGATTATCATGTTGTTTTTGAAGAGTTCTTATATGTTCTGATTTTTGTGTTAGGTAATCACTATAACCACCTTTGTATTCTCGTAAAGTACAATCTTCAACTTCTATACTTTTAGTAGCAATTCTATCTATAAAATATCTATCATGTGAGATGAATATAAGGGTGAATTTTTCTTTTAAAATCAACTCTTCCAAAAATTCAACCATATATACATCTAAATGATTTGTAGGTTCATCAAGAAGTAGTATATCAGGTTTTTGTAAGAGTAAAGAAGCAAGAGCAACTCGTCTTTGTTCTCCGCCACTCAGAAGGATTAAGGGTTTGTCTTCATACTGTTTTAAATCAAAATGATTAATAATTCTCTCTACTTTGTCATCTAAATTCCAAGCATTATGATGCTCAATGTAACGAGATAAATTTTCATGCTCATCAAGAAGTTTTTTATTGTCAAAATCATCGGCTAGTTTTAATGAGAGTTCATTGTATTTGTTCTTTGCATCGTTTAACTCTTTTAGTCCATCTTCAACAGCTTCCCGAACACTTTGTCCCTCTTTAAAGTTAGGTCTTTGGTCTAGCATTTTTATTTCTAGATTATTTTTAGTGATTCTGTTCCCAGAATCTTGAGTTAATGTTCCATTTACAATTTTCATCAAGGTTGATTTGCCACTACCATTTTTACCAATAATAACGATGCGTTCACCCTCATCAACATGAAAGTTAACCTCTGTGAGTATCTTTTGAGCGGAGTAATGTTTTGAGATATTTTGTAGGTCTATTAGTGCCATAAATAATCTTAAGTTTAATTTTCATAATTATAGCTTGATGAAGTTATAATAAACTTTGCTATAATTCAACCACAAGGAAAAGTATGGAAAATTTTGCGTTAATTTTTGTAGCAATGTTGATAGGTTATATTATAAATAAACAAGATATTTTCCCTAAAGACACACCTATAATTTTAAATCAATTTATTTTATATATTTCTTTACCAGCTTTGGTTTTACTTAAAATTCCACAACTTACTTTTTCTTTTGAGATTATTATTCCTGTTATTATTGCGTGGATTGTTATGGGGATTAGTGCTGTTGCAGTTTTATCTTTATGTAAAATAATGAACTTTTCTAAAGAAGTTACAGGTGCTTTAATGCTTGTAGCAGTTTTAGGAAATACTTCTTTTGTTGGTATTCCTGTCATTCAAGCATATCTTGGTGATAGTGCTCTTCCATATGTTGTTATGTATGATCAGTTAGGCTCATTTATTGCACTTGCAACCTATGGTACTTTTATTGCAGCTTATTATTCTAGTGAAGAGAGTGTAGATGTTAAAGTGATTGCTAAAAAAATTATTACCTTCCCTCCCTTTTTGTTTCTTATAATATCAATGTTTTTTATAGGAAGAACATTTAACCCAGTTGTTATAAGTGTTTTAGAATCTTTAGCAAGTACAATTGTACCTTTAGCATTGGTTGCGGTTGGTTTACAGCTTAGATTTAAATTACCACCTCATGATATTAAACCATTTATTAGTGCTCTTAGTGTTAAGTTGATTTTATCTCCTCTTATAGCTATTGGAGTAGTTACGATTTTTTCATGGCAAGGAAAAGCTGCTTTAGTTTCTATTATGGAAGCAGGTATGGGACCTATGATTACTGCAGGTGCAGTGGCATCTATGGCTGGTTTAGCTCCAAGACTTAGTTCTGCTATTGTTGGATATGGGATATTAATATCTTTTTTGACTACTTGGATTTTACATAATTATATAACTTAAAGATTATATTTTTTCTATTTTACTCTCAAGAGGGTCATTACATATCTCTTTTGCAGTGTACCAATCTGCTATGCCTTTGTCATTGTATTGATATTCTCTTTGTTTAATCGGTATTACACTATTTCTTATTTTTGAGCGAACTATTCCCATAATTATAAAACTCAAAAGAAAAGTAGAGATGCCAATAAAGTAGTCATATTTTAGCCAAACTAATAAACCTATTATATAGATGCCATATTGTAAAAAAATTCTTAATAGCATTGAAATAAGTTTACACTTTTTTGAGTGTAGTTTTGGAGTTGGCTCTATCATATCTATAAAATCATTCATACGAAAGTATATCAAATTTATATAAATAGAAACAAGACTAAAGTTTATTTAGTCTTAACGACTAAAGTTTATTGATAGAACTTGTATCTATTAACTAATTTTCGCTAAACTTACGAAATATTATTAAATAGGATTACTAAAATGGCAAAACATCAATTTCAAACAGAAGCAAATCAGATACTAAACTTAATGATTCACTCACTATATTCAAATAAAGAAATTTTTCTTCGTGAGTTGGTTTCAAATGCTTCAGATGCACTAGATAAACTAAATTTGTTAGTTTTAACAGATGATAAATACAAAGATGTGGTTTTCGCACCTCGCATAGACATAGTTGTAAACAAAGAAGCTAAAACTTTAACAATCAAAGATTCTGGTATTGGAATGAATGAGCAAGATTTGATGGACAATCTTGGTACCATTGCAAAATCAGGTACAAAAGCATTTTTAGAAAACCTTACTGGTGATCAAAAAGAAGATTCAAATCTTATTGGTCAGTTTGGTGTTGGTTTTTACGCTTGTTTTATGGTTGCTGATAAAGTAGAAGTGACAACTAAAAAAGCCGGTGAAGACCAAGCCTTTTTATGGACAAGTACAGGGGATGGTTCTTTTGAGTTAGAAAATACAACTCAAGATGGGCATGGTACAACTATTGTAATGCATCTAAAAGATGATGAGAGTGAATTTTTAGAAACTTATAGAGTTGAAAGTATTATTCAAAAATACTCAAATCATATTCCTTTTGCTATTTTTATGGATAAAGAAAATTTTGTTCCTGCTGTAAAAGATGATGATGACAAAGAACTTGAGCCAAGTAGAACAGATATAGTAAATGAGCAAATAAATAAAGCAAGTGCTCTTTGGACAATTCCTAAAAAAGATATTACTAAAGATGAGTATAAAGATTTTTATAGTTCTATCGCACATTCATCTGAAGAGCCTTTGAGTTGGATACATAATAAAGCCGAGGGTGCAGTTGAATATACTACACTATTTTATATCCCATCAAAAGCTCCTATGGACCTTTTTAGAGTTGATTATAAAACAGGGATTAAACTATATATTAACCGTGTATTTATTACTGATGATGAAAAAGAATTGATGCCAACTTACTTAAGATTTTTAAGAGGTGTAATTGATTCTAAAGATTTACCACTTAATGTATCTCGTGAAATTTTACAGTCAAATCCAACAATGGACAAAATCAAAAAAACATCTGTTAAAAAAGTTCTTTCAGAATTAGCAAAAATGGCTAAAAAAGATAAAGAAAAATACAATACTTTTTACGGAGAATTTGGTAATGTTTTAAAAGAGGGTCTTTATAATGATTATGACAATCGTGAAAAGATTTTAGAACTTATGCAGTTTAATACTATAAACTCTCAAGAAACTGTAATGATTGAAGATTTTGTAAAAAATATCGATGATGATAAAAAAGAAATTTACTATATTACTGGTAAAGCTTCTCTTTCAATGTTAAAATCTTCTCCAGCATTAGAGAGATTTAAAGCAAAAGGTCTTGATGTTTTAGTTTTAAATGAAGAAGTTGATACTATCATCTTTCCTATGGTTACTGAGTATAAAGATTATAAATTAGTAGCAGTAGCAGATGCTAAGTTTGAAGAGAGTGAAGAAGAAAAAAAAGCTGAAGAAGAAGTAGCAAAAACTTATGAAGGTTTAGCAAAAGAGCTCAAAGATGCACTAGGTGATAGTGTTAAATCTGTTGAGACTACATCAGATTTAGTTGATTCTCCTGTAAAACTAAAAGAAGATAAAGAAGATCAAGCTTATATGATGGCTCAAATGATGAAGCAAATGGGACAAGATTCAGATATGCCAGAACCTGCTCCGATTTTACAAATAAATCCAAATCATGAGTTACTTAAAAAACTTAAAGATTCGGTTGACCAAAATTTAGTAAATGATGCTGCGCATGTACTTCTTGATCAAGCAAAACTGTTTGATGGAAAAGAACTTGATGATACAGCAGATTTTATTTCAAGACTAAATAGAATTATTTCTAAAGCTTTATAACTATTCTTTTATGAGTGCTTTTGTAGCACTTATAAAACTTATACACATTTGATGGACACTTGTTGCATAAAACTTACTAAATATGATATCTTTAACACATGGATAAAACAACTACATTAGAAAGACGACAAGAACAAAATGCAAATGTTCGTATATTTATCGATAAATCGATAAAAAATACTACACTTTTTTTACAAAATCACTTTATAAATTTACAAATACAAAATTATAACTATAATCCCAATGAGGCTATGCAAGAGTTAGGACTAGACTTTGATTTAGTAAATCAACTAGCCCAAGACTATGTTGCTCAAATAATTACATCAAAAATTATTTTTTTAAAATATTTAGAAAAATTAAAAGCCAATAGAGATATATCTAGAAAACTAGACTTTACACAATTTAGAGAATTGGCTCATAAAAATTTGGGTGTTGTTAAAAATTTGCGTATTTTTGATGGACAAAAATTACTAGATGAAATGATGATAGAAACAGATTTGGATTATCTTACTTTATGTGTTGAAGCATTAGAGTTTTGTGCAATTAGGTTAAGACCAAAGTGTGCATACGAAACATTACGCTTGATTGAGATAAAAAGTTCTTTATAGTGTTTAACTTACTTTCTTATAGAATAAGATACTTTTTCTAAAACACTTTTTGGAGCTCTTTTAAATACTTTATGATTCTCTAAAGGTAGAGCAAATGCGAGGACTATAAATACAAATGAAAATACAACTCCACCTAGAAGGCTAAGAATCAATTTTAGTTTAAAATCATTCAAAAATCTATATTCCTTTTATATTTGTTTGTAGCTTGGTATAATTATATCATGTTAAAATTATTTCTTTGCTTTTTTATTGTTCTTAGTCTAGATGCTGATATTATATTGGCTAGGCTTGAAAATATCATCTCAAATGAAAAACAAAAATTTGGCTTGGATAACTATACTTTTAAGTGCAATCTGTATGGTGTTTTAGCTTTAGAAACTTTATATAATAAATCAAAAACCAACTCATTGTGTCAAAAAAGTATAGATGCTTTTTACAAAAAATATCCAAAGAAAAAATATTTTACATATAATATTTTAAAATATAAGCAACTTTATCATATAGAAAATAAAAAGACAGGCTGTGTAATCTATGCAAAAGGACAGGTTACTTTAGCTGAACTGCTTCTAAATGAAGGCTTGGCAATTAAAAAACCAATTTTTAAAGATGAAGAGTTTGAGTATTATTATACGGCAGCTCAAAAAAAAGCTAAGATGCAAAAAAAAGGTTTATGGAATGAAGATATATTTACAAGTTGTGTAGCAGAGTTATATGAAAAATAATGAAAGCTTTTTAATTTTCATTATGAGTCATATAAACCCAAAATTCTTTATGAGAGAAGCCTTTATTTAAAAAATAAAGTTGAAGTATCGTTACTCTATATAGTGTTATTAACATTTTTGCAAAAGGAACAAAAAGGCTTAGACTAACTAAAAGTGATTGTTCTTTATCGCCTTTTGATTCTATCATCTCTTGCATACCTATGTTTTGACTAAGGTAAATTCCAAAAAGTATAGAAAAAAGAAAATTAAGGCTTATCCCAAAGATTATATATGCAACAAAGTCTTGTTCATTCATTCCAGCTATCATAATTTCTCCGTTTATATTATCTTGTATTCTATCGAAATAATTCTTTATTTATGCTCTGTAACTTATTCGTAAGATTTTATTCTTTTTTTTGTAAAAAAATGTTCCAAAAGGGATAAGTGAAGCTATAAAGAAAATAATATTTTCACTAAAAGACCATTTTGCATCTTTATATGCTTGTAATAGTAAAAGACAAAATAGTATAAATAAAATACCATGAACCATGCCAGCTATTTTTACTGCTAAAGGGAAGCCTAGAAGGTACTTCATAGGCATTGCTATAAATAATAGAAATAGGTATGAATAGCCTTCTATGGAGTTGATTTGACCAAATTTTTTAACGCTGTTTTTTATCATTTTATTCTTTCTTTATTTTAGGATTTGTAACTTAAGTGAAAGTATATACTCAAAAGGTAACAATTTTTAAACAAGACTAGAAAACTTTAAACATCTTTATACTATACTTTTGGCAAAATTTATAAAAGGTAATTTTATGGAAACTAACCTCATACTAGAGGGCTTCAAGTTTATGGGTTTGGGAATGGGAACGGTATTACTTTTCCTTGTTGTTTTAATATTTTTGATGAATGCAATGTCAAAAATAGTAAACAAGTATTTTCCAGAGCCACAGGCAAGTTTGGATCCAGTAGTGGAGTCAAAATCAGATAATAAAAAGATAATTGCAGCTATAACAGCTGCAATTTCTCATCATAGACAAGGTTAAGGATTATAATGGCTAAAAAGTTTATAGATATAATGGATACCACTTTTAGAGATGGTTTCCAGTCGGTTTTTGGTGGTCGTGTTTTAATGAACGACTTCTTTCCAGCTGTTGAAGCTGCAAAGACAGCAGGAATAACTCACTATGAATTTGGTGGTGGTGCAAGATTTCAATCACTCTACTTTTATCTAAGAGAAGATGCGTTTGAAATGATGGATAAATTCCGTAAAATTGTTGGTCCAGAAGCAAACCTTCAAACACTTTCTCGTGGTGTAAATACAGTAATGCTTGAAACTGGTTCTAAAGAACTAATTGATTTGCATGCAAAACTATTTAAAAAACATGGTACTACAACGATTAGAAACTTCGATGCTTTAAATGATGTTGAAAACTTAAAGTATTCAGGTGAGAGAATCGCCCATCATGGTCTTAAACATGAAGTTGTTGTAACTATGATGGATTTACCTCCAGGATGTCATGGCGCTCATACTGTTGATTTTTATGAAAAAACTCTTCGTGAGATTTTAGATAGTGGAGTTCCTTATAGTAGTATCTGTTTTAAAGATGCTTCTGGAACCTCAAATCCTCAAAAAGTTTTTGATACTATTAAAATGGCAAGAGCTTTAGTTCCCGAAGGAACACATCTTCGTCTTCATACTCATGAAACTGCTGGTGTAAGTGTTTCTGCTTATATGGCTGCTCTTGAAGCTGGTATAGATGGTATAGATATGGCTGCTGCTCCTGTGAGTGGTGGAACAAGTCAACCAGATATCTTAACGATGCTTCATGCAACTAAGGGAATGAACTATGACCTTGGTGGTTTAGAGATTGATAAAATTTTAACTTATGAAAAAGAGTTACAGCATTGTCTTTCCGATTATTTTATGCCTCCTGAAGCGACTATGGTTTCTCCAATAATTCCATTTTCTCCAATGCCAGGTGGTGCATTAACTGCAAATACTCAAATGATGCGTGATAACAACATTTTGGATAAGTTTCCAGAAGTTATAGCAGCGATGCAAGAAGTTGTTAAAAAAGGTGGTTACGGTACAAGCGTAACTCCAGTTTCTCAATTTTACTTCCAACAAGCACTTAACAATGTAATGCAAGGTCCATGGAAAGCAATAGCTCCAGGATATGGAAGAATGGTTCTTGGTTATTTTGGAAAAACTCCAGTTGCTCCAGATCCAGAAATTGTAAAAATTGCTTCTGAGAAGTTGAATTTAGTTCCAACAACTGATAATGCTCTTGATTTAGCAAATGCTGATTATTCAAAATCATTAGAAAATTGGATAAATAAACTTAAAGAAGAAGAGTTGGAAATTACAGAAGAGAATATATTTATCGCAGCTGCATGCCAAGAGAAGGGAATAGCTTTCTTAAAAGGCAAGGGTGAGTTAAATGTTCGTAAAATATCAGAAATGAAAAAAGATTGTGAAGGAAATTCAAATATGGGTAGTGGAAATTATACAGTAGTAGTAGATGGTCAAAAGTTTAGTGTTCAAGTTGCAGAAGGTGACGCAGATATTCAAGTTACAGCAGTAAATGGTGAAAGTACATCTGTACCAGCAGCTCCTGCAGCAACATCTGGAGATGAAGTTTCTATAAAAGCACTTCTTCCAGGTAGCGTTTGGAAACTTGTAGCAAATCCAGGTCAAAGTGTTCAAGAAGGTGATGTACTTCTAATCTTAGAATCTATGAAAATGGAAATTGATGTAGTTGCAACTCGTAGCGGTGTGGTTAAATCTATCAATGTTGCGACAAACGACAAGGTAGTGGAAGGTCAAGTCGTAGCAGTAATAGGATAGGCATATGAAATCTTTTGTTATAAAACTATTAACGCTACTAATGCTTTTTAGCTTTA
Organism: Sulfurimonas sp.; assembly: GCF_029027585.1. Classification (NCBI taxonomy): domain Bacteria; kingdom Pseudomonadati; phylum Campylobacterota; class Epsilonproteobacteria; order Campylobacterales; family Sulfurimonadaceae; genus Sulfurimonas; species Sulfurimonas sp. The sequence continues at coordinate 2,211,873 of NZ_CP093397.1, forward strand.
GTAGTGTTTTTGCTAGTACTCAGGGTGCTTCTAGTGCTGAGAATTCAATGCATAAAGAAGAGACTTATAAATCACAATCGTTTACTGAAATGGTAGGCGGATTTTTAGAGTCAACAGGTATAAATGCATTAATTAACCCAGATCCAAATGAGTTAAACTCTCATGGTGATAATATGAGTGATTTTCATAAGTCTTGGGGTAGAGTTATGATGATTCTTATTACTTTTGGTCTTTTTTATCTAGCGATTAAAAAAGGTTTTGAGCCTCTTTTACTATTGCCTATTGCATTTGGTGGTTTATTAGCCAATATCCCAGTTGCAAATATAGCAGGTGCTCATGGATTCTTAGGTGTAATATATGAGATGGGTCTAGCAAATGAGATGTTCCCCATAATTATATTTATGGGTGTTGGAGCGATGACAGATTTTGGTCCACTTCTATCAAACCCTAAAACTGCACTTCTTGGTGGAGCTGCACAGTTTGGTATATTTGGAACACTTGTCGGAGCAGTTGCTTTAACTCAGTATGGTATAGTTGATTTTACTCTTCAACAAGCTTCGGCTATTTCAATTATTGGTGGGGCAGATGGTCCGACATCTATCTTTATAGCGTCTAAACTTGCACCTGAACTTCTTGGAGCTATAGCAGTTGCATCTTACTCCTACATGGCGATGGTTCCGATTATTCAACCTCCAATTATGAGAGCATTAACAACCGATGCAGAGAGAAAGATAAAAATGACTACACTTCGTCATGTTTCTCGTTTAGAAAAGTTAGTATTCCCTATTATGGTTCTTGTTTTAGCTATTTTAGTTTTACCAGCTTCTACTCCTCTAATCGGTGCGTTTATGTTTGGTAACTTCTTAAAAGAATCAGGTGTTGTTGAGCGTCTTAGTGATACTCTTCAAAATTCACTTATAAATATTGTAACCATTTTCTTAGGTCTTGGTGTTGGTTCAAAACTAGCAGCTGACCAGTTTTTAGTTCCAGATACTTTAGCTATTTTAGCTCTTGGTATTGTAGCGTTTTCTGTTGGTACAGCAGCGGGTGTTATTATGGCTAAAATTATGAATAAATTTCCAGGAAATAAGATTAATCCTCTTATTGGTTCAGCTGGTGTTTCAGCAGTTCCAATGGCAGCTCGTGTATCAAATAAAGTTGGTATGGAGTATGACCGGACTAACATGCTACTTATGCATGCTATGGGTCCAAATGTTGCAGGTGTAATCGGTTCAGCAGTTGCGGCTGGTGTTCTTATCTCACTATTTCAATAATATCCAATCAATAGGCTTCTTTAAGCCTATTGATTAACTGCATTCATAGTTTCTACAATAAGTGGAATTACATTATGACTTTTTGTTTTATCTATAAAGCCACTAGCACCTAAAACTTCAGCTTCTCTTTTATTGTTATGACCTGTCATTGAACTGTTCACTATTATTGGTGTAAGTTTAGTCCCTGCAAATTCTCTTAATATTTTTAATACCGTAAATCCAGACATCTCTGGCATCTCTATATCAGTTATGATTGCTGGAATGATAGAAGTGTCAGGCATTTCATGAATATAATCAACAAGTAACTTTCCATTATCAAAAATTTTAATATTTATATTTGCATGTTTGAAAATTTGTCGTAAGTGTCTTTGTGCAGTTTTTGAATCTTCTGCAATAAGAACTTCACCATTTTTTAACTTCAATGGTATATCAAGCTCATTTAAATTTGCAGGAGATTCAAGAACATTAACCATTGCTTGAGGTATTACATCTGAAAGTAATTTTTCATAATCGAGAATAAGACAAAGTGAACCATCATCAAGTCTTGTATCATTCATAACTAAACCGTCATCTTTGAGTCTATAAGCATCTGGAGCATGCATTTCATTCCAGTTTTTCTTTATAACTCTAAAAGCTGACATAATTCTAAGTCCAATAACTATACCATTAAAATCACAGATTAAGATATTGGATATTGCCAATTCTTTTTTATTAAGATCATTTCCTAGCCATGAAGGAAGATTTAATACAGGTATTTGTAATCCACGAAGGGTTATTGTACCTTCAAGAAGAGGATGTGCAGAGGGAATTTGTGTTAAAAAATGATTTCTTGATTCAACTACTTCTCTTGTTTTAAAAACATTTATAGCATAATAAGCAGATTCTTCACTGTTACTAACTCTAAAAACTAAAAGTTGAAGCTCATTATTTTTTGCTAGGTTTGTGGCTGCGTCTACATTATCTAAAATTGACATAAGTACCCTTTTATTAAATCTACTTTAATAGTACCAAAAATAAGTAGTATTAACAATTAAATGGTAAAATATTAATATGAAAATATTAATAACCCTTTTTTTTATGTTTACCCTATCTTTTGCTAAAGTTTATTACTCAAAAGTTGAGCCTTATGAACTTAGGGATATCTCTTCAAATGTTTCTGGTTTAGTTCTTTTTATCGATGAAGATAAAATAGGTAGAGAATTAACTTCAAAGTCATATATACGCATAGATGCTGAGCTTGATTCAAAAGAATTGAAATTTATTGATGAAAAATTACAATATTTGGATGAAATTCTTAGAGTTAATCAAGATGTTTTACAAAATTTAGATAAATCTTTAAATAGAAAAAGAGAAAACTATAAACGCATTGCAGAATTGAAGTTTAAATCAGTTGTTGAAAAAGATAGAGAGTACCATGAACTTGTTTCTAGCGAAAACGCATACTTAAATACACAAAAAGAGATACAAAATTTAAATGTACAAGTTGCAGACTTAAAACTTAGAAAAGCGCATTTAAAAAGAAGTGTAAAAGATAAGAATATTAGAAATAAAGGTTTTGTTTTGTATGAAATCTCAGTAAAAGTAGGACAGGTTGTTGGCATCTCTACTCCATTAGCAAAAGTTGCAGATACTTCAAAGGCAAAGTTGACTATATATTTAGATGAAGTAGATGTCGCAAGTGTAAAAAGTAAAGTAGTTTACATAAATGGCGAAAAAACTTCATATAAAGTATCAAGAACACTAAATATTGCAGATACAAAGAATATATCAAAATATATGGCGCAGATAATTATAAAAGCTCCTAAACTTTTTTCAAAACTTGCTACTGTTGAATTAAAAGATAAGTAGATGCTCCAAAATATTACTGCCTGTCCACTTGATTGTTATGATGCTTGTGTAATTTCTTATGAAAATTCAAAAATAAAAGCTTATAAAAAAGGCGATACAAACGGTTTTTTATGTCCACATATGAACCATTTTGAAAAAAATGAATTTATAATATCTCCTAGATATAAAGGTAAAGAGATTAGTATGCAAGAGGCTTTAAGTCAATTAAGTCTTATGTTAAAAGAGTCAGAGCCAAATGAAGTTTTACATTATAAAGGTCATGGTAATTTTGCTCTTATGCAAGATGTGACTGAACATTTTTTTAGCTCTTTTGGAGCAATACTTACTAATGGAAGTTTATGTGATGGAGCAGGTGAAGCAGGCATTATTGAAGGTAGAGGTAGTAATAAAAATATGCCTTTTAGTGAGATAAAAAAGTCAGAAGTTATAATATTTTGGGGAAGAAACCCTCATGCAACATCTAGTCATCTTTTGCCATATATAAAAAATAAAACGATTATTGTTATAGACCCTATAAAAACCAAAATAGCACAAACAGCCGACCTTCATATTCAAATAAAACCTCATAGAGATTTATTTTTAGCCATGATACTTAGTAGATTTTTATATATTTACGACTCACATAAGGAAGAGTATTTAGAAAAATATGCAAGTGAATATGAAGAGTACCATGAACTTACTCAAAGTATGAGGATAGTTCCAACTTTAAATGAAATGGATGTTGAACTTTCTCAGATTGAAAAAGTTTTAGAGTTAGTTGAGGGTAAAAAAGTAGCTATTGTTTGTGGTGTAGGCATCCAAAAATATATAGATGGGGCAGAGATTATGAGAGCCATAGACGCTTTTGGAGTTATGTTGGGTCTTTTTGGTAAAGAGGGAAGTGGAGTTGCTTATTTAGGCTCGTCAAAAGAGCATATAACTTCTCCTTTTATCACAGATGCCAAAAGAATCTCAAAGGTAGATACTGAATTTTCTAAGTTTAAAACTATTTTTATTCAAGGGGCAAACCCGCTTTCACAGATGCCAGATAGTTTAAGAGTTAAAGAGTCTATATCTAAAACTAAAAATGTTGTTTATTTCGGGCTTTATGAAAATGAAACAAGCGAAGTTGCAGACCTTATTATTCCAGCTAAAAGTTTTTTATATAAAGATGATGTAAGAGCTTCTTACTCGCAAAATTTAATAAACTTTATGCCAAAGCAAAAAGAAACAAATGTTGGTATAAGTGAGTATGATTTAAGTTCTTATTTTTGTAAAATATATAATATAAAGTTAGAATCAGAAGAGTTTTATATAAATCATTTTAAAAGTTTTGCACAAGAAGATGAAAATGGACTTTTTGTAGTAAAAAGTAGAGAAAATACACCTTATAAAGAAGGTTTTGATACACAGAGCAAAGAGTTTTTATTTTTAGATGAAGTTGACTGTGATGTACAACAGAGTAATAAGTTACATCTCATAACTTCAAAAAGTCCAATTAGTTTAAACTCACAGTTTCATAAAGAACAAAGTGTTTATCTTCATAGTTCTTTGGGCTATGAAGAATATGAAAAAGTAGTAATTTCATCTGTAAATGGAAGTGTAGAATTAAGTGTTAAAATAGATGATAATGTAAGAGAAGATTGTGTTCTTATCTTCAGCGGAACAAAAGGTGTTAATAACTTAACATCATCAAAGCATTCTTACGAAGGTAAAAATGCTATATATCAAGAAAATAGAGTAGAGGTAAATAGATGAGTAATACACAAGAGTTAGATAAAAAATATGTTTTACCTACATATGCCAGAGCGGATGTAGAGTTTGTAAGTGGTGAAAATGCAACTTTAGTAGATTCAAATGGAAAAAAATATATAGATTTCACATCTGGTATCGGTGTTGTTAGTGTTGGTCATGCAAATAAACTTGTAAATGAGGCTATTTGTAAGCAAATATCAAATCTTACACATACTTCTAATCTTTATAATATTGCACCACAAGCTAAGGCTGCACAAAAAATCGTAGATACTAGTGGTTATGAGATGCAATGCTTTTTTGGAAATAGTGGAGCAGAAGCAAATGAAGGTGCAATTAAAATAGCTAGAAAATATGGTGAAATTAATGGTGAAGTAAAGAGATACAAAATTATAACTTTACAACATTCTTTCCATGGTAGAACAATTACAACAGTAAAAGCAACAGGTCAAGCAGAAATGCATAACTATTTTGGACCTTTTCCTGATGGTTTTGTATATGCAGATACTATAAGTGATATAGAAGGCTTGCTTGATAGTCATACAACGGCTGTAATGATAGAACTTGTACAAGGTGAGGGTGGAGTTCAACCACAAGATAAAAAAGAAGTTCAAGCTTTAGCAAAACTTTTAAAATCTAAAAATATACTTCTTATAGTTGATGAAGTTCAAACTGGAGTTTATAGAACAGGAAAGTTTTTGGCTTCACAAGTTTATGAGATAGAACCAGATATTATCACTCTTGCAAAAGGTCTTGGTGGAGGTGTTCCTATCGGTGTTGTTATGACTTCACTAAAAGATGTTTTAAGTGCTGGTGATCATGGTTCAACATTTGGTGGAAATTTTTTAAGTTCTACTGCAGCGTGTAGTGTTTTAGATATATTAAATGAGCTAAAAAGAAATGGAGAACTTCAAAATACAATAGAATGTTTCAATGAAAAATTAGATATCTTTTTTAAAGAAAATAAAAAATTATTTACTAAAAAAGTTGGTATTGGGTTAATGTGTGGTCTTCGTACAAAAGATGGAGATATATTAAATAAAATTATATCAAATGCAAAAGATGAAGGTGTAATGGTTTTAAAAGCAGGAAAAAATACTTTAAGATTTTTACCTCCACTTACAATAACAAAAGAGGAAATAGATGAAGGCTTTAACTCCATTAATCGTGCTGTTAGCTCTTTGTAGTTTAACATACGGTGAAAATGAAAAAAATCAAACCCTAGATAGATATATATCTAAAAACAAAAAAGAGCAGTTTGCTTATGATTATGAAAAGATAGAAGCACAGAGTTCTAAACTTCGTGATTCTTGGATTTCTCCAATTAATCTAAATTATAGTTACTCTCAGAGTAACCCTTATGAGAAGGAGCAAACCTCAGAGAAAACTTCTATAAAAATGGATCAAGCTATTTTCGCAAGTGGTGGAATTTACTATGGGATTAAGTTTGCTCAGGCTTCACAAAAGTATTCAAACTATTCTGTTGATGTTGCAAAAAGAAGGCTTGTTAAAGATGCTATCTCTCTTTTAATGCAGATAAAACAGATGGATTTAAAAGTTAAAAGACAAAATCTTCAAATAAAAAACTCTGAAATATCATTGGCACAAAAAAAAGAGCAATATTTAAATGGACAACTTTCTTCAGGTTTTTTGGATAATGCAGTAATAGAGAGAAATTTTGTCATTCAGGCTTTGTATGACATACAAACAAACAAACAAAGACTTATCTCAAAGTTTAATGCGATAAGTGATATGGACTTCACAAGTGCCTATATACCGTATCTAGACAAACTTACAAAAGAAGACTTTTTAAAATACAATATAGTTTTAAGTATGTCACAAAGTGATATTGAAAGAAATAGATACAACAAAAATGTAACTATCTCAAAGTACTTGCCACGAGTTAATTTTGTTGCTGGATACAATTTTGATAAAACAGAGAATCAACAGTTTGGAAATACAGGTGCTGGTTTTTCTGGAAATACAGATTATTATAACTATGGTCTTAGAGCAACAATGCCACTTGATATAAATACTTTTAATGACATTGAGGTATCAAAAGTTGAGTATCTAAAGTCAAAAGTTATGATTGAAGATAAAAAACGAGAACTTATAGCCATATTTGAACAAGTGATGCAAAATATACAAAATTTTCAAAAGAAAAAAACTTTAAGTAGAGAAAATGCAGATATTTATAAAAAGTTGCTTTTAGAAACAAAAGATATGTATAGTGCAGGTTATAAAACTCACTATGATGTTTCTTTACTTGAAAATTCTGTAAATATTCAAAGTATTGATGTGAAAATTTTTGAAATAGACAAACAACTTGAACTTCTAACACTTTACGAAATGTATAAAAATGAAAAAAACTAACACTTCTTTTAGTGAGTATATGAATGATTGGCTATATGGCAGTGATGGATATTATGCTACATATAAAAATATTGGTAAAGAGGGTGACTTTTATACAGCAGTAAGCACAAGTAAATTTTTTGGTGGAACTATTGCAAAACATATTATATCTTTAGTCGATGAAGGTTTTTTAAAAAAGGATGGTGTTGTTTGTGAGATAGGTGCTCATCATGGGTACTTTTTAGCAGATGTTATAGAATTTATATATACACTTAGACCAGAATTACTAAAAACATTAAAATTTGTGATTATTGAAAGGTTTGATGATTTACAGATTCAACAAAAAGAGTATTTTAAAGATTCTTTTGGAGATGTTATTACTCTAACTCATTATAAATCCTTGTATGAGTTAAAATGTAAGAATGCTTTTTTTATAGCAAATGAGATATTTGATGCCTTTGCTTGTGAACTCTTTTTCAAAGGTAAAACTGCGAGAGTAGATGGACATGAAATAGAATTTGATGTTGATAATGAATGGGTAAAACAAAAGGCACAAAAATATCATAAATCAAGAGGAGAAATAGCTGTTGGTTATGAAGAGTTTGCTCTAAGCATGGCTAAATCTTGTGAAAAATTTGAGTTTATGAGTTTTGACTATGGAGAGATGCAAGCCCGTCCTGATTTTTCTTTGAGAGTTTATGAAAACCATAAAGTCATACCATTTTTTGATGAAGATATAAAAAGAGAAGAATTGTTTAAAAAGTCAGATATTACATATGATGTAACCTTTGAGCATGTAAAAGATGCCTACAAAGAAGCTGGAATAGAGTTTATAGAGTTAAAAGCTCAAATGGTAGCTCTTATTGACATGGGAATTTTAAACCTTTTAGAGATGCTAAAAGAGAATGTTGATGAAAAAATTTATGAACAAGAACTTCAAAAAGCAAAGATGCTCATAATGCCGAATTTTCTTGGTGAAAGATTTAAGATGATAAGGTTTAGAAAAATATTTTAAGGCTACAAGAGGTTTTATTAGATTTAAGCTTGTTATTTTAAAATATATGAAATATTTATTTTGAATTCTCTTGGAAAATCAAATAATGAATCTTTCACGATAACAGGAAAACTTCTAGAAATTGCCTCTATTGTTGATTTTTTGAAGATACTTTTTTCCTGAAACTATTTTAATATTTTCTACATTACCATCTGACAATATCTTGAACTTAACATTTACAAGACCCTCTACTCCTCTTCTTCTAGCCATATTTGGGTAGGACTTATTACTATTTATTTTATGGATTAAATGACTAATAAACAGATCTTGTTTTGCCTGAACAACTTCATGACTGATTTTATTTTGAGTCTCTGTAATAGTTTCTACAGGTTCAATAACTTCTTTAGTTTCTTTTTCAACTACTTCTGTTTCTTCTACTATAGATTCCGATATTGATTCAGGAATAGGCTCTTCTTTAACCGGTACAGGCTTTGGCTTAGGTTTAGGTTTTTTCTTAAACTTAGGACTTTTTTCTATTTTAGGCTTAGAAGTTTCTGCTTGTGTTACTACTGAGAAACAAATTTTTTTTGTTGCCTTTATGTTGACATCTGCTTTGCAACTGTCGTTAATACTTACAAAATATACTAGTCCTATAATTATGACTAAATAAAAAATAGAACTGATTATAAATGATGAGATATATCTGTTCATGAATCTGCCCTGTACTTATGAAAAAAGTTATACATTGTCGGAAGATAAAAAAGATTTAGTATAGTCCCCCACAAAAGTCCAAAACCTATGGTAACTGCTAAAGGCTGAAATGTTACAGCTTGTGCTGTTGCAAAAAATATTAGTGAGGATAGACCTATAATAGTTGTTATAGATGTTAGTATAATAGGTCTAAACCTTCTAGGAGCAAGGTCAAATATATCCTCTTTTGTCTTTGCCTTTTTTATGGTTGCCATCATAAGAATACCGTCATTAACAATAACTCCGGCTAATCCTAATGCACCGATTAGAGATGGTAGTGAAATATTTAAACCCATAATAAAATGTCCTGCATAGACACCAAGAAGAGAAAAAGGAATAACAGACATAACTATAATAGTCTCTCTTATAGAGTTAAAAAGGTAGAGTATAGATATAAATATAAGTATAACAGCAAGTCCAGATGCTAAAACCATTTCAGTCTGCATAGCTCTTTGTTGCTCTCTCTCACCTTTAAATTTTAGCTTTATACCTTTTACTTCTTTTAGCCTTTGGATAGTTGGAGTAATTTTTTCTAGAACCTCTGTCGCTGTTATTATGGAAGGATTTACATTAGCAAAGACATAAAAATTAGTTTCGCCATCATCTTTAACAAGTCTCTCCAGAGACTCAACTTTTTCAAACTCACATATATCTTTTAACTTTACAAAGACGCCATCTTTAAGAGGAATTTCCAGTCTTTTAAAACTCTCCAAGTCATCTTCAATATTTAATGATTTTACTTTTACATCTACAAGTTCGTTCCCGTCAAAGATAGTACCTACTTTTCTTGTGAGGTATAGACCGGATATATATTTACCAAGAGAACTCTCTGTAATACCTAAATCTTCACCATAAGAATTTAGTTTTATCTTTATCTCATCAAGTCCTGTTTTAACATTGTCACCAAAGTACTTTATGCCGTCTATTTTAGAGAAGCTGTCTTCTATCTCTCGTATGGTCTTTATAGCTTTTTGATAATCTTCACTGATGATACCGATGCGAATATCAGCTTTTGTATGTCCCATTTTTTTCTCAACAACCATGAGGTTACTTAAGTTAAAGCTTTTTTTGTATTTTTGCTCTTTTAGCCAAGTTCTAAGGTCTTTAGATATTGCTTGTGAAGATTTATCTCTTACTCTACCAGCAGGGTCATAATAGAAACTAAGGTAAGGAGTAATATACTTGTCTACAAAGTTTGAAGGTTTCATCTTATGCAGTTCAAGAGAGAGATACCCTACATAAGGGTACATCTCGGCAGAACCTGTTGCACTTCTTCTATATCCGGCAGTAGAACTCACATGTTTTACAAAAAATCTGTCTTTCTCTTTTAAAATACTTTTTTCTAAAGTCTGAACAATCTCCAGTGATTCTTCTAAAGTAGTTGTAGGTTTTGCCTTAAATGTAATGTTTATTGATGAAGAATCAAATGGCTGAAACATTTGAAATTTTGAACTTTTCACACCGTAGTAAATTAGGGCAGGTACGATTATTACAAATGTAAGCAAGAAAGTCTTTTGGTACTTTACAAGTTGTTTGAGAACTCTTAGGTAGAGTGCCTTTACTCTATCCCAGGAGAGTGTTCTTGATTTACAAGAGAGAGTATGTGAAGCGTGAATAGGTAAAAATATAAACGATTCTATAAGTGAAGCGACAACAAGGGCAGAGAATGCTATAGGTATAAGCTGTATGATTTCTCCAAGTTTTCCACTTAGCATCAGTAGAGGGATAAAAGAAAACAGTGTAGTTATAGATGCAATGGTTACAGGTTTTGCAACCTCTTTTGTCCCCAAAAAGGCAGCCTCTCTTGGAGAGTAGTCTTTTTCTATGTACTGTTGTATATTTTCACTCACAACGATAGCATCATCTACGATAATACCAATAGCAATAAGTACACCGACAAGAGAGTTGACATTGATACTGTGCCCTGTAAAGTAGAAAAAAATAGCACCCATGACAAAAGATGTTGGAATACCCAAAGCGATAATAAATGCAATACGGACATTTATAAGTATTGCAGTTAGTACAGTTATCAAAATAACGCCAAGTAGGATGTTAGAGATAACAATGTTTAGTCTGTCTTTTATTACAGTTGATTTATCCATTCTGACATCGAAGTTAATATTTTTTACTTTCATCTTGGATATGAGTTTTTTGATATCTTCGGCTATCTTAACTGCATCACCTTTTGGGTTTTGTGAAACAGCAAGTGTTATAGAGTTATTTCCATTCATACTTGCAAGGGTAGAAGCATCTTCATATCTTTTAGTTATCATAGCTATGTCTTTTAGCTCGATGCGTTGATTATCTATGTTTAAGATAGTATTTTCAAGCTCATGAGATTCTCTTTTGTCATTATGAGTAGAGATGTAGTACTGCTGTTTGAGATTTTCTATTTTACCAAGAGGAAATATATATGATACTTCTGAAAATACACGAATTACTTCATTTAGAGAAATACCGTAGGCATTAACTTTTTTCTCATCTATTAAGACTTCATAAAAAAGTTCAGAGTCTCCAAATATAGTTACATCTGATACATCTTTTATGGAGAGAAGTCTGCTTTTGAATTTTTTAGAGAGTGCTTTTAGTCGGTCTCTAGGTGCTTTAGAAGAGATTATAGATACATGCATAATACTTTTAGAATGTGCAACTCCACGAATAATTGGCTCATCCATATCACTTGGAAGGTTTACTCTTATTAAAGATATAGCATCTTCAACTTTTGTGATAACCTCTATTTTTTCTGCTCCCTTTTCAAGCTCTAAAATTATCATAAATCTTCCTGGGGATACTACTGATGTTACACTATCAACACCGACAATGTTTTTTACTTCATCTTCGATCTCAGTAACTGCCATCTTGTTTAGCGTATCTACAGATGCACCGCTATATGAACCTCTAATTGTTACAGAGTTAGGTTCTATTGTAGGAGATATTTCTTTTGGAATCTGAGTATATGAAAAGATACCAACTCCAAAGAGTAGGAAAAATAGAATATAGTTGATTTTATAGTTATCAATAAAAAAGTTTAATACTCTTTCAAACATTAATTAGTCTACCTCGTTTTCATATGTATGAGACTCATGTGCTAAAATTGCCGCTCCATATGATGTAGTTATTTGTGGAAATTCAGGAATAAAAATCTCTTTTCCAAGCTCATTTTCAATAGCATGAACTAAACCACCGTTAAGAGCTGGACCACCATCAAAATAGATATTCTCTTTTATACCGACTCTCTTTACTAGTTTGATGATTCTTTTTGCTATAGAGTAGTGAACTCCAGCAACTATATCTTCTACACTATTGTCATTTCCTAAAAGTCCTATAATCTCTGACTCAGCAAAGACTGCACAAGTACTATTAATAGCTAGTGGTGTACCCTTTGATTTAAAGTGATAATCACCTAACTCGTCAACTTCAAGTTCCAAATTCATGGCAACAACATCTAAAAATTTTCCAGTTCCGGCTGCACATCTGTCATTCATAGCAAAATTTACTACATTTCCTTCACTATCTAGTGAAATTGCTTTAGAATCTTGTCCACCAATATTAATAATGGTCTTTATTTCACACTTATCTGCCGCAGCCGCTCTAGCACCAATTGCATTTGCAGTGATTTCACTTATATTTTCATCGGCTTCTTTAAACAGTTTTCTACCGTATCCTGTTGATACCGTGTAAACTAACTTATCTTCACTAATATTATGTTCTTTGAGTATCTCTTTTAAACTCTGTTTAGCATACTTATAAAACATACTTCCGCTAGCACTTATTTTATGCCCGATTAACTTTTTATTTTCATCTATAAGTGCTACTTTAATAGCAGTTGAGCCTATATCTATCCCTGCAAAATACTGCATTAGCGTTTCCTTCTTCTATTTTTAAGAGACTCTACAAAAGCTTCAATTCTAGTTGTTAGCTGTCCTAAATGACTAGGAGAGTAATCACTCTCAAGATAAATGATAGGGATTCCTTCTTTCTCCATAGCCTCTAAAATAGATCTTTGTTCCATCTCATATACTTGGCATCCAGCAAATGCCTGATAAACAACACCATCTGCCTTATAATCTTTTACTAAATCAATAATTCTTCTTTTTCTATCTTCATTTTTTGTAAATATCGGACATGTACACCCTTTGAGATATCTGTCTGCAACACCATCGACCATGTCATTTACAAACCACTCATCAACACTCACCATATCATTAAACATTCTGTTTGATGAACATGTCTCATCTGCAACGATAATAGCATCTGATTGCTCTATAAGAAGAGGGACTTTAAGGTTTGGAAATATAGGAGGGGAACCTGTATAGACGATTCTTGGACTTCTCTTATGTGCCATACTGATTTCATCTTCTACTCTTTGCTCACACTCTTTTGCAACTGCTTCAATTGCTTCTATCCAGTTATCTATTTTATCGAAGAAAAAAGCATTAGTAATCATAAACATATCTACTCCAGATATAGGAACATTTATGTTTTTTCTTAAAATATTTAGTCTGTGATAGAGATGCTGAGCGAAACCGACTTTTTGTATAGACTCTTTTAACTTTTTTCTAGTTAGTTTTTTACCCAAATTATTTGACAACTCTTTAGTGAATTTTCTAACACTGCGTCTCCAATACTCACGGCTCTCTTCACTCTCTTTTGTTCTAGGAAACTCCATATCATAGACTGAAAATCCCATCTCTTCTATAATAGCACCGGATTTTGCTTTTTGGTCACATGTTGTAGGAGATATAACTATATCAGGCTTATCTGTGAAGTTGTTAGATGCAAACTGTCCTACAGTTGCCTTGACTAATGGACATGCTTTTGAAGGTAGTAAATCACTACCTATCTCATCATTAGTATAAAAACCGTTGCATAGTCTTAGTGGAACAGCATCTAGTGCGTAGATGATTTCTGATGGCACTTGGATGCACATAGTACCAACTTTTACTTTGTCACTATGTAGAGGCTCATGTTTGCAATGCACACTTTCAAAAAGAGCATAAAAATAATTCGTAGACTTTGGAGGCTCTTTAAATTCATGTTTTAGCTTATCGAGGACACTTATGGCTTCCATGGCTTTGTGACGGTTTTGTTTCTCTTTTGGAGTCTCTATAGTATGTTTTCTCATATCTTTAGTCATCTTTTTTCTCCAGTTTGTCCATTTGCATTCTTTTAACAAAACCGCCTTTTGTAGATTTGAATATTGGATAATTTATAAAATCTACATGTAAGGCATCATCTTCTGGACAAGCAGCCACACACTTCATACATAAAATACAGTCATCTCTTAAGATATTGCTACTTGTTACATCATCAGCAATATCTTTTATCTGCATATCGCAAACTGTATAACAATCACCACACTTTGTACATTTATCACCATCTTTTTTTAGTTTTAAAAGTGCCGCATCACTAAAGATATAATGCATCGCACTCATAGGACAGAAAAAACAGAAAAATCTTTTTTTAACAAATGAGCCAACTACAAAAAGACCTGTAAATATTAGCCCCAGTGAAGTAAGGATCATCGCACTCTTTGTTGAGAAGTCTAAACTCCACTGAGAGACATCGCCTACAAATAGAGGTGTTATCATCCTTCCTGGACAAATCTCACAAAATGCTGTTCTCCACTCACCGCCAAGAAGTCCCATACCAACAGCCATAGGGGCTAAAATTACAAGTGCGAGCATAATGTACTTTATCTTTTTTAGTTTACTGAATTGTGGTTGCGTATAAGTACTGTACCTGATACCCATCTTTTTTCTAAGCCCCGTTAACCAGTCTTGCATAGTTCCAAGAGGACAAGCATAACCACACCATGCCTTGTTAAATACTATAAACCATAGTAAAAAAGTCATGAAACTTATGGCAACTGAGATGCTAGCTACACTAAAAAGCACATCCAAAGGACGAGCTAGTTGATGCTGTAGAGGCAAGAAGTAACACATACCTCCAACTTCTCTATCGTAACCACATGAAAATACAGGGATGCTGTTTCCCAAGTTAAGAGAAAAGTAACCGCCATATATAAAGATGATAAAGAAAAATAGTTGCAACCAAAAACGAAATTTTCGAATGTCTGCTCTGTTTATAAAGTCTCTAATTCTTTTCATCAAATCTCACCTCTTTAAAAGGTCTTTGTCTTCTTTTTCTAAACCAGTATATAGCGAACCCTGATAGTATAGCTGTAGAAGTTGCCGCAAACAGACCATAAGCGTAAGACCTATAAGCACTATCTGCTGGATAATAAGTAGATGTGTATGTCGCTTCGTAGTTTATAGATGCATACTCTTTATCATTATGTGTACCTTTAGCATTCTCTGCGAAGTTTGCAGTGAGTAAAAATTGGTTCTTATGTCTTCTGTCAAACTTGTTCCACTCAGGAAAATAATCTTTTAAAAGTGTGAAAACTGCTACTCCATCTTTATCTGTTTTAATGGTTTTTGACCAACCTGTTTGAGTTGATAAGGTAAGAGACGCATTTTGAATGGCTTTAGAGTTGAGCATAACTTTTAGTCTTATTTTGTCGCCTGAATATAGACGATGATAAAATGTCTCACCGTCTTCTCTGAGTCTTAAAATATCAAAAGGTACTTCAGCAATTGTATGAGCTGACATTTTTTCTTCGTCATAAACAGCATCGTTACTATGATTAAATCGCATTTTTTCATACTTTGCCGTTTGAACATAAAGAGTCTTGTCTTGGAGTGTTTTACTATTATAGTAAAGGTTGTAGTAGCCATTATCAGGCATTTTAAAACTAACAGATTTACAGCCTCTATCTTTTGAAGATGTTAGTTTTGTTGTTATTAAGTTAGCATCTAGAACATAAAGATCGGCATCTATGTTACCCAAACAGTTCTTTTTTCCAGAGTTGTCTTCAAATGTAGGCCACATTTTTTTTGAAGGAACTTTATTTCTTGCTCCACCGTGGCTATGCCCACCACTATACGATTTTCTTTTTTTGGCTTCTGGGTTAGTATCTGAAAAATATATGGTATTAAATGCTGTTGGTTTTTTATAACTTTGAGATGGTCTTTTTTGAAAATCTCTTAGAGCATTTTTATATGCTTCATCAAAGCTTACAATTTTTCCGCCATATTTTGTTATAAAGGCTATAGCTTCTGCTTGGGAGGCAAAAGCCAATTTGCTCATCTTTGACATAACTCCTCTTTTTTTACTTCCTAAAACATAGTAAGCTTTTTTAGCATCTATGAATTTTAAACTTTTTAAATCTACAACTTGAAAGTCTGTAAGTGGAGTTTTTTTGATACTGATTTCTTTTGAAAAACAGTGAAGAGAACAGAATTGTTTAGTTACCCCATCTTGTTTTGCTACATAGTTGGCTTTAAAAGAGTTTGCCAACTTCATTCCACAAGTTGTACAAGATTTTTTACTTCTACCTGATTGTAAGATTGTGGCTTTATCATTTAGTACTGCTTGAAACATCTTCGCACCACCACCATGACTGCCATGTCCTCCAGAAACTCTGCCGTAAGTATCTAAAATAAGTGATCTGTACATATTGACACTTAGGAAGAAAATAATCAGAGATGCTGCAAAAGGGTAAGCTATAATCTTTCTCATCTTATTGGCATCTAGTAGTTTCATTCTTTTATAAAGTATGATTAGTGCCCAAGCTATTGCAATCCATTTGAGTATGCCAAACATATGCAACCAACTATCTCCTCTATTTGCCAGAGATGCTACATCAACAGTAAATCCAAAACCTTGAGCAAATCCTTCTACTATCTTCTCATATCCCTTTATGAAAAATGTCTCTAACGAGTGAGCGATTGAACCTAATATAAATAGTGGAGCATAAGAGTATCCAAGATCATAAAATATTTTAGAAAAATCTTTTTGAAGAATTTTAGATGCTATAAACATACCAACAAGAGCCGCTACAATAGTAAATAGCATCGCATAAAGAAATGCAAATAGACCGATAGGGTCTATTGAGCCAAAACTAATAAAACCTTTGAAGAACTCAGCTGTTTTTGACCAAATCATATCACTTGCAGCATTACTTCGTCCGATTCCATGGTGAAACGACATTGTAATTGGAATAGAAGCAAGTATAAGAACAAATGCCCATACTTCTGCTTTTAAAGTTTGAAATTTTGAAAATAGAGAAAATGATGGTTTTTTAGTTTTAAAACTAACCGCTTCACATGCAGAGCTACAATCCATACATAGGGTACAGTCAGTCATAGAATTTCGTTTGTCAAATGTAAATGGTTTTAAGTTATAAGGACAAGCAGTTGCACACTCAAAAGTTTTACATTCATTACAAGCACTTTTATAAGTTCCCAACCATGTAAATGATAGTTTTGAGTAGGCTCTAGTTAGTGTTCCAATAGGACAGATATATTTACAGTAACTCATATCTTTATATAAAAAATATACTACAAAAGAGATTAGGGTCATAACTGTAAACATAATAGCAGTTCCCATAGCTGTTCTATAGACTCCAGGGAACATATAGTAAATCCCCCACCAGCCAATTACAAGTAAAAAAACACCTATATATTGGTTTTGCATCCATTTTGGCATAGTCTTTTTTAAACCAAATTTTGTAATGTATTTTCCCATAAAACCATGAGGGCAGATGCCACAGAAAACTCTTCCTAATGTAGGGAGAGTGATAACCATAAACAAAGACCAAAAGATACCCAAAACACAGCCCAAGTAAACAAGTTATCTTTACCTGTATGTATGTAACCAAAATATATAGCATATAAAAATAGAGCTGATACTACTATTTTTAGAGTCATTAAAAATTTCTGATTTTTAAATAAAAAACCTATTATAGGTTTGGAATAAATATCATCTTTGTCTCGTTTTATAAAATCTACCATTATTAAATCCTAAACCTTTTTTAAAGTACTAAAACGCCATTTAGTACAAGTATTCCTACTGTTATGAGCAGGAGCGCCGCTATTCTTTCTATATAAACTTTATAAGAAGAAAATTGAAGCATCAATCCCTTAATTAGTTTTGAGAGTATAAAACCATAAAATATTATTGAAAATATAACAGCACCGACACCAAAAAAAAGACCTAGTCCTATAGAGTTGTAGATGCTACTGCTATTTGCTGCCACTGCCAGAAGAGCCATAATCGGAGCACATGGATTGATTGACATAGTTGCACCAATAGTAAAAAAACCAAGTTTGTTTAACTTTGGTTTTTTTATTAATGGTGTAGTGTATCCACAAGAACTAGTTGAATTAAAGCTCTTGTAAAATAGATATATTCCCATAGAGATAGTACTAGCACCTAATATGATGCTAAAAATTTGATTATCATTTAGCATCTGTTTTACCCAAACAGAACTCAAATACGCCACTATCGCTATTAGCGTATAGCTGAATATTCTTCCTAAACTAAAAGGCAAAATAATTCCTAGTGCTTGCTTTGTATTGCTAGAATTACTAATAAGTATAGGACTTAGAAATGGCATACATGAGAACATACATGCCGTTGCTCCATAAGAGAGACCAATGATAAATATTGATATAAAAGCTGTATATTCCATTAATTTCTCTTCTTAGTTTTTCTTGGTAATTATTCCAAGGTTTTTAAACTCTTTTTCTTCTAGAGAGTCTAAAACTGAAACAAACAGGTCAAACTTTGCATCTTTGTCACAGTTGATATGAACTGGTATTTCTATATCATGTTTAGAAAGTTCTATAATAATGTCTTTTTTTAAGACCTTAACCTTGTCAAATAAAATATCACCATTCTCTTTTATAGTGATAGTAAGATTCTTTTTGTTGTTTTGCTTTGTTGCAGTTTTTGCATTTGGAAGATCAACAGGAATAATCCCTTTTGCTACGAATGTTGCAGTTGTAAGGACTATTACAAGAAGTACAAGCATAATATCAATAAACGGGACTACATTTATTGAATCAAATTTTTTAATTTGCAAGTTTTCTCTTTTCTTTTATATCCCAATGAGCTAGAACAACTTCAATTTTTCTAGCTAAATGGTTGTAAAATACTATGGCAGGAATTGCTACTATAAGTCCCATAGCAGTAGCTTTTAGTGCAAGAGCTAAAGATGTCATTATTGTTTTGGCATCCAAATCATTACCTTCTCCCATAGAATAAAAAGTAATGATAATTCCAAATACTGTACCAAGCAGTCCGATATATGGTGCATTAGAACCAAAAGTTGAGATAATGTTGATATTGTTAGTAAGTACAATTTCAAGTTCTTCTTTTGTTTCAAAGTTATTAATATCTATTTCTCTAAAAAAAATAATTCTCTCAATCCAAAACCAAAAAGTCATAAAACTCATAACTCCAAGAAGTCCAATAACACCGTAGTCAACAAAGTCTTTTATTAGTTCTATATTCATATTTTTACCAACTTATTATTAAAATTTTATAGATGCACCTGCAAGGAATGTTCTACCTGGATTAACAGTTAATCCCATATCTCTTATATCATATAGATTATCGTCATTCCTGTCACCAGTTACACGAGGCATCATGTAGTATCGCTCATCAAAAATATTTTCAACTTTTCCAAATACTTCGATTTTGTAGTCTGATATTTTTGTATTGTATTTAGCTCTTAGGTTAACAACTGAATAGCCGTTAACTTTAACTCTGTTAAGTTCATCTGCATATTGAGAAGATCTGTATTTAACATCAGCCGTAAGTATTACACTTGGTATGATTCTGTAGTTTCCTTCAAGATATACTGTATGCTTTGAAGTTCTTGGTACAGTATTTCCAGAAAGATTATGCACGCTATCAACTGCACCATTTAAGATTAGCTTATAACTGTCAAATCTTGTGTATTGTGAATCAAGATATGTATAGTTAAAAACAAATGACAAATCTTTTGCCTTATTGCTGTTGACACCTAGTTCTACACCCATGTTTCTGATATCTGCAAAGTTACCGTAAGATGTAGCAGGAGCAGTTGGGTCAATTACATAGTTACCGCTGTCTCTTGTAATCGTATTATCTCTGTTTAGTTGGAAAATAGAGATTTCGTAAGATAACAAATCAGTTTTTTGTCTAAGACCAATTTCGTAGTTGATAGTTGTCTCAGTCTTTATATCAGGGTTATTAGCATATGTATATCTACCGGATAGAATATCACCCGCAAATAGTTGAGAGATTGTAGGAACTCTAAAACCTGTAGAGACATTCGTAAATATTATTTTATCTTCGTCAAGTTTATATGTTGCACCTACACGATAAGAATCTTCATAATATTTTTTCTCAAATGTATCTGATGTCAAATTATTTTTATAATCATATGTAATTTGATCATATCTTGCATTTAAAGTAGCAACAAATTCTTCAGATACTTTGTATTTTAACTCGCCGTAAATCGCATTAATACTTTCATCTAATTTTGTATCACTACTAACTGTTCCCTTTGGTACAACAGGTCTTGGTCCTGGAGGGTCATAAGAAACTCTATATGTTCTTTTTTTGTCCTCTTTATTTCTGGCGATATCTAAACCAATCATACCTGCTGATTTTTGTGTATTTTGTCTGTACTCTGATTTTAAACCGATTTGTTTAGTATTTGCATACGCATCATATAAATGATCATCTTTTTGACCATTGGAATTACTGTCATATGCACCACTTCTATTCTCTGTCTTATCGTTATAGCTATATAACTGAGTCATTAGATTTGAGTTACTTGTAATATCATTTGAGTATGTAATAAAGTATTTTTCTAAATCTATATTATATTTTGTAGAATATCCTACTTGACCAACACTTTTAGGATTGTTATCAACTTGATTAGTATAAACACCTGCATCAAATGTTGTATGAGTAATAGAACCTGTATCATCTTCATATCTTAGTGTTTTATCTGCACCAATCGTAATATCACTGTTGTCATTTATATAGTATTGAAATTTACCATTAATAGATTTAGTCCAATAATCAGAATTTTCCCAGTAACCATCACTTTTTTTAAAGCTACCTTGAACATTCATAGCAAAGCTCTCTGTTGCTGCATTGTATGTCATTAGATACTTTTGATAGTTATAACTTCCTTGTTCTGTAGCGATAAAACCTTGGTTCTTACTTTTAGGTCTTTTTGTTGTAATAATGATAGCACCGGCAATTGCATCGTTACCATATAAGTATGAAGCACCACCTTTTATAACTTTAATAGATTGAATATTATCAACATCAATATTAACACTTCCTGCTCTTTCTTGAACAGGTACACCATCGATTACGATTGCTACACCAGGTTTTTCACCCATATACATCTCAGTAGCAACACCTCTAATGTGAATTTTGTTTGAATCACCTTCATTTTTTCTTACAGTAACACCTGGAATAGTGTTTAAAACATCAGCAATATTTTCTGCATGGAAAGACTCAACTTCTTTACCACTCATTGTTGCCGTACTTGATACATTGAACTTTTTTGTATCAAATTTATCATCAATTGTTGATGATTCAACCTGTATTGTTCCTAAATCTGAGGCTGCTACATTAATTGCAAGCGCACAAATAACCGATAGATAAACTCTTTTTTTCATATATTTCCCTTGAACATATTTAAAATTATTTATCAGGATTATAAGAATAAAGTGTTAATTATGTATTAAGTTTTATGTTTAAGTAAGATTTAATATAAAATGTTGTTTGTAGTTAAATTATGTATGATAGAGAAAGTATTATAACCCATCTATCATTTTAATAAGCTCTTCAGGTCTATTTGAATTTTTAATAGCATTTTCTTTTGTTATACTTCTTTTTTGAAGCAGTTCTAATAACTCTTGAGTTTGTGTGCTCATATGAGTTTCTCTTTGATTTAGTTGCATCTGTGAGTATATTTGATGAACTTTGTCTTCTCTGATTTGATTTTGAACAGCAGGGTTTGTTATAAGAATCTCTTGAGTTGCGACTTTACCACCACCGATTCGAGGGATTAGAGTTTGAGAAACAACTGCTACAAGTGAAGATGCTAACTGTGCTCTTACTTGAGCTTGTTCATCTCCATCAAAAACATCGATGATACGGTTTATAGTTCCAGGGGCAGAGTTTGTATGAAGTGTTCCAAAAACTAAGTGACCTGTTTCTGCTGCTGTTAAAGCCGCTCCAATAGTTTCAGCATCTCTCATTTCCCCGATAAGAATGATATCTGGATCTTGTCTTAGAGCATATTTAAGTGCAGATGCAAAAGAGGCAGTATCGTTTCCAACATCTCTTTGAGAAAAAAGAGATTTTATATTTTTATGAACAAACTCAACAGGGTCTTCGATTGTGATAATATGTCGTCTTTCTGTTAAGTTTATCTCATGAAGCATAGATGCTAAAGTAGTTGATTTACCACTTCCTGTTGGTCCAGTTACAAGTATAAGACCTTTTTCTTTTTTTATAAGTTCTTTAAAAATCGGGGGATTTCCATACTCATCGAGAGTTGGTATATCGATAGGAATCATACGAAAAGCACAAGCAACACCACCAATAGTACGGTAATAGTTTGCACGAAAACGACCAATACCTTTTAGCTCAAAAGAAAAGTCAAGTTCATTTAGATCTTCAAAAAGTTTCTTTTGTTTATCTTCTATGAGTGAGTAAGCCATCTCTTCAATATCTTTAGCATTTAAAATTGCAAGATTCAGAGGACGAAGTTCTTTGTCTATCCTGATTTGTGGTTCACTTCCAACAACAAGGTGTAAATCACTTGACCCATATGCTAAAACACTCTTTAGTAGTTTTTTTATATCAACTACTTTTTTAACTTCTTCACTCATGATAGATGCTCCTGTAATATTATTCGATTATTTTTGGTACTATAAAAAAGTGGTCACCGCTTAGAGGTGCATTTTTAATGATATTATCATTTATGCTTGTATCACAAGAAGCTAAATCTTCTCTTGTAAAAGTTGCATTATCATTCATCGCAAATTTATCATCAACCCCATCTGTATCTAATGCACTTAAATTATCCACAAAACTAACAATTTCAGATAATTGAGTGATAATTTCTTCTCTTTTATCATCTGAAACTTTTAAAAATGATAATTTTTCTAGTTTTGTTAGCAATGCGTCATTTACTTGCATTTATGTTCCTAATGTTATTATTTTATATGATTGTAACAAAAAAATTCTATGTGTTTGATGAAACTTTAACAAAGTATGCGATATTATTTTAAACTATTTGAAATAAGGAATATTTTTGAGTTTAAAAAATGATATAGAGATGGTAAAAGAAGAGTTGAATTCTGAAGAAAAGTTTTTTGAAAAAGCTGTAATTACTGAGAAGTTTGTTAAAAAATATAAAAATAAAATGATAGTAGCATTAGTTGTCATTGTAGTTTTAGTTGTCGGAAATATTGCATATGACATTAACAAGCAAAATCAAGTAACTGCTGCAAATGAAGCTTTGAGTGTTTTAAGTAAAGATTCGCAAAATTCTGAGGCGCTTTTAACACTAAAGAGTATATCTCCAGATTTGTATGATGTTTGGGTTTATTCTAACGCGATTGCAAAAAAAGATTTTATTACTATAAAAGAGATGAAAAATTCTTCTGCATTTTTGGTTGGTGACTTAGCTTCTTATGAGTTTGCACAAAATACTAAAGACGCTAAAGCTTTAAACACTTATGCCTCAAAACAAGATGCAATATATAAAGATTTAGCCTTAGTTCAAAGTGCGATTATCCTTATGGGTGAATCAAAAATCAAAGAAGCACATGAGATTTTGCAAAAAGTTCCAGTTCAGTCATCATTTGCAAAGATTGCATCTGCACTACTTCATTATGGAGTAAAGTAGTATTTTGAAACATATATTATTACTATTTTTTATTGCTTTTATTTTTGGAGCATGTAGTTCAAAAGAGGTATTTGAGCCAAAAGTTGTAAAAGATGATTGGAGATTTTATGGAAGTAAAGAAGAAAGAATAGTTGATGTTTCTTCTGATGTCGCGATGCTTGAGAGTAGAAAAGTTCTTTTAAAAGATGGTGAAATAGAAACTAAGATTGAAGAGTCACATAGACTTTTAGGTAGTAGCGATGGTTGGATTTTAAGTTCAAGTATAGATGGAAAACTAACTATTGACTACATAGAAGATGCAACTATGAAAAAAACTTTTAATCTTAAAAAAACCATAGCAGCAGCAAGTATAAAAAATGATGTATTGGCAGTTTTGTTTGCAGATAATGAAATGGCACTTTATTCAGTATCAAAAAAATCTCTTCTTCTTAAAATACAAGGAAGTCCACCAATAGTTGTAGATTCTAAGATAGTAAACCCTTACTTTATGAATGATTTGGTTGTTTTTTTAACGCTTGATGGTAAAGTTGTAATCGTCAATGCAAAACTAAAAAAGAAACTAAGAACTGTTATCGTATCTTCAGAAGACAACTTCAACAATATTATAAACTTTCATGTAGTTGATTCAAAACTTATAGCAGCAACAGGTAATAAAATCTTATCTATGGCAGCAAAAGAAGTTAGAGTTAGTTACGAGATAAGAAATATAACTTATGATGATATAAACATCTATATAACTACTAAACAAGGTGAGATAATCTCTTTAACCCCAGATTTGCAAGTAAACTCAAAAGTTAAATTTCCATTTGCTCACTTTTTAGGTTTAATTGTATATAAAGATAAAATTTATGCTTTAGAAAAAGAGGGTTACATAATAGAACTATCAAAAGATTTACTAAAATATGATGTATATGAAGTTGATGTTGAAGATGGTTATATTTTTGTAGCTGATAAAATCTTTTATGTAGATGATGAGTATATCTCATTTGAGTAATGAGCTAGAGGCTTTTTTAGAATATATTAGTGTAACAAGAGCTCTTAGTAAAAAAAGTGTTGAGGCTTATAAGAGTGACTTGTTACACATAGAAGAGTTAACTTCTGCTTCTCTTATAAAACTTGAACAAGATAGCGTCTTAGCAGTGTTATCTAGCTATGAAAATAAAAGAACTTTAAATAGAAAACTTTCTGCGTTAAATGCTTTTTTGATTTTTGTTATAAAAGTCAGTTTAAAAATGAAAAAACAAGATACAAATTTGCAAAAGTTCCAAAACTTCTCCCTAAATTTTTATCATATAAAGATATACTAGATGCTTTAAAATACATAGACAGAAGTAGTTGGCTTGGACTTCGTGATTATGCTTTGATACTGTTTTTGTTTGCTTCAGGAGCAAGGATAAGTGAGTGCTTAGCTTTAAGAAAAGAAGATATAGAGGATGGCTGGTTACATATACGACATGCTAAAGGTGAAAAGGAACGCATAGTTCCCGTAGCTAAAGTAGCAGTAGATGCTATCAAAATATATCTCAATAAAAGAGAGTCAGATAACGAATATGTTTGGTGTAATTATAGAGGAGAAAGTTTAAGTCGCATAACCGCATATAAGATAACTCAAAAATATTTACAAGTTTCTCCTCATGTGCTTCGTCATTCTTATGCTACAGCACTTATAAGTGGAGGAGCAGATTTACGAGTAGTTCAAGAGTTGTTAGGTCACGCTTCACTAATGACAACTCAGATATATACACATATTCAAAAACAAGACTTAAAGGAAACTGTAGAAGTTTGTCACCCTTTGGCATAAAATAATTTTTTTGTTATAATATAAAAACAAAGAAAATAAGAATGAATATCAATTATGAAAAATATAAAAAATAAAATACTATCAAAAACTTTTTTAATGTCATTGTTCTATAGACAAAATAAATGGCATCAGCATGGTGTTTTTTTACATACTTTAAGAGTTCTCTATTATACTTTAAAGGCAAAAGACTATAAGCTTATTGGTGGAGCATTTCTGCACGATATTGGAAAACCATTTGTAGCGTATGATAAGCATGATGATGAGATACCTTTTTTTGAGTATAGTTTTACAGACCATGAAGAAACTTCTTATCAGATAATAAAGAACTGGTTTTTCTTAAGTGAATATACTAAAAAAATAGTTCGTTATCACTATCTTATAAGAGATATGCATTGGAGTCAACACGAAGACCAAGTAAGATATAAAAGTAAAAAAAGCAATCTGGGATAGACTTGATAATGAGATGAAAGATGACTTAGCTAGGTTTTTAATTTATGATGACTTAGGCAAAGGTAAAAAGAGAATATAGTTCTAATATATAAAATTTATTTGATTAATCATACAGTTTATTAAAATAAATCTAGTTATATGAAAAAATAAATAGTTTTTAACTCTATATCTCTTTTATTTACTAGTTAAATAATTAATTTAAGTGTGATAAATCAAATAATACATGGAGTTTATGAAAATAATGAAAAAATTACTACCATTTTTTATAATAATTGTTTTTGTTGGAATTATTGTTGGAGTTTTTTTATCTTTAGCTTCACAAAATCAGATGATAGTTACTATGCAAAATAACAAATCAAAACAACCTATACAGATGCAAATAAATAAATACCAAGATAGTGACTGCGGAATGCTTATAGATAATATGGAGTATATTTCTCAAGTTATATCTCCATCTTCTCAGACTTGGTTCTTTCATGACCATGGTGGTTTTGTAAAATGGTTACAAGATAAAGAGTTTAAAGATGAAGCTGTGATATGGGTAATGAGTAAAGATAGTAAAAGATGGATAGATGCTAGAGTCGCTTTTTATTCTTTAGTAGATAAAACGCCGATGGGATATGGCTTTGGTGCTTATGAAAAAAAAGCTTTAGGATATGTAGATTTTGATACAATGAGATTAAGAATGTTAAGAGGTGAAACTCTAAATAATCCACGAATAAGAAAACAACTTTTAGGAACAAAATAGTACAAATATGGAAACTGTAAATTTATTAACTATTATTAGCATCGCTTTTTTAGGTTCTTTTGGTCACTGCATCGGAATGTGTGGTGGTATAGTTTTGGCATACTCAACCATAAAGATAGAACCACAAAGCTCTAAAGTGACAAAAAGTGTAGCGCATCTACTTTACTCTTTTGGTAGGGTTTTTACATATTCTATCTTAGGTGCCATTTTTGGTGCAATAGGTGGAGTAGTTACATTTAGCAATAATGCAAACGGTGCTTTACTAATTTTTGCAGGAATTGCAATGGTTTTAGCAGGTTTGTCCTTGATGGGCAAGATAAAGTTTTTAACTCTTATAGAGCATTCTTTTTCATCTTCTTCGATTTATAAAAATGCTTTTAAAAGTGTGCTAAACTCAAAATCAAATCTTAGTTTCTTTTTACTTGGTATGTTAAATGGCTTACTACCATGTGGTTTTGTTTACTTTTTTGCTATAACAGCAGCTAGTACAGCAAGTCCAGTCTATGGAGCCTTAGTTATGGTAGTGTTTGGAGTAAGTACAATTCCTGCTATGTTTGGCTTGGGTTTTTTAACCTCTCTTACTTCTGCAACAAGTTTTAGAAAGATGATGATGTCTTTAGCATCTATCGCTGTTATAATATATGGAGTTTATACTATTTACAATGGTTATGACTACATAAATAGACCTGAAAAAACTTTAACAGAGTGTCATACTTAAAGAATTTTTAAAAATATGTTAAAATATGACTGAGTATTATATCAAATTGGGATGAAATAGAGTAATGAATAAAAAAGAGATACTTATAAAAAGATTTGCATCTATTCAAGATTTCTTAGGTGCAAAAATATTTTCTCTTCTTTTGGAAACTGCTGGAATAAATAATACAAAAATGAGTGAAGTATTATCAAATATTGAAAAAGAAAATATTATAGATTCTCTTGAGAACTGGATAGAATTAAGAGAAGTTAGAAATGAACTTGAGCATGATTATCCAGAAGAATTACAAGAAGCTTTAGATGATTTAAAGTATTGTGTAGATAGTTTTGAAAAGCTTGAAGGTTATTATTTAAACTCATTAAACTTCTTTAAAAAGTATGATGTATGAGGTTATCAAAAAGAGTGATTGAAATATTACAACATAATATAAAAAAGAGTTTCGGTGATGTAGCTGTATACTTATTTGGAAGTAGAACAGATGATAGTAAAAGAGGTGGAGATATTGATTTAGCGATAGATGCTGACATATCAAAGCAAGAATTTAGAAAGAAAAAATCTTTATTTTTAGCAATGCTTATGAGAATTGATTTTGATTATAAAATAGATATTGTAAGTTTTAATACAAAAAATGAATTGCTATATAGTGAGATACATAAAAATCATATAAAGTTAAATTTTCAATAATAATAAACCGCATTAAAGATATAATAAGTGCAAATTAAAATAGGATTTATTTATGAAAAGCTCAATTCTCGATAGTATAAAATCTCTTCCTCCACTTTCAAAAACAATAATAGATATAAATAAAGTTTATGCAGATGAAGAAGCTGGAATAGTTGATATGGCAAAAGCAATTGAGCATGACCCTATGATAATAGCAAACCTTTTAAAAGCAGCAAATTCTCCTCTTTATGGTTTTTCAAAAGATATAAAAAATGCAGCCCAAGCTGTGAGTCTTTTTGGTATGAGTATGACTCGTTCTATCGCTTTGGGAAATGCTGTTCGCAAGCTTTTAAATGTTGATATGCAACCTTATGGCGTTACATCAGAAGAGTTTGCAGATATTTCAACTCAGCAATCTGCACTAATGCTTAGTTGGTATAACCGTTTAGATAAGACTAAAGCAGATAAGCTTTATCTTGCAACACTTCTTCAAGAAACAGGAAAGATACTTATAGCTAGTGATGTAATAGAGGATGATGAAACTATAAGTTTTGCATCTGAGATAGAAACAACTAATAACATTGCTATGGTTGAGAAATCTTATGTTGAAATGACTACTGCAGAAGTTACAGCCATTGTTTTTGAACATTGGGGATTTAATAGTGATTTTATTGAAATGATTAAATATTCAGACACTCCCGCATCTGCCCCTGAGTCTATAAGGGAATATGCAACAGCACTTCATATCATAAAAACAGTAGTTCCTGTAAATAAGCCATTTTCTGAGGTTTCCATAAATTTTGGACTTAAAAAAGCTAGTGATGCTGGATATGACCATGAACTTTTAGAAGACGCTATTGATGATATGTTGGATGTACTATAGATGTCTAAGGTAGTTACAGTCATAGATACTTTTGGTTTTTTCTTTCGTAGTTTTTACGCACTCCCTCAGCATCTTAAAAATAAAGAAGGCTTTCCAACAGGACTCCTAACAGGTTTTACAAATTTTATATCAACTTTACAAAAACAGCACGATAGTGACTATATTATCTTTGCAATCGATACAAAAGGTCCTACTTTTAGAAATGAGATAGACCCAAATTATAAAGCAAATCGTAAGCCTCCTCCAGAAGAGTTAAGTATGCAATTACCAATCGCAATAGAGTGGATAGAAAAAATGGGTTATAAGACTTTAGGCAAAGTTGGTTTTGAAGCCGATGACATGATAGCAACAGTTGTAAAACTTGCAAAAGAAAAAGAGTATAAAGTTAGGGTGGTTTCTCACGATAAAGACCTTTACCAACTCATAGAAGATGATAAAGTAGTGGTTATAGATGCTATAAAAAGAAAAAATATGGATGAAGATGCTTGTTTTTTAAAGTACGGTGTAACTCCAAAACAGTTTACTGATTATCAATCAATTTTGGGAGATAGTGCAGATAATGTCCCTGGTGTAAAAGGGATAGGCAAGGTAGGAGCTGAAAAACTTTTAGTTATTTACAAAACGCTAGATGCAATCTATGCCAATATAGATGAGATTAAACCCCCAGGAGTGCAAAAGAAGCTTAGAGAGTCACATAAGTCAGCTTACATGTCAAAAGAGCTTGTAACGCTTAAAGATGATGTAATGGATTCTATTGATTTTGAAGAGTATAAGATGGATGTTGAGAATCCATTTTTAAATATTTATGATGAACTTGTAAAGTATGAACTCAATGCAATTCTTAGAGTAATCCACGCTAAAAACATGGTGAGTGATGAAGTTAAGACACAAATTAGACAAGATGTAGAACAAGAAGTACAAAATAAGAACTTAGATTTTAAAGCAACGCTTATAACAGAAGTATCGCATCTACAAAAAGTCTTAGATTCTTTAACTCCAGATACTATTGTCGCTTTTGATACTGAAACAACAGGGCTTGACTACGATAAAAACTCTTTAGTTGGTTTTAGTTTTTGTTTTAATGAAGAAGAAGCTTTTTATGTTCCTTTTGCTCACTTTTATCTAGGTGTATCTGATCAGATTTCTAAAGAAGTTGTAGCATCTGCTATAAGAAAGATATTTAACTCTAAAGTTGTTGGGCATAACATCAAGTTTGACCTTCATTTTGTAACTAGGTTTTTAAATGAGAATGACTTAGATGTTTATGCCGATAGTATGATACTTGCATGGCTCATAAACTCAGAGAGTGCTTTAGGTCTTGACAAACTATCAGATAAACTTTTAAATCATAAAATGGTAGCCTTTAAAGATACAGTTAAAAAAGGTGAAACTTTTGCAAGTGTAGAGCTAGAAGATGCCACTAAGTATGCGGCTGAAGATGCATATATAACACTAAAACTGTTTTATCTTTTAAATGAAAAACTAGAACTCCAAGATGCCTCTCATCTGATAGACTACTCAAAAAAAGTAGAAGTTCCTTTTATTAAAACTTTACTAGAAATGGAAAAAGATGGCATAAGGGTTGATTCTTCTTTTTTAGAAGAGTTTTTAAAAGAGGTTAAAGTTACACTATCTAAGTTGACCAAAGATATTTATGCTTTAGCTGGGAGTGAGTTTAATATAAATTCAACAAAACAACTAGGTGTTATACTCTTTGAGCATCTAGGACTTCCTGTTGGCAAAAAAACAAAAACAGGTTACTCTACCGATGAGAAGGTACTAAGTTCGCTAAAAGATAAACATGAGATAATTACTTCTCTTTTAGAGTATAGAGAAACATATAAACTCTACTCTACTTACATAGAGCCACTTTTAAAACTATCAGCTTTAGATAAAGACTCTAGGATTCATACTTCTTTTGTTCAAACAGGAACGGCAACGGGAAGGTTAAGTTCAAAAAATCCAAATCTTCAAAACATACCTGCTAGAACTACTCAAGGTTTAAAAATAAGAGAAGCGTTTGTGGCATCTGAGGGTAAGAAGCTTATAGGCATTGATTATTCACAAATCGAGTTAAGACTTCTGGCTCACTACTCACAAGATAGTGTGTTAGTAGATGCTTTTAAAGCAGATAAAGACATTCACTTGCAAACTGCCATAGCCCTTTTTGGAGAAGAAGAAGCACCTAAAAAAAGAGCAGTTGCTAAAACTGTAAACTTTGGACTTCTGTATGGTATGGGGCAAAAAAAACTATCTCAAACTCTTGGTATAACAACAAAAGAAGCTAAAGAGATAATCGAGAAGTATTTTGAGTCTTTTCCAACTGTTAAAACTTACTTTCGCTCTATTGTAGATAAATCAAAAGAGATGGGGTACATTGAAACCTTACTTAAAAGAAGAAGATACTTTGACTATGAAACGGCATCTCCTATGTTTAGAGCAGCTTATGACAGAGAGTCGGTTAATAGTGTGTTTCAAGGAAGTGCAAGTGACTTAATCAAACTTTCTATGAATGAGATAGCTAAGGTTATAAAAAGTGAAAGATTAAATGCAAAAATGCTTTTACAAATCCATGATGAACTTATCTTTGAAGTAGATGCTTCTCAAGCACAGATGCTAGGAGAGAAGTTCCAAAACATAATGGAAAATATCTATGAGTTAAGTATTCCACTTAAAGCTAGTATGAATATTGGTGATAATTGGGGTGAACTGAAATAGAGTTGTTTTTCGTAATATTTTTTTATTTTTGATACAATATATAAAATATACAAGGCTTTCAATGAATTATAATTTTGAATGGGATCCAACAAAAGCAAAAAGTAATTTATCTAAACATAACATTAGCTTTGAAGATGCAACCTCAATTTTTAAAGACAAGAATTCAATTTCGCTCTTTGATGAAAGCCATAGCGAAGATGAAGAACGATGGGCCACTATTGGATTAGATGTGAAAACCAGAACACTTGTTGTTGTTCACACTTATATTTCAGTAAATGAAAAGACTTATAATATAAGAATTATAAGTGCAAGAAAAGCAACAAAAAAAGAAATAAAATTTTACAATGAAGGATAAGCAAATGCAAAAAGAATATGATTTTTCAAAAGGCACAAGAGGAAAGTTTTATAAAAAAAATGTAAATTTTCACTTACCAATATATTTAGATTCAGAACTTGAAGATTTTATAAATAAAATTGCTAATGAGAGAAATACAACTGTTACTCAAGTTGTAAACAATTTACTATTCAAAGACAAAGAGCTTATCGAACTAACAAGGGCTGAAGTCTAGCAAAACATAATAATGAGTGTTATGTAAGTTTTTGAACAATTAATTATTATAATTAAAATAATGTAAAAGTATGACAAATCATAATACTTAATATTTAACGAAATAATAGGAGTAAAAATGGATACATGTTTTATAATTCAGCCTTTTGATGGAGGGCCATTTGATAAAAGATACCTTGATGTAATTAAGCCAACTATTGAAAAATGTGGACTAGAACCATATAGAGTAGATGAAGACCATCACTCAAGTATACCAATTAATGATATTGAAGATAAAATAAAGAGTTCATTAATTTGTCTTGCAGATATAACTTTAGATAATCCTAATGTATGGTACGAATTAGGTTATGCTATTTCTGCGAATAAACCAGTAATTATGATTTGTTCAAAGGATAGAAAAACTAAATTTCCATTTGATGTACAACATCGAAAAATAATAACATATTCAACTGAATCCTTACAAGATTTTGAAAAATTAACAAAAGATATCGAGAATAGAGCTAAAGCAATTTTAGAGAAAAGGGAAATATTAATAAAAGTTTCATCAGAAAGTATTGCTGATATTGAAGGTTTAGCTCAACATGAACTTATTACAATAGTTGCGATTGCAGAGAATTTAGCAAGTCCACAAGATAATGTATCATCATATACTATAAAAAATGATATAGAAAATAGTGGATTTACTAAAATGGCTGCTGTGATAGGATTACAAAATTTAGAAAGAAAAGATTTAATTTCAAATCAAGAATATCAAGATTCTTATCAACATGATTCTTATATTGGTTATCAACTTACAAAAACAGGGTGGGATTGGATTATGAATAATCAAGAAAGATTTGAAATGAAAAAGCAACAACCAATACAACCAATACAGCAAGTACAATCAGTACAAATAATAGATATTGACGAAGATGAAATACCGTTTTAGTCTAATAAAATCTTGCACACTTATAAAATGCCTTTTTGCTTTTTATTGATAAAGTCAACCGTTTTCCATTCACTGCATGACTGGATAACTGGCACGCGGGTTGAATACCCACTTGCAAATTCGGTCTTAATATAGTACCATTAAAAGACTGAAGGAGATTTTATGCAGTTAGTTAATGATATAAAACCAGTTACATATTTAAAAAATAGAGCAGCTGATGTGTTAAAACACATAAATGAAACTCACCGACCGATGATTATCACGCAAAATGGTGAAGCTAAAGCTGTTATTCAAGATCCAAAAAGTTATGAAGATATGAAAAATGCAATTTCTATTTTAAAACTTCTTTCTTTTGCCGAAGAAGATATTAAAAATGGAAACCTTCATAATGAAGAAGATGTATTTAGTTCGGTAGAAGAACTACTTAAAAAATGAGTAAAACATATAAACTTCAATGGACAACAAATGCAAAAGATGACCTTTTGAATATTGTTGATTACATAAAAAAAGATAGCCCTCACAATGCTAATGAGATTTATTTAAAAATTAGAGCTAAAGCTAAAATAAGCAATTTTTTTCCTTTTAAAAGTCGAGTTGTACCTGAACTTCAAAAAGAAGGTATCACACTGTATAGAGAAGTTATAACATCTCCTTGGAGAATTATATATAAAGTTGGAAATGACACCGTTTATATAATGGCTATATTAGATTCAAGGCAAAATGTTGAAGAATTGCTGCTACAAAAACTGCTAAAAGCTTAAATACTACTGCCGCAACTATATTTGTTGTTTTACTTTTTCTTTGATACCTTATAAATAAAACTAAAAACCTCTGCTACTGCTTTATACAGTTCTGCTGGGACTTCTTTGTCTAGTTCTACTTTTGAGAGAAGCTCGATGAGGTCTTCATCTTTTTTTATGGGTAAGTTATGAAGCTCGGCAATTTTGATGATGTTTTGTGCAGCTTCACCTTTTCCTTTTGCTATAACACGAGGTGCGGATTCTTTGTCTTTGTTATATCTAAGTGCGGCTGCTTTTTTCATGCTTTTACCTCAAAACCTATGTGGATAGCTTTTGTTTGGCTCTCATAAGGCGATATAGGTGTTTTTTTACTAGCATCTAGTATGCGAATTTCTCTTGGTGTTATGTTAGCATCTATCAAACCTGAGCGAAGAACATTGATATTCTCTTTTATGATTTTTGAAACTCTATATTATCAGAGTGTATTTTAATGTTGATTTGGTTTTTTTCATATAAAACCAAACGCAGACTTAACTCCCCATACTCTTTTAGTTTCAACTCTATATCACAGTAAAACCTATCATCTTCATCTCTTTTAATATTAAGACTACCTTCTTCTAAAGCATCCCAGGAAAAAGGAAGATATAAAGAGGATGAATTTGAGAGGTGTGAAACTAACTGATGATAATCAATCTGAAGAGATAATTTATCTATATGTTTTAAAACTTCACTTTGGTTTGTTAGTGGTGACTTAGATATTTCTTCACCTGTTTTTAACAAAACAGACTTTAAATCATTTACTACTATCTCTTTTACATTTGTAGATGATGAAAGTTTTTGTGGGGTGTCAAGAGTTGTTAGTTTATTTAAAAGAACTTTCGTATCTTTTGAAAAGAGAGTATCAGACTTTTCTATGGCATTTTCTAGTGGTAAAATGGCACTTTTTATCTCTTGTGGTATTTTTGTTTGTGTTAGTTGTTCAAGTGAGGTATTTGGAAGAATTTTTAAAATCTTACTTAGAGCATCAAAAAGACCTTTGGCTTCTGGAACTTGACTTTTTGTTAGTTGTGGTAAAAGTTGTACAATGCTCTCTTGTATAGATGCTACTTTAAAATTTTCTGGTGTTAAAACCTTTGGTGATATTGTGTGTTGAAGTTTTTCTAAGATTTTTGAAAATTCTTTTGTAGTAGTGATATCTTCACTTTTTAGATTTGTTTGCATTGTTTGGATGATTTTTTCTATTGTTTTTGCAACTTTATTTAATGCCTGTTTTTCATTAGGTAAGTTTTCCCTCAGCGGTGAAGTTGTTGTTAAAGATTTATTTGTAGCATTTTTTATAATTTCACTATTTAAAATCTCTTTTATATGTTTATTTAAAACTTTTACAGGATAAATAGAACTTTTCTCAATACTTTTTAGTAAAGAGTTTAGGGTTTCTTTTAGTTGGACTTGAGGGTTTTGTACATTTTTAAGTTTTGATTCTAAAAAAATACCAGAGTTTGTGATTTTAGTTTTTAAGGCACTTTCACTTAATTGTTTTATATCTACAAGAAACTCTTTTAAAACTTTCTCTATTGGAAGTGGAGTTTTTTCTGTTGTTTGATTTTGTAGAGTTGATTTTAAAGAATTTAGTAAGTCTTTTATAGTTGAAGAGATAGTTCCTAGATTTTTTAAAGTTGGATTGTTTTTAACTAAATTTAAAATTGTTTTATCAGATGCTGAGTTTTTGGAACTTTCTTGAAGCAGGGAGTTTATGACTGATTTTAGGTCTTTACTTTGAGTTAAGACTTCTAACTCTTTTGGAGAGGCACTTTTTAAGACCTCTTTTAAAGCCTTGTTTGTATTTGGTAATATAATATCAAGATGCTTATTATTTGAGATATTAATCATTTTTAAGTATAGCATCTATATAATGGCATTATGTTAAAACAGTATAAAGAAGCCATAGAGAAGAGCAATATAATTTCCAAAACTGATATGGAAGGAATAATCACTTTTGTTAATGATGAGTTTTGTAAAATTTCTGGATATTCACAAGAAGAGCTAGTTGGTCAAAATCATAATATTGTAAGACATCCAGATGTAGATGTATCAACATTTAAAATACTTTGGGACACAGTAAAAGCTAAAAGAATATATAAAGATACTGTAAAAAATAGAGCAAAAGATGGTTCTACCTTTTATGTAAATACAACAGTTATCCCCATTCTTGATGAAGATGACAATATAGCAGAGTTTATAGCTATAAGGTACGATGTAACTAAGGAAGTTTTTTACAAAGAAGAGTTACAAAAAAAAGAAAAAGAACTTGAAGAGTTAAATAAAACCTTAGAAAAAAGAGTTCAAGAAAAAACAAAAGAACTAGAAGAGTTAAACAAAACGCTAGAGATTCGTGTAAAAGATGAAATATCTAAAAATGAACAAAAGCAAAAAGTTATGTTTTGGCAGTCAAGATTGGCATCTCTTGGTCAGATGCTAGCAAATATTGCACATCAATGGCGACAACCATTAACAGAGTTAAATCTAAGTAACTTCAATATGAAAAAATCAGCATTATCTGATGATGAAGAAAAGTTTTTGCAGTATTACGCAGAGAGTAAAGTCATTATAAATAATATGTCAAAAACCATAGATGATTTTACAAACTTTTTTAGACCACAAAAAGAGAAGCATCCTTTTAATGTAAGTGATAGTATAAATGAATCTCTGACTCTTTTAGAAAAAATCTTAAAAGTAGAGATGATAAGTATAAAAAAAGATTTTATAGACTTAGAAGTTCTTGGCATCTCGAATGAGTTAACTCAAGTTATCATAAACCTTATAAAAAACTCAACAGACTCGTTTGTAAGTAAAGGCATCTTAATTCGTGAGATAAATATAAAAACAACAAAAGATAAAAATTTTGCTTATATTGAGATTCAAGATAATGCAGGTGGCATAGAAAGTAAAAATTTAGAAAAGATATTTGAGCCATACTTCACTACTAAACATCAAAGTAGGGGAACAGGACTTGGTCTTTTTATGTCAAAAATGATTTGTGAGCAAGGTTTAGATGGTTATATGGGTGTGAGTTCTAAAAAAGGTTTAACAACCTTCAGCATTAAAATTCCTCTGATTAAGTCTTAACTTATGAAAAATAAAATTTTAAAAAAATTGCGTGTTTTGTTTGTTGAAGATGAAGAAAATATTGCAAGACTTTTAAAAAGTGCTATTGGTGATAGTTTTTATAGTTTTACTTTAGCATCTAATGGCAAAGAGGGCATAGAAAAATTTTTACAAATCTCGCCTGATATAGTAATCACAGATATAAATATGCCTAAGATGTCAGGCTTAGATATGGCAAGAGAGTTAAAGAAGATAGATAAAAAGATTCCTATTATCATACTTAGTGCTTTTAGTGAAAAAGAGAAACTATTTGAGGCAATAGATGTTGGAGTTATAAAGTATTTTTTAAAACCTTATGACCCTGATGAGATACTTGATTATATTAGTTTAATATCAAGTGAACTAGAAGATAAACTTGTTGAACTTAGTGAAGGGTTTAGTTTTAACAAAACAAGTAAATCACTTTATAAAAATTCCAAATTTATAGCACTTTCAAAAAATGAAGTTAAATTTTTTACACTTATTTTAAACACTAAAGACAATATACTAGATGATACAGCAATAAAAAAAGATATATGGAATGAAGAGGTAAGTGATGATAGACTTAGAACTTTTATTAAAAGATTACGGGTAAAAACATCAAAAAAACTTATAATCAATCTAAAAGGTGTAGGTTATAAGATAAGTTACAGAGAGAAAAACTCAGTATAGCCTTGTTCGATTTTTACGATTTGTTATCTGTTTTATAAATTACTTGAATATGACAATGATTTTATATAATTTTTCATATATTCCCAATCTATATTATTATTAGTTACTGGCAGTAATATTTTCTCACCATCTAATCTTTTTAATCTTACTTGTCTTCCATAAGCAAATTTTATAATTAATTTTTTTAATAATGTTGCAATAAAAATACAAGTATAAATATTATCATTATTTTTATATTTGTCTGCAAATATTAATGTATGTATATTGTCATCACTGAAATATTCATAATTATGATAAAATACATTACAAAGCATATCAATAGTTATTTTATCTTTAAATATTTTTTTACTATCTTTAAATTCATCATAGCTAATAAAATTTGAAACACCATTTTGCATTGAAGTAGATGTTAATAGAGGAATTTCTCCCAAAACTCTTTCTTCTTTATTTAATCGTTCGCCTTTTTCAATATTGAATAAATCTGTTAATAAAAATGGTAAGTATTTTTTGTTTGTTGTATTAGTTTTACTGTTAGATAAACTTTTCTCGCTAATTGAATTAATCTTACTAAAAAGAAATAGTGAACTTAGATATTCTTTGATTGTATTTATAAATTCATCTTCATTATTATTATCATAATCAATATTCATGTAGCTTTCTGCACACCACTCTTGTTTATCTGAAACATTTTTTAAAACAGAAAAATTTGCTTCTTCATAATATCTATATTTAGATAGTAAATGATTATGTTTTTCCTTGTAACCTCCAATATTAATTCTACCCTGTTTTTTTCTTTTTATAAAACCATCATCATTAAATGCTCCAAACCAAGATGGTTTATTATTATTGTGTCTTTCATATGCCTTAAATACCATTATACAAGTTGGGACGCTTGCCGATGGATAAAATAAATCTATAGGTGTTGTTATTACAGATTCTAAGGTATGTAATTCTAATAATTGTCTATGTTTTTTTAAAACAGCTGGAGTATCTAATGCGCAACTCATTTGAACAATTGCTATACATCTCCCTCCTTTTGGTAAACTTTCCATAGCATTTAAAATAAAATCTAATTGACCATCTGCTCCAACAGAGTATGGAGGGTTTAACATAACAACGGTAGGTTTTAATTTCTTAATTCTTTGTTTATGTTTATCATTGTAGCAATCTTCATTATAAATATGCGATCTCCCATCACCTCTCATCATCATGTTAGAACAAGCAAATGTAAACATATCAGCTCTTTCTTCTGTCCCAATTAATTGATTTTCTCTAATATAAATTATTTTTTCAGCATCATTTCCTGCTAAACTAATCATTCTTTTCATTGAGGCAACTAAAAAACCACCTGTACCACAACAGCAATCATATACAACATCATCCACATTTAAATCAATCAAATCACAAAATAAATCGGTTATATGTGCGGGAGTAAGAACTAAACCAGTTTTACCATCAGAACCTGAGTATTTAATAAATTCTGTATAAAATTTTCCTAGTACATCAAACCCAGAATTATCGTAATTTACTAAAGGATAAATATCTTGTTTTATTTCATATACTAAATCACTAATCAATGTATTAGGAATATTCTTTTTTGTTTTTTTATCTTTTATTGTTTTAGCAGTTGTAATTTTATGATTTTTTATTGTTGAATATACTCTTAATATACTTTCTCTTCGTTCTTCTTCAATTTTATTTGATTTTAAAATAATTTCACAAGATGTTAATATAAAATTAACTAAATCTACGACATCACTACTTTGTTGATAGCTATCTCTAAATCGTTTGTTTTGTAGTGCTAGTAATATACCACTTATTAATGTTGCTCTTTCCGTAGTGGGAATTGAGTAGTTTTCTAATTTTCCATTATATTCTACAGCTTTTTCAATAATTTTTAAATTTTGTAAATTTATTGAAAAGTCGTGCATATCATATAGTTTAAAATAAGAATTAAATGATAATAAGTGTTTGTCTTGTAATTCTTCAATATTAGAATTATGCTTAAATAGAAAGTTGGATACCTTTAATTCATTTTGATTTAATCCTGAAACAGCTATTCCTAGTATATCAATATCTTTATTTTTTTTTCTTACGCATTTCATATAATGTAAAATACCATCAACCGAATACTCTACTGGCAAAT
Organism: Sulfurimonas sp.; assembly: GCF_029027585.1. Lineage (NCBI taxonomy): Bacteria > Pseudomonadati > Campylobacterota > Epsilonproteobacteria > Campylobacterales > Sulfurimonadaceae > Sulfurimonas > Sulfurimonas sp. The sequence goes on from NZ_CP093397.1 coordinate 2,251,780, forward strand.
TTCTATTATCACTTTCATGTTTATCTGTATCTGCTTTACATTCAATTATTATAATAAAATTAAGATATTTTTTAAATGAAATTATAAATTCTGGATATCCTTTATTACTTGTTCCTTTTTTTGATGCATTATCAAATAAGTTAGATCTATGTTTTGATTTTTGTTCTTCTATGAATATTTCATTTTCTATATTTAAAATATCATTCTTAAAATGTTCTCTTACTATATCTTCTGTAATTCTCTCATTCGCCATTTTAATATCCTATTCTTATTTTGTTGATTTTAACATAAAAATTAAATTTTATTTAAAAGCATGTCATTTTGTAATGTTTTTATATAGACTAATCATTACCAATTAAGAAATTGATATATTCACATTTTATCTAAAATTTAATATTAATTGGATAAGAAGATATTTTCGCCATTATAATCTTGTTCTTTCCTCTGCTTTGTTGTACGAATCATTGTATGATACTATCAATTATACCTAATATTTTATTTATAGTTTTTTTGATTTGCTTTTTCAATAAATTTTATATTTCTTGAATTATAATCTATTGATTTCATTTGTTCTCCCATAATAAAACCTGTGATATTTTCACTTTTTACTTCGATATGAAAAGGAAAGTCTCTTTTTGTATTTGTGATTGGACAAGCAAATGCTAAACCTAAATGTTGGTTAAATATTTTATTACTTATAATTATTGCAGGTCTTCTGCCTTTTTGTTCATGTCCACTTTGTGGGTCAAAATTTAAAGCTACAATATCTCCTTGTTCAGGAATATATTTTACCATTCTTCTAATCCAGTTTTATTATCAAATTCTTCATAAGTTTTGTAGTTACTTGGTAATTGTTTAACTAAATCATTAATATTATATTTTATTCTTTCTTCTCTTATTGGCTCTAATACAATTTTTTTATTTTCAATTAAAATTTTCATTTTATCACCAATAGATAAATGTAACTCTTTCATTATATCTTTTGGAAATCTTAAACCCTGTGAGTTACCCCATGTTGAAATTGTAGCTGTCATGATATATCCTTCAATTGTATATCCGAAGTATATCATATGAGATTTTGTATGTCAAGATAAAAAAAATCTATCAATATATAAATTTTTTTAAACATACTTTTAATTTGCAAAAAGAATGTGTACCCGATCAGAATACTAAAAGTTATATATTCTAATATATCGCCTTGTTGTGCTTTGAATACAAGTGCATAACTGAAAGTAAGTGTAGTTGCTATAAATGCTTGTTGCTCTTTAACAAAGTTTAGATATTGTTCGCGATGCTTAGAACTTTGAATAGTTTAAGACTACGGGTAAAAACATCAAAAAAACTTATAATTAATCTAAAAGGTATAGGATATAAAATATTTTAAAGAAAATTATTCTATACTTGCATAAATTAAATTATAGGATGTGATATGAGAATTATTTTATTAGGTGCTCCAGGTGCTGGTAAAGGTACACAGGCACAATTTTTAACTAAGAAGTATGGAATACCTCAAATTTCTACTGGTGATATGTTAAGAGCAGCTATCAAAGCTGGAACAGATATGGGTAAAATGGCTAAAAAAGCTATGGATGCTGGACAACTTGTAACTGATGAGATTATTATTGGGCTTGTTAAAGACCGTATTGTAGAAGATGATTGTAAAAATGGATTTCTTTTAGACGGTTTTCCTCGTACACTTCCTCAAGCAGATGCTGTTACTGCCGCTGGTATTGAGATAGATGCTGTTATTGAGATTAATGTTCCTGATTCTGAGATTGTAAATCGTATGTCAGGTCGTCGTGCACACTTAGCATCTGGAAGAACTTATCATGTTACATTTAACCCACCAAAAGTTGAAGGTAAAGATGATGTTACTGGTGAAGATTTAGTACAAAGAGATGATGATAAAGAAGCAGTTGTTCTTGACCGTATTAAAGTTTACCATGAACTTACGCAACCACTTGTCAACTACTACAAAACTCAAGCAAAAGCTAAGACCTCTTTAACCTACATAACGGTAGATGGAACAGCAGATATTTCTGATGTTGAAGCGTCTATCGTTTCTCAACTAGCTTAGAGTTTTAAGCTAAAACAGAATTAACGAAAGTTAACTCTGTTTAGTTTTGGTTTATACACTGGGTCAGCACCCGCAACTGTCCATAGCTTTTTAGATAAAGCACTTACAGATGGAGCAAATTTTTCTTCTAAGGGTTCTATAAAGTCAACCTCACTAAAAGTTTCTTTTAAAAGATTTTTTTCATACTCAAAACCACTACTTGTTGGCTCTAGTTTTATAGCTTGATTTGTTTGAAGGTTTGCTAAAACCCATAGAGCTAAAAACTCCTCTGAGAATTTATTTAAGATAGCATCTGAGAACTCTTCAAAATTACTATATCCACTTAGTTCATATAACTTTATAATTAAATCTATCGTTTTATGTAGATGCACAAGTGGTACCATAGAAAAAAGCATTCTACTAATACTTAAACCATCTGTATGAACAGCACCAACAAATACTCTTGCCCCGCCATCTGTATTACCAAAGTTATTTGTTTTTAGTCCAACTAAACCTATGTCGGTATGTCTATGTCTTCCACATCCTTTTATACATCCAGAAAAACCAACAGTTATCCCATGTTTTGAAATTTTATCAAGTGGTAAGTACTTCGTTTCGTTTTTTATGCTCCAAAAAGAGTAAGGACATAAACTTCCTGCACAAGTGATGATAGTCGCACTTTGAGCAGGTGAAGCAAAAGGTGTACTTGTATCACTTAAACCTAAAAGATATATATTTTGGTCTATCCCCAGTCTGATATCTACTTTGTTATCTAGTGCAAATGTTGAGATTTGTTTCATTTCTTTAGCATCTAGGCGTGCAAAGTCTGTTTGGTAACAGTATGCATAAGTCCCATCTCGAAGTTTTTCATGTTGAGAAAATGCAACTTTTTCAAGTTGTATCTTACCAGCACTTTCAAAGGTTTTGCCGTATTCTTTTTCTATATGTTTCTTTAAAGTATCTAAAACCGATATTTTCTATCATATAAAAAAGACGAGTTTTTGAGCGAGAAAAACGAGAACCATGTAAGTAAAATGCTTCAACAAATGCTTTAAAAAAGTCAAAAACTTCTTCTCTTAGTAAAAAAATATCTGCATCTTTAGCTATTTCTGTATTTTTACCACCCATGTAAACATTAAAACCATAGATGCCATCTTTAAGAGCTAAGGCAAAGTATAAATCATTTGCAAAAAATGATGTAACACTTGCACGATTTCCAGAAACACCGATGCTAACACGACGAGGTAACATACCAACATAACGAGGGTTTTCAACTATATAGTCTTGCATCTGCATAATGATAGGATAAGTTTCTATCTCACAGTATCTTCCACGCCCATCATAAACATTTGTGACAATATTTCGGATATTATCGCCAAAACTTTGCCAAGTTGTCAGCCCATGTGAATTTAGTTTTTTCCAGATTTCTAAAACATTACTTTCATCTAAATCATGAAGCTGTAAACCAGCTCTAGCAGTAATAATAATGGTTAAGTCATACTCATCAACTACATCAGCAATATATGAAAACTCCTCAGGACTAATGCGACCAGCAGGGATACGGATACGCATGGTAAACTCATCTTCTAAAAAATCAGTTGTAAATATTCCAAAATCTTGAAGAAAAAATCTATCTCCTTCACCAAGGTTTTCAAAGTCAAGGTCTTCAAATTCACTAAAGTAGTCATAAGGTCTAAGTCGTGCCTTATACCTTTCTCTTTTGTTTAGTTTAGAATTTAAATCTTCATTTTGCATTAGTTAGGCTCCGTTATTTATTAAGCACATTTTAGCAAACAATTACATAATATTTGATGAAAATTTGATAAAGATTTATAATAAATTATATATAGGTTTAATAATTATTGATGTATAATTTTCTCTAATACAAAATCCAACAAAGAATAAGAGGAATAAATGACACAACACCATTATAATGTAATTGTTGTAGGAGGCGGTGTTTCCGGCGCTGCTCTATTTTATGAATTAGGTAGATATACAGATGCTAAGAAAATCTGTTTACTTGAAAAATATGGCTCGCTTGCTGCGTTAAACTCAAATGGTTCTGCAAACTCACAGACCATTCATTGTGGAGATATTGAAACAAACTATACACTTGAAAAAGCAGCTGCTGTTAAGAAAACTGCTAAAATGGTTGAAAAATACTGTCTTCAGTATAAGCTTGAAGATAAAGTAATGTTTGCTCATCAAAAACTTGCGATAGGTGTAGGCTTTGAAGAAGTTGCTTATATTAAAAATCGTTATAAGGAATTTAAAAGCCTTTATCCATACTTAGAACTATACAATAAAGAACAATTAGCTGAAATGGAACCTGCTATTATTTATGACAAAAATGGACAAGAGCGTCCTGAAGATATCGTCGGAATGGGTGCAAAAGGCGAATATACTACTTGTGACTTTAAAGGTTTAAGTGATTCTTTTATAGATGAAACTATTAAAATTGAAGATAAAGTAACAGATATTTTCTTTAACAATGAAGTAAAAAATATTCAAAAAATAGGAAGTACTTACCATATTCAAACTACAATGAGTCACTTTACTGCTGACTTTGTTGTTGTAAATGCAGGTGCTCACAGTCTTTTCTTAGCACACAAGATGGGGCATGGTCATGATTTTGGTTGTCTTCCAATGGCAGGTAGTTTTTACCTTGCTGACCGTAAAATATTAAACGGAAAAGTTTATATGGTTCAAAACCCTAAGCTTCCGTTTGCTGCACTTCATGGTGACCCAGATATTCTTGTAAATGGCTTTACTAGATTTGGACCGACTGCGCTAATGCTTCCAAAATTAGAGCGTTTTAGACCTGGTACTTATCTTGACTTCATAAAAACATTAAGATTTGACCATAATGTTATTAAAATCTTTTGGGACCTACTTAAAGATTCTGATATTAGAAACTATGTTTTTAAGAACTTTATGTTTGAAGTTCCTTTTATTAATAAAAAACTATTTGTTCAAGATGCTAGAAAAATTGTTCCTTCACTTACTGAAGATGATATTTCTTATGCTAAAGGTTTTGGTGGGGTTAGACCTCAGATTCTTGACAAAAAGAATCAAAAAATTATGCTTGGTGAAGCATCTATAAATACAGGAGAAGGAATTATCTTTAACATGACTCCATCTCCTGGTGCTACATCTTGTCTTGGAAATGCAGTTCGTGATGTTGAAGTGATTTGTGATCATTTAAATTTAAAATTCGATAAAAAACAATTTGAAGATGAATTAGTAGAGAAAGAACCTACTAAAGGAGATAAATAATGTCAAACGAAACTAAGAAGAAGCTTTTATACATAACAGATCAGCATGAATATACTGATCATGGCTCAATAAGTGCTTTGTTTAATGGTTACTTAAAAGAGTATCTTGATGTGCATGTTGTATATTTAACAAAATATAAAAATAGTTTTCAAAAAAAAGGTACTGATTATATCGTGCCTCAACAATATACAAAAAATATTTGTGATTATTTAGAGTCTAAAGATGTTGATTTGAACTCTTTTAGTTATGTATTTGTTAGAAATATGCTTGATGTTTTAAGTGACACTCTTAAGAATCGTTCTAAGTTTGGTTTTAAACTTGGATATAGAGCATCTTTTCCTAAAACAGAAGAAGCACTCGCTGCAAATAAAGAGAAGAATAAGACAAGTCTTTTAAAAACGGTTGGTGGTTATTTTGAAAAATTTAACAAACAGCGTCTTTTATCAGAATGTGACCTTTTCATGCCAACATCTAAAGATATGGAAGAAGTTTTTTATTCTGATAGTGGTGTAAGAAGTTATCCCCTTCCAGCTGGACTTTGTCCAAATAGAATTACTTCTCACCGTATTTCTGATGGAGCAGACCGTAACTTTATCTATGTAGGAACACTTGATGGGTTAAGAAACTTTCAACAAGTTTTAGTTGCATTCTCAAAAGTTAAATCTCAAGAATGGCATCTGAATATATCAACATTCAACCCAAAATTTGCACAAACAGTTTTAAATAACTACCCAAGTTTAGTTGGCAAGGTTACCGTTAGAGAAGCTGGTAATTTAGATGAGCTTTTAGTTCAAGTTGATGATTGTGATATTGGTATTGCTTTACTTCCAGATATTTCGGTTTATAATACTGTTATACCTGCAAAAGTTATGGATTATTATACTTGTGCTATTCCTACTATATTAACAGATAACCCTAAAAACCGTACAATATTATCTGATGAAGATGCATTATTTTGTCCTTTTGAAGTAGATGCAATTACTGCTACAATAGAAAAAAGTATTACTATGACTGAAGAAGAAATTTCTGATATGGGACACTCAGGTCAAGCTAAACTTCTTAAGCATAAGCGTAACTATGAGATAATGGCAAAAGAACTTTTTGAAGAGTTAGAGTCACTTTAGTATTATCTCCAAATCACTTCTATTTTATTTGATAGAAGTGATTTATCAAACTCCATAGATGCTACACCTAGATTTCCAATATTTATTTCAGTTTCTAAAAAACTTTGAATATAATACTTTCCTTTATACTCTCTATCTATTAAATCATCTATAATTTCATTTATATCTTTTTCATTTAACAAGTCACTATGTAGAGTTGTTCTAGTTTCAAAATCCATAGATGCCTCTATGAGGTAATTAAGTGTTTTTGAAAAGTCATTATATTTATTTGAATGAGTGATTTTAGTAAATTTTTTTTCTGGAGCTTTATAGTCAAGTGCTATAAAATTTAATAGTTTTAGTTCTATAAGTTTTTTTACTTCTACAAAATTAGTACCATTAGTATCTAGCTTAATTTTAAAACCAAGTCTTTTTATCTCTTTACAAAACTCTACTAAATCGTGTGAAGTTGCTTCCCCACCAGATAAAACAACCGCATCTAATAGACCTACTCGTGTTTTTAAAAACTTTAAAATATCATTGTAACTATAATCTCCATGTTTACTAAAAACTATCTCTTTGTTATAACAATAATCACACCTCATATTACAAGAACTAAACCAAACTATGCATGATAGATGATTTTCATAGTCTAGATGCGTGAATTTTGTTAAGTCGTAAATTACTCTAGCATTGAGTAAATTGTTTTCTTTGTCTATGCTCACCTGTTTTTCCTATATTGAAACTCTCAACAGGTCTGTGGTAACCCATAACTCTCGTATAAACTATACATTTTTGTCTTTTATCTTTTAAGTTTACTAATATTTCATTTTTACTCATGATACTTTTTCTTCCTCTTTGTTAAATTTATTTATGATTTCATCATCACACTTTGGACAAAACTCATGTTCCCCAGATATATAACCATGTTTTGGACATACTGAAAACAGAGGTGTCACAGTGATATATGGTAGTCTAAAGTTAGATATAACATTTTTAACTAACTTTCTACATGCCTCAGTTGAGCTTACTTTTTCTTGCATGTATAGATGCAAGACTGTTCCTCCTGTATATTTTGTTTGTAAATCATCTTGAAGGTCTAGTGCTTCAAAGGGGTCAGAAGTTAAATCTACTGGAATTTGTGATGAGTTTGTATAGTAGATATTTTCATCCATTCCTGCTTGAAGGATGCTGTCACCATATCTTTTCTTATCTTCTTTTGCGAACCTGTAAGTTGTTCCTTCGGCTGGTGTTGCTTCAAGGTTATAAAGATTTCCAGATGCTTCTTGAAACTCAACCATTCTATCCCTCATATGGTTTAAAATCTCTGTTGCAAACTTTATACCTTTTTGTGAAGAAATATCGTAAGCATCTGAGGTAAAGTTTCTTATCATCTCATTCATTCCATTTACTCCAATAGTTGAGAAATGGTTGTTAAATCCAGGTAAATATCTTTGAGTGTAAGGAAATAAACCTCTGTCATACATCTCTTGAATAAAAACGCGTTTTTTCTCTAAAGTATTTTTAGCATGATTCATAAGTTGATCAATTCTAATCATAAGAGCTTCTTTATCGCCTTTATATAAAAATCCAAGTCTTGCCATATTTAGAGTAACAACGCCTATACTTCCTGTCATCTCAGCACTTCCAAAAAGTCCACCACCGCGTTTTAGTAACTCTCTTAAATCAAGTTGCAAACGACAACACATACTTCTAACATGCCCAGGTTTATATGCTTCTTCATTCTCTACCAATTTTCCATTTTCATCTTTTTGTATTGAGAACCGATGAAGTTTTGAAAGTAAGAAGAACCAACTTTTGCTGTATTTTCAAAAAGTAAGTCTGTGTTTTCTCCATACCAGTCAAAATCCTCTGTGATATTTACCGTAGGGATAGGAAAGGTAAATGGCTGACCTGTTTTGTCACCCTCTGTCATAACTTCATAGTAAGCTTTATTTATTAGGTTCATCTCTTTTTGAAAGTATTTGTATGTCATATCTCCCAAAGAGTCACAACCTCTTTGTTTTGCTTCACTCTCAAGCTCACTATCAAGTAGGTTTTTAAATAGATGCAGAGTCTTTGATGTCGGGATTTGGTCTTTTAAATCATCAGGAACACTCCAGTCGATAGTTATGTTTGTGAAAGGAGATTGTCCCCATCTAGCAGGAACATTTAGGTTATACACAAAACTACGAATTGCTTTTTTTACTTCTAAAAATGGAAGCTTATCTTTAAAAACATAAGGAGCTAAATATGTGTCAAACGATGAAAATGCTTGAGCACCTGCCCATTCGCTTTGTAGTATGCCCAAAAAGTTTGCCATCTGTCCTAATGCCTCACGAAAATGTCTAGGTGAGTCACTTTCAACTCTACCTCTAACCCCGTTAAAGCCTTCATCTAAAAGAACTCTTAAACTCCACCCAGCGCAGTAACCTGTTAAACAGTCTAAATCATGGATATGATAATCGCCATCTCTATGAGCGTGACCTTCTTCTTTTGAGTAAATTTTATCTAACCAATAGTTTGCTATAACTTTTCCTGCTGTGTTGTTTACAAGTCCAGCATTTGAGTAACCTGTGTTTGAGTTTGCTTTGATTCTCCAGTCAGTTCCATTTATATACTCTTCTATGGTTTGAGTTGAGTTTATGTAGGTTGTATCTTCATCAAGAAGGTTATCTCTTTGCATTTTATGCATATGTCTGTATAGTATAAAAGAACGCATAACATCAAAGTAACGCCCTTTATATAGTTCTTTTTCAATAGCATCTTGAATATCTTCTACTGCCACAACACGCTTATTTTTAAGTCTATCTAAAACATTAAAAAATATAACACTATCATAGGTTGTTCGTTCACTTTTAAAAGCTTTCTTTATTGCGTCTTCAATTTTAAAAGACAAAAATTCTTTATGTGTTCCATCTCTTTTTAAAATATTTTCAACCATTGATATTCCTCTTTAAATTATTAGGAGAAGTTTATAAAAAGATGAGTTAAAGAGTGATAATAAGTTTTGTCACTTATGTGTCATTTATAAGTATATATTTAATCAAATTATATATTTTTTCTACTTTTGGATTGACTTTTCAGTATAGATTTAGCGATAAATAAAGTGTATAATATCGGATGAATAAAAAAATAGATAAAATATTAAAAACATGGCATGAACATTTTAGTGATGAAGAAAAGCAATACTCTGAGTTTGAAAGTTCAGATATTGAGTATTTTGTAGGTTGTTTACTTTACAATCACTTTGCATTTACAGCATCTCTTGATACGATGAAGACTATTGACTTGTCGTATGATTTTTTATCAGAGTGTGGCGATGAATATGATGATGTTCTCTTACAAATCAAAAGTATAGAGTTAAAAGATGAAAGAGAAAGATTAGACTTTTTATTAAATTTTTTAGATGAAGTTATGCAAAAATACAGCGATGATGAACTTTACCTACTCAAGCGTTTAAAATATCATGTTGATGGTGTAAATCAAAGATATAAAAGTAAAATAGAATCAGAAAAAGTAGCATTTGAGGCACCTAAACCTCGCTCATCAAATCCTCTTTTGAGATAATATGAAAAAGTACCTTATAACTTCAAGAGAATTTTACACAGATACTCCAGCAATTTTTCGTAATATTTTACATGAACAATTTAGAGAGCATCTACCTAATTACGCTCTTTACAGAGATAAATCAAATCCAAACTATGATATTCAAGCGGCTCACTTTGTAGAAGTTTGTATGCAGTTTGAAAATATAAAAAGTTTTATACATCAAAATATAGATCTAGCTAAAGAGTTAAATGCTTCAGGTGTGCATCTAACCTCTTCGCAGTTTGATAAAATCAAATCTGCAAAAGAGTTAGGTTTAGAAGTCATCATTAGTACACATACTCACGAAGAAGTTATAAAAGCAAAAGATTTAGGTGCAGATGCTGTTACATATAGCCCGATTTTCAGTTCTCCAAACAAAGGTGAGCCAAAAGGAATAGATGACTTAAAAGTATTAATAGCTAGGTGCAATATAAAGATTTTTGCTCTTGGTGGTATAGTTTCATCAGAACAAATCAAAGAAGTCCAAGATGCAAAAGCTTATGGTTTTGCATCTATACGATATTTTTATTAAAGATGATTTTTTTAAGTTTAAAAGGTATATAATAGAAGTAACCAAAATAAAAAAGGATATAGAAAATGGCAAAAGATAAAGAAAAAAAATCTCAGTAAAAAAAGCAGAGAAAAAGTTACTTAAAAAGAAAGAGGCTAAAAAAGCTAAAAAGAAAAAAGCAGCAAAAAAAGCGGAGAAAAAGAAAGTTGAAAAAAAATTAGCTAAAAAGCAAAAAGCAAAGAAAATTTCTAAAAAGAAAAAAGCGACAAGAAAAGAAGCTAAAAAATCTTCAAAGTAGTTTACCTGCAAGGAAACCGCTAGAAAATGACCATTGGAGGTTATAGCCTCCACATGGTCCATCTAAATTCATAACTTCACCACAAAAGTATAAACCATTTATAAGTTTACTTTGCATTGTTTTAGGATTTATCTCTTTTAGAGTTATTCCACCTCTTGTAATCATTGCCATTTTAAAACCATCATGTCCTGTAATTGTCAACGGCATCCAAGCCAAATAATTTATAAGTTTTGCTTTTGATTTTCCAACAACTGCTTTTAGAGTAGAATTTGCATCTATATCACATAATAAACATAACTCTTGTGCAAGAGCGTTTGGAAGTAGGGTAGAGATAAGTTGGACAACTGTTGCATCTACTCGTTTTAAGGATTCTTCTTTTAAATGTTGATTTATCTGTTCTTCATTCTTACCTTTTGTTAGATTTAACAGTATAGGTACTTCTTTATACTTGCTAAGAAGAGGTGTAATCTCTCTTGCAAAGTCTAAAACGACAGGACCGCGTATGCCTGTCTTTGTAAAAATCAGATCACCTTTTGCTCGTAGTTTTTTATGCTTTTTCATATCAACTCTAAGTTCTACTTTTGCAATAGTATCAGCACGGCAATTTTTTACCCAATCTTCTTTAGTTTTTAGTGGCATCATTGCGGGGTGAAGCTCAGTTATTGTGTGTTTAAGTCTAGACGCTAAAGAGTAACCATCTCCCTCGGCCCCTAAAGTGGGGTAACCTAAACCACCCGTAGATATGATGACATTTGGTGCTAAAAAAGTATGAGTTGAAGTTTTTACACCTTGGATATTTTTGTCATTATGAATAATTTTCTCAACTCTTTGTGAAGTTAAAACTTCAATATTTAGTTTTAGCATTTCTTCTTTTAAAGCTGAAATAATTGTAGCAGAACTATGAGAAGTTGGGAAAATACGAAATCCATCAGGAGCATGAGTATCAACACCAATCTCTTTAAAAAAATTTACTAAATCATTGTGATTGAAATCTTTTAAGGCATCTTGCATAAAGCGTCCATCTCTACCAAAACGACTCATAAAATCTTCATTTGCTAGAGTATTTGTAAGGTTGCATCTACCTCCACCAGTAGCTTTTAGTTTTGCACCGATTCCAGAGAGTTTTTCAAGTAAAAGAACACTTTTTTTATCTCTGGCTGCTTTTATAGATGCTACCATCCCAGCAGCTCCAGCACCGATAACTATAAGGTCATACTCATTTTTTTTCATAGGTGTATTATATCTCGATTTTAGTATAATTAGATTATGAAAAATATGATAATGATTTTATTTACTATGCTTATGTTTAGTGGATGTGTAACAAGTTCTTTGAAATTAGGTAAAGATGAAAAACTCATTTTAAAATACAGCTCTTCTGATATTATTTTAACAAATAAAGTAATCCAAAGTAAGTTCTTAAATTTTAAAGACCTTTTTGTAACTATATATAAACTTCAAAACGAACAAAATCGAATTCTTTTTTATGAAGAAGCTCAAACAGAAACAAATTTTGAGTTTCAATATGGTGGTTTATATACTGTTATGTATATTTTTGATAATAGAGTTAAATATGAAGAAGTGTATGGAAGAAATAACTTAAGACTTGTGCAACTTAGACTAAAAGATAAGAGTTATCTAAATATTATGATTCAAGCGAGTGATACACAGAACTATTCATTTACTTATGGTTTTTCAAATGAAGAATTTATGAAAATAGCCAAGAAAATCAAAGTTAAAGAAGATGATAAACTTTTAAAGCTAGAACGAGAGGGTGTTGTTTTTACAAATGAGTCAGAAGCACTTAGTAATTGGAATGATACGCTAGTCTTTTTTACTCCTTTAATCACTCCTCTTCGTGGTGTTTATGGGCGTTGAAAACATCTTTTAGAACTAGGAAAAAATGTTATAAGTGTTATAGACCACAAAGCTCTTGTATGTGTGAATTTGTGCAAAGTATAAAAACAAAAACAAAATTTGTCATTCTTATGCATCCAAAAGAATTTAAAAAAGTTAAAAATGGTACGGGGCATCTGACACATCTTTCATTACAAAACTCAGAGTTATTTATTGGAATTGACTTTACTCATCACAGACGCGTAAATGAGATTATAAAAGATTACGATAGCTTTATCCTTTATCCTTCAAAAGAGGCTATAAACTTATCTAAAGAGGGCTTAAATGTTAAAAAAGAGATGGCAATTTTTATAATAGACTCTACTTGGTCTTGTTCTGTAAAAATGTTTAGAGATTCTAAGAATTTAAATAACTTAAAGCATATTAGTTTTGATAGTACAAAATTATCGCAGTTTAAAATCAAAGAACAACCTGCTGAGTATTGCCTCTCAACTATTGAGTCAACACTTAGTATTTTAGAGATGCTAAATAAGTGGCATCTAGAAGGTACAAAAGAAGAAGATTTGGCAAATTTTTTAGACCCATTTCATAAAATGGTAGCCTATCAACAAGAAATTGCTCAAGATTCTCTAAAAAATTCACTAAGATATAGGGTAAATAAATCAATATCTGAAAGATAACAAAAAAAATAAAATTAATTTATAGATTTTTAATAAATAAAAGTGTAATATACAATATACATAAAAGACATGGAGAAATGAATGAAAAAAATTATTTTAGCACTGGCTGTGAGTTCCGTATTTGCTTTTGCAAGTGAAACTACTGTTAACGCAACGATGAGTTTAATGACACAAGGTATGAATCAAGTGCAAAATGGATTTTTATATAGCGATAAAAAAACAATCGCTGAGGGAATTAAAACAATAGAAAGTGCAAATTCTATTTTTACAAAAGTTGATGTATCTACTTTTATTAAAAATAATTCTAAGATACAAGTTACTAAAAATATTAACAAGCACTTAACTGCAGACTTAAAAGCATTTAAAAAAGCTGTAAAATCTGAAAATTATACAGATGCTACAAAACAATATGGAAAAGTTTTAGCAAATTGTATTGCTTGTCATAAAATAATAAGAGGCTGGTAAGCTCCTTACTTATTAAAAATTATAGAGCCAAGTCTAACCATGTTAGACCCACACTCTATCGCTAACTCAAAATCTCCACTCATACCCATAGAACAAATACTTGCACCATCTAATGACTTATATATTTCGTAAGTTGTATCAAAACTTTTTTTAATAACTTCTTTATTATCGCTATGCGCACCTATACTCATAACACCTTTTAAATTTATATTTGGACAATTTGTAACAATCTGTTCATAAATATTTTTTGCATCTTCTGGCATTACTCCATATTTAGATTCTTCTTTTGCAGAATTTATTTGAAGTAGGGCATCTAGAGTTTTATCTTTTGCAAGAAGTTTTTTTTGAAGTTCGTTTGCAAGTTCTAAAGAGTCTAGCGCATGAAAAAGGGAAGGATTAATATCTAGTAAATTATTTATTTTATTTTTTTGCAGATTACCAACAAAATGCCACTCTAGTGGTAACTCATCTAAGTCTTTAATTTTTAATTTTAAATCTTGAACTTTATTTTCTCCAAAAGCTCTCTGTCCGATTTGATAAAGTTTTTGGATATCTTGTGAGTTAGAGTATTTGCTAATAGCTACTATTTTAACTATATGATAATCACTAACTTTCAGCCTAGCAGCCTCAACGCGTCTTATAACTTTATCTATATATATTTTATATTGTTCATTATTCATTTTAAGGTCTTTATATGGATTTTAATTTATGGGCATGATTTTATCAGAATAATAATAAAATTAAATAATAAATCTATTAACACCATTTATATATTCATACTTAAGTGTGAGTTCATTAGCATCTAAGATATGTTTTACTATATACAGTCCCAGTCCAAAGCTCTGGTTTGAACTTATGTTGTCTGCTTTAAAAAATGCTTCAAAATACTCATCTAAAGGATAAGTCAGTTGCTTTCCTTTGTTTTCAAAAACTATGGAAGAGTTTTCTGTTTTTATAGTTACTTGCTTGTTGCTTGAATATTTTATACCATTATCCATCAGATTTTTAACCGCGATACTAAAGAGTTTAAAATCAACTTTTAGAGTTATCTCTTGAAACTCTTTGTTTATATTTTCTTCATTGCTCATAAGTAAATCGCTTGCATTGTCAATAATGTCAGATAAAAGATACTCTTTTTTTTCTATTTTTTCTTTTGTAGATATAAGCTCTTCTATTGAAGCAAACTCATTTATCAAGGATTCTAGTCTATAAAAAACTTTTTGCATACTCTCTTGATTTTCATCTGTACTTGGAAGCTGTGTCAAAAACTGTCCTTTAGCAATGGGTGTTTTAAGTTCATGCATAATATTACGGATAAATACATTCCTAGATTCTTTAAGAGCTTTTAATTTTTTTGCTGATTTATAAAATTCATTTGCTAGTTGTGAAATCTCATCTTTTTTTGTAGTTGAACATCGTATGTCAAAATCTTCATCACCTATGTTTTTCACACTTTCTTTTAATCTTTTTAGTGGCTTTAATTTTCGTATAGTGTTAAAATATAAAAGGCTAAAAGCAAAAAGTATAGATATAAATAAAAAAATTATAATTGTTTTGAAGTTATCAGGTTTATAACTATCTAAAAGTAAAATATCAGTTCTATAATTCTTCATATAAAGATAGTTTTTAGAATTAAGTTCAAAACTGCTTAGTTGATTGTTTCTTCTCTTTTTCTTCCATTTTATGTACTTGTTATTATTTTCTAAGATTTTATATTTATTTTTTACAATTTTAAAATCTCTAAGTTTAAGATATTCTTTTAAATCTTTTGTAATAATTCCTTCTCTTCGCATCTCATTTTTTATATTATGTACGATATCAAAAGCTCTTTTTTTATTAAATCGTTCTTCTCTTTTTTGACTTCCTTTATATAAAATACCAAAGCTGATAATAATGAAGACAAAAAGAGCGATAAAAGTAATGGTAATTGAGAAAAATATTGAACTTTTATTCATTCTACTAACTTGTAACCCATTCCTCTGACCGTGAGAAGATAGTGAGGTTTTTTTGGATTTTCTTCTATTTTGGATCTGATTCTATTTATGAGAACTGCTATACTTCCTCCCGTTCCATCAGAGTCAGCTTCCATGCTCTCTAAAATATCATATCTTGAGATTATAGAGGCTTTATTTTCACAAAGAAGAGAAAAAATCTGATATTCGGCAAAGGTTAACTCTAGAGGAATTGTATTTTTAGTAATCTCCTTTTTCTCTTTGTTCAAATGAAAAATTTCTGTATTTAGTTTATTTGTAGATTCTAAACTTTTGTTGAAGCGTCTAAGTATAGTTTTTATGCGTACTTCTAACTCTCTAGGGTCATAAGGTTTTGGTAGGTAGTCATCAGCACCAAGTTCTAAAGCAATAACCTTATCGGTAATATCACTTCTTGCACTTGATATGATGATGGGAATATCATGTTTTTCAACTAACTCTTTACAGACCTCTAAACCATCCATACCAGGTAATGTTAAGTCCAAAATAACTAAGTCGTATGTGCTTAAGTTAATGGCACTCAGAGCTAAAAAAGGATCTTCATAGTTTGTGATAGAAATATTAAATTGACTAAGATATTGAATTAGTATTTGAGCAAACTCTGCATCATCTTCAATCATTAAAATATTTATCACTACTTTCCCTTTTAATTATTTTTATCTATACTTAGTTTCTAGATTTTTGCATTATATAATTTTTTTTCATTATATCTCGCATATCTAACATCGTTTTAAAGTCTTTTTTCTGAGAACTATTTAGAACATTGTACACTTTTTCTATTGTATCTGCTCTGCGTTCAACCTTATTGTTTCGTTTTTGATTTGCAAGTTTTATAAATTTTTCTTTGTTAAAACTAGTATCACTAAATGCTGTTTTAGGGTTTGGCATACTTTTCATGTTATCTTTTATGATGCTTCTTATTTGAGTTCTTTGTTTATCACTCAAGTCAAGTTTCATAAACATCTTGACTAAACCATGTCCTCTGTTATGACGCATACCTTGCTTCATCATCTTATGTTGTTTACAAGTATAGCCATTTCCTTGTTTCATATTTGATTGTGGAGAAAATGCTAAAAGTGATGACGCTAAAAGTACTGAAGTACCTAAACCTATAATTATTGTTTTGTTCATAATGAACTCCTTATGTTTGATAATAAAAGTATAAGCTACTAGATTTAATGAAGTGTTAATTTAAGTTTAATGGAATATTAACGGTTGTGGATATATAGTAATGTTTAAAAGTTATATTTTTTTGTAATAAATGTATTAATTTTTTCTTCATTTTTTGTACTTAATAAAATTTTTATATCTTCTTCGTTAAAATTATAAACTCCAAAATCTTTCAGATAATTTTTTCCTAAGCCAAAATAACCAGAAGCATAGTGTTTACTTTTATTTTCAATATATTTCCAAGCTATATTTGACATTAACAACTTTTGTAAAATTTTTAAATCTTCATTCTTCTTCGAATAAGCTGCCATTCCATTATAAAAATATAAATTTTCATCACTATTTAAAACAGCTTTAAATCCTTCTTTTACTAGCTGTGGAAAGAACAGTTTATGTTTTACTTTCTCGAGGGATTGTGTTCTACCAAATGCATACCAAACTGGATATTTTCCATTCCCTTTATCTCTAGTAGACAATAGTTCTCTTTTTGTAAGTAAATATTCATAAGCTTTAGGAAATTGTTTTTTTAAATTGTCTTCATTAATTATAGTAGCTTGATTATTTTCATCATGAGTGTATGGAAAAATTACTTTTTCTTTCAAGTTTTTAATATCTGTTTGTGTATTAAATTGATTAGAATTAATCACTTCTTTACATATTTCTTGTTCAATGGGTGTACAATCTTTCATATAAAAATATTTTTCATCTTCGTCAATTGATTTAAATATATACACATGATTCTTTAATGTAGCTATACCACTCTTTGTATTATATAGCTCTCCAAATGCTGTACCAATTGATTCTATAGTATTTATAAATTTAGTATTTTTTAAACTCCATCCTTTATGTGCATCTAATGTTGAATAAGCATCTTTATTAAATTTTATCAAATCAATATCTATTAAAGTTGCTTCTTTCGAGTGAGTATAAGACACAAAATCTGATTCTCTCTTTTCAAGGAAACAAATGCATGTATAAGTCATTCTGGATTTAAAAATTTGTTCATCTTTAAAATCTATTATTTTTAGTAGTACTTTCTTTTCTGTAAAATATTCTCTTATAGCTCTACCATTCACGCTATGCATAAATGTGTTTACAGTTATAAACCCTAAAATTCCATTATCTGTGAGTAACTTATATCCAATCTGAAAAAATGGAATATACAAATCAGGGTGACCAGTTTTACATGTACTCCATTTTTGCATAAGTTCTTTAGTTCTATCATCCATGTTTCTTGAACATACATACGGTGGATTTCCTAATATCAAGTCAAAACCATTATTCCTATTAATCTGTTTATCTTCTTTTAGCCAGTCGAATTCTAATGTATCTGCTGTATATAAATTAAACTTAAACTCTTTTTCATCCTCACCCTGAGTAATTGCTAATAAAGTAAGTAATATTTTTGTTCTCTCTACACTATATTTTTGAATGTCAATTCCAAAAATATTTTCTTTATATATATTTTTAAAAGATTTATTTGTTCTTTTTTTCACTTCTAATGATGCATCAATTAAAAATCCACCACAACCACAAGCAATATCAGCTATTTTAATTTTTTCTATTTTATTTCTTTTTAATTCACTAAATGATTGTTCAGTAATATATTTTCTAATATTTTGAGGTGTGTATATTGCTCCATTTACTAATTTTTCTGATGGAGAGATGACGAACTCAAAAAGTTCTAGTAGTTCTTCAAAACATAATTTTTGATTCTCATTTTGTAAAATCTCATTAAAATCTTTTAATAACTTATACTCATGAGTATTTTTAAAGATAATTAAATTATTTATTTTTTCATTAATAACTATGGAAATATTCTTGTGTTTTAAAAATGAAGTTACTAAAAGCCTATTGACAATTTTAATGTCTATACTCTTATTTAAAAAATTTAAAATATTTTTATTCAATTATATTTCTGTATGAAAAAGATTAGTATATTTATTAATCTTCTTTTGTATCTTTTTAAATTCTCGTAAGATGATTAATTCTTTTTCATGTCCTTCACCTAATCTAACTATTTCACTATCAATTTCAATACTTTGTTTTTGTAACTTCTCTATCATCCATAATAGTTCATGTCGTTTTAAATGAAAATTCAAATTTGTATGAATATATTTTCCTTGCTCCGTTTTAGATATTAGTTGACCCTTAGTATTACGAGCTAAATGATTGTCAAATTCACTTTCACAAGGGTCTAGAAATCCTTGTGTATCTTTCCACTTATTAGATTTTGCTCTATTGCAAAATGGGCAGGAATACACTAAATTTGAATATTCTTCTTTTAAAGTATTAAATTTTTTTATTGAATGTGGTTTAAAATGGTCAATCTGATAACCTCTAACTCCACCATGAAAAAAATCTAAATCATCACAATAGCCACATCTTCTATTAAAGTCTTCTCTAATGTATGGCTTAAAAGATGTATAACTAGCATATGTTTTATCACAAGTTCTATTTGGTTTTTGTTGTTGAATATTCATTAATTTAACTTTTGAAGTTCTTCAAGCAGCTTATCTGTACTATCAATCATTTTATGAAGTTCATCTAAATTTTTTGTACCTTTTAAATGTTCAGGTATTGCAGACTTTTGACTTGTAGATTTTTCTATAAAGCTATCTAATTCTAATAGTCTTGCCTCTTCTGGGGCATTTAAAGGTTCTTTATTTGATTTCTCTATAAGTTCTAAAAGTTCTGCTTGTGAATTTTCAATTCTTTTCTTGTAATGTATAATTTGATGTTCTACTGTATCTAAAAAATTAGCTTTTGCATTAGTTTTTTCTTCACTACCATGTAATATATCCTTAATATAAATAATGTTAACATCTTGACTTGTTTTTATAGCATCATCATCATATGATGTTAAAACAAAACAAGGAAATTTATCTTTATTTTCTAAAATCATTTCTGTTAAATCAACACCAGTATATGGAACATTATAATCTATATCATTTTTATATTCATTTAGCATGTAATCTGAAATAATAGCATCTGGATTTTCTTCAAATATTTTTATATACATCTCTTCTAGTGTTTTTTCAGGTAATAAATATTTAATTTTAAATTGACCACTATTATCTTTTTCTTCAAAATAATCTAAAAAATCTTCAATATCTTCTTGATGCTCATCAATATAAAGTATTTTATACATTACATTCTCCTTATGAATTATTTTTTTTGAATGATAGTCTAATTCCAAAACCACCATTTGTTGGGTATAACAAATTTACTGTTCCATTATTGTCTTTTACAATTGATTGAATTAACCACATACCAAGTCCTGTACCTTCTTCATCACCTGTATGTTTATTGACATTTGTAGTAAACATTGGTTCAAAGATTTCATCATGATTTGTAATATCTTTCGATAAACCTGTTCCATTATCATAGTATTCAATTACTATTTCTTTTGGTGAGTCTTTAATATCAATTTGGATTTCTCTATTTCTATCAATTGTTGAATTATTAAAGGCATCAATAGAGTTAACCAAAAGATTATTAAAAATACTATCTACATCAATTTCAAATATTTTCATTGATGCTTGTTCAATATTATCAATTTTTAAATTAATTGCCCTATTATTGAGTACTGTTTGCCATTCCTCTTTAAAAATATTAAAGTAGCTTTTAAATTTAAGTTGCTTCATTTTTCTTTTATCTTTTCTAGCAACTCCTAATGAGAAATGTAACCAGTTTTGAAGTTTCAAATCTTGCTTTTTCATTCTTTCTAATAAATAGTAAGGGTTTTTTCTATTTTCTATATTCTTATAATCTTCTTCTTGGATTTTTTCACTTATCAATTTTTTTAACTTATCTATTCTCGAATTTAAATTTTGTGATATTTTACTCAAATCATGACTAAAAGAGGCTATAACTATACCACTACTTGCCATACCGCGTAAAAGCTTTTGCTCATCTTTTAAGTTCTCAATTTCTTCTTCTTTGTCTTCTAGTCTTTTCGACAAAACAACCTTATCAGAATCTCCAATATTTCCCTCATTTAAAAGGGCTTTATTATATTGTTTATTTTTTCTATTTTCTTCTAGAATTTTTTTTGCTAATTCATCAGCATATTTTTTTTCTTTTTCATTAGTATTTGTTCGTTCATGAAATGATCTCATCTCTTTAGCAATATAAGCTCTATCCTCTTCAAATATAGATAATATTTTTAAAATTATTTTTTGAAAAACTTGAAAAGTCTTATTATCCTGCAATCCTTCTCTACTTGATTTATCTTGAAAATCTACATTACCTAGTCTTGTAATGCTAATTGCTCCTGCAATATTATTTGCTTTTACTTTCCAGCTACCACTTGTATGTGCAACTGGTGCAGGACTTTTGGCTTGTCTATTTCCTAAACCAAGCCAATCAAAAGAACTATCATTAATTTCACCATAAGGTCGAACTCTAAAGTCATCTCTAAAAAGTTTAATTCCACCAAATTTATTTAACCAATATTTTCTGTTATGAATAGTAAATGTTTTATAATAAAATGTTTCAACATCTTTTTTTTCATATCCTCTTTTCATGAAGTAAAAAGTAACTTCAAAACTGCCTATTTTAGAAAAAGTATTATCTGTGTCTTTTTTAGCAAAACCTTTAATAAGTTGACTGTAAGTTTTTTCTATCTCCCAATACCCTTTTTCAAAAATTTCTTTTTCATATTGAGGTAAAGTTGAATTTATACTATTAAAAAAATCTGGGTTTATTCTAGCAATATCATATTCGTTTCTATATATTTTAATATTTACATTTTGATTTTTATCTGCTTTTGCAACTATTTTATAGTCGTAATCATCACAAATTGAACCTATGATTTCACCATATTTATTTTTTTCACTTTCATTAAACAAAAATAGTCTAAAAGTACTATTCTCTTTTGGTGGAATGAGAACTTCTAAATCATTAAAAACTTGTTCCACATAAAAATCATCCCAATTATCTCTAAGACCTGAAATTTTTAATACTGTCCCATATTCAAAAGAAAACTCATTTAGTATTTTTTCAACACTTTTATTATCAATTTCATCTAGAATATATTTTTTTAGGTCTACTTCTTTTTCTCCAATAAGATTCGCTTCAACTTCACCTATTGTTTTAAAAGCACCTTCAAAATCTCTCCAATCAACTTCCCAGAAATAAGCTATATTTTCACTTACTTTTCCATCTTCATAAATATCTTTATGAACAGAAGGATTAAACTTAGTTAGCATTTCACATTTATCACCAAGTTTATCTAGTGCAAAGCGACCTATACCTTTTGCTCCAGCTTTTACCCTACCAGTTTCTGTAAATATATCATTTGCTTTATTATCTGTACCGATAGTCATCCAATGGTCTATTATTATTTGTTCTGTCATCCCTTCACCAGAATCAATAATAAATAATTCATCTTTTTCTTTGTTGAAGTATATTAGTGAGATAGGACTATCAGCATCATAAGAATTTTTAACAAGTTCAATTATAGCACCTTTAGATGATGCTATATTTTCACGACCTATTAGTCGTGCTGTTCTTGCTGATACTTTAAAAGGTATTTTTGCCATCTATGCTTCTTTGTTTTAATTATTTAGATTATATCTAACTTAATTTATAAATTTACTTTTGTAACTAAAAATATTCATTTATCATTTATCAATTATTACTTGTATGTTTTGCTGATTATATGTGAAAATTGGTCTTAATAATGTAAATATATTAACCCATCAATCTATTAATATCATTAAAAAGACCTAAGCCCATTAGTGAAAAAAGTATTACCCAGCCTGCTATTGTTAGTTTTATGATGACTGATTCACTTGCTTCTCGTCTAAAGATAAATTCATAAAGATTAAACATTATGTGCCCGCCATCTAGTGCGGGGATAGGTAGCAGGTTTAATACACCTAAGTTTACAGATATTAAAGCTGCGAAAAACAGAACACTCATCCATCCTTGTGCAGTAGCATCTGAGGTAAGTTTTACTATGCTTATGACACCGCCTAACTCTTTTGCTGGAACTTCTCCAACTATGAGTTTTTTAAGTCCTGTAAATATCATAGTAGATGCAAAAATAGTTTGCTCTGTTGCGTAAGATAGTGTGTCAGATGGAGATAGTTCAAGCTTATGAAATACTCCTGCACTAGCGATGCCAATCATCTTCTTTTGTATAACTTCATTAAACATATTTGTAGTTTCTCGTATGCTAGGAGTAAGTGTTTTAAACTCTATATAGCCACCTCTTTGTATTTCTATGTTTAAACTTCCATCCGAATCACTGATGATTTTTGCCATCTCTTTCCATGCAATAATTTTTACTCCATCTATGGACTTTATGATGTCATCTGTTTGCAAGCCAGCTTTAAAAGCAGGGGAGTCTTTAACAACTTCACCAATTACAGGAGATAAAATATTTGGACCACCAAGAGCGATACCGAAGTATAAGAAAAATGCTAAAACAAAGTTAGCAGCAGGACCCGCTAAAAGTATAAATATTTTTTGCATAGGTGTTTTTACATTGTAACTATCAGCATCTAGGCTTTTTTTGGTTGGGTCAGAATCATCTTGACCTTTCATGCGAACATACCCACCAAGTGGAACAGCAGAGATGCTCCACTCTGTATCCCACTTTCTAAATGTAAATAGTCTTTTTCCAAAGCCTATACTAAAAACTTCAACAGTAACACCCATAAATTTTGCCGCTGCATAGTGACCTAATTCGTGAAAAAATATAAGTCCTGAAAGGACTAAAATAGATACTAAGATACTCATTTGTTCTCATCTTTTAAGATAGCTTTTTTAAATCCCCAAAGATACTCAAATCCAGAATAAAGAGTTAAAAATACAGCAAACCAAAGAAGTTCACTAGCAAATGGCCAATGCATTAGTAAAAATCCTATGGCAATCATTTGTGCAACGGTTTTAACTTTTCCAGCCCATGAAGCTTTTACTTCTAGACCTTCGCTTACTGCTACTGTTCTTATCCCTGTTATAAATAATTCTCTAACTATAATGATATATATTGCCCAAGCAGAGGCAGCACCTGTCATCATAAGACCTAAAAAAGCTGCAAGAGTTAGCATCTTGTCTGCAAGTGGGTCAAGTATTGCACCCATCATTGTCATTTGATTCCATTCTCGTGCTATGAAACCATCGAAAAAGTCAGTTGCAGATGCAAGAACAAACAAAAGAGTTGCAAAGTAGTAGTTCCATGAGATATGAAATCCATTATCTGTAAAAATTTGTGGATTTAAAATTACCCAGAACATCAACGGTGCTAAAAGTATGCGAAGCGATGCTAGAGCGTTTGGGAGGTTTAGCAAAAAAAGTCCTTAAATTTATAATTATGTGATTTTATCTTTTTTTAGCTTATCAATGGTTTATTTTTCTATTTAAAGCTTTTTCAACAGATGCTATTTTAGTTTTTAGTCTATTTTTTGTGTTTTTACGAATATCAAACTTTAGTGAAGAATACACTCTTTCGCAGTCACTTAGTTGCTCATAAGCAAGCTCTATTATAGATAATGCTTCTTTCATTGTGTCAGTCTCAACAACAGTTCCCATAGGCGTTAATTGGTAAGATACACCTGATTTGTCTATGGCATCTATTATTTTGCTAACTTGTGCAGAAACAGAAGAACCATCTCTACATTCATCTGAAGTTGGAAACATACTGAACTCTAGTAAAACACTTAACATATGCCTATCCTTGGGACTTTAAAAGTCAATTTATTTTTCTTTTGTTGTTTTTGATACACAAAAATGATACAAGGATTATATCTTATCATGGTAAAATACTTACTAAGAAAAAATACTACTTACTGGTACAGACGAAAAATTAATAATCATGGCGAGATAGTTTTTTCCCTAAAGACTAAAAACCATGATATAGCCCTACTTCGGCACTCATACATTGATTACAAAATTAATCAACTTATATATAAAGGAAGCTTTAGCACTATGACAGTTTTAGAAATTAGACAGATAATAGCAAAATACAAAACTTACATGATTGAAGAAGAGTATAACGATTTTGAAGATATGAGAGATAAAGACCTATCCATAACTCTTAATGACAAGTTTTACGGTGGTCATACTCGTGAAGCACTTGATTATGCTATCAATCGTTACAAAACGATACATGAACAAAATAATCTCGAACTTGTCAAACAAGAGACAGATAAGATTTTAAAAAGAAGTAATCTACAAGAGGATTTAGAAAAGTTATTAACAGATAAAGATAAAACTATTTTTCACTGGGAGTTATTTAAAGCTGAGTGGGATTTATTGCACCAATCTTATGAGTCTCAAAAAGAGGTTGTACAAACAACTGATAATCCTCTTCCCACTCAAGATATAGGTATGATACTCCAATATCAACAAATGCAAAAAAATTATGAGAAGCAAGTAAACGAAGTTAATATAATTAGAATATCGGAACTTGTAGACAAGTATATTAGTGAAAAAAATAATGTTAATGATTGGAGTGATAAAAACAAAAGAGATATTATCTATGTACTAGGTCATTTATCTAGTTATTTTGACGATAGAGACATTAAAAAATTAAGCAGAGAAGATTTTGTTCAATTTAGGGAAAAAGTTTTAAGGTTTTTACCAAGCACTTCAACTTTATTGATTTTAAGAGGTAAATCTACAAAAGAGATTATTCTAATAGTAAAGAATAAGCAACTAGAAACTTTAGGAAAAGTCACAATAAACAAGCACCTAAGAAGAATACACCAAGTTTTTGAGTGGGCTTACAATAATGATTATATAAATAAAAACCTAACTAAAGATTTATCATTTAAAGAGTCTAAAAAAGCCAAAAAACAAAAAACGGCTAAAATCCCCTATACTAATGAAGAGCTAAAACTACTTTTTGAGCAAAGCCCATGGTACACAACAGAAATAAGTAAGACTTTAAAGAATAATCCCGAACATGTTTTTATCCCTCTCCTATGTCTCTTCACTGGTGCAAAACCTACAGAACTTGCAATGCTTCAAGTATCTGATATAAAAACTAAAGAGGGAGTTATAGGGATAGAGTTTAACGACCATGTAAAAAATCACTATAACCTAAGATTTACTCCCCTTTCTAAAACCCTCTTAGATATAGGCTTTTTAAACTTTGTAAAATACCAAAAAAAGCTCAAACACAAACAACTATTTCCAGCTATCAAAATGTATAAAGGAGGTGGAACTAACTTTACAAATGACTATACTATATATAATAGAGAATTTGTTAGTAAAGAGAAAGATAAAACATTTTACTCACTTAGACACCTAGTCAACCAAACATTAAAGAATAAATTAGTACATATCTATATTATCAATGATATAACTGGACATAGTGACGGATATGGAAATAAAGATATTTCAGTTTATGGAGACGAGTTTATGCCAAATGAGATTTTAAGAAATACTATAAATGAGTGTTTAGTTTATGATTTGGATTTTTCAGGACTGAGAAAGTCTATTAATACACTATATTAATAGCTCAGTTCTTTGTATTTTTGGTAGAGTTACAAATTTCTCTAGTTTTAGTAATAAAATAATTTCTTGATTTTTCTTTATTATAAAAGCTATGGTTGTTTAACCTGTTTTTAGTAATATTTTTAGCACTTGTATAATCTGCATTTTTCAATATAGCTATCATAAACTCTTCTAATTTAATTTTCTCTTTATTTACTTCCTTACAATATGTATTATCAATTTTATCATATAAATTATCTATAGAATAATAGTAATAATATCCCCCTTTTGATTCATTTATAGCAAGTACTGTATTATTTTTATCTGTGGTAACTACTCTTGGATAAAATGTACTTTGAAAATAGTCTATAATAACTGGGTCGTTAAATTGAATACTTTTTGCATTCAATTTAAATAAACTATAAGAAGATAAAAATGTAAATATTAAACCGTAACCAATTAATGAAAGATACACCTTTAATACTTTGGTATTGTCATTTTTATATGAATGCTTTGGAGCCATTAAAGGTACTAAAGCTAATATTGCCAATAATGGAATAATTAATATTGTTCCACCTACTGTAGTGTAATTTTTAATTGAAACAAGCAAGTTATATTCAGAAATACTATCAAGAGGAATACCCATAGTTCTTAATACTAATGTGTAGTAAACAACCAAATATAAAACCAAAAATATAATGATTTTATAAAAATTATTTTTAAGAAAAGCATATGAGTCATAAATTAAATCAAAAATTCTAGAAAAAAATCCTTTAGTAAAAATATTTTCAACATTAGTTTCTAATGATTTGTTTAAATTATATTGAATAAGTAAAAATATTTCTGTAGAGTTCTTAAGTGCATAATGTTTTGTTTCTATTACAAAGAAATCTATGTTATGGTTATAATATAAATTGAAGTGAACCAGTTGTTTATTGATTCTTTCAAGGATATTATAGGTTGAAAACTTCTTTATTATATAGTCAATTGGATTGTGTTTAAAATTAAAAAATACTTTATCTTCTCCTACTAGAATAATTTCTTTATTCTTATTTCTAACATAAGAAAAAATATGGTAATTATTTGTTGTATCTATTTTTAACTTTTTTAATAATAATTCTTCATTATTATCCTCTTTGGCTATGTGTCTAAGTTCTTCTATTGAGAGACTTATTTTAAAAGTTTGGTACCTATTTAACTTCTTTTCTAAATCTTCTGTAGTCATGTCTACATGCACCTTTATTAATAATTATATTTTAGTTTTTTCTTACTTTTCAACTTTACAAAACTCTTCAATAGGGACATTAAATACTTTTGATAACTTGTATAAATGTTCTATACTAAAATGCTTTTTATTTTTACAAGCTTCTGCACTTCCTAAAAAAGAGCCTGAACGAAACCCTAAATCTAAACTCAAATCCATAAGACTCTGATTATTAGCTAGTCGTAATCTTTTTACATTTTTTGCAATTACTGCATGAAACTCTTCTATCTCTTCTTCTGTAATATTACTAAAATATTTTGCCATTTGGTGTTCCACCTATAGGTTTTATTTAAGTTTAATAATATTTAATATACACTCTCATAGTGAAACACCTATAGGTGCGGCTCCTAAAGGTAAATCACAATTAATAGGAATGTATATGTATAAAATAATAATATCTATTGCAATACTAAGTATATCTTTTACAGTAGCACATGCAAATTGGATAGGTGCTTTAAAGCCCGATAAAAAGGTAGGTAGTGTTTCTTTATCAGTAGGTCAAGTAACTATAGAGAGTGAAACAAACCCTTTATATAGCTTAGACTTTGGAGGAAATTACTATTACGATAACGGAATTCTACTAGGTGCTACTTTTGGTTTAGGCTATACAGAAAATCCTAATAGCTTGATAGATAATAAAAATATCTTTGAACTCAACGGTAAATTCAAACTTGGCTACTCATTTGGAAAAATGGCAAGAGGTTTAGCTTTATATGGCTTAACTGATTTTTCATATCTCATGTATAACCGTTTGGACTCTCACTTAAAGGATAAAACAAGCTCTGCACAAGGCATTGGCTTTGGTGGTGCTATAGAGTATCGTTTTAGCAACGATTGGTTATTAAGTGCTTCATATACAACGACAAATATGACACACGATAGTGGTGCTAATTTTGATTATAACAAAGCACTGTTTGGTGTTGGATA
Source organism: Sulfurimonas sp. (assembly GCF_029027585.1). Classification (NCBI taxonomy): domain Bacteria; kingdom Pseudomonadati; phylum Campylobacterota; class Epsilonproteobacteria; order Campylobacterales; family Sulfurimonadaceae; genus Sulfurimonas; species Sulfurimonas sp. Next base: position 2,280,416 of record NZ_CP093397.1, read on the forward strand.
TACATTTTAAATTTAAAGGAAAAAAATGAAAAACATATTACTAAAAAGTTCAATAATGGTTGCAACACTTGTTGCTTTAACTGGGTGTGGTGCTTCTCCAAAACCACAACTTATACAAACGAATGATACTCAGTCAATTCAACAGAAATATAACTATGTTGACAACTTACAAGATACACAAATAAGTAAAGAGGATATTATCTCTTCTATATACAGAAATATGCACGACAGTAGCTCTTTTAGAGATTTAACTAAAAAAAGATTTAACTCAGATTGTAGTGATTACTACGGTAAGGATATGAAAATAATCAATAATAATATAGAAATTAATTATTATCGTGGGCGAAGCTGTAGATATGAGAAAGGCTTTAAAGACGAAAATGGAATAGTAACTTATTTTACACTTACAGTACCTATAAAAATAACTGGAGCTAATAACAACTACGATTTAGTTGCTACTTTTCCTAAAAATTACACATATAGACAAGCAACTATGTTAGGTATCAAAAAGCAAAAACCCGTAGCTTCTCCTAGCTCATTATTAGCTGATACTAAAAAAATGTTTAGTAAAATATCTAAGCCTTTAACATTTTCAAGCTATATGGAAGTAAACGGCGATATTAATACAAAGTATTCTGACTCTTCAATTTATGCCAATTTTGAAAGAAAACTAAATAAATACACTTGGAATAATGGCTATAAAAATGAGAACTCTACAATCGTTAAGAAAAATGCATTTGCTTTAGAATACAAAGATAAAAGATACCCACTAACTGTAAAAGTATATCCTTATAAAAATGGTTCAAAAGTCACATATACAATAGGAGTAAATTACCTTTTAAATCCTAATGGCACTTCTAGCTTGAATACTCAAGATATTGAAGCAATGAAAACTATGATTTCAAAAATCATTAATGACTAAGTAGCTATATGACACGGTCTCTCTACTCATGTGCAACATGTAGAGAGACCGTGTCACACGAATAAGTACATTTTTTCGACACAATTCACAAAAATTTCCCTATTTTATGCACTTTATCCTCCTCCCCAAAAAAATCATTTTCACCTCAAAATACTCTCAAAATAATACAAGCTTATTTTTTCTCTTTAAATTTTCATTTAGTACTATTTAATTGAATTATCTTTATATAACATAACTAAGTTTTTTTACGGTGTGAGTATGTTCAATTATCATTTAACTATTTTTCTACACTTTTAAAATCCCGTTGGAGTCTGACGAACTCCTATGCACAAACTACACCCACTTATTATTTATTAACCTTTTTTGTAGTGCATATACTGGTGGACTTCCTCCAATTCCTAGATTTACTTAGCCTTAAAAGTTTTCGCCGATTATCTTAAAAAAATCGTAAGTTTTAAAAATTCAGTCGGGACACAATAATTAATTTTTGCTAAGTTGATTATTTATGTGAGACGGGAATATAAAAAGTGTTAGTAACACTATAAGTGTTCAATCTTTTAGATTAATTTTCAAATAAAAATGAAAGAGGTATTACAATGTTTACGGAACAAAAATTAATCACTTATGCGAATTTGCTAGGTCTAACCGTCGAAGAGTTAAACTCTTTTATGAAGAGATATAAAAACTATCTTCTCTCAAAAGAAGAAATTACAAAAAATGTACTTATAAATGGTCTCTTCATATTAGAGGAAATTACTACTGACAAGTGGGCAGAAGAAGCAAATAAAAAGACTTATAAGAGTAAGAACTTAATTATTCATAAATATATGGACGAGATAATAGAACTCTATAAGCAAGGCATGGGAACGATTAAACTATCCTCTTATTTATATATCACTCATAGGGTGAAAATCTCAAGGTCTTCATTAGATATATTTATTTCTAGTAACAATATAAAGAGGTCTTAATTATGGCTAATTTACGAGGTGGAAATTATAGCAAACAAATTAAAAGTGCCTTTTTAAAAATTGAGGCTTTCGGGGTTGGTCGGCATGGTAAAGATAGCCATAAAACACATAGTGGAGGTTTAGCAAAAAAGAGAGAGGAGTTTTTAAGTTCGTATAAGTCTTTCGCTGAAAATATGGGCTTCACAGATAAACTCAATAAAACTATGACACCTCAAAATATAAATAGTTATTTAAACTCAAGAATTGAGGGTCTTTCCTTGAAATCTCAAATTAATTATGTAAGAGGCTGGTCTTCAATGGTTCAAGGACTCAGTGAAGCGAATATCACTCTAGGAGTTGATAAAAGCTACTTTGATACAAAAGTACAAGAGATTAAATCTTTAGTTCCTGCACCTGCTATAAGAACGAATAGAGCTATAAAAAATGTAAATGCAGTGATAGAGAAATTATATGAAAAAAATTACACCTCTGGAGTCTTAGCCGAAGTACAATATAAACTAGGTCTAAGGGTTGCAGAAGCTTATAAAATCATTCAAGAGCCAAACAAATATATAACGAATAATTTAGTTGAAGATTTAAGAGGAAAAGCCAATCGCTTATATGCACCTAAAGAAATTTCTAATAGCTTAGTAGCCAAAATTGAAGCAGTACAAAATATTCCTCATGCAAACACCTATCGAAATCATATTTCAAAAGTTACAAATAGAGAGTACACTCCCCATAGTTTGAGGTTTACCCACACCTTAGATACTTATAAACAAGGTGTAAAAGACAATACACCATATAAGCAACTTATGAAGACTATCACAGAAAATCTCGGACATTCTAGACCTAGCATGAGCCAGTTCTACTTAAAGAGAGCCTAAGCACTCTTTCTAAGCTTTACAAAACTATAAAGTGCAGATTTAGAACCTACTCCGATATTATTCACAATTTTTTGATAGCTTAATCCAAGTTCTAAAAGTTCATATATTTTAGCTTTGTGTGGCTCAAATTGAGTATTCTTACTTATTGAGCCTTTTTTCTTTCCAAGTAATCTACCCTCGGCTCTTGCTTTCTCTAACCCTGCCTTTGTTCTCTCAGAAATAAAATCTCTCTCCATTTGTGCGAATGCACTCAACAGAGTTAAATACATAGTCGTGAGAGGGTCTGATTTGTTGGGGTCAATTATAATCTTATCTCGTAATATATTGAGTGTTACAGATTTTTCTTTTAATGTTTCGATAATTCCTAAAACCTCTTTAGTATTTCTTCCAAGTCTATCCAACTTGCTTATATATAAATAATCTCCATGATTTAACTTTTCTAAAAGTTTGTCTATGTCTCGTTCTTTTTTAGTTTTACGAGTTGAAGATACAACCTCGTAAATTTCTTCAAATTGGAATTTATTAGTGTGAGCATATTCTAATAAAAAATGTGTTTGTTTAGATACTTCTTGTGATTGTGTGCTTACTCTACAGTAGCCATAATATTTGATTTTTTGCATGATAATTACCTCGTTTTAATTTAATACCTTAATTTTATCTTAATTAAATCATTTAATGTTATTTATTCCATAGGTCTTCTTATTGCAGAATAGACGGACTTTGACGGTCGTCTAAATTAGCTCACAGGATTTTTTCCATTTTATATATTAAACTTTTCTTAAATTAAAATAAATTTAAGGTTTCTGAAATGGCTGAACTCTCACAATGGTATAAATCATATATCAATCGGATTAGAATTAAAAATAAGAGAGTATGGTCTAATTACTTGTTTATGTGCGATAGAAACAAGGATAATGAAAAAGCACTTATTACATTCACTACTCCAAAAAAAGAAGCCTATTACAAGCTATTACACATTCAAGAGATAAAGAGATACTTTTCAAAGCTATTAAGCAATTTAAAAATAGATATAGATAAATTTGCAGTAATCGAATTAGGTCAAAGTATGAACAATCCTCACTTACATGTACAACTGTTTTACAATGACAAAGATTTAAAAAGAATTCAAAAAGCATATATTAAAACACTTGTTAAATTTAATCTACATGAAAAACTATGTGCATTTACAACAACAGATAAAACTAAAACACATATTAAATACTTCTCATATATTTTAAAAGAGTTTGGAATGCAGTTATCCGATAACGAACTTATGGACTTAGACATGGCAAGAAAGAGGCTCAGAGTTGAAGAAAATAGAAATATGCAATTTATCTCTCACTCTCATAATTTACTCCCTCATACCGTTTATAAGTATCTGTATCACAAGAAAAATATCAACTACTCTAAGGCTGACTTTTTTTATCATGAAAATTATTTGAATGTGAAAAAAAGTAAGAACACTAAAGGCTTTAAAATTCAATGGACTATTAAGCCTATACTAGAGGTTTTACTCTATCTATTCTTACCCTCTGAAAATGTACAAATACGACAAAAGATAGAATATAATAACAAGAGTAATAAGAAAGGTGCATTTAGCTCATTTTACATGGCTTTTTATACTAATTATGGGTTTACTTAAAGGTAGCTTAGAAATAAACTATTTATTTTCCTTTTGAACCACTTTTGGAACTTGAACTTGTTCCTTTTGTTTTTTGATTGCCATTTGAAGATTTAAACAAACCACTTGAACTACTCTGAGGCTTGCTATCAGGGACATGAATTGTCGTTATTTTTTTTGACATTTATTTTCCTTTTGAGTCACTTTTTATATTTGAGCTTACTGCTTTTGTTTTTTGATTACCTTGTGAAGATCTTACTAAACCACTTGCACTGTTAGCAATATGTTTACCTGGAACCTTTGTATGAATAAGTGTTGTTTTCTCTGACATTTATTTTCCTTTTGAACTAGTATTTGTTTGAGTATTTGTGCTTGAAGATTGGCTACTACTAAATAAACCCGAAGCACTTCTTTCATTGTTGCCCTTTGAACTACTTACTGTTTGAGAAGACTTTAATAAGCCACTGACACTATCTTGAGCAACAGCAATCTGACTATTACTCTGTGTATTACCTTTAGATTGATTTGACATTTTAACTTCCTTTTTTATTTGAATTATTAGAATCTTGTTTACTCTTAGTGGCTTTATTGACTGTAACAGTTTTAGTCACTTTAGAAGCTGGAACTAATCCACTTGCACTTTCAATACCATAGGATAAATTATCAGTTATGCTAATAGTATCTTCTGTTTTTTTATTTGACATATTGTTTTCCTTGTTTGGAGTGTTGATTACACTATCTTTTTTATACTCTAAAATATTTTTATTAGCTGTAATCATAACAATAAAAAATGCAGATATTAAAATTGAAATAAAAAATATCTTTTTCGCACATTTATCAAATTTCTTCATTTTAGTGTCTAGCAAAGATAATTTTAATTCTAATTTATTTTGTTCAACATTACCTTTTATATTGAACGAAATAATTGATTTATAGTAATCAGTGTTCAATTTCAATATTTCTAATAAAAGATATATTGTATATGAAAATCCACTTACAGCTAATAAAAAAGCTAAAAATGTAAAACCATAGAAGAAATCATTTTTAAAGGAATAATCATTTATTAAAAAAGCTAAAAGAAATCCAATACTTCCAACAGATAGACTTAACAACCTTTTGTCAAGTTCTGCATTATTTTCAATAAAGGCAGATAATACAACTTTATGCAGTTCTTCTGCACGAAATTGTTCTTCTGATTTAATATTCGCTTCTAAAAGTTTAATAAATTTATCTTCCAATTCTTTATCCAATTTTAAATCTAAGATTTTCATATATTATACTAAAATTTATTAAAAGCTTAAAAAAATATGTCAAATTGTCATGGTTTTTAAAAAAGAAATGAATTAAGAAAGATTTTGATACACTATTGATACACAAAAACAATACAAGGTTTCCAACGGATTCACTTTGTAAAGTCCTACTGCAAGGTAGTTAAGTTTTAAAAATTAGATTTCAGAAACATTGCAAATTCTAGTAATACACTCATTTTTATCTCTTTTTTTTAGAGATTATACAAAAATTTAATTAATAAAGTTTTGTTTTTGTATAATAAATATATAAATTAATACTAGGAAAAAAAATGAAAAAATTAAGTTTACTTTTAATGGCATTATCTTTAAGTTCAGTACTTATGGCAGATGCTTATAAAGGCTGTGTAGTTTGTCATGGTAAAGCTGGAGAGAGAGCAGCTCTTGGTGGTAAAAGTAAGGTAATTAAAGATATGACTAAAGCAGATATCGTTGCATCTATGAAAGGTTACCAAGATGGTACATATGGAGGAGCTATGAAAGCAATGATGGTTGAACATTCAAAAAATTTATCAGAAGCTGATATAAATGCAATTGCTGAGAAAATTGGAAAATAATTTGTAAAGAAAAATTTCCACCTCAAGTAAGGTGGAAATCATTTATAGTTTATTTAAAAGAAGTTCCACCATCTACGACGATGATTTGTCCTGTTAACCAAGAAGATGCTTCGTTGTTACATAGAAAAAGACAAGCACCTGTTAAGTCCGTTGGGTTACCCATACGACTAAGTGGAGAGCGTTTTTACAACTTCTGATTTTACTTCTTCATAATTTGGAAATGCTTTTAGAGCATCTGTATCGATTGGACCACCACTTACAGCATTTACACGAATTCCTTTTTCACCAAGTTCAGTGGCAGCATATTTTATCATTGTTTCTATGGCTGCTTTGTTTGTTGCATGACCAGAATAGTTTGGAGTATAAACAAGGTTACCAGTTGAACTCATAGAGATTATAGAACCACCACCAGTTAACTCCATTCTTTTTGCAGCTTCTTGTGCGCCAACAACAAAGGCACTAACAGTTGCTGTATAGATATTTGTCAAACCTTTTGGTTTAAGACGCATAAATGGAGCAAAACCACCAACAACAGAACGACCAGAAATAATAGCATTTGAAATGAAAAAGTCTAATCTATCAAAATCTTCATCAAATTCTTTGTAAACATCTTTATAAGTTAAAGGTTCTAAAATATCTAGCTTATATGCTTTTGATTTTATGCCATATTTACTCTGGATATCTTCAATTATTTCACTTGCTATCTCTGCGTTTGAAGCGTAAGTAAACGCAACATCACAGCCTTTTGCTGCAAAGGCATAAACCATAGCTTTACCGATACCACGAGTTCCACCACTAATAAATAAAACTTTTCCAGTCATTGTTTTTTCAGCCATTCTTAAAGTCCTTTGATGTCATAATTTTTCATAACTTCTTCTATTTTTTTTCATATTTTGTACACTTGGAGGTACAAGAGGAAGTCTGTATTCTAGTGTATCTATTAGACCTGCTATATACATAGCTGCTTTTATAGGAACAGGGTTTGATTCACAAAACATTACAGAGTTAAGAGGATATAGTTTATCGTTAATCGCTTTTGCTCCTGCAAAATCTCCAGCCAGTGCAAGTCTTACTAACTCACTTTTTAAATCAGGCATAAGATTTGATGTTACCGAAGTGATTCCAGCTCCACCATTTGCTAAAATAGGAAAGTCAATAGCATCATCTCCAGAAAATACTTTAAGCTCAGGACAACGAGAAAGAAGCTCAACTGTACGCTCTAGTGAACCTGTTGCTTCTTTTACACCATAGATATTTTTCACATCATTAAAAAGACGGATAGTTGTATCTGCTGATATATCTATACTTGTTCTTCCTGGTACATTATAAAGCATAAAAGGTAAGTCAGAAACTGAATCTGCTATGGTTTTATAGTGTTGGTAAAGACCTTCTTGAGATGGTTTAACATAGTAAGGACTCACTGAAAATATAGCATCTACACCACATTTTTGAGCACGCTTTGCCATAGTTACTGCTTCTGCTGTTGAGTTACTACCAGCACCTGCTAATACTTTAGTATTTGTACCTTTACAAACTTCAACTGCAATTTCCATACATCTGATATCTTCATCACTTGTAAGAGTTGCACTCTCACCCGTCGTTCCAACTGGACATACTGCATCCATACCGTTGTTTATTTGTCTTGTAATTAAAGCAGCATAAGACTGCTCATCTAGTTTTCCATTTTTAAACGGAGTAATTAGTGCCGTTGAAGAACCTGTTACTATATTCATCTGTTTAGCTCCTTATGATTATTTATTCGCAATTATATCAAAAAAGTGCTAATTTTATGCTAGAAATTTATCAAAATAGAGTTCTATTTTATCTTTTGAGTAAGAACTCTCTTTTTCTCTAATGCGGTAAACTTTTTTATAAAAGATATATTTTTCTATAATATTCATCGTATGAAATTTATCATAGATGCTAAGTAAAAAGTCACTTTTTATAGATAAATTTTTTGATTCAAGAGTTATGAAAATTTTATGAAAATCATCTATTTCTTTGATTGTGTGAGGGTTAATGTCTGAGTTTATAATGTAGTGAATTTCTTCAACACTAAAATTTTTTGACATAGTTTTAGCATAATAATCAAGAAGTAAGTTTATCTCTTGGTTTCTCTCTTTGTTGTAGTCTGCATGTTTTAGGTAGGAGTAAAGATCTGGTTTACTTTTTTGCCAATTATAAAGAGTGTTTACTTGAACTTCAAACCTTTGGCTTATCTCTCTGTTATTTAGCATCTAGTCTTTCTTTACTAAGATATGATAAGTAGCAGTACAGTACGCTACCATTGTATCTTTAGCAAAGAGTTCGATAGTTGTAAAAACAGTTCTCTTACTCTTGTTTACAACTCTTGCCTCAGCAGTTAGAACTTGTTCTCTTGCAGGTTTCAAGTAGTTTATTTTAAGTTCAATAGTAACAGCCGTTTGTTCTTTTTCTAAAGCAGAAACAGCAGCATACCAACCACAGTGGTCAGCTAAAGTAGCGATAGCACCACCATGAACTACACCAAAGTGCTGTTTATGATGTTGTTTTACATCAAAACCAAGTTGAGCGTAACCATCACCTAAATCAAGGACTTCACCACCAATATACTTTAAAAAGTCTATCTCTTCTTTATCAATTTCTTTAGTATCCATTATACCTCGCTAAGTAGATTTACACCATTGTTTTGAAGTGTTTTTATCGCGTGTTTTAGCTCTTTGTCTATAACTTTAAAGATAAACGCACCGATTTTGGCATTTGACAAAGTGTAAGTATATTCTATGTTTATGTTTTCTTTTGCAAGTGCCTTTATAACACTATTGAAACTACCAACATGGTCACTTATTTCAACTGCAAAAACATCAGTAAATCGAGAAGAAAATCCTTCTTTTTCTAAAACTGTTTTTGCTTTTTCATTGTCATCTACGATTAGCCTAAGTATACCAAAATCACTGGCATCTGAAAGGTTAATCGAATGAATTGATATATTATTGGATGCTAAGAGTGTAGTTTATATCACTTAACTCACCTTTTTTATTTTCTACAAAGATAGATAGTTGTTTTATGATGTTTGACATTTTATACCCTTTTATCTATGACTCTAACGGCTTTACCCATGCTTCTCTCGATAGTTCGAGGCTCTACAAGTTTGACATTTGCGTTTATATATAAGTTGTTTGCAAGTGATTGTTGAATATCTTTTTTTATTTTTTCCATTTCAGGGATTGAGTCACTCATAACATCCTCACTAACTTCTACTAAAATATCTATCTTATCAAGATGCCCTTTTTTATCGGCAATGATTTGATAGTTTAGAGTTACACCTTCTGCATTTGCTATGACATGTTCAACTTGAGAAGGGTAAACATTTACACCATTTACAATTATCATATCATCTACACGACCAACGATAGACTCCATACGCACCAAAGTTCTTCCACATTCACATGGGGAGCGATGAAGAGAAGTTATGTCCCCAGTACGATATCTAATGATAGGAAGAGCTTGTTTTGTAAGAGAAGTTATAACTAACTCACCTCTTTCTCCATCGGCTAAAACTTCGCCTGTTTTATGATCAACAATCTCAGGATAAAAATGGTCTTCATTTATATGTAAAAGTTTAGAATGTTTACAGCTTGAACTAACCCCTGGTCCGATTATCTCACTTAGTCCATAAACTTCGTGATAGTCAATCCCCCAAACGCGACTCACTTCTTCTTTAAGTCCATCACTTGTAGGCTCAGCTCCAAAGACTCCAGCTTTTAGTTTGAAGTCTTTAAGATAATCATTACCTGTTTTTTTAGCCGCTTCATACATATGAAGTGCAAAAGATGGAGTTGCAGCTAATATAGTCGCATTAAAATCTTTCATAAGTAAAATTTGTCTATCCGTAAAACCACTACTTACAGGAACAGTTGTAGCCCCGATAGTTTCAGCACCATTATGAAAACCTAATCCACCGGTAAAGAGTCCATACCCATAAGCATTATGAACAACATCATCAGCAGTTGCTCCAGCCATTGTAAAAACTCTTGCCATTACTTCATTCCAAACATCCATATCATGTTTTGTATAACCTACAACAGTTGGTTTACCTGTTGTTCCACTTGAACTATGAATTCTTACTACTTCACTCATTGGAACTGTGAAAAGCCCAAATGGGTAGTGATTTCGTAAATCTTGTTTTTTTGTAAATGGTAATTTTTCTATATCTTTTAGGCTTGTAATATCACTAGGTGTAAGTTCAAGTTCATCAAATTTTTCTTTATAAAAAGAGGTTAGTTCATAAACTCTTTTGAGAGTTTCTTGAAGTCTTGCAAGTTGAACTTCTTCAATTTTTTCTCTTGGAGCACCTTCAATTTCATTCCATAGCATTAAAGCTCCTTTGCATCTTCCATCGCTTGATTTAATATTTTTATATTTTGCTCGGCTACTTTAGCATTCATTTGAGTTATAGCATCTTTTACTTCTTGGATGCTAAAGGGGAAAGTTTTATCTGTCATTAGTGCAATACCTAGCATATAAACATTTAAACCTTGAATAGGGAACTCTCCTTTTTCAGCCTTATCAAATGCATCTACCTTTGCAAATCCAGCAAAAGGAAGAGTAGGGTACTCATCTTTAACTCTTGCATTTGTAACCATTGTTCCAGTTAGTTTTAAAAATGCTACATTTCTAAGACCTTCATTTTTCTCTAAAGATATCATTAAATCAGCTTGATTTTTATCAATAACAGGGTTAGTAAAACCACCTATTTTAATGTCACAAGAAACAGCACCGCCTCTTTGACTCATTCCATGGTTTTCAGTTCCTAAAAATGCTTCTCCACGATTACTAGCACAGATAGCTAAAACTTTTACTAAAAATACAACGCCTTGACCACCAAAACCTGCTATTACAACTTGATACTTCATCTTAGTTACCTCTTTTTAATAGTCAAAATCTTGAACAAAGGCATCTGTTGGACATACGATATCCAAACAACCACCACAACCTGCACACAGGAAAGGGTCTATCTCTATAACACCATCATCATTGTATTTCATAGGAGGACATTTATATACAGTTGTACATTGGTCACATGCTACACAAAGGTCAGCATCTACTTTAGCAAAAATATTTGGTATAAAATCATTAACTCTTTCTCTATCTAATACACAGAACTCTCTTACTATTACAACAGTAGGACCAGTAGCGTCTTTATGAACTTCTTTAACTTTTCTAAAAAACTCAATATTATCATTCATCTCATAAGAGTAATGATGTTCAAGACAATCTATTCCCATACCTTCAACGATTTTTTTAATGTCGATTTCTTTGTTGGCTCTTGCTGGTGTAGTTTGACGACCTGTCATTGCGATGGTTGAGTTATCGAGTATGACAAGAACAAATTTGTGGTTTTGATATACAGCATTTATAAGTGGAGGTATTCCTGAATGAAAGAATGTTCCATCTCCTATGGTTGCAACAACAGTTTTTTCTGGGTCACTAATAGAAAAACCACTTGCCATAGAAATACTGGCACCCATACAAAGAATACTATCTATTGCACCTTGAGCAAGGGCTAGTGTATAACAGCCTATATCAGATGGATAGATTGACTTTTTCTTTTTAAAAACTTTGGTAATTGCATAGTAAACATCACGATGTGGACAGCCGGGACACAGTGCTGGAGGTCTTGCTTCTACTTCAAAATCTAGTGAAGGTGGAGTAGCATAGATATTGTCACCATCATAAAAACCAATATTTTGGAATGCTTTTAAAATTCCTTCTTTAGTCATTTCATCTATTTGGTGAATCGAGTTTGTATTTTTACCATATACATTAGGTGAAGCAATTTGTTCTTCAACACATGGATAAGGCTCTTCAACAACTAAAACTTTATCATAAGACTTAAATCTATCTCTCATTTGCTCAACAGGAAGAGGATATGGCATAAGAACTTTTACAACATCAGCTTCTAGATTAAGGTCGCTTAGTGTTTCTAGTACAAAACCGTAACCAGTTCCACTTGTGATAATTAAAGTTTTTTTATCTTCACATTTATCAAATTCAGATTTTAAAAGATGGTCCCAGTTATACTCTTTGATAACTTCGATGCGATTTAATTGTTCTTTACCTTGTGGAAATCTGTCTTTTCTAGGTACCGCACCCCAACGAGGAATATTTCGTTTAAATTCACCCTTGTTTGGTTTAAAGTTTGTTTCATCATCCATTTCTATAATTTCACGAGCATGACATACACGCATAACAGGGCGAAGCATAACAGGAATTTGAAATTTTTCTGATAGTTCAATACCATATTTTGTTAAGTCATAAGCATCTTGCGGAGTTGCTGGGTCTAAAACAGGTATGCGTGCAAATTTTGCAAATACACGAGAATCTTGTTCTGTTTGTGAAGAGTGAAAACCTGGGTCATCAGCAGCAATAAGTAAAAAACCACCAAGATTTCCAATGTATGAAGCACTCATAAGTGGATCACTAGCTACATTTAGCCCAACTTGCTTCATTGTGGCACAGGTTCTTTTTCCAGCTATTGCACCTGCGTAAGCTACTTCAAAACCAACTTTTTCATTTGTTCCCCACTCTGCATATATGTCTAAGTTGAGTTTGTGTTTGATTTTTTGTACTTCAGTTAGAATCTCACTAGATGGAGTTCCTGGATAGCCACTAACCATATCAATATTTGCATGAACAATTCCCCAAGCAATTGCATCATTTCCCATTAATGTTTGTTTCATAAATCTTCCCATTTATAATTATTTATCTATAAAAGATATATTTGTGTTAATTTACATAATAATTGTATAAATTATGCTTAAATTAAAGTAAATTTATACAATTATTGTAAAATGTTAATATTAGAAGCTGTAATATGCAATTAAACGATATTCAGTAAAGTTCATTGTTTTTGATGCACCTGTATCTACCCAACTTTTTGGAAAGTTTGCTCTTGCTCTTAGTTTGAAGTTTTTAGTTACTTTATATATAAAGTCTAAATCTACTTCTTTAGTTTGCCAAGAATATCCACTTTGATAACCATTATATTTGCCGATGTCATATTGAAAATACTTTACCATTGCTAATAAGTCTAAACCTGTAAGTTGTTTTAGCTGATAATCAACTCCTATCATATAAGAAGCTGTATCTCCTAAGTTGGCATGTAAAGCCCCTTGAGAAATAATGAAAGGATTTGCCCCACCTAGAGCATTTATGATTGCTCCATCTAAAACTTTACCTTCATTTGCAGGAGTGTTTACATATCTTAAATCAATACCTAAACCATTTGAAAGACCAGCTTTAAACATCGCTCCGTATTGTGTTGAATCTACATCTTTATCAACTCCACCAACAGCAAAAGATTTTCCTAAAAGGTTGTCTCCAGCGCTATTTTGTTTTGTGTAAAAAGCAGATGCAAAAGTTTTTACACTTCCAAGTTTAGTTTTATAAGTAACTTTTGCCATTACTATATTCATAATATCATGAATATATTGATCCCAAATAGAGATAGTTAAACCTTTAACACCTGTGTAGTTTATGTTTGCATAAGTCATACCCATAGTGCTTTTTGTACTAGTAGTTCCTAAATAAACATCACTAATTTTTGCAAATTCTCCTACTTTGTACCCTGGACCAAAACCGTAAATAAGGCTTAATCTTGTAAGTGAACTATTCGGATTTAGTACACCGTTTGCAACAGGAACAGAATTAGCAAATCCATTTGTTTGGATTTTATTTATGTGACCTAACTCAAAACCAAGAGATTTAATGTCATTGTTTTTGATAACTAGACCTTCAAAAGTATTTGGTAACATTCTAAAGTTATTTGGAGCAGCAAAGGGAGTGTTGATACTTAACTGTCCAAACTTTACAGAAGTTTTTCCTGCTGTGTAACCGATGTAAGCTTCACCTAGTACACTATAACCTCCACCATCTTGACCAAAGAGAGTATTGTCATTTTCATAAGCATTTTCAGACTTCTTATCTACTTTGTTTGTAGTATAAAAAGTAGCACCGGCATCAAAACCATAATATTTACCAGTTTTGTAGCCTAGATGCCCACCAACTGATAGTCCATCTCTAGTATATTGAGAAGGGTTTTTACCAAAACCACTTCCCCAATCATACGAACGGTTTATATAAAAAGCTTTTAACTCACCACTTGCTTTTCCATTTTCAAAAGCTTCTTTTATTGTATCTGCTGACAAACTTACACTAGCAGTTAAAAGAGTTGCTAATACCAAACTAATTTTTTTCATCTATTTTCCTTTTTTTAGTCGTTAAAGCACTTCTCTAGATGTGCTTTATTTAATTTTTTAGTCATTAATGACACTATAATTGCGGTTAATATAGATAGAGGTAAGGCAATTATTAAAGCATCTACAAAGATAATATCTCCGCTTAAGAGTGAATCTTTACCAAAAATAGCTTTACTAACTCCTAGAGATTTTGCTTCTTTAAAGTGAACAAACAGAAGCCAAAAACTTGAAACTGATAAACCAACTAACATAGAGCTAATAGCTCCTGCTTTTGTCATTCCTCTCCAAAATAAGCCACCGACAAAACTAGGTAAAAATACACTAGCACAAAGAGCAAAAAATATAGCAGTAGAACGGGCAATAATTGCTGGTTGATCATCAAAGGCATAAGCAAGACTTACCGAGAAGATAATCATCACAACTACGCCTAATCTTGTAACAGTTATGGAGTTGTGATTTTTAGAGCTTAGTTGTTCAAAAAGGTCACGACCGACTGCTGTTCCCATGGTGTGAAACTGAGAAGAAAGTGTACTCATAGCTGCAGATACAAGAGCAAACAAAAAGATAAAAGCGAACCATTTTGGCATCGCAGTGTTTATAAAGTGAGGTATAACCTTACCAATAGAACCAGCACTTTGAAGTGCATTTTTACCTTCGTTAAACTCATAATACCAAGCATTTGAAAGCGCACCAACAATAAAAATAATTCCAGTCATAGCAACTATAAATAACGAGCCAATAAGAACTGCACGATTTAGCTCTTGTTTACTCTTAACAGTCATAAATCTTACAATAAGTTGTGGCTGAGCAAGAACACCAATACCAACACCCATAGTAATAGTTGTGATAACAAATAACCAACCCTTACTCATAAACACAGGCATAGAATTCCAACCTTCAAATCCCCAAAGAAGGGATAATTTCATCATAAAATCAGGTGAACCAGGTTTTAAAGTTTTTATACTAATTTGTGCGAGAGGGTCTATAACTGTTGCTTGCCAAACATGCTCTAGTTTTGTAAAAGCAGCAGTTACTCCACCAAGTGAGTCAAAAGTAACGACCATTAAAATTACCATCGCTACAAACATTATGGTTCCTTGAAGAGCATCTGTGAGCATAACTCCTTTAAGACCACCTGCAATTACATAAGCTGTTATGATTACAGAAAATACTAAAAGAGATAGATGATAATCTGCTCCAAAATAAAGTGCTATAAATTGTGTTCCACCAATAAGAACCGCTGTTGCGTAAAGAGGCATAAAAAGTAAAATGATTACGGCTCCAAAGATTTGGATAAATTTAGAGTCAAATCTTTTTGCAAGTAACTCTGGAAAAGTGTGTGCATTTAAACGATACCCCATTTTTCTAGTAGGATTTCCTAAAAATACAAAAGCGATAAAAATACCTACAAAGATATTAAAAACAGTAAGCCAAAGTAGTGAGTTACCAAGCCAAGCTGCAACTCCACCAAAACCAACAATAGCTGCCGTTGAGATAAAAGTAGCTCCATAACTAAGAGCCATAATAAAAGGATGTGTATCTCGTCCAGCTATAAGATAATCAGTAGAATTTTTAGTATCTTTATAACCTTTAAAGCCTAAGTAACCCAAAACTGCTAAGTATAGAATGATAATTATATTTTCAAAAGCACCCATTACAGTTCATCCTCTATGTTTTTTTCAGTCTTGTTCCACTCTTTAACATGAGCAGGTGGTTTTACATATCCATCTTTATTCCAATTTATTACTCCATAGATAACACTTGCCAAAGTACTAACTATTATAAGTAAAAAAGCCAGATTGATTCCAAAATCAAAATATTCCATACTTTACCTTTAACTATTGGTGATATTTCACAAATAATGTATTTTTAAATATTAATATTCTAATTATTGTAATAAATATATATTGACATTTAAGTTATTTCAATTATTACAAAGTTAAGCATAAATTAATATTAAAGTAATATAAAAAGTTATAATTTTTTTTTAAACTGTTCTTAAAGTAATGAATTGCTACTTTTGAGGGCACCTCTAAAAACCCAAGCAAATTAGCTCTTAACAAAAAAAAACGGCTTAATGAAAAATACAGGGGTCTAAAAAGTACTTGAAAGTATGCTATAAAAGAATCATTTACTCATCAAAAACTTGTATCAGCTTATAAAAGTTTGAGAACAAATTTACCTTACAACAAATGCTATAGATGGTAGAGTATTTTCTCCGATGAAAAAGCTACTTAAAATACATAATGGATTTACTAAAAGTTTGAAGTTGAAAATGGTTGATGATTATCTAGTCAGTTGTAAGAAAAAATGATTATTTAGACCCCTGTATTTTCATTAAGCCTAACATAACTAGATGCTATCTCAAAAAGAAAAGATGAAAAATTTAGTAGCTTTAAAAGCCTCAATTTTAGACCAAACATTTAGAGGTAAGTTGTAGCTAATTTTAAAACTCATTCCATATTAAGACAAATCCACTATAATCTTTTTAATAATTCACATACATTAGGCTTTTATTATGAGCGTACAACCTTTCACACATTTGCATCTACACACAGAGTATTCTCTTCTTGATGGAGCGAACAAACTTTCAAACTTAGTACCACGCCTAAAAGAGCTTGGAATGACTTCTGTTGCTATGACTGACCATGGAAATATGTTTGGTGCCATAGACTTTTATCAGCAGATGAAAGCAGCTGGAATAAAGCCTATCATAGGCATGGAAGGTTACATACATAACGGGGAAACTCTAAACGACAAAAGTACAAGACAGCGTTTTCATATTTGTCTTTTTGCTAAAAATCAAAAGGGTTATGAAAACCTTATGTATCTCTCTTCAAAGGCTTATATAGAAGGAATGTACTACTTTCCTCGTATAAATAAAAAAGAGTTAGCACTTCACAGTGAGGGTTTGATTTGTACTTCTGCTTGTCTTCAAGGTGAGGTAAACTGGCATCTAAACCTTGCAAATGAAAAAAATGTAAGAAATGGAGCCTTAGGTTATGATGGAGCAAAAGCTGTTGCATTAGAATATAAAGAGATTTTTGGAGATGATTTTTACCTTGAACTTATGCGTCATGGTATTGGTGACCAACTTTTTATTGATAACAATATTTTGAAAATCGCACAAGAAACAAATATTAAAATAATAGCTACAAATGATACGCATTACACTTTTCCAGGCGATGCACAGTATCATGAAGCATTTATGTGTATAGGTATGAATAAACTATATGATGACCCAAATCGTATGCGTCATTCTGTTCATGAGTTTTACTTAAAATCACCTGAGCAAATGGCTAGAATTTTTGCAGATATTCCTGAAGCCATAGCAAACACTCAGGAGATAGTTGAAAAATGTAACTTAGAGCTAAAGTTAGGTGACCCGATTCCTCCAAATTTTAAATTTACTCCAGAGTATGCTACGAAGGATGGCTTAGAAATAAATCACACAGATGATGAACCGTTAAGTCCAGATGCCTCACAAGAAGAAAAAAAGCTTTGGTTTAGTGCCATAGATAAAAATGACGCGGAGTATTTTACTTATAGATGCAAGGTTGGGTTAGAAGAACGACTAAAGCATGTAGCAGAGGAAAAACACGAAGAGTATAGAGAACGCTTAGAGTTTGAAATGGAGATTATAAACTCTATGAAATTCCCTGGCTATATGCTTATTGTTTGGGATTTTGTAAAGGTGGCAAAAGAAAAAGGCATCGCTGTTGGTCCAGGGCGTGGTTCAGCGGCTGGTAGTTTAGTAGCATATTCATTAGACATAACTGATATAGACCCTATGAAGTATGACTTACTTTTTGAGCGTTTTTTAAATCCTGAACGAGTATCGATGCCAGATATTGACATGGACTTTATGCAGGCTAGACGAGGGGAAGTAATAGATTATGTTGTACAAAAATATGGTAGAAATCAAGTAGCTCAAATCATAACCTTTGGTTCACTCTTAGCAAAAGGGGTTTTACGAGATGTTGCAAGAGTTTTAGATATGCCACTTTCTCAAGCCGATAAAATGGCAAAACTTATTCCTGATGAGCTTGGAATAACTTTAAATGGAAAGATGAAAAAAGGTGAGTTTATAGATGGAGCTTTTCAAAAAGAGCCTAAGATACAAGAACTCTTAAAAGAAGATGCAAATGCCGCGAGAGTTTGGGAGTTTGCTAAAAAGCTTGAAGGTTTAAAAAGAAATGCAGGAATTCATGCTGCTGGTGTTGTTATTTCAAATGAAGAATTATGGAAAAAAACACCTATTTATAAACCTTCAGGAGAAGATACTTTTGTTACTCAGTATTCACTAAATTATCTTGAAGATGTTGATTTAATCAAGTTTGACTTTCTTGGTTTAAAAACTCTTGATGTAATAGACAATGCAAAAAAACTTATAAAAAGAAGATATGACAAAACGGTAGACTGGCATAAAATAGATGAAAATGATGAAAAAGTATATGAAGTTATTCGTGGTGGAGATACAGTAGGAATGTTTCAAATAGAGTCTTCTGGTATGCAAGATTTGAACAAACGACTTAAACCTGATAGTTTTGAGGATTTAATTGCCGTACTTGCACTTTATAGACCTGGTCCTATGGAGTCTGGGATGCTTGATAGTTTTGTTGAGCGTAAACATGGTCGTGAGAAAATTGAATATACTTTTGATATTATGGAACCCATTCTTAAAAATACTTATGGGGTCATTGTTTACCAAGAACAAGTTATGCAAATTGTTCAAAATGTTGGTGGATTTAGCCTTGGATATTCAGATATTATCCGTCGTGCTATGGGTAAGAAAAAAGATATGGCAACATATAATGCAGAGTTTAGTGAAGGTGCTGCAAAACAAGGACACCCCTACGATGAGGCATCTAAGCTTTTTGACCTTATTGAAAAGTTTGCAGGATATGGTTTTAATAAATCTCACTCAGCAGCTTATGCTATGGTTACTTTTCAAACGGCATGGTTAAAAACTTACTATCCAAATGAGTTTATGGCAGCACTTTTGACATCTGATAAAGATAATATGGACAAAGTAGTTCGCTATATTGATGAAGTTAAGAGAATGGGCATAGAACTTTCTCCTCCTGATGTTAATGATTCTTATTTAGAGTTTTCAGCTATTACAAAAAATGATAAAGAGATTATTTTATTTGGTTTGGGCGCGATTAAAGGAGTCGGTGGTTCGGCTGTTGAGTCCATTATTCAAACTCGAGAAGAAGATGGAGAGTTCACTTCAATGGAGAACTTTGTAAATAGAATAGACCCATCAAAAGTAAATAAGCGCTTTATAGAATCAAGTATAAAATCAGGTGGCTTTGATAGATTCGGATTTTCGAGAAAAGCACTTCTTGACCAATTAGAACTCATAGTAGATACAGCTAAAGACGCATCTACTGCTAAAAAGAATGCAGTTGGAAGTTTGTTTGGAGATGATGAGGAAATAACTACTGTAAAACTCTCTCTTGTTAACTCAGATGAGTATGAGTTAAAAGAAATTTTAGAGTTTGAAAAAGACACTTTAGGATTTTATGTTTCAGGACATCCTCTTGATGAGTATAGAGAAAAACTTGATGAGCTAAACTACTCTCTTTCTTCAGAACTAGAAACCATTAAAGATGGCTCTTTTGCTATATTTATAGGGAAAGTTGAAGATATTCAAAATAAGATTTCTAAAAAAGGAAATCAGTTTGGCATAGTAAACCTGATGGACTTTCATGGGAACATAGAGATAATGCTTTTTAGCGATAAGTTGGAACAACTAAGAGAGATGAACCTTGATGAACCTGTTGCTTTTAAAGTTAAAATCACTCATACCGAGATGTTTACACGCATAGGTGTTACTAAAATTATGACACTCAGAGATGCAAAAAAAGAGTGTAAAAAAGTAAAAACAGAGGTAAGAGAAGCCCCTCCTGAAGCAATAAACTTGGCTGTAAAGTTAGACAGTGATACAAATGTTTTAGATGATTTATATAGACTCATAAGACAAAATCCAGGTAGAAGACCTCTCAAACTAACAATAATCTCAAAACTTCAAAATGTTGTAATAGAATCAGCCATAAGAGTAGATACTAATATTATAATGGCTTTAGAGGGTAATGAGGCTGTGGATATTTTAAGGTAACTATAGTTGATGCAAGCTAATAAAAATACTTTACATATGATTAGGATAAAACAAAAATGATAATAAAAGCTAATTATATAGATATAAATAGTCGAATTATTTTTCCGGCTTGTGTTGAGATAGAAAATACAAAAATTGTTTCAGTCACTAAAGTCAAAGAATCCTTTTCAACTTTTATACTCCCTGGATTTATTGACGCTCATATTCATATAGAAAGTTCAATGCTAATTCCATCTGAATTCGCAAGACTTGCTGTTAGACATGGAACTGTTGGAACTGTCTCAGATCCACATGAGATTGCAAATGTATTGGGTATTGAGGGTGTTGAGTTTATGCTCCAAAATGCTAATAATGTAAACTTTCACTTCAATTTTGGTGTATCTCCATGCGTGCCTGCTACTCTTTTTGAAACTAGTGGTGCTACACTCGATATAACTTCAGTTAAGCAATTACTTAAAAATCCAAAATTAAATCATTTAGCAGAGGTTATGGCATTCCCAAGTGTTGTAAAGAATGAGCCAGAGATAATGGCAAAAATCAAAGCAGCAAAAGAGTTGAATATTCCTATAGATGGTCATGCTCCTTTTTTAAGTGGTGATGATTTGAAAAAGTATATAGATGCTGGTATATCTACAGATCATGAAGCTAGTAGTTATGATGAAGCTAAAGAAAAACTCTCGCTTGGAATGAAAATACTTATACGAGAGGGTTCTGCTGCAAAAAATTATGAGGCTTTATCTCCACTTATAAAATCTTACTCTAATAGACTGATGTTTTGTTCAGATGATAAACATCCAAATGATCTCTTAGATGGGCATATAAACTCATTAGTCGTGCGAAGCATAGCACATGGTTATGACCTCTTCGATGTTTTAAAAATTGCTTGTATTAACCCAAAAGAACATTATAAGCTAGATATTGGAGGCTTGGAAATTGGAAAAAATGCTGATTTTATAGAGGTAAAGGATTTGGAGAGTTTTGAAGTTGTGCGAACTTATATTAATGGTGAAGTTGTATATGAAAACTCAAAAACTCTTATAGATTCCATTAGAGTCGAACCTATAAATAATTTTCATGCACAAAAATCTAAAGCTACAGATTTCATATTTGAATCTGGGTGTGATGAGATAGAGGTTATTCAAGTTATAGACCATGAACTATTTACAAAAGAGAAAAAGTATCATACGCATGAATATGGAAATTTTAATGTAGATATTGATGAAGATATATTAAAGATAGCAGTCATAAATCGTTATGAAGTGAGCACACCAGCTATTGGCTTTGTGAATGGATTTGATTTTAAAAAAGGTGCCATTGCTTCATCTGTTGCCCATGATTCTCATAATATCATAGTTGTTGGGTGTAGTGAGGAAGAGATGTCTAAAGCAGTTAATTTACTTGTGGCATCAAAGGGTGGGATTAGTATTGTTAATGGTGATGAAAGTATGCATCTTGGACTTGAAATAGCTGGAATTATGAGCAATCATGATGCATTTGAAGTTGCTAAAAAGTATGAAGAACTTGATTCATTTGTAAAAAACTCTCTTGGTTCAACTCTATCTGCACCATTTATGACACTTTCATTTATGGCACTTTTAGTTATTCCAGAAATTAAACTAAGCGATAAAGGACTTTTTGATGGTAGAGAATTTCACTTTATACCAACTTGTTCAAAAGGAGCATAATTATGAACCTATTTAAACTAAAAGAGAATAATACTGATATTAAAACAGAGATAACAGCAGGAACAACTACTTTTATGGCAATGTTATATATCATACCAGTAAATGCTTCTATACTTAGTGCTTCAGGTATGCCTTATGATGCTCTCGTAACAGCAACTATATTTATGACTATCTTTGCGTCTATATTAAATGGTTTTTACTCAAATACACCAATAGCGATGAGTGTGGGAATGGGTTTGAATGCTTACTTTAGTTTTGGACTTGTACAAGGTATGGGTATCCCATGGCAGAGTGCTTTAGGTGTAGTCTTTATCTCAGGTATTTTATATATTATCATAAGTGTCACACCTATTCGTAGGTGGCTAATAGAGACTATACCTATGGATATAAAAAGGGCTGTAATAGCTGGTATTGGTGCTTTTATTGCTTTTATTGGGCTTGAACAAACTAAAATTATTGTAGATTCTACAGCAACGCTTGTAACACTTGGAAATCTTTACGATGCTCAAGTTTTACTTGCTCTACTTGGTTTAGTCCTAGCTATCTTTTTTACAGTTAAAAAGTTTAAGGGTGCTTTTATGCTCTCTATCGTTTTAACAACTGCTGTTGCTTGGATGCTAGGCATACAAGAACTTCCAAAAGAGATATTCTCAATGCCAGCATCTATGGCACCTATCGCTTTTGAGTTAGATATCATGTCTGCATTGACACTATCAATGGTCCCAATAATCCTAATATTTTTAGTATCTGATTTATTTGATACTCTTGGTACACTTGTAGGTGTCGGTATGAGAGCAAATCTTTTTGAGGGTAAAAAATCAGTTCCTCTACAAAAAACTATAGAAGCAGATGCAATTTCAACAATGATTAGTGGTCTTGCTGGAGTAACTAGCACAACTTCATTTATAGAGAGTGCTGTAGGCGTTGAAGAAGGTGGACGAACTGGACTTAGTGCCATTGTTTGTAGGTTTGTTGTTTATACTGCCTTTGTTTTTACTTCCATTTTTTCAATCTATTCCATCAAATGCGATATATCCTATCTTGATTGTTATCGGTATTATGATGTTTGAAGAACTTAAAAACATAGACTACAAAAATAAAGCCATAAAATATAGTACATTTTTCATAGTTATGGGAATGCCACTAACATACTCCATAACAGATGGTTTACTACTTGGTGCTTTAGTATATGCTTTTGTAACCATAATAGAGGGTAAAATTAAAGAGATTTCTCCTGCTATGGGTATATTGGCTATAGTTGGTATCTTTGTATTTTTTGTATTGTAGATGCAATAGTTGCATTTTTATATCAGAAAAAAGCACCGCCAATTATGATAAAATCAACTTGAAAATTAATTAGGATTGGTATAAGAATGAACAAAGAAGATTTTAACGAAGGACTTTTAGGATTTTTAGATGCATCTCCTACTCCTTTTCATGCAACGAAAAACATGTCACAGATGTTTGAAAATGCTGGGTTTATAAAACTTTTAGAAGAGAAAAAGTGGGAACTTAAAAAGGTGAAAAGTATTTTGTAACTCGTAATGATTCTAGTATTATTGCTTTTACATATCCAGATGCCAGTGATTATACTATGGTTGGAACTCATACGGATTCACCGAATGTAAAACTAAAACCAAATCCTGTGATAAAAGAGCATGGAGTTGTGAAGTTTGGAGTGGAGTCTTATGGAGGTTTACTTTTAAATCCTTGGTTTGATAGAGATTTGTCTATTGCAGGGCGTGTTTCATATTTGAACTCAAAAGATGAAATAAAAGATGCACTTATCGATGTGAAAAAAGCTATCGCAATTATCCCGTCTTTAGCGATTCATCTTGATGATAAAGCTAACAAAGAAAGAACTGTAAATAAACAAACAGATATTTGTCCTATCTTAAGTACAAATGATGATTTTGAGTTTGAGGAGTTTTTAAAATGGCAACTCTCAAAGTTGGATATTTTAGATGTAAAAGAACTTTACGCAAATGAACTTAGTTTTTATGATACTCAAAAAGCTTCTTATGTGGGTTTAAACAATGATTTTATAGCTAGTGCAAGATTAGATAATCTTCTTAGTTGTTATGTTGGAATGTTAAGTATTTGTAGTGTAGATGCAACTGAACCTATGCTTTTTATTGCAAGTGACCATGAAGAAGTTGGCAGCGAATCTACAAGTGGAGCAGGGGGTAGTTTTTTAGAAAATACTCTAAAGCGAATGTTTGGCGACTATGATGAATATATGAAAATGTTAAGAACTTCATTGATGATTTCGTGTGATAATGCCCATGCTATTCACCCAAATTATGCATCTAAACATGACTCAAATCATGCTCCAAAAATTAACAAAGGTGTAGTTATAAAAGTAAATGCAAATCAAAGATACGCATCTAACTCTAAAACTATTTCAAAGTTTATGAAAGTGGCAAACTCTATCGACGAACCTTTACAAGAGTTTGTAACTCGTAGTGATATGGGTTGTGGTTCTACCATAGGTCCAATAACTGCAACTAGACTCGGTATTGATACTCTTGATGTTGGGCTTCCTACTTTTGCGATGCATTCTATAAGAGAGTTAGCGGGAAGCGATGACGCTCATTCTCTTTATAAAATTTTAGTTAATTTTGGAGTATAGACAATTATGTCAAATCAAGCAGTAACACCACAAGAGTTAAACCTTTTAATAGAACAAACTTACAAGGTTGAAAAAGAGTTTAATGAACTAAAAGCTTCTTATGCTCATTTACAAGATACTGTTGAAAAAGTTGTTGAGTTCTTGCCAAATGCAATCTGGATTGTAAATCATGACAATACTGTATTTTTACAAAACTCAAAAGCTAGAGATTTGTGGGAGTTGTTAAAACTTTTAGAGTTTAAAGATGATGATTATGAGATAAAGTTTAACTCCTTGTCTTATCTTGTAAAAAGTTCAAATTATAAAGAAAAAATGATGTTCAGTGTTATCGATATAACTGAACAAAAACGAAAAGAAAACCTTGCGACAATGGGACAGATGGCAGCGCATCTTTCCCATGAGATAAGAAATCCTATAGGTTCTATTTCTTTGCTTAGTTCAACTCTTAAAAAGCGTGTTATTCCTGAAAATATCCCAATAGTAGAAGAGATACAAAAGTCCGTTTATCGCATAGACAGAATTATAAAAGCAACGCTTATGTTTAGTAAGGGTGTAGAAGTTGCAAAGTCATCATTTATGTGGAGTGATTTAAAAATTCTATTGATATGTCCATTGGCTATTATGGCTATTCTAAAGAAATCTCTTTTATTTTTCCTCAAGATGATTTTAAAATAAGTGCCGATAAAGACCTTTTAGAGATGCTGTTTTCTAACTTTATCGCAAATGCCATAGATGCTATTGAACTTGATGATAATGAAGATGGTGTTATTGAGATTATTTATAAATGTGATAAGAAGTATCATGTTTTTCATATTTATGACACAGGCGTCGATATAGAGAGTGAACAAGATTTATTTGAAGCTTTTAAAAGTACAAAAGTAAAAGGCAATGGTTTAGGTTTGACACTTTGTAGGCAGATTGCTGAGGCACATAATGGCTCTGTAAATATTTTAAAAAGCCAAAGAAAATGTTTTGAGATAAAAATCTCTATATAATATTTGATTAAGGTTGGTATAAAAATTGCTTTTGTTCAATATAATTTATTTAAGGGTTTTATGAATGTCAATAAACCATAAAGATATAACATCTCTTTTAGAGTTTGTAAAAATAGATAGGTTCTATGTCGTTTGCCACTTTAGATGCAAGGTTACAAATAAAACTATTATTTCTACTGTTCCATTTGAGCCATACGATGGAAAGATAGAAATCTCTTGGCAAGATGTTTTAATGCATCCCATTGACTCATATAACAGGTACTATCACACTCCTATAACCATTTATAATCATGATAGTCATGATACTATTGTCCTAAAAGCTTTTGAAAAAATTTCAAAATATTTTGAATGGAGCCATAGTTACAATAGTTATGTATATACAGCAAAAAAAGGGTTAAGTTATGAGCAAAAAGTTAGTTGAAGTAGAAGGAGTGACATTGCCCTTTAAATCTTATGAAGAAGATGGACTTACTATTTATGAGTTTGATGCAAGAGAGTGTCAGCCACCAGAACCTATGGTAAATACCATTAGAGGTTTGAGTCTTTTAAAAAGTAAAACAGATAGACTTGTAGGTTTTTTCTTTCATGAGCCTTTTCCACTTTACCAAAGAATCCCACTTACTATATCGCATGAAGCAGAGGAACTAGAAGATGGAGAGTTTAAAATTACTTTTAAGATAGAGAGTTAAACACTATTGTAAACTCTGCTCCTTCTTTATTGTTTGAGGCACTAAGAACACCATCTATTGTTTGCTCAACTATCATTTTTGACATATAAAGTCCCATTCCTGTTCCTTTGCCTTGCTCTTTGGTTGTAAAGTATGGTTCAAAAATTCTTTCAATTATTTTTTTATCGATTCCACCTGCATTATCACTAATAATTATCTTGTTTTTGTTTAAAAAGACAAATATTTTTCCTTGAACTATTTTTTTCTCTATCAAAGCATCTTTGGCATTTGTTATTAAGTTCAATATAACTTGTAAAAATTCACTCTCAATAGTAGTTAATTTAAAATCTTCTCCTAAAACTTTTATAGTTATATTTGAATTATTTAGTTGAGCGGATTGAATTGAAATTGTAGTAAAAATAGCTTCTTTAACACTGAATGTCTTTTTAATTTTATCTATTCTAAAAAAGTTTCTAAAATCATCTATTGTTTTACTCATAAAGTTCATTGTTTTTGTTTGCTTAAGTATAAAAGAGTCTAAAAACTCAGCATCTATTAGCCCATCTGCATAATCATCATCTAAGTTTTGTATATGTATATTTAAAGAGTTTAAAGGTTGTCGCCATTGGTGTGCGATAGCTCCAACCATCTCTCCCATCGCAGCAAGTTTTGATTGTTCTTGCATGATTTTATCTTTTTTTATAAGTTCATTTGTTTGTTTCTTTACTTCTTCTTGAAGATAAACTTTTGTTATTATAATCCTATACAATAAAAATAGTATTATTGAGAAAATAATGAATGAAAAAAAGTTAATAAGCTTATATTGTAAAAGAATATTTATGATATGTTTTGAATCAGTATATGAAACTATATATGCTGATGTAT
The DNA here is from genome assembly GCF_029027585.1 of Sulfurimonas sp. Classification (NCBI taxonomy): domain Bacteria; kingdom Pseudomonadati; phylum Campylobacterota; class Epsilonproteobacteria; order Campylobacterales; family Sulfurimonadaceae; genus Sulfurimonas; species Sulfurimonas sp. Next base: position 2,307,886 of record NZ_CP093397.1, read on the forward strand.
TTTTATTTTTTATACTTTGAATAGGTAAAAATGCTAAAATTTGTGCTTTATCTTTATATACACTAAAATATGCAAATTTTTTCTGATTATTCATATTTTTTTTGATTAATTTTTTATTAGGTTTAATTATATATTCTGCTAAGTCATCTGTATCTATTTTATCTTCATTGTGTGTAGATGTAAACATATAACCATCATTTTCTATACTTTGTTTATAGTCTAAAAGTAGATATTTTTTACTCAATGTTTTAGTATTATACATATCTTTTTTTATAAGAAAGTGAGAGTATATTTTATTTACATTTGTTAAGTTATTTTGCATTACTCTAGAACTAAAAGATATCTCATAACACCCTATATATCTTTTGTTTGCATCAAAAAGAGGAAAAACATTTCTAAAAGAGTGTGCAGTTTTCCCTTGTTCAAACCCAGAACTTGCCTTGTATGTTTTGTTAGTATAAACTAAAGTGTATCTAACTTGGCTAAGATTATCTCCAAACTTATCAACTCTGTGCATTCTTAAAAATGTCGTATTATCTGGAAGTGTGAACTGAAACTGAAGAACACCTTTCATTTTCATAGCTTCATATTTTATATATAGATAATTGTAAAGAATTTTTTCTTAATTTTGCTCTTTGCTCTTCATTAGCCGTTGTCGCTTTAGACATTATATCAATAATTTTTGGATTGCGTTTGAAAAGATAATCCATGGCATTAACATCTATTGTGTTATGGTTTAGGGTAATGTCAAAGTTAGTTTGGAGTACTTTTAAAGCTTCATTTAGTTCATTTTTTATAAGAGTTTCACGATTAAGAGTATTTATATAATATATTGAAAATATTAAAACAATAAAAACTAAAACAAATTTTAATTTTAGTATCAAACGATACTTCTTAAGCAGTTTCTACCACTATGCTTTGCTTCATAAAGTGCGTCATCTGCTCTTTTAAATATAGACTCTTTGGTATCACCTTCTTTGTATGAACTTAGTCCAAAACTAGCTGTTACTTCACCTGCTGATTTGTGTTTCATATTTTGTATTATTTTTCTAAAATTTTCAGTAAGGTTTGTAGCAATTTCTAAGTTCGTACTTGTGAAAAGTATAACAAACTCTTCTCCTCCCCATCTTGCAAAGAAGTCGCTTTCTCTTTTGTTTTTTTCTATATTTTGACTGAGCATTGTTAATATTTCATCACCTACAAGATGACCAAACTTATCATTAAAGTTTTTAAAATAATCTATATCCAAAACTGCAAGAGATAATTCTCTATTGTACCTTTTTGATTGAGTAAGTTCATATTCAAAAACTTCTTCAAATTTTTCTCTATTACTTACACCCGTAAGAGAATCTTTGTATACTTTTTTTTCAGTAGCTTCTTTTTCTTGGCTTAATTTTGTTATATCAGTAAAGTTTATCAAATAATTTATATCATTAATTTTGGATATATTTATAAAAAATGATTTAATATTATTTTTACAATTTTTTAATTTTACTATTCTTGATGTTTCATCAATTTTTTGAATAAATTTATAAAAATCTATGTTGTTTTGTGAACTTGCTAAAATATTATTTTTGTTTATGATTTGATTTTCATCACTAAATATATCTAAAAAAGTATGAATTTTACTTTGAAATTCATCCATGCCCGAAACACAAAAAAAGTTTAAAAAAGAGGTGCTTGCAAATGAAACATTAGTAGTGTTAGTGATAACTGTCATACTATTTTCTGAGTCTATGATGTGTTGAAGTATATCTCTTTGTTCTTTGTTTTCTTTTTCTAGCATAATTCTTTTAGAGAGTTTTTGCACTAAAGATTGAAGTGATTTTTTTTGTACAGGCTTAAGTAAATACCCTTCTGCATGAAGCTCTATAGCTTCTAAAAGATAAGCACTTTCGCTATGAGCAGTAGTAAAGACTATATTTACATCTGCATCTATCTTTTTGATTTCTTTTGCCATCTCTAAACCGTCCATAATAGGCATCTTAATATCAGTGATAACTATATTTGGTAGATGCTTTTTGAAAAGCTCTAAGCCTTCAAGTCCATTTTGAGCAGTATAAAGAGTGTCTGAAACTCTACTAAGTGCTTTTGCATAACCTTCTAAAATATCTTTTTCATCTTCAACATAAAGAATTGTTATTTTTTCTTTGTAACTGTCCATAATACTTCCTATTACTTATCTTACATTAACTATTTTTAACTATAAATAAAATTAATTTATTAAAATTAATTTTTATCTATCTTTATTATTAAAAGTATCGAAATGAAAATGATTCTAAATCTATTTTAAAGTTAATTAGTTATATTGTTTAAAGGATTTTTTATGAGTAAAGTTTTAATTTTATCAGGTGCTGGAATAAGTGCTGAGTCTGGCATCTCTACTTTTAGAGATAGCGATGGACTGTGGGAAAATCACCGCATAGAAGATGTTTGTACAACAGGTTGCTTAGATACCAATGAAGAAGGTACAAAAAAGTTTTATGATGAAAGACGAGAAGATATAAAAGATAAAAAACCAAACTATGCTCACCAACTTATAGTAGAGTTAAAACAAAAATACCCCAAGGATATAGCAGTACTTACTCAAAATGTAGATGATTTGTTTGAAAAGGCTGGTATGAAAAGTGATGAAATTATACATCTTCATGGTTTTTTAAAAGAGCTTAGATGTCGAGATTGTGATGAGATATTTGATATTGGCTATAAAACTCAAGACTCATTTTCTCTTGTTTGTCCATCGTGTGGCTCAAAACTAAGACCAAATATCGTGTTTTTTGGAGAAGCGGCACCAAAATATCAGATACTTACTCAAAAACTAAATGAGTGTGAATTAATAGTAATAATTGGAACAAGTGGAAATGTTTTAGATGTGACATACTTTGCACAACTTACAGACAAATCAATATTAAATAACCTAGAAAAAAGTCTAGCAATAGATGATAGTTATTTTACTAAAGTATATTACGCAAAAGCAACAGATGCAATAGCTGAGATAGCTGAATATATAGAAGAATTTTTAGAAGAGTTGTAATTATTAAGCCTCTATTAGCTTATTTTCACTAAAATAGCTTTTTTATTTAAAGGCTATATTTATGAAAAAACTTTTATCTTTTTTTGGATCTATGAAAACAATGGCAGTTCTTATGTCACTCTTTGCTTTTGCTATTGGTTATGCAACATTTATTGAGAATGATTACGGAACAATAACTGCCAAAGCAGATGTTTATAATGCTAGATGGTTTGAAATATTAATGTTGTTTTTAACGATGAACCTTATGTTAAATATATATAACTATAAAATGTACACTCTTAAAAAAGCTTCTATTTTTATTTTTCATATCTCTTTTATTATCATTATAATTGGTGCTGCGGTTACTCGTTATGTTGGATATGAGGGAACTATGCATATTCGTGAAGGTGCTACTTCTTCGACTATGATAAGTTCAGATACTTACTTTACAGTAGATGCTAAAGTGGGAGATAAACATGTGATATCACAACAAACTTTGTACCTTTCAAAACGACTTACAAATAATGTAAATGCTTCACTTGAAATAGAAGGTAAAAAAGTTAGCGTTGAAATGATAGAGTATATTCCAGATGCGGTTGAAACAACAGTTGAGTCTAAAACTGGCAAAGCAATGGCATCTATGATGGTAACAGGAAGTGGAAAAGGTGAGCCAATTACGCTTATCGAAGGTCAGTTTTACGAGAGTGAAAACTTTATTTTAGATTTTGGCTCAGGAAAATCATTTGATAAAATGACAATATCTGTTTTTGTTCAAGATGATAAATTTTTTATGAAACATAACATGCCACTTACATTTTTAAAGATGGATGATAATTCAAAAGGTGTTTTAGATGCTAATGAAAAGCAGCCTTTTACAACTAGAACGCTGTTTTCTACTGCTGGTGGAGGTTTTGTCCTTCGTAACTTTTATGTTCATGCACAGAGAAAAATCGTTTCAAATCCAAATGCGTCTGCACAAAGACCAGGTATAGATGCACTTAGGTTTAATATAAAAGTTGGAGATGTTTCACAAGATGTTCTTATATATGGACAATCTGGAAGAATGGCAAAAGAGTATCATAATGAGATAAATGGCGTTGATGTCCATCTTTCATATGGCTCAAAAAAACTAACTATTCCTTTTGAAGTAAAACTTTTAGACTTTGAGTTAGACAGATACCCTGGGTCTATGAGTCCAGCATCTTATGCTAGTGAAGTCGTTCTTATAGATAAAGAGCAAAATATAGAGATGCCATATAGAATTTATATGAATAATATTTTGGAGCATCGTGGTTTTAGATTTTTCCAATCATCTTATGATAGAGATGAAAAAGGAACAGTTCTTTCAGTAAACAACGACCCGGGAACGCTTCCTTCATATATAGGTTATTTTCTTTTAGCATTAGGTATGCTTTGGTCTTTGTTTTCTAAGAAAAATAGATTTGCACAGTTAGCAAAACGAGCTAAAAAAGCGGCTGATGAAAAAGCACTTGGAAGTTTGATGGCTTTTGCTTTACTCTTTAGCATCTCTCCATCTTTTGCAGATGATTTAAACCCAACTATAAAAACAATTATCTCTTTTGATAAAGCACATGCTGAAAAATTTGGTGAACTTGTAATACAAGATAGTGGCGGTAGAATGAAGCCAATGGATACACTTTCAACTGAAATATTAGCAAAAATTTATAGAGGTTCAAATATTAGTGTTGGAAAGTATAAACTAGATTCAAATCAAGTTATACTTGGGATGATGGTAAAGCCAGATGCCTATCGCGATATAAAAATCATCTATACAAAAAACAAAGATATAAATAAACTTATCGGTACAAGTGAAGATGCTAAGTATGCTTCTTTTGCTCAGTTTTTTATGAACCCCGATAAAATGAAAGGTTATAAACTAGCTCAAATTGTTGATGAAGCGGTTAGGAAAGAGCCAAAATATAGAAATATGTTAGATAAAGCTGTTTTAAAAATTGATGAAAGAGTAAATATTTCTTACTCTGTTTACACTGGTGCTTTGATGAGAATCTGGCCAAAACCAAATGATGAAAGTAACAAATGGTACCCAACCATAGAAGCACTTCAAACTTTTACTTCTGCTGATGGAGAACGACTAAGAGGTGTTGCTGTTGAGTATTTTACAGCTATTGATAAAGCTTTGGGTAGTGGAGATTGGAGTGAGGCAAATGAGGCTATTTTAAAACTAGAGAAATATCAAAAATTTTATGGAGCACAAGTTTACCCATCTCAAGATAGAATAAAAGCAGAGGTTTTTTACAACAAAGCGCATATCTTTGAATCACTTTATCCTTTTTATCTTTTACTAGGGTTCATCCTTTTAGTTCTTAGTTTTGTAAAAATCATAAGACCAAAGTTTAACTTGGCAATTTACTCAAAAATAACTCTAGGTTTATTGATTGTATTTTTTGCAGCACATACTTTTGGTCTTGGTTTGAGATGGTATATCTCTGGTCACGCTCCTTGGTCAAATGGTTATGAGTCTATGATATATATAGGTTGGGCAACACTTTTAGCAGGTTTCATCTTCTCAAAACGCTCATCTATGACTATGGCATCTACTGCTATTTTAACAGGTTTGATTTTATTTGTGGCACATCTAAACTGGATGGATCCTCAAGTTACAAATATTGTTCCTGTTTTAAATTCGTACTGGTTAAGCATACATGTTGCTGTAATTACTGCTAGTTATGGTTTCTTAGGTCTTGGTGCTCTTTTAGGCTTTATCGTTATTTTATTATTTATGATTAAGACAGATAATAACCAAAAACATATAGGTTTATCAATCAAAGAGTTAAATGCTATAAATGAGATGAGCTTGATGGCGGGTCTTGTTTTACTTACCATCGGAAACTTTTTAGGTGGTGTTTGGGCAAATGAATCTTGGGGTAGATACTGGGGTTGGGATCCAAAAGAAACATGGGCACTTGTAACGATTTTAGTTTACGCTGTTGTTGTGCATCTAAGGTTTATAAAGTCTATATATAGTGAGTTTAACTTTGCAGTTATTTCTCTTTTATCGTACTCTTCAGTGATTATGACTTATTTCGGAGTGAACTATTATCTTGCTGGACTTCACTCTTACGCAAAAGGTGACCCAGTTCCTGTTCCTGATTTTGTTCCTATAACTTACGCAATTATTTTTGTTTTCGTTTTAGTAGCGTTTAGAAATAGAAAGATAGCTTAGGTTAAGAAAAATGGACTTTAAAGGTTTTAGTAAAAAAACTCTTCCCTTTTTAGAGTCTATCCGTAAAAACAACAACAAAGAGTGGTTTGAAGCTCATAGAAGTGAGTATGAAGAGTTCATCTTAAATCCTTCAAGAGCTTTTGTAGAGGAGTTTGGTGAACATCTACAAGCCCTAGAACCAACTATAAACTTTTCACCTAAAATAAACAAATCTCTCTTTCGCATCTATCGAGATAGTAGAAGAATGGGTGCTATAAAAGTGCCTTTAAAACATCGCATTGGCATGATTTTTTGGCAAGGAAACGGAAGCAGAATGCAGAGTTCACATTTTTACCTTCACTTTTCCCCTGATGAACTTTTTGTAGCAGTTGGTGTTAGATGGTTTGAAAAGCCTATGCTAGATGCTTACCGAGAGTATATAAAAGATGACAAAAGAAGAGAGCGTCTAGCACAGTTACTTCAAAGCCTTGATGCTAAAGGTTACAAGTGCATAGAAAAGGGCTATAAAAGATACCCAAGAGGTTTTAATGCACAGATGCCAGATGCTAATCTTAGTCTGTACAAAGGTATGGCAACATATAAAATACTAGACCCAAAACTCATAATAGATGGAAAAAAGTTTATAAATACACTTTATAGCATCTATGAAGATATGTTAGAGTTACAGCAAGTTGTTTATGAGATAAGCTTGAGAGTGAAAAAGGAAAATAATTAATTATGTTAGAATGTAGGAATGAGGAAAGTTGAATGATAATATATACAAGAACAAATATATTTGAATCCAATGCACAAGTATTAGTAAATACTGTAAATACTGTTGGTGTTATGGGTAAGGGCTTGGCTAAAGAGTTTAAGAGAATTTATCCCGATATGTTTGATAGTTATCAAAAATATTGCGAAAATGGTATATTTACTATAGGTAAATTACAGATTTATAAAACATCAAATAAGTGGGTAATGAATTTTCCTACAAAAGAAAATTGGAGAAATGCTTCAACAGTTGAATATGTAGAATTAGGGCTTCAGAAGTTTGTAGAACAATATCAAATACAAGGTATAAAATCAGTATCATTTCCTATGCTTGGCTGTGGAAATGGTGGTTTAGACTGGGAAAATGTTGTGAAACCACTAATGTATAAATATCTTAAAAATTTACCGATAGATATATTTATACATACAGCTGAGATTGATAAATTTACTCCAGAACATAAAAATCAAAAAATGATAGATAGTTGGTTGAAAAATGAGCCATCTTATTTATCTAGCATTGAATTTATAACAAATTTAAAGCAACTGTCTTCTCAACTGATTAATTCATATTCAAATAAAAAATTAAAGTTAACTATAGAAATAACACAAGAGCAGATGGGTGAAGAAGATGTATTTTGTATAACATCTAAGCAGACTAAAATTTATATAACTTATAGTGTGTTGAGTAATATTTGGCAAACTCTTAAAAATGGTGGTGTACTGCAAAAAGATATGTTATCTCAAGAACTAGCTCAATCATCAGATATGGTAATGTTATTTTTATCTCAACTTGAATATATCACATTAACTCAACTTGATAATGAAGATGTAGCTGTGAGAATATTAGCATTTAAGCAACCAAAAATAATAAATAAAGAAGAAGAGTTCTTTGTAGCATGACAAAAGAAGAGTTTTTAAAAGATTTTCAAACTAGACAAGAATTGAAATATAAAGGTGGTTATCAAAAGTGGTGGACGCAGTTTGTATTTCATTATAATGATATTCATAATATTGTATCAATTTTAAATAGTGGTAAACTTTATAGTCGAAATAAAACTAAAAGTTTAAATATTTTAAAAACTGATATTGCAAATGATGATGTTATAAAGCATACCGATTCTAAAGTAGATAAGTATGCAAGATTCTATTTTGGGGCAAGGACACCTACTTTATATTGGAATGAGGGCTTAATTCCTAAAGATAAAATTAGAGATAATGCACATTGTCCAGTTCCTATCTTTTTACTATTTGATTTTATTAAAATATTATCTATGGATAATATCTGGTTTAGTAATGGAAATATGAGTGCAACTAATCCTGAAGTATATAATGATATAAATAATTTAGAAAAATTAGAATGGAAATATATATATCATAGAGAACCACTTGAACAGTCTGGATATTCACGACACATAAATTATTGTAGAAATGCAGAAGTTTTAGTTAAAGATGAATTAAGTATTTATGACTCACTAAAATGGATTTGCGTTAGGTCAAAAGCAGATAAAGATACTTTACTTAATTTAGTAGATGAAACTACAAAAGAAATAATAAAAGATAAGATTAAAATATTTACTTCTGATGGATTGTTTCATAATAAAAGATTGTTTATTAATGAAGTGATATTAAAAGAACAACAAATCAATATTAATTTTACAAATTTTAATAATCAAGAGTTTATGTTAAATGGTATAGCAAAAAGTTTGGCAACAGGTAAAGAACTAGATAAATCACAAGTATTTAATATAAACTCAAATATATACTTTAAATTGGATGAATTAGATGTTTCTATGGGTATTCATTTTATCTTAAGTATTGATGAAAATAAAGTATATGATAATGTTTTATTTAATATTAATGAAGTTTTAGTTTGAGAGTTAAAGAGGAAAACAGTTGAAAGAAGCAGTAATACTACTAAATATGGGTGGACCAAATAATCTTGATGAAGTTGAGATGTTTTTAAAAAACATGTTTTCCGATAAAAACATATTAACAATGAAAAGTGACCTTTTAAGAAAGTTTGTAGGTGGTATGATTACTTTTACAAGATGTGAAAAATCACAAGATATATATAAACAAATAGGTGGAAAATCACCTATAGTCGGACATACTAAAAACTTAGTTAATAAATTGCAGGTAAGACTTGGTAAGGATGTTATTGTTGATTTTGTTATGAGATATACTCCGCCATTTGCGAGTGAAGTAATAGAAAAAATCAACAAAGAAGATATAGAAAAAATATACTTGATTCCTCTTTATCCACAATACTCGACAACAACAACAAAGTCATCATTAGAAGATTTTGAAGAACACTATCATGACAGTGGTGCAGATGCTATTTTGGTAGAGATAAAACACTTCTTTGAAAATGAAAACTATAACAAAGCAATTATTCAAAGAATTCAAGAGCAGATGCAAGAAACAAAGTATGAAGATTTTGACATTATATTCTCGGCTCATGGGCTTCCTCAAAAGATTGTAGATGCTGGAGATTCTTATCAGCGTTATATCGAAAAACATGTAGAAATTTTAAAGCAAAAACTTCAAGATGAGGAGATGGACTTTCACAAAGTTCACTTGGCTTATCAGTCGAAGCTAGGGCCTATGGAATGGTTAAAACCATCTCTAGAAGATAAACTAAAAACAGTTAGAAATAGGGGCGTTGTTGTGTTTCCTCTAGCCTTTACTATAGATAATTCTGAGACAGATTATGAACTGAAAATTGAGTATAGAGAGATAGCAGAAGCACTTGGTTTTAAAGAGTATAGAGTCTGTAGATGCCCAAATGATAGTGAACTTTTTGTAGATGCACTAGAACAAATATATAAAAAAATGAGCTAGCAAGAGATGCTAAAGATAATAATGTACTTTTCAATGACGCTTTTTTTGTTTGCTTATGAATTGCCAGAGTTAAAACTTCCAAAAAATAATCAACCTGAAATAGTTGTTTTTGATACACAAAGCCTTTTAGTAAATGATAAAAGGTCTTATAAAATTAGATGGAAAACTATAAATGCGACAGATGTAAACATAACATTTATAGGTAAAGTTGAGTTAGAAGGAAGTTTTACGATAACAGAAGATGAGTACAATAGAGGACCTATAACTTTAATGGCATCTAGTAAAACAAGCTCCTATGTTGATGAAAAAACTATAAATAAAAATAGTTCTTCTAAAGTCATAACACCTATTTTTCAAAGTAAAGAGGAAGAAGATGCCTACTACAATACAACTATGCCTTACCGAAGAAGAATGTATAATCCAGCTCGAAGACAAAGAAGATATTACTAAATGAAAATTGTTATCTTTGATATGGATGGAACTCTTATAGACTCAAAAAAAGATATAACAATATCTGTAAACTATATAAGAGCTTTGCATTATAATCTTGCTCCACTTAGTGAAGAGTTTGTTGTAAAAGCTATAAATATGCGTGAAAGAAACTTGCCAAAACTTTTTTATGAAACAGAGCTTTATCATGAAAAAGATAGAGATGTTTTTGAAGTTCACTATGGGATTCAATGCACTCAAAATCCATATCTTTATGATGGAATTTTAGAGATGCTAAAAAACCTTGTAAACTCAGGAGTAAAAATATCTTTAGCTACAAATGCTCCAACCCCTTTTGCTTTAAGAATGTTAAAGCATTTAGGAGTAGAAGAAATGTTTGATGTTATTATAGGTGCTGATAAAGTAAAGATTTCAAAGCCTGACCCACAGATGATAAATGAAATCTTAAATCACTATAATTTTGATAAAAACACAGATGAAGCATGGATGATTGGTGATAGTTCCAAAGATACTGATGGTGCCTTAAATGCTGGAATAAGCTCTATGTTTGTAACTTGGGGTTTTTCTAAAGAATCAGAACATGATGTCGTGATAAGTAAGCCAAAAGAAATCTTAGATATTGTTTTATAAAAATTTATGATAGAATAACTCTTATTTATTCAAGTAAAGGGGTTTACGGTGTTTGATAGTGATTTACTTCTAGCCTTTGGATTTATGGCGATTCTGTTTTTAAGACAAATATCTATACTTAAACAACCAAACAAAATAAATTATGCACCTCTTATGATAGGTATAGGTGCTATTAGTAGTGTTGTTCATTTTATAATTCACCCTGATATCACAGATGTTATTTTGCTTTTAAGAGAGTCTTTTTTACCGCTGTTGGTAGCTCTTTTACTCTACATAGTTATGAATATTTTACATCAAACACAACAAACTCAAAGCGCAAGAGCACAAGATGAATTTTCAAAAATTATAACTACTCAAATGAGTGAGTTAAAAGAGTTTATAATTGAGTTAGAAACAAGAATGATTTTATCTCATCAAGAAGACAGAAATATTCAAGAAGAAGTTCGCGAAAAGTTTAAACAAGATATAAAATCTCTAGATGCAATCAAAACAAATCAAAACAAATTTTTAGGCAAGTTTGATGAGATGGACTCTTGGCATAAAGGTGTTACAAAATCTTTTGATAATTTTACAAATATACAGCTACCAGAACTTGATAATGTTGTTCATAAACATATAGATATCTTACGAGTGGCAGAACAAGACCACTACAACCAAATAAAAGTAACTTTGGATAAAGCAGTAGATAGTAGGCATGATATTTCTGAAGATATGGATGAATTAAAAGATAGTTTAACTAGCATGAAATCAATAGCCGATACAGTTGCTCAAGCTATCGTCAAAGAAACTATCACAGAACTTTCAGGCGTAACAAATGCGTTTGAGCAACAGATAGTAGCTTTGAAATCACATACAGAAAGCTTAAGCACCTCTTTATATGAAAGTGAAAATAAGTTGGGCTCAATTAGAGATCAAAGTGAAATGATAATGAAACAAATGATTTTATCATCTAAAAAAATGAATGATTTAGAATCGCAAAATAGTGGTTTACACAACCTTTATACAACTATTAAAAGTTTAGTAAAAGAAGTTGAAATCATTAAATCAGACTATGTTAAATCTCAATCACAACTTAGTTTGATTGCAAAAGAGTTAAATTCATCACAAGAACAGCAGATAGGCTCTTTAATCGAAACTCTAAGCAAAAAAATAGATGACTCCTTGGAAAAATTACATGATCACTACCACATAGCATCTGATGATATAACTCAAAGTGTACAGATATTATCAAAAAAAGCACAACTAAAAAAAGGTTACACTGATTAATATAATGTCCCCAGAAAAACAAACCACTTAATACAACATTCTTATATCAGATGATAAAACGCCAATTCAAATAGTAAGTGCAACACCTGATTAAACTGCTACATAAGATGAAGTAATTGTATCGAAAAAAACTTCTGCGGGTGTTTTGTACCCGAGTATCTTTCTTGGTCTATTGTTTAGTTTGTTTTGAACTTCAACTATTTGCTCATCTGTGATGTTAATAAAGTGCATCTTTTTTGGAAAATATTCTCTAATTAACCCATTAGTGTGTTCGTTAAGCCCTCGTTGCCAAGATTGATATGGGTTAGCAAAGTAGAAATCTGTATCAAGTACTTTAGCTACTTCTTCATGATATGAAAACTCTTTACCATTATCACTTGTAATCGTAAGTGTGTGAGCTTGTACTGGTTTGAGTAAATGTATCATTGCATCTGTAACAACTCTTGCTTGTTTAGCTGGATTTATCTTCAACAACAAATGGTCTGAATTCTATAGATATGCGGTTCTTTATTTGTCCACGACTACGATAGGTAGCTGACCTTTTGGTGTACTTCTTGTTCTTGTGTCTAAGGTATAAATATAGTCTGCCAACACTTCGTTTATTATGATAGATATATCTGTATATCGTTTCATGGCTTACAGGTCTTAAATCTTCAAGAGCCATTCGTCCACTTATCTGCTCAGGAGACCAACCTTCTTTCATAGACTTTTTTATATAACTGGTATGCTTCTTTGTAAGTCTTCTGTTCTTTGTTTTATACTGATACCTCAGTCTTACACTTACTGTTGCATTAACAGCATTGTATTCATCATTATCAAGAGAGTTTCTTTTTAGCTCCCTGCTTATAGTTGAGTGATGAACACAAATGTTATTTGCAATGGCTCTTTGACTTAAGCCCTCTTTTTTCAAAGCTTCGATTTGGTATCGTTGCATCATGGTTAGTTGTTTATATCTCATAAGTTTCCCTATCTTGGTGGATTGGAATCTTATTTTATCTCAGCTAACCTCTTCTTTTATCTATAATGGTTCCCTTTTTCAAGACCAGTAAAACAAGTTTTCTTATTTTACCTCTTTACGATACCAGTGGTAACAGTTTTGCTCCTTTAGGATCTAAATTATTGACAGCTTTATAATAAACTTCATTTGGAGTTTTATATCCAATCGCCGAATGTAATCTTTTTTTGTTGTAAGAGTTCATATATATTTTTATTGCTCGATTGAGAGATTTTATATTCTTATATTCATTCAGATAAATTTCTTCATACTTAATACTTCGCCAGAATCTTTCGATGCAAATATTATCAGTAGCTCTACCTTTTCCATCCATTGAAATTTTAATGTTGTGTTTTTTGAGAATATCAACATGAACTTTTGAAGTATATTGACTTCCCTGGTCTGTGTTAAATATCTCTGGTTTAGGATAAAATGCGAGTGCTTCATTTAACACACTTTTAACTAAGGAAATATCCATTGTGTTAGAAAGTTTCCATGAGAGTATTTTTTTACTATGCCAATCTATTATTGCGGCTAAATATACAAAGCCTTTTTCCAGTTTGATATAAGTAATATCTGTACTCCAGACTTGATTAGTTTTTTCAATTACAACACGTCCAGCATAATCTCTAAAATCTTTTAGGAGATATGGATACTTATAATGTTCTTTGTTTGCTGTAGTGGTCTTAGGCTTAGGATACAAGGCTTCTATACCCATATACTTCATAGCTTTCTTAACGAACTTTTTCCCTATGCTATACCCATCTCTTAAAAGTTGAGCATGAATTCTTCTACTTCCATATGATGGAAAGTCTGAATATATATTATTTATAGCATCTAATATTTTCAAGTCTTTACCTCTACTAAACGGTTTAGTTGGAGTATAGTACAAACTCGACTTACTTACCTGTAGCAATTGACACTGCTTATTCTGTGATAATTTATGCTTAGCATCAAGTAGAGTTTTTCTCTCTTTAGATGAGGCCAAGCTTTTTAGCTTTTCCACAAGAAAATCCTTCTCAACAATTGTCTCTCCAAGTTTTTTTGCAATTGCATCTTTTTCATATTTAAGAGTATCAATTTCATCTTTGTATTCTTTTACAACAGTACTTTTATCAAATGCTAATGACATATTCTCAAGAAACTGTTTTTTTCCAATTTCTTAAACTTAGAGGTAGGACTTCATATCCACTAGCTATTTCATTAACAGTTTTTTCACCCTCTAAAACTTCCAGTACTACTTTTGCTTTAAAATTTGCACTATAACTTTTTCTTTTTGCACTCATATTTAATTCCTATATTCTCTATTTCAATTTTATCATTTTTGAAATAAGAAAACAAATTTTACTGGTTCAGTTTTAGGGGTTCATTATAAAAAATCAGAGTAGATTATTTATAAACCAAAATGGCATTAAAGACATTAATACTAATACTAATGCTTATGATTTTAACAGCAGTAATGGAGATCATAATATCACCGATTCAATCTTTTTTGGAAATATCGTTGTTGATATAAATAACACCAGTTATAGTTCTATTGATAAAGATAAGAGTAACCCTTTTTATATGTACGCTGGAACTAAAATCATCTCTATATGGGATAACAATGGCAGTGGTTGGAAGAAACAAGAATCATTCGCACAAGATTTTAAGCCTAATACTAATAACACCATTAAAAATGCAGCTAACTAATGGCTTTTAAAAATATTTTAAACTTTTTTAGAAAAAAAGAGAAGCAACGCGCATATTTTGCAGATATTTTAGGAAAAGAAAGCTCTAAAACTAAAGAGAGTGGTGGCTCAAGATTAGTTCCTATACTTGATGATGTATTTGAAGAAACATCAACAGGAGTATTAGCACAGATAAAAAAATATCCTTTTTTGAATTTAGCTGAGTTTTTAGAAACACAACGAACTTCATTTAATAAACATACGATTTTTGTAGTTGAGATTTTAGATGATGTTGTAAATGCTGCTATTGTATCTCGTAAAGGTGTATTTTTAGATATTGGTTTTTTAAAGAGTTATAGTTATGAGAATTTAAAAGATATTTATTTTCAGATTGTTCCAGATTCAACCGATACACTAGAAGAAATAAGTAACTCTATAGAGAACATTATCTCTATAGTAGCATATGATGTTGTTTACGCTTTACCCAAGAAAATTGTTATTATTGAAAATTCCAACAGTGATTTAAAAGAACTAACTATATCGACTGGACGCTTTAGTAACGATGCTAATATTAATGATTTAATGCTTCGTGAATTAGCTATTGAAACCGGTTATAGTGAAGATGAGATTATATACTCTAACATCAAAAAACTTTTTAAAAAGGGTGACCGTGCTATAGGATTTTTAATCTCATGGAGTGAAAAAATATATTTTGAATCGGTAGATGATTATGTAAATAAGGCAGGGTTTGAGCTTAAAAAATTACACTCTATCCAGTCCTCTTTGTATGCCTCTTTTTCATTAAAAGATCGTGACGCTACAATGCGAATACATGTTCAAGATTTTTACGCCTACAGCTTGTATAAAATAAAGAATGAAATTTTTGAATATAGAAGATATGATATTAAAGAGGAGTATGAAGATTTAGAACTTATAGTATCTCAGATGCAAGAGGTTATACTTAGTGGATATGGTGATTACTATGAGATGCTAAAGAGTAGTTTTCTTCAAGAAGGTATCGCTGTACGCTGGTGGAATTATGGATATGATTTAGAGTCTTGTATCATTCGTACCGAACAAGAGACCCTCTTGGATGGCCGTTATGCAAATCTAATCTCTACTTCTTATTATGAGCTTTTCAATATGCGTTTAGCTTTGGTTCGTCTTGGAATTGGGGTAAAACTATCTTTTTATGAGTTTATAGCAGTTAATCTAAATATATTACCTATTATGATGATTATTTTATTTCTTTTGGGGGCAACAGGCTGGTTTTATTATGAAAAGATGGAACTAGATTCGCTTAAAAAGATAAACAAAGAATACAGTCGTTATTTTCAGCAAGAAAAATCACTTAACAGCGAACTATCACGATATCAAAATAATATTAGCACAACAAAAAATAAAATCACAACTGTTAAAAAAATAATGAAAAATAAAGTTGAAATTCAAGACGCTTTTGTTTTATACAAAATAGCAAATAAATTACCTATTGATATGATTTTAACAGAGATTCAAAAGAAAAATGGAGTTATAACAATTAAAGGCAAATGTTATTTGGAGAGTTCCTTGTTGAAATTTATTAAGAGACTAGAAATTAAGGGTCGATCTGTCTATCTTATGAGTATGAAAGATAGTAAAAAAACAAGATTTGAATCACATGAAGAGGCAAATTTGCGTTATATCACAGAGCAACAAAAAAAGCAACAAGAAGAGCAAAAAGAGGGGGGAAAAGGCAAAGTTTCACAAAATTATAATATCCCTCGCCCAACAGGGACAACAGTTCAATACTCAGATACCTTAAATAATAGTTTTACCTTGGAGATACGATGAATAAACAACATTTTGGAGAGCTTATTAAAAATTTGATTTATAATAAAGTATATCAGTTTCTTTTTGCTCTATTTATTAGTCTTATAATCATATTTGGTGCTTATACTATATATATTAGTAAAATAATTCAAAATAAGAAAGCGATAGAAAATAGTATCAAAACTACCAACCTTGCCGAGATAAAAAAACAAATCAAAAAAAGTCAAGAGAAGAAGCAAGGATTAATTGCACAATATAAAGAGCAGCAGGTAATTTTTAAAAAACTAGAAGGAAAGATTTATCAAACTCACTATCCAATAATTACTAATATTCTTAAAAAAATAAATGCATATGCTTTTAATATCCATGATTATAAGCTAGATAAAGATTTTAAAAAGATGGATGTTACCCTAGAAGGTTCTTATCAAAATCTTATTCGATTTATAGACTTTTTGGGAACTATACCGGCTAAGGTTGTAGTTAGCCAATATAAAATTACTCTATCAAAAGAAAAGATGATGGTTATCTCTTTAACTATTGAAGTTTCACCAATAAGGATTTAATAAATGATTAAAATAGTAATTTTAATAATGTTATCTTTGCTTCTTGAAGCAAAAAACTGGAATATTAAGCGAAACCCATTTACCGTAAGTAATGCTTATATAGAAAAAACTAAAAAAAGTTATCTTGAACCAAAAAACAACTATATTCCATTTAGCATTAAACTTCTTGGAATTGCTCATATAGATAAAACTAAAGAAGCGATACTCAATATTGAATTTGAAGGTATTCGCAAGGTAAAGTTAAAGCAAAAAATTAAGATTAATACACCCGATATTGAGAGTTGGATAAGGGTGACAAAAATTAATGAATATTTCGTCGAGATATCATTAAACGGTGGGGAGGATATTCGCTATGAAATTAAATAGAGTAGTTTTTGTTGTGCTATTGAGTTTAAGCACACTTCTTGCATCATCACTTAGCGAAGTAAAAGAGGAAAAAATCTCTTTTATTCAATTTAAAAAGATTACACTTGAAAATCTTTTTGATTACCTTTCATCACGATATGATGTAAATATTGTCTTAGAAGAGCCTATGCTACGCTACTATACGACTAGTTTACGATTGAAAAAAGTTACTATAGAGGATATCCTTAAAATAGTAACTAAAGAGCATAATCTTCATTATATGAAAAAAAATCAAACTTATCATATCTCTAGTCGTAAAAAATATCATGCTGATAATTACAATGAACAAAATTATACTACTAGAAGTGTAAAGATACAATATGCTTCAATAATAGATGTAGTGCTGCTTCTAAAGGATGTAATGCATGGAACAGTTGTAGTAAGGAGTAATACAGAGAATAAACCATACAGTGGACTCTTTGACGCATCACCGAAACTTGAAACTTGGAAGTTTGAAGATTCTGGGGAGAATAATATGTTACCCCAACCGGAAAGTGCAGGTGGGAGCTCTAGTAGTGATACTCCTAAACAGATAGATACTGATAAATTAGAGAAAATGAGTGGTAAAATAATAATAGCAGATGAAGATAAGGTTCTTCCTAGCCGCCTCCTGTATGTTGTACCGTTTATCAATGAAAATATTATATATCTTATATCTAAAGACAAAGATTTAATAGATAAGGCAAAGGGCTATATTCTTGAGGTTGATCAACCAATTAAAGAGGTGCTTATACAAGGTAAAATTATTAGTGTAGATATAGGAGATGAATTTACATCAGCTTTTGACTTTATAACTCAATCTTCTGATGTTTCAACACCCGTAGCAAATAGTATGATTTCTGCTGGAAATGTTCAGTATTCTTTTTTAAACTCATTAACCAGTGCAAATATTGAAATATTGCAAACAGATAACAAGGCAAAAACTATAGCATCTCCAATGTTACTTGCAACTAATCGTACTACAGCAAAACTAGACCTTATAGAAGAGGTGTCTATTCTTAAGGGTTGGACTGCAGGAAGTGTTTCTCAAGGTGGAACAGGAGGTGGTGGAAATGTTGTTATACAACCAACACCCATATATAAAACCGAAAAGATTGGAACAAGCTTTCAGCTAATTCCTTCAATAAACGATGACGGGAGAATATTGCTTAAAATTAGGATAGAGACTTCTACAGTAAAACCTGGTTCACAAAATATGCTAGTGGCACAGGCAGATGGTAGTTTTAAGCCTGAAAAATTTGATGGTGTAAATGTAAATGTTATAGAGACTACGCTTATCACAAAGCATGGGCAAGGAATAGTGTTAGGTGGTTTAATTAATGAAAGTATAAAAAAAATAGAGAGTAAAGTACCTATATTAGGAGATATTCCTGGACTTGGATTTTTCTTTAAAGATGTTGAAGATGTAGAAAAAAAAAGTGAAACTATAGTTATTCTAACTCCATATATTGTTGATTTAAATAATCAAACTACTCAAGAAATGCTAGATGCTGTAAAAGATGATATAAAAAAAGATCACAATATTTTAAAAGACGATGAAGTTAAACTAGACAGTAAAAAAATTATAGATAATGTGCTTGACAGGGATACTTTAGAGATTAATAAAGATTTAAATCCAGTAAAAGCAAAAAAAGATAAAAAGAAAAAAGTTCTTACTCCAAGTGAGATAAAAATTCAAAATTTCTTACAAGAGGATAACTTATGAAGATTATGATAATCGCTTTTTTTTCTATAGTGCTTTTATGGGGAGAAGAATCTAGTCTTGTTACTCGTGCTGTTACAAAGTTGATTGATGAAAATAAAAAGATTCAATCACAACTACATTCACAAAAAAAACAGATTGAAGCTTTACAGCAGCAGATAGATAAATTAATAAGTTCCAAAAACTTATCCTTTAAATCATATAAGGCACATATAGGGGCAAAAGTTTTAAATATTCGCTCTGGTCCAGGATTCAACTATAGGATAATTACTTCATTAAAAAAAGGAGAAAAAGTTTTAGTTGTTGATTCAACACACCGAACATGGTATAAAATCTATAAAAATAATCAAGAAGGCTGGGCTTATGCCAAATGGATTATTATAAACAATAATAACAAGTAGTTAAAATGAGAAATTTAAAAATATTTGAAGATGAACTTTTAAAGGAATTAATAGATAAAAATATCATTGATAAAAAAGAGCGTAACCGTCTCTTAAGAGAGAGGATAGTCAAAAAAACTCCTCTACTGCAAAATATTGCAAACTCAAAAGAGATAGAAACTCAAAGCTTGCTTGAAATATTGGCTAGACTTTATGATGCTACTATACTTGATAACGAAGATACTATAGTTGTTAATGACTCTTTAGTAGCAGATAGCTTGTTTAAAGAGCATGGTGCTGTTCTTGGCAAAATAGATGATACTCAAGCAGAGTTCTATCTTTTTGAGCCTATCTTTGATGCATCTTGGAGTAGTATAGAATCTACATTACAAAAGAACTGTGTAAGATTTATAGTCACATTAGATACTTATGAACGCATTAGTGAAGATATTAAAAAAAATATTGAATATAAAAAAAATCATGCGATTACTAGCAATGAGCAGTTACACTCTCTTCCAGAAGATAAAGTTGCTATTCTATTTGCAGATGAGCTACTCCAAAAAACATTAGAAACAAAAGCCTCTGATGTTCATATAGAACCAAAAAAAGATGGATTTCGTGTGCGTTTTCGTATCAACGGTATGTTGCAGGAGTTTGGTGAGTATGAGAAAGAATTTTTTCCATTAGTGAGTTCTCGCTTAAAACTACTGAGTGGTTTAAATATTGCAGAGAAAAGAGATACTCAAGATGGAGCATTGGTTTTTAAGGCAATAGAGAATGATAAAGAGGTTGATGTTCCTTTTCGTATATCAGTTATGCCTACTATATATGGCGAAAAAATTGTACTTAGACGCTTAAGTGGAGGCGATGAAGTGATAAGACTTGATGATTTGAAAATGGGTGATGATATATCTATGTATTGGAAGAAAGCAATTAAGAATCCCTATGGAATTATTTTGATTTCAGGACCTACGGGAAGTGGAAAGTCAACAACACTTTTTGCCGCATTAAACGAGATAAATCATTCAAATATTAATATTACAACAGTTGAAGATCCTGTGGAGTTTAAAATTCCAGGTGTAAATCAGGTACAAATAAATTCATACAAAGTTTCTTTTGCTACCGCTTTGCGCTCTATTCTTAGACAGGATCCAGATGTAATAATGATTGGAGAAATACGTGATTATGAAACAGCCGAGATAGCTCTTCGTGCTTCACTTACTGGGCACTTGGTCTTTTCAACAATTCATACTAATGATGCTGCTAGTGTTGTTACTAGATTAATAGATATGGGAGTTGAACCATTCTTAGTCGCATCTTCACTTGTAGGGGTGCTTGCGCAGAGACTTGTGCGTATTTTGTGCCCTGAGTGCAAACAGGAACATACTCTAGGTTTTATAGAGTGTCAAAGACTTAGTATAAGTAAAGAAACAGTTGTTTATAAAGCAAAAGGCTGCCGCAAGTGTCATAATAGCGGTTATGTTTCACGTCAAGGTATCTATGAGTTTTTAATTTTTGATGATCATATAAAAAAAATGATAAATAATAAAACTAGCGATATTGAGATTCGTAACTATGCTATTAAAACATATGGTATGCCAACAATTCTTGAATCTGCAAAAAAATTAATGCTGAGTGGTGATACTTCTTATGAAGAGTTGATAAAAGTGGCTTCTGAATGAAAAAAACACCACTTGCCCATTTTATTCGAAACAATGTAAGAAGTGTTTCTGCTAAAAATCGCATTAACTTTTTTAGACAAATGTCCATATTAACTCATGCCGGAATCACATTATTAGATGCACTAAAAATGATGAGACGCTCCGCAAAAGGTCCAATTAAACAGATGGTTTGCGATATGATACAACTAATTGAGCAGGGAAATGAATTGTCAAAAATTAGTGAATATTATGTCAAGTTTTATGATAGAACAATAGCTAGTATGCTTAAAGCAGGTGAAGAAACAGGGACGCTTCCTGAAGTGATGCAACAAATTTATATCAACCTACAGCGTTCCTATAAATTTAAGCGTAAAATAAAAGGGGCTATGATAATGCCTCTTGCTACCTTAATCATTGCAATAGGAGTGATATTTTTTATGGCACTATATGTAATTCCCGCTTTCTCCACTTTTTTAGAAGGGATGGGATCTGGTTTACCACCATTAACAAAGTTTGTTGTAGATACATCAAATATTATTATAAAAGAGTGGGAAAATATTTTAATATACTCTTTTGGTTTTATTTTTTCATTTATTACAATCTACTCAGTTATTAAACCGTTTAAATATGGTATGCATTATCTGTTTTTATATATACCTGTTATAGGACCAATTATACTTTTTAGTACACTTTCTAATTTTTCAAATAATATGTCTAAACTACTTGGTTCAGGGATAGGGGTTATTGAGAGTATCACTATTGCTAATGGTTCTGATGGCTTATTGCCATTTAAAAAAATAGTAGATAAAGTAGTAGGTAATGTTATATCAGGAAGGCATATGTCGGTAGCATTTGCACAAGATCGCTTAATACCGCCAATATTTAATGACTTGGTACAAGCCGGGGAAGAGAGCGGTAATCTTGATGATGCCTTTGAACACTTGGCATATATATATCAAGAAGAAACAGACTATAAGGTAGAAATATTAGAATCGATGATTCAACCAGTGATGACAATACTTATTGGAGTTATTGTAGGTGTAGTTGCAGCAAGCTTAGTCCTAGGTATGGTATCACTTTGGGATACATAATAATATAACTTGTAAATTATATCATTATAGAGTGGTAACCTAAATTTAAACAATTATAAGTTAAAATAAGATGAATAGTAAGCAAGGTGGTATAATAATGCAAATAAAAGTTTATTATGAAGATACTGACACAGGTGGAGTAGTGTATCATTCTAACTATCTTAACTTTTGTGAAAGAGCTAGAAGTGAGGCTTTTTTCAATATTGGAATGACACCAGAGCTTGAAAATGGCCATTTTGTTGCAAGAAAATTAACAGCACAGTATTATAAAAGTGCTAAATTAGGCGATGTTTTAGAAGTAAAAAATGAATTAAAAAAAATGAAAGCAGCCTCTTTTGAGATACTACAAACTATATATAAAGATTCACAAAAAATATTTGAGTTAGATATAACTTTAGCTTACATCACTTTTGAAGGAAAACCTCAAAAGCTTGACGCGGATACTAAAGATTTAGTTATATCACTCTTTGAATGAGGTATATTTAACAAATCTATATTTCACAGGTTTAAGTAGCTCAATAGGATAAATCATTTGATTGTCTTCTATAGCTATTTTATACTCTCTATCCTCTCTTGTTGCTAAAGAAAAGAAGTAGTCAACTCCAACAGTTGTTGTATAGTTAATCCAATCATAAACAATATCATTTCCCAAAAGAGAATTAGCTTCTATAAGAATATTATTGTTATTTGTTATAGAGTTTGCGACTATCATATTTTTTCTATCTTGATATTGTGTAATAGAGAGTATAAGTGGGTCATAATTTATTTGGGTAGATAAAATATTTGTTGCATTTGTATCGTAAAGTGTGAGTTGTGACATAATCATACCAGTTTTAACAATAGGTGTATTTATAAAAAATGAACCTTCTACAATATCTTTATTTTCACTCAAATATATTTCTAAGTTAGTTGTTCTCTTTGGTATAGAAAATTTTACAACACTTCTGTTAGCATCTAAGATTTGAGCCTCAGCTTCTTCAATACTTAAGTTATTGTCCATTGCTTCACCATTTATAAATCTATCTTTTTCATAGACGCTTAACTCTTTACCAATTTTTGAACGGTCATAAAAGATAACTAAAGGTGAAACCGCTTCTTTAGTAATAGGTCACTCTGTGCTTTGTAATCTATACCACCATAGCTTAAATATGAAGAAGTTGCAGTAACATCTTTTTTATTGATAGTTGGGAAAAATATATTTATTTGGGGGTTGATTTCTGCTAAAGTGTTAGCGCCTTGAAGTGTTAAAGGAGCGATAACATAATGAAATTCGTCATTACTAATTTTTAGAAGGGCTTCTTTTATATCTTCTTCACTTTCGCTTTGGATTTTATAACTTTTCAACTCAAAAGAGTGGTTTTTTGAGATGAGATAAGCAAAGGAAGCATTTGTTGTTGAAGAAGCATATCTACCTATGATTTTGTAAGGTAAAAGTAGGGCAACACGAATCTTATCATTTATGATTTGTGAACCAAGATTTAAGATGGAAATATTCATCATTCGTATTTCATCTTGTTCAGGGTTTTGAAGCTTTGATTGAGCATGAGAAAGAAAAGAAAAAATCATATCGTTATCAAGATACTCTTGCATACAACTCTCAGAACAATCATAAGGGTCTAAGTCTTGAATATATGTTTTTGGTAAAGGTATATTTGATATAAGGTAACTCTGTGCAAATATTCCAAGAGGAAGTAAAATAGTAAGTAAAAATATTTTTTTCATAAACAACTCTTTATAGTTTTTAAATCATTTAGTGTGATTTTTTTTAATTCTGGATTTCTCAGTAGATACTGAGGATGATACATTGGTATAAGCTTATACCCTTGAAAGTCTATCACATGTCCTCTTACACTTTGGAAGTCTTTGTCCTCATTTGTTAGTTTATAGTAAGCTTCTTCACCAAGAGTAACAATTATTTTTGGTTTTATAAAATCTATTTGAGAAAATAGGTAAGATTTACATGAGTCCCACTCAGATGATGAGGGAGTATTTGAGTTTAATGGTTTACATTTTATGGCGTGTGTAAAGTAAACATCATTGGTATTTAGTTCTAAAACATTTTTTATCATGTTGCTTAAACTATCTCCACTTCTACCGATATAGTAAGAGTTGTTAGAGTCTTCATTTTGGGAAACACTAAAATCAACTATCATTAGTTTTGCGTTTGAATTGCCAAAGCCACACATACTTTGTTTTCTTGATTTACTTAAATCACATAGATGACAAGTTGATATATTTTGTATTAGTTCATCTAATGTTTTTGGCTCTATATTTGAAGTTTTTATATTTATGGAAAATGGGTCAATATACTCAAATCCAAGAGCTTTCTGACGATAAAGATTTTGAAGAAGAAGTAAATTTTGAAAAGACTTCATTTGCTACCTTTGAGCTTAAATAATGAGTGTGAGTATAGTTAAAGAGTGATTAAATCATACTTTATATTTATTTTATGCTAGAATGTCCGCAACAAAAGGATATGTTTGAATCACAAACAAAACAAATTAAATATTAATAGTTTTTTATTAAGCTCTTCAAGAGAGGTTAGTGGCGTTGTTAGAAAAATTACAGAATTTAATTATAAAAATATACTAATTCATGTTTCGGCTTTTATGCATAACACTGTTTTAGTGCAAAATTTAAAGCTAGAGCTTGAAAAAGTACTTCCAGATGCTAAATTAATTATGCTAAAACATGAAAATAAAACTCAGACTTCTTTGGTTGTTTATAGTTTAGATAATCTGCAAGATTCTCAAAATATCAGTGATGAAATATTAAAAGAAATTCAGATTTTAGATAACGAAAAAACACATGATTTAAAAGAATCAAAAAGACAATTACTTAGTAGATATTTTACAGACCATTTAACAAGTTTTCCAAATATGTATCAACTTAGAAAAGATTTACATGATAATGAAAAATATGCTCTTGTTTCTATTGCTATAGATGACTTTGCAACGATTAATAATTTTTACGGTTACATGGTTGGAGATTACATAATTGAGCAAGTTGGAAACTATCTTGTCCAGAATGTTGATGAACGCATCTATAGGGTATCGGGAACAGAGTTTACTCTTTATTTAGAAGAAGATTTAGGTTTTTATGATTTAAAAGATTACCTGATTAAATTATATGAAAAAGTTAGTAATATTTTAGTTTTATATCAAGGTCAAGATATAAATGTAAGTTTAACTCTTGCTTCGTGCGCAAACTACAATCAAGATAATCTTTTTTCAAAAGTTTCTATGGCTTTAAAATACGCAAAAGACAAAAGAATGCCTTTTTGGATTTATGAAGATAGAATGAACTTTGAAAACGAGTATGAAAAAAACTTAAGTATTTCAAATATTGTTCGTAAAGCAGTTCAAGAGTCTAAAATTGTTCCATATTTTCAGCCAATTATGGATAATAAAACCATGAAGGTTTCAAAGTATGAGTGTCTTGCTCGTTTGATTGATGAAAATGGTAAAATTATGTCACCCACTATGTTTATACCAATCTCAAAGCGCATAAAAGTTTATAACTATATTACTAAAACTATCATAGAAAAAGCCTTTGATGTTTTTGAGAAAAATGAGTATGAATTTAGTATAAATCTCTCAATGGAAGATATTTTAAATAGTGGTATATTTAAATTTATCATGCAAAAATTAAAATCAAGCAACGCTTCAAAAAGAGTAATATTTGAGATAGTAGAATCAGAAGCCATACAAGATTTTGATAAAATCGCACGGTTCATAAACGAGATAAAAAGATATGGAGCAAAAGTAGCCATAGATGATTTTGGAGATGGTTACTCGAACTTTTCGTACCTAACTCGCATGAAAGTAGATTATTTAAAAATAGATGGCTCACTTATCAAAGATATAGATATAGATAAAAGTTCACTTTTAGTTGTGGAAACAATAGTGGATTTTGCAAATAAACTAGGCATAAAAACCATTGCTGAATATGTACACTCAAGTACGGTTTTAGATACAATTAAAGAGCTAAACATTGATTATTCTCAAGGTTATTATATTGATGAGCCACTTGTAAGAATAAGATAATGAAACTTTAAAGATTTTTTTGTCATAATTTTAAACATTAATATTTCGAGGTGTTTGTAATGGAAAAATTCAATAACTTAAGTATAAAAATCAAACTTTTTTTGATTTTTATTATCCCTGTCGTAGCTCTTACTTTTCAAATTACTTCAGCAATAATAGATAAAAAAAGTATCATTAATGAAGAAAATATTTTATCCATTTCAGTTGGAATTGTTACTAAGGTTAGTTCTTTTGTTCATGAGATACAAAAAGAAAGAGGTGCAACTGCTGGATATCTGAGTTCAAATGGTAAGAAGTTTGGTGCAAAACTAAAGTTACAAAGAGTCTCTACAGATGCAAAGCTTCAAGAGCTAAAAAATCTTTTGGAATCGTCTGATTTAGATGCTTTACCTTCTCTATACATAAACGACTTAAAACATGCCTTATCAAATATAAGTTCCATTGCAAGTATTAGAAGTCAAGTTAGTTCTTTATCTATGGATAAGGCTCAAGCTATATCTTTTTATACAAAGTCAAATGCTTTATTTTTAGACTCTATTGGTAATTTAGCAAAGTTTTCAAATGACTCTGCGATAGTAAAAGAGCTAAACTCTTATGTGAATTTTTTATACTCAAAAGAAAAAGCTGGAGTAGAGAGAGCAGTAGGTGCAGCAGCATTTTCAAGCGATAGCATCTCCTCACCTGCTCGTATAAAGTTTAACAATCTTATTGCAGAACAAAACAGTTATATAAAAAGTTTTAAAGTTTTAGCGAGTGAAGAAGAAGTTTCATTTTATGAACAAACTATGCGTGGCAAAGTTATAGATGATGTGCAAAAAATGAGAGATATTTTACTAAATGCTAAAGATATAGGTGGGTTTAATGTAGATGCGTCACTTTGGTTTGATACTATTAGCAAAAAAATCACTAAACTAAAAAAGATTGAAGACTATATAACTACTCAGTTTACACCAAGCTCTAAGATGCTTAAAGACTCTACAAATCTTTTGATAGCTTTAAATAATGTCCTTCACGAATCTCAAAAAGAAAGAGGTGCGACGGCAGTATATTTGGCAAGTAAAGGATCAAAGTTCGCAGATGTGTTAATCAAGCAAAAAGAACAAACAGATAGCAAGATAAAGGTTTTTAAATCAAAACTAAGAAATTTAGACATCTCAAAGCACACAAAACTTTTTAAAAATTCAATCAAAAAAACACTTAAAAATCTGGCATCTATTAAAAAAATAAGAAAAGATGTTAAAGCACAAAGTATTTCACTTAAAAGTGCTATCTTATTTTATACAAATTCAAATAACGCTATGTTAGATGTGACAGCGGGTCTTATTCGCTCAGCAACTAAAGCAAAAAGTGTTGAATATTTAAATACTTACTACGCATTTATAATGTTAAAAGAAAGAGCTGGAATAGAAAGAGCAGTTTTAGCAGCAGCATTTTCAAAAAACCAGTTTGCAGATGGCATGAAAGTAAAGTTTGTTAAACTTGTAACACAACAGTCAACTTACCTAGATACTTTTAAAGCAAATGCAAATGCTGATGTTTTAGGATTTTACAACAAACATACATCTTCAAAAGTTTTTAAAGATGTTCAGGCTATGAGAGATATCGCGTTAAGTACATCATCAGTTGGTGGTTTTGGAGTTGAAGCATCTACTTGGTTTAGTACAATTACAAAAAAGATAAATCTACTTAAAAAAGTTGAAGATAAGCTTTCTCTTGATTTGATAAAACATATAAATGAGATAAAAGATAGTGAATCAAGAAGTTTAGTAATGCTGATAGCTTTTGGTATTATTTCGATTTTAATATCAGCATTTTTTGCTTTTATGATTGCTACATTTATAACTAAGTCATTAACAAGTATCTTAAATGCTGCAAAAGATTTAAGTAGTGGAGATGGAGATTTAACAAAAAGACTTGAAATTACATCAGAAGATGAAATTGGTGATGTAGCTAAAGAGATAAACAAGTTTATACATAAGGTGCAAACAACAGTTGATTTGGTTAAGCAAGGAAGTATGGAAAATGCATCTATATCTGAGCAACTCCAAGGGTCTAGCGAGAGTGTTAAAGGCAATATCGAGCATGAAAGTAAGATAGTCCAAAAAGCTACAAAAGATGTTGTTAAAATTAGTTCAAACCTTCAAGGAAGCGTAACTGATGCAAAATCTAACTATGAGCAAATGAAAAAAGCAAGTACAGACTTAGTGGAAGCTAATGTTAAGATTCAAGAGTTAAGTCAAAAGATAAATAAAACAAGTGAAACAGAACAAGAATTGGCAGTAAAACTAGAAGAGTTAAGTAAAAATGCGACAGATGTTAGAGAGGTTCTAAGTGTTATTGGCGATATTGCAGACCAAACAAATTTACTAGCTTTAAATGCTGCTATAGAAGCGGCAAGAGCAGGAGAACATGGGCGAGGGTTTGCTGTAGTTGCTGATGAAGTTAGAAAACTTGCAGAAAATACTCAAAAATCACTCTTTGAGATAAACGCGTCTATAAGCGTTATAGTTCAGTCTATCTTAGATGCTAGTGGGCAGATGAATGAAAATGCAAAAACAGTTATAGAACTTGTTGATGTTTCAAATGATGTAGAGAGTGCAATCCAAGATTCTAACAATATTATGCAAGAAGCCTTAAGTACATCTTCAAAAATGATGCAAGACTCACAGCTTCTTTCAGATGAAACTTCTGAGATAGCAAACGATATTTCAAATATCAACGATATTTCAGGTCAAAATCTAAATAGTGTGGGTGAAATAGCAATAGCATCTTCGCATCTAAACAAATTAACAACTGAACTTAAATCACTACTAGATGAGTTTAAAACGAGGTAAATATGCTTCATCTTGATGATAATAATTTAAAATTATATGATGTGTTATTAAAAAACTATCAAAAGTTAGATGAAGATAAAAGATATTATCATAGTGCATTTAATCTTTTGGGAGATTTAGTTTGGTTAAAAGATATAGACGGTGTATTTTTAAAATGTAATGAAAATGCAGCGCGACTTATCGGTTTACAAATTTCTCAAATAATTGGAAAAACGGATTATGATTTATTTGAGAAGGATAGAGCAGACTATTTTTTAGAGATAGATAAAAAAGCAATGTACGGAAATAACCCGATTGTAGTTAAAGAATATCTAAGTGCTGCAGATGGTTCGTTTCAAGGATATTTTGAAACTACTAAAGCTCCTATGAAAGATGAAGATGGAAATATTATTGGTGTTTTAGGTGTTTCAAAAGATATTAACGAGATAACTATAAAAGAAAAAGAACTAGAAAAACTTTCTCAATACGATACTTTAACTGACTTAAAGAATAGAAATGCAATGATGAATGAATTGCATATTATTTTAGAAAAAAAAGAAAAAAGTATAAAGCATTCTTTGTTATTTATAGATTTAGATAAATTTAAAGAAATTAACGACTCTATGGGACATAATATTGGAGATGAAATTTTAATTTCAGTTTCAAGAAGACTTGAAAAAATAATTGAAAAAGATGATATTTTAGCAAGATTTGGGGGAGATGAATTTACTATATTTCTTCAAAATACACAAAACAATTCAAGAGATATCGAAGTTGCTAAAAAAATTATTACTATTTTAAGGAGACCTTTTTATATAAAAGAACATGAATTTTTTATAACATCAAGCGTAGGAATATCTGTATATCCAAATGATTCAAGTTCAGTAGAAGAACTTTTAAAATATGCTGATAGTGCCATGTATCATGCTAAAAATAGTGGTAAAGATAACTATAAGTTTTATAATGAAAATCTTTCAAAAAGTCTTATGAAAAAAGTTTCAATAATTAATGATTTACGAAAAGCAATCAAGAATAAAGAGTTTGTATTATACTATCAAATACAAGTAGATGCAAAAGAAAATAAAGTTGTAGGAGCTGAAGCTTTAGTCAGGTGGATTCATCCAACAAGGGGGCTTATCTATCCGATTGAGTTTATCCATATAGCTGAATCATCAGGACAGATAGTAGATTTAGGAAAATGGGTGATTTTTGAAGCTATGAAAGATATTTCTCAGTGGAAAAAAAACTCAGTAAAAATAGACAAAATATCGATAAATTTATCCACAAGACAATTGAGTGATGAGCATTTGATTTTAATTCTAATTCAAGCATTAAAAGCTACTGGATGTAAAGCAGAGTGGGTTGAGTTTGAAATTACAGAAAGTTATACAATGAATAATTTTGAATCTAGTGTGCTTTTACTAAATGAGATTGTTGACTTAGGTTTTAGTCTTTCGATTGATGATTTTGGAACAGGTTATTCTTCTTTGTCATATATTAAAAAACTTCCTATAAGTAAATTAAAAATTGATAAGCTTTTTGTTGATGATATTGAAAAAAGTGATGATGATAAATCTATTGTAAATGCTTTTGTATTAATCTCGAAGAGTTTGAAATTAGATGTTATAGCTGAAGGGATTCAAACGCAGAAACAACAAGACGAACTCTTGAAAATTGGATGTAATTTATCTCAAGGATATTTATATTCAAAACCTGTGCCTAAAGAAGAATTATTAAAAGTTCTTTTTTAACTAAAGCCCTAAAAATAGGGCTTAAATAGCTACTGAGCTACTGCAACTTCTAGTGGAGTTGACTCCCAGATGCCGTGTTTTGTACAGTAACCGTGAGCAATAAGGTTTAGTTTTTTACCCATTGGTCTGATGTTAAAAGTTACTTGCGCGTGAGATTTTTCGTTTCCTAAAGTTCCAGGAATAAAAGAAGCCGCAGCTAATTTAGTGTCACCATTAAAAAGAGTGATACTTTCGATGAAGTGATCAAAATCATCTGGGTGAGTATATTCATTTCCCATTTTTACATTAACTGAAAGGATTTCACCTTTTTTAGCTGCACCATCAACTGTAATAAATGGAGAGTGACGGTCAATCAAATCTTTTTTAGCTTCTCTTTCTACTGTATCTATATCAACATATTTGTTAATCTTTGGCATTTTATTTCCTTGTGTTTTTAATTTGTATAGTATTGTAACTTCATAAGCATTTAGTAAAGCATAAATCAGAGTTTATTTGTCTTATTTAAGAAATATTTTATAAAAGCACTTTTTAACCAAAAAATAGGTAAAATCCAAATAATTTAAAAAAAGAGTAAAAATATGCTAAAAACGCTACTAATTGAGATAGGTGTTGAAGAACTACCTGCTGTTCCACTTTTAAAAGAACTTAAGAATATTGAAAAAAAATATGCTGATATTTTAGAAAAAAATTCATTACTTTGTGAGTTTGAATTTTACTATACTCCTCGCCGTTTAGTTGTCTGGCATAGAGAGTTTAAAAGTGCGCAAGAAGATAGCGTTGAAGAGTTTTTTGGAGCTCCTATTGCTGTTGCCTATAAAGATGGAGAACCTACACCTGCTGCAAATGGTTTTGCTAAAAAATGTGGAGTCCAGCTTAGTGAAATAGGTGTAGCACAAAAGGGCAATAAAGATGTTCTTTACTACAAAAAAGATGTTAAAGGTAAAGACTCTACTCAGCTTTTAGAAGGCATCATAAGTGAGTGGATAAAAAGTCTTAGTTTTGGTAAGTCTATGAGGTGGGGAAGTCTTAATGAGAGTTTTATAAGACCTATTCGATGGGTAAATGTTATGCTTGATGATAAACTTGTAAATATAGAACTTTTTGGCGTTAAATCTTCTAAAATCACTTTTGTTCATCGTATTAGTAATTTTGAAGCACTTGAAGTTAAAGGTTCAAAAGAGTATTTTGAAATATTAAAAGATGGTGGTGTTACACTTTTTAGTGAAGATAGAATGCTAAAGATATTAAATGATTTTAAAGCCATTGAGGTTAGTAATGGGGTGAATATTGAAGTTGATGATGATTTACTTAATGAAGTTATAGCCATTACAGAAAATCCGACAGCACTTTTAGGCTCGTTTGATGAGGAGTT
Source organism: Sulfurimonas sp. (assembly GCF_029027585.1). Lineage (NCBI taxonomy): Bacteria > Pseudomonadati > Campylobacterota > Epsilonproteobacteria > Campylobacterales > Sulfurimonadaceae > Sulfurimonas > Sulfurimonas sp. The sequence goes on from NZ_CP093397.1 coordinate 2,340,298, forward strand.
TTTAAGACTTCCTCCTGAGGTTATCATCACTTCTATGAAGGAACATCAGAGATATTTTCCAGTTTTTAAAGACGGTAAACTTATAAACAAGTTTGTAGTAGTTTCAAATGCACTTACAGATGATTTTTCAAAAGTTATCCAAGGAAATGAAAGAGTTCTTCGTCCTCGTTTAGCAGATGGACTTTTCTTTTTTGATAATGATTTAAAAAATGGACTTAGCACAGATGGACTAGAAAAAGTTGCATTTTTTAAAGGTCTTGGAAGTGTTAAAGATAAGATGATTAGAGAAGCTAAAATAGCAAACACTCTTTTTGATATGTATAAGATAGATGCTAAAAAAGAAGACCTAGACACAGCGGTAAACTTAGCAAAAGCTGACTTGATGAGTGAGATGGTTTATGAGTTTACAGAACTTCAAGGTCTTATGGGGTCATACTACGCACAAAAAGCGGGAGAGAGTGAAGCTGTTGTAACCGCTATAAAAGAGCAATATTTACCAGATGGAGAAGATAGCGCACTTCCTTCAACTCCTCTTAGTGCCATAGTTGCAATGAGCATAAAGCTTGATACCCTTTTAGCTTTGTTTAGTGTAAATCAAATTCCGACAGGTTCTCGTGACCCTTTTGCTCTTCGTCGCGCAGTAAATGGAATCATAAGAATTACGGCAAAGCATAACTTAGAATTTGATATATCAAAAACATTAAAAGAGTTGGCATCTGGATATGCATCTATTGATATGCAAAAATTAGAAAGTTTTTTCTTGGAGCGAGTGAAACAATACTATAAAGTGAACCCATCTGTTGTTGAAGCAGTTTTAGCATCTAAAGAAAGAGAGTTAGTCGCAATTTCACAAAAGATAGAGGCACTAGATGCTATCGTAAATAGTGAAGGTTTCTCTGAGGCGTTTTCAACCTTTAAACGAGTTGCAAACATAACTAAAGATATTGATTTAACACAAGAGTTATCAGTAGATGTAAAACTCTTTGAAGAAAAAGCAGAAGAAGACTTGTATGCAAAATACAGTGAAATTTCATCTGCAAAATATAACTCTTATGAAGAAGAACTAGATGCTCTTTTAGGTTTAAAACCAAATCTTGATAAGTTCTTTGATGATGTTATGGTAAATGTTGACGATGAAGCTATAAAAAACAATAGAAAATCATTAGTAGCATCTATATATAAAAGTATATTAAATATAGCAGATATCAAAGAAGTAAGTGTTTAATTTAGTAGATTTTAACTATATAAATGAAGAAGATAAAAAACTAACAGAGCTTTTTTTATCTTCCTCTACTCCCAAAAAAAAATACATTCTAGGCATAAATAAACTCACAAAATCTATCTTAAAACATATAAAAGTAGATGGTATTATAGATGACTTTACTAGAGTTCAGAGTTCAAGAAAAAAAGAGATACTAAAGATAGAAGATGTGCCAAAAGGTGCGGTTATCTTATCAGTGTCAACAGGTAGTCCACTTGAAGTAAAATCTAAACTAGATGCGATGGGCTTTTTAAATTTTAATTATCTTTCGTTTTTTAGATATTCAAACCTTCCTCTTGTCCCTCCACCTTTTATGCTTGATTTTAAAGAAGACTTTTTAAAAAATAAAAAACGATACGAAGATATGTATAATTTACTTGAAGATGAAAAATCAAAAGAAGTTTTTACAAAAGTTATAAATTTTAAGATTAGTTTTGATTTAGAGTTTATGAATGGATTTACAAATGACCATGAAGGTCAATATTTTGACAAAGAGATAGTTCCAGATATAAAAAATATAACCTTTGTAGATGGTGGTGGATATGTTGGCGATACCGCTGCGAGGGTAATCAAAAATCATTCTGATTTTAAAAAGATATATCTTATTGAACCAATAAGTGAAAATTTAGCAATAGCATCTAGGGATTTAGCAGAATTTAAAAACATAGAGTTTATTCCTCTTGGACTCTCAAACAAAAAAACTACCTTACACTTTAATGAAGAAAAATCTTTCTCTAGCATCTATGGAAATGGAACTCAAAGTGTAGAGGTTGATAAGTTAGATAACATCATAAAAGAAAAAGTAGATTTTATAAAACTGGACATTGAAGGTGCAGAACAAGATGCAATCCAAGGCGCAAAAAAAACTATAAAAAAGTATAAACCAGTTTTAGCGATTTGCATCTATCATAAGGCACAAGATTGGTATAAAATTCCTCAGATGCTACTAGAAATGAATAGTGATTATAAAGTTTATTTGCGTCATTATATGGAAGGAATATTTGAGAGTGTTCTTTATTTTATACCGAAAAAGGAAAACAAATATGTATGATTTAGCGATAATAGGTGCTGGAATAAATGGAACAAGTGTAGCTTATGAATTTGCCAAGGCTGGTAAAAAGGTTATCATCTTTGATATGGATGGAGTTGCTAGTGGAGGAAGTGGTGCTGCTGGTGCTTTTATTGCACCAAAATTCTCTAAAGAGGGGGAGTTAAAAGAACTTTTAAATGATGCTTTTATTTATAGTATGAAGTTTTATGAGCAAAATTTTCCACATCTTCTAAAAAAAATAAAACTTTTTCATAGTACAACAGACGAAGAATCATCTAAAACACTTGAGGCATATAAAAAAAATACTCCATTAAAAATGAAAAAAGTATCTGAGGATTTTTTAAATACTTTAAGCCCTAGCGCAAAAGAATATGCACATATATGTATAGATGCTGGAATAGTTAACGCTCACGCAATGTGTAGGGCACTGTGTAAAAATGCTAAATATATAGAGCAAAAAGTAAAATCTTTAATATTTGAAGATGATTACTGGGTAGTAAATGAGGTATATAGTGCTAAAAATATTTTACTTGCAACAGGTGCTTATGACGCAGTTATAAAAGAACCATATATAAAGCTAAGTGGTGTTTGGGGACATCGGATTGATATAAAAACTTCTACAAAAAATTTATATAGTATCCATAGAGATATTTCAATATCTCCGAGTTTTGATGGAGTAATAGCTATCGGTGCAACGCATGATGTTCACTATCATCCACAAAGAACTACTACTGCTTATGACCCAAAAAAAGGCAGAATAGAATTACTTGCTAAAGCAGAAAAAACTATAAAACTCCAAGATGTAGAAATCGTGAAAGACTTTACAGGTTTGCGTTCAGGCTCTACTGACTATATGCCTATTATAGGAAGTTTAGTTATTTCAAAAGAAACACTTGCGAGTAAAAATATACGGTATGAAATAGAAAGCTCAAATACTTCAAGTTATACTTACTATCCAAATCTTTATATGATAAATGGAAGCGGTGGATATGGTTTTGTGTTAGGTCCATATATAGCAAAAATTTTAAAAGAGCATATCTTAGATGCTAAAGAGATAAGTAAAAGATTAAGCCCAGATAGATTTTTTACTAGATGGGCTAAAAAATCATTTTAACTTTTTTCAAACTTAATGAGTTCTTAAGAATATACTCAATATCTTATGTCTTAAAAATAACTAAATATAATATTCTAAATTATCAGAGCATAACATAACTGTGAATATTTGGTAATTTATAGGAATATCTAAGGTGTATTTTAAAGCTACTTTTTGTCTGTCAATTTTACTTGTTTTTTCTACTATCTCCTATGCTAAAGAGTGTGTAGAACTAAAAACGATAAATATAGATGAAAAAGAAATTTTAGATTTAGAAGCTAAAAATAAACTTTTTAAAAGTCATATTGGTAAATGTATAGATGCCAATATAATAAAAAGTATCTTAAACACCACTTCCAAATATTACCTAGACCATGGATATATCACAACCAAACCATACTTGCCACCTCAAAATATACTTGATGGAGAGATAAAGATATCTGTTTCAAAGGGTATAATCGAAGATATAGTAGATGCTAATACAAGCAGTTCAAATGCTAAAATAAAAACAGCTTTTATATTTCAAAAAGGTAATGCTTTAAACTTAAGAGATTTAGAAACTTCTTTAGAGATGATAAATAGAGTTCCATCTACAGATGCTAAGTTTGAGATAAAACCAGGGAAAAAACGAAGTTCAAGTATAGTTGTCATAAAAACTAAAGAAACAACTCCATATCATCTAGAGATAGGTGTTACAGGAGAAAAAAATCTAGTTGATGACAATCCATACCTAACAGCAAACATATCAATAGATAATCCTTTTAATATTAATGATATTTTAAAGTTCACATATAACGGTAGTCGTATTCAACAAGATTATCAAAGTTCTTCAGGTAAAGAGTTAAACTATTCTTTTGCACTAGGTAGTTATTTGATGGAGTATATTTGGTATGATTTTTTATATTCCCAAAGTGTTTTAGGTCTAAATGACACTTATGTTTCTGATGGTAATACTATTGGTTTTACTCTTAAAGTAAGTAAACTTATTTTTAGAAATAAAAATAATAAGTTAAAACTTGCACTATCTCTAGGGCACAAAAATACTAAAAACTATTTCTCTGATGAACTTATAGAAGTTTCAAGTTATAAAACAACTCTTGCTCAGATTGACTTGACACATACTTATGTTCAAAACTGGGGACAGCTTATAAATACATATAGTTTTTACAGAGGCACAGACTGGTTTGGGGCTAGAAATGACAACTACTTTACAGGTAATGAAAAAGCAAAACTTCAATTCTCCAAACATACTTTGAGTACATACTTGTACTATAACATCTCAAATACAACTTACCAAATAAACTCAAATCTTCATCTACAATACTCAGGAGATTATCTTTATGATAACAACAAGCTAAGAGTTGGAAGTTACTATACAGTAAGAGGTTATTCATCATCTTACTATGGAGATAGTGGGGGTTACATTAAAAATGATTTACTTAAAACATTCCGCCCAGATTTATATCCTCTTTATGTAACAACTATTTCACCTTTCATCGGGGTTGATTATGGTTATGTAGAGTGTAGAGATAACAATATAGCCTGTGGTAAGTTAATAGGTGCTGCCATAGGATTTAAAACATATTCACAGAAAATAAGTACAGACTTTACTTGGAGTAGAGCTTTGAAAAAAGTTAAAAATTCAGAGATAGAAACACTATTTCGTTATAACTTAACACTAAAATTTTAGGAAAATAAATGAAAAAACTAACCCAAACCATATCACTACTAATCTCATACACTTTAATCTTCTTACCACTACACGCTGCTTCTATCCAAACAGATGGAAGTACAAACACCACACTTGACAAAGCAAGAAATGATGTACCTGTAGTAAATATAGCAAATCCTAATGCATCAGGACTCTCTCACAATAAGTTTAGAGAGTACAATGTCCAGACGCAAGGTCTTATCCTAAATAACTCCAGAGATACAACTGTAAATACTCAACTAGGTGGTTTTATATTTGGTAATAAAAACCTAACTTCAAATGCAAAAGTAATACTAAATGAAGTAACAAGTACCTCTAGAAGTAGACTAAATGGTTATACCGAAGTAGCAGGAAAAAGAGCAGACCTAGTCATAGCAAATCCAAATGGAATTAGTATAAATGGAGCAGGATTTATAAATACCTCTAGTGTAACTCTTAGTACAGGAACCCCTATTATAAACAGAGGAAATTTAGAATCTTTTAACATACTTGGAGGAGATATAAGTATAGAAGGTAGTGGACTAGATTCCATGGGTTCAGATAGCACTTATATATATACTCACTTTTTAAAACTAAACGCTGATATACATGCAAAAAACTTAGAAATTAAACTAGGTAAAAATAGTATAGATGCTAATACTAAACAAATAACATCTTCTACAAATAGTAATGAAGTGACTTTATTTCTACTAGATTCATCTACACTAGGTGGAATGTACGCAAACAGAATCTCTCTTGTGGGAACAGATAAAGGTCTAGGAGTAAACCTACCACCTGAAGTCTTGGCATCTACTGGTGAGATATATATCACCAATGATGGAGATATAAAACTACAAAATGTAAAAGCAAAAACAGATATGAATATAGATGCTAAAGATGCAGATATAACAATAGAAGATACAATAAAATCAGGTGTAGATATAACACTAAAAGCAAAAAACATCTCAAACAACGCTCTCATAAACAGCTCAAACGATTTAACTATAACTTCTGATAATTTAACAAATAATAGAACTATGTTTAGTGGGAATGATATGTTTCTTTATACTAAAGATACTCTTTTAAATAATGAAGATGCAAATATATTTGCTGTAAATAATCTAAAAATAGCAAAAGATGACTCAAATAATAAAACACACTTAGTGAAAAACTATAAAGCGAATATATTTACTTTAGAAGGTGATATAAATATACACTCAGAATCTTTAGAAAATATAACTGATGAGCCAACAATAAAAACGGAGTATAGTAAAAATACCAATGTTGAAACCTGGATAGATTCTTTAGATAGTGAAAATATTCAGGCAGAAATATTAAGTGGACATAACCTAAATTTAGATGTTAATAATTTATTGAATGATTATTCTCTAATTTATGCAAGTAACGATATAAATTTTAATACTAATACATTAAACAATAGTAGTGTAGATTTATTTGAAAAAACAGTAACAACAACTACTAAAAGCAAACGAGTAAAAGATGGCTATTCTTGGGGTGTTAAATGTGGTTGGGGTGGTTGTTGGCCGGTAAAAAAAGATAAGTATAAAACTGTTTATTATGATGTAAAAAATACATCAATAAATACAATTGATACAATCTTTTCAACCATTCAAGCAGGTGAAAAGATTACCGGTGTCGCTGATACACTTAATAATGGCTTTAAGGAAGATGCGGTTATCCCCAGTTCAACAATCGTAAGTGAAGATGGAGAGAGCATAACATATACAAACTCAAAAGACAATACTCAGATAATCTCTATCCCAAAAGACAATCATGGTCTGTTTGTAAAAACTACAGACCCAGCTTCAAAAGTTTTAATAGAAACTAACCCAGAGTTTGCTCTTTATGAAAACTTCATTAGTAGTGACTATATGATGAGTCATATTAACTATGATTCACAAGCAACAAGTAAAAAAATAGGAGATGCTCTTTATGAAAATACTCTTATAAGAAAGAGTATATTTGCTCAAACAGGAAGAAGGTTTCTAAACAGTGATATTAAAAATGATAACGAGCAATTTAAATACTTGATGGATAATGCAATACAAGCAAATAAGTCACTAGAACTAAGCCCAGGAATATCACTAAGTAAAGCTCAGATAAATGCACTTACACAAGATATAGTCTGGATGGAAGAACAAATAGTACAAGGAGAAAAGGTTCTTGTTCCAGTTGTATATATAGCAAATGCAAATAACTTTAAACTCCAAGGTTCTCAAATAATTGCAGGAGATAGTCTAAACTTAAAAGTAGCAACTCTTAAAAATTCAGGAAGACTTGAAGCTGGAAAAAGTTTAAATATAGAGGCATCAGATAGTATTACAAATATAGATGGAAATATAAAAGCAAATGAAGATATAACTCTAAAAGCAACTAATGATATATCAAATATAAGTGCAAATATAAAAGCTAAAAATATAAACTTAGCTTCTGCCGATGGGTCTATTATAAACAAACGCTACACTAAAAATCTCATAGGAGCTTCTTCAAGTATACAAGCATCAAACTCTTTAAATATAGAAGCTAAGGATAAAGTATTAGTTCAAGGTAGTAAGTTAGAAGCTAAAGATATAAATATTGAAGCTAAAAATGTAGATATAGTTACAACAGTAAATAAAAAAGATTTTTTTCTTAAAGGTTCAAATTATTCCATAAAAGAAAAATCTACTACACACCTAGCTTCAAATATAAATGCGGACAACATAAATATAGTAGCAAAAGAAACCTCAAGCATAAAAGGCTCAAACCTAAATGCAACTAATGACTTAAATGTAAAAGCTAAAAAGATAGATGTACTAGCTGTTAATAACTCAACTTATGAAGAGACTAAATCGTCATCAAAAGGTTTTTTTAGCTCTGAATCAACCACAACTAAAAAAGCAACTTCAAGAAACCAAGCCTCAAATCTTAGCGGAGCTAATGTAACACTAACGGCAACGGGAGATGGTATAAATATTATAGGTTCAAACCTAGATGCTAAAGAAACTCTTGCCTTAGATAGCGCAAAAGACAAGGTGAATGGCGAAGCCAGAGAGGGTGCTCTGGGGTATATAAATATAAAAGCTGGTTACAACATAGACTATAAAGATTCTAAAACTATAAAAACAAGTATGCTTAGTGGCAGTGATATTTTTAGTACTAGCATGGACAACATAGGTGCACTTGATAAAACAGCCCAGTCTTCAAACTTAAAAGCTTCAAACATAACTCTAAAATCAAACACTGCAAACATAGAAGGTTCAAACTTAGAAGCTCAAAAAAGTATAGATATAGATGCTAGTGAGATAAACATACAAACAGCTAAAGAAGAACATAAAACATGGGAACAACATGAAAAAATATCTTTAACATTTAACCAAGCTGTAGAAGGGATTGGTAACCTTGGTTTAAGTATGGCTACACTAGGTCAGGCAGGTTCGAGTGAAGATGATGATGATATCATAAACATAAAAGCTTCTTACTCTAAGACACAAGACCAAACCAACTCTATAAACAATGTAGCTTCAAATCTAAAAGCAAAAGAGAACCTCTCACTAAAAGCAAATAGTGGTGACATAAATATAAAAGGTTCAAACCTAGCTTCAGGAGGAAGTACAAGCCTAGAAGCAAGTAACAACATAAATATATTATCAGCCTATAACAAAGACAACCACAGCTATAAAGAAACAAGCGGTTATCTAGAGCTAAAAATAACATCAGATGAAGGACTAGAAACAGAGATAGACCTAACTCTAAAAGATGAACAAGAAGACTTTTCAAATGCTATAGGCTCTACTATATCATCAAACGCAAACTTAATTCTAAAAAGTAAAAATGATACAAATATCATAGGAAGTGATTTAAGTAGTGGTGGAAGTACTACTATGCAAACAGACGGTGAGTTAAAAATAGCAGCCGCTAAAAACACAAGCACAAAGTCAGTAGATAACCTAAATATACATATATATTCTGGAGGAATACCAGAACTAGAACTAGGAGATGGACAACTAGAAGTAGAGCTTGGTCGTGCAACCCTAGATAAAATAAAAAAGACAACCATAGATACAACCGCTACTAAGTCAAATATTTCCTCGGATAAAGATATAGACCTAACAAGTGAAAAAAGTATATTAGTAGAAGGCTCAGACCTAGAAGCTAAAAAAGATGTAGTCCTAACAGCGAGTGAAGACATAACAATAAAAGAAACCAAAGAAACAAGTGAGATAGAGTCAGATGAGATACATGGAGTAGCAGTAGCAAAGTTTGTAATAAAAACAGAATATGTTGCACTTCATAAAGCAATATTAGCAGTCCAAGAAGCAAAAAAGACAATAGATAATGCAAAAGATAATTATGATGATTATAAAGATGAAGTAAAAAAACAAGAGGGTTTATTTGCTAAAGTAAAACAAGATTACAAAAACAATGTAGGCTATATAGAACTAGTAGATGTAGAAGAGTTTGAAGAACTACTAGATGACCTAAAAGAAGATGATAAATACTATAAAGCAAATATAGCCCTAGCCATAGTAACATTCACTACCAAACAACTAGCCCTTGTAGTCCAAATCACAAAAACAGCAACCGCTGCTTCTCAAACATACGGTACAGCACTAAGTGCATCTATAGAACTAGATATAGATGCTGTACAAACACAACTAGAAGAATATGCTCAAAAAAGCATAGCTTCTGGTGTAATGGGTGAGAGCATCACACTAAGAGCAAAAAATAAAGCAACAGTACAAGGAAGTACTCTACAAGCAAAAAACAACATAAACATAGATGCCACTTCAACAGATATACTAGCATCTAAAGACAACTATGATAAAAGCAAAGACACACAGCACCAACACCTAAACATAAGCATAGGAAGTTCAGGCTTTAGCATGAGCGGTAGTGTAGATAACTCAGAGACTACAAATGAACAAGCAACTCAAACAAACTCAAACCTTCAAGCAAATAACATAAATATAAACACTAAAGAAAAAACAAGCATAAAAGGTGCCGAGGTAAAAGCAAAAGACTCTCTAGTTATAAACACTAAAAACCTAGAGGTAGCATCTGTACAAGACACAGCTAAAACAAGAAGTCACTCTATAGGAGTAAGTGCAGGATATGGAGGAGGAAGTCTAAGTAGCTTAGGAGCAAACCAAAGTAAAGCTAACTCTAGATCTAAACAGACAATACTTACAAGCTTAACAGGAAACAAGGTAGATATAACTACAGCAAAAAACACTAAACTAAAAGGTGCAACTATAGCAGCACTAGATGCACAAGGAAATGACAACGGTAACTTAAACCTAAAAACAGAAACTCTAACAGCATCTAGCCTTAATAACACATACAACTCTAAAAGTATGTCTATAGGAATACAATCAGGAGTAACAACAAGTAATTCTAAAAATATAAACAAAGGTATAGAAGGTGGAACAACAGAGATAGATGGAGTAAGTACAATAGCACTAGACTACTCAAACAACAGAACCAACTCAAAAACAAAAACACTTGCAACTCTAGGAAGTGGAAATATACAAATAGCAAACAAAGAAGATTCTGATACAAAAATGCTAAACAGAGATGCAAGTAACAATGAAGTAGATATTTACAACATCTCTAGTCATAAAGGTCTTAAGGGGGAGTTGGATACTAGGCTTCTTACAAAAGATGGGCGAAACAGTATAAAAGAAGACCTAGAAAAAACAAAAAGAACAGGACAATCTTTAGCTGATGTTGCTACAAAAGATGAGTTTAAATTAAAAGATACAGTTCAACACTTGGATGAAGTTCTAAAAGACCTTGAAATTCAAAAACAGTTTGCACTTCAAAACGATGGCAAAGGTATAGAGACACTCCAAGGAGAGAACTCTACAATAGAGCAAAAACAAGAAGCTATAAAACAATATGCAAAAATCTATGCTGATACTTACGGTATAAATATAGAAGAAGCAAATATAATTGCTACCAATAAGCTCATAAAAGGTACTCACTACTCAAATGATGGTAAAAAATCAACAATAGATATAAATGACAATGCTCAAAGAAATGCAAAAGACTACGCAAAAACTATGGGACATGAAGTAACACATGCTAGAATATCACAAGGAACTACAAGAGATAGAAAAGATGATAAACTAAACGAAGCTTATGCTAATACTATGGGAAGCTACTCTGCTGATGGAATGGAGTTTAGTTCAAGTACATACAACAGTATAAATCTAAACTCAAAACTTAATACAAATAAGCATGTTCAGACGGCTAAGGATAAAGTAGTGTTAAATACAAATAATACTAACTTTAAAAATAGAGTAAAAGAAAATGGAGATAAGGTTGATTTTGAAGCTTATTGGTCACTAAGTGATGTTGATAGAATGAATATATTAAGTAATCCAAAAACTCCAATAGAGGAAAAAATAAATGCTCTTGTAGCTGTAGGATTAACACCAAAAGAAATTAAAAAAAGTCTTGGTAACAATTCAGACTTTAAAGCCCTTTTAAAAAATGGAGATAAAAAGTTTGATACTGTTTATGCTGAGCAGAAAAATAAGGTTGATAAGGTTAACAATATTGTTGATAATACGGTAAATGCTTTACAAGCTAGTGAACTAGCTTTAGGTGGAAGAGAAGTAGTTAAAAATGTCATAGAATCTATTACTAAAAAATCATTAGCATTTTCTATTAAAAACGCTAGCTGGACTGCTAGTGTTGACCTGACAAGACAGGTAATAACTCAAGTTGTAGAAAATCCACAACTTTTAGAAGAATATAAAAACAATCCAGAAGAAACCATGAAAAAGATTTACAATAATATTGATTTAGTTCAAACTGCTGTATCAGCTGGTGTAGGTTCTACTGGTACAAAAACATCAACAAATATGAATAATTTGAAAGGAAAAATAAAAGCTAGAGAAACAGTAAAAAAACAATTAGATGATGTTAAGTCAAATAGTAAAAGTAAAAGCAAAATTAAAAAATTAACTAAACGATTGGATGAAAAAACTGATAAAGTAATTGATAGAACAATAATATATGGCACGCCTATAATTATAAAACAAGTTTTAAATAGTCAACCTAAAGATATAATTGAAGAAGTTATAAATACTAATTTATCTAAAAAGGATGATGATGGAACAAATTAATTTAAAAACACTTTTTGAAATATCAAAAGGTATCTTTTTTGTCGTTCTTGCTGGCTTACTTAGTTTAGTAGTTTTTTCTTTGTGCGATGAAAATAATATTACAAATGTATATATTATTATTAGTTTATATGTTATAGTTTTTTTAGTACTTTTTTTCTTTACTATACATGTTTTTAAAATAACATTTGAATATAGTTCTTTATTCCTAGTGGGATTTATCATTTTTTCTATACCAATAATATTTAATAATGATTCTAAAAAGAATGGAAATGATATGAATACTACACTTAAACAACACTCCATTTTTCAAACAGAAGAACAAATGAATAATTATAAATATGCAAATATTGAAAACAAAATTATTATTTTAAAAAATATGGGATTAAATACAGAAAAAATATTTGATAGATTGAAAAACAATATGGAATTTAGAGAATTAATTAAAGGTGGTAATGATAAATTTAATGAGATTTATAATGGAGTTGAAAATACATCACAAGATTCGGCACAGTGAGTGAATCTCCACTTTTAAAAAAAATAAATAAAGGGAAAAACTTAAAAAATGCAACCACTAAAAACAGCATTAATAATACTTTTCCTTTTAAACAACTACTGCTACGCATACCTACCAAACCTAGATGCTACCTCCAACATAACAATAAAAGAAACTAAAGAAACAAGTGAGATAGAGTCAGATGAGATACATGGAGTAGCAGTAGCAAAGTTTGTAATAAAAACAGAATATGTTGCACTTCATAAAGCAATATTAGCAGTCCAAGAAGCAAAAAAGACAATAGATAATGCAAAAGATAATTATGATGATTATAAAGATGAAGTAAAAAAACAAGAGGGTTTATTTGCTAAAGTAAAACAAGATTACAAAAACAATGTAGGCTATATAGAACTAGTAGATGTAGAAGAGTTTGAAGAACTACTAGATGACCTAAAAGAAGATGATAAATACTATAAAGCAAATATTATAATGAACCCCTAAAACTGAACCAGTAAAATTTGTTTTCTTATTTCAAAAATGATAAAATTGAAATAGAGAATATAGGAATTAAATATGAATGCAAAAAGAAAAAGTTATAGTGCAAATTTTAAAGCAAAAGTAGTACTGGAAGTTTTAGAGGGTGAAAAAACTGTTAATGAAATAGCTAGTGGATATGAAGTCCTACCTCTAAGTTTAAGAAATTGGAAAAAACAGTTTCTTGAGAATATGTCATTAGCATTTGATAAAAGTACTGTTGTAAAAGAATACAAAGATGAAATTGATACTCTTAAATATGAAAAAGATGCAATTGCAAAAAAACTTGGAGAGACAATTGTTGAGAAGGATTTTCTTGTGGAAAAGCTAAAAAGCTTGGCCTCATCTAAAGAGAGAAAAACTCTACTTGATGCTAAGCATAAATTATCACAGAATAAGCAGTGTCAATTGCTACAGGTAAGTAAGTCGAGTTTGTACTATACTCCAACTAAACCGTTTAGTAGAGGTAAAGACTTGAAAATATTAGATGCTATAAATAATATATATTCAGACTTTCCATCATATGGAAGTAGAAGAATTCATGCTCAACTTTTAAGAGATGGGTATAGCATAGGGAAAAAGTTCGTTAAGAAAGCTATGAAGTATATGGGTATAGAAGCCTTGTATCCTAAGCCTAAGACCACTACAGCAAACAAAGAACATTATAAGTATCCATATCTCCTAAAAGATTTTAGAGATTATGCTGGACGTGTTGTAATTGAAAAAACTAATCAAGTCTGGAGTACAGATATTACTTATATCAAACTGGAAAAAGGCTTTGTATATTTAGCCGCAATAATAGATTGGCATAGTAAAAAAATACTCTCATGGAAACTTTCTAACACAATGGATATTTCCTTAGTTAAAAGTGTGTTAAATGAAGCACTCGCATTTTATCCTAAACCAGAGATATTTAACACAGACCAGGGAAGTCAATATACTTCAAAAGTTCATGTTGATATTCTCAAAAAACACAACATTAAAATTTCAATGGATGGAAAAGGTAGAGCTACTGATAATATTTGCATCGAAAGATTCTGGCGAAGTATTAAGTATGAAGAAATTTATCTGAATGAATATAAGAATATAAAATCTCTCAATCGAGCAATAAAAATATATATGAACTCTTACAACAAAAAAAGATTACATTCGGCGATTGGATATAAAACTCCAAATGAAGTTTATTATAAAGCTGTCAATAATTTAGATCCTAAAGGAGCAAAACTGTTACCACTGGTATCGTAAAGAGGTAAAATAAGAAAACTTGTTTTACTGGTCTTGAAAAAGGGAACCATTATAGTAGATAACTCAGAGACTACAAATGAACAAGCAACTCAAACAAACTCAAACCTTCAAGCAAATAACATAAATATAAACACTAAAGAAAAAACAAGCATAAAAGGTGCCGAGGTAAAAGCAAAAGACTCTCTAGTTATAAACACTAAAAACCTAGAGGTAGCATCTGTACAAGACACAGCTAAAACAAGAAGTCACTCTATAGGAGTAAGTGCAGGATATGGAGGAGGAAGTCTAAGTAGCTTAGGAGCAAACCAAAGTAAAGCTAACTCTAGATCTAAACAGACAATACTTACAAGCTTAACAGGAAACAAGGTAGATATAACTACAGCAAAAAACACTAAACTAAAAGGTGCAACTATAGCAGCACTAGATGCACAAGGAAATGACAACGGTAACTTAAACCTAAAAACAGAAACTCTAACAGCATCTAGCCTTAATAACACATACAACTCTAAAAGTATGTCTATAGGAATACAATCAGGAGTAACAACAAGTAATTCTAAAAATATAAACAAAGGTATAGAAGGTGGAACAACAGAGATAGATGGAGTAAGTACAATAGCACTAGACTACTCAAACAACAGAACCAACTCAAAAACAAAAACACTTGCAACTCTAGGAAGTGGAAATATACAAATAGCAAACAAAGAAGATTCTGATACAAAAATGCTAAACAGAGATGCAAGTAACAATGAAGTAGATATTTACAACATCTCTAGTCATAAAGGTCTTAAGGGGGAGTTGGATACTAGGCTTCTTACAAAAGATGGACTAAATAGTATAAAAGAAGACCTAGAAAAAACAAAAAGAACAGGACAATCTTTAGCTGATGTTGCTACTAAAGATGAGTTTGAGTTAAAAGATACAGTTCAGCACTTGGATGAAGTTCTAAAAGACCTTGAGATTCAAAAACAGTTTGCACTTCAAAACGATGGTAAAGGTATAGAAACACTAAAAGGTGAAGGTTCTACAATAGAGCAAAAACAAGAAGCTATAAAACAATACGCAAAAATCTATGCTGATACTTATGGTATAAACATAGAAGAAGCAAATATAATTGCTACCAATAAGTTCGTAAAAGCTTCTCAGTACTCAAGTGATGGTAAAAAATCAACAATAGATATAAATGATAATGCTCAAAGAAATGCAACAGACTACGCAAAAACTATGGGACATGAAGTAACACATGCTAGAATATCTCAAGGTACAACAAGAGATAGAGGAACTGAAAAACTAAATGAAGCATATGCAGATACAATGGGAAGCTATTCTGCTGATGGAATGGAGTTTAGTTCAAGTACATACAACAGTATAAATCTAAACTCAAAACTTAATACAAATAAGCATGTTCAGACGGCTAAGGATAAGAAGTTGTTGAGTAGTAATAATGCTAAGTTTATAAAAAGAGTAATAACTGATTCTAATAATGTTGAGTTTTCTACATTATCAATAGGTGATTATGATAGATTTCAAAAAAATAATGAAAGGAATATAGAGAGATTAGAAACTTTAACTAAACAAGGAAAATCAGACTCTCAAGAAGCTCTAAAGCTAGTAAATACCATTAAAAAAGATACTAAAGAGTTAATACATTATGGAGTAACAAGAGAAGAAGTCGCAAACAATATACAAAATTTTAATAATAAAATTGATGATGGTAATTTAGAGTTTTTAGAGGTTGTGACAGCTGTAGGTGGAACAACAGTTATTAGTAAGAAAATTATCAAAGAAGTACATAAGTTAGATTTAGAAGTTGGAATAAAAGTGGATAATCTAATCAAAAACAAAGTGATTCCTGTTATTAAAAATGGATACTACAAAATTTCCAATAAATTTTTAGAAAACCCAACAAAGTATACTAAAGGTGGGCTTGATGCTGTTGAGAGTTATTTGCCAGGAGTACCATCGGCTAGTAAGGTTGGTTATGGAACTTTACTAGGTAGTAAAATATATGATAAGACAATAGAAGTATTAAATTCAGAGAACGAAAATGAAAAATAGTTCAAAACTTTTTGATTATATTTTTAGCTTTATGTCTATAATATTGGGGGTTATTATATATATAGATAGACAAGCGAAAGATGCTTTTCGCGTGTATGACTTTAGTCAATACAATTTATATATTATTGTAAGTGCAAGTTTAATACTTTTTGGACTTATTTGGTTTTATACAACTTTTAAGAGCCACACAAAGTATAAACAAAACATAGAATTCTCCAAATGCCAAAACTGCAAAATAAGCTACCGATACGAAACACTAAAAGATGGCATCTGTCCAACTTGCAATATAAAGACAATAGAAATAGACGAATATTATAAAAAGTATCCAGAAGAATTGGATGATATTTAAATATAGATTTAATTTATATTTTGCTAATAGTATTAATTATGATAAAATAATCATATGAATACAAGACAAGAAATTCTAGATTTTTTAAAATTAAATCAATTATATATTAAAAAACATTATTCTCTTACAAAAATAGGTTTGTTTGGTTCGTTTGCTAGAAATGAGCAAAAAATTGATAGTGATATTGACCTGTTAATAGAGATTGAACAAGACGCAAAAAATATTTATGATTTAAAAAAATCTCTTTCAAAATACCTTACGAAAGCATTTGATAGAAATGTTGATATAGCACGAGAAAAGTACTTAAAACCTTATGCTAAAAATGAAATTTTGAAAGATACTATTTATGTCTATTAAAGTAAAATTTGAACTTTTATCACTTGTTGAAGCTATTGAAAAAGTAGAGTTATATTCTCAGGATTTTTCTAATGCAGATGATTTTTATCATGATCAGAAAAGTTTTGATGCCTCCATGATGCAATTTGTTATTATAGGGGAGTCTATTAACAGACTAGACAAAAGATTTAAGACTAAACATAATGAAATTCCTTGGCAAAAAATAAAAGACTTTAGAAATATAATTGCACATGACTATTTTGGTATAGATGCTGACGAAATATGGGATATTATTAAAAATAAAATATTACCTTTAAAGGAAAAAATAACCCTTCTTAGTGAAGAGTTTGAACCTACTAAATGGTAAATCTAAAAAGATAAACTCATAAAATGAAAAAACTAACCCAAACCATATCACTACTAATCTCATACACTTTAATCTTCTTACCACTACACGCTGCTTCTATCCAAACAGATGGAAGTACAAACACCACACTTGACAAAGCAAGAAATAATGTACCTGTAGTAAATATAGCAAATCCTAATGCATCAGGACTCTCTCACAATAAGTTTAGAGAGTACAATGTCCAGACGCAAGGTCTTATCCTAAATAACTCCAGAGATACAACTGTAAATACTCAACTAGGTGGTTTTATATTTGGTAATAAAAACCTAACTTCAAATGCAAAAGTAATACTAAATGAAGTAACAAGTACCTCTAGAAGTAGACTAAATGGTTATACCGAAGTAGCAGGAAAAAGAGCAGACCTAGTCATAGCAAATCCAAATGGAATTAGTATAAATGGAGCAGGATTTATAAATACCTCTAGTGTAACTCTTAGTACAGGAACCCCTATTATAAACAGAGGAAATTTAGAATCTTTTAACATACTTGGAGGAGATATAAGTATAGAAGGTAGTGGACTAGATGCCATGGGTTCAGATAGCACTTATATATATACTCACTTTCTAAAACTAAATGCTGATATACATGCAAAAAACTTAGAAATTAAACTAGGTAAAAATAGTATAGATGCTAATACTAAACAAATCATATCTTCTACAAATAGTAATGAAGTGACTTTATTTCTACTAGATTCATCTACACTAGGTGGAATGTACGCAAACAGAATCTCTCTTGTAGGAACAGATAAAGGTTTAGGAGTAAACCTACCACCTGAAGTCTTGGCATCTACTGGTGAGATATATATCACCAATGATGGAGATATAAAACTACAAAATGTAAAAGCAAAAACAGATATGAATATAGATGCTAAAGATGCAGATATAACAATAGAAGATACAATAAAATCAGGTGTAGATATAACACTAAAAGCAAAAAACATCTCAAACAACGCTCTCATAAACAGCTCAAACGATTTAACTATAACTTCTGATAATTTAACAAATAATAGAACTATGTTTAGTGGGAATGATATGTTTCTTTATACTAAAGATACTCTTTTAAATAATGAAGATGCAAATATATTTGCTGTAAATAACTTAACAATGTCAGCAAATATTTTAGATGAAAAAACAGTTAAAATTATAAATGACAGAGCTTCTATTCAGACACTTAATGGTGATATGAATCTATACGCAAATACTTTTGAGAATAGTGGTGAGAAAGCTGTAATAGGAACTAAGAGTATTGGTAGTTATGATATAGAACTGTTTTTAAATGGAAATAATAATGAATATTATGACCATCTTTACTATCAAGATGATGGGCAAGGAGGCTCTAGAACAATATACACTTTAAAATATACTTCTGATGTTTATAACGAATTAAAAAATGAGGGTAAGTACTATAACACTGTAAAAGATGAATGGAAATATGCTAGTGGAAGACTATTCTATGATGATGAACATACATACTACGGAACACCTGTGGGACCAAGAGGATTGCTGATAAATGGGATATTTTATCCAGAATCTGAACTCATTAGAACCAAGAACCTTTATTTACATCAGACATTCTTCACATACAAAGATAGGAGTGGATTAAATTTTGCAAATAATGATAAAAAGAAACCTATAGGTTATTATTATGATGATAATGATGTTCATTCAAAGTTAAACAAAATTTACAAACAATTTAATCTTAATGTTCAAAAAAACACATCTTTATTGGGTCTTAGTTATTTCACTCTGCAACAGACAAGTCTTCCAAAGGAAACTCAAAGAAAATTCACAAATACAATTACAGAAGATGAACTTATCTCTTCTCCTAAGAAGTTCTCAAAACTCGCATCAGGAAAAAACTTAAATATAAATGTTGATAATTTAAAAAACTACTATAGTGAAATATCAGCATCAGAAGATATAAACTTTTTAAACCCAACTGGAACTATAGATAATCTCTCAGAAACACTATATAGACACAATACTAAAACAGGAGAGTATTATTATGAGTGGGGGAAATCTGGAGGATTGTTTCCAAAATCAAAATATAAATGGGCAGCACTTCCAACAGATAAATCATCAAAAGTACTTGAAAAAATATTTTCAACGATACAAGCAGGTAAAAATATAACAGGAAGTTCAGGAACAGTCAGCAACGGCTATAAAGAAAATGCAGTCATTCCTAGTTCCACAGATGTAAATGAAGACGAGAATGATATTACTTATAAGAATTCAGATGGAACTACTATCATATCTATTCCAAAAGATAAGTTTGGTTTATTTGTAAAAACTAAAAATCCTTTATCTACTTTTTTAATAGAAACAAACCCAGAATTTGCACTCTATGAAAACTTTATTAGTAGTGATTATATTATGAGTCATATTGAGTATGATTCAGAAGCTACAACTAAACGACTAGGAGATGCTCTTTATGAAAATACTCTTATAAGAAAGAGTATATTTGCTCAAACAGGAAGAAGGTTTCTAAACAGTGATATTAAAAATGATAATGAGCAATTTAAATACTTGATGGATAATGCAATACAAGCAAATAAGTCACTAGAACTAAGCCCAGGAATATCACTAAGTAAAGCTCAGATAAATGCACTTACACAAGATATAGTCTGGATGGAGGAACAAATAGTACAAGGAGAAAAAGTACTCGTTCCAGTTGTATATATAGCAAATGCAAATAATTTCAAACTTCAAGGTTCTCAAATAATTGCAGGAGATAGTCTAAACTTAAAAGTAGCAACTCTTAAAAATTCAGGAAGACTTGAAGCTGGAAAAAGTTTAAATATAGAGGCATCAGATAGTATTACAAATATAGATGGAAATATAAAAGCAAATGAAGATATAACTCTAAAAGCAACTAATGATATATCAAATATAAGTGCAAATATAAAAGCTAAAAATATAAACTTAGCTTCTACCGATGGCTCTATTATAAACAAACGCTATACCAAAAATGTTTCTTACAGTAGACTAAATGGTACAGATAATAAAGTTCTGATTGGTGAAGCTTCAAGTATACAAGCATCAAACTCTTTAAATATAGAAGCTAAGGATAAAGTATTAATTCAAGGTAGTAAGTTAGAAGCTAAAGATATAAATATTGAAGCTAAAGATGTTGAGATAGTAACAACTGTAGATAAAAAGGACTTTTCAGCAGGAAACTCTAAAAACTATGTCAAAGAAAAGTCTACGACACACTTAGCATCTAACATAAATGCTAAAAATATAAATATAAACTCTAAAGATATGACAAGTATCAAAGGCTCAAATATAAATACAAGTGATAACTTAAATATTAAAGCAAAAAAAATAGATGTTTTAGCTGTTAATAACTTTACATACAAAGAAACAAAAGAGACAACTGAAGGCTTTTTAAGTTCAAGTTCTACTACAAATAAAAAGTCTACTTCTAGAAATGTTGCTGCATCATTAAATGCAACTAATGTAAATTTAACAACTACTAAAGATGATATAGCTGTAGTTGGTTCAAACCTAGATGCTAAAGAAACTCTTGCCTTAGATAGCGCAAAAGATATAAATATAAAAGCTGGTTACAACATAGACTATAAAGATTCTAAAACTATAAAAACAAGTATGCTTAGTGGCAGTGATATTTTTAGTACTAGCATGGACAACATAGGTGCACTTGATAAAACAGCCCAGTCTTCAAACTTAAAAGCTTCAAACATAACTCTAAAATCAAACACTGCAAACATAGAAGGTTCAAACTTAGAAGCTCAAAAAAGTATAGATATAGATGCTAGTGAGATAAACATACAAACAGCTAAAGAAGAACATAAAACATGGGAACAACATGAAAAAATATCTTTAACATTTAACCAAGCTGTAGAAGGGATTGGTAACCTTGGTTTAAGTATGGCTACACTAGGTCAGGCAGGTTCGAGTGAAGATGATGATGATATCATAAACATAAAAGCTTCTTACTCTAAGACACAAGACCAAACCAACTCTATAAACAATGTAGCTTCAAATCTAAAAGCAAAAGAGAACCTCTCACTAAAAGCAAATAGTGGTGACATAAATATAAAAGGTTCAAACCTAGCTTCAGGAGGAAGTACAAGCCTAGAAGCAAGTAACAACATAAATATATTATCAGCCTATAACAAAGACAACCACAGCTATAAAGAAACAAGCGGTTATCTAGAGCTAAAAATAACATCAGATGAAGGACTAGAAACAGAGATAGACCTAACTCTAAAAGATGAACAAGAAGACTTTTCAAATGCTATAGGCTCTACTATATCATCAAACGCAAACTTAATTCTAAAAAGTAAAAATGATACAAATATCATAGGAAGTGATTTAAGTAGTGGTGGAAGTACTACTATGCAAACAGACGGTGAGTTAAAAATAGCAGCCGCTAAAAACACAAGCACAAAGTCAGTAGATAACCTAAATATACATATATATTCTGGAGGAATACCAGAACTAGAACTAGGAGATGGACAACTAGAAGTAGAGCTTGGTCGTGCAACCCTAGATAAAATAAAAAAGACAACCATAGATACAACCGCTACTAAGTCAAATATTTCCTCGGATAAAGATATAGACCTAACAAGTGAAAAAAGTATATTAGTAGAAGGCTCAGACCTAGAAGCTAAAAAAGATGTAGTCCTAACAGCGAGTGAAGACATAACAATAAAAGAAACCAAAGAAACAAGTGAGATAGAGTCAGATGAGATACATGGAGTAGCAGTAGCAAAGTTTGTAATAAAAACAGAATATGTTGCACTTCATAAAGCAATATTAGCAGTCCAAGAAGCAAAAAAGACAATAGATAATGCAAAAGATAATTATGATGATTATAAAGATGAAGTAAAAAAACAAGAGGGTTTATTTGCTAAAGTAAAACAAGATTACAAAAACAATGTAGGCTATATAGAACTAGTAGATGTAGAAGAGTTTGAAGAACTACTAGATGACCTAAAAGAAGATGATAAATACTATAAAGCAAATATAGCCCTAGCCATAGTAACATTCACTACCAAACAACTAGCCCTTGTAGTCCAAATCACAAAAACAGCAACCGCTGCTTCTCAAACATACGGTACAGCACTAAGTGCATCTATAGAACTAGATATAGATGCTGTACAAACACAACTAGAAGAATATGCTCAAAAAAGCATAGCTTCTGGTGTAATGGGTGAGAGCATCACACTAAGAGCAAAAAATAAAGCAACAGTACAAGGAAGTACTCTACAAGCAAAAAACAACATAAACATAGATGCCACTTCAACAGATATACTAGCATCTAAAGACAACTATGATAAAAGCAAAGACACACAGCACCAACACCTAAACATAAGCATAGGAAGTTCAGGCTTTAGCATGAGCGGTAGTGTAGATAACTCAGAGACTACAAATGAACAAGCAACTCAAACAAACTCAAACCTTCAAGCAAATAACATAAATATAAACACTAAAGAAAAAACAAGCATAAAAGGTGCCGAGGTAAAAGCAAAAGACACTCTAGTTATAAACACTAAAAACCTAGAAGTAGCTTCTGTCCAAAACACAGCTAAAACAAGAAGTCACTCCATAGGAGTAAGTGCAGGATATGGAGGGGGAAGTCTAAGTAGCTTAGGAGCAAACCAAAGTAAAGCTAACTCTAGATCTAAACAAACAGTACTTACAAGCTTAACAGGTAACAAGGTAGATATAACTACAGCAAAAAACACTAAACTAAAAGGTGCAACTATAGCAGCACTAGATGCACAAGGAAATGACAACGGTAACTTAAACCTAAAAACAGAAACTCTAACAGCATCTAGCCTTAATAACACATACAACTCTAAAAGTATGTCTATAGGAATACAATCAGGAGTAACAACAAGTAATTCTAAAAATATAAACAAAGGTATAGAAGGTGGAACAACAGAGATAGATGGAGTAAGTACAATAGCACTAGACTACTCAAACAACAGAACCAACTCAAAAACAAAAACACTTGCAACTCTAGGAAGTGGAAATATACAAATAGCAAACAAAGAAGATTCTGATACAAAAATGCTAAACAGAGATGCAAGTAACAATGAAGTAGATATTTACAACATCTCTAGTCATAAAGGTCTTAAGGGGGAACTTGATACTAGGCTTGTTACTAGTGAGGGTAGGAAGGAGATAAAAGAAGATATAGATATCAGTATTTTAGCAGGTAAATCTATAACTGATATAGCTACAAAAGAGTCTGTATCACTAACAGGAGATAGTTCAAACGGAGAAACTTCACTACTGCAAAACCTCACTAATAAACTAGACTACTACAGCGGAACAAAGAAGTTCGTAAATGATGAAAAAAATAAAGAGAATGTAGATATATTAAGAAACCCAAATGCTACACAAACTCAAAAAGAACAAGCCTTAACATCACTAAGTAACTATCTAACAGATGAGATGGGACTAGATGCAGGTGAAGTAAAACTAATGCTAGATGCATCTTACAAAGGTTTTACATCAGAGCAAACAAATAAGATGTATGTCGCTGATAATATTAACGATACAAGTTCAGACCTAGTAAACTCAGTAGGAAATGAGACATCAGACTTTGCAGACTTAAGTAGGGATGCAGGAGTAGAAAAAACACAGAACTATAAAAACAATAGAAATGAATACTCAGAAGATATGGGTGATTTAGCAGAAGACCTAGTTAATAAACAATACGCTTCAAATGGTTACAGTTCTCTTGATACTGTCACAAATAATCATATAGGTACAAACCTAAGCAGACCACAAGAACTAAATAACAACATAATCCAAGATACTAAAAACTATAATAAGCTCGATAAAGGTAAAGGTGCACACAGACAACTTAAAAACTCAGAAATAGCCTTCATAAAAACAAAAGCAAAAACCTACGCACAACAAAAGTACAATAAAACAAACCCAACAGCAGAAGAAATACAGGGTGCTGAGCATGAGTTGGCGCAAGAAGCTATGCGAAGTACAGATAAAGCTTGGTCTTTAGTGTTAGGTGAAACAGATAAAGACGCTCAAAAATTCTTAAAAGAAAATTCTGATGGTTTATTTGCTGTGAAAAATCAGCAAGAATTTAAAGATGGTTCTACAAATGGGGAAAAAGATATAAAAGACTTATCCTCTCTTGAATATGAAAATCTAAATAACTTTTATAAAGATAATGTAGAAAAAACAAATAAAGAATCACTAAAAGACTTGTATGTAGACGATGCTAAAGATAGAGCTATACAAACAGGTAAAGAAATTGTTGAAGCAGTTAAAAACTCACCTGAAATAGCAAAACAGGCTTATGAAAGCACAAAAGATTATATCAACAATACATCTAAAGAAGAGATATACAAAGACTCCAAAGAATTAGCTTCTAATACTCTTGATGATGTAGTTGAATTTGGAAAAGATGTTGTTGATTCTACTAAAGATTTATATTCAAATACTACAGATGATAAAACATCAAATAGAATAAACGAACTATATGACGATAAAACAGCTTCAACTGTACAAGGATTACTAGCTTCTGAGAAAGTAGCTGAAGGACTACTTAGCATTGGTGGAGTTACGGCTGTAGGTAAAGCAGGTGTTAAATCTATTGTTAAAAACTCTGTACAAATAAGTAAAAAATTACAAATTACAAAAGCACAAACATTAACAAAAAAAACTAATTTTAAAGATGCAAATGAACACTATATATATCCAGATAACACTAAAGATTTAGATGCAATTCCTGGAACAATAAAAGATACTAATTTGCAAAAAGGGGATATACTTATTCGTTATGTTAGAAAAAATTCTTTAAAACGTTATGATAATAAATATAATTTGGAGAACGACACAAAAGGAACATATACAACTAAAGCAGGTGAAAATTGGGAAAGTTTGTCACTTCCAGGAAAAAAAGAAGATTATGTGGCATATAAAATAGAAGTTTTAGAAGATATCCCTACAAAGCAGAGTTTAGTCACTCCTTGGTTTGACCAAGTAGGTGGCGGGGTTCAATATAAATTTAGAGAGAGTATTTCAGATTTGGCTGATCCTAAAACAGGAACTAAACTAAAATTAATAGGAGAATATAAATGAATATATACAATAAATATAACTTAGATCAATCAGAAGATATTCTTACTGATAAGCTTCCCTCTATAATAGAAAAATTTTTTTATGAGATAAAAAAAGAGTACACAAAAAGTGGTTACAATGAGTTATATATAAATGAAAATGGAAAACTAATACATATTGCAACAAAACCAAAGAGCTTTTCAATTCTCCTCCTCTTCCTAAAAAAATACCGAGCTAACCCAGAACTACTTCCAAAAAACCTAAAACATGAATACCCTTTTGATGATACTTCTTCAGAAGACATATATAAAGCAATGCAACTAATGTTAAAACCTATGAATAGCTTTGAAGAGTTTAAACAAAGACTTCTATTAGCCACAAAAGAGTTAGCTCCAAAAGAGAAGAAAGAAAAAGGTTTTAGATTTGGTGAGAAGCTTATTTTTATAAATAAAAAAGAAGATTGTGGAAGTGCTATAAATATGTATGGAGAACTAATACCTATCTTAAAAGAGTACAATGAAACATACTGGGAAGATGCAATCCTATTTGATAAAGAGAAAAAAATATTTGAATATTATGTAAAACCTGAAAGAACAAATGACACTCCAAGTAGAGATAATTGGAGATTACATATAAAGTTTTATGAAGAAAAATACCTTTATGAATATTTACTAAATGAAGAGATAGGTGCTGTTAGGTAAAGTAGAAAAAGTTACACTTCTATACATGAATCTCCACTTTAAAACAAATAAAGGAAAGTCCAACTAGATGCAACCACTAAAAACAGCATTAATAATACTTTTCCTTTCAAACAACTACTGCTACGCACATCTTCCAACCCTAGATGCAGCAAACAACATAAACATCTTATCAGCTTACGATAAAGACAACCACAGTTATAAAGAAACAAGTGGTTACATAGAAGTAAAAATAACATCAGATGAGGGACTAGAAATGGATATAGACCTAACTCTAAAAGATGAACAAGAAGACCTCTCAAAAGCCAAGGGTTCCACTATAGCATCTGGCTCTAATCTAATAATTAAAAGTAAAAATGATACAAATATTATAGGAAGTGTTTTAAGTAGTGGTGGAAGTACTACTATGCAAACAGACGGTGAGTTAAAAATAGCAGCCGCTAAAAACACAAGCACAAAGTCAGTAGATAACCTAAATATACATATATATTCTGGAGGAATACCAGAACTAGAACTAGGAGATGGACAACTAGAAGTAGAGCTTGGTCGTGCAACCCTAGATAAAATAAAAAAGACAACCATAGATACAACCGCTACTAAGTCAAATATTTCCTCAGATAAAGATATAGACCTAACAAGTGAAAAAAGTATATTAGTAGAAGGCTCAGACCTAGAAGCTAAAAAAGATGTAGTCCTAACAGCAAATGAAGACATAACAATAAAAGAAACTAAAGAAACAAGTGAGATAGAGTCAGATGAGATACATGGAGTAGCAGTAGCAAAGTTTGTAATAAAAACAGAATATGTTGCACTTCATAAAGCAATATTAGCAGTCCAAGAAGCAAAAAAGACAATAGATAATGCAAAAGATAATTATAATGATTATAAAGATGAAGTAAAAAAACAAGAGGGTTTATTTGCTAAAGTAAAACAAGATTACAAAAACAATGTAGGCTATATAGAACTAGTAGATGTAGAAGAGTTTGAAGAACTACTAGATGACCTAAAAGAAGATGATAAATACTATAAAGCAAATATAGCCCTAGCCATAGTAACATTCACTACCAAACAACTAGCCCTTGTAGTCCAAATCACAAAAACAGCAACCGCTGCTTCTCAAACATACGGTACAGCACTAAGTGCATCTATAGAACTAGATATAGATGCTGTACAAACACAACTAGAAGAATATGCTCAAAAAAGCATAGCTTCTGGTGTAATGGGTGAGAGCATCACACTAAGAGCAAAAAACAGAGCAACAGTACAAGGAAGTACTCTACAAGCAACAAAGGACATAAACATAGATGCCACTTCAACAGACATCCTAGCATCTAAAGACAACTATGATAAAAGTCTAGACACACAACACCAACATCTAAACCTAAGCATAGGAAGTTCAGGCTTTAGCATGAGCGGTAGTGTAGATAACTCAGAGACTACAAATGAACAAGCAACTCAAACAAACTCAAACCTTCAAGCAAATAACATAAATATAAACACTAAAGAAAAAACAAGCATAAAAGGTGCCGAGGTAAAAGCAAAAGACTCTCTAGTTATAAACACTAAAAACCTAGAGGTAGCATCTGTACAAGACACAGCTAAAACAAGAAGTCACTCTATAGGAGTAAGTGCAGGATATGGAGGAGGAAGTCTAAGTAGCTTAGGAGCAAACCAAAGTAAAGCTAACTCTAGATCTAAACAGACAATACTTACAAGCTTAACAGGAAACAAGGTAGATATAACTACAGCAAAAAACACTAAACTAAAAGGTGCAACTATAGCAGCACTAGATGCACAAGGAAATGACAACGGTAACTTAAACCTAAAAACAGAAACTCTAACAGCATCTAGCCTTAATAACACATACAACTCTAAAAGTATGTCTATAGGAATACAATCAGGAGTAACAACAAGTAATTCTAAAAATATAAACAAAGGTATAGAAGGTGGAACAACAGAGATAGATGGAGTAAGTACAATAGCACTAGACTACTCAAACAACAGAACCAACTCAAAAACAAAAACACTTGCAACTCTAGGAAGTGGAAATATACAAGTAGCCAACAAAGAAGACTCTGATACAAAAATGCTAAACAGAGATGCAAGCAACAATGAAGTAGATATTTATAATATAAGCAGTCATAAAGGGTTGAAGGGGAACTTGATACTAGGCTTCTTACAAAAGATGGACTAAATAGTATAAAAGAAGACCTAGAAAAAACAAAAAGAACAGGACAATCTTTAGCTGATGTTGTATTATAATGAACCCCTAAAACTGAACCAGTAAAATTTGTTTTCTTATTTCAAAAATGATAAAATTGAAATAGAGAATATAGGAATTAAATATGAGTGCAAAAAGAAAAAGTTATAGTGCAAATTTTAAAGCAAAAGTAGTACTGGAAGTTTTAGAGGGTGAAAAAACTGTTAATGAAATAGCTAGTGGATATGAAGTCCTACCTCTAAGTTTAAGAAATTGGAAAAAACAGTTTCTTGAGAATATGTCATTAGCATTTGATAAAAGTACTGTTGTAAAAGAATACAAAGATGAAATTGATACTCTTAAATATGAAAAAGATGCAATTGCAAAAAAACTTGGAGAGACAATTGTTGAGAAGGATTTTCTTGTGGAAAAGCTAAAAAGCTTGGCCTCATCTAAAGAGAGAAAAACTCTACTTGATGCTAAGCATAAATTATCACAGAATAAGCAGTGTCAATTGCTACAGGTAAGTAAGTCGAGTTTGTACTATACTCCAACTAAACCGTTTAGTAGAGGTAAAGACTTGAAAATATTAGATGCTATAAATAATATATATTCAGACTTTCCATCATATGGAAGTAGAAGAATTCATGCTCAACTTTTAAGAGATGGGTATAGCATAGGGAAAAAGTTCGTTAAGAAAGCTATGAAGTATATGGGTATAGAAGCCTTGTATCCTAAGCCTAAGACCACTACAGCAAACAAAGAACATTATAAGTATCCATATCTCCTAAAAGATTTTAGAGATTATGCTGGACGTGTTGTAATTGAAAAAACTAATCAAGTCTGGAGTACAGATATTACTTATATCAAACTGGAAAAAGGCTTTGTATATTTAGCCGCAATAATAGATTGGCATAGTAAAAAAATACTCTCATGGAAACTTTCTAACACAATGGATATTTCCTTAGTTAAAAGTGTGTTAAATGAAGCACTCGCATTTTATCCTAAACCAGAGATATTTAACACAGACCAGGGAAGTCAATATACTTCAAAAGTTCATGTTGATATTCTCAAAAAACACAACATTAAAATTTCAATGGATGGAAAAGGTAGAGCTACTGATAATATTTGCATCGAAAGATTCTGGCGAAGTATTAAGTATGAAGAAATTTATCTGAATGAATATAAGAATATAAAATCTCTCAATCGAGCAATAAAAATATATATGAACTCTTACAACAAAAAAAGATTACATTCGGCGATTGGATATAAAACTCCAAATGAAGTTTATTATAAAGCTGTCAATAATTTAGATCCTAAAGGAGCAAAACTGTTACCACTGGTATCGTAAAGAGGTAAAATAAGAAAACTTGTTTTACTGGTCTTGAAAAAGGGAACCATTATAGAATACCAGAACTAGAATTTGGAGAAGGACAACTAGAAGTAGAACTAGGTCGAGCAACCCTAGATAAAGTAAAAAAGACAACCATAGATACAACAGCTAAAAAGTCAAGCGTTTCCTCAGATAAAGATATAGACCTAACAAGTGAAAAAAGTATATTAGTAGAAGGCTCAGACCTAAAAGCTAAAAAAGATGTAGTCCTAACAGCAAGTGAAGATATAACCATAAAAGAAACCAAAGAAACAAGTGAAATAGAGTCAGATGAGATACATGGAGTAGCAGTAGCGAAGTTTGTAATAAAAACAGAATATGTTGCACTTCATAAAGCGATATTAGCAGTCCAAGAAGCAAAAAAGACAATAGACTCCGCAAAAGATAATTATGATGACTATAAAGATGAAGTAAAAAAACAAGAGAGTTTGTTTGCTAAAGTAAAACAAGACTATGAGAATGATGTAGGCTATATAGAACTAGTAGATGTAGAAGAGTTCGAAGAACTACTAGATGACTTAAAAGAAGATGATAAATACTATAAAGCAAATATAGCCCTAGCCGTAGTAACATTCACCACCAAACAACTAGCCCTTGTAGTCCAAATCACAAAAACAGCAACCGCTGCTTCTCAAACATACGGTACAGCACTTAGTGCATCTATAGAGTTAGATATAGATGCTGTACAAACTCAACTAGAAGAGTATGCTCAAAAAAGTATAGCTTCTGGTGTAATGGCTGAAAGTATCACACTAAGAGCAAAAAATAAAGCAACTATACAAGGAAGTAATCTCCAAGCAACAAAGGACATAAACATAGATGCAAAAACAACTATAATGGTTCCCTTTTTCAAGACCAGTAAAACAAGTTTTCTTATTTTACCTCTTTACGATACCAGTGGTAACAGTTTTGCTCCTTTAGGATCTAAATTATTGACAGCTTTATAATAAACTTCATTTGGAGTTTTATATCCAATCGCCGAATGTAATCTTTTTTTGTTGTAAGAGTTCATATATATTTTTATTGCTCGATTGAGAGATTTTATATTCTTATATTCATTCAGATAAATTTCTTCATACTTAATACTTCGCCAGAATCTTTCGATGCAAATATTATCAGTAGCTCTACCTTTTCCATCCATTGAAATTTTAATGTTGTGTTTTTTGAGAATATCAACATGAACTTTTGAAGTATATTGACTTCCCTGGTCTGTGTTAAATATCTCTGGTTTAGGATAAAATGCGAGTGCTTCATTTAACACACTTTTAACTAAGGAAATATCCATTGTGTTAGAAAGTTTCCATGAGAGTATTTTTTTACTATGCCAATCTATTATTGCGGCTAAATATACAAAGCCTTTTTCCAGTTTGATATAAGTAATATCTGTACTCCAGACTTGATTAGTTTTTTCAATTACAACACGTCCAGCATAATCTCTAAAATCTTTTAGGAGATATGGATACTTATAATGTTCTTTGTTTGCTGTAGTGGTCTTAGGCTTAGGATACAAGGCTTCTATACCCATATACTTCATAGCTTTCTTAACGAACTTTTTCCCTATGCTATACCCATCTCTTAAAAGTTGAGCATGAATTCTTCTACTTCCATATGATGGAAAGTCTGAATATATATTATTTATAGCATCTAATATTTTCAAGTCTTTACCTCTACTAAACGGTTTAGTTGGAGTATAGTACAAACTCGACTTACTTACCTGTAGCAATTGACACTGCTTATTCTGTGATAATTTATGCTTAGCATCAAGTAGAGTTTTTCTCTCTTTAGATGAGGCCAAGCTTTTTAGCTTTTCCACAAGAAAATCCTTCTCAACAATTGTCTCTCCAAGTTTTTTTGCAATTGCATCTTTTTCATATTTAAGAGTATCAATTTCATCTTTGTATTCTTTTACAACAGTACTTTTATCAAATGCTAATGACATATTCTCAAGAAACTGTTTTTTCCAATTTCTTAAACTTAGAGGTAGGACTTCATATCCACTAGCTATTTCATTAACAGTTTTTTCACCCTCTAAAACTTCCAGTACTACTTTTGCTTTAAAATTTGCACTATAACTTTTTCTTTTTGCACTCATATTTAATTCCTATATTCTCTATTTCAATTTTATCATTTTTGAAATAAGAAAACAAATTTTACTGGTTCAGTTTTAGGGGTTCATTATATTATCTCCTTGGAAGTATTATTAACAGTGTTAAAAATAATATCAAATTTAAAAAAGGAGTAATATTTAAATCGCAATTAGTTAATCATCAAATGATTCAAATTTTTAAAATTTAATATAATAATCAAGGATAAAAATGAAAAAAATAATACTTAGTGCTTTAGCGTCAATTTTAATTACAACAGGAGCTACAGCGGATAGTTTTTTTGACTACAAACAGGAAATCGGGATTGGGACAAGTATTATTGAGCGTTCTGATAGTGAATGGGAAGGCAATTATGGTATTAACATTAACGGAAAGTTGATGAAATCGATTAATGACGCAATTGCTATTGGTATAACGATAAATATGGATTATAATCCATCTGTGCAACTTAGTAATGCTTCTTCAAATCCTACAGAGTATAATATAGACTTTCTACCAACAGTTACATATATTATAAATAAAGAAATTGATATAAGTGTTATGTTTGGATACGAATATGGTAAGTATGCCGCAGATTGGGGAGATTGGAACACACAAGGATTTAGTTATGGACTTGCTGCATCATATGCTATTACAGCACAATTGAGAGCTAATATTAGTGCACTTAGAACTAGTATGGATTTTACTACTTCATCTGATTCAGCAGTTAATAGTACTGAAAATACTAATCGTTATACTATTGGTATTGGTTATAACTTCTAAGATAAATTATATACTACGCCAGAAAGTATAGATGATCAAAAAATTGATATGGTAAACCTTTCAGTATCTTGGACAAATCACTGGGATGATTTATACTACAAATTCAATTGAATCTCTAAACGCCACCATTATTTTAGTTTTTGAATAGTTGGTGGGCAGGTTCTAAAAGCATCTTTAAAAGAGTTTACTCGTTTTTCTCGTATCTTACCTGCTGCTAACGGAGATAAAAAGTAAGCGATATCTATGCACTCATCAGCATCATAGTTATTATCATGTGTAAAATAAACATCTTTACCAAGTTTTACAGCTTGTGTTGCAATGTTCCTCGCGTAAACTATAATTTCTTTATGGTGTCTGTCATATTTGTGACCGCTTCCAAAATAAACAAACTTTCCATTTAAGCGCATGTTTAAGTAGTCTTGATAGTTTAATTCTTTATCATAGCGCGTAAGTTGAGATGAACTGTATCTATCTAAATCAGCATCTAGTTCTTCTAAGATTGGAGTTGGTTCAATATTGGCTTTGTTAAGATTAAAAAGGTACTTAATTTCTATAAGTTTCCCTCTATATCCCTCTCGTATAGATTTTGAAAAAATATTCATAACATCATTAAAATTCAACTCTTTATATTCGCCATCATAAATAAAATCTTGTTCACTAAGTTGTGAGTTGTTATCATAACCTATTGGACTCATGCTTGGGTTATATAAAAATATAGTTCCCGCAACTGTTTTACTCTTTTTTTTAAGCATTTTTTTTAAGCTAGTTAAGTCTATCTTTATATCTTGTCTATCTTCATCTTTTTCGTTGATGTATATGTAATGTTTAGTTAAGTACTCATGATCGAAGTTTGTTGAAAAATTCCAAATGTTTGCATTTATATTTCCTGTATATAATTAGTGGAATTGTACTATAAATATATAAAAAACTAGGGAAAGCCCTTATATAAGTATTTTTAAGACACTATAATGGTTCCCTTTTTCAAGACCAGTAAAACAAGTTTTCTTATTTTACCTCTTTACGATACCAGTGGTAACAGTTTTGCTCCTTTAGGATCTAAATTATTGACAGCTTTATAATAAACTTCATTTGGAGTTTTATATCCAATCGCCGAATGTAATCTTTTTTTGTTGTAAGAGTTCATATATATTTTTATTGCTCGATTGAGAGATTTTATATTCTTATATTCATTCAGATAAATTTCTTCATACTTAATACTTCGCCAGAATCTTTCGATGCAAATATTATCAGTAGCTCTACCTTTTCCATCCATTGAAATTTTAATGTTGTGTTTTTTGAGAATATCAACATGAACTTTTGAAGTATATTGACTTCCCTGGTCTGTGTTAAATATCTCTGGTTTAGGATAAAATGCGAGTGCTTCATTTAACACACTTTTAACTAAGGAAATATCCATTGTGTTAGAAAGTTTCCATGAGAGTATTTTTTTACTATGCCAATCTATTATTGCGGCTAAATATACAAAGCCTTTTTCCAGTTTGATATAAGTAATATCTGTACTCCAGACTTGATTAGTTTTTTCAATTACAACACGTCCAGCATAATCTCTAAAATCTTTTAGGAGATATGGATACTTATAATGTTCTTTGTTTGCTGTAGTGGTCTTAGGCTTAGGATACAAGGCTTCTATACCCATATACTTCATAGCTTTCTTAACGAACTTTTTCCCTATGCTATACCCATCTCTTAAAAGTTGAGCATGAATTCTTCTACTTCCATATGATGGAAAGTCTGAATATATATTATTTATAGCATCTAATATTTTCAAGTCTTTACCTCTACTAAACGGTTTAGTTGGAGTATAGTACAAACTCGACTTACTTACCTGTAGCAATTGACACTGCTTATTCTGTGATAATTTATGCTTAGCATCAAGTAGAGTTTTTCTCTCTTTAGATGAGGCCAAGCTTTTTAGCTTTTCCACAAGAAAATCCTTCTCAACAATTGTCTCTCCAAGTTTTTTTGCAATTGCATCTTTTTCATATTTAAGAGTATCAATTTCATCTTTGTATTCTTTTACAACAGTACTTTTATCAAATGCTAATGACATATTCTCAAGAAACTGTTTTTTCCAATTTCTTAAACTTAGAGGTAGGACTTCATATCCACTAGCTATTTCATTAACAGTTTTTTCACCCTCTAAAACTTCCAGTACTACTTTTGCTTTAAAATTTGCACTATAACTTTTTCTTTTTGCACTCATATTTAATTCCTATATTCTCTATTTCAATTTTATCATTTTTGAAATAAGAAAACAAATTTTACTGGTTCAGTTTTAGGGGTTCATTATACTTCAAAATTGTCATTTTATTAATACTACCAATTTTTCTATATGCTGATTATTATCAAACTTATCAAAGAAATAAATATTTGTTAGACCAACAAAAAATAAATCTTAAACATCAAAGATATTTAGATAATAAGAAAACAAGAGAAGAAGCACAACGGAATCAAGAAAGAAAAAGAAGAAATTATGAAGCAAAGAATCAAAATGAAAGATATTATAGAGAACAAAAATATAAAAACAGAAGAAATAATTATAATCAAAATAGTAACTTACAATATAATACAAAAATATATAATGTAAATAACTTTAAAAATAAACCTCAATTGAAATTAGATGAACTTCATATACTTGGTATAAATAGTATTAAGTTATTTAAAAAAGATAAGCTAATCATAAAAGCAACTAATGGAACATTTGCATTACCGAGAGATAAATTTGATGAAGCAGAAAAAATAAATTTTAATGAAAAACTGATGAAGTTTTGTAGATAAAAAAATAGTAGTCAGAGGGGTAATTAATCCCTCTGTTTTGATTAATATAAAGAGGGTGCGAACACCATTAACACTAAAAAGACTACTATCAGCTTAAAATACAAGATAAGCTCCTAACATTAGAATCCTAATCCCACACCTAACACCACTTGCTAAAAAAAAAATAGCAAAAAAAAAAGGCTAAGACCGAAGCCCTAACCTTTAATCTTCCAAAACAAAGCTTAGTAATTAAGTAAGCTTCTTAAGGAGTTATCTTGTATCACAACAAAAGTATATCAAAAGTAAAATAATATGTCAAAAGAAGAAATATAAAATTGTAACCGTTTTGTAACTGTAAACACTTTAAATCATAGTAAAGTTGTTACAAATATATCCTAAATCCCTTAATCAGCGTGTTTCTTAAATTGTACTATAAAAATAAGCATTTACTTGTATGCACTCTCTCGAGTAGTTACATGAACTACAAGAATCACTAATCTATCTTCATATTTTTTATACACAACTCTATACGAGCGAAGTTTTAAACGATAAAGAACTTCTTTTTGACCTTTAAGCTTTTTGATTTTGCCAGTATGCATAAGTATAATGGTTCCCTTTTTCAAGACCAGTAAAACAAGTTTTCTTATTTTACCTCTTTACGATACCAGTGGTAACAGTTTTGCTCCTTTAGGATCTAAATTATTGACAGCTTTATAATAAACTTCATTTGGAGTTTTATATCCAATCGCCGAATGTAATCTTTTTTTGTTGTAAGAGTTCATATATATTTTTATTGCTCGATTGAGAGATTTTATATTCTTATATTCATTCAGATAAATTTCTTCATACTTAATACTTCGCCAGAATCTTTCGATGCAAATATTATCAGTAGCTCTACCTTTTCCATCCATTGAAATTTTAATGTTGTGTTTTTTGAGAATATCAACATGAACTTTTGAAGTATATTGACTTCCCTGGTCTGTGTTAAATATCTCTGGTTTAGGATAAAATGCGAGTGCTTCATTTAACACACTTTTAACTAAGGAAATATCCATTGTGTTAGAAAGTTTCCATGAGAGTATTTTTTTACTATGCCAATCTATTATTGCGGCTAAATATACAAAGCCTTTTTCCAGTTTGATATAAGTAATATCTGTACTCCAGACTTGATTAGTTTTTTCAATTACAACACGTCCAGCATAATCTCTAAAATCTTTTAGGAGATATGGATACTTATAATGTTCTTTGTTTGCTGTAGTGGTCTTAGGCTTAGGATACAAGGCTTCTATACCCATATACTTCATAGCTTTCTTAACGAACTTTTTCCCTATGCTATACCCATCTCTTAAAAGTTGAGCATGAATTCTTCTACTTCCATATGATGGAAAGTCTGAATATATATTATTTATAGCATCTAATATTTTCAAGTCTTTACCTCTACTAAACGGTTTAGTTGGAGTATAGTACAAACTCGACTTACTTACCTGTAGCAATTGACACTGCTTATTCTGTGATAATTTATGCTTAGCATCAAGTAGAGTTTTTCTCTCTTTAGATGAGGCCAAGCTTTTTAGCTTTTCCACAAGAAAATCCTTCTCAACAATTGTCTCTCCAAGTTTTTTTGCAATTGCATCTTTTTCATATTTAAGAGTATCAATTTCATCTTTGTATTCTTTTACAACAGTACTTTTATCAAATGCTAATGACATATTCTCAAGAAACTGTTTTTTCCAATTTCTTAAACTTAGAGGTAGGACTTCATATCCACTAGCTATTTCATTAACAGTTTTTTCACCCTCTAAAACTTCCAGTACTACTTTTGCTTTAAAATTTGCACTATAACTTTTTCTTTTTGCACTCATATTTAATTCCTATATTCTCTATTTCAATTTTATCATTTTTGAAATAAGAAAACAAATTTTACTGGTTCAGTTTTAGGGGTTCATTATATCATAATATCACTTCCTTTTATGTGTATGATTATACACCTTTTATATGTATAAAGTCAAATATATTAAAAAATATACTATAATTCTCCACATGATTTATATGGCTTTTTTATTTTTTACTTTTATGATACTTATTTTTATTTTTTATGAGTGGCAATACTATATGATTTTTACTCCAACTCTGCATCGAGAAGATGAACTTGACGATAGTTTTGAGATGCTAAGTGTTAAAAGTGAAGATGGTGTTGAGCTTGAAGGTGTTGTTTTTACTCCAAAAGAGTTTAAAAATACAATGTTATTTTTTGGTGGTCGTTCGCATGATGTTGTTGGTTTGATAAATAAGCTTTCTGTCACTTACCCAAGTGTTAGAATCATCTCTTTTAATTACCGTTCTTATGGAAAAAGTGAGGGTAAGGCTAGTGAGAAAAATCTTTTTAAAGATGGACTTCAAATCGCAAAATTAACTCAAAAACATTATGGAGATTTTTATATTTTTGGATTTTCACTAGGTTCAAGTGTCGCTTCTTTCGTTGCAAGTAAACATAAAAGTTTAGGAGTTATTTTAGTTGGTTCCTTTGACTCCATAGCATCTGTTGCTAAAGAAAAGTTTGTACAAAGAGGTGGTTTTCCTATGGTAGATTTAAGTAATATCTTTAGATATAAATTTAGAAATTATGAGCATGTTCAAAGCATAGATGCTAAAACTTACCTTTTTGTAAGTCGTGATGATGAAACAACATATATACAAAATGCTATAAATCTAAAAGAACATATAAAAAACTTAGCTCTTTATAGAGAGTTAGATGGCTTAAGTCATAAAGAGTTGCTTTGGGATAAAGAAGTTACTGATGAAATAAATGGAGTTCTTAAATGAATGAATTTGGATTTTTTATAAAAAAGTGGGTTTCTTTTTTTGTTGAGCCTTATGGCATGATTCTTTTACTATTTATCTTTTGGTACTTATTTTTAAAAATGAAGAAAAAAAAGCTCTCAACGGCTTCACTTTATCTTGCTTTTACTCTTATGTTCTTGTTCTCTTATCCTCCATCTTCAAACTTTTTAATCACAAACTTAGAAGATATGCAAACAAAATATGACTATAAACAAGAGGCTAAATATATTCATGTTTTAGGAAGTGGACATAACACAGATGCTTCTCAGCCTCTCTCTTCACAAGTAAGAGCTACAGGCTTAACAAGAGTAGTGGAAGGTGTTGTAATTTATAATCATTTAAAAGGCTCAAAACTTATCTTTACGGGTTATGCTGGAAAAACGGATATTTCAAATGCACAGATGCATGCAAAAATGGCGATAGAACTTGGTGTAAAAGCAGAAGATATTATCGTGGGCAAAGAGCCAAAAGACACAAAAGAAGAAGCACTTTTTAGTAAAAAAATAGTGAAAGATTCTTCTCTTATTTTGGTTACATCTGCGAGTCATATGCCCAGAGCTGTAAGATTATTTTCAAGTTATGGACTTAATGTCATTTCAGCATCTACGGATTTTCAAAAAAGAGATGATATTAGTCTTTTTATGCTTCCAAGTATTGATTCTTTTGAAAACTCTCAAAGGGCTATGCACGAATATTATGGTATTTTATGGAGTAAATTAAGAAGTAAATAGTAGAATTCTATTATATTTTTCATAAAGAGAGCTTATCCATGTTTTTAAAACTTCCAAAACTATTAAGATTTTTGCTTATTTTTATACCTTCTTTGACATTCCTTTATGTTTTTATGCGAGTTGTTTTTTATATGGTTTTTTCTGACCCATCTTCTCCACTTATCTTTAGTGATTATGCTCAAGCTATGTGGCTTGGGTTTAGATTTGACTTAAGAATGGTTATTTTAATGACTTTACCACTCTTTTTATTTGGTGGTATTAAGTGGTTTAGTCCATTTAAGAGTAGCTTTTTTAAATATTTTTGGCTTCTTTATCTAAGTTTAGTATTTGCTTTTTACTTTATGTTTTATACTATTGACTTTGGTCACTTCGCTTATCTTCACACCAGAGTTGATTTTACAGCTATAAGATTTTTGGAAAATTTTGATATTTCTACTCAAATGGTTTGGGAGAGTTACCCTGTTATCTGGATATCTTTAGGTGTACTTTTGGCAAATTTTATTTTTATATTTTTAACATATAGATTGATTCTTGATATCCAAGAGCAAAAAGATGTTAAAGTATCTATTAGCCAAGGTATTATGTTTGGATTTGTAGCATTTTTGATTCTTCTTGTTGGCGGATATAGCAAGTTTTCTCAGTATCCACTTAGATGGAGTGAAGCGGCTTTTTCCAAACACGCTTTTGCTACTCAACTCACTTATAACCCTGTGCATTATTTTTTTGATACTTGGAAAAATGGAAGAGTATCTTATGATAAAAAAGAAGTTCAAAAATACTACTCTTTGATAGCTGATTTTTTAGGTGTTATAGATAAAGATGAAGAAAAGTTAAACTTTAAAAGAGAGATAACTCCAAAACACATAGTAGGTAAAAAACCAAATATTGTTATAGTTATTTTAGAATCTTTCGCTTCATATAAGTCTAATCTATCTGGCAATCCATTAAACCCATCTCCATATATGAATGATTTAGCTAAAAATGGTTACTTCTTTAAAAACTATTTTACTCCATCAACTGGAACTGCTCGTTCAATTTACACAACTGTAATAAGCCTTCCAGATGTAGAACTAAAGGGTACTTCTTCACGAAATCCTCTTATAGTTGACCAACATAGTATTGCTCAAGATTTCAAAGGTTATGAGAAGTCTTACTTCATAGGTGGTTCTGCTTCATGGGGAAATATTCGTGGTATGCTAACTCAGTCTATGACAAACCTAAAATTATATGAAGAGGGAGATTACTCATCACCTCGTAATGATGTTTGGGGTATTTCAGATATAGACCTTTTTCGTGAAGCAAACAAAGCACTTTCAAAAGAAAAAGAGCCATTTTTTAGCGTGATACAAACTTCAGGAAATCATAGACCATACACTATTCCAGATGATAGTTATGGTTTTAAAGTTAGAACTGACATAAGTGAAGATGAAGTTGTAAAGTATGGCTTTCAGTCTGTAAAAGAGTACAACTCGTTTAGATTTATGGACTACTCAGTTGGTCATTTTATCCAACTTGCAAGAAAAAGTGCGTACTACAAAAATACTATCTTTATCTTTTGGGGAGATCACGGCATCGATGGAAGAACTGGTGAGCATACATTTGTTGGAGAAAGTAGCTCAAACTTAGGTTTAGGCTCACATAGAGTCCCTTTTGTAATCTACTCACCACTTATAAAAGAGCCAAAAATATATGACACAGTTTTAAGTGAAATAGATGCTCTACCGACAATAGCATCTATGGCAAATATCTCATATACTGCGACAACTCTAGGTCGAGATGCTTTTGATGAAGAGTTTGATAATAGTAGATATGCTTTTACAATCCAGCATAGTTCAAACCCTACTATTGGTCTAGTTGGAGAAAAATACTACTTCAGAACTAAGGCAGACGGAACAAATGAGGCTCTTTTTGATATATATAGTGATTCCCCACTTGAAGATCATTCAAGTCAAAATGAAAAGTTACTAAAAAAGATGAAGGATTTAACCTTTGGCATCTATGAAACTGCTAAGTATATTCCTTATTTTAATAAACAAGCAGATGTTAAAAAGTAGTTAATATTTTATTTTAGAGAGGTAAAGTCCGTTACATGGTGCGGGTCTTATCTTAAAATTTTTCTCACAGTTTAGTTGCGAGATTATTTCAGATGCATCTAGCTTTAATAACGCTCCAACCATTAAGCGAATTTGACTTCTTAAAAATCCATTAGCTTCAAAATTTAAGACAATATATTTCTTATGTTTGTATGCAGATGCACTGAAAATTACTCTTATATTGCTTTTTGTATCACTTCCTGTTTTTTTAAAGTTTGAAAAATTATGTTCACCTATAAAAAGTTTTATATTTTTTTGTATTGCTTCAAAATCTACAGAGTCTAAAAATGTCACATAATTTGCTTCAAAAGGATTACTTTTTGACTCTTTTATGATGTAGCGATAAACTCTTTTTTTAGCACTATATCTTGCATGAAATTTTGCTTCTACTTTTTTAATATTTTTTACTTTTATGCTAGAAGGTAGCATCTCATTTAAAACTTTTTTTAGCTTTTTAATATCTGTCCAAAATTCAGGTAAATCAATATGACAAACTTGACCTGTAGCATGAACACCTTTGTCTGTTCTTCCAGATGCTATGATTTTAGAGTCTATGCTAAGAGTAGAGAGGACTTTTTGTAAATTACCAAGTATTGTGTTGTTTGAGCTTTTTTGAGTCTGTGAGCCTAAAAAGTGAGTACCATCATAGGACAAGATTAAAGCACAACGCATAAGGACTTTAAAACCTCTCTAAAATAGTTTTTTTGTATATATAGTAAGTTCCCGCTAACCATGTTACCAAAACAAAAGGAATGGTATAAAAAACTAAAGCTTTTTGGAGTCCTAAAGTTGCTCCATAAAAAATCAAGATACTTAAAAAAAGATATAGATATATTCTCCCTTTTTGATGACGAAC
This sequence comes from Sulfurimonas sp., assembly GCF_029027585.1. Lineage (NCBI taxonomy): Bacteria > Pseudomonadati > Campylobacterota > Epsilonproteobacteria > Campylobacterales > Sulfurimonadaceae > Sulfurimonas > Sulfurimonas sp. Next base: position 2,382,467 of record NZ_CP093397.1, read on the forward strand.
ATGAACAACACCAATACTAGCAACTAAAAAAAGACTTATAAGAGGAAAAAGACTTAACAAAACATCTGTAATCATCATATGAGTTTTACTCTCTTTTCGCTCATCTGAAAGCCAATACTCTATGGGTGAGCGGTAAGTTGCTAGGTCTGTTGCCATTGTGTCATTTATATACATTATTTCAAAGTTTATTTGTGATGATTTTTTTGTTGAGTAGCTATAACCTTGTCCATCAATGAGTTTAAGTCTTAAGATGCCTGAGTCGTTTATGATCTCTGCTTTATTTGCATTGATGATTATTTCTTCTTTTTTGTTTTTGTTAAATAAAATAACATTAGAGTAAGTTTCATTACCATTATCTTTACCAATATAAAGAAGCCAGTTTCCAAAACTATGTCCAAATTCAGACGCACTTAGATTGAATTTTGCTTCACTTTTTTTGTATGAAACAAAATTACTAGAGAGCGTAGTGGAGTGTGGAAAAAGTATGAAAAAGTCAAAAAGTAAAAGAGCTGAAAGTAAAGCGGCAGGTTTTAAAAATGTCTTTAGTATAAAGTTTGGACGGATGCCAAGAGAAAACAGAACAACCATCTCGTTATCTGTTGAGAGTTTAAATAGTGAAAGTGTAGCCGCTATAAAAAATGTAAGAGGTAAAGTGTAAAATAAAATCTCTGGTAAAACAAAAGTATAAAGTTTTATCATATCTAAGATACTTAGTTGTATAACTGCTGTATATGTTGCGAGTTTAATCATAAATATAACAGATGCTATGGCAAACAGAGGCATAAACATCGATAAAAATATCATAAAAAGATTGTTGAGCATATATTTTCTAAGTTTATCCATGGTTAATAATTTGCCTCAATGTATGAAAGTATTGGTGAATCGTAGATAAAAACTATAAAAGTGGCTAGTGCTAAAAAAGGAACAAAAGGAACCCTTTGTTGTTCGGCTGATTTGTTTAGCATAAGTAGCATTATGGGTAAGGCTAAAATGGCAGATAAAAATATTGCCACAAGCGTTAGTTTTGCACCAAGTAAAGCTCCCATAGTTGCCGCGACCATTATGTCGCCTTCTCCCATTGCTTCGATAAAGGGTGCTCTGTCATAATGTTTATTCCATGTCGTTTTTGTTTTTAGTCCTGCTCTGTAAATGCTAGATGTTAAGTAGTAAGAAAGTGTAAATCTTAAAAGTGTAAAACCTCCTGCAAAAAGTAGAGCATTTTGAAAATTTACAAAAATTCCATCCAAGTTCCATGCTCCAAAAATAGCAAAAAAGATAGCTAGAAGGTTTAAGGAATCTGGAACCATTTTGTATCTAAAATCAATGATAGACAAGGCTAAAAGCATTAAAAACTCAAACCTATTAAAAGTAAAGGCAGAGATAAAGAGTATTTAGTAGCTAGTATTAGAAATATAAGACCAGAAATAAACTCTATTACTGGGTACTGAACGGAGATACTAGACTTACAAAAAGAGCATTTTCCTCTTAAAAAAATCCAAGAAAATATAGGGATATTATGCCAAGGTTTTAGTGTATTTAAACACTTTGGACAATGAGATGAGCCAAAAACAACACTTTCATCTTTTGGAATCCTTAAAATTAAAACATTAACAAATGAGCCAATTAATGTACCAAGTACAAAAGCAAGTATCATTTCCATCATTTTAAACCTCCAAAACGGCGTTCAATTTTTGTAAATTTTTTTATAATTTTTTCTAAGTCTTGTGTCGAGAAATCAGGCCAAAGCGTATCTACAAAAAATAATTCTGCATAAGCCACTTGCCAAAGTAAAAAGTTAGAAAGTCTATGGTCACCACCAGTTCGGATAAGTAAATCAACACTATGTTTAGCATCTAGGGCATTACTGAGCATCGCTTCTGTTATGCTGTCTTCATCATTTTTAAGTTTATTTATTGCTCTTACTATCTCGTCTTGTGCGCCATAGTTTAGGGCTAAAGACTGAACTAAACCATCACAATGGGCGGTTTTTTCTTTTACTTCATTTATAGTCTTTTGCAAAGACTTTGAAAAAGCTCTTATATCACCAATAGGCTCAAATCTAACATTATTTTTTAGATAAACAGGAAGTTCATTTTTTAGGTATCTTTGTAAAAGTTTCATTAAAAACTCAACTTCTAAACGAGGTCTTTTCCAGTTTTCAGTTGAAAAAGCATATAGTGTTAATCGTTCTATATCAGGGTTGTTTGAGCAGTAAGTTGTGATATTTTTCACAACCTTTGCCCCTTCCTCATGCCCTTTTACTCTTTTTTTATCTTGAAGTTCAGCCCAACGACCATTTCCATCCATGATGATGGCTATATGTTTTGCTCTATTCATTTATAGATTTTTCGCATGTGAAATAACATCAAAAGATAAACTAAGCTTATCATTGTTTGGTAATATCTCGATTTTGTGAGGAGTTATAAACTCTATGGTATTTGTGTCACTTCCAAAACTTGATGAGTCTTTCAAAATATTTAAACAAACTGCATCAACATCTTTTTTATCTATCATTTTTGAAGCGTTTCTCATAGCTGTATCTTTATCCATCTCTGCTTTAAAGCCAATGGTTATGATACCTTTTTTATCGATAGAATTTAAAATATCAACATTTTTAGTTAAACTAAGTTCAAACTCTTCTCCTAACATCTCTTTTTTTAACTTTCCATCTTGAACAAATTTAGGAATATAATCACTAACAGCAGCTGCCATAAAAAGATAAGGCTCTTTTTGGATTAGATGTATTTGCTCATCTCTCATAAGAGTTGCTTTTGATAGTTTACCTTTTTTTGCGATGCGTATAGAGTCTGTTAAATACTCTAGCATCTCATCTGAACTCTCAACATCAATAGTATGAATTCCTTGAGGTATATTATCTTCAAATCTAGTTGCAATCAAGTTCACATCGGCACCCTTGCAATAAAGAGCAGTAGCTAAAGATGAAGCCATTTTACCACTTGAAAAATTTGAAAGATACCGAACATCATCTATCTTTTCAATCGTTCCACCACCTGTGACTATAACTCTTCTATCATTCCAAAACTCTTCTCTTAGCAACTCTCTTGCACTTTGCCAAAAGATACTAAGAGGTTCCGCCATCGCTCCATCACCAATAGTTTTACAAGCTAATTCTTTTACCTGAGTATCAACTACTTCATAGTTTGCAATAGAGAGCATTTTTAGATTAGCTTTTGTTATGGGATTTTCAAGCATATTTGTATTGGCTGATGGTGCTATGATTTTTGCGCTTGGGAATGCTAATGCACATTGCAAAAGCATATTATCAGCTATGGCATTCGCAAGTTTCGCAATTGTGTTTGCAGTTGCAGGAGCTATGATAAATATATCTGCCCACTGTGTTGTTTTTATATGGTTATGTTCATCTGTCCAAGATTCATTTGTATCATCTAAAACTTTATTTGATGTTAAGACTTCAAAGCTTAAAGGTGTGACAAATTTTTTAGATGCCTCACTCATAACAACTTTAACCTCTGCGCCTGCTTTTATAAAAAGTCTTGTAAGTTCAAGTGATTTGTAAACAGCTATAGAACCTGTTACACCTAAGAGTATTTTTTTATTTTTTAATAAGTCGGATGGAATAAGCATGAAATCACCTCTTTACTTGATTTTACCAAAAAATTTATAATAAAAATCTTTGATAGTTCTTAATTTAGTTCTACTTAAAACTAATGAGCCTTTTTTTACTGTTCCTGTCGTCACTGTTGTTCCTGCTGCTATCATTACATCATCCTCAAGTGTTACGGGTGCGACTAGATGAGTATCACTACCTACAAATACATTTTTACCTATGATAGTTTTATGTTTATTTATACCATCATAGTTACAAGTTATAAAACCAGCACCAATATTTGTACCAACATCTACTAAAGCATCGCCAATATAACTTAGATGCCCAGCTTTAACACCTTTAAGAGAGCTTTTTTTAACTTCAACAAAGTTTCCAATATGAGAATCTTCTATACACGAAGCAGGGCGAAGATGAGCTAAAGGACCGATATCAGAGTTTTTAACGATAGAGTCTTCTATAATACTGTTTGCTTTTATATGAGAGTTTTTTATGAGAGTTTCTCCAGTTAAACGACAACCATTTTCAACGATACACTCACCTTTAAATGTAACACTTTCTTCTACGAAGATGCTAGAAGGCAGTTGCATATTTACACCACTCATCATCCACTTTGCTTTAATAAAATCTTGCATAATTACTTCTGCCGCAGCTAAATCTACTCTTGAGTTAACACCCTTGAACTCTTCTTCATCTACTAAAAGTGGTACTATGCTGACTTCATCTTTTTTAGCCATTGCGATTACATCAGTTAGGTAGTATTCTTTTTGTGCATTGTCATTGCTAAGAAGAGGAATGTATTTCTCTAAAATATCTTTGGAAAAAGCATAGATGCCAGCATTTACAGTTGTGATTTTAAGTTCATCATTAGAAGCGTCTTTTTGTTCAACTATACTTTGAACTTCACCATCTTTTATTAAAACTCGACCATAACCATCTGGATTTTGTAAATCAAAAATAGACATGATTACTTTAGCATCTGTATCTAAAAAGCCTTGTAAAGAACTTGGCTTTATAAGAGGCATATCTCCATTTAAAACTAAAACTTTTTCATTTTTAGCTTTTACTCCCATCATCGCTCCACCAGTTCCAGGAAACTCTTTAGCATCTTGGCTCACGAAGTTTATGTCATCAAAATAAGACTTCATCTTCTCTATGACAACTTCTTTTTGGTGTGCGACAACAACTGTTATATCATTTGAGATTTCTAGTGAAGACTTTATGATGTGATAAAGCATAGGTTTACCGCTAATGTTATGAAGAACTTTTGCTGTAATGGATTTCATTCTACTGCCTTTTCCAGCAGCTAAAATAACTATGCTTATTTTGTTTTTATTCATCTGTTTCCTTCACATGTTGTGTTGTCTTTTTTGATGATAAATTCATCTTTAATCTCGCCATCAATAGTTAAAAATTTTGAACTAAGTGTGGTTGGTGTAATTTCTAGCATAATTGAACCCATGATTTCAAAAGCAAAGGGAAGTGCAGGGTGTTTTAGTTCTGCTCCATCTAACTTAGAAGAAGAACCACATACTTGATAGATAGTACCACTATTTTTTGTGGCTTTAAGAGGTTTTGTGTAGCAAGAATCATTATCTTGAACTAGATGCTCTTTTGGATTAAAAGTATCACTTGTTCCAAGATGATTTAGTAAAAGTTTTGAGCGTTCATAATCATGTGAGTGTCCACTTAAAACCAAATCTACTCCAAACTCATCAAAGATTGGAATAAGATGCTCTCTTACTCTTTTCATGCGACCACCACTATCAGAACTGTTATCAGAATCATGTCCACCATCTGTATATGGTGGAGTGTGAAGAGCAACTATAACCCAAGGTTTTTTGTTCTCTGCTAAGTCTTTTTTTAACCATTTTGAGAGGTTAGAATTCACATCAAATCTTTGTGTTTCACTATCGAGCATTACAAGGTGAAGATTTCCATTGTCAATGGAGTAGAAATTCTCACTGCCACTAGCAACTCCACCACTTTCACCCTTAGTAGGAAAATCCCAAATATTATAAAATGCCCATCTTCTAGCATCGTGATTACCGATAACTGCCCAAGGAACAAACTGTTTTAGAAGTTTTTTGTATGGCTCAAAAAGTTTTTCATTGTACTGTTTTTGAGTTCCACTTCTGTATGCGTTATCTCCTAAAAGTAGCCACATATCGAGCTTATTTATATCATTATCCATGAATTTAAGCATCTGAGCATAAACCTGCTCTTGATTTTCTCCTTTTTCCCCACTATCTCCGATCACCCATAAAAGCTGTTTATCCGAGTTTTTACAAAGTGTTTTAAAGCTTCTGTTTGTATTGTCTATTTCTAATGTTTTTGAGGAAACTTTGTAGTAGTATTTTGTACACTCATTTAAGCCTGAAATAGTTAGTGAATGTTTGTTTGTTTCTTTTGTATCTATAATATTTTTATCAAGGGTATCTTCGAAAAAACCATATTCTACTTTTCCCATTTCATACTTTGGACTTTGCCATTTAACAGTTATTGAATTTTGTGTCTGCATAACCAAGTATGGTGCGCGAGGAACGAAAACATAACTATCATAAGTTACAACACCTAATCTTCCGATGCCATATATGAGAACAATAGCAACTAAAAAAATTGCAATTCTTTTAAATATTTTCATGGATTTTATCCTTAAATTTAGAATATAAATAGATAGTAGAAAAACTACCAACCATAATACCTGCAAAAATATCACTTATAAAATGATCATTTGCTAAAATTCTACTAGAAACTATAACAATTCCAGCGCTTACTATCAAATATAGATGACGAGGAAACAAAATAATCAAATAGGTAAAAACTGCCGCAACAGTGGTTGTATGTCCTGATGGAAAAGAGGAGTAGGTAGTTGGTGATTCTAAAACAGTTGCAAAGTGGTACTTCATCTTCTCTAATATTCCAAGGTCGAAATTTTGAAAAAGTAAAAATCCATAATCATCACTATCACCTCTCATACCCCAAGGTCGTATGCGTCCAAAAAGCTGTTTTAAAACTAAACTTATAAGACCTGAAAAAATATTGATATAAAGTAAAAATAGAAATCTTTGCTCAAATAATTTGTTCTTTTTGAAATACTTAAAAAATATAAATCCAATAATTGCAGTTCCTATATACCAATGTGATTCGCCAAGTATGCTGATTGTATCGCCAATATGCTCATAGCTTGGAATATTTGCTAAAAAATACTCAGCAACACTTTTATCTACAAAAAAGTAGGATAAAAAGGTAAGTGCTGTGAGAATTAAAAAGTAAATCATTTAAGACCTTGAAAATTTGTACATTTAACAAGCTCAATAGTATTTGGCTTACTTTTATCTAGTGTTACATTGAAACTTTTTAGTTTTTCAACTTTGTCACATTTCATATAGTTATTTACATTTTTGTGTAGGAAGTTTATGTCTATAACAATCAAATCTTTTCCTATTGGAGATGATTTTTCCCAAATATCAAACTGGTCATCTCTTGAATCTATAAGAAACATTTTAGAGCGGTATTTGTCATTGTAAAAGATAGCCCGAGATGCTAAAGTCCAGTGAGTTACTGCTAGGCTTTCTCCGTCTTTTATAGCCCCGTTTGCTTCTTTTAAGATGTTTTCAAAACCATAAATATCGATTTGCAGTGAATTTTCATCTGGAAGAGGTATGATTTTAGTTGCAACTTCTATATAGATTAACGCCGAGACTATTAGACCAAAACCTATACCAATTTTAAGATATTTTTTATAACCTTTTGAGAGTTCATAAAAATAATAGACACCAATAGGAATAAAAAGCATATAAAATAGTGCACTCCAATGTGGAAGAGCCGTTTTATAAAGTGCAGAATAGGTAAAAAATGAAAATAATACTAAGCCAAATAAAGCTGATAAAAATAGATAAGAATTTTTAGATCTAAGAGATTTGTAAAGTCCAAAAAATGCTAAAGGAAAAAGAAAAGGATTATAAGCAATAAACTGACCAACTAGAGATGTTGTAAAACCATTCCAGTTTATACTTGAAGCTCCTACTACATGATTGCTTTGATAGATAAGACTTGCAAAATCTGTTTGTATATTCCAGTAAATTACAGGTGAAACAATCAAAAGAGCAAGAAAAGCAGATGGAATGATATTTGGTGAAAATAAAATATCAAATCTGCGTCTAATAATAAAATATAAAATTATTGGAATTAAAAATAAAATAGCTGTGTATTTTGCTAAACCTGCAAGACCTAAAAAAAGACCAAGCATAAGCCATGAACGATTACTTCCTTTTTCTTCAATCGCTATAACGCTGTATATGATTGGAATGATTAGCAAAAAAAGCAAAGTATCTGGCATCGTCATCAAAAATAGAGCGTTAAAAAGAAAAGAAGCGTGAAGAGCTAAGATGGCAATAAAACTTCTTTTTGAATCTTTATCAATTTGAAATATAAGAAAGTAGATAAAGATAGAAGTAAAAAAACCGATGCTTATAGCACTTACTCTTGCTCCAAACTCATTTAAGCCAAAGATAGATGTAAAGATATACTGAACCCAACCAACAAGAGGAGGGTGGTCATAATAACTCCAGTCAAGGTTTAAAGCATAAATAACATAGTGTGCTTCATCCGCACCAAGCCCCAAATGTGGAGCTAAAAGTAGTCGTATTATTGCAACTAAAGCTATAAAAGCAAAAAAAGGCGAGTGTGCTTTAATAGAGTTCATCAAGTTTTGGTTTGAGTGTGTTAAATACCCACTCAGGAGTTATTATTTTTATACATTGGTTGTCAGAACAAGGTGTTTTTCTATGGTTTGAAGCACTTACACAAGGACTACAAGACATACCTGCATAGATAGGAGTAGTTGGTCCAAGTGAGCCATAAAGAGCAGGTGTTTCAGGTCCAAATAAAACAAAAGTGTGCATATCTGTGATAGATGCAAAGTGAGCGGGTCCCGAGTCATTTGTAAGCATAAATTTACTCACACTATAAAGAGCGGGGAGTTGTAGAAATTTAACTGCACCAGCAAAGTTTATACATCTCTTGTCGTCTACATAATTTGTTAAAATCTGTGCTCCCTCTTTTTCAGCAGGTGCACCCGTAAGAAGGATAATCACTTTTGTATTAGCAGCTAAAATCATTTTTATTACATCACCATAGTTCTCTTTATCCCATCTTCTTTGAGGAAGTAAGTCTGATGCATTTGAGTTTACTAAAATAACTGGATTTTTATCTTTGTCAAAACCTTCATACATTTTAGAGATTGTTACAATGATACTTTCTTTTTGATTTTCATTTACTTGTGCTTTTGTGATTACGATTTCATCTTCATCAATTACGCGTTTAGTAAATGGAAGTTCTTGTTTTTCACTTAAAAGAGCATCTACTAAAGCTATAAAGTTTTTAGCAATATGCTGATGAGCATTATAAGCAACTTTTTTAGTTAAAAAATCTCCTCTATAAAGTCCTTCGTTATGAAAAGAGTGAAAGCCTACAACATTAACTGCTCCACATGTCGCACTTAGTAGTGCTGTGAAACGAGAAAATAGTTCTAAGTCTATGACAGAATCTATCTTGTTTTTACGACACCATTTTAAAAAGTTTATGGCACTTATGGCTAGGTTTGGAATGGAACTTTCATCAATAGTAAAAATATTTTCTTCTTTTACCGTGCCAAGAAGTTGAAGGCTTACTTTATTTTTAGAAAATATAACAAAAAATAGTTCACCTTCTATGTTCTTTTGAAGTTTTCTCATAGCAGGATCAACGATAATCGCACTTCCCATCTCTGATAGTTCGATAAGAAGAACATTTTTAGGTTTTATTTTTTTAGGTGGCTTGAAAAATTCAATAGTTTTTTTAATTATAGTACCAAAAAATGTTAGTGGAACACCAGCGTAATGGTCGATGTTTCTCATAGTATCTACATTCATATAATTCCTTTAGTTTGTTTTATTTGTTTTGTATTAAGTTGCTTTTTTACTTTTTATCCATTGGTAAGAACCAGGGAAAGAAGCGATAATTAGAAGTATTCCGTACAAAATACTCATAGCTAAAATCTTAGTTTCATCTGCTCCTACAAGCATAAAGATACCAACCATAGCACCTTCTCTAATTCCCCAACCTGCAAGAGATAAAGGGATAATTGTCAGTAGAAAAACAGGAGGAACGGCTATGAGAAAGGTTTGTAGGTTCATGTTGATGTTTATACTATCTGCAAGTGCAAAAAGAACTAAAACAGAGAGTAGATGCACCCCAACTGAGATGCTAATGTGTTTGTATAAAAGAGTTCTATCAGCATAAAGGGTATTTAATCTTCTAGCTAGTCTGTAAAAAAGGTCTAAGCCTTTGTATTTGGAAAGAAAAGTAATCTTATCAAGATGAAAAAGAAGAGCAAATCCAGCAATCCCAGAACTAGAGATAAAAATTACTAAGAGAGAGAAGTCTTTTTCAAAAGTTCCAAAAAATATTATAGATGCCAATAGGTTTAGAACTAACAAACCAACAAGTCCCACAACTCTATCTACAAAAACACCATAAAAAGCATCTTTTTTCTCATAACCTTTTCTTGTTAAGTCTATGATTCTTACTGCATCTCCACCGATGCTACTTGGTAGTACTTGATTGAAAAACGCACCTTTAAAATAACTGTTTACATAAAAAGATAGTTTTTCTTTAAAAACAAGTAGTTCACTTATGGCTCTCCATCTATATGCAGCTAGATAGGTACTAGCAAGTTGAAGAAGCAGGGCGATAAGTATCGTTCCACCATGACTTTTTGCCAATACATTTTTTAATTCATTAAAATCAATATACTGAAATAGGTAGTAAAATATAATAATAGTAATTAAAAGTTTTATAATATTTTTCATATACAACCAGATTTCTTAAATTGTTTGTATTTTATCTAAAAAAAGATTAAATTTGTTTAATAGCACCATCTTTTATGAGGTATTTGTAGTCTGCCATCTCTAGCATCTGTGTATCTCCACTGCTGTCGCCATAGGCATAGATACTATCATAATCAGTAATATTTAGATGCTCATTTATTCTGTTAAATTTCTCAATTCCATGACAGTTTTTTGTAGCAAATTCTCCACTAAATTTATCATTTTCAAAAAGTAACTCTGTTGATATTAACTCAACATTTTCTTTTTTGCACCAAGCATCTAACCAACACTTCATAGATGCTGAAACTATTATGACTCTATCTCCATCATTTATATGTTTTTTAAATCTTTCATAAACATTTGCTCTAAGTATTTTATCTAACTCTTCTAAAGAAAATTTTTGCGCTAAATCTTTAAAATTTTTTTCATTTACATCGTTAAAAAACAACTTAAAAAGTATCTCTTTTGCCCTATAATTCTTCATAAGTTTGAGTTGCCAAAGTATAAAAAAAGGACTGAATTTTATAAGAGTTAAGTAGTACTTTGTATCTCCCACGGCGTATTTAAAAAACTCTCCAAGTGAGTCCTTTGTACTTAGTGTTCCATCAAAATCAAAAAGTGCTAAATTCAATCTCTTTTGCCTTCATAATATCTATCTAAAAAGTAACATTTACCTATAGGCAACCATTTAGCAATAGTATAAAATCTCTTTTTTTGAAGTTCTAAATGTTCTTTTTTATAACTTTCATAGTTAAACCCACTACACTTTGCCATATGGAATTTTGCTCCCTTTATATAAAACTCTTCTATTAATACTTCTGTACAAACTCCATCTAGTTCGTTAGTTTTTATTTCATGGTTGTCAAAGAGGTAAATATCTTTTGCATCTAGACTTCGTATATCTAAAAGTTTATCATCTAAGCGACCAAATTTAGAATCATTAAAGAGCATTTTAATATCCCTTTTACAACTATATGAGAGCATAGATGCTGTTGTGTAACCTAGAGTAAAGAGTTCACCATCAGCGTATTGTTCAAACTTTTTACAAATTAATTCAGGTTCAGTAGCATAGATGATATCTGAGTAATATTTTTGTTTTTCTAGAAAAGAAGTTGGGATACTTAATGCTACAAATAAAATGATAATATGAATAAATGTAAAGATATAGTTGTACTTAAATAGTTTAAGAAGATAAACATCATCAAGAAAACTAAAGAGTAAAAATAGATAAGGTATGAAAAGAATAAACCAATGGATGCCAAGTTCATTTTTAAGTGCAACTATAAAAAATACTACAAATATAAGGATTAAAATAGATGAGATAAGCTTCATTAAATCGTTATTTTTAAAGTTTTTTCTACTTTTATAAAGAAAGTAAAATCCCCAAGGAGTAACTAAATAAGTCAAGTTTAAAAAGAAATTACCTATGGTTTCTAAGTTGTACTCACTGCTTGTTCTAGCAAAGAAGTTAAACATGATGTTGTTCCAGCAACAGTTGTAGTTGAAATATAGATTTTGCGCTATTGCCAAGATAACAATTACTGAAATAATAGAAACATTTTTTATAGCTTTTGTTTTGTACTTTATAAATACAAAAATAAGTAATGAAATAAGTAAAAAAGCAGCAAAATATTTACTTAAAAAAGCAAAACCTAAAAATAAACCTGAGAGTATGGCATAAAGTGTTTTTCTCTCTTTTTCAAAAGAGTACAGTAGAAAAAATACTCCTAATGTTCCAAAGAGTAAAAGTGCCACATCATTTGTAAATAAAGAGATTAAGATATCAACAGGAGATGCTAAAAAGAGTAGGGCAATATAAAATGCTCTCTTTTGCTCCATATATAACTGTGCGATTTTGTAAATAAGATAAGCTACTATAAGAGTAGTAGCTACGGAGAAAAATCTATAAAAAACATAGTTGTCACTTACAAAACTCATAAGATAGATAAGCCAACCAACCATAGGTGGATGGTCGTAATATCCCATACTTAAGGTGTTTCCCCACTTTATAAAATAGGCTTCATCACCTGTTAAAGGAACTAAAGAGATTAGAATTATCTTAAATATAAATATAAGAAAAACAATTTTTATCTCTTTAGAATAGAGTTTTATCATTAAACTAGATACTCATTTTTTTAAATATAAACTCTGGAATATGTTTTATGATAAGCATAATGTATCGCCACATCCATTTTGTGTAAAGTGTATTATGTCCACTTTGTTGAGCTGAGAAAATATCATCTGCTACTTCTTGTGGTTGTGCTGTTAGTTTTTCTGGTAGGTCTAAACCTTCTGTCATTTTAGTTGCCACAAATCCAGGCTTAACTGTTAATACTGACACACCAGCCTCATGAAGTCTGTTTCTCATTCCACTTAAGTAAGTGCTAAAAGCAGCTTTTGCACTTCCATAGATATAGTTTGTTTTTCTTCCTCTGTCACCAGCAACAGAACTTACACCAACTATAAAACCGCGTCTTTGTTTTTCAAAATCGTTTGCTACTATATTTAAAAAACTAACTGCTCCGGTGTAGTTTACATTTATAGTATTTAGCGATTTGCTCCAATCTTCTTGAGCCTCATCTTGATCTGCCATAAATCCAGCTACATAAATAACGCCAAGAGGTTTTTCTTCTAAATCTTCATAGATTTTTTCATGAGTTTTATACTTAGTGACATCTAGTTCTACAAGTTTTACTTCTACGCCTGAACGAACTTGTATATCTGTTGCTAATTCTTCAAGCTCACTTGTATCTCTTGCACTTAGGTATAAGTTATAACCATTTTTTGCATAAACTCTTGCTACTTCTTTTGCTATATCACTCTTTGCACCAACTATAAAAACATAACTCATAACCCCAACCTTTTACTTTGTACAGAATTGAACTTTTCATCCATCTTATACTTTTTTCTTAAATTTCTAAATATTTCTATATCCTCATAACCTGTTTCAAAAGTATCTTTTGAAACTCGTACATCTTTTGTTAGGTAGATTCGACCTTCATATTTTAAAACTATTTTATCAAGAGCATCTAAAAGCTCAAAAACACCATCTTCTATTTTAAAATCAAGTGCTAAGGAGTATCCCTCTTTTGGAAATGATAAGTAGTTTTTATTTGCTTTACCGTAGAGTTTTAAAACTGCTAAAAATGAGCCTTTTCCACTACCAGAAATAGTTTGGAGTATCTCTTTTAGTCCATCATAACTTTTCTCTTTTGGAAGAATGAACTGGTACTGTGTAAAACCATTTTTACCGTAAATTCTATTCCAATTTTTTATGCTGTCAAGCGGATAAAAAAATGAGTCAATTCCAACTTTTTGTTTTGATACTCCATTTGGTGCTTTGTTGTAGTAAAGCCAGTTAAAAGCTCTCACACTTAAGTTGTTTAACGCAAAAGATGGAAAGTTAAATGGGATGTTTAATCTATTTTTTTCCTTATACTTTAGTTTGCCATCATCACAAAAATCACCAACCATAAGTAAACATTTACCTATGTTTTCTCCACTTGCAAGACAGTCTATCCAAGCAACAGAATAAGGAAGCTCTTTGTACTCTTCAAAAGCTTCAAAAGTTTCTTGTAGGTTTTTTGTTTTAATCGTTGTTTGGTTTATGAACTGTGATGAAACTTTTTTTAAAGAGATTTTTGCATCAAGGATAACTCCTGTTAAACCCATACCTCCACAAGTTGCTAAAAAAAGTTCATCCCCTTTTTTACAACTCTTTATCTCTCCGCTAGGAAGTTGAAGTTTAAACTCTTCTACACACTCACTAAAACAACCTTCAACATGATGATTCTTACCATGAATATCAGATGCTATGGCTCCACCAATAGTTATAAGCTTAGTACCTGGCGTTACTTTTAAAAACCAACCACGAGGTAGATAACTCTCAATGATTTCACTTAAAAGAACGCCAGTTTGAATATGCAAAATACCTTTTTTATCGTCAAAACTTAAAAAGCTATTGTACGGTTTTGTGTAGATTATATTTGTATTTAAAGCGCTATCTCCATAGCTTCTACCATTTCCATAAGGAATGATTTCTTTATTGGCATCTATGAAGGCTTTAATTTGTTTGGGAGTTTTTAGAGTAATTTTTTTATTGTCTATTTGTGGGTACATTCCCCAAGAGTTTAAACTCATGTTAATCCTTGAAAACGAATTTTTTATCTAAAAAATACTTTATGCTGTAACCTATACTTAAGCCTATAATAGCGCCTATATATTTTGCATTTTGGCTATCAAAGAAAAAGTCAAAACCAATCTCAAAACCCCAAAATATGATAGTTGTAAAAACGCTCATAAGGGTGTATAATAAAAACTTTTTACTCTCATCTTTTTTGTTTTTAGTTGTATGAAAAAAGATATATTTTTTATCTAGTATATACTTTAAAACCAAACCACTAAGAGTTCCAACAAACATAGCAACATAGAGTGAAAATGAACCTTCATAAATCAAAAAACTTAAGTATTGAAAAAAGAGGTTAATAATGGTTGAGATTATAGCAAAAACTATATAACGAAGAGCAATCATGCTAAAGAAATAACCCCTATAAAACTAGCTATCCAAAGCAAAATTGTGATTTGTAAAAACCTATCTTTTAGAACTATTTTAGTTGGACTTCCACTTTGTTCTTCCACGAAAGTTATTTGCATATATCTAAAGATGCCAAGCACTACAAAAAATGTAGTTAAGTATAAGTTATGAGTATTTAGACGCTCAATAACTTCAAAAGATACAGTATATTGAAGATAACTAACTATAACAACTCCAGCCATCAAAACCATAGATGCATTGACAAACTCTAGGTTGTATCCATCTATATTCTTTCTTGTTTCTTTGCCTGCGAGAGATAATAGGACATCATCCCTTCTTTTTGCTAAAGATAAAAAGATAGCAAGTAAAAAAGTTATGATGATTATCCATATAGAAAGAGGTGTATCGGTTACTAAAGCACCTGCAAACAGCCTTAATACAAAACCTGTTGAGATGATGAAAATATCTACAATGGCGATATGTTTAAGTCTAAATGAGTAAAGAACATTTAAAATAAAGTAAAGTAACAAAATCATAAAAAGTTTTATATCAAAAATAAAAGAGAATAAAAAAGCTCCGCTAGAAAGAAATATTATGAGTTTTTTTGCTGTTTTTTCATCAATTTTACCACTGGCTAAAGGGCGATTTTTTTTGCTTGGGTGTCTTTTGTCTTCTTCTATATCCATTAAATCATTTAACACATAGATGCTACTTGCAACAACACAAAATAGTATAAAAGCTATGAAGGTTGAGAGTAAACTCCCCACGCTAAAGTGAAAACTAAAAAGAAGGGGAGCAAATATAAAAAGATTTTTTATATACTGATGCGGTCTTAGAAGAGTGATAATATGTTTCATATTTTAATTATATCATTTAATTGAATTTTTAACACGGTAAATATAGAATGTTTTAGTTCTGTCTATACCTCTTTGAAAGCTTATGCTATCTAAAAGTTTCACCTCATGATATTTAGCTTTTAACTGTCCTTCTACTGGGTCTTGTGTTAAAACTAGCCCATTTTTTAGATAGTCTTTTTCTCTCCACATATCATACTGAGAAAATCTTGAACGAAGTGCTAGGTCGGTATCAGGGTGATTTTTAAGGTAGTATTTTAGATATGCAGCGATGGTTAAATGGTCGCCATAAAAGGCATCCCCATCTTTTGCATAAGTTTGTACTAGATGCACCGCCTCTTTGTTTCCATACATCCTATCTTGAACTATTTCTAGGAAAAACATAAATCCGATGCGACCTATAATACTAAAAGTGATGGCAATTATCAGACCGATTTTATATGCTTTTTTAAACTCATACTTGCTTATGATATATGAAAGGAGAATTACACCTCCAATATACATAGGAGCAGCATAGTTTAAGCCCATACTTTTGAACAAACTTTTATACATAAAAAAGCCTAAAATAACCACAATACTTAGAGAGAGGAAAAAGAGTTTATTATCTTTATAGTAAAGTTTATCTTTAGCTAAATAAAAAAACAACAAACCTGCAAACACAGGAGAAAATATACCAAACTGCCCAGCTAAAAAACCAAACGAATCAGGAATATTTAACTTGAAATCATCAGTAGAACCATGATTCATTTGAAACCCAAAACTTATCCAGTCATTTTGATAGTTCCACCAAAGCATTGGAGAAACAACTAACAAGGCTATGATTATGGCTAAGTAAAAGCGAGGGTTTAAAAAGACATCTCTTCTTTTAAAAATTAAAAAAATCAGAAGAGTAAAAACAAATAAAATAGCCGTATATTTACTAAGCATCATAAGTCCAAGCATGATTCCTGTTAAAATATAATCTTTTGTTTTACCATGAAATATAGCCTTATACGAATAGTACATACTTAGTGTCCAAAACAAAATAATAGGCGAATCTGTTGTGGTCATGATGTACCCAGCATGAACTAAAATTACACTTGAAAAAATTATGATAGCATCTAGGGCTATATCTTCATCAAACATCTCTGAAGCGAGTTTAAAAACATAGAGTGCTCCTATACTAAATGAAAATACATTTACAAGTCTTACTCCCCATTCACTCTCAGAGATAAAGTTTGTCAGATATATAAGATAAGCAATCATTGGAGGGTGGTCGTAGTAGCCCATTTGTAAGTGATGACTCCACATCCAGTAATAAGCTTCATCTCCATGAAGAGGTAAAAATGCGTTGTATATTGTGCTGAAAATTGCTAGTAAAATTATAATAGTATAAGCACTTTTTTTAGGTGTTTTGTGTAGAAGTTCAAGCATTAAAAATATATCCGTTAGAGTTTAGGTTGTCTAATTGTACAGTTTTAGCCATTATATATAGTAAAAGATTCAATTTATGTAAGTTTTTTAGATGAAAACAGCAATATGAGTGAACTCAGTAATGCACCTAAAAATACGATGGTGTAACCTGTAGGTAAATCATAATAGTATGAAATGATAATAGCACTTATACTAAAAAACCATCCAAAAATAAAACTACTTATAAGTGATTTGTTTAGTTTAAGTGTAGTTGATACAAGTGCAGGGGCAATAAGAAGTACAAAAACTACAAGTACACCAGCTAAGGCTACGGATGAAGTGACGGTTAATGCTAACAAAGAAAAGAACATCAACTCTTTAAAAAAACCTGTGAGTCTTGGATAAACCTTCCAAATAATCAAAGCTATAAAAGCATAGATGCCAGCACTTTTTATTACATCATCTACTGGAGTGAAAAGTATATCACTTGCAAGTAGAGACTTGAAGTGTTCCATACCTTCTGCTGAGTTAGAAAGAACCATCATAATTCCACTTGCTCCTAGAACATAAAGAAGCCCTATAAAGGCTTCTAGTTTTATGTTTCTTTGAGATGCTATTGCTATGATAAAAGCACTAAAAAGAGCAAAAACAAGGGTAAGAACATAAAAGTACTCGGAATGAAAGTAACCAAGACTTATAGAAGAACCAAGAGCTGCAAACTGTGCAATGGCTAAATCTGTAAAAATAATTCCTTTTTTAAGAATTCTTATACCAAACCATGAGTGAATCATAACGAGAATGATAACCAAAGCAATTGGAACTAGAAGGATATCCATCATTAAATAGCCCCTGTCAGGTAGTTAAACAATGATGTCAAGTCTTCTGTATTATGAAGTGCGCCTATATCATGAGGCATCAAAATTATTTTTACGCCTGTCTTCTTACTAATAAACTCAGCTGTTTTTGTAGAGTGATAAACATCGTGCAATATACAACAAGGCTTTTCATCTTTGATGAGTTTTATAGTTTTTATGATGTGCCTTGATGATGGCGGAATTCCAGGAAGAGGTTCTATAGTACCAATGTTTACAAGACCATAAGCCTTGTTAAAGTAGGCTAAGTTATTATGAAACTGTATAACTTTCATACCTTTTTTATTTAGCATTTTTTTATGCCAAGTTTTCATTTTCTCTTGCCAAGAAGTAGAGAACTTTTCATAGTTCTTTTTGTAAATATTAGCGTGTTGGCTATCTAAAGAGATAAGAAACTTCTCGATAGTTTTTGCTAAAACTATAATATTTTGTGGGTCAAGATGAAAGTGTGGATTACCATTTGGATGGATATCTCCACCCGCACGATTAACTGAAATTGGTTTGTTTAAAAGCTCAACATAATGAGAGAGATTTAAAAAACTCTCTGAGCCAACATTTGTTTTTGGGTTTCCTGCTCTACGAAGAAGGGCAGGTATCCAACCAATCTCTAGCTGAGCACCATTTATGATAAGAGCATCTGCATTTCTCATCTTAGATATAAGCGAAGGACGAGGAACCACAAAGTGTGGATCCCAATTTCCTTTTGCTAAAACAACGGTTTTGATATGCTCACCACCGATGCTCTTTGTAATAGCACCGATATAAGGGTAACTAACAGCTATATTTATCTGAGCAAATAGTGTGAGCGGTAAAAAAAGCATTATTAAAAATTTATTCATAGTTATTATTCCTTTATTGGACTATCTAGAAGCTATGAGCTCCATGAGCACCGATTGATATATTTGCTTGAAGTATGATAGTGTTTATATCTTGTCTATTCCCATCTTCATTGTATAGAGAACTATTACGATTATACTGTAGCCTAAATCTTGCAAACTCACTTGTGTGGTACTCAATCATTGCGGAATACTTGTTAAAGTTATTCCCTTTATCAACATTTTTGCCATTAGCTGTAATGTCATTTTGAAAAATAGTGTCATATCTAACACCTGTATGCCAGCTTTTGTTGATGCCATATACAAGTTGAGTATAAAGTCCAGCTTGTTTTTTTGTAAGTGTTGGACTTGTCAGAACTACTTTTATGTTATTGGGGTCTAAGTTGAATTGAGTTCCATCCATATCTCTGCCTAACACTTCACTCTGCCATTTTAAAAAGCTGTATGAGTCAAAGTAGTGTTTTACAACTAAATCTGCACCATAAAGTTTAGAGTCACCACTAAATACATGAGGTTCTTCATCGCCTGAATGGTCTAATCTTGAAGTTCCCTGTGCGTATGAAAGACCGGCTAAAATAGTTGTATCATCTATGTCAAAAGATGTTTTTATGTAACCAACAAAGAGTGCAGGAGCATCTGCTTGAGTCGTGTAGTCTCCTATTATATCTTTTCCAAACATCTGAGTGTTTTCACCTTGAAGAATTTCAGCACCTACCATAAGATATGTGTCAGTTGGAGCTATCCACTGAACCTGAAGACCAATCTCGTTGATACCGTGCATTCCTAAAAATGCTTCATAGACCAGCGGCATATCAGCAAAGTTCCAAGAGTGGTGATGTTGTTCATTTAAGTAACCGAAGTTAGAGTTGAACTTTCCACCTTTTACTCTCGTACCATATCCTAAAGCTGTAGTAGTAAAGTAAAGTTCTTCTATCTCTACGCCATTCTCAGAGAAGTGAAAAACTCCGTCCATAGTAAAGAACGGATCAACTGAGCTTGATAGTACAAGCTCTGCGTAGTTTATATTGAAACCATTTTTTGCATTATAAGGTGTGTGTGTATTTCCCCCGTGTGAGTGACTTCCTAAAAGACCGTGAGCGACTCCCGGAACTTCTAGGTGAGCCACTTTATCATCTGCAATGCTTCTCTTAACATAAGAGGCATCCATAACTAAAGAGATATCAGGCATAAATTTTGACTGAGCAAAAGTTCTCTTTTCAACTGGAATCACATCGGTTCCGCCAAAGGCGATAGTCGCGCAAAATGCGCTAAGTAGTAATATTTTTTTCATAATTATCCTAATATTTTTTATATTTGTAATAGTTTTTTGTTTTATTTTTGAGTATTTAGGATATAAAAGGAGGTGCGCGGTTTTGGTAAGAGTGGTCTTTTCTGTGGAATTTATGAACTAAGTTAGAAAGAATAATGTTTTCAAATTTGAAAACTTCTACATTTTTAAAATTATTTACGATATTCGCAGATACTGCGTGATCATCGACGATACATACCTGACATGTTGAACTGTCAACACCTCGGATGTGCTCTAGTTCATGGATAGCTGTCGCAGTTGTAGCAATGATAAATAGTATAGATATCAGCAGTCTTAGTTTCATAAATAACATTATATCAAAATTGGAAATAGTAAACTCATCAGTAAAGAGAGTATATTTATTAATATTTTGAAGATGATGTTAAAGTAAAATAGAAATATAAAATCTTTTTTGTGGTATTATAAGCTTAATATTTAGTTTTAAGGTATTTGAATGGATTTAGGTACGGTTGTTGGTATAGTTCTAATTATGGCTCTTTTACTTGGAGCTATGAGTATGGGTGTTGGGATAGGTGCGTATATTGATATTCCATCTGTACTTATTGTTGTTGGTGGTTCTATCGGTGCATTGATGATTTCTTTTAAGCCTTCACAGATGAAGGGTTTTGTAAAAGTTTTCATGATTGCTATCAAGCCTCCTACAACAGATGAGATAGAACTCATTAAAAAACTTGTGGATTTTGCTACAAAAGCCAGAAAAGATGGCATCTTGGCACTAGAGTCTGAAGTAAATTCAGAACCAGATGAGTTTTTGAAAAAAGGTCTTTCTATGGCAATAGATGGTAGTGAGCCAGATACTATTCGTGAGCTTTTAGAAATTGACATGGAACAGACAAGCACAAGACATAAAATAAACAGCTCTATATTTAACAACTGGGCAGGATTAGCTGGAGCTATGGGTATGGTTGGTACTCTAATCGGTCTTGTTGCGATGTTACTTAACATGGCTGACCCTTCAGCTATTGGCCCATCTATGGCAGTTGCTTTACTTACTACGATGTATGGTGCGATTATTGGAAATGTTTTTGGTACTCCTATTTATAATATTTTAACAATTAGAAATGATGAAGAAACCTTAGTTAAAGAGATGATTTTATCTGGAATTATGTCTATACAATCAGGTGATGCTCCAAGAGTTTTAGAAGCGAAACTTTTAAGTTACTTGGCACCAAAAGACCGTGTTAGTCAGTTTGATTAAAGATTGGATTGATTAATGGCTAAGAAAAAATGTCCTGATTGTAAAGAGTGTTTACCCGCGTGGTTAGCTGCTTTTGGTGACTTGATGTCACTTCTTTTATGTTTTTTCGTTCTACTACTTTCTATGTCAAGTATGGATGCAAAAAAAATCTCTGAAGCTATTGGATCACTTAGTGGTGCCATGAGTGTTTTAGAGGGTGGAACAAAGACTGAAATATCTAAACAAAGAATGCAACAATCAACTCCAATAGACTCAAATGATGAAACAAGTGAAGCAGTAAACAGAGTGGCTCAAGCTGCTATGGATGCAAATGAGATGATAGACAAAGGTAAAGGTCCTGCTATTACAGTTGAAGAAGGTCAAGAAGGTTTTGTTATTGAATTACCCGCATCTCTACTATTTAAATCTGGAAGTGCAACTATTGAGAACGAAGATGCACTTTTATTTTTAAAAAGAATTGCTCTTATTGTAGATGAACTACCAAATACTATGCAAGTAAGCGTTCAAGGCCATACTGACAACCAAGGACCTGGCAAAAATAGTGTCTTTAAAGACAACTGGGAACTTTCTTCTGCAAGAGCGATTTCAGTGCTTCAGGAACTTCTTTTAGATGGAGTTGACCCAAAACGCATAAGTGCGTCAGGACACGCTGAGTTTAAGCCATTGGCTACAAATGCCACCAAAGCAGGAAGAGCAAAAAATCGTAGAGTGGAATTACACTTTTTTGGTGGTAAATCAGATAATAAAGATAAAACAAAACAATCCGTTTTAGATAAAGTTACTACTAAATAATGAGAAAACTTTTTTTCTTTGTTTTTGTAATACTCTTGGCTTCCATTTTAGGAGCAGCACCTATAGATATTCCTACTATGAATTTTGCCCTAAATGCTCCAGATACTCCACAGCAGTTAGTAAGTTCATTAAATGTTTTAGTCGTGTTTACCTTACTATTTTTAGCTCCAAGTATGATTTTAGTTATGACAACATTTACTCGTTTTGTCATAGTCTTTGGTTTTTTGCGTCAAGCTTTAGGAACTCAACAAGTTCCACCAACACAACTTTTAGTAATGCTAGCTATGATTTTAACTTTTTTTGTTATGGAACCAGTCGGTCAAAGAGCTTACGACAATGGTATAAAACCATATATAGAAGAGAAGATTGGTTATGAAGAAGCTTTTGCTAAATCAGTTTTGCCTTTTAAAAACTTTATGATTAGAAATACTAGAGAAAAAGATTTAGCACTTTTTTTTAGAATACGCAAGATGGAAAATCCTGCAACTATTGCTGAAGTTCCTCTTTCTATTATTATCCCTTCTTTTGTGGTGAGTGAGTTGAAAACTGCTTTTGAGATAGGTTTTTTAATCTTCTTACCATTTTTGGTCATAGATATGGTTGTAGCATCTATACTTATGTCTATGGGTATGATGATGCTACCTCCTGTTATGATATCTCTGCCCTTTAAGATACTCGTGTTTGTTCTTATTGATGGTTGGAGCTTAATCATTGGCAATTTAATAGCTACAATAAAATAGGGTTTTTCTAGATGCAATGTAAATATTTTGGTGAATGTGGTGCTTGCAGAATTTATGAAGATGGGTATGAGGCACAATTAGACTATAAATTAAAACTAAATAAACAAAGATTTAAGCCTTTTTATAAGGGTGATATTTTAGCTTGTAAATCTCCAGAGTCAAATTATCGCTCAAGAAGTGAGTTTAAGATTTGGCATAAAGATGATGAGATTCATTACGCTATGAATCATTTAGAGCATAAAGGTGTTGTTTTAGTAGATGAATGTCCTCAGGTGAATATTCATATATTTAAACTTATGCCAAAGTTACTAAAAAGTATAAAAAATCAAGATATTGACTTTAAACTTTTTGGTGCTGATTTTTTAAGTTCAGCTAGTGGCGAAATTGTTGTTTCTCTGATTTATCATCGTAAACTAGATGAGCAATGGCAAAATAAAGCAAAAATAATAGCTAATGAACTTGGCATCTATATCATAGGTAGAAGTAGAAAACAAAAGCTAATCATAGGGCAAGACTACATTACTGAGAGTTTAAATATAGATGAGAAAATATTTAAGTTTAGCTATATAGAAAATAGCTTTACTCAGCCAAATATTAAGGTCAATGAGCAGATGATTTCATGGGCATTAAAGCAAGTTGAAAGTTCAAGTGGAGATTTATTGGAACTGTATTGTGGTGCTGGAAATTTTACAATACCTTTTGCAAAAAAGTTTAAAAAAGTTTTAGCAACTGAGATATCAAAATCTTCAATAAACGCAGCAAAAGAAAATATGCTTTTAAATGATGTTAAAAATATAGAGTTTGTTCGCATGAGTGTTGAAGATTTTGTTGGAGCATTAGATGGAGTTAGAGAATATCACAGAATGAAAGATATAGATATAAACTCCTATAACATTGACACAATTTTTGTTGACCCGCCTCGAAGTGGAATGGATGAAGTTAGTTGTTCTTTTGCTTCAAGATATGATAATATATTATATATATCATGCAACCCAGAGAGTTTACTCACAGATTTAGAACTTCTTTGCCAAACACATGAAGTTGTAAATATGGCTCTTTTTGATCAGTTTGCTTATACTCATCATGTTGAAATGGGTGTTAAATTGCTTAGGAAAATAAAATGAAAATAGTAATTGTTTGTTTATTGTTAGTATCGATATTTCATGCAAATGAAATACAAAGAATAGAGTCAATAGTTGATGATATATCAAAACTTAGAATTGATTATGAAAAATGTAAACAGCGTTTAAGTGATAACAAACATATAAGACCTGATTTAGTTAAGTATAAGATTAATGAAGAACAAGTGCAAAAATATAAAAAACTCCTAAAGGAATCTAAGCAAAAAAATATTATATTAAAAGCTGAACTAGATTATATTAGCAGTGCATCTTCAGGTAATACTCAGTCTATAAAAAAATATAAAAAACTTTTAAAACTAAAAGATAAAGAGATAAAAGATTTAAAAAATAAGTTGAAAAATTCTAAAATAAGTAATAAAACAACTAAAAAAACTCTACAAATATGTAAAGTAAAAAAAGATGACAATCCCTTTCCAAAACTCATGCCAAAGGGAAATATAATCATAGTTGAAAATAAAATAGTTGCAAAAAAAGAGCAAATCATAAGCTTCAAAGCAAGTAGTTTTCGTTTGAAAAAAAATAGTGCTATATATATTTCACCAAATTCTAAAAAGATAGATGATTGGGAAAAACATAGAACATTTACATCAAATTTAGGAACAAAAAGTTGGATAAAAGTAACAGGTTATTTTATAAATAAAAAATGGATACGCGCAAAAGATGCTATGTGGATAAAGAAAACTGATGTATATAAAAGAAAATAAATTATGAAAAGATACTTCTACCTTTTAGATTGATTGTGATTTTAAGTAATTCATTAATTCTTTAACTGCATCTTCGTTTTTAATGCGAAATTTAATCTCAATTCTTCTAGAAGCGTCTTTGTCTTCTTTTTTATTTTTTGTAAGAATAGGTTGTGCAAATGAACGACCACTTGCGCTTAAATATTTTTTGAAAAGTTTTCTATTTTTAGGATACTGTTTATATAAAAAACGCATAACTGCCAAAGCTCTTTGTTGAGATAAATCAAGGTTGTAAAGGTATGAGCCATCAGAGTTTGTATGTCCCTCTATCGTTATCAAGTCAATATAACGACGCATTTTAGCGTCATTTAGCAGTACATCTATATAACGACCTAATATACGACTAAGCTCTTTTTTAGCACCTATTTTTAGTTCTGATTTTCCTTGATTAAAAAGAATATTTGAGCTAAAAGATAAGGCTCCTGTTTGGGGGTTTATTTGGATAGAATCACCTAGTTTTCTCTTAAGTCTTCTAACTACAGAAATTTTTATACCTGTTAAGTTTTTAATTTTAATTTTAGTTATATTTAAATCTTCAACAACTCTTTGATAATCTCTTGCTTTTAGAAGTAGGGCTTTTTCAAGTTGAGC
Source organism: Sulfurimonas sp. (assembly GCF_029027585.1). Taxonomy (NCBI): domain Bacteria; kingdom Pseudomonadati; phylum Campylobacterota; class Epsilonproteobacteria; order Campylobacterales; family Sulfurimonadaceae; genus Sulfurimonas; species Sulfurimonas sp. The sequence goes on from NZ_CP093397.1 coordinate 2,407,949, forward strand.
TATCTCTTCATCTTTTATTTGTATAAAACTACTATCTAGTTCATGTCTAATATTTGCATTTTTAGCATAAGTCTTAAGACTTGAAACTTCTTTATTAAGTATATTTATCTTAAATCCCAACATATCTGCATCTTCTTCACTTGCAAGTAGTAACTCTTTTAAAGACTGCATCTCTTTGTCATTTAGTGATAGTTTTGAAGCTTTTGTTTCTATGTTTAAATTTAAAAATGATATATCATCTTTTAATTCACTTGTTTCACTCTCCAGCCTACTTATCATAAGACTTAATTTCATGTTTTTTTCTCTTGAAGCGCGGAGTTTTTTTACAAGTTCACGAAGTTTACTTTTTTTATCAAAAAGTTCAGACTCACTCATTTGTAAAGCACTTTTCTCTTTTTGCAGGTTTATACGAATGGTTTCTAAGTCACTTTGCATAAGTAATGTTTTTACTACTATCGCACCAACAACGAGTATGAAAACAAAAAGAAGACCAGCCATTAAGTCAGCATAAGACACCCAAAAGTTCTGATTTTCTTCTTTATTTTGCTTTAACATAAGATTTTATTTATTCATATTTGAGAAAGCTTCATTTAGTTTACTACTATTTTCACTTAATATTTCAGCAATCATAACGGCACGGGAAAATTCAGCTGAAAGCGAATTGTGCGCTTTGTCTAAGGTGTTATGTTGAGCATTGATATTTGATGAAAAATTTTCAAATTTTTGGATTGTTTTATCAAAAATAGATGCCAAATCTTTTTGCTTTGAAGCAATATTACTAACCATGTCGGCGCTCTCTTGTAAAATTTTTGACACTTTGAGAGTAGCTTTTTGTTCTTGGTCTATGATTTGTTCAAATATATTCATTCTTTGAGCAAGTGCTTGGTTAAGGTTTTCAACAAAAGCACCAGATGCAAAGGTATCAAAAACACTATTTAATTTTTCAAAGTTTTCCATACTCTTCTTGAAGTATGTTTGCTCAATCTCTTCTTTTTGCCAAAAATATTCACTTGTTGCTTCTTTTATAAGATTTGCATCTTTTTGAAAACGACTCATTCCTGTTTTTTCAAAAAATATCCACCAAATAGATAAAAATATACCATAAATAGAAACATAAAAAGCTGTACCAACTCCTCCCAAAAGTTTTGAAATTTCTTCTTCAAGAACTTGTGAGGTTTGTGAAGAAAAGTCAGGCATTGAGATTGCAATACTAATAAAAGTACCTAAAATACCCAAAGTTGGAAATATGCCAGCAGCAATTGAAGAAAAATTTTCATTTCTCATTTTTTTTGCTTCTTGGCTTAAAAAATCTTCTAAAGAAGCATTTGCTTTTTCAATACCTGCAATAAATAGAAGGTTCTTGTTTATAAAAACAACTAAATTACTTTTAACTTCATCAAAATTTTTTCTAAGTTTACAAGAAGCATAATAAGCATTATGTCTTACGAAAAATAGATAAATGACAAAAATAGCACCAAGCATTAAAATACTGTGTATCTCAACACGAAAATTTATGAGTTTTAGATAACCTGCTAGAGCAAATGCTAAAAGAAAAATAGGTACCGAAAGTAACCATAAAAACCTAAAAGAACAATCTCGTCCTTTACCTAAAACTACTGACAGTTGATTAAACTCTTCTATATCTTGCATCTAGCGAAACACCTTGTCACAATCTTTTTGAATAGCCCCTGGAATAGTAGCAATTGTCATAAACTCCGACATTGAAAGGTTTGGATACATTATTGCTATATAGTATTTTGGTGCAAGTATTTTAGCTACATTATCTTCTATGAGAATAGGATAAGGTAGCAGTTCACTATTTTGATAACCAGTTTTTTTAACAAACTTGCTTGTTCTTCTTGATAGTTTAACACCAATGACAACTGAGCCATTATCTAAATGATGTTCATAGATAATTTTTTTTGATTTTCGAGCTTTTTTTAGAAGTTTTTTATTTTCACCAATTGCTACTTTAATCATATCTTGATAATGTGGCATATTTTGCATAAATTGGTATCTATTTAGTCTTGCAAATTTTACAATATCTTTTGAGTCTTTTAAATCACTAAAGATAGAGTGTAAATCTTTTAATGTTTTTTTAGTCACTTTTTCATCATAATTATCTTGCATAAAGGCTTTGTTGACATATAAAGGATTTAAGATGCTGATTTGAGAATTCTTCTTATCTATTAGAAGTCTAATAGAACCAGAAAAACCTCTTTTAGTCTTTGAAGCCATCTTTGTTAGTTCGTCGTTTGTAAAAATCATGGATATATAATTTGCTTTTTTATCAACTTTATATTCACCAAGGATTTTAAAACCAGCACTTTGTAGTCTTTGTGTAAGTTCTTCTTTTGTAATGATTGAGGTCTGTAAATATGCACTAACTCTAGAGTTTTTTACTTCGCCTGCTTTAGTATTTTTTATAGTTGTATTACTCGTTTGTTTGTAATAGTTTGGAGGAACTCTTTTACTACCGCCAATAGCACTAGTCTTTGTAGTATTAGTTGTTTTGTTTACTTGTTGTGAGTTTTGTATCACAATGACAGAAGGAACTTTTGCTTGAACCTTTGGTGCTCTTGGCACATCAATTATGATAGTTTTGTTCTGAGTAGCATATAAATTTGACATACTTAAAATAGAAAAAAGTGTTATGCATAAAACTTTAAAGAAGTTAGTTTTCATGGTATTCCTAATGCTGTAGGGAGCTAGATGCTCCCTAGATTTAAATAAGGTCTATTTTTTAGAAGCTTTATATTTTTTATACTCTTCATACTCTTTATCAGTTAACGAATGAGTAGCATCGTTTGCATTTTCTGTTGCACTAATTGTTGATTTGCGAGTATCATTTGAGATAGTTTTCGTAGAATCATTTGCATTTTCTGTTGCACTAACTGATGATTTACGAGTATCATTTGAGATAGTCTTAGTAGAATCATTGAAGTTAGAAGAAGTTGTCTCTGTTGAATTTTTGATATCTCCAGATACAGTTTTAGTAGAATCATTGAAGTTATTAGAAGTTGTTTTAGTAGAATCATTCAAATTGTTTGAAGTAGTCTTAGTAGAGTCATTCAAGTTATTTGATGTAGTTTCTGTTGAACTTTTAAGGTCACCTGAAACAGTTTTAGTAGAGTCATTCAAATTGTTTGATGTAGTTTTAGTTGCATCATTTACATCATGAGAAACTGCTATAGTAGAATCTTTAAAATCTTTTGTAGCCATAGTTGAGCTATCTTTAAAGTCACGACTTGTATTAGAGATACTATCTTTAGAATCTTCTGCTAACTCTATTGTGCTATCACGAACATCACGACTTACACTTGTGGTAGAAACCTCTCCACTTTTAACTGTTGCAATTTCACTAGTCTTCAGATCATCAGATGCTTTTACAGCAGTATCACGAGCGTCATGTCCTAAAGAAGTGACAGTTCTCTCACCGCTTTTACTTACTTCAACTCCACCATCTTTCATAGAATCTGCTGTATCACGAGCATCATGACTCATAGTTGTAGTTGCGTCTTTCATGTCTTTAAACATATCACCAAAACTAAAATCACCAGCTGACACTGTTGAAGTTAATAGACTTAATACTATAGTACTCATTAGAATTATTTTTTTCATTTATTCCCCTTGATTTTCACTGCATATCATTAGCCTTTTTGCCACAGCAAAATGTGATAAAAGTGTGTTATGTCATAACTATATCCCGTAAAAGCTAAAGTGTAACTTAAATTCACATTATAATATTTTATAGAAAAATAAGAAATTTTAGCTCTAAAACCTATTGTAAAGCCCAATAATACTGGACTATAAGTAAATACTATACTATCTATACTATGTGATTATAACCTTCATTTAAACCCGTTACTTGTGATGTTACAAGCTATATTAATGTGACAAAAATGTGACAAAATTAAATTTATAAATTTATGATTAAGTGTTACAAAAGTAAATATTTTAGTTATACTATTCACCAATAGATAACAAATTTTTAACAAGGTTATATAAGTGAAAAAAACATTAGCAACTTTATTATTAAGTACGGCACTTTTTTCTGGTGTTTATACGAAGCAAGATCGCATAAAAGATATGCAAGTTATGGCAGAAGCAATGACAACTATTGGAACTGGTTTTTTTTATAATAATAATGATATAGTTCAAAATGGTGCTTTAGCACTCTCAGATGCTATAAGAAGAGTTCAGCCACCATTGCAAGAACTAGAAGAAAAAGACCCAATGACTAGATATATGAATAATAAAATAATATTTAGCAATAAAATAGTTAAAACTATTGATAAAAAGGCAAAGATTATTATCCAAAGATTTGCTACTGGTGATGTTCAAGCTGCAACTCAAGCATATACAAAGATAATGAAGCAATGTATGAAGTGTCATCACGAAATTCGTCAATGGTGATATATTGAAAAATATTTTTTTAACAATTTTTATTTTATTAAGCATTGATGTTTTGGCATTTGAGTTGCCAATAACAGGAACTGTCGTGTCTTACAATCAAAAAATGGTTGGAGCAAGGTATATGGGTTATATAAAAAACATATATTTTGACATTGGAGATAGGGTAGAGAGAGAAGATACTCTTTTTGAAATGGAATCTGCCGAGTTTGATATCTTAAAATCTCAAGCAGATTTGGCTCTTGAACAAGCAAATTCCATTGTAAATATGTATAAGACTCGTATGGACTCTATCAACAGAGAGAGAAAAGCACTAAAAAAACAAGGTATGTTCAACCCAGAGGATATGCAAAATCTTGATATAACAGCCGATAATGTTTCAGCAGGACTAGCGTCTGCCCAAGTTCTAGTGAAAAATGCTGCTTCAAAAATAAAACAAGTTGCAACTGTTACAGGTTACTTAGAGATAAAGGCACCAAACAGTGGTATCATAGTTGAAAAAAGAATCCGAGTTGGAGATTTAGTCTCACCAGGTATGCTTGGTATGATAATTGTTGATTTAGAGCATTTACAAATTGAAGGCGAAGTTGCAGAATCAGATTTAAAATATGTAAACAAGTATCAAAAAGTAAAAATAGAAATCCCTTCTATTAGCTATCGAGATACAGGTTATATCAAATCAGTAGTACCTAGTGCAAATCCAATGGCACACACATTTAAAATAATTATAAATTTCAAAAAGAAGAGTGAAAAAATATTTCCTGGAATGTATGCAAAAATTCTCATCAAAATAGATGATAAATATTATACAAGAGATTAGATAAATGTCTGAGGCTTATAAAAGTAAAAATATAGCTGGATATTTAGCCCAAGCATTTTTAAACAATCCCCTTACTATGGTTTTTGCAATCTCCATCATTCTTCTTGGTTATATCACTTTAAATATTGCACCAAGAGAAGAAGACCCTCAGATAGAGGTCAGTGGTGGTTCAATTATCATAATGATACCAGGGGCATCTCCAAAAGCGATAACAAATGTTGTTATAAAACCACTTGAGAGAAGAATACGCGAGATTAAAGGGGTTGAGCATATTTACGGTACTGCGATGAATAATGTTGGTATGATAAATGTACAATATTTTATAGGCGAAGATAGAGAATCCTCAAATCTTAAACTATATGATAAAGTAATGCAAAATATGGATACCTTACCTAAGGGCATAGGAATGCCGTTAGTTAAACCTTTTGATATAGATATTGATATCCCTGTTGTAACAGTTGCTTTTTATCAAAAAGACTCAACCAAACCAAGCACTTTAAAGCAATATCACATAGTAAGAGAAGTTCAGCAAGAGATAAATGCATTAAATAATGTGTCTAAAAGCACTCTAAAAGGTATGCATAAGCCACAGTTTAATATAAAAGTAGATATAGACAAACTATCTTCTTATCATCTATCTTTAGGTCAAATAGCGGCTTCTGTTAAAGCGATTGCAACAAATGCACCAAATATTAATGCCCCAACAAGCAATAATTCTATAATTGTTTTTGGTGTTAAAAATGCAATAGAAGATATAGATGATTTAAAAGATTTAATAATTGCACAATATATGGGTTCTCCAATTTATCTTAAAAATGTTGCAAAGATTGAATATGGATATGATATACAACATTTTCAAAATTCTCTTATTTCACAAAGAGATAATAATAGCTCTTTTGATGAACCTGTCCAGCAAGTAACGCTAACTGTGTCAAAGTTAAAAGGTACAAATGCTGTTTATGTGGCTGAGGATGTTTTAGATTTACTAAATAAAAGAAGTGAATTTTTTAATCAAGAGGGCATAGGATACATCATTACAAGAAACTATGGAGAGAGAGCAAATGAAGCTGTTGGTGAACTTATGCATCATCTTGTCATAACCATAGGAATTATTGGTCTTATTCTTATCCCGTTTCTTGGATGGAGAGAGTCTTTAGTTGTGTCTATTGCAGTTCCTATGATTTTAGCTACAACACTTTTTATAGCTTATATGACAGACCAAACTATAAATAGAATTACACTTTTTGCGTTTTTACTTAGTCTAGGGCTTATTGTAGATGATGCAATTATTGTTATAGAAAATATACATAGAAGAATGCACTTAAAAGAAACAAAAGATCATAGTTTTGATCGTATTATCGTTGAAGCAACAGATGAGATAGGACCTTCAACAAATATAGCAACAATAGCAATTATATTAACTATGGTTCCTATGGGTTTTGTTGGTGGGATGATGGGGCAGTTTATGAAACCCATACCATTAAATGTGCCAGTTGCTTTGGCAGTTTCACTTTTTGTAGCTTATGTATTTACTCCATTCTTAGCTAAAAAGATGATTAAGCGTGCAAAAGGAACGCACTAATGGAAGAACTGATATATGGTATTATAGGTTCAAAAGCTAAAAGAAGAAAGGTTATACTATATATAGTTTTAGCTTTTTTACTATCAGTTATGCTCATTCCAACAAAGTTAGTTCTGGCAAAAATGCTACCTGGGAAAAGTGCAAATACTTTTAGCATCTATGTAGATACAGCTACTAATAGTTCGATTGGAGAAACTAGCAGCGTCACAAATTGTGTTTTGTCGTATTTGAAAAAAGAAGAAGCTGTTAAAAATATTGAAATATATTTGGCTCAAGGAGCACCACTGGATTATGCAGGGTTAGTTAAAGGTAGTGCCCTGAAGAGAATGAAAAACCAAGCTGAGATGGTTATAAATCTTAGTGATAAACATTCACGAGATGAAACATCATATAAAATGGTACATAGAATTCGTCCTTTAATCCAAAAAACTTGTGGAACTTTAGTGAATTCTACATCTATTAAATTTGTAGAAATGCCTTCAGGTCCACCAACTTTTGCAACTTTAGAGATTAATATTTTTGGTAAAGATGATGAGTTGATGCGTAGAACTGCTAATCGTGTAGCTATGATTTTAGGTCAAACAGATGGTTTAGTTGATATAGATGTTATGCAAGATGATATATATCCATACTTTGAAATAATTCCAGACAAAGAAAAAGTTATAAAAAGTGGTCTTAGTGTTGATCAGGTAAATAATATTTTATATATTGCTTTTGAGGGTATGGTTGTTGCTGTTAAAAACTCTAAAAAACAACAAGATCAAATTCCGATTTTTGTTCGTCTTGATGATAAAAGTCGAGAGATAATGTCAAATTCCAAATCAGCGATATACTTTAAATTGTCAAGATTAAAACTCTTAAATCAAAAGGGTATGATGATACCAATAAGAGAGGTTATAAGTGTAAATGAGATTCCATCTAGTCCAACTATTTTTAGAAAAAATTTACAAAATTTTGTGAGTATTAGTGCAGAATGTGATTTGGTTTCTCAGCTTTACCCACTCTTAGAAGCAAGAGATACAATAATAGAAAAACTATCAGATGATTTTAATGTTACAAAAGTAGAAGGAATGTCAACTTATATGTTTGACTTAAACTTAGTAGAAAAAAATTCAGGTAAAAAAATGTTGCTTAGATGGGATGGAGAGATGAAAGTTTCTCTTGATACTTTTCGTGACCTTGGTGGTGCTTTTATTGCAGCTCTTGTCTTGATGTTTTTACTTATGGTTATGTATTATAAGTCATTTGCCTTAAGTGGTATTATCTTATTAGCAAGTTTTTTGTCTATCATTGGGGTTATTACAGGGCATTTTATTACAGATATTATTTCGCTCTTCTTCGCAGATATAAACTTCTTTTTAACTGCTACTTCACTCATCGGTTTTATTTCTTTAATGGGTATAAGTGCTAGAAGTTCATTGTTACTTATAGATTTTTCTATGGCACTTATAAAAAAAGGTGTAGAGAAAAGAAGAGCTATAGCAATTGCAACAGCAACAAGAGCAAAGCCAATCGTTATGACAGCAGTTGCAATTATATTAGGTTCATTATTACTCTCTACTGACCCTATTTTTGGTGGATTAGGTGTTGCTTTGATTTTTGGTTCTATTGCTTCTACGGTAGTGTCTTTGTTTTTAGTTCCTGTTTTAATAGTAAATACTGTGGCGATTTGTCCAGAGGGAATGGATCATAAACATCATGAATGTCATGGTGGGATAGCTGAACATGTGGATCCTGAAGAAATAGGCTTATAAGTAATAAAACTTAAATTTAAAAAAAAAGGAAAAAAAATGAATAAAAAAATAGGACTTGTTTTAGTGGCATTGTTAGCAATAACATCACTTAACGCAGAGGTTAAAAAGACTCTGTATAAAAATGGAAAAGTAAAGTTTGAGAAAACTTATAAAAATGGAAAGTTAAACGGTCATGCAAGAGTTTATTATAAAAGTGGGCGTATAAAAACAAAAACATATTTTGTAAATGGTAAAGTAGATGGAGTTACTTATGGTTATTATGAAAATGGTAGATTAAAAGCAAAAATTCCTATGAAAAAAGGTAAGATAAATGGAACTCAAAAAGAGTTTTACAATAACTCACAGTTAAAGTCAGTAAGTAATTACAAAATGGATAAGCTGATTGGAAATAAAAAAATCTACTATTCAAATGGAAGTATGAAGGCAAAACTTCAGTTTGATGATAATGGAAATTTTTATGGAACTCAAAAAGAGTATTATAAAAATGGAAATATGAAATATAGAGTTTCTATGGAAAATGGCAAAGCTAAAAAAGGTCGCATTTATGAGTTAGATGGTGAAAGTAGAAAAATGAATGAAGGTGATTTTGAAAAATTAGGATTTTAAAAATATGAGAATAAGCATAATGAATGTATTATTCCCACATGAGTAAATATAAAATACTAAAGAGTACATTTGGACATGATGAATTTAGAGCTTTTCAAGAAGAAGCGATAGATGCTATCTTGTCTAAGAAGGATTTGATAACCATTTTGCCAACAGGTGGTGGAAAATCTTTATGCTATCAGCTTCCATCTCTGATGATGGAAGGTGTTACCATCGTTATCTCTCCTCTAATCGCTCTTATGCAAGACCAAGTAAATGCTCTTGTAAATAGCTCTATAAAAGCTCAAATGATAAACTCTTCGCAAGACTATGCTGAGATACAAGAAACTATTAAAGACTTATTAGCAGGTGAGATTAAACTCTTGTATATCGCACCAGAGAGATTGAGTGCAAATGGTTTTGTTGAACTTCTAAAAAAAGTAAAGATAAACTTTTTTGTTATAGATGAAGCTCATTGTGTAAGTGAGTGGGGGCATGAATTTAGAGAAGATTATAGAAATCTTTGTTTATTAAAAAAGATTTTCCCTTCAACAAATATAGCCGCTTTTACAGCAACAGCAACTCATAAAGTTCAAGAAGATATAGTAAAAACTTTAAACCTACAAAATCCTCTACAGCTTCGTGGAAAAACTCTTAGAGATAATCTAAAAATATACTCAGAGCAAAGAGTTGGTAATGGACGAAATCAATTAGTAAACTTTATATCTAAGTTTAGTGCTCAATGTGGAATAGTTTACGCCTTTAGTAGAAAAGATGTGGAAAGTGTTTCAGGCTTTTTAAAAACAAAAGGTTATAGCGTTGGAGCGTATCATGCAGGATTACCAAGTAAACAAAGAGATAAAGTATATAAAGATTTTATCTATGAAAAGATTGATATAGTAGTAGCAACTATCGCTTTTGGAATGGGTATAGATAAGAGTAATATTCGCTTTGTAGTTCATATGAGTATGCCAAAAACCATGGAAAACTACTATCAAGAGATAGGACGGGCAGGTAGAGATGGTGTAAATGCACAAACACTTCTTTTATATACAAAATCTGATGATGTTAAGATGCGATCATTTATAGATGAAATAGAAAATAGCGAATATAAAGAGTTGCTCTATAATAAACTTCGCAAGATGTATAGTTATTCAAACTCTAGTGAATGTAGGCATAAACTAATTGCCAACTATTTTGATGATGATATAGATGCTTGTGAAGAAATCTGTGATAACTGTAAAAGAGGAGAGGTTAAAAAAGTAGATATAACACTTCTTGCACAAAAATTACTTTCTGGCATCTATAGATGCGAACAAAAATTTGGTTTAATTCATGTTGTAGATGTACTTAGAGGCTCAAAAGGGCAAAAGGTTTTTCAGTTTAACCATGATAAACTCTCTGTTTATGGTATCGGAAGTGATGTTAGTAAAAATGATTGGAACGCAGTTGCCGATAGACTTTTTGAGTTAGATGCTATGGAAATAGGCGAGTTTAGAGCTATAAAGCTTAGAAATTTCGGTATAAAAACTTTACAAAAAAAAGCAAAAATTGAGATAGATGCTCATAAGATGAATATAAAAACTAAGACCAAAAGACAAGAAAAATCAACTCCAGTTAATGATGATGTCTTTGAACTCTTTAGAGCATTAAGACTGGAAATTGCGACTAAAAATGAAATACCTGCATATATAGTATTTTCGGATAAAACACTTATAGATTTCTCTATAAAACTACCACAAAACAAAGAAGAAATGCTAGAAGTAAACGGTGTGGGAGAGGTTAAGTATGAAAGATATGGGGAAGATTTTTTAGCTCTTTGTAAAGAAATAAAAGTTAATCTAAAAATGATATAATTCGCCTATGAAAAAGATACTGATAATTAGTGATGGCACTGTTGGCGAGCATTTTATACGAAGAGTCCTTCAAACTCACACTAGTGAAAATATTTACTATATAGTTGAACTCAGAGCAAAAGAGTATGAAGATATAAATCCAGCACGATTTAAATTTTATAATTTTGACCCGACAAGTTTTTCAAAATTATCAAACCTTCTTAAAATGGAATTTGTCCAAGTAATGATTGCTATGGACAATCTAGTTGAGATTGAAAACACTATCAAAAACATTAAACTAGTAAAAGCACAGCTCCGTACAATAGTTTTAACGCAGCATGAACTACAAAGTGAAGATGCAAATGTAGTCATAGTAAATTCAAATGAAATTTTAGCATCTAGACTTCTTGACTATCTTCCAAATGTTCCAGTAATTGCTCAAAATGTTGGTTTAGGTGAGGGTGAAATCATGGAAGTTCTTGTTCCATTTGGAAGCTCTTTTGTTTATAAGCATATAGGTGTTATAGAGCAAAAAAACTGGCGAATAGTTGCTATATATAGAAATAGAAAACTTCTTATGCCTTCAAGAAGGAGAATGATTCAACCAAATGACCAACTTGTTTTGGTGGGTGAACCAGCAGTTTTAAAGTCAGTTTATCGTGCTATTAAAAGAGAGCTTGGAGAGTTTCCAGAACCATTTGGTTCTAATCTTTACTTGTATGTTGATATGACCTTGGTTAATCTTACAACAATAGAAGAGTTAATTACAAGAGCAGTTTTTGCACATAAAAAATTCAAACATGACCTAATCATAAAAGTAGTAAACCCGAGTAATATCCCAACACTTCAGTATATTAAAGATTTGAGAGATATCAATGTTATTGTTGATATAGAGTATGAGTCAAGGAATTTAGCAGAGGTTTTTTATAAAGATATAAAATCTTACCATATTGGACTTGTTATAGTTTCTAGCGATATGTTTGCAAATGATTATACAAGAAAACTTCTTTATGAATCTCATGTTCCTATTTTGAAACTATCAGATAAACCATTTTCTAGTATCAAAGAAGCGGCGATTATTTTAGGTGACAACAGAGATTTAGAAAAGATTTCTGCGACTATTTTTGATATTTCAGAACAACTTGGTTTTAACTTAGAAATATACAACTATATGAATGAACATCAAGAAGAAAAAGAAGAAGTGATAGAACACTACTATAACCTTGCAACGATTTTTTCTAAAAATATTAAAGTTATCAAAGAAACACAAAATCCTATTAGAGTGCTTAAGAAAAAAGAAAACTTTGTGCATATTTTACCTTTTACGCAAAAGTTAACTAAAAATAGAATCTTTTCTCTCTTTTCTACCGATAGCGAAAAACTCTATTATAAACTAGATAATTACCATCAAATTTTTATACCTGTTCAATTATAAAGCCTTGTTTTAGCCTTTTTTAAGTATTATCTATTCATATAATTAATTAAAATTTTGGATAAATAATGCTAGTAAACATACCTCTTAAAAAAACTATTGATAACTCATATGACATAACTATTGATGCACTTCCTAAACTATATTTTGACACAAAAGTAGCTATTGTTACAAATGATACTGTGTCTGCTTTACATTTGAAATATCTTTTAAAAAATATATCTGCAAAAGAACTTCACATCATTACGCTTAAAGATGGAGAACAGTATAAAAATCAACAAAGTATAGATGCCATACTTAATTCTATGTTTGAAAAAAAGTTTAACAGAAAGTCAATGCTCATTGCTTTTGGCGGTGGAGTTATCGGTGATATGACAGGTTTTGCTGCTAGTATTTATCAAAGAGGTATAAACTTTATTCAGATACCTACAACACTTCTTTCTCAAGTAGATGCTAGTGTAGGTGGTAAAACAGGTATGAATAACTCTTATGGTAAAAATCTTGTTGGTACTTTTCATCAGCCTAAAGCTGTTTATATAGACCCTTACTTTTTAACTACTTTGCCATCAAGAGAATTTAGTGCAGGTTTTGCTGAGATAGTTAAAATGGCTATAACTTTTAATAAAGAATTTTTTAAATATTTGCAAACTGCCAATTTAAAAGATAAAAAAATCTTAGAAGAGGTTATAAAAAAAGCAGTTCAAACAAAGGCTAATGTAGTTGCTCAAGATGAAAAAGAGCATGGCATACGAGCTGCTTTAAACTATGGACACACTTTTGGTCATGTTATTGAGAATGAAACAAAATATATAGAATTTTTACATGGAGAGGCAGTAGCCATAGGTATGGTTATGGCAAATGAAATATCTGTAAAGATGGGCTTGATGAGTAAAGAAGAAGCTTCAAGTATAAAAGAGTTATTGCAAAAATACAAGCTACCGATAACCTATAATGTAGAAAACTCTGATAATTTTTATGAAACATTTTTTCTTGATAAAAAAAGCTCAGATGCTAAGATAACTTTTATCATTCCTGTTGGCATCGGTGGCGTTAAAATTACTGATGCAGTAGATAAAGATTTAGTTATCTCAGTTTTAAATGAATTTGGAGAGGTATGATGATGAAAATATTATCAATTTTATTACTTATTTCTTCAGTATTATTTGCAAATGAGATTACAGCCGAAGAATTAAAAGCTAATGCCGAGCTAAAAGAAAGACAAAGAGTCACAAAAGTTATAGAATATGTAAGAACTTTACAAAATCTTGAAAATGAAATATCTAAAGAGAAAGTTTGGACGAAAAGTTACGCTTCTTATATGACCTCTCTTGATGTTAGAAATTCTCTTCAAAAGATAAAAAAACGCATAAAATACCTTAAAAATAAAGCTAAAAAAAATCTAAGTCAGCAGGATGAACTAAATGCGTTGATTTCAAAAGAGAGAATTTTAGCTTCTCAAATAGAAAAACTAAAAAAGAAAAATACAGCACCCTTTTCAAAGATAATCACTCCTCCAAGTATTGAAGATAGACCAAGCATATCAAACCCTTTTGATATTTTTGCAGGAATTTCACTTAAAAAAACACTTACCTCAGGTTACAATGATTATATAAAAAGAAAAAATGAACTAACTGATTTGATAGCTATTTTAGAAAAAGAAAAAATGATTTATAACGAATTAACTTCAATAGATATTGATAATAAATATGATATAGATTCAAGCAAAAAAACTAAACAACTAGAACGCTTTAAAACTGCACTTGATACGATGAGTGTTACAGCAGAAGTTTATCAAAAAAGACTAGAAATTTTAGAGATAAATATCAACAAAGATATAGAAGTTCAAGTTATCAAACTTGGTAAGATAGGGGTTGTTGTCCTTATTGTATTTTTTGTATTTTTTATTTTAAGACTTTTTGTTAAAAAATATATAACAGACAATGAACGCTTTTATATGGCAAACAAGTTTATTACTTTTATAAATGTAACTATTATTATTTTGATTTTATTTTTTAACTATATAGAAAATGTCAGTTATTTAGTAACTATTTTGGGGTTTGCATCTGCTGGTATTGCTATTGCTATGAAAGATTGGTTTATGAGTATTTTGGGTTGGCTTGTTATCGTAATAGGTGGAAGTATTCATGTTGGGGATAGAATTAGAGTTGATATGGATGGTATGAAGTATGTTGGTGATGTGATGGATATTTCATTACTTCGTATGACAATTTTAGAAGATATTACGCTAACGGCAATTATGAAAAACAGGAGAGCAGGAAGAATAATCTTTGTGCCAAATAACTTTGTATTTACTCGTATGATAGCTAACTATACGCACTCTTCACTAAAAACTGTTTGGGATGGTGTTCATCTAACTATCACTTTTGATTCAAATCATAAAAAAGCGATGCATTTAGCTAAAGAAATAGTTAAAAAGTATTCTAAAGGTTATACTGATATTACAAGAAAACAATTAAATAAACTTAGAAATCAATATAGTCTTAAAAACACAAATGTAGAGCCTAGAATTTTTTCTTTTATAGAGCCAAACGGTATATCTATTGATTCTTGGTATTTAACAAATGCTTATGCTACTTTGACCTTAAGAAGTGTTATCTCAGTTGAGATTGTAGATGCTTTTAACGCAGCTGATGATATAACTATCGCATACCCTACGCAAAAACTACATATTCAAAGTGAGCCAAAACAAGCTCCTTTTAATACTAACGAGATTCTATGAAGAAAGTCTACTTTAAGACCTTTGGATGCAGAACAAATCTCTATGATTCGCAAGTGATGATGGGTGCTTTAAAGGAGTATAAAATCACACAAAATGAAGAAGAAGCTGATGCCATAGTTATAAACTCTTGTACGGTTACAAATGGGGCAGACACGCATGTTCGCTCATATATTTCTCATATAGAAAAAACTGTAAGTGCCAAAATCTTTTTAACAGGTTGTGGGGCACATACTAAGGGAGAGAGTCTTTTAGCATCTGGTAGAGTTCATGGTGTTTTTGGTCAAAGTGAAAAGCTTAAAATAGATTCTTTACTTTCACAAGAAAAACCTTTTTATGATGCTGGAGATTTAAACCATATAGATGAAGCGGTAGTTGATGATTTTGTAGGTAAAAGTAGAGCTTTTATAAAGATACAAGAAGGCTGTGACTTTAGATGTTCTTACTGTATCATCCCGTTTGTTCGAGGGAATGCTAGAAGTATGGATGAGAGCAAAATCTTAGAACAAATCACAAGACTTGCTTTGAACGGTTTTGGAGAGTTTATCTTAACTGGAACAAATGTTGGTAGTTATGGACAAAAAACAGATAGTTCTATGGCTAAATTGATGAAAAAAATATCTAAAATTAGAGGTGTAAGACGCGTAAGACTGGGAAGTGTTGAGCCTATTCAGATAGATGATGAGTTTAAAGAGCTTCTTGATGAACCATGGCTTGAAAAGCATCTGCATATTGCACTTCAGCATACTTCTCCTAAAATGCTAAAGATAATGAATAGAAGAAATGTTTACAAACAAGATAAAGAGCTTTTTGAACTTTTAGCATCTAAAGGTTTTGCGATTGGTACCGATTTTATAACAGGACATCCAGGAGAGAGTCAGGAGATTTGGAGTGA
This sequence comes from Sulfurimonas sp., assembly GCF_029027585.1. NCBI lineage: Bacteria > Pseudomonadati > Campylobacterota > Epsilonproteobacteria > Campylobacterales > Sulfurimonadaceae > Sulfurimonas > Sulfurimonas sp. Next base: position 2,424,002 of record NZ_CP093397.1, read on the forward strand.
AGCGATTCAAAATGTTAAAAAATTACCTTTAACGCATCTACACGCTTTTTCTTACTCTAAAAGAGATTCAACTTCCTCAGCACAAATGAAACTTGATGTAAATGGCAAACTTGCAAAAGAACGATTGCATGAGCTAGAGGCTATTGTAAAGAGTAAAAATTTAGATTTTAGAAAAGCTTTTGATGGGGAACTAGAGATTTTAGTTGAGAGTCAAAAAGACTCTCTTTTTGTAGGTTATGACCAGCATTTCAATAAAATAGTTATTGATTCAAATGAAGACTTATTGGGTAACTGGATAAATATAAAAGATTACGAAAGACGAGGAGAGTTTAACTATGCCAAATTCTAAAACAAACAGAATTTTACTTTATGTTTCAGCTTTTTTTATTATAGCTTTGATATTGTTTGCGATTCTTCGAGATAATGCATCTGAGATTACTTTAAAAGATGCTAGGTCAATCTTAGAAAATCATACAGTAACTAATGTTACAGTGACAAAAGATTTTGTCTTTTTAAAAACTGATAATAATTTTTATAAAATTGCATCTTCTCAAGTTACTCCAAAGATGTTTATAGATTACAAGGTTAAAGTAGATACAGGAGCAAATATTTTAGTATATTTTCTTTTTGGAGTGTTGATTTTAGGAAGTGGAACATTGCTTGTTAGATGGTGGCAAAAAAGAGAGCCACTTGTAGAAGGTGGTGGTGTTAGACAAAGTGCTAAAGTAGATATAGGTGAAAGTTCTCCCGTAGAAGCTACAAAAAGTGATGTTAAGTTTAGTGATATTGGTGGGATTAGCGATGTTAAGATGGAGCTTGAAGAGATTATAGACTTTATGCGAAATCCTAAAAAATATAAAAGTTTTGGTGCAAGAATGCCTCGTGGTGTTCTTTTAGTTGGTCCTCCAGGTGTTGGTAAAACTATGATAGCTAAAGCTGTTGCACATGAAGCGGGAGTTCCGTTTTACTATCAAAGTGGTGCTTCTTTTGTTCAGATTTATGTAGGAATGGGTGCAAAAAGAGTTCATGAACTTTTTACCGCTGCAAAAAACAACTCTCCTTCTATAATTTTTATAGATGAGATAGATGCTGTTGGAAAACAAAGAGATGGCACAAGAAATGATGAGAGAGAAGCAACGCTAAATCAACTTCTAACAGAGATGGACGGTTTTGAGAGTAAGAGCGGTGTAATAGTTTTAGCAGCTACAAATAAGATAGATGTTTTAGACTCAGCACTTCTTCGTGCTGGTAGGTTTGATAGAAGAGTATTTGTTGAACTTCCTACAAAAAGAGAAAGAGCATCTATACTACAAAAGTATCTTAAAAAAGTTCCACATGAGTTAGAAGTAGATGCAGTAGCAAATATGACGGTTGGTTTTAATGGAGCTTCTTTAGCTGCTTTAGTAAATGAAGCTGCACTTTTAGCAATGCGACAAAATGATTTTCAAGTTAACATAGAACATTTTCATCAAGTAAAAGATAGAGTGATGTTTGGTAAAAAGAAGTTACAAATGTTGAGTGAAAAACAAAAAGCATTTCGTGTAACTTACCAAGCTGCAAAAGTTATATGCGCTACCTACTTTGACTTACCTTTTGAGAAGTTAATGCTTTCAAATGAAAAGTTAACTCCAAGCATCGATGAACCACTTATTCAATATGAGTTAGAATCAAGAATTAAAATGCTTTTATCTGGAATGGTTGCTTGTTCTTTGAAGTATTCACAACACGCAAGTAGTGCTAAAATAGATTTAGATGAAGCTAAAGAGTTAGTAAAAAAGATGCTACAAGAGTATGGAATGGGAGACAATTTAATATCTAAAGAAGATGAAGAGTTGACTTTGATGAACAGATTATATGATGAAACTAAAATTTTTATTGAGTCTATGAGTAAGGCTATGAGTGGGGTTGAGTTGATTTTAAATGAAAGAGAAAGCATCTCCAAAATAGATGTAAAAAAAGAGATAGATGCTGTTCTTTAGCGGTTTTTCTCTACTAAATGAAGAGTATCTTTTAGAAGATTTTTTAAATACTTCATCATATAGCATCTGTGGTTTTTCTTATGGAGCGATAAAAGCATTTAAAGAGGCGAAAAAAAAGTTGGCATCTGGACAAAGAGTTGATACTTTACAACTTTTATCTCCAGCTTTTTTTCAGTCAAAAGATGAAAAATTTAAAAGACTTCAAAAGAGAGCATACTCTAAAAATAAGATAATATATTTAAAGAAGTTTTTAAACTCTTGTTTTGAGCCTTATGAAAAAAAAATAGTGCAAAATAGAGTTAGTAGTATAGAAGAACTTGATGAATTACTTTTTTATACATGGAATCTTGATGAGTTAAAAGAACTTGAAGAGCAGGGTGTTAAAATAGAGGTTTATTTAGGTGGTAAAGATAGTATAGTAGATGCTCTTAGTGTAAAAGATTTTTTTTTAGAAATAGCAACAGTTACATATATTAAAGATGCAAACCATTTTTTACAGATAAGTTAGAATATATTATAATAAACAAAGTTTTTTGAGAAACTAAATTTAAAGGAAATAATAAAATGAGTAAAATTAAAATAGGTGTCATAACTGCTAGTGATAGAGCTAGTAAGGGAATATATGAAGATATTTCAGGTGTGGCAATTCAAGATACTATGAAGGATTACCTAAAGAGTGAATTTGAGATATTGTATAGATGTATCCCTGATGACCAGTATGTAATAGAGCATACAATTAAAAAATTATGTGATGATGAAGGTTGTTGCTTGGTTGTAACAACTGGTGGAACAGGACCAGCCTTAAGAGATGTTACTCCTGAGGCAACAGAGAATGTGTGTGAGAAAATGATGCCTGGTTTTGGTGAGCTTATGCGTCAAGTAAGTTTACAGTATGTTCCAACAGCTATTCTTTCAAGACAGACAGCAGGAATAAGAGGAAAATCTTTAATCATCAACCTCCCTGGAAAACCAAAGTCTATTCGTGAATGTTTAGATGCTGTATTTCCTGCGGTACCATACTGTATAGACTTGATTGAAGGTCCATTTTTAGAGGTGAATGAAGATGTTATAAAAGTTTTTAGACCAAAGGCTAAGTAAGTTAAATACTTAGTCTTATCCCAACAGGACAGTGATCAGAGCCTTCTATGTAGTCTAGTATAAAGGCATCTTCTAAGTTTTCTGCTAAATCTTCACTTATAAAAAAGTAGTCTATTCTCCAACCAACATTTTTGAGCCTAGCGCCAGAACGATAAGACCACCAGCTATATCTATCAATCTCATCACCGTTTACATATCTAAAAGTATCTATGTAGCCATGTTCTAAGAGTTTATCTATCCATGCTCTCTCTATTTCTAAAAAGCCTGATGTTTTAGAGTTTGCTTTTGGATTTTTAAGGTCAATCTCTTTGTGTGCTGTGTTTACATCTCCACAAATTATGATAGATTTTCCTTCATCTTTTAGTTTTTCACAGTAAGTTAAAAAATCATCATAAAACTTCATTTTATATGCAAGTCTTATTTCATCTTTTTGACCATTTGGAAAATAAACATTAAAAAGAACTATATCTTCATAATGAGTTTCAACTATTCTACCTTCTGCTAGAGTATCTATATTTTTGCAAGTAGAGTTGTAGTCACTTTTCAAAGTACTCCAAGTCATAGTGCCACTATAACCTTTTTTTGTCGCGAAATTGACTAAAATATCTTGATAGTTTTTTTCAAAAAGCTCTTGTGGTATCTGTTCTTCTAAAGCCTTTATCTCTTGGAGGCATAAAATATCAGGTTGTCTTTCATCTATCCATTTTAGAGCTTCTTTGTTGCCAACAGCACGAATACCATTAACATTCCATGAGATTATTTCTATTGAGTTTGACATTATAATTCACTTTTAAAGAGATTTTGAGGCAATATAAAAAGCACCAAGGTGCGTGAGTTATCCGCTGAGGAGAACTAAGCGTTAGCGTAGTCAAAGGAATTTCTAGCACTAAATGCTGACACCACCGTTGCTAAAGCAAAAGTGTGGTGCCTTCCTTTGGCGTACTAAATAAATGTGACTTCGCTTACATGATGCTCAAGACCAAGTTCACTTGTTTCACAACCAAGTGCAAGTCCTATCATCTGTTGCATATGAAGCACAGGAAGGTTTAGTTCACGACCTACTGCATCCCCTGAGTGTTTCATTTGAGTATCAAGCTTTAGATGACATAGTGGACAAGGAGTTACCATCCAGTCAGCATTACCATCTGTTGCACCAGCTATAGCTGTTCCTGCTAAGATAGAAGCAGTTTTAGGTGCTTGAAGCTCAACATGAAAACCACAACATTTATTTTTTTGCTCATAATCTACGGTATGACCACCACAGGCAATGATTAAATCATCAAGTGAAGTAGGGTTGTAAGGGTTTTCAGCAGTTTTATGTGTTTTGTTTTGAAGTTCAGATGGACGAATGTTATGACAACCATAAAATGGTGCAATATTAAATTGACTAAGAGGTCTAACTACCATTTCTTTTATTTTATCAAGACCAATATCGTCTATAATAGCATAAAGAAAATGAATTATATTAGAAGTACCTTTGTATTCTAAGCCAACTTCATTTAGCTTTTCGTTTACTCTTGCTTTTAAATTTTCATCATTATCTAGACGATGTTTAGTCATTGCAGTGTTTAATTGACAGGTATTACAGATGGTAACCATTGTAAGTTCATGTTTTTCAGCGTAAGCAATATTTCTAGCATTTAAAACTAGAGATAAAAAATCATCATAATCTTGTAGATGTGAAGCACCACAGCATGAAGCTTCTGTAAGTTCAACAAGTTCTATATCTAATTTTTTAGCAACTGCTAAAGTTGACATCATTTGCTCTGGAGTACTTTGTTTAGCAGTACATCCTGTAAAAAGTGCATATTTTAGTTTTTTCATATTTTTCACCCTTAGAACTTTGATGTCGATGATGATTTTATAAGTTTTTGAATTTCATCAAGATTATCAGATTTTGGTACAGCCCAAGGCATAACTATTTTACCTTTTTTGTACATCTTCATAGCTACAGGAACATGTTTAATAACACTAGGACCTTCAGAGTAAAGAACTAACTCTCCTTCATCTAAAACACCTCGTTTTTTGATAGAGTGCATGAAACCAACAGCATGACGAGTAGCTACATTTGAAGTTGCAACACCTTCACGAAATAGCATATGGTGAAGTTTAGTTATTTTATCGATTGGATTAACATCTTTTGGACAAACTTCAGCACACTCATAACATTTTACGCAATCCCAAAGACCTTGCTTCTCTTTATGTAGTTCTACAAGTCTTTTAACATGAGTATCATCACGCACATCTGCCTCAAAACGATAAGCTTTAGCAAAAGCAGCTGGACCAAAAAACTCTTCGTTCACTTCAACAACTGGACAGGCATAGTGACATGCTCCACATTGAATACAAAGGTCAGCTTCATTTAACTCTTCCGCTTCTTGGGGAGTAACTAGATGTTCATGCTCTGGATGCTCATCAACATCAGAGATAAGGTAAGGGTGGACAGAATCATGTTTCTCCCAAAAGTCACCCTTGTCTATAATCATATCTTTTATAGCTCTTTTAATGCTTAGTGGTTCGATGGTAAGTTCATTACCAAAAAACTCTATCATTTTGTTCATGCTTTCTTTGCATGCAAGAGTAGCACGACCATTTACTTTTATGGCACAAGCTCCACAAATTCCATGACGACAGCTACGACGGTAAGAAAAACTACCATCATGATCCCATTTAATTCTGTTTAGTATATCTAGTACAACTTCCTCTGAAGTTACTTCCATAGTATAATTTTCATAGTATGGAAGATAATCTTCATCCGCATTAAAACGAAATACTTTGAAGTTTACTTGTTGTGTAGTTATTTTATTGATACTCATAAGTTCTCCTTAGTATGTTCTTTCTTGTAGTTCATGTTTTCCAAGTTTAACATCCATATATTCAAGTTTGATTTCACCATCTTTATCCATATAAGCCATTGTGTGTTTTAAGAAGTTTTCATCATCACGACTTTCAAAATCTTCTCTATAGTGAGCACCACGACTTTCTTTTCTTGCAAGCGCACTCTCAACTATAAAAGCACTATAATCAATCATGTGACCTAGTTCTATCGCTTCTTGAAGTTCTGTATTGAAAACACTTGATTTATCTTTAATGCGAATGTCTTTAAATCTTTGACGAATCTCTTTAATTGTAGTCACTGCAGTATCAAGAAGTTCTTTAGTTCTAAATGCACCAGCATTATCTGTCATACATTGTTGAAGCTCTTTTCTAAGGTTTGGTACTTTTTCTTTACCGTTATTGGTAAGTACAAAATCAATCTCATTTAAAGCTACTTGCGCATCTGCCTCGGTTGCAGGACGAAGCTCGATAGTTTCTATCTCTTTAACCATTGTTTTACCAACAAAGCGACCAAAAAGTAAAGCTTCTAAAACTGAGTTTGCGCCAAGACGGTTTGCTCCATGAACTGAAACACAAGCACACTCACCAGCAGCATAAAAACCTTCAATAAATTCATCATTATTTAAGCGAACATTACCATCGATATTTACAGGAATACCACCCATAGAGTAGTGAGCAGTAGGAGAAATTAAGATAGGTTCTTTTATCATGTCAAGACCTAAAAAAGTGATAGCTAAATCACGAAGTTCAGGTAATTTTTCCATAATTAAATCTTTGCCCAGATGCGTTACATCTATATAAACAGCATCTTTTCTTGGACCAACTCCGCGACCTTCTCTGATTTCATTTAAAATAGCACGACTTACAACATCTCTAGATGCTAATTCCATTGCATTAGGAGCATATTTATCCATAAACCTTTCGCCAAGAGAGTTTAGAAGATAACCACCTTCTCCTCTTGCTGCTTCAGAGATTAAAACACCATTCCCAGAAAGTCCTGATGGGTGAAACTGTACAAATTCCATATCTTCTAAAGGAAGACCATGACGAGCAACGATAGAAAGTCCATCTCCAGTATTTGCATGTGCATTTGAGTTTATTTTATATGAACGAGCATATCCACCAGTAGCAAACATTACAGATTTTGCATTAAAAATAACAACTTGCATATCTCTAATATTAAAAGCGACTATACCGCTTACTTTTCCATCTTTATAGATAATATCAGCAGCGTACCATTCATCCCAAAACTTTACACCAGTTCGATGAGCTTGTTCATATATAGTTTGCAGTAGAGTTAAACCTGTTCTGTCTTTTGCAAAACAAGCACGAGGAGAACTTTGTCCACCAAAAGGTCTTTGAGCGATTTTCCCATCAGGTGTACGGCTAAATGCTGCACCCATTCTCTCTATCCATCTGATAGTTTGAGGTGCTTTTTGACACATAAACTCAACAGCATCTTGATCTGCTAAATAGTCAGAACCTTTGACTGTATCGAACTCATGTAGTTCAACACTGTCTTCATCACTAAAGGCTGCATTAACACCACCTTGAGCCGCACCTGAATGACTTCTAAGTGGGTGCAGTTTCGTAATAACAGCAACTTTTTTTCCTGCTTTTTGTAATTGTCTAGCTGCAGCACAACCCGCTAAACCAGCACCAACAATTATTGCATCGTAAGTATAAATAGGAATACTCATTAGCTTTCCTTAAATTAAAATTGTAAAAATAATGATGATTATATCCTTAGATGCCTTTGTATATGATAAACATTAGATTTGAAATAAGGAAGTTTTATATTGTTACTAAAAGAAACAATCAATGTGTAGTGTACCCAAAAAAAGTAACTTATTGTAACGCTTTGGCTATAGCTCGAGCTCTGCTAAATCTCGTATTTGTGCGATTGAATTGTTACCATTTCTTTTTGCATGAATTAAAACTTCTTTAGCTTGTTTTAGTGCTTCATCAAGGTGCTGATTATTTGGTTTAATGATGAAACCACCTGAAACAGTGATAGTTATAGGACTTCCACCGGGTGCTTTAAATTTTATCTCAGATATACTTTGTCTAATTATTTCTATATCTTTAAAAGATTGTTCTTTTGAAGTTCTAGATAAAATAACTGTAAATTGATTATAGTCAGTTCTAGCAATAACATCCGTTGCTTGTTCGTGAAGTGACATAGTAAAAGCAACTTTTTTAAGTATAGCTTGAGTAAACTCTTGAGAAAAAGCTCTTTTTTGTTTTGAAAAATTATCTATTTCTATGATAGTCACAGAAGTAAAGTTACTGTCTTTCATCCCTTTTTTACTACTATATGAACTTAACATTCCTTTATGATTGTTTATCTGAGTTACTGGGTCAAGCATCGCAGGATTATCTGTTACAACTGGTTTTCGGTTCATTCTAAGCTGTATAGCATCTGCTTCTTGTGAAAATACTATATATTCTTTTTTACTTTTATCAATAGCATATAGATGCAAGATATCTTGATAGATAGAACTTAGTCTACCTCTATACCAGACCATAGTGAAAAACACAAGTATAAATGTAAAAATAGCTAAATATTGAAGTACAAAGAATTTTCTTTCATCATATATAAGATTTTTAAATATAATTGCATCTAAGTGCTTATTTACAGTATATAGAGCATTTTGTAAATCTTTACCTTTCTCTTCTTTATTTTCTAAGTTTTTAATATAGTATTTGTGCGCTATATCATTAAATGTTGTAGTAAGTCTAGATAGAGTATCTAGGTCAGATGTATATTCATCTGTATTTCTTAAGATAAATTTACCACTATAATCATATTTACTTAAACTGCGAAGCTTATCTATTTCAAAATGAAGTTGAGTGCCTTTGCCGTTAAACTGAATAAGCGCTAGTTCTATATCCGCTTTTTCTAAGTTTGCTAAAGAGTGAAGTATAATTTTTTGATTTTTCAGATTATTTATTTTAGAAAAAGAGCTATTTTGTTCTACTATTAAAAGTGTTAGTAGCGTAACACATAAGCTAATCAAAATTAAAGATACTGATAAGTTTGCAAATATTTTTTTAATAGAATGTTTCATATATTTCTTCCTAAAATGATATAATTATAGGTATTTTATATTTATAGCCTTTAATCCTTACTTAAGGCACATCTAAAGAAGTTGATTTAAATGAAAGAAAGTTATTTTATATCTCAGTTTAATAATAAACACATAGGCGATGACGGTGCTTTGATAGATGGAAAAGTCTACTCAAAAGATGCTTTTTTTCAAGATGTACATTTTAAAATAGAGTGGATGAACCATTATCAAATTGCTACAAAAGCTATGATGATTAATATCTCAGATGCTATTGCGATGAATGCTAAACCAAAATATGCACTCTTAAGTGTAGCAATGCCAAACAATATCACAAAAGCACAGATGCGAGAGTTAGCATCTGGATTTAAAGATGTGGCATCTAAGTTTGGTATCGAGATTATCGGTGGTGACACTATTAGTAATACTAAACTAGACATTACGATTACGATAATTTCACATACAAAAAAACCTCTTTTAAGATCAGGTATGAAAAATGGATATTTACTTGCCTACACAGGTAACCTAGGGAAAAGTAAAAAAGATTTACAATTACTTTTTAACTTAGGTAAGTTACATAAAAAATCTAAATTTGTAAACATACAACTAAGAGATAAATTTATTCATGCTTCACAAAGATTTTTAAGTAGTGGTATGGATATATCAGATGGTTTGTTTAGTGATTTGGGTAAACTATCACAAGTAAATAACCTTGGCTATAAGTTTTATAAAAAGCTATCAAATAATCTTGCTTGTAGTGGGGAAGAATATGAAATGTTGGTAGCTTTTGATAAAAGAAATAAAAAAGCTTTAATAAGAAGAGCAGAACAAACAAGAACACCACTTAATATTTTTGCAAAAGCCTCAAGAGGTAGATATAGTGCAAAATGTAAACAACATCATTTTTAAAGGTAAATAATTGGACAGATTTTATTCGTTAGAGCATTCTAGTATAGACTTTCATTTTAAGCAAAGTCCTCGTGATTTTGTCGTAGAAGAGATACCTCTTTATGAGTTTTCAGGAGAAGGGGAACACTTAATTCTTTTTGTAAGAAAGAAAAATCTTACAACTCCTGAGCTTATTGGGATATTTGCAAGGTTTTTAGGTATTAAAAATAGAGATATTGGTTATGCAGGTTTAAAAGATAAACATGCAATGACTAAACAATACATCTCAATTCATAAGCAACATGAAGAAAAATTAGAAGCCTTTGAGCATGAAGGTATAAAAATAGTTTCTAAAACTTACCATAATAACAAGATAAGAATAGGGCATCTAAAAGGAAATAGGTTTTTTATAAAGGTTAAAAAAGTCAATCCAACAAGTGCTGTTAAAATGGATGAAGCCTTAAAAAATATAGCTAAATTTGGGATGCCAAACTATTTTGGTTATCAGCGATTTGGTAATGATGGAGATAATCATATCATAGGCGAAAAGATTGCTAAAGGACAGGCAAAAGAAAGAAATCCTAGAGTAAGAAAACTGCTTATAAATTCATATCAAAGTCATCTTTTTAACCTTTGGCTCAGTCGAAGATTGGAGATAAATAGACTTGTAAGTAGTTTTGAGGTTTCAGAACTTGAGTCTGTTTTAAATATGCCAAATGATGAAGTGAGAAAACTAAAACAACAAAAGCATCCATTTAAGCTTGTAAGTGGCGATATTATGGAGCATTATCCTCATGGAAGACTTTTTGATTTTCTTGGTAATGAAGAAGATTTAGAAAGGTTTGATAAAAGAGGTATCTCGATTACAGGGCTTTTATGCGGTAAAAAAGTCAAAATATCATCAGGAATATCAAGAACAATAGAAAAAGATTTTGATGATGAGATAAACGCAGATGGAGCGAGAAGATATGCTTGGGTTTTCCCAGAGGATATAGAAGGAAGACATAAGCCCATAGAAGCTCACTACGAGATGAATTTTACGCTTCCAAAAGGTTCATACGCAACAGTTTTAATAGAAGAGATTGCTAAAAGAAAAATAAACTAACAAAGGTAAAAAATGAACAAAAGACATATAACATCTTTAATTTCACAACAATTTGGTAAATTTGCGAGTAAAGAATTTTCTCCAAAAATTCAAGGTATTGTTAATAATACTTATGTTGGTTTAATGGGTTTAGATATGAGTGATTTTTATGACCGCTCAACATATAAATCTTTAAATGCACTCTTTACAAGAAAACTAAGAGAAGATAGAGAATTTTCTAAAAGAAAGGTTGATTTTATTTCTCCATGTGATTCTTATATATCAGAATGTGGTGATTTAAATGACGAAGACGCACTTCAAATAAAAGGTATGAGATATGATTGTCATACTTTACTTGGAGATAATTTTAGTGATGAAGAAAAAAGCATAGTTGACAATGGAAAATTTATAAATTTTTATCTTTCTCCAAAAGATTATCATCGTTATCATATACCAACTGATTTACAAGTTTTAAAAGCAGTCCATATCCCTGGTAAGTTCTATCCTGTAAATATTTCATCTCTTAAAATGCGAGTTAATCTTTTTATAGAAAATGAGAGAGTAGTTTTACTTTGTGAAGCTACAAATTGTAAGAGATTTTATATGATTTTAGTAGCTGCGCTTAATGTAGGTGTTATGCAGGTTTCTTTTGAACCAAATATAAAAACAAATACAAGTTCTCTGCAGCCAACGCTTTATAAGTATGAAGACTTACATCTAAAAAAAGGTGATGATTTTGGATGTTTTGAGATGGGTTCAACTATTGTTGTTTTAGCGCAAGAAGGTATGCTAGAACTAGAAGAAATAGCTTATACAGATGTTAAATATGGACAAACAATAGCCAAAAATGTATAGATGCCAAGAAGAAAAAGAAGAGTATATAGAGAAAATATTTAGCGATAAAACTCTTTTTGAGTGGGAAGTTTTACATGTTTCTTCTCATTATGATAGAGTTGAAATAATGCAAATAATCTCAAATATACTTGTAAGAGAAAAGTTAAAATATGAGCTAAACTTTTTACATATAAAAGAGTATAGAGATTTTAAATTTTCTCAAATTGTAAATATAATTTTTCATGAAATAGCAAATGAATGGCTAACTTTTGCTACAAATATATTATACTGCTCCAAAAAAGAAGCAATAGAAGCTTTGCAAGATAAAACTAGAGTAATCTTTATCCATTCTCTATCAGTAACTTACTATAAAAAATATAAAAGACAAATATTTGAAGAAGTGGCAAACACTTTTATAGAGTTAGTCTCAAGTGCAAAAAACGATAAAGCCACCAGCGTACTTATAGAAAAAGTTCTAAAAAGTGATATGATAAAAAATAAACAAATTTTATCGATGCATGATTTCTCTCAACTTTACAAAAGAGTAAAAATAGCCCAAGGTGTAAAAAATAAAGAAGTAGAACGAGCAGATGCTAGACTAATGGAATTAAAAAGAAAATATGAAAGCCAAAAAAATAAAAATGAAAAGAATGAAGATGAAATAAAAAGACTTTTCAAACTTTTTAAAAAAGCTAAGATAGAGTTTGAAAAACTACAAAATAAAAGTTTAAATAATTTTGATGCGGGTGTGAGCAGACTTAAAGATACAATGGTTCATACTATGATGCGTATGAACCATTAGTTAGTTATTTACTGATTTTTGAAAGTAAATCAGGGTTTATAACAAGATTTCGTACACCATGTGCATGGTTTTCATTAAAAGTATTACCTTTACACCAATCATTTAGAGAATCTATGTTAACCTTTGCTACTTTAGGACGAACACTCCATGTAACTTGAAATGGAGATCCTTTCTCATTATAAGAAGGACCAGTGGTTGACCCAGCATATTGAATAGGAGTACCTGTATTTGATGGTATATTTGTAGCTTGATGCAGACCATTAACTACTTCATGTTTAGTTAAGTTATTAAAATTAAGAGCATTTTTATCATTAACAAGAACATAAACTTGAGTTTCTACGCGTAATTGAGGGTTTTTAATTGAGTCACTTAAGCATGAGCCTAATGTTGGACCAGGTTTTACTTTTGCAGTTGAGTACACATAGTGAACTTCAATAGTGTCGCCAGAGCTAAGCCCACCATGCTTACTTTGACAAGCTTCATGTTTAGTTGGTTTTAGTTCAGATTTACTTAGTTTAAATGAATATTTATATCCACTTTGGTAACCGTGACCATCTCCATTACCTGCATAAAGAGTAAATTCTCCACCTTTATGCTCTGCATTTTTATGAAAATGAATATTACATAAATTCATTTTTTTATAAGTAGGTGCTGAGCCGAATGCTCTTTCATTTTTACCCGTAAGTGCATCTATATCGCGAGGTGATTGTGGTCCAAAGCCTACATTTTTAGTATTTTTTGCTAGTGAAGTTCGTTGTGAAACAATTACACTATCTGTAACAGTATTATGAACACCATGATTCATATCTTTGGCGCTTAGGCTAAATGGCACCATAGCAGCTATGGCGCATAACATTAAAGGGTTTATTCGTTTTTTCATTCTATTTCTCCTATTTTGATAGGAAGAAGTATATCAGAATTAACTGTTAATTATTAAACCTAAAGTGCATAACATCACCATCATTAACGATATATTCTTTTCCTTCTAATCTCATCTTGCCAGCTTCTTTAGCTTTATTTTCACCACCAAGTTCTACAAAATCATTATAAGCAATAACTTCTGCACGGATAAAACCTTTTTCAAAGTCATTATGTATAACTGCTGCGGCTTTTGGTGCTGTTGTGTTTTTACGAATTGTCCAAGCACGAACTTCTTTTACGCCGGCGGTAAAGTAAGACATTAGACCAAGTTTATCAAAGCCTTTATGGATTATTTGTTCAAGCCCAGACTCTTTAACGCCTAATTCATCTAAAAATTCTTTTGCTTCATCTTCTTCTAAATCAATTAGTTCTTCTTCAACTTTAGCACAAAGTTTTATGATTTCACAGTTGTTTTCATGGGCATGTTTAGTCAATACCTTAACATATTCACTATCTTCTAAGAGACCATTTTCATCAACATTAGCACCATACATAATCTCTTTATCTGTTAAAAATCTAACTTCATTATTGAGTAGTTTATATGTATCAGTATCAGCTTTAGGGAAGTTTCTAGCTAAGTTTCCATCAGCTAAAAACTCAACAAGAACTTCTGCCATTTCTAATGAAGTTTTCGCATCTTTGTCCGCTTTTGCTTGTTTTTTTAGTCTTTGTATCCTGTTTTGTAAAACTTCCACATCAGCTAAGATTAGTTCAGTTTCTATGATTTCTACATCTCTTAAAGGGTCTATACTTCCTTCATTATGAACGATATTTTCATCATCAAAACATCTTACTATCTGTAAGATAACTTCTGTTTCGCGAATGTTAGATAAAAACTTATTTCCTAAACCTTCACCTTTAGAAGCACCTTTTACTAAACCTGCAATATCTACAAAATCTAAAGTAGAGTATTGAAGTTTTTCAGGATTAACAATTTTTGCTAACTCAATTAATCTTTTGTCAGGAACAGGAACGACTGCCTTGTTTGGCTCGATTGTGCAAAACGGGTAGTTTGCCGCTTCTGCATTTTGTGCTTTTGTTAGTGCGTTGAAAGTTGTTGATTTACCTACATTTGGAAGTCCTACAAGACCTATACTTAAACCCATGATTAACCTTTAAAATAATTTTGTAATAATATCTAAATAATCTTTATTTACAGATATTATAAATTTCTCAGATATTCGCTCATTAAACGAACACCAGCCCCAGTTCCACCATAAACATTACAATCCCAAGAACTCTCGGTGTAAGCTGAACCTGCTATATCAAAATGCATCCATTTGTTTTTGTTTTCTTCTTTAATAAACTTATCTAAAAATAGACCTGCTGTTATTGCCCCACCATAAGGTTTTGAAGATACATTCGATATATCCGCTATTTCACTTTTTAGAAGTTTTTTAAGATGTCTATTGAATGGAAGTGAGCCTATGAGCTCTCCAGATGCACTTCCTGCTTTTGAGAAGTCATGTTTTAGTTTATGAGAATGTCCCATAAGTCCTGTTGTGTATTGTCCAAGAGCTACCATACAAGCACCAGTAAGCGTTGCAAAGTCAAAAATACCATCGGCTTTAACATTATCTTGAGCATAAGTTAAAACATCTGCTAAAACTAAGCGACCTTCAGCATCTGTATTTCTAACTTCAATAGTAGTTCCACTGCGTGATACTAAAATATCATCAGGTTTATAAGCATTTCCACCAATCATATTTTCAACAGCACCAACAAAAGCGTGAATCTCAACATCTAGTTTTAATTCACTTGCCGCTTTTATCATTCCAAGTACCGCACAAGCACCTGCTTTATCCATTTTCATAGTTACCATAGAAGTTGCGGATTTTAGGCTTAGCCCACCACTATCATATGTCAAACCTTTTCCAACAAGAGAGATGATTTTTTTAGGGTTGGCTGGTTTGTATGTTAGATGAATGAGTTGACTTTCATGGATAGATGCTCGACCAACTGCAAGCATTGAATGCATATTTTCTTCTTTAAGTCTATCTTCGCCAAATATTTCACATTCTAAGTTATTATCACTTGCTAGTTTACTAGCTAAAATAGCTAAAGTTTCAGGGTTTAATTCTTGAGGAGCGGTATTTACAATATCACGAGTAAAACAAGTTGCTTTAGAGATTATAACTGCTTCATCAAAAGTCTTTTTGAGTTCATCAAAATCAAGTTCATTTGTTGCAAGTGAAATATTTTTTAGACTTATTTCTTTTACAGAAGATTTATAATTGTTAAATTCATAAGAACCTAAAATAATGCCTTCAACCATTGCTTGAAGCGTACTGTTTTTTAATACACTAAGTTTAGCATCTGTGTAGTTTGAAGCTTTAAGAGCCTTTATCATGCTTACAGTAGCGCTTCTTACGGCATCACTTTTTTTACTCTCTATACCACAAAATAAAATCCCTTTTTCATGTAAAAAACAGATAGAATCTTGTTCTGCTTTGAATCCTGCTTTATTTAATATGTCAGCATCTAGATGCCCCTCTAAGTTTTGGCTTGTTAAAAACTCTACTAATATTTCTGTTTTTATATCTGTTATATTTTTATTTAATAGTTCTATATTCATTATTTTTTAACCTTTTAATCAAAATGTAGTATATCTTTAGCTTGAATCATATCTTTGTCCCCTCGACCTGAAAGGTTTACTATAATGAGTTTATCTTTTATATTTGGTAGTTTTTTAAGATATGCAACTGCATGAGAACTTTCAAAAGCGGGGATAATTCCCTCTTTTTGTGAAAGCCAAACAAATGAGTCTAGTGCTTCTTGGTCTGTTATGTTGTCATAAGTTATAGTTTTATTGTCATTATGAAAAGAGTGTTCTGGTCCGATGCCAGGGTAATCAAGTCCTGCTGAAATAGAATGAGCCTCAAGTATTTGCCCATCTTCATCTTGAAGTGTATAACTCATCTGCCCATGTAAAACTCCAGGGCGACCTTTTTTCAAAGAACATCCATGTTTATTAGTTTCTATTCCTAGTCCACCAGCTTCAATGCCAATACACTCAACCCCATCATCTTCTAAAAAATGTTGAAACATACCAATAGCGTTTGAACCACCACCAATACAAGCAATAACATAATCAGGAAGTCTATTTTCTTTTTCAAGAATCTGTGCTCTTGCTTCATAACCAATAATAGCTTGAAAATCTCTAACCATCATAGGGTAAGGGTGCGGACCAGCAACAGTTCCAATAATGTAAAAAGTATCTCTAGCATTTGTAACCCAGTGGCGAATAGCATCATTCATCGCATCTTTTAGAGTTTTTGAACCACTCTCAACCGCATTTACTTTAGCACCAAGCAATTTCATACGAAAAACATTTAACTCTTGCCTGTGAACATCCTTTGCACCCATAAACACTTCACACTCTAAACCAAGTAAAGCACAGATAGTAGCAGTTGCAACGCCATGTTGTCCAGCACCTGTTTCAGCTATGACTTTTTTATATCCAAGTCTTTTTGCCATTAAACCTTGAGCTATAACATTATTAATTTTATGCGCACCTGTATGGTTTAAATCTTCTCTTTTTAAGTAGATTTTAGCGCCAAGTTCATCAGATATGTTTTTTGCATAGTATAAAGGGGAGGGACGACCTACATAATCTTTCAGATAGTAGTGAACTTCAGACCAAAATTCTTTGTCAAATCTTATTTTTTCATATTCATCTTTTAGTTCTAAAAGTGCTGGCATAAGTGTTTCAGGAACATAACGCCCTCCAAAAATTCCAAAGTGACCATTTTCATCTGGGTCGTATTTTGACGCAGTTGGTATGTACATTAATTAACCTCTATTAAAGAATAAACAGGAGTTTTTTCTTCAAGTGTTTTAATGCCCTTTAAAAAAGTTAAACCGATTATGAAACAAGACTCTATACATTTTGCACCAGTTTGGTTTATAAGTGTTGCTGCTGCATTTGCAGTTCCACCAGTTGCAATGAGATCATCTATCATAAGAACTCTTGCGTTTTGAACACCGCTAAAAGCATCTATATGAACTTCAATCTCATCGATGCCATACTCAAGAGCATATTTTTCACTATAAGTTGTATATGGAAGTTTACCTTTTTTGCGAATAGGTACAAAACCGAGTCCAAGCATCTGTGCTAAAGCCGCACCAAATATAAAACCTCTAGCATCTATACCTGCTATGTAGTCTAAGTTATACTCTTTATATCTTTGGTAAAGATGATTCATTAAAACGCCATAAGCTTCTTTATTATTAAGAAGAGTTGTTATATCTTTAAAAACTATTCCTTCTTTTGGAAAATCTTTTATATTTCTTATAGAGTCTTCTATTATTCTTCTTTCTGTATTGCTTAATGTCATCTTATTGTCCTTTATAGTAGAGCGTCTATACGACTCTCAAGTGCTTTTATTTTTCCGTTTAATCTATCTGTTTCTTGTCTATGTTTAGTGTTTCTTTGTTTTAAAACTTTAAGTTCATTTCTTAGTTTACTTAACTCATCACTTAAAATATCAACATTTCCTAAAGCGCGTTGTAGCTGTATTTGGTATTTTCTTATGAGGATTTCAGCCTCTTGAAGTGTTAGCTTCATTAAGTCATTACCTCTTTGTTCTTTATTTGTAATGCTTTTAAAGTAAAACATTTTAACAAATAAATAAATTGACAATATAGATAAAAGTGTTAAAAGTGACCATTCCCAAAACATTATTGTTTGTCTCCGATTTCTATTTTGGCTACGCGACCGATATGTCTTCCACCATCAAAACTTCCACCTATCCATGCATCTAAGATAGACTCCATTACACCTTTTCCAACTATTCGTTCGCCAAAACACAAAACATTAGCGTCATTATGTCCTCTTGCAACTGTTGCAGTATAAGCATCGTGACAAAGTGCTGCTCTTATGCCTTGGTGTCTATTTGCTGCCATACTCATTCCGATTCCAGAGCCACAGATTAAGATGCCTTGAGTTCTCTCATCATCTAAAACTTCCTCGCAAAGTTTATGCGCATAATCAGGATAATCAACTCTATCTGTTGAGCATGGACCCAAATCTATGACTTCATGCCCCTTTTGTTTTAAAAGTTCCACTGTATAGTCTTTTAAGTCGACTCCAGCGTGGTCTGTTGCTACAAAAAATTTCATTTTTCTTCCTTTATGATATTAGTAGATTCAATATTGTTTGTACAGGCAGTAACAATAGATAATCTTTTAGTGGCGTCATTAAAAGAATAAGAACCATAAAAATTCCATATCTTTCATTTTTGTAAAAAAACTCTGCTACAGTGTTTACTTTGTACTTTAGCGATAGATGCATTAAAAAATGTGCTCCATCAAACTGAGGGATAGGAATAAGGTTAAATACTCCTAAAACAACATTTATAATTAGCAGTTGTGTAACAAAAAGATATGCAAAAAGATAAGCATCTAGGCTTGTTGGTTTACCCATAGAAACTAAAACTATAGATGCTAAAGCAGCTAATGTAAAGTTGTAAACTATACCAGCTAAATCAACTTGCATTGCAGCGTTATATCCACCTCTTCTTATGACAGTAGCTGTATTTATAGGTACAGGTTTTGCCCAACCAAACAAAAATCCACTATCTCCACCAAGAAGCATAGGTATAAAGTACATAGATGCTGGAACCAAGATAGTACCAACTAAATCAACATGAGTGAGTGGGTTTATAGATAATCTTCCAGCGTTTTTGGCTGTTGTATCGCCATACATGTAAGCTACCAATCCATGCATGATTTCATGCCCGATAATAGCCACTCCAAGAGCTAAAACTGCTGCTAATATTTTTAGTAAATCAATAGATTCCATGGTCATCTTTATCTAGTTTAAGTCTTTCTTTTATTGCAAGGTCTAGATGCCTCGGTTCTTCAAGATCGCTTGGAGTTTTACCTATTCTGTCCCATCTTATTTCCCAGTTCTCATCTACTGAGAAGTAAATAAACCAAGGTGTTCCTTCAATATTTTCATAAGGAACTGGACCCCAAAAACGGCTGTCATTTGAATGATCGCGATTATCACCCATCATAAAATAAGTGTCTTTTTGAACTGTTGTTGGTGGAAAATAAAAAAGTTGCATAGGGTATCTACCATTATTTATGATTTTTTCATCATTGTGAATCCCTGGATGCGCTTTTTTGTAAGGATTTTTAACCCAAAGTTTTCCAGAAAAAACTATAATTTCAAAATCTTTAAAATTCTCTTTTATCCACTCATCACCTTCACTATGATGTACAAAAAGATTTTTTTCTGAAACAAAAAGTTCATCACCGGGAAGAGCTACGCATCTTTTAACAAAGTGCTGCTTAGTATTGTGAGGATATCTAAATATAACTATATCTCCACGCTTAGGAGTATCTCCATCTATTAGACGAAGTCTATCACTCCAAGGCATGATGGACATCTCAATAAAAGGAATATGAGGCATAGCTAAGCCATAAGCAAATTTTTTAGCAAAAAGATGGTCACCTATTAAAAGAGAGTCTTTCATACTTCCTGATGGAATTCTAAAGGCTTGAGCTATAAAAAATATGATAAAAAGAACTATGGTTACAGTTCCAGTCCAAGAGTTTGAAAATTTATAAATTTTTAGTAAAAGTTCTTTCATTTATACTCTTTCTTTTGCGTGAGCTTTTGCAGCTTTTAGTGTGTTTCTTAGAAGCATTGCTATTGTCATTGGACCAACTCCACCGGGAACGGGAGTTATATATGAGCATTTTTCACTAACATTAGCAAAATCAACATCACCAACAAGTTTACCATTGTCTGCTCTGTTTATGCCAATATCTATAACAATAGCATCTGACTTTATCATATCTTCCGTTATAAGGTTAATAACACCAACTCCTACTAGTAATATATCAGCATCTAGGGTATGCTTTTTTAAGTTATCAGTATGAATATGACAAATTTCAACAGTTGCATCTGCATTTAAAAGTAGAGAAGCCATAGGTTTTCCTACGATATTTGAAGCACCAACAACTACACAGTTTTTACCCTTTATATCGATATTGTATTCTTTAAAAAGTTCCATAACACCAAGTGGAGTACAAGGCACGAAACCATCAAGTCCTGTTGTTAATCTACCAACATTAAAAGGATGAAAACCATCTACATCTTTGCTTGGAGCTACTAATTCTAAAATCTTTGTTTCATCTATTTGTGATGGAAGGGGAAGTTGAATAAGAATACCATCTATGCTTGGGTTGTCATTCATCATTGATATTGTATTTTCAATGGTTTCTTGAGAAATATCTTCTGGCATCTCGTGTGTGACAGAGTAAAAGCCTACTCTATCGCAAGCCTTTTTTTTCATATTTACATAAGCTGCACTTGCTGGATCTTGTCCAACTAAAACTACTGCTAAACCAGGTACGCTATTTGTTGCTTTTTTAAAGTTTTTTACTTCATCTGCTACTATTATTTCTATCTTTTTTGAAAGTGTTTTACCATCGAGAAGTTGCATTTAAACCTCTTAAATTATTTTTTTGTTATTATACCACTATATATTAAAGGATCGCTTTATGAAATATTTATTGCTTTTTATTTTTCCGATTTTTCTCTTTGGAGAAACTACTTTTATAACTCCTATGGAGTATGCTTCACAGTTATATAAAAACCCAAGAGGCATAGGCTGTCATCTTTGTCATGGAGCTAAAGGTGAAGGTAAACTAATTGCAAAATATATAGATAAAAATGAATCAAAAACTTTTATGGGACCTGCAATAAATGAACTTGATTTCGCACTCTTTTATAAAGCTTTAAATAAACGAAAAAATGGAATGCCAAGATACTTTTTGACAAAAAAAGAACTTCAGGCACTTTACTTATATTTACAAGAAAATAAAGGCAAAAAAAATGCTAAATAACTTAGAAGAACTTTATAATAGCAAAGATATAGAAGCCCTTGATAAATTAGCTATACCTTCGTTTAGAGTTTTGAACACTTCGAGTAACTTTTCTAAAGTAAGAATACTAGATTGTAGTGATATACAACAATTAAACACTATAGATACTATAGATGCTCAGTGTATAATGCTAGACTTAACAAAGACACCAGCGGAAGAAAACAGACATTTTTCTTTAGTCCTTTGTGCCATATATCTAACTCAATATAAAGAGTATGAAAAAAAAATAATAGTAAAAGTAAATTCTTTAAATGATGGTGGATATGAAGAGATAACATACTTAAATCAGTTTATGCCAGATGCTATAGTTGTTTCAAATATCAATAATGATAAAGAAGTTAAAAATGTTTTAGCTTTGTTAAATGAGGATATAGAGTTGCATTTAAATATTCAAACCTCAGAGTCTTGGCATAATTTATCAACTCTTAGATGCGAGCTTAGAGTTAGCACTTTTTATCTTGATGTTGAAAATTTACTAGAAGATATGCAGTTGAGTAATTCTATAATAGACTTGCAAAATCCTACTATGAAGTATATGCTTTCTCATTTTTTAGTGACTTGTAAAGCAATGGGAATCAAACCTGTTTCTTTTCTTTGCAAGAACTCAAGCCAAGAAAATTCTTGGTTAGAGCTTGAAAAAAGTATGGGTTATGATGCTAAGTTAAGTAATGGAGTATAAGTTACTTTCCAATAGCGTTGTCTAAGGTAGCAATTGCAGCATAATAGTTGTAATAATCAACCACTAGAGATGATTTAGCATCTATGTAGCCTTGTCTTGCTTGTTGAAGCTCTATGTAGTCAGATAAGCCGTGTTCATATCTTTGTTGGGCTTGTCCAAATTTTTCTTTAGAAACTTCTAATAGACTTTGAGATAACTCTACTGAGTCTTTTGTTTTATGTATATTTATATAAGCTTGTGTAATATCTTTTTTGATAGATAGTTTAGAACTTTGAAGTTGTGATTTGGAAATACTTAGGTTGATTTGTTGTTCTTGAGTAAAAGCAGAGGTAGCTCCACCTTGATAGATGTTCCAGTCTAGGTTTAACATAGCATTCCATTGTTGCTCTGGCATTAAAACTTTTAATTTATCAACTTCTTGTTTTGTATAATCAGCATTAAAATATAACTGTGGATAGTACTCAGACGAAGCAATTTCGCCACTAGCTTTAGTTGATTGTATATTTGATAGATATTTTTTTAACTCATATCTATTTTTATATGCAAAATTTATGGAGTCAATAAGTGTTAAATCATAATCCGATAAAGACTCATAAATAGTTTCTAAAACTAACTCTTTAGAGTAAACTTTATATCTTTTATCTACTTCTTCAAAGCCTACAACTTCGTCAAGATCAGCATAGGAAAGTTTTAAGTCATAAAGACTTTTTTTCAAGTCTAGTTGAGATTTTATGAGTTCAACTTTTGCGTCTGAAACATCAATCTTTGTTCGTATCCCAGCTTCAAAATATTTTTTTGAACGGTAAAGTTGAATCTCATTTAGTTTTACATTTTCTTTGTTTACATTTATTAGTGCGATGGATTGTAAAACTTGATAATAAGTTGTTTTAACATCCATTTTCTTATCAGATATTTTTTGCTCATTTGCATTTAGATAAGAGTCCGAATCATATTTAAAACTATCTACACTACCGCCTGTCTTACCGAAATCATAAATGATTTGCTTTAGAGATAATTTTCCCAACATAAGAGTATCATCTATCATATTATTTGGGTTATTAGCCATGTCACTCATACTAGTTTGACCAGCATTTAGATGTAAATCAAGTTTAGGCAGATAACCTGAAAAAGCCTTGTCATATCTACTTTGTGAAGCTTTGTACTCTGAAGCACTTATATCTAAGTCAGGAGAGTTTTTCAATGCTTCCAAAATTAGCTTGTCAACACTGTATATCTCTTTAGCATCTATGCTTAAAGTTAGTAAAATTATTAGTATTAGTTTATACATTTATATAGATTCCCTTCTTTTTATTTCATCTTCAACGCTAACAAATTTCTCTCTCATAGTTTCAAGTAGGACATAAAGAACTGGTACAAAAAGAGTAGATATAAAAGTTGCAGCAATCATACCAAACATTAAAACTATACCGATAGATTGTTGGGTTATAGCTCCTGCTCCTGTTGCAAAAGCAAGAGGAAATATACCAAAAAGAAAAGAAAGAATAGTCATCATAATAGCACGAAAACGAAGACTTCCTGCATTTATGGCAGCTTCAATAATTCCTACTCCTGCTTCTCGTTGTTCTTTTGCAAACTCTACTATTAAAATGGCATTTTTAGCGGCCAGAGCTACGAGTAAGACAAGTCCAACCTGAGCAAATGTATTTAGTGGTAAACCTGACCAATGAAGTCCAGCAATAGCACCTGCCACAACCATAGGCACTGAAAGTAAAATCATAAGTGGCAGTATCCACGATTCATATTGAGCTGAAAGAACTAAGAAAACTACGAGAAGTACAAAAAACACTACATATATTTGTGCATTTCCAGCAAGGGTTTCTTGATAACTCATACCAGCCCATTCATAACCATACGATGGAGGGAGAATTCTTTTAGCAATTTCATCCATAGCGGTCATTGCATCTCCAGAACTATACCCAGGAGCGGCAGCCCCATTTATTTGTATACTTCTATACATATTGAAGTGAGTTAAATTTTGTGGACCTATCATCTCCTTAACTTCAAGTATGGCATCTAGAGGTATCATCTTATCTGCTCTATTTTTAACGAAGAGTTTACCTATGTCTTCTTTAGAACTTCTGTAGTTCTTATCTGCTTGAACAAAAACTCTAAAAACTTTACCAAATTTTGTAAAATCATTTACATAAATAGAACCCAAATAAGCTTGCATAGTTGTAAAAAGATCACTCATATTTACCCCAAGAGCATTTGCTTTTTCTCTATCTATTGTAATATCATACATAGGATAATTAGTAGCAAAAGTTGTGAAAGCATACGCAATTCTAGGGTCAGCAAATGCTTCTTTTATCATCTCATTTGCAAAATGCTCAAAAGTATTTAAATCACTAGATAGATAATCTTGAAGTCTAAAATCAAAGCCACCAACATTACCAACACCAGGAATACCAGGAAGATTAAATGCCGCTATATTAGCTTCACTTACAGTTGCTGTTTTTTGCCGAATTTGCCGAATGATACCAAAGGCACTATTTTGTTTTGTTGTTCTTTCTTTCCAATCTTTTAAAGAAACGAACATTGCTAGAGCTGAGCCATCTATTGAAGATGTAATAATATTATACCCTTCAATACTTACAATATTTTCTACACCGTCAATAGAATAGATGATATCTTCTACTTCTTTTCTTATTTTTGTTGTTTGTGCAATAGAAGTACCTGGTTTTCCATTAACAGATACCATCAACATACCTTTGTCCTCAGAAGGAACAAAACCTGTAGGTGTAATGGAAAAGAGATAGTACATAAGATAAAAAATTCCACCCATTACGAGTATCATAAAGTATCTAATTTTTATTAGCATAGTTATTGCTATCTTGTACTTGGCTGTAAGTGCCTTGAAAAATATATCAAATGCTCTAAATATGATAAACTTTTCCTCTCCTTTTTTACGCCTTTTGATAATAATAGAACTAATCGCCGGAGAAAGAGAAAGTGCATTTAAAGATGACACTAGAACTGCAAAGGCAATAGTTAGAGCAAATTGTTGATAAAGAGCACCAGTAATACCTGGTAGGAGAGAAACAGGGATAAAAACAGCCACTAAAACGAGGGTGGTTGAGATAATCGGTCCAATGAGTTCTATCATAGCCTTTTTTACAACCTGAGCCATTGTCAATTCTGGTTCTCTATACATGATAACTTCAACATTCTCAACAACAAGAATAGCATCATCAACAACAATACCGATGGCTAAAATAAGTCCAAAAAGTGTTAAGAAGTTGATACTAAATCCACCTGCAATTTGCATTGCAGCAAAAGCACCAACAAGTGAAACAGGAATAGTTGCTGCAGCAATAACAGTAGGTCGCCATGAGCCCAAAAATATAAAGATAATTAGAATAACAAGAGCTATAGCCATAAAAAGATTGTTTACAACATTATTGATAGCCACTTTAACATATTTTGTCGTATCGTAAGGAACTGCATATGTTATGCCATCTGGAAAACGGCTTTGAAGTTTTTGCATTGTTTCTTCAACTTTTTCTCTAATTTCAAGAGCATTTGCTTCTCCAAGTTGATATACTCCGATAAGTCCAGCTGGTTTTTTTGCACTTATAGCATTCCAATCATAAAATTCGCTTCCAAGTTCTACTCTTGAAACATCACTTAAATAGACAAGTGAGCCATCTTTTTTATATTTAAGTACAATTTTTTCAAATTCTTTAACATCTGTTAACCTACCTTTTGTAGAGAGAATAAACTCCTGTTTTTGGTCATCAAAAGTAGGTGTTCCACCAATTTTACCAATAGAAGCTTGTTTATTTTGGCTTTTAACAGCAGATATTACTTCCATTGGGGTCATATTTAAAGCTTTTAGTTTATCGGGGTTTAGCCAGATACGAATAGAGTATTTTTTCTCACCCATATTTTCAGCTTTACCAACACCAGGAATTCTTTTAATCTCATCAAGTATATTAATGTTCACAAAGTTTGAAAGGAAACTTCCATCATATCTATCATCTCCACTTATCGCAATTAGACAAACAATAGAAGGAGATTTTTTATCTACTATAACTCCTTGTGCTGTTACTTCTGTAGGAAGAGAAGCTGTAGCCGTAGAAACTTTATTTTGAATATCAACTGCTCCAATATCAATATCGTAACCAGGTTCAAAATAAACATTTATACTAGAACTACCATTTGCAGCCGATGAAGACTCCATATAAATAACACCCTTGATGCCATTGAGTTTATCTTCTAAAACACGAGTAACAGTATCTTCAACAACAAAAGCATTGGCACCAGTATATGTAGCACTTACATTTACAGTAGGAGGGGCAACATCAGGATATTCTGATATAGGAAGAACAAGCATTGAAACAAGTCCGCCAGTCATTATGATGAGCGAAATTACTATCGCAAGTATAGGTCTTTTTATAAAAGTTACAGAAAACATTTATTTAGTTACCTTTTGGAATAAGGTTATTCTTTTGTAAAACTGATTTTATCCCTTGGGTTGAACTAACATCAGTTATTTTTATCTTACGACCACTTTTTAGCTTAACAAGCGCAGAAACTATAACTTTATCACCATCTTTAAGACCACTATGAACGCTTACATAGTATTTACTTGAATAATCAGTAGTTATATCAACTCTTTTAATAGTTGAGTTTTTATCTGCAATATAAACATAACTTCCAAGTTGATCATTAAAAATAACTTCTGGTGGAATCATAAGGAATTTGTATTTATTATTTATGAACATATTTATATAAACAAAAGTACCAGGTAAAACTTTTCCTTTTGTATTTTTAATTGTTGCACGCATTGTTATAGTAGAAGTTAAAGGATCGACTATATTATTTGAAAAATCTATATACCCGTTAAGCCTACTTTGCTCTACACTTCCAGCAACTTCAATAAAAGCATCTGGTTTATCTTTGTTCCTGTATTTTTGGAACATTTTTACATCTTTTTGTGAAGGAGAAAAATATGCATATATTGGATTAGTGTTCACTATAGTTGTCAGAAGAGTTGACTCTCCTTGACCAACAAGATTCCCAATATCTACGCGTCTTGCACTAGCATATCCGCTGATTGGTGCAGTTATGATTGTATAACTAAGTTCTATTTTTGCTCTATTTATTTGAGCAAGATCACCAGCAATAGCTGCTCTAAGACCAGCTTGCTGAGCTTGGTATTGTTCTAGGGTAGCACGAGGAGCCAGCCCTTCATCAACTAAAGGTTGGTATCTATTAACATCAGCTGTAGCAAGCGCTAAAGATGCTTCATCTTGTCTTTTCTTTGCTTTTGCTGCATTTAGAGATGCTATGTATTCACTCTGTTGGATTTTAAAAAGTTTTTGACCTTTTTTAACTGCTTGTCCATCTTTGAAGTATATTTTTTCAAGTATTCCAGCTACTCTTACTCTTACATCTTGGTCACTACTTGCTTTTGTCATTCCTGTATATTGTTTCCATATGGGAACAGCTTCTTTTTTTACAGTTATCGTATTTACCGCAAGTGCTGGCATCTCTTTTTTTGCTACAACTTGTTTTTCATCAGAACAAGCCGTGAAAAAAACAAGTGATGAAATCAGAAGAGTAGATAAAATTTTAATGTGCATGTAATCGCCTTATATTTTTTTAAATTATAGCTAAAAGCTCTTAAGTTTTTTTTGTTGAAACAATTTTAAGTCCAACTATTCCAACAACGATAAGACTAATAAAAAAGATTCTTGGAATACTAGCTGTTTCTCCAAAAAGTAAAATACCCAGAACAAAAGTTCCAACGGCACCGATGCCTGTCCAAATAGAATAAGCAGTTCCCATAGGAATACTTCTTTGAGCAATAAGTAAAAGTGCTCCACTTATAAAAATACTAAATCCTGCATCTGTAACACCGAGTTTTAAACCAACTGGCCAACCCCATTCTAATATTCCAGCTATGATTAAATATATCCATGCTAAACTCAAATTTAATTCTTCTAATATCTTGCTAAATTATAATATACAACATATCTAATCAATGTTTTTTCTTTTGGTCTAGGGTATCTGCTGTATGCGTAACTTATAGTTTCTCTTGTTGTATCATCAAGAACAAAGTATCCACTTTTTTCTAAAAATTTAAAATCGCTCATATCCCCATTTGGATGCAAATAGAATTCTATGACATTACTTCTGTTCACTCTAATATCTCTTGAAAGATTTACACCTGCTACACGAGTAAGAACTTGCTGGGTTATTCTTCTCATTATTTCTTGATTATCAATAATGTACTTTTGTTGTCCTTGACTTAGTTTGCCAAATTCTTCGCCATACAACTCTTTTACATTTTGACTAACACTACTGCCTCTGTATGTTTTAGTTTCTTTTTGAGTTTTTTCTTCGCTTGATTTGTCTTCATACATCCATGACATAGCATCTTTTGGTTTCTTTACCGGCTTTTTTTTGCTTACATTCTTATCTAGCAGTGGAATATATGGCTTTTTAGAAGGTATCGGTTCTACTTTGGGCTTTGGTTTAGGTTTGGGCTTTATAGGCTTGGGATTAGGATTTAACTTTGGTTTTTTAGGTTTAGCTTTTGGTTTTAGCTTAACAAGTGGTTCTTTTATTATTTTTTTAAGTTGAGAACCTTTTGGCATCGGAGGTGCTATCTCGGGTGGTTTAATTTTCTTTTTTGTCATGCCTGATTTTTTATCTGTTTTTGGCATCTCTTTTAGAGATATTTTTATCTTTTTTTCTTGTGTTTTTATAGGTTTTTTTATTTCATTTGCAAAATTACCAAGTAACCAAAATAAAAGTACAAGTAGCAAATGAATAAGTAGCGCTACAAATAGAGCAAAAGAAGATCTCTGCAAGTTATGCCTTTATTTTTTTGATATAATAACAAAAAAAATATTAAGGTCAAATATATGAGTACAGAATTATCATCAAAAGCATTTACACAAGCCCAAAAACTAATCCCAGGTGGAGTAAACTCTCCAGTAAGAGCATTTTCAAGTGTTGGTGGAACGCCACTTTTTATAAGTGAAGGAAATGGAGCTTACTTAACAGATGTAGATGGAAATAAATATGTTGATTTTGTACAAAGTTGGGGACCACTTATCTTTGGTCATAGAGATGAAGCGATAGAATCAGCTGTTATAGATGCTGTGAAACGAGGACTTAGTTTTGGTGCTCCAACTCAAGCAGAAACTGATTTAGCATCTCTGGTTGTTTCTATGTTTGATTCCATTGATAAGATAAGATTTGTAAGTAGTGGAACAGAGGCTGTGATGAGTGCAATTCGTCTAGCTCGTGGATTTACAGGTCGAGATGATATTGTTAAGTTTACGGGTTGTTATCATGGTCATAGCGATTGTCTTTTAGTGGAAGCTGGAAGTGGCGCTGTAACTTTTGGAAACCCATCTAGCCCAGGCGTTCCTGCTGATTTTACAAAACACACGCTGTTAGCTTCATATAATGACATTCAAAGTGTAAAAAAATGTTTTGAAGACTCTAAAGATATCGCTTGTATTATCATAGAGCCAATTGCAGGAAACATGGGTTTAGTTCCAGCAGATAAAGAGTTTTTAATAGAGTTGAGAAAGCTTTGTGATGAAAATGGAGCTTTGTTGATATTTGATGAAGTTATGAGTGGTTTTAGAGCATCCATAAATGGTGCTGAGTCTATTACAGGTACAAAGCCTGACATCGTTACTCTCGGTAAAGTTATTGGAGGGGGTATGCCTGTTGGTGCTTTTGGCGCAAGAGCAGAAATAATGGCTAAACTTTCTCCTGAGGGACCAGTATATCAAGCTGGAACTCTTAGTGGCAATCCAGTTGCAATGGCAGCAGGACTTGCAGCCTTAACTAAACTAAAGAAAAATGCACAAGTTTTAAATGTTTTAAATGCAAGAGCAACTCGTTTAGTTGAAGGAATGCAAGAAGAAGCTAAGGCTTGTGGCATAACTATGCAAGTAGATACAAGAGGAAGTATGTTTGGCTTTTTCTTTAATGAAAAGGAAGTTAAAAACTTCTCAGATGCTTGTAACTCAGATGCTAAACTTTTTGCATCTTTTCATTCACAGATGCTCAAAGAGGGCTTTTACTTTGCTTGTTCACTTTATGAAACAGGTTTTATCTCAACTGCTACTACTGATGAGATGATAGAAGATACTATTGAAGCAAGTGCAAAAGTTTTTAAGGCTATAAAAAATGGCTGATAAGGTGAATGGCGAAGCCAGAGAGAATGCCCTGGGGCAAAATATAGATAAGCAAACTAAAGACAACGAGTTAAGCCAAAAGCCAGAACGCAAACCAAGAATAAAACCAATAATTGAAGCAGCTGATAGCCTTTCTTTAGGTATCTCAATGGTAGTGGCAGTTGTTATGGGTGTTGGTATTGGCATACTTCTTAAAAATTTAACAGGTATAAGCTGGCTCTTTTGGATAGGAGTAGGAGTAGGAATTGGAGCTGCTATATTAAATGTTTATAAAGCTTACTCCAAACAACATAAAGTAATGTTAGACTTAGCGAAAGAACCACGATATGCGATAAAAAAACAACTTGATGAAGATGATGATGAGGATTACGGTGAAAAGAGTTATTAAACTTATTACTATATCTGAGATTATTATTTTAGCTACTAATTTTATATCTTTTAGTTTTTATATGAATGTGCAAATTGCATTTTTAAGTAGTTTATTTATTATTATTGGTTCTTCTTTTGCATATAGAAGATTAGTGAATACTCAAGTATCATCAGATATGGTAGAAGAAAAAAGAGATTTATTAGATGAGATAGAAGACCCTTACGAACTTTATGATGACAAGGTGAATGACGAAGTCAGAGAGGGTGCCCTGGGGTATGAACCAATAAATAATGCTCCAGCTGAAGAGTTAGACTTAAAAGCTATTGTAAAAGAAGAAAGAAAAAAGATTAAAACTTTAAGTATTGCAAGTATGAAGCAAGGTTTAAAAGGTGGTGCTTCACTCTTTAGGCTTGTACCTTATCTGTTTTTAGTTTTAGGATTTATCGCACTTAAAAATAATGAACTTTTAGATATTGCCGTCTATCTTCCTTCTCTACTTTTTGGCATAATTGTAGGCTCCATAAGCTCAAAAGAGATTTTTTCTAAGAAGTTATCATAGGTATATTTATAGTTATCTTTTTTTGTATATCAACATAAAAGTTAGTATTTGCTACTATAACTTCAAGCTCGTTGCTTTTTGTCTTATTGATATTATCTGCTTTTATCTCTACTGAAAATATACTATATTTCTTTTTATCAAACTTAATATGTTCACCCACTCTATAAAAGATTTTTGTACAGATAGTTTCATTTTCTTTAAAACAAAAATAGACTTTATTTAAAAGTTTTATAAAGCTGTTTGTGTCTATGATGATTTCTGGTATCGTTGGGTCAAAGTCTTTTAAATATTTTGTAGTTGAACTTATGGAGTTTGTCGAGATGCATAAATCTACTAGTGTGTAAATATTTGTCAATTCTCCACTAGGTTTTGGCTTATTGAGTTTAAATGATGGAACTTGATATAACTTGATACCTATTTCATTTTCATTTTCATAACCAATAGTTAATGCAAAAAATTTATATCTGCCAAATTCTAATTCTAAAAATGTTGTTTTAAAGCCAAAAGTTACATTGGCATAAGTAGTTGCAAGTTCAAAAAGTTCATGCGTAGATGCTGAACCTAAAAGAAATTGAGCTTCAGAGTTAAGAGATAAAACTTTACCTTTTGAGCTAAAAAGTACGAAAGGGTTATAATCGTACTCTAGCCATTGCTGCTCAAAGGTCATAATCTTTACTCTTCTATATAGCTTTTAAGTTTTCTACCAACTTTAGGGTGTTTTAGTTTTTTAATAGCACTTGATTCTATTTGACGAACGCGTTCACGAGTAACACTAAGTTCTTTTCCGATTTCTTCAAGTGTTCTATCGCTTTCATCGTCCATGATTCCAAAACGAAGTTTTATAACAGCTTTTTCTCTTTCATTTAACTGCTCTAGCACATTTTCTATTTGAGCTCTTAAGTCATCTTTTAGGATTGATTCTGCTGGAGATACTGAAGATTTATCTTCTATAAAGTCACCAAACCTACCATCTTCTTCGTTACCAATAGGTGCTTCAAGAGAGATAGGCTCTTTTGTGATTTTAATAACATTTTTAACTTTCTCAACAGACAAGCCAACTTCCTCAGCAATTTTATCTACATCAGGCTCTTTACCATGTTCTTGAAGGTGTTTACGCATGATTTTATTGATACGGTTAATAGTTTCAATCATATGAATTGGGATACGAATAGTTCTAGCTTGATCAGCAATAGCACGGCTAATTGCTTGACGAATCCACCAAGTTGCATAAGTTGAAAATTTATAACCTTTTTGATATTCAAACTTATCAACTGCTTTCATAAGTCCAATATTTCCTTCTTGAATAAGGTCAAGGAAAGGTAATCCACGGTTTGTATATCTTTTAGCGATAGAAACAACAAGTCTAAGATTTGATTTTGCCATTTTAGTTTTAGAAATTTCACTAATATTTTTTCCGCGTTTTATTTGCTCTAAAATATCTGAAAGTTTGTCGGGTTCCATATCAAAACTATTTTTACTTGCCTCTTTTGTTTGAACAAGTTTTTTAATTTCCATATATGTGCTAACCATCGTTGCTTCTGGAACCATTCCGGCAATATTTTCTTTATTAAGCTCTTGGATTTTATCTACCAATACTTTGTGATTAGCTTTTAGTGTCGCATTGAAAAGTGGTAGTTTATATTCTAGTCTTTTTAGCTCTTTATCAAAACCATCATCACTCTTAAGTGCTGTTTCCATAGCTTTAACAAGTTCATTGATAAGTTTAGATGTTGGTCCTAAATCTAGTAGTTTATTTTTTAAAACAGCTTTTTTAAATGTCATGCTAAGAAAATAATGAACAACATCTTGGGTAATCTCTATATCTACACCCTGAGGAGCTTTTTCAGATATTTTTAACCAGTCTTTTTTTGCTTTTTCTAATGCTTTAAAACAAAAAGTAACTTTTTCAACTCTATTTTTATCTTTTGCTGTTAAAACTTTCTTTTCATCTTCAGGAGAGGTTTCTGGTGCATCGACACCATCATCAGTATCTTCTTTTTCATCTTCAAAACTTTTGAAAAGCTCTTTTACTCTTCTTTCTCGATTGATTAAAGGTTCTCTGTAGTCCAAGATAAATTTTATTAAATAAGGAACAGAGCAGATAGCATCTATAATTATACTCTCTCCACCTTCTATTTTTTTACTTATTTCTATCTCTTCTTCTTTTGTTAAAAGAGGGATTTGTCCCATCTCACGAAGATACATACGAACAGGAGAGTCAGAGCGAGACCACTCTAATAGTTCATGTTCTTTGAGTATGTCAAACTTGTCAGACTCGTTATTTGCAAGCATTTTTCTTTGAGCATCTTGTCTTGCTTTTGCTTCTTTATCATTTAATTTTTTTGCATGTTCACTTGAAGTATAAAGACAAGTTTTATGCTTTGTCATTAAATTAAATATATTTTTTGCTTGTGAAGTAGTTGGTTGTTTTTCAAAAAGTTCTATCAAAGATTCGTAGGTTGCGCAATCTTTTGATTTTCGTTCGCTAAAAAATGAATCAATAGCTTTGTTTAGTTCTTTTGCTGTCATTATAAAAGAAGTCCTTAGTAAGTGTAGTATTTAAGTTATTTTAAAGAGTGGATTATACCGAAAACAGATTAAATGAGTCTTAAATTTCATATATTATTTTTTGGAACATAGTTTGCTAGAACATTAAAAAATATTGCTAAATAAAGGGATTTTATGCAAAGTGGATATTATAGCGCGGCAGCAGGAATGGTTACTCAGTTTAATCGTTTGGATACTATCGCCAATAATCTTGCTAATGTTAATACCGTTGGCTTCAAGGAAGATAATTTAATTGTAGGCGATTTTATGCGTATATATAAAGAAGCAAGAGATAAGTTACCTCATGATAATCATAGTGAAAATGGTGCAGCTTTTTTAAATAGAACAATAACAAAGGCGCCTCAGGTTGTAGATGCTTATACAAACCACTCTGTTGGTAATATGCAACTCACAGATAATCCAATGGATTTCGCGCTTTCAAGAGAAGGATTATTCTTTTTGGTAAAAACTCCTCAAGGTGTAAGACTTACAAGAGATGGTTCTTTTACTAAAAATGAAGATGGAGTACTTGTAACAAAACAGGGTCATGAAGTTTTACCTAGCGATTATTTTGAAGCAGGTGGAAATATCGAATTTAATGAAGATGAAAATATCATAGAAGTTGACAAAAATGGTCAACTATATAAAAACATTCCAAATAGTACAAATCTTGTTTTAGCATCTAAGCTTTTTATTGCAAATCCTGATAATGTTGCATTTTTGAAAAAAGAAGCAGATGGACTTTATCGATATGATGGGATGGATGACTTATTTAGCTTAGAAGAAACAGGGGCAGTTTTGCAAGGTTTTACTGAAAAGAGTAATGTAAATGCTGTAAAAATGATGACACAGATGATAGAAACAAATCGTTTAGTTGAAATGTACCAAAAAGCTATGAAAGTACAAATGGACGATATGAATAGCGATGCAATTAACAAAATAGCAAGAAAAGCGTAACTTTAGTCGCCTCAGTGGCGCAAGCGGAGTAAAGGGACTTGTTCCTTTGCGGGAAAAATAGACAAAAGGATTTTAAGATGATGCAATCACTCTATACTGCTTCAACAGGAATGTTGGCGATGCAGACACAGATAGATACAACAGCAAATAATATTGCCAATGTAAACACAATAGGGTTTAAAAAATCTCGTGCAGAATTTTCTGACTTGATGTATAAGGTTATGTCTTATGCAGGAACTGCTACAAGTGATGTTACAAAAAGTCCTACTGGTATAGAAGTCGGACTTGGTGTAAGACCAACAGCAATTAACAAAATATTTTCAGAAGGAAGCCTGAAGCAAACTAACAATCAACTAGATATTGCCATAACAGGTAAAGGGTTTTTTAAACTTGAACTTCCAGATGGAACAGAAGTTTATACAAGAAATGGTGCTTTTAAGATAGATGATAACGGAACAATGGTAAACAGTGATGGATATACTCTTGTTCCTCAAATTGTGATACCTGAAGATGCAACAAATGTTAGTATAGCAACTGACGGAACAGTTACAGTTATTCAACCAGGACAAACTCAAGCAGCAGTTGTTGGACAAATATTAACTACAAACTATATAAACCCAGCAGGACTTCACTCTCTTGGAGATAACTTGTATCTAGAAACAGACTCTTCTGGTCAGCCAGTTGAAGGAACTCCAGGGGTAGATGGCTTAGGCATACTTAGACAAGGTTTTGTGGAACTTAGTAATGTTGAGTTAGTTGTTGAATTAACAGACCTTATAACTGGACAACGCGCTTATGATTCTAACTCAAAAGTTATCACAACAAGTGATGAAATGTTACAAACAACAAATAACCTCAAAAGATAGTACAATTTTTAACTAAATTTACTATTTTTATTACCTTTCGTGATACTTTTATGATACAATGAAAAAAGTTTTAAAAAATTGGGTGCCCGAATATCATACGAAAGGAGTTGTTATGTCTGTTAAAATGAAAATTATTGTTTTAATCATTGTTACAATTATTGCTGTTTCTATAGCTATTATATTACAGTCTGTATATAATATTAATGCTATGACAGAAGCCAATATTGTCAAGTATAAAAAAGAAGCTTATGCTAGTAAAGAGCATGAACTTAAAAACTATGTAAGTGTTGCTATTAAATCTATTGAATCATTTTACAAAAGAACAGCAGCAGATAAAATAAAAAAAGAGGTTGAAGCTGATCTTAAAGGTCAAACTAACTTTTTATTTGGAATAATCACAAAAGCTTACAATCAAAATAAAAACAAAATGTCAAAAACAGAACTTCAAAAATATCTAAAATCCATAGTAGCATCTGCTAGATATGGAAAAAGTGGATATTTTTGGATAAACGATAGTGTCTCCAGAATGATAATGCATCCAATAAAACCAGCACTTGATGGAAAAGACCTTTCAAGATTTAAAGACCCTAATGGTGTTTATCTTTTTAATAACATGGTTAAAGCGGTAAAATCAGGAGGAGAAGGTGTTGTTGACTATCACTGGGCAAAACCTGGCTTTGAAAAACCACAACCAAAAGTTTCATTTGTTAAAAAGTTTAAACCTTATGGATGGATAATTGGAACGGGTGCTTATGTTTCAGATGTTACGATGGGTATGAAAAAAGAAGCTTTAAAAACAATAGCTGCTATGCGTTTTGGAAAAAGTGGATACTTTTGGATAAACGATACAGCTCCTAAAATGGTTATGCATCCGATAAAACCAGCACTTGATGGAAAAAATTTGTCAAAAGTAAAAGACCCTAATGGTGTTTATCTCTTTAATGAGATGGTTAGAGTAGCAAAAGCTAAGGGAGAAGGAATGGTTGAGTATAGCTGGTCAAAGCCAGACTCAGACAAACCAGTACCTAAAATGTCTTATGTTATTTTATTTAAGCAGTGGAATTGGATAGTTGGTACTGGAGAATATATTGATAATATTGAGGCTCAAGTACAACAGATGCGTCAAGATTCAAATAATCAAATAACGGCTTTAACTATGAAAATAATTATTACCTCTTTAGTTTTAGCAATAATTATTGGTTTAATAGTTAGTTTTATAGCAGATAGAATAATAGTAGGACCGATCAGAAGCATACTTGGTATAACTAAAGATTTAGCAAAAGGTGAGGGTGATTTAACTAAAAGAATTATTATCAATAGTACAGATGAGATAAAAGATGTTGCTGATTACATAAATGAATTTATAAGAAAGGTTCATGATAGCGTAGATGGGGCTAAGAAATCAAGTTTTGAGAACTCATCTGTATCAAATGAACTTTCAGTTACTGCTCTTCAAGTTGGCTCAAATGTTGAAAAATCTGTAAAAATTGTAGATGAAACAACTGAAAATGCTTCAAGTACACAAAAGCAAATAAAAATTGCCATTAACGACGCACTGGAATCAAAACAAGAGATGCTTGAAGCTAATGATATGTTAAATAATGCTAGAGATGAAATTATAATTCTTACATCAAAAGTTCAAAGAAGTGTTGAATCAGAAATTGAACTAGCTATGAAAATAGAAGAGCTTTCTCGCGACACAGAACAAGTTAAAGATGTTCTTGTTGTTATCTCTGATATTGCAGAACAAACAAATTTACTTGCACTAAATGCTGCCATAGAAGCTGCTCGAGCAGGAGAACATGGGAGAGGTTTTGCTGTTGTTGCTGATGAAGTAAGAAAACTAGCTGAGAGAACTCAAAAATCATTGGCTGAGATAAATGCAACTATTAATGTAATTGTTCAATCAACAGCATCTGCTAGTGATGAGATGAATGCAAATTCTAAGCAGATGGAAGAGTTGTCTGGTATATCAACAGATGTTGAAGGTAAAATAAATTCAACAACAGAATTAGTTCATAAAGCTACTGTAGCAAGTGATAAAGTTGTTGAAGATTTTGAAATTACAGGAAATCAACTAAATAAAATAGTTGATGGTATAAAAGAGATAAATTCTATATCTTCAGAAAATGCAAGAAGCGTTGAAGAGATAGCAAGTGCGGCTGAACATCTAAATAGCTTAACAGATGAACTTTCTACTAAACTAGAGCAGTTTAAAACATAAAGAGCTTAAGATGATGATGTATATTATATCTGTATTAGTAGTTTTACTTTTTACTAGTCTTTACTTTAACTTTCATCAAAGTCGTACCATAAAAAGGTATGACGAAAACAAATCTATCCTAATTAAAAAAGCATACTATAATCCAGTTACAGAATTACCAAACAGAAGTAATATTGATATAGTTATAAGTGAACAAATATCAAGAGCGCACAGACATAAAAAAATATTTTTTATTAGCTGTTGTTAAAGTTATGAATTTTCAAGAAGTAAAATTAAGAAATGAGCAAAGAGCCAATGAATTTATAGTTGAAGTAGGGGATAGGCTTTTAGAGTCTATTCGTGATGAAGATATGCTATCTCACATCTCACAAAATGGTTTTTTAATTGTTTTTAACGAGTATTTAGAAGATAAAAATTCTGATATCTTATTTGAGAGAATTTTAAATGCTTTCAAAGAGCCTTTTGTAGATGCAAAAGGTAGTATAAAGATAGATATAAAAATAGGTAAAAGTACCTATCCAAAGGATTCAGAGGACTCAGCAGGTTTGATTAATGAAGCCACGAGAGTGGCTTTAAACTCAACTGATTCGTAGTTCTTTTAAAATACTTATATTTTTGTTATGACGCTCTTTTCTTTGTTGTAAAAAGTCATGCTTTTCACTGTTTATATGCTTAAACTCTTCCACTAATCTATCGTAGTTTTTATTTAAAAATGTATTGTTTGTGTTCATCATATTTTGAAGTTCATACAGATGAAAACTAATCTTTAACCTTTCTTTTATCTCTTGTAGTTTTGGCTGATAAAGAGAAAATTTTGTAGGATTTTGTTCATAAAGCTCTATAGACTGCTCAACTTTTTTTTCTAAAAATCCAACACAAACTCCAGTTGCATTTTGGTAGTTAAAACTTACAGCAGAACTTAAATGATTAAACTCTGAGCTTATTTTTGCATAAGATGAGTGGATTTCATCACTATATGGTTTTAGTATGTTTTCATAAGCCTTAGACGCAAATTTACGAATATTAGCAAACTCTATATCAGAATCAACTTGTTTTGATTTTCTTATAAACTCATATGGATTTTGCCATCTTCTGATTTTCTTTTTAAGCATTTCATAAACTAAAGCATTATTTTCATTCACTTCATCTTGAATCTCTTTTAAATTCCGAACATATTTTTTAAACATTTTTCCGACGATATCATCATCATAAAACAGATGCTTATAAATAGCGTCTGAGGCAATTTTAGATACTTTGTACTCAACAGGTTCAAATACAGTTTTGTTCTTCAATAAGCCTGCTTTTTGTTTGGAGTATCTAGTTTTGGTGACTTGTTCGATGTGATTATATATATCATTGGCAATAGTGTCTATGATTTCTTCTATTCTACTATAAGCGTCTTTTAATTTTCTTGTAAATCTATTTTTCAAATCTGCAAATTTTTCATCTGCTTCAACTTCAAACTCTTTAAGTTCTGCATCTAGCTCATTGTAGATTTTTAAAAATAATTTATGCTGCTCTATTAAATCTGTGCAAATCAAGTCTATATCTTTTTTTATAGCAAAATCTTTTGAGCTGTTTGCCAAAGGGCGAATATTTTCATCAATAAAGTTTAAAACAAGTTCGATATTAGACTCTTTTAGTAGGTCTATATTTTTACTCAAATCACTACTCAAAATACTTTCTATTTTTTGTTGATACTTTTCATACTCTTTTTGAATATTAATTGAGTTAGAAGATTTTAAACTAGTTGAAAGTGATTTTAAAAACTCTTCAAGTTCTTCTTGAGTTTGTGTGTTTTTATCATGACTTCTTGATTCAAGTGCTTGAATCGCTGAGATAGGAATAACATCACTAAAATACTCCCCAAAGCTTTTTTTAACATACTCAACACTCTGTTGAACTTGAGAAGGCTCAAACTTATCTTTTTGGTTTAAAACACAAAGTGATTTTCCTTGATACTCATTTAGGTACTGTTCTAAAACCTTTGCTTCACTAAGTTTACCAGCATTATCAATGAGAGATAACCAGATGATTCCATCTACTTCTTTTAGCACTCTTTGCGTTGTTGTTGTATCAGTAATGGCTTGAGAATTAAGACCCGGAGTATCAACAAAAACTATATCTTTTAAAAGTTCTAGTGGAACATAAAGGGTTAGGTATTCTATCTCCTCTACAACTTCTCTTTGGTCAGTAAACTTTGAAATATTTTCAACACTTTGATACTCATCTCGTCCATCTTTATATCGTATGCGAATTTTTAATTCATCAGCATATCGTATATAGTTTACTTTTGATGTAACAGGAGTTATTCCTGTTGGTAGTATGTTTTTTGAAAGAAGCGCATTTAAAAAAGTTGATTTACCACTAGAAAATTGTCCTGTAATAGCAACCTTCATAGGCTCTTTAGCTCTGATTTCTAGTTTCAAAAGTGCATCTCGCAACTCTTTGCTAGGTGACATTTTTTCATCAAGCATAGCGTAACTTGTTTTTTTGATTAGTCCTAAAAGATTTTCATCAAACTCTGGAGTGATTTCAATAAATTTATCTTTGTAAGAGGCGATAAACAGATCTAACTTACTCATGAATTTTCTCCAAGATGTTTTAAATCATCTGTGACTTTTTGAATTAACATTATTTTTTGCTCAATATTAGATAATCTTTTAGCGGTATCAAAGGACTTGTCTTGCACTCTTTGTCTAGCTTTTTTTATGTTTTCTTCTTTTGTGTTCATATCAAACTCTATCTTTTTAACAGGTTCTTTACAAGTTGCTTCAAACTGGTTAACTAAATCAATATTTATTTTTTTTATTTTTTTATTAAATTTTTCATATAAGTCATTAAAAGCTTGAGTGAAAAATTCTTCACACTTCTTATCTAAGGCATCTATATCTTTTTTTGAAGATGATTTGATGGCACTATTTACTTGTTCTATTAAGATTAAGTTGCTGCTTACTAGATTTAAGGCTCCAAAATGTTTTTCAAAAAACTCTTTTGCATCTCCTGTGTTATCATCAGCTTCTTTAAATTCTTCAAAATCTCTTTGTATTTTTTCAAAAGAGTTTTGCATCTTTTTTGAAATTGGTATCTATAATCTCGAAGCAAATCAATAAAACCATCTTTTATGCCAGTTTCTATGATAGAGGATATTCTACTCTGCTCAGGTTTTGTTTTGTTTTTTCGTATCTCATAAGATACATCATCTAAGACTCTTCTTTTTATAATATTTTGCAAGGAAGTCATCTTATTTTTAGACATATTTTTAAGAGTTGAGAAGTAGCTTATCAACTCTTCTTTTGATTCATTTATATCTTGATTAAGTTTTGTGATTTTTGTTTTTATTTCTACTATTTCTTCTTGATATTTCGTATGCTCATTTTCAATCTCACTAGCACTTTTGCCTAGTAGTTTTTTCTCTATCTCTAAAGTTTCTTGTGAACTTTTTGCTATGACTATGAGTTCTTTTGTATTTGACTCTATTACTAAAAGAGCCTTTTGTGAATTATCTCCAAAAAGTACATCACTTAGATAACTCTCAATTTCTAAAATTCCTGTTTTTTCAAGTGGATAGCCGATTTTTGTAGCTTCTTCACCTTTACCTATGCGATGCATAAGTGCCATTTTCCCCGCAATTGGAATGAAATCAATCTTATTTATTATTGAATTAAATTGTGCTTCTTTATTTAAATTTTTAAGTTTTGTTTTTATACTTTGTTTTGTATATTCAATAACTTCATCTAGCTCTTTTTTACTTACGGTATCTATGCGAGTTATAACGATTAAGAGTCTCGCAATGCTTTGATAGAGCAGGGTGTCAGTTATAAACTCTATATCTTTTTGTGTCGCTGATTGATTTACATTCATTAGGTGACACATCAAGTCACACTCATAAAGATAGCCTTTTGTTATCTCTTCTCTTTGGATTACAGGGTCATCTAATCCGGGAGTATCAACAATTTCTACTCCATTTTCCACAAACTTTAAATCTGTGTATAGCTCAACACTTTTAACTAAGTTACATTTTTTACCTGAATGTTCTGCTGAAGTATAAGAAGGGAGTTCGTCTATGCTTATCTTAGCACTAAAACCATCACTTGTAATATAGGTATTCAAATTATCTTTGAAGTGTTCTTTTGTTTCTTTTATAAAAGGTTTCATACTCTCAAGAGTAAGGGCACTTTTTTCTATATTTTCCCATTCACTTTTAGTCCAAAAGTTAACCTTTGCACTTGGTTTTTTTGCGTACTTTATAATACTTAAATTTGCTGTTTCAGGTATAACAGAAGTCCCCAATATCTCCTTGCCCAAAAGAGCATTTAAAAGTGTAGATTTACCAGCATTCATAACACCTGTTATTCCGATAGAAAATTTTTCACTTCTTATCTTTTTAGGTATGATTGTTAATCGTTCATACAGATACTCATCTTCTACGCCATTTTTTAGATTATCAACCGCAGTACAGAGTGAGTTTAAAGCACTTTCAAAGAAGTTTGAACCAGTTTTAGCTTTTACTACATGAATGGGTTGAATTTCTTCTTCTTTTACTTCTATGAGAGCTAATAAGCTTATAAGTCGTCTACTTATTTCATAACCTATAATGTTTTCTTTTCTTAGTCTGTCAAATCTTTGTTGTATCTCTTTATTTAGTTTGATATTGCCATTTGCATTTAAAAAGAAGAGAAGCTCTTTTTGAATATACTGAACTCTTTGCTTATCCCATTCATTTAGACCAACAAGAAACTTCATAGCCTCTCGTGCCTCAGATATATCTGAAAAATTATCTATATTTGATGGAGTTACGATAAGTAAGATGGAAGTATAATCACAAAAAGCTTCGTGATTTGATTTTAAAGTAGATGTTAAAAATGTTTTAATATCACCAAGACTCGAAAACAGTTGTTTTGCATCTTCTTTCCAAGTTAGAAGAAAAAAATCATTTATTATATGCATGGACTCTCTTTTTAAAGGATGATAAATTCATATCATCCTTTAGGTAAGTTTTAACGAAGTGCTACTAGTTTACGGCGCATATACGCTATTTTACTTTGTAACGGTAAGTGTTTAGGACAGTTGTCTTCACAAGCAAGTAGTGACATACAACCAAAGATACCATCATCATCACCAATTAGCTCATAATAATCTTCATCAGTTCTATTATCATGTGGATCAGCGTAGAACCTTGCTACTCTGTTTAGTCCAACAGCACCAACAAAATCAGGACGCATAAGCTTAGTTCCACAAGCTGCAACACAGATACCACATTCGATACAACGATCGATTTCAAAAACTTCTTCTGCAATCTTAGGGTCAGATGGAGCTTCTAGTTTTGAGATATCAACATCTTCATTTGTATGAATCCAACTCTCGATTCTTTTACTCATATCATTCATCCAGTTACCAGTATCAACTGATAAATCTTTTAGAAGTTTAAAAGCTGGCATTGGAAAAAGTTCAAGAACGCCATCATCATAATCTTTTGTAAGAGTACGACAAGCAAGTTGAGGAGTTCCGTTTACCATCATTCCACAACTTCCACAGATACCTGCACGACATACAAAGTCAAAAGATAAATCTGGGTCCATTGTTTCTCTGATTTTACTTAGAGCAATAAATAGAGTCATTCCTTCAGTTTCTTCTAGCTTATACTCAACCATGTGAGGCTTAGATGCTACTGAGTTAGGGTTGTATTTTAATGCTTTTATAGTTACTGTTCTGCTCATTTTTTATCTCCAAGTCTTTCATTTTCAGCTTTAAAAATTGGTTGTAGTTCAAAAGGCATAATAGCATCTTGAATTTCGATTCTATCTTTACCATCTGCTTCCATATCTTCGCGCATCTTATCTACTTCTTCTTGACGCTTAACACTTAAGTCATTCTCAATCATCATACCTTTTGCACCATAACCACGAAATGCTGGAGGCATTTCCATTTTCATAATATCTAAGTCTTCATAAGTTAGAGTTGGTAAAGTATCACCTTCATTCCATGAAGCAAGAGTTCTTTTTAACCAGTTTGCATCATCACGCTTTAGGTAATCTTCTCTGTAGTGAGCACCACGACTTTCTTTTCTCTCTTTTGCACCAAGAGCTACACAAAGAGCAAGTTTAAGCATCATTGGAACTCTGTACGCTTCTTCAAGTTGAGGATTAGCGCAAAGAGTTTTTGACTCTACTTTAACATCAAGTGATTTTTTATAAAGTTCTTCTAATTTATGAACTGCCTCTGTAAGACCTTCTTCATCACGGAAAATCGCAACTTTGTCCCACATGATAGCTTTCATCTCATTTTTAATTTCAAATATATCATTTTTACCTTCTTTATTAACAAGGTCATGCATATATTTTTCTTTATCATCAATACTTGCTTGAAGAGTTTTTGAACTAATATCTATG
Source organism: Sulfurimonas sp. (assembly GCF_029027585.1). Lineage (NCBI taxonomy): Bacteria > Pseudomonadati > Campylobacterota > Epsilonproteobacteria > Campylobacterales > Sulfurimonadaceae > Sulfurimonas > Sulfurimonas sp. Next base: position 2,468,193 of record NZ_CP093397.1, read on the forward strand.
TCATTAGAAGAACAAAAATCAGCGAAATAATCACCAACAATCATACCAGCAACAACTGTTTCACTAACTGAGTTTCCACCAAGTCTGTTAAAACCATGCATATCCCAGCAAGCAGCTTCTCCACAAGAGAAAAGTCCATCTAGTTTTTGAGATTCACCTGTTGCTTTTGTTCTAATTCCACCCATTGAATAGTGTTGCATAGGAAGAACTGGAGCCCAACCTTTTGGACCTTCATCAGCAGGATCAATTCCATTAAAAATTTGACAAATTTCTTGAACATCACGCAAGTTCTTTTCAATATGCTCACGACCTAAGATAGAAATATCTAACCATAAGTGGTCACCATAAGGAGATTTAACACCCTTGCCGTTTCTAATATGCTCAAGCATTCTACGACTTACAACATCACGAGAAGCAAGTTCTTTTTTCTCTGGTTCGTAGTCTGGCATAAATCTGTAACCATCTACATCTCTAAGAATACCACCATCACCACGACAACCTTCAGTAAGAAGGATTCCTGATGGAACGATTGGTGTTGGGTGAAATTGTACAGCTTCCATATTTCCAAGTGTTGCTATTCCTGTTTCAAGAGCGATTGCTGCACCGATACCTTCACAAATAACAGCATTTGTAGTTTGCTTGTAAAGTCTTCCATATCCACCAGTTGCGATTAAAGTACCTTTTGCAACATAAGCACTAAGCTCACCAGTAACTAAATCTCTTACGATTGCACCATAACAGCGATTGTTTTCGTGTATAAGTGAAATGGCTTCTTTTCTGTCTTCAATGTTTACATTGTGCTTTAAAGCTTCATTAGCAACACCAAAAAGCATTGTATGACCTGTTGCATCTGCTGTATAACAAGTTCTCCATTTTTTAGTTCCACCAAAGTCACGGGAGTGAATGTAACCATGCACTTCTTCATCTTCAACTAAAGTAGTTCTCTCAGCATTCATTACAACTTCTCTTGGACCTTTTGTGATTCTTGTCCAAGGCACTCCCCAAGCAGCTAATTGACGAATAGCCTTTGGTGCAGTAGTAACAAACATACGAGCTACTTCTTGATCACAACCCCAATCGCTTCCCTTTACAGTATCTGCAAAGTGAACATCTTCATTGTCACCTCTACTCATTTTAGAGTTACCTAAACTCGCTTGCATACCACCTTGAGCAGCAGCTGAATGAGAACGCTTAACAGGAACAAGACTTAAAACTGTTGTACTTAAACCTTTTGACTGTGAAGCAACCGCAGCTCTAAGACCTGCTAATCCACCACCGATTACTAACGCATCGCAATATTTTACATTCATGCTTTTACCTCTGTGTTTACATTATAATTTTTTTCTATTTGTGTAGTTGGATGGTATCTTTCACCCGCTCTATCTGAATGGTCCATACCGATTTTTAAGTATGCTAAAAGAGTAGCAAGACCAAGAACTAAGAAAAAGACAGTTATTATCCATTTTACTTTTTTCAAAGTTTTTCTTGTTTTCTTTGCATCCTCACCTTCAAACCATCCCCACTTAATACAGAGACGATAAAGACCTATACTTCCATGTAGTTCTACTGCAAAAAGAAGCATAAGATAAAAAGGCCACAGTGTTAACATTCTGTCGCCTGAACCGTATGGTCCAATTGTGCCAGGTTGAGTTAACATAAGGAATAAATGAGCTGAACCAAGGAAGAACATTGAAAAACCAGTAACAGCTTGGATAAACCACATGCTAGTTTCGTCATGCTTCATCATTTTCATGTGAGTTCTATAAATTTGCCATTGTCTAAAGTTTGCTGGAAGTTTTCTTAACCCCATAGCAGCATGAATGATGAATATAATAAAAATAGTACCAACAGCAAGAGATACTAAACCTGGTTTAGGCTCATCAAAAAACATACTTCCTTCCATAAACTTTGTAAGTGTGTACATAAAGTCTTTACTTATCAAAATTGTTGATACAAAAAACATATGCCCCCACATAAATAAACCTAAAAACAACCCTGTTGCACTTTGAATATAATCTAACTTTGCTGGTAATCTACTCTTTTTACCATCCACAGACTTACCTAAAAACCCTTCAATAAGGTCACTCATGTATACATCCTTTTGTGTTTTTACCCAAGATTTAACTCTTTTGGGGAATTTATGGAACAATACTCCTTTTTTGATTAAAAATAAGTTAATTATTATAAGTATTTGTGAACTTGATAACTATGTGATGGTCAAAAAATCTTACTTTATATGATTGAAATATCATTTTGGATATAATCCCAAAATATTATATAAAATCTAGGAATTTATATGCAAAAAGCAAATATTAGCGGAAAAGTTTGGACATTTGGAAAAGATATTGATACGGATTTAATTATAGCTGCGAGATATCTTAATACTTCTGTACCAGAAGAACTAGCACTTCATGTTATGGAAGATTCTGCTCCAGACTTTGTAAGTAAACTGGCTAAAGGCGACATCATAGTAGCTGGCGATAATTTTGGTTGTGGAAGTTCAAGAGAACACGCTCCCATAGCACTAAAAGCTGCTGGAGTTGCTGCTATCATCGCTCCAACTTTTGCAAGAATTTTTTATAGAAACGCTTTTAATATGGGTCTTCCTATTTTTGAACTTGAACAAAGTAGTGAGATTAGTGAAGGTGATGAAGTGAGCGTAGATATGAATGCTGGAACAATCACAAATAAAACAACAAATAAAACATATAAATTTAGTCCTATTCCTGAGTTTATGCAAGAACTAATAGATGCTGGTGGATTAATGAACTTTGCACAAAATGAGATTAAAGGTAAATAATGAAAAACTATAAAATTGCAATAATAAAAGGTGACGGGATAGGTCCTGAAATAATAGATGAGGCAGTGAAGGTTTTAGATGCTGTTTCAGCTTGTTCAGGTTTTCATTTTAAGTATGAAGAGGCTCTTATGGGTGGTATCGCTTACGATATGACAGGAAACCCTCTTCCAAACGAAACTATCAATATTTCACTTAACTCAGATGCTGTACTTTTTGGTGCTATTGGTGGAGATAAATGGGATAATCTTGCTCGAGAGTTAAGACCAGAAAGTGGACTCTTAAGATTTAGAAAAGAGCTTGGTGTTTATGCAAATCTCCGTCCTGCTATCGTTTATGATGAACTTATAAATGCATCTTCGCTTAAACCATCTGTGATTAAAGGTGTTGATTTGATGGTTGTTCGTGAGCTTATTGGTGGTCTTTATTTTGGTGAGCCTAAAGGTCGTGATGAAGATAAGGGCTGGAACACTATGGTTTATACTCGATCAGAAATTACGCGTATCGCACATCAAGCATTTCAAATTGCAATGACACGAAGCAAAAGAGTTTGCTCTATTGATAAGGCAAATGTTTTAGATGTTTCTCAACTTTGGAGAGATGTTGTTACTGAAATTTCAGCAGAGTATCCAGAAGTTGAACTAAGTCATATGTATGTTGATAATGCGGCGATGCAACTTATTCGTGACCCAAAACAGTTTGATGTAATGCTAACAGGAAATATTTTTGGAGATATATTAAGTGATGAAGCTAGTATGCTATCTGGTTCTATCGGTCTTTTACCATCAGCATCTATAGGTTCTAAAATAGGTGTTTATGAGCCTATTCATGGTTCAGCTCCAAATATTGCAGGTTTAGGTATAGCTAATCCTATTGCTACTATTGCATCTGCATCTATGATGCTTAGATATTCTTTGGATGAAGCTCAGGCAGCAGATAAAATTGATGCAGCAATAAAGAGAACGCTGAGAGAAGGTTATAGAACGCAAGATTTAGCACAATTTGATGCTAAAGAAGTTTGTTCAACTAGTGAAATCGGCTCTATCATTGCCAACTATATCTCAAAATAGATTTTAAACAAAGATGCAAACTCTTACACTAGCAAATATTTATGAGCTTCAAGGACTTAAAGATGAAGCCTTGGATATATACAAAAATATCTTAAAAGAAAACCCTACAAATAGTGAAGCAAAAATCGCTATAAAAAGATTATCTGGAGAGAGAAGAAAGTTTTTGAATGTAAATACGCAAATGAAAGAGTTTTTTCTAAAAATGGAAGCAGATGTTGAATTTAATGAATTTGAAAGGTGGTTATTAAAATAATGGAATTAAAAGATGCAATATTATCAACATTGGCAGAGATGGAAGATAATGAAATGACTAAAAAAGTTTTAAGTAGTTCAATAAAGCCAAAAAAAATCAAACAAGTTCAGATGACTCGATCAAAACTAACACCAAAAATACAAGAGATAATTATTCCTACAACTGATGGAGAAATATTTTTTTTAAATTCAATGAAAGAAAGACTTCTTGTATTGTTTGAAGGTTTTCAAGCTCCAAACAATACAAATATAGAAGCTAAGCTAGATATGACTCTTAATTTTTTAGAGTACGCTTTAGCAAACATAGAACAAAGAACACAAGAGTTAGAAAAAGGAAAAAAAGCGTGAGTCAATATATAGTATTAATAGATGCAAATGATGAGAAAGGTTTAGTTTATAAAGTATCTACAATTTTTTTCAACAATAATTTAAATATAATCTCAAATAGTGAGTTTGTTGATAGAGATAATAATAAATTTTTTATGAGAAGTGTTGTTGAGGGAGATATAGATGCTGATAGTTTATGTGACGCTATTAAGAACACATTGCCTCAAAGTGCCAGTGTAAGAGTGGTAAAACCTAAAAAGAAAAATATAATCATAATGGCAACAAAAGAGCTACATGCACTAGGAGATATTTTAATTCGTCATGAGGCAGGGGAGCTAGATGCTAATATAGTGGCTGTTATATCTAACTACGATAAACTAGAATCTTTAGTAAACAAATTTGATATACCTTTTGTTTGTATTTCACATGAAGGTTGTGAGCGTCCAGAACATGAAGAAAAAATCATAAAATGTATAGATTCTTTTGAGAGTGTTGATTATATTGTTTTGGCAAAATATATGCGCATTTTAACTCCTAGGTTTGTTGAAACTTATGAGCATAAAATCATAAATATCCATCACTCATTTTTACCTGCATTTATAGGTGCAAACCCTTATAAACAGGCTTATGATAGAGGTGTAAAAATTATTGGGGCTACTGCTCATTTTGTAAATAACAACCTTGATGAAGGTCCAATTATTGCTCAAGAAGTTATACATGTAAATCATGCTTATGGCTGGAAAGATATGCAACGCTCTGGTAAAGATGCAGAAAAAGTGGTTCTATCTCACGCACTTAAACTAGCACTTGAAGATAGAATTTTTGTTTACGCAAACAAAACAGTTATATTTTAGGAGTTCACTTGTTTAATCTCGTTTTAGTAAATCCTCAGATTCCAAATAACACAGGTGCTATCGGGCGTTTGTGTGTAAATGCAGGTGCTTCTTTGCATCTCATTAAACCTATTGCTTTTGATATTGATGAAAAAGCTGTGCGTCGTGCAGGGCTTGATTATTGGGACAAATTAGATTTGCATGTTTGGGAAAGTATAGATGATTTTTTTGATAACAACGACATAAAAAATAACGCACACTTTGCAACAACAAAAACGAACAGACCATACTTTGAAGCAGAGTTTAAAGATGGTGACTTTATATTTTTTGGAAGTGAAACAGCAGGAATTCCAGAAGAGATTTTAAACAAATACAAAGAGCAAAATATAACTATCCCAATGACTAATGAGGGGCGAAGCCTAAACTTAGCAATAAGTACAGGTATAGTTTTATATGACGCTATAAGACAAAATTACACTAGTTTTAAAGGAAGTTTATAATGTGGATAATGAATGCAATAATGATGATACTTTTTGTATTATTTATGATTTTTATTTTAGGTGGTTACCACAAAAGTAAATACGAAAAACGAGAAAAAGACGAACTTAAAGATTAAAAAACTTTTTAGCCCACATTTCAATAGAATTCTCAAACCTTTCAAGTAGGCTTTGAGCGTTAATAATAATGATTGACATTTCATATCCTTTATTTAATTTACAAAATATTACAATTTTTTTAGTAAATTACTAAAAAGTATGACATTTTGTCATACTTTCTTTGACATTCTTTCAAAAATGTATTATAATTTAAAAAAATGTAGGAGAAATGTAATGAAAAGTTTTTTGGAAATAGTTGAAGAGATTAAGAGCATTGTATCTGCTGAGTATAATTCTAAGAAAATATTTGACAAAGATGTAGCTGATATACTTGGTGTATCTCAAATGAACTTTGCAACAATGAAAAAAAGAAATAAGGTTCCATTTGGTGAATTAATGGATTTTTGTGCATTGAGAAGTATATCAATAAACTGGATGCTGTATGGTCAGTCACCTGAGAGTCTTGTAGAGGCTACAAATAAATACTATATGATTAAATACTATAGTGATGTTAATGCAAGTGCTGGTGGCGGAACAGATGAGCAATGCGAAGAGATAGAAGAACTTGAGATTCCAGAGCAGTTTGTTTTTATGCTTGGCGGAGATAAAGATATAAAAAATATTGAAGCCATAAATGTTTCTGGTGATTCTATGGAACCTACTTTTAGTTATAATGATATAGTGTTTATAAATAGAGCAAAAACTGACCTTCAAAGAGGCGGTATATTTACTGTCAGAACAGAAGCTGGACTCTTTATAAAGCGTGTTCAAAAAAGAATAGATGGAAAAATAGATATAATATCTGACAATAAAGTTTACTCAACTCAAACGCTTAACCCTAATGAAATAGAGGTAATTGGAAGAGTTGTTTGTAGATTTGGTGATGTTGATTAATATAGGAAAAAATAATTTGAAATATATAGTTTTAGTTTTTATAGCGTTGTTGTTTGGTGCATGTTCTTCATCAGAAGTTAAAGTAAAAGAAAATATAAAAGAGAAACAAACAAAGAAAAATATAGAAATATCTGATTTAAAATTTATTCCTCAAGATGTGGATTTTTTTACAAAAGATTTAAACTTAAGTGTAAGAATATACAAAATTCAAAAAAAATATGAAAAGTACTACTTTAATGTATGGAACAACTCTAAGCCAAGAGAAAGTGTAGAAGAAGTTAAATGGCCATTTTATTCCTATAAAGTTGGTACTAGTTATGGAGAAAATTTTGCGTTATTAAAACAAGATTTTTTTGATGAGATGTTAGAAAATGCAAACTTTAGCGATTACGCAACTTTAAATAAAAAAGCAATAACTTTAAGGGAAGTAAATATAAGAGCTTTCCCGACGATTAAACCACTACTTAAAGACCCAACTATCGCAGGAGAGGGTTTTCCTTTTGATTATTTGCAAAATAGCACACTTCATGCAAACAAACCACTATTTGTTTCCCACTATTCAAAAGATAAAGAGTGGGTATATGTTTTTAGTAGTTTTACTTCTGGTTGGATAAAATCAAGTGAAATGGTTTTTTTATCGCAAAAACATGTAGATGCTTGGCAAAAAGCCCAGCAAGTTTTTTTTATAAAAGAAAATATCCCTCTTTATTCTAAAGATGGAACTTTCTTATTTCACTCAAAAATAGGAATGATGTTAGCCATCATATTTGAAGATGAAAATAAATATGAAGCTTTAGCTATCTCTTCATACAAAAACACTAAAGCGATGTTTCAAAGAGTTGAAATATCAAAAAGTATCGCAACAAAAGATGTTTTAAGTTTAAATAAAAAAGCGCTCACAAACATAATGAGTGAAATGTTTAAATCTAATTATGGTTGGGGTGGCATCTACGGACAAAGAGATTGCTCTTCAATGCTTCGTGACTTATATGCGCCTTTTGGAATTTGGCTACCTAGAAACTCATCTCAACAAGCAAAAGTTGGTAAAATCATTTCACTAAAGCATCTAAATAATGAAGAAAAAATTAAAATAATCAAAGAAAAAGCCGTTCCGTTTGAAACTCTTTTATATAAAAAAGGGCATATTGTTTTATATGTAGGTATTTTTAATGGGGAAATCATTATTTTTCATAATGTTTGGGGCATTAAAACAAATAAAGAAGGTAAAGAGGGTAGAGTAGTTGTTGGAAAAGCTATTTTTAGTACTTTAAAAGTAGGAAGTAATATTGATGATTTTGATAAAGAGTCTGAGATTTTAAAAAATTTACAAAGTATGAATATTTTAACGCAATAGCTAGGACTAAGCCTTTATATCTAAAAGTGTGCCAAGCATCTCGTCTTGCGTTTTAATAGCCGTCACATTAACTTCAGTTGCATCTTCGATGACTATTTGTTCTGGTAACTCTTTGCTTAAGTCAGTTTGAGAATTTGTCGAGCCATTGTTATCTGCTTTTCTAGTGTGGGTTGATACAGAATTTTCTTGATTTATAATTTTTGTGTCAGAAGGTATATAGCCAGTGGAGTTTACATTTGCAATATTGTTTGCATTTGTATTCATCATAGTTTGATGAGCTTGTATTGATGAAATGTTATTTGAGATATTCATAAACTTACTCCTTTTACCTAATATTCATTATAGTATTAAGAAACTAAAAGTAAGTTTATGTAAGAAATTTAGTGTAAATCAGCGTTTAATTTAATTTCTCTTGTTGAACGAGAAGCTGTAACTTCACCTGTCATTGAATTTTGTCTAAAGTGGATACCATTAAAAAATGCTAGTTGTTTAGCTTTGAAAACTTCGCCTTTCATATTGGTGTTTGTATTTACTTCCATGATTTTTTTAAGTTCCGCTGGATAGATGCCAACTTTAGTACCTTCTAAAATAGATAAACCAGCATCTATGATACAAGCATCTCCAAGAGGAATCCCGCAAGTAGAGTTTGCTCCAAGAAGTGTATTTTTACCAATAGAGATAGGATTTCCATCTGTTCCACTTAGTACGCCAAGTATAGACGCTCCACCGCCAACATCAGAACCATCTCCTACGATAGCAGAAGAAGAAATACGACCTTCAACCATAACAGAACCAGTAGTTCCTGCATTAAAGTTGATATATGAAGCACCAGGCATTACTGTTGTTCCAGCAGCTAGTTGTGCACCAAATCTTACTTTAGAAGTATCTAGTATTCTTGTGTTGTCTTGAGGAATGATATGTTGTAAGAATCTTGGAAATTTATCAACAAAATCGATATGCGGATACTCATTTGCAAGTTTTAACTCTATTTCAAACTCTCTTAAATACTCAAGTTCGATTGGTTCACCTCTTGACCAAGCAACATTTGGAAGTGCTCCGAAGGCACCATCCAGATTTAAATCTCTTAGAGGAACTTTTGCTTGAGAAAGTGCATACAACTTAAGATAAGTTGCCTCAACACTTTGCAATGGAGCATCATCAAAAATAAATGTTACTTTAAATTCTCCCTCAAAACTTCCACTATTCACTATTTGTGCATAAAGTGCAGAAATAACTTGTATGTTTTTGTGAGCATCTCCGTAAGCTTCATCAGAATATGGAGTAAAAGCTTTTAAACAATTTCTTAAAAATTCTAGATTAATATCAAAAACAATTTCACTTTTTGAAAAATCTACCTCTTTACCTTGCTCTGCTAACGCTCTTACAAAAATAGTCGCACTGCCAAAATTTTCATCCCAATTTATAAGGGGGTAAGTTGCTTGAAGAGTTTTTTCTACATTTAGCTGACCTAAATCTACTCTACATATACCAAATGCCAAAGGATCTCTATATCCATCTGTTGTTGACTTTATATCTTGTATCAATGCTTTAAAGGCATCTGTTGTTTGTATGATTTCCATGAATTCTCGCTTAAGTAATTTTATGTTGGGATTATACTAAAAAAGTACTAATAAAGTTTTATATATACTTCCATTATGGATAAATGGATAGAATATTTAAAAGATAATGATTTTATAAGTGTTAAAAAATTCATCAGAGATGGTGGAAATGTAAATGAGATGAATGAAAGTGGAGAGTCTGTTTTAGCATACGCACTTCAAAAAAGATGTGATATGGATTTGTTAATGCTACTAATAGATAATGGTGCTGATATAGATGAGTTTGATGATGAAGGTGTTAGTATCTTAGATAATGCTATTGCATTTAACTCTATCGAGTTGGTTCGTTATATGATAGACAAAGGTATAGATGTAAATAGAACAAACAGAAGAAGTAGATTTACTCCTTTGATGGGGGTTGCTTGTTATGGAAGGGCAGAAATAGCAGAACTTTTTTTACAAAAGGGTGTAGATAAGGAAGCTGTTGATGTAAAGGGCTTTAGTGCTGTTGATTTTGCAAGAAAGATGAATAAAAAAAGTATTTTAAAACTTTTAGATTATGACGAAAGCTCTGCACCAAATAGGGCTTATGCTAGGTAAATTTAAGAATATTAATTAAAAAATTTACCTTGTCTTTCATCATCTAAAGGCTTTCTTTTCTCTTTAGCTAGCCATTCTTGTAGAAGTGACTCTATGACTTTACTTAAACTCATTTTGTATCGTCCTCTTGAGTATTTCATTGATTCGTCCCAAGTATTTCTATCGATAAGAAGACTTCTAGTTATTTCATCTTTTGGCTTCATATTTACCTCAAATATATAGTATACTATATAGTATCTATCTTTGACTTGCTGTATGCTTAAGAATATTCTTGTATAATAATAAGAAATACCTAGACAAAGAGTAGAAATGAATACAAGTTTATATATTGCAAGACAGCCAATTTTAGATATGAATGAGAATATTTTTGCTTATGAACTACTTTATAGAGATTCAACTCAAAGTTCAAATATTAAAAATGATAGGCATGCAACCGTTACAGTTTTAAGCAATGTACTAAACAAGTTTGGCGTTAAAAATCTTTTAGGAGAACACAAAGCATTTATAAAAGCTGATAAAAAATTTCTAATGCATGATGTTGTTCTTTGCATTCCAAAAGAGCATTTTATATTTGCTATTGGAGCAAATATAGATTTGAATGAATTTGTAGAACAAAGAATTATTAAACTATATGAAATGGGCTATACCTTAGCCATTAATGATGTTCTCTTATCCATAGATATAATTAAAAAATTTTCTAAACTACTTAAATATATTTCATATTTTAAAGTAGATATTAATAGTTTAGCATCTACGGTTGAAAAATTGCGTGAGTATCCTGTTGAAATAATATTTACTAAGGTTGAAACTCATGAGATGTTTGAAAAAGCAAAAATACTAAAAGGGGATTTTATTCAGGGTTATTTTTTCTCTAAACCAAAAATATTAAAACAAGAGAAATTTGATCCAAATTCACTAAAAGCGATAAATCTATGTAATTTTATTATGAGTAATGTTACTGTTGATGATATAGTTAGAGAGTTTGAAAAAAATCATGCGATTTCTTTACAACTTCTAAAATTTGTAAATTCAGGCTCTTTTCACTTTAGAAATAAGATATCTTCAATTCGTCAAATTCTTACTCTAATGGGAAGAACTCCATTGACTGAGTGGCTCATGCTTATGGTTTACTCTACAAATGCTTCAGAACAAGACTCAGAAATACAAAGCCCACTTTTACAACTTCTTCAAAATAGAACTAATTTGATGGTTACTGTTTCAAAGCAGATTCAAAATAGTGATGTTGTTGATTTATCATCAAAAGTCTATTTTTTAGGAGTCATATCGTTGTTAGATAGCCTCTTTAATGTAGAAATGGAAATAATTTTAGATGAGTTAAGTATCGATAGTACTATTAAAGAAGCGTTGTATAGCCAAGATAGCTTACTCGGCGAGATATACATGTTTGCTAAAAACTTAGAAACTTTTAATGTTAAAGATGTTGAAGATTTTTGTGATAAGTACAATATAGAAACTCAAGAGTTGGAAAAATTAACTTTTGATGTTATTCAAAGTGCGACAGAGTTTGAAAATTCAAAAAATGCGTAATTTACGCACTTTGCAATAGTTTAAAGAAGTTTTTATAACTATCTACAACTTCTTGATTTTTCCTATTTAGTATATAAAATTCTATTGCTTTTTTCCCTAACCTTGGTATATCGTTTTTAACTGCCCAAGAACTAACTGTTCCTTCTGGAACTTCTAAGATTTTTGCAAGATTTTTTTGTGTAATTGCTAGTGTGTGACAAACATCTTTTACAACATTACTCTTTACTTTTTTTATTTTTCTTGGAGGTTTAACTAAATCCATAGCTTGGGGTTTATTTTCTATTGTGCTAATATCATCAGATTTTTTTTCTATCCACTCTATAACATCAGTTGCATTGAGCACCCATTCTCTAGCATTTAGTGATTTTACAATTTCATTACAAAATTTTACAGCATTTTTGGAGGCAAATTCTGTGTTACTTATTTGATGAAGGATAGAAAATGCTAGTTGCATAGAGCCAGAGCCACCAGTTCCCCAGTCAAAACCATTTTTTGATTTAGCAAAAAGATTATATTTTATTGGTAATTCTACTTCTCCATAAGTAACATATCTGCTTCCAAGTAGTGCCTTGTATCCTTTAAATACATAGTTGTTTCTAGTTGTCATAATTCTCTCTTATATTTTAAAAGTGTAATGTTGATTGTCATTTTTAGAGTTTACATTTTTTGAAGAAAAAGATACTCTGTAAATAACATAACTAATTAACACTAGCAATAAAAATACCAATAACCAAACTAACATGATCAAATTCCTTGATTTATTGTATATTTATATCGACAAAATCTATATTTTATTAATATTTTTGTTTTTTTTAAGTAGAATTGCACAACTAAAGACCATAAATTTAAGGAAAAAAAATGTCAAATATAGAAAAATTAGAAGACCTTCTTCTAAAAAGCGTTATTCCAGATATAGAAGAAAGACTAGATGAAATCTTTGAAGAAATCTCTGATAGTAAAGAAGCAAGTTCAGATGCAAAAGAAGAGATAGAAGAACTTCGAGAATTTAAAGAAGATTTAAAAGATGTTTTAAATGATATAACAAACGGGGATATAGAAGAAGATGAGGCTAAAGAACTAATAGATGATATCTTAGAAGCACAAAAGGGTGATGAAGAAGATTTTGGCTTCGTAGAGGAAGATTAGCGCTTATTAACATTCCCCTAACATATAGATAATACTATTTTATTATCTATATCAAGGGGTCCATATGAATTGGCGTAGTAAAACTGAAGCTTCACTCGAAGTATATAATTGCCCCTAAAAATGAGAGTGTAAAAACAACTGTTATGAGCGGAGTTAAAATAGGCAGTATGAAAGCTGCCTAAAAAGTATTTTTTGATACAATTACGAAATCTTATGTAGCAGTTTAATCAGGTGTTGCACTTACTATTTGAATTGGCGTTTTATCTTTTTTGAAAATAAATCTTACTGAATTGGTGTCTTAGATTTTAGGGGGCATTATATTTAGCTAATTCCATATTTTTAACATATCATTTGTATATCTATTATTTTTTAATTTAAGATTTTTTTGTATATAATGTGTTTGAATAAAAAGTTGTATTTTTCAACAGAAGGAGATTAAATGAAAAAGGTATTTATTTATTTTATTGTTATCGTATTTGCTTTGACCGGATGCGCAACACATAAAAATGAAAAGTCGCTATTGGAGAATGAGGGATCGGGGAGTTTTTTAAACCTCTCTAGTGAGAAGAATAAAAGCTTAGAGAAATCTGGGGTGACATCATGCAGCTGTCCTGGATTTAACTATACTGCAGGAACAGGAGCATTGAGTAGAAGCTATCACGCTAGTCAATGTTCAGCTTCATGTCCATCTTCAAATTATGCTTCTTGTAATTGTATGGTTACAAGTTTTTCAGTGGCTGGAACTTATTATAACTCATGTGGATGTCGATAAATATAATAAGCATCTACATATAGAGGAAAAATTCTTTCTCATTCCACCTTCCCCAAGATGGAATGAATAGAAAATATTTAATTTGATTTTGACATATTAAAAAGTGTGGAGAATGGAAAAGTAAAGGTAATATCGTTCAGCGTACTCAAGAGCTACAATCAATTATTAAATATCAAAAGAAAAAAGCTATTTCAATTAGAAAGTTCTATTCCTTATCAAAATTTAATACAAATGCTTATACACCAGTTTACAACTGATAAAATAAAATTGAGCGTATAAATCTACAAGTAAACTTGGGAATTATAGAGAAGGTATCGAACTATATTTTAGATTGTACAAAACTTCCCATCTCAGAGACTATTGTCTCGATAGTTCCTTCGCCAGAAATTACTTTTAAAACATTTTTAGAAGTGTAGAAAGCTTGTATGTCTGCTAGAGGTTCAGTGTAGACTTTCATACGGTTATCAAAGACTTCATTGTTGTCATCAGCACCACGAGCACGACCAAGAACTCTGTCTCTTGCAGTTTCTTCGCTAACTTCAACTTCTATGACGCTACAAAGCTCTAAAGATGAGTCATCACTACATAGATATTCATCTAAAGCGTTTAACTGCTCCATACTTCTAGGGTAACCGTCAATGATGATAACATTATTAGGTGCATTTTTAATCGCATTTACAATAGTTTTAATAGCTATGCCAATAGGAACTATAAGTCCCTGTGAAATATAGCTATCTATCTCTTTTCCTATCGCACTACCACTAGTAACTTCAGCTCTAAGCATATCACCTGTTGAGTAGTGAGTGATATTATCATTGTTTTGAGCTATCAACTCAGCATCTGTTGTTTTTCCAGAGCCTGGCGCACCAATGATTAAAAAGAGTTTTTTACCTTTAGTTTTTATCACTATTTTTGCTCTCTTAGGCGAATATGTAAATCTCTAAGCTGAGTATTATCAACCGCACTTGGAGCTTTTGTTAAGATACAAGAAGCTTTTTGAGTTTTTGGAAAAGCTATAACATCACGAATACTAGATTTTTTAGTTATAAGCATCATAATTCTGTCAAAGCCCATAGCAAAACCACCATGCGGAGGTGCTCCAAACTTAAGTGCATCTAGTAAGAAACCAAATTTTTCTTGTGCTTCTTCTTCACTAATGCCAAGAAGTTTAAATACTTCTGATTGAACAGCTTCTTTGTGGATACGAATAGAACCACCACCAAGCTCTGTACCATTTAAAACGATATCATAAGCAATGGACTCTATCTCTTCAACATCATCTTTATCTGTATCTTTTGGTTGCGTAAATGGATGATGAAGTGCTTTTACTCTTCCGTCTTCAACTTCAAACATTGGAAAATCAACTACCCATATAAACTCATAAGCATTTTTATTTATAAGATTCATTTTTTCATGCTCAGCAATAAAGTTTCTAAATCTTCCCATATAATCTAAAACAGTCTTTTTATCACCTGCACCAAAGAAAACAACATCACCAACTTCAAGCTCAGTTCGCTCTATTAAAAGAGCTATATCTTCTTCACTAAAAAACTTAATAAGTGGACCTTTTAGTCCATCTTCTTTCATTTGAAAGTATCCAAGTCCATGAGCGCCAAACTGGCGTACAAATGTTTCAAAACCTTTCATCTCTCTTTTAGAAAATACCAAATCAGCACCAGGAACTCTAAGAGCTTTTATGCGGTTCACATGGGGTTTCTTAGCTATATTTGTAAAGATTTCATTATCGCATCTCTCAAAAATATCAATTACATCTACCATTTTAAGGTCATATCTCATATCTGGTTTATCAGAACCGTAAAGCTCCATAGCATCGTTATAAGTTATACGGTTAAAAGGAGGTTTCACATCAACGCCACAAGCACCAAACATAGCAACAAGAAGTTCTTCTGCAATTTTCATAACATCTTCTTGGTCACAAAAACTCATCTCAACATCTATTTGAGTAAATTCTGGCTGTCTGTCTGCTCTTAAATCTTCATCACGAAAACATTTTGCTATTTGAAAATATTTATCAAATCCACCAACCATTAAAAGTTGTTTAAATAGTTGTGGTGACTGAGGAAGAGCGTAAAACTCTCCACTGTGAACACGAGAAGGTACAAGATAATCTCTCGCTCCCTCTGGAGTTGATTTTGTTAAAATAGGTGTTTCAACTTCTAAAAAAACCGTTTGCATCTAGGATATTTCTAGCTGCTATGGCTGCTTTAGAACGAAGACGAAATGCTTCATACATAGCTGGGTCACGAAGCTCTAAATATCTATATTTTAGTCTTGTTTCTTCTCCAACATTTGGGTCACCAATTACAAAAGGGATAGGAGCACTTTTATTTTCAATAATTAACTCAGTAACTATAATCTCAATAGCGCCTGTCTTTAGACGAGGATTTGTTAAACCTTCTCCACGAAGGCGAACGGTACCCTTTGCTATAAGAACATACTCATCACGAACACCATCTGCAACTCTGTGAGCATCTGCTCCATCTGCTGGATCGCAAGTTAGTTGAATAAGACCTGTTTTGTCGCGTAAATCGATAAAAATAATCCCACCATGATCACGATAACTATTTGCCCAACCAGCTAAAACAACATCTTTGCCTACATCTTTTTCACTTAAATTTGTACAATAATGACTTCTCAAAATATAGAATCCTATATATAATTTTCGCGATTATATCCAAAGTAGTCTTATGTTAAGTAGTGGAGGGTATAATATAGAAAAATATTATAAAGAGTGATTTTGCATAGTAAAAATATTAAAAAAGTTGGTGTAATTCTTAGACCTTCTACTCCAGAATTAAAAAGCACCTTTCATAAAATGGAAGAAATTTTTAACAAGTATGATATTGATGTGTACCTTGACAGTGCGAGTGGTGACATGATAGAACTTGTTGGAATGGACTTTGATATGCTTTGTCAGAGAGTAGATGCTTTAGTCACTCTTGGTGGTGATGGAACACTTATCGCCACTGTTAGAAAATCTTTTGATTATAATTTACCAACCTTTGGGGTTTATGCTGGAAATCTTGGTTTTTTAGCAGATGTCAATATGGACGAACTTGATGAATTTGTACAAAACATAACTCTTAAAAAATACAGAATAGATGAGCGTTCCGTTCTTGAAATCATAATGACAATAAACTCAAAACAAACAAAAATGTATGCTTTTAACGATATAGTTTTAACTCGTCACTCAGTGTCAAATATGATTCATATCGAAACCCTTATCGATGGAAAATCTTTTAATACTTACTATGGAGATGGCGTTATAGTTTCCACACCGACAGGTTCAACAGCTTACAATATTTCAGCAGGTGGACCTGTTGTTTTCCCTCTATCAAATGTTTTTACACTAACTCCGATTTGCCCTCATTCACTAACACAAAGACCGATGGTTTTGCCAGGTACATTTTCTATGGAGATGAAAACACCTCGTGCAAATGCTATGGTTATAGTAGATGGACAAGATATACATGAACTTGCTCAAGGGGAAAGTGTTTACATAAAACTAGCCGAGAGAAAAGCAAACCTTATCCACAGAGAAGAGTTTAACTATTTTGATGTTTTAAAGGAAAAGCTTAGCTGGGGTGAGTAAATATGACAAAATGCAATATTTTATAGCAAAATACAAAAAATACTATACAATTTCTCAAATATTAAAAATAACAAGGCTATAAAATGATAGAGAGATTTTACTTAAAAGAGTATCTTAGTTTTAAAAATGTTGAGATAGCACCAAAGTCAGGTTTAGTTGTATTTACTGGACCTAGTGGAAGTGGTAAATCAATACTTATGAAGTCTATACTTTCATCTTTAGGAGCTGATACCTGCGAGGCATCTTTATGTGAGTCAAGTGTTACTTGGGATATAAATAATGATGAATATTCTATTGAAAATGAAGATATAAATACCTTTAAGTATATTAAAAAAGAAAAAGCAAGATATTTTATAAACAATCAAAGCATCTCTAAAAAAGCAATTTTAAAGCTAACATCAAACTATTTGCGTCACCTTAGTTTAAAAGATTTCAGTGATTTTGAAAATGAAAATCTTATCTCAATTTTAGACAATAGAATTCAAAAAAACTCCCATGATATATTTAGTTTAAAAGAGGAGTATAAAAACACTTTTTTTGAATATAAAAAAATAAAAGCAGATCTAGAAACTTTAGAAAAAGAAGAAAAAAAGATTGAAGAATTAAAAGAATTTGCATCTTATGAAATAACTAAAATACAAGAAATAAACCCACAAATATCAGAAGATGAAGAGTTACTTAAAATAAAAAAAGAACTCTCAAAAAAAGAAAAAATACTAGAAAAAATATCTTTAGCAAATTCTATTTTTGAAAATGAGCATTTTGTTAGTGGTGCACTAGATGCTCTCGAAGTTGACAGTTCATTTTTTGATGATTCTATGAATGAACTAAGAGCTATGTTTGAGAGTGCTGAGGCTAGGTTTACTGCCTTAGAGGATGTTAATATAGAAGATGTATTAAACCGCATACAAGAGATAGCAGGGCTTAAAAAAAGATATGGAAGCGTTGAAGAAGCCATCAAATATAAAGAGCAAAAAATTATAGAGTTACAAAAATATGAAAACATTGAAATAACAAAAGATAAGCTAATAAAAGAAGAAAAAAAACTAAATAAAAAAGTAAAAGAGTTGGCTGTAACTTTAAGTAAACTAAGAACAAAAGAGATAGATGCTTTTAGCAAAGACTTAAATTGTTATTTAAAAGAGTTGTACTTAAGAGATGCTCAAGTTGTTTTGAAAGACATGGAGCCTACAGAGTATGGAAAAGATGAAGTTTCAATATTACTCAATAATACTCAGTTGCAAAAAATAAGCACAGGAGAGTTCAATAGACTTCGCCTTGGAATTTTAGTTTTAAAATCAAAATTTATGAATGCTGATGGCGGTATTTTAATGCTAGATGAGATAGATGCTAATCTTAGCGGGGAAGAGTCTATGAGTGTTGCAAAAGTGCTAAAACAGCTTTCAAAACATTTTCAAATTTTTGTTGTATCTCATCAGCCTCAACTAACTTCTATGGGTGAACAACACTTTTTGATATATAAAGATAAAGAAGAATCAAAAGTAAAAGAACTTGATTTTAAACAAAGAGTTGATGAAATAGCTAGAATAATTAGCGGAGAAGATATTTCTAAAGAAGCGATAAGTTTTGCAAAAGAACTTTTGGAGAAAAACAGATGATAATAGATACGCATATCCACCTTGATGACGACAGATATAAAGAGGACTTAGAAAAGCTTCTAGATAGAGCAAGAGAAGCTGGAGTAAAGAGGTTTATAATCCCTGGAGCAGATCCAAGAACTCTTAAAAGAGCCATAGATATTGCCGAAGCACATAATGATGTTTATTTTGCA
Organism: Sulfurimonas sp.; assembly: GCF_029027585.1. Lineage (NCBI taxonomy): Bacteria > Pseudomonadati > Campylobacterota > Epsilonproteobacteria > Campylobacterales > Sulfurimonadaceae > Sulfurimonas > Sulfurimonas sp. The sequence goes on from NZ_CP093397.1 coordinate 2,487,346, forward strand.
GTTGGTGTTCACCCTTACGATATGGAGTCTTTTGATAAGCTTGATTTTGAAATGTATGTGAGTCATGAAAAATGTGTGGCTATTGGTGAGTGTGGACTTGATTATTATAGACTTGAAGGTAGTGATAGTGAAAAAGAGAGTGAGAAGCAAAGACAACAAAAGGTTTTTATATCACAAATAGAGTTGGCAAAAAAATATAAAAAGCCTTTGATTATTCACATAAGAGATGCTTCGAGGGATTCAAAAAAAATACTCCTAGATTCTAATGCAAAGGAAGTAGGAGGGGTCCTTCATTGTTATAATGCAGATGAAGAGTTGCTAAGCTTGGCAAATCAAGATTTTTATTTTGGCATTGGAGGTGTAGTTACCTTTAAAAATGCAAAAAAACTAGTAAATGTGTTACCTAAGATTCCTTTAGAAAAATTACTTATCGAAACAGATGGACCATACTTGACTCCAATGCCTCATAGAGGCGAGAGAAACGAACCATTTTATACTACTTTTATAGTAGATAAAATATCTTCTATTTTAGAGCTACCTATCAAGAAAATCAAAGATATAACAACGCAAAATGCCCAAAAACTCTTTGCTTTACGGTAATATTAATATATTTTTAGTTAAAATGTAAACTTTAATTTTAATAATAAGAGTTGCTTCATGATTAGATATTTTTTACTACTACTTTTACCAATTTTTCTTAGTGCTAGTTTAACCTTTAGCGTTAACCATAACAAAGAAGTTGCTCTCCTAGAGTCTTTTGATATTGAACCATCTTTTATTTACGACCCAATTATGAATAAAATGAGAAATAAAAAAACCTCTATTCATAAAGACAAGCATTTCTTTAAAGCGATGGACGATGCTTACACTTTTATACCTGCAATTAAAAGAATTTTAACAGAGCATAATGTTCCTGCTGAATTTTTATATCTTGCAATGGCAGAATCAAATTTCTCAACTAGAGCGTATTCAAAAAAGAGAGCTTCTGGACTTTGGCAGTTTATGCCTAAAACAGGAAAGCGATATGGACTTAAAATAGATGAGTATGTTGATGAAAGAAGAGATCTTATTAAGTCCACTGAAGCAGCGGCAAAATACTTAACACATCTTCATAAAAGATTTGGTAAGTGGTACTTAGCGGCAATAGCTTATAACTGTGGTGGCGGGCGACTTAGTAAGGCGATAAAAAGAGCAAAGAGTGATGAGCTCTCTATTTTGCTTAATCCAAGAAAAAAATATATTCCTAGAGAAAGTAGGTTTTATATACGAAAAATCATTGCTCTTGCTATGGTCGGGCAAGATGAAGAGTTTTTGATGAATAGCGAGTATGAGCATCTACTAAACCGAGCAAATGCTTATTCTATCTCAACAATTAAACTACCTAGTGGTGAATCTTTGAGAAGAGTTTCAAAAATAGTTGGTATTCCTTTAAGTGAATTGAAAAAATTAAATAGACACCTAAAGTATGATTTTGTACCTCCTTATTCGAAAACTTACGATGTTTATATTCCTTATGTGAAATTAAGTGAGTTCAAGAAAAAATATCATCCTGAACCTATACAAAATATATATAAAATTCATGTTGTCAGAAGTGGAGATAATCTATCAACCATAGGAAGAAGATATGGCGTTTCATATAGGGTTATTATGGATTTTAACAAGCTTAAACATTCAAGATTGCGATTGAAGCAAAAACTTATAATTCCTATCGATAGTAGAAAAAAACTTAAAAGAGTAAATACAAGACACTACTATATGGTAAAAAAAGGAGATACTTTAGAGTCGATTTCAAAAGCATACAGAGTAAGTATTGCAAGTCTAAAGAATCAAAACCATTTAAAAAGCAGTCTTATAAGAGTTGGCGATAGGTTAAAAGTTAATGAGTAGATTTCTTTCTATTATTTTAATCATTTCTGTTATTTTTTTCACTGCTTGTAGCACAAGAGGCAAGAGGGTCTATAGTAACACGCCTTATAGTGCACCAAAATCATACTCATCTAACAAAAGTAATTATAGTTCATCAGTTAGCAATAAAAACTATTCTCATCCAACAATGAGACCTTATGTTATCAGAGGTATTAGATATTATCCAACAGTTGTTAGTGTTGGAGATAGATTTAGTGGACGCGCTAGTTGGTATGGTCCAGATTTTCATGGCAAGCATACTTCAAATGGTGAAAGATACAATATGTACGACATGACAGCGGCACACAAGACTTTACCTATGAATACTATTGTAAAGGTTACAAATCAGAGTAATGGTTTAAGTATTATAGTTAGAATAAATGATAGAGGACCTTTTATAAATACTAGAATTATAGATTTATCTAAAAGTGGTGCAAGTAAAATTAATATGATTGCGACAGGAACAGCTCCTGTTGAACTCGAAATTTTAGGCTTTGAAGTTAAAGGTAAAAAAAGAATTCCTACAAGAAAAGAGTTAAAGAAATCTCCTCAAAGAAAATCTATTTCTGGCTTTGCTATTCAAATAGCTTCTTTTTCAAATATAGATGGAGCTTTAAAAACTCAAGAGGCTTTTGATAAAAAAGATGGTTACTCAACAGTTATAAAAGATATACAAACAGAAAATGGCAGGGCTTTTAAAGTTTGGTTAAAAGGCTTTAAGAGTGAACAAGAAGCAAGAGATTATAAAGCACAAGGGCATTTTAAAAATGCATTCATAGTAAGAGAGGAATAATAAATGATAAATAAAACGAGAAAAACAAAAGAAACCAATATTGAAATTTCTTTAAAGTTAAATGGAGAGGGAAAAAGTAACATCGACACAGGCGTAGGTTTTTTTGACCATATGCTTGAGAGTTTTTCTAAGCACTCTTTGATTGATTTAGATATAAAATGTAAAGGTGACACTCACATAGATGACCACCATAGCGTCGAAGATGTTGGTATAGTTCTAGGTAGTTTACTTGCCGAGGCTTTGTATCCTGTAAAAAATGTGGAGAGATTTGGAAGTGCAAATATTGTTATGGACGAAGCTTGTGTAACTTGTGATTTAGATTTAAGCAATAGACCTTTTTTGGTTTATGAATCTCCAGTTATTGGTAAAATTGGTAATTTTGACAGTGAGCTTGTAGAAGAATTTTTTAGAGCCTTTGTTTTAAACGCTAGAATTACAACGCATATCATAACTCTCAGAGGCAAAAATAAACATCACATAGTTGAAGCATCGTTTAAAGCCCTAGCAGTTGCTATTCGTCGTGCTACAACAAAAAATGAAAGAGTTGGTATTCCTAGCACAAAAGATGTTTTATGATAAAGCTAATTGTTTTAGATGTAGATGGTTGTCTTAGTGATGGCAAACTAACATATTCAGCAGATGCCATTGAGAGTAAAAACTTTAATGTAAAAGACGGTCTAGGTATTACCACTTGGATTAAGATTGGAAATAAAGTTGCGATTATCACAGGAAGGGATTCTAAGATAGTAAAAAAACGCTCTGATGAACTTGGCATACAGCATCTATATCAAGGTATAAAAGATAAAGATAGAGTCTTAAAAGAACTAATAAACTCTCTTGGTTTGAAATATTATGAAGTTGCTGCTATTGGTGATGACTTAAATGATTATAATATGCTAAGTGCAGTAGGAAGAAGTTTCACGCCAAATGATGGAGTAAAAGAGATAAAAGAGATAGCAAATAAAGTTTTAACTTGCAAGGGTGGTAGCGGTGCTGTTAGAGAGATGATAGATATGCTCGTTGATGACAATAATCAAAGAGAAGATTTTATGAAAGTCTGGCTATAAAAGTAGTAATAATTTGAATATAAATATATTTTTCTTAACAATATCAGCAGGATTATTAATGATATTTGTTGGCTTTAAGCCTTTGGATATCAAAGAGCAAGAGTTTGTTGATGTGCCTCTTTTTAAGCTTGTGTCGTTTACTCTCCATGAGTTTGACAACAAAGGCTTAGTAACCTTAATGAAAGGTTCACAAGGGATAAGATATAAAGATAGATATAAGGTTCTTGATATCGACTATACGGATAATTCAAAAGAATATATCGCGAATATGCGTGCGGATGAGGGACTTTATAAAGATATAGATGATAGTGTTGATTTAAAAGGTAATGTGTTTTATAATAGAGAAGATGGTTTAATTTTTCAAACAGATGAAGCAACATACAGTAAAAAGACTCATATTGCTAAAACAAAAGCTGAGTATGTTATGTACAGAGGTTTAAATAAAGCAACAGGAACTAAACTAGTGTACAATAATAAATCAAATCAAATTAAATCAAAAAATATTACAATAAACTATAAACTAAAAGAGAAAAAATGAATAAATATTTAATAAGCTTAATGCTTTTCTTGACAGTATCTTTAAATGCCCAAGAGTTAAAGATAAAAGCCAATCAGTTTAATGCTGATGAAAACAAGGGTATTTCAATATTTCAAGGAAATGTTAATATAATAAAAGGCTTAGATGAGCTTAATGCTACAAAAGTTACAGTCTTTACAAATAAAAAACACCAGCCAACAAAATTTATAGCGATAGGTAACGTTTCTTTCGTTATTACAACAAAAACGGGTTCACTATATCGCGGGAAAGCTGGCAGAGCAATTTATATGCCTTTGATAAAAGAGTACCATTTTTTTAAAAATGTTCATTTAAAGCAGGTTGATGAGAAAAAGGAAATTATCGGTGATGAAGTTGTACTTAAAACCATCGAAGGTAAAGCTTACGCTAAAGGTGCAAGAAAAAAACCTGTAATTATGATTTTTAAAATGGCACCAGAAAAAGAGGAACAAAAATGATAGAGATAGTTGACTCAAAGTTTATAACATCTGCGCCAAATATTAATGGAGCACCAGATGCTAAAGAGCAAAATGAAGTTGTATTTATGGCTCGTTCAAATGTAGGAAAAAGTTCTTTGCTTAATGCCTTAACAAACCACAAAGGTTTAGCTAAAGTGTCTTCTACTCCTGGTAAAACAAGACTTATAAACTACTTTGATGTAACTTTTATAGATAGAGAAAATTCTCAAAAAAGTATTGCAAAATTTGTAGATTTACCAGGGTTTGGTTACGCAAAAGTTTCAAAATCAATCAAATATGGTTGGGAAAAAAATTTAACTGATTACATCTCTGGGCGAGAGCAGATTAAACTTTTTATTCATCTTATTGATTGTAGGCATCCGCATCTAGACATAGATACATCTGTGAGTGAATTTTTATTTGATAATTGTCGTGAAAATCAGTATATTTTGCAAATATTTACAAAAATAGATAAGTTAAACCAAAAAGAACAAAATGCTCTTAGAAAACAATTTCCAGATGCTATGATGGTTTCAAGCTCTAAAAAAAGAGGGATGCAAAAAGCTATTAAGGTCATTTATGATATTTTGCATCAAGACTCAGATGCTTAATTACCAAAAAGCACAACTTAGCGATATTGCTAATATGCAAGAGCTTGTTAATCCTGAAATAGAATCAGGAATTATCTTAAACAGAACAAATGATGAAGTTGCTACTAACATAAGGTCTTATACACTTTGTTTTTATGATGGAGAACTTATTGGCTTTTGTGCCATGCATATCCATACCGAGTATTTAGGAGAAATTAGATCGTTAGTGGTTAAACAAAGTGCTAGAGGTAAGAAAATAGGTGAAAAGCTAGTAGAACGATGCCTAGATGAAGCAAAAGATTTAAAACTGCAAAAGGTTTTATGCTTGACATATAAGCAACTATTTTTTGAAAACTTAGGCTTTGTAGAAATTTCCAAAGATTCTATTCCCGAACACAAGATTTGGGCTGACTGTATTAAATGTAAACACTTTCCAGTATGCAACGAAGTATCATTAATCAAAACCCTTTAGCGCCATTCGCTTATGTTATACTCTTTATAGCATACGAAAGCCTAAGTAGCATTTACCTTTTTCTTCCTCCTCTTTTTGCTGTTCTTTTTGTATTTTTTATAAATGCTATTAAAAAAGAGGATTCCCTCGAGATATTTTTAGTATCTTTTTGCCTTATTGTTTATGAATCACAAATGGGTTTTCCGCTTTTTAGTTCTATTATCTACTTTGGCTTAATTTACAAGTTTGTAATGCCAAAACTAAAGAAGAACTTTGACTGTAAATCTTGTATAAAAGTAGCATCTGTCGTGCTTTCTTACTTTGGATTTTATCTTTTCTTAGTTCTTCTTTCAAATATTTTTTTATTGCCAATGCCTTCTATGAATTATTATATGCTTTACTATATAATAATTGAATTTTTTATTGTGAGCATTTTATGAAAATTAAATTTATTCTTGGTATTTTTATATCTATATGGTTAGCACTTATTGTTAGGATTTTTTTTCTTGCAGTAGAGTCAAATAGCTACTACGCAAAACTTTCTCTCTCAAATACTATAAAAAGTGAAAAAATAGTTCCAGTAAGAGGTGAAATAGTAGATAGGAACAATAAGCCAATCGCTATCAATAAACTTGGCTTTAAGATACAACTTCGTCCGCATCTACGCTTAAAAAAGAATATAAAATCTTTTAATGAAGAGATAGATAACCTTATAAAACTTCTTCCTATTTTAAAAAAAGAAAAGCTAATTAAAAATTATATTAAAAAAGATTCTTATTATAATCATAACCATATTGATATTGTTCATTTTATATCGTATGAAGATATTATGCCTGTATATTCGATATTAAATTTAAGAGAAAATATTAAAATAGTTCCAGCTCCTAAGCGACACTATCCATATGAAGAAGTGGGTGCACATGTCATAGGCTATGTATCTCGTGCAAACAAAAGAGATATAAAAGATGACAAACTTTTAGAGCTTATTGGCTACATAGGAAAAACTGGTGTTGAAAAATCGTATAATACATACTTGCAAGGTACAGCGGGACTCAGAAAGATAAAAGTAAACGCTAACAATCAAGAAATACAAGAATTATCTCATGTACTTGCGCAAGAAGATAGAAAATTAACTCTGTCCATAGATATAGAACTTCAAAAATATATATCATCTATGTTTGATAAAAAAGCTGGTGCTGTAATTGTTATGAGCGTAGATGGAGAGATACTATCTGCTAGTAGTTTTCCTGAGTATGATTTAAATACTTTTGTATCTGGCATCTCCCATAAAAAATGGAAAAAATTAAGCACAAGCCTTGATAAACCATTTACAAATAAGCTTATAAATGGACTTTACCCTCCTGGTTCAACAATCAAAATAGGACTAGGCTTAATTTATATTACAACAGAAATTGATGATAAGTGGAGCGTCGATTGTAGGTCCTCCATGCCTTTAGGTAAGCGTGTGTTTAGATGTTGGAAAAAAAAAGGACATAGAAAAACTTCTATAAAAAAAGCAATACGAGAGAGTTGTGATGATTTTTTTTACAAAGGCAGTCTTCAAGTTGGTATAAAAAAAATGAGCGAAGGTTTACTCAGATATGGACTTGGTCAAAAAACAGGTGTTGATTTACCAAATGAGTTTATAGGTATTGTTCCATCTCGTGAGTGGAAAAGAAAAAAATACAATCGTCCTTGGTTTATTGGAGAAACAGTAAATACTTCCATAGGGCAGGGTGATTTTTTAGTAACACCTATGCAAATTGCACAATTTACAGCATTGATGGCAACAGGAAAATTACCTACACCACATTTTGCTAAAATGATTGGAGATAAAAAATTTGAAGCAATATCAAAAGATGTTCTAAATGAAAAAGAGTTAAAAAAATTACCATTGATACAAAGAGCTATGTATGAAGTCTGTAACTATCCAAAAGGTACAGCGACACAATATTTAAGTTCAAAAGTTAGGATTGCTGGTAAAACAGGAACCGCTCAGGTTGTTGCTATTATGCAAGATGTAGAAGATAGGGTTTTAGAGCATGATATGTCTTATTATAGTCGTTCTCATGCTTGGTTTACCTCTTATGGACCATATAAAAATCCTCAGTTCGTAGTTATGGTAATGGTTGAACATGGGGGACATGGTGGAGCAGCAGCAGGTAAAATAGTTTCAAAAATTTACAATAGATTGTTGAAGTTAAAATATATTAAACAATAGCGTTTTGTAAAAATAAAACTAAAATGATTAGCAAAAATATTGCTCCTGCTTTGTTGTAAAGCTTGTTTGCTAAAATAAATAACAGAGTTATAGATGCCCCTACCAGAATAAGCATATCAAATTTTGTTGTGATTAAATCAACAGTAAGTGGATTAATTAGAGAGGCTGCGCCTAAAACCATAGAAAAATTTGCAACATTTGAACCAATGATATTCCCGATGCTCATCTCAGCATTACCTTTTTTTACAGCCACAATAGAAACAACTAACTCAGGCAACGAAGTTCCTAGTGAAATTAAAAAGATTCCAATTATCCACTCACTAATTCCAAAAACCCTTGCTATATCTGTACCACTTTGGATAACAAAACTTGCACCACCAATAGTTAGCATAAAACCAATGATTAACAATATAATAGTTTTGCCCCAAAGAAATTTTTCTTTTGCCAAACTATCATCTACTGAACCCTCTAGGTCATCTTTAGAGTCGCTAAATAGAAAAACAATATAAGAAACCATAAGAAGAAGATATAAAAAACCATCAAGTCTACCTATTACCCCATCTTGCACCATTATAAAAAATACAACTAATGGGATAACAACCCAAGCGCTATCTTGAGCAAAGAGATTTCTTTTAGGATGCATTTTTTTACTGACTAAAAATACAACTCCCAAAACAAGAGTTATATTAAAGATGACACTACCAACTACATTTGCAACTGCCATATCACTTTTACCTTGTGAAGATGCCATCATAGATGCTGCCATTTCTGGTAGAGATGTACCAAATGCTATAAGAGTTGCACCTATAACAAACTGTGAAATATTAAAATGCAGAGCTATTCTTTCAGACTCTTTTATTATAAAATCAGCTCCATAAATCAGAGCCGACATCGCAGCAATAAAAATTACAAAATCCATATTTTTTTACCCTTGTATTCTTGTTATTAAACTTTTTGGTAAATTAAATTCATTAATTAACCTTTCTTCTTCTTCTTTCATTTCACCATTATCAACTTCATGGTCGTATGCTAAGAGATGAAGTATGCCATGAATAAAAAGTAAATTTAATTCATCGTTATTTGTATGACCTAGTTTATTTGCTAAAGTTTCTATATGAAAAGAAGAGATGACAATGCTACCAAGCGGACTCATTGGCATCTCTTCATAAGGAAAACTAAGCACATCAGTTGATTTTTCTATATTGCGATGAAGTTTATTAATATTTTTCATTTCCTCTTCATCTACAATAAGTAGCTCGATGTCTTTATCTGTGAGTTTTGTGGCGATAGTATTTAAAAGTGATTCATCTATTTTAAGTGAAGTTCTGTTATCTATGTCAATCATAGATGAGATTATAGCGAATTAACCAATTATATTGATGTTGCTTCCAATACCTGTTTTTTGAGCATTCACTTGTTTTGATTGTTCACTTGAGCTTTCAATGATTTTTTCAATTTGTTTTTCTTGAACATCAATAGCTTTTTCTAAAGGATTAGTCCCAGATTCTACTGGTGTTTGTTGAGTGGAAGATGATACATCCATAATTATCTCCTTATTTTCTATATTAGATTATTATATTACTAGTTTGTTTTAATAAAGATTAAAAATATATGTTAAAATTCTCTTATGAATAAAGATAATAAAAAAGCATTATGTGTTATGAGTGGTGGGATGGACTCAACTTTAAGTGCATACATGATGAAAAAAGAGGGTTATGAAGTAATTGCTTTGCATTTTAACTATGCTCAAAGAACACAAAAAAAAGAATTAGAATGTTTTCATAAGATATGTAAAGAGTTAAATATAAAAGAAAAATATATACTTGATTTAGACTTTTTTTCTAAAATAGGTGCTTCTGCTTTGACTGATAAAAAAATCGATGTTCCCGTTGATGGTATAGAAAAGGGTGTCCCAGTAACTTATGTACCCTTTAGAAACGGCATATTTTTAAGCATGGCAGCTGCAATAGCTGAGAAAGAGGGCGCTAGCGTTATTAGCATAGGTGTTGTAGAAGAGGATAGTAGTGGCTATCCTGATTGTAGAGAGTCCTACATAAAAAGTATGCAGGAGTCTATAAATCTAGGTACAAAAGATGAAACAAATATAGAAATAAAAATGCCCTTAGTGCATCTAAAAAAATCACAAATCGTGCAACACTCACTAAAATTAAATGTTCCCCTTAATTTTACTTGGAGTTGTTATAAAAATGAAGATAAGGCTTGTGGAGTTTGTGATAGCTGTAGGCTTAGGCTAAATGGCTTTAAATTAGCTGGAGTTAAAGACCCTATTGATTACAAATAATATACAATTTAAAGATTTAGATATCATTTATGTACATAATAAAAGATTAAAGCATAGCTATATCAACATAGATGGGGATGCTAGAGTAATTGTAAAAACATCATCGGCATCTATACTTTATGTGCAAGATTTACTATTAAAAAAAGAAAGATGGATAAGAAAACAACTTCAAAGCATAAAAGAAACTAAAATTATAAAAATAAACCTTGAAGATGAAGTTTTACTTTTTGGAGAGATTTATAGCGTAGATGCCATAGAGGCACAAGAACTTCGCAAACTACTTCATCGCTTAAGAAAGCCTAATCTAAATACCATCACTAGATGCTACGACAAATTTTATAAACTATATTCACAAATATACCTCAAACAAAGAGTTGAGTATTTTGCAAATATTATGAATTTAAAATATTCAGAGATTAAATATAAAAAAATGCGAAGCAGATGGGGTAGTTGTAGCTCACTTAAAGTTATTACTTTAAATACACATCTTTTAAAACTAACAAAACAACAGATAGATTATGTTGTTGCGCATGAACTAGCACATTTAAAGTTTATGAATCATTCAAAGAAATTCCACGATTTGGTTTCACAATATATATTAGATGCAAAAAATATAAGACATCAAATAAAACATAGACAAAATTTTACTTTTTAGGTTTAAAATACTCTAGATGATACTTGCTAGAAGGTGACCACATCATCCAGCCACTTGTATTGATATCATTGCTTGCTCTTATTTGTTCATTTACTTCAAACTTTCTATAATATTTTCTCGTATGTGCATAGTCTTTAAAATACTGCAACCAAGGTCTAATTCTTTGTGTATCGATTCTACCTCTAATATTTTTAATGCTTCTATATATAACGATATAAGGATGCTCTGATGGGCTATCAAGCCCAAAGGAGCCACTAGCAAAACCAGAAGGGTAAAGCATTGGAGATATATAATCGCTGTATTTACAAAGAGATTCTATTTTTTGTCCTATACCGCTATCACCTTTTTCCCAACAAACATTTCCATAAGTATCTACCGATATAAAAACACCATATTTTCTAAGTTTATTTCGTGCTAATTTTAAAAAGTCTTCTATTGCTTTTATACGGTTTTTTTGAGTATTTTCTTTAGAAAGTTTAAGTCCAGTTTTTGCTGGAAATCTAATATAGTCAAAGTTTATCTCATCGAAACCAACTTTAGCGGCATCCTCAGCAATAGCTACAGTATATCTGTGACTTCTTTTATCAAAAGGATCAACCCACGCCATGTTGTCATGGTTTCTCCAAATACTACCATCCATCTTTTTGATTGCATAATCCTCATTGTTAGAAGCCTGAAGCTCATCTTTAAAAACAACAACTCTAGCAATAGTATAGATGCCCTTTGACTTCATAAGCTTCATAAAGTTTTTAATATTTCCGATAGTTCTTTTTTTGTATGCTCCATAGCTATTTGCTTGTTTAAACGAAGTTCTATATGAGGTAGAGCCATATTCATTTTTAACATCAACTATTATGGTGTTTATCTCTGTTGCATCTATGATTTTTAAAATTCTTGCTGTTGTCTTAGAGTGAATATTTGCACCCCAAAAAGTTAGATAAAGTGCTTTTACATTAATGGACTCTATACTAATTGTAGTGCTGTTTAAATCTTTAGTAAAACCATAAGGCTTATAGCCATAAGCCTTTATATGAAAGTATTTTTCTTTAGAATCAATATTAAATGACCCATTTTCATCAGATTTTACAGTTATTTTAGAATCACTAATCATAGCTTTATGTATAGGCTTATTAGTTTTATCGTCTATTATTGTTCCAGTAAATGAAGCAAAAAGAAGGGCGTGAGCTGCTATTAAAGCGGATAGTAATTTTATCAAATATATTCTCTAGTTTTAAGTTGTTTCTTATAAGCATTTATCATGCCATGGAATTATACTTTATCTCTCATTTAAGTAGAAACACTACTAAGAAAATTCCTACGATTCATTTTTAGTATTCATCTTCTTCTTCACTATCATATATAACAAACTTTAAAGCTTCACAAGTTGCTTGAGTTGTTTCAATTTTTAAATCATCAAAACTAAGTTCATTCTTTTGAACATAATATTCTAGCTCTTTAGTTGTATCTAGATTAAAACATTTTAAAACTGCACTATTTTCTTTATTCATATCTTCATATTTTTCTAAAAAAATCTCAATAGTATCTGTTTGAAGCAGGGCGTTCATATTTGCAGTAAAGGGAATCATTCTTTCATTCACTTCTACCACTACATCTTCATCTTCAACTTCACTAAGAAGTTCTTGCATCTCTTTATTTATATCATTAATTGTTGTCAATATTTTTCCTTTTTTATATAATTTTTTCTGCTGTAACTATAACACCATCGGTATCAGCGTAAAGATAATCTCCATCTTTAAAACCAACTCCACCAAAAGAAAGATGGACATTTCTCTCTCCACTCGTTAATGGTATGTACTTTCTAGAACAAGTCCCAAGAGCATACAGAGCAACAGGAATATCTTTTATTTGAGCCGTATCTCTTATATAACCATTTATAATGATTCCAGCATAGTTATTTTTAAAAGCAAATTTCATCAGATTTTCACCAACTACTGCGAAATACTCTTCTCTTACATCAACAACTACAACTTTGCCACTTCCATCTTCATCACGAAGTAGTTTGATTAAGTCTGAATTATTTTTATCTAGTTTTATTGTTACAACTTCGCCTTTGCATTTCTTTGCTCCACCGTAATTTTTATACTGTGGGTCTAGTACAAAAACACTCTCGATATGCTCATCGCAAATATCTGCTGTAAAAAAGTCCATAAATATATCCTATTTGTTTAATTATGGATGTATTTTAGCACCTTATAACCTAGTTTTTACATAAATTTTGCTATCTTTACATTTATAAAAGACAATAAAATATTAATAGGTATAAAAAAATATGAAAGTAGTTACAGGCGTAGTTGGAAATGATATTCATGTCGTTGCAAACAGACTCATAGAACTGTCATTAAATTCTAGAGGTTTTGAAGTTTTTAATCTTGGAGTAAACACATATTTAGAAGAATTTTTTGATGCAGTTGTTGAAACAGGAGCTGAAGTTCTTCTTATATCTTCACTAAATGGAGAAGCAGAAGGCTGGGCAAGAGAAGTAAAACTATTAAAATCAAAATATAAAAATTTAGATAATTTAGTAATGATGATAGGTGGAAATTTGGTTGTTGGGAGTGCTAGTGCAGAGACAATAGTTCCAAAATACAAAAAGTATGGTTTTGATTTAGTTTTCCATCAAGTAGATTTAAACACGGGACTAGACACCTTAGAAGAGTTTTTAAAAGAGAGAAATAAATAATGAGTTTGCTCCAAGAAGAAAGAGAAATAATACTAAATAATGAATTTGTTGATAATTTTGATTTTGCGGAAGTTGAAGACTTTGTGCGAAATGCAAGTAAAGATTTATTTATTTCACATACTTTTAAAACAAAAAAGAAGATGCTAGTCCAACCTCGTGGCGGTTTTCCGACTTATAAAAAACAATATGCTTTAAATGAGTTTTTTGTAGAAGCAAATGTGGATGTATTGCCTTTAACTATTGACTCAAACACTAGGTTAAACGACTATGCTACCGCTAAGAAGATGCTTCGTCTTAGCGAAGAAAATGATATAGACATGCTAAATGGTTACCCTTTAGTAAATCATGGATACAGAACTACAAGAAAGATGATTACACACTTTAACAAGCCTGTAAGCCTAAGACACGGAACACCAGATGCCAGACTTTTAATAGAAACTGCCATAGCATCTGGTATTTTTGAGATAGAAGGCGGACCGATTACTTATTTGCTCCCATATTCAAAAAACTTTCCTCTTGATAAGGCTTTTTTATACTGGAAATATGTTGAGAGAGTTTGCGCAAACTACTCAAAATTAAACGAGCCTATAAATAGAGAGTCTTTTGGTCCTTTAACTGCAACTCTTGTTCCTCCTGCTATAACTATTGTTATTCAACTTTTAGAAATGATGCTTTCTCTTGAAGAGGGTGTTAAGTCCTTTTCAGTTTCATTTTCACAAACAGGCTCTATGAATCAAGATATAGTGATGGGTGCGGTTATAAAAAAACTATCTCGTCATTATGCAAAACAAATAAACTGTGAAGATGCAACAATAAACTTAGTTTATCATCAGTGGATGGGAGCTTTTCCAACTAACAAAGATTACGCTGAACAGTTAATAAGCATGTCAACTATCATAGCATCTATGGTAGGAGCAGATAAAATCATTACAAAAACAAGAGAAGAAGCATCGGGGATACCAACAAAAGAGGCAAATGCAAAAACAGTTGCAAATACTCAATACACGCTTGGTATATTAAATGGTCTTCCAAATATAGTAGATAAAGAAGAAGAAGAGATACTAACCCTTGAGGTTCACGCTATCATGGAGGCTGTCCTTAACGACTCTGCCGATACTCTTTGGAGAAAGGTATTTAACTCTATCAAAAATGGAATTATCGATGTACCTTTTTCCCCTCACATTATCAATCACAACGAAATGATTACAATCAGAGATGCTAAAAAAAATATAAGAATTATAAAAAGAGGAAATGTACCTATTCCTGATAGATGCTTTGAGTATGAAAAAGCACAATGTGACTTAACAAAAGACACAACAAGTATAGTAAATGACATTATTCACGATATAGGAATTATGCAATGAGTAAACTTTTAATAGATATCGGAAGCACTTACTTTAAAGTATGTACAAACTCAAGCATAGAACAACATTTTAGAGATTTCAACAAGGATATACTTGATGATTTAATATATAAATGCGGGGAAATCATTCATAACTTCGACAAAGATGATGTATATATATGTTCATCCGCAAACGGTGGTTTGAGTACTCTTATCATTGGGGTTACAAATCTTTTTTCCCTAAAGTATGCTAAAAATATAGCTTTTAACTCTGGTATAAATATCATTGAAACTGTTTTATATCAAAATATCAAAGAATATTCAGTTCCTAGTGATTTAATTGATGTAGTTATCATCGCTGGAGGGATTAACTCCTCAGATGCTAAGTTTGATGAGAATCTATACGACTATTTAGATAAATTACACTACTCAAACATCGTATTTGTGGGAGATGAAGATGAAGCATCTAGACTAAATGATAAAATAAACAACCTAGTGATATTACCTAATATCATCGACAACAAACTTCATATAGTAGAAGAAAATCTAAAAGAATACTTAACAAATCTTTATCAAGCTGACATAGTTGGAAAAGAAGATATAAAGCATCTCTACGACATTACTTCAAATCAAATATACTCAACACCGTTCATAGTCAATAAAACGCTTCCTTTGATAAATACAAAGTTTGCAGTTGTTGATCCATTTATCCTTATAGATATAGGTGGTGCTACAACAGATATACATTATTCAAAAGATTTAGTTGATGAAAATATCGTTACTAACAACGAGTATGACAGACTCGTCTTTAAAAAACTAGGTGTCTATAAATCCAAAGAGTCTTTAATCTTTGCTGCACAAAACAATGAGTTCGTTTATGAACTTTTAACGCATCTAAAGGTTACTGAAAATATCTTTGAAGAACAAGGAGAGAAAGCCATAAGAGTTTTAATGCAGTTAGCTATATTTTTAGTTTTATGCAAGATGTCACACTATAAAAAAGCATATATAAACCTAAAACTACTCTCAATTAACTCTATCGTTTTAACAGGCGGAATAACAAAAGTGCTCTCTTCTTTAGAGATTGAAGATATTATCACATTTTTTTATAAAAAAATACTAAATTCAGAGCATAACCCAGCTACTATCTTAGATATCAACTATGATATTTGGACTCTTGGAATAAAAGGAAATTAATATGTCAATAAATTGTATAAGAACATTAATCGAAGATGCACAAGTAACTCACGGAGATAAAATAGCTTTAGTTTTAAATGAAAAGAGTATGACATATAGTGAACTTTACACAAAAGTAAATCAAGTTGCATACTATTTAAATGAGTTAAATTTACCTAAGGATTCTAGAGTAGGAGTTTATTCAAACAAAGGTATAGAACAAGTTATTGCAATATTAGCTATTTTATCAACAAATTATATTTTAGTTCCTCTTACAAAACTGCTAAAACCAGAACAGATTGAGTATATAATTAATGATTGTGACATCAAATGCATAATCACAGACAAACTAAAACTTCAAAGCATTGAGGAGATAAGTTTTGATGGTCATATTGTTTCGTATGAAACATCAGACAAGCAAATACCTTCATTTGAAGAAATATTTAAATACTATAATAAGCCTTATGTTTGTGATATAAATGGACACAACAATGCGCTTATTACTTACTCTTTTGGTGTATCTGGAACTCCAAAAGGAATCGTTATTTCGCATAGAAACCTGATAGATTCTGCACGAGTTGTTTCTGGGTATTTAGACTTAAAAGAAGAAGATGTTATTTCTGGCTTGTTAATTTTCAACCTCGACTATGGACTAAATCAATTGTTTTGTACGCTTTATAAAAGAGCAACTTTAGCTCTGCATAGATTTATACTAGCAGGGGACTTCTTTAACCACATTATAGATGACAGCGTAACTATAATTCCTTTAATGCCTATAAATATAACTCAAATGTTTGATGAAGAGATGCAAAGACTACCAAGTGCTGAGCTTTTTGCAAATGTAAAAACTATAACTTCTTCTGGTGGGAATGTAACGCACAAGATGATAAGTGAATGTAAAAAACTTTTTACAAATGCAAACTTTTACTCTATGCATGGTTTAACTGAGGCATTTCGTTCTACTTATTTAGATCCTTCTCAAGTTGGCATCCGCCCTGATTCCATAGGAAAAGCAATTTCTGATGTGGAACTATATGTTATCAATAAAGACGGTAAAGAGTGTGGAGTAAGAGAAGTAGGGGAGTTAATCCATAGAGGTGGTTATATATACAAAGGATTTTGGAACGCACCAGAACAAAATGAACAAAGATTTAAATCAATTCAAATTTTAAAAGATGTTATAAACTTAGAAGGTCAACTAACAGATGAGATAGTAGTTGCATCTGGAGATTATGTGTATAAAGATGAAGAGGGTTATTTTTACTTTGTTGCAAGACACGATAATATGATAAAAACAAGAGGCTTTAGAGTTTCTCCACTTGAGATTGAATCTGCAGTGGCAAAAAATATACCTCAAATAGAACAATGTGCAATTTTTTCAATAGATAATGAACTAATAGAAGAAGAGATAATTATGGTTTACTCAGCTTCATCAGAAATAGCACCAAAAGAGATACTATTTGAGCTTAAGAAGCATCTAGCATCTTACATGATTCCTAGTAGAGTTATATATAAAAAATCTCTTCCTTTAATTCAGAGTGATAAAAATAAGATAAATATAGATGAGTTAAAAAAAGAGTTAGAAATCTAAAGTCAGTTGTTGAGTTTGTTTTGTAGTTTCTCGGTCTAAAATTGACTTATCTACCCCAACTATAAGGGCAAAATGAAAGCTATTTTCTTTTAGTAAAGTTAAAATATCTTCTGTACTTTCATAAACAAATATATTTTCATTTTCTGTCTGTTGGATGCTAGAAGGAAGTATAAAGATTATATTTGCCCAAGAAGCTCTTGTTTGTAAAAAACTTATCTCACTATCTATAAGACTTGTATTTGGTTCAAAAATCAAAACCTTGTCACTTGTTCCAAAGTTTTTAATCTCAAATTTTTTATTTGTAAATACTGCTTCAAAATGCTCTATTGGTGTAAATTTTCTAAGCCTAAAGTTTATTTTTAAATTTTTCAATAGATGCAAAAGTTCTTCAAGGTAAGGTATAAAGAAGGGAGAAATAAGTTGTCTTTCATAAAAAACATCATCATAGATAAAAGATGTTTCAAAAAGTGTTTGCTCCATAATTTCTATCGGTTGTACTGCTGTTTTTGGAAGAGCTTTAACATTTGCGAACATATCTCTAGGATTTAGAGTAGGGCAAAACAAAACTGTCGCTCTATCTTCTATCTGCCAAAGAGATTTAAAAACAGTTCTCATATCTCCTTTTACAACTAAAAAGCTTGTTTGTGTTATGACTTGAAGAGCAAGTTTTAAAATTATCTCATTACATTCATAAGCTATGATTTCTTTTTCTATTAGTTTAAATCGTAAAAGTCTTTTTAAAGCATCGTCGAGATTAGTAACTTTTATCCAAGCGATTTCATTATCACTAATGAGTGTTGGTTTATCAAAAACTATACCATAGGCACCATTTTGTACGGCAGCATCTATACTATTTTCATCAAAACTAAAAAATATATCGCCTCTTTTTACCTTGTTAGCATCAAATATAATGTTTTCAAAGTTGCTAACGCAAGGCTCATTTATGAGCTCAGCGCGCGTAAGTGCTAGAAAGTTTTCTAATCTCATCCAATAGGTGTGCCTGCCTTTTTAGGTTTTTCAGGTCTAACTAAACACAGACCCTCTTCATCTTTAGCAGCAAGAAGCATTCCTTCTGACATCATTCCCATTAATTTTGCAGGTTTTAGGTTTGCAACGACACAAACTTGTGTACCAATAAGTGACTCAGCGCTATAAAATTCTTTTATTCCAGCAACAACTTGTCTTGGAGTATCTTCACCTAAGTCAACTTGAAGTTTTAAAAGCTTCTTACTCTTAGGTACTTCTTCCGCTTCTATTACAACACCAATTTTTAAAGATGTTTCAAAAAATTGACCGATTTCTATTAGATTGTCTTTTTCAGCTTCCTTTTTTTCCTTCATATCTTCTTTCATTTTATCATTTGGTTTATCATCTGGCATAGCTTTTGGAGCTTCAGGCATTAAAGGCTCTTCAACGCGAGGAAAAAGAGGTGGAACTTTCTTAATATTAAATAATTTCAATAGTTTTTTACCCAAAACAAGCTCTTTATAGCTTTGGTTATTTATCTCAAAACTAAGTGCGTCTGCTATTGTTGCTGTTGTGTTTGGCATGACAGGACTAAGCATTATAGATGCTTTAGCTAAGATATTTGCAACTAAAGCGACCGTTGCTAAAGCCTCATCTTTTCTATCTTCTTTCATTTTTACCCAAGGAGCGTGCTCTTCAATAGCTTTGTTTCCAATAGCAAAAAGTTTCCATAACTCTTCAAGGTATCTGTGCGTTTGCATATTTTGCATAAAAGCATCTAGGTTATTTAAAGCTTCATTCATGGCATCTAGTTCTTTTGAGTGATATTGTTCAACATTAGCACTATCGATCTCAAAATCAGAGTATTTTCCGCTCATTCCAATGATACGATTTAAAAGATTACCTAAATCGTTACTAAGTTCAGAATTTATTCTATCTATAAAAGCTCTTTGAGAAAAATCTCCATCTTGACCAAAAGGAACTTCTCTGAGCATAAAATATCTTAGGTTTTCAACACCATAAGCATCTGAAACTTCTTTAGGAGAGATGACATTTCCTTTAGACTTACTCATTTTTTCACCATCTCTTGTCCACCAACCATGAACACCGATATGCTTAGGAAGAGGCAAGCCAAGGCTCATCAAAAATGCTGGCCAGTAAATAGCGTGAAAACGAAGAATATCTTTACCTACAAAGTGTGTAGATGCTGGCCAATACTTCATGTTTTCTTCATCTTTTCCATACCCTAAAGCTGTGATATAGTTCATCAAAGCATCTAGCCAAACATACATAACATGATTTTTATCATTCATAGAATCTGGAAGTTTAACACCCCAAGTAAAAGAGGTACGAGTCACAGAAAGGTCATGAAGTCCACCTTTTACGAAGTTTATCACTTCATTTGCACGAGAACGAGGAAGAATAAAATCAGGATTGTCTTCATAATGCTTTAGCAAGGCATCTTCATATTTTGATAATTTAAAAAAATAACTCTCTTCTTTTACAGTACTTGTTGCTCTGCCACAATCAGGACAAAACTCACCATCTATAAGTTGTGTTTCTGGGAAAAAAGTTTCACAACTTACGCAGTAATGACCTTCATAAAAATCTTTATAAATATCGCCTTTAGCATGCATGACTTCAAAGGCTTTTTGCACACCTATTTTATGATCAGCATCTGTTGTTCTTATAAACTTATCATAATCTATCTCGAACTCATCCCATAATGTTTTAAAGGTTGCACTTATCTCATCTGCAAATTCTTGAGTAGGTTTGTTGTTCTTTTGTGCAGATTCTTCAATCTTTTGACCATGCTCATCAGTTCCAGTTAAAAAGTAAGTATCATTTCCTTTTAGTTTCTCATATCTAGTCATAGTATCAGCAATAAAAGTTGTATAAGCATGCCCAATATGAGCCTCCCCATTAACATAGTAGATAGGTGTTGTTATATATTTACTCAAAATTATCTTCCTTAATTTTATTTATTATCAAAATTCAAATCCGCCTGTTTCGCCTTTAGACATACTATTGTAAACAGACTTTATATAATCATTTCTTAATTTGCAAGTCAAATATTTTTCACAGATGCTGCAAGTTTTTAAATTATTTTCTTTTTGACAAGCTTGAAGTTCTTTTATCATCTCATCGAGATGAAGTTCAAACTTATCTACCGGTTTATTATGCGTTTCTTGCATAGACTTCTTTTACTCTAGCTATCTCATACTTTGAGCCAAAAAAGCATGGTGAAGTATCATGAATATGCTTGTGTCCAAGTTCCATCAGATCTACTTTACCATCGATTGCCTCTCCACCAGCTGTGTTGTATATAAAAGCAAAAGGGAAAACTTCAAAAAGTTTACGAAGTTTTCCATCTGGCATATCACTTGTAGCAGGGTAGCTAAAAAGACCGCCACCTTTTAGTAAGATTTGGTGTAAATCTGGAACCATTCCACCTGAGTATCTAAGACGATAACCTTCAGCGAATAGTCCATCTACCATCTCTTTATGATAACTTGGCCAATTTTTTTGAGTTCCCCAGGAGCATTTAGTTTACCTTTTTCATTTAGGCGTATCTCTTTTACAAATTCAAAAACTTCACCTTGAAGTAGGTGAAGTTTTGTTTTGTTGTGAGCAAAAACCATCTCAACACGAGGACCAAAAACAACATAACAAGATGCCACCATATTTTTCGCACCAAAAGCATTTTCATAGATGCCAAAGATAGAACCAACACTAAGGTTAACATCAACCAAAGAAGAACCATCTAGTGGATCATAAGCGATAAAATACTTACCATCTTCATGCAGTAGCATCTCTTTTTCTTTTTCTTCACTTGCAATAGTATGAATTGAAGATACTTGAGAAAACTCTTCTTCGATTATCATATCACATTGAATATCAAGTTGAAGTTGAGTTTCTCCAGATGCATTTGCTTGTTGTGAATAGCCTATATCTTTTACATCTATGGCTACTTTAATTCTTTTTGCTGTTTTTTGAATCGCTTCAAATATATCTGTCATTTATACTTCCTTCGCATTTTTAAGTATCCAAGATATTATATCTTCGCAATTATTTAAGTCCAATATATCCACATTACTTGGGATATCATACTCTTGCGTATTAATACTATCATCAATCGCTAAAGCATTCATGTATGGAAAATAATCACTATCTAATCTATCTCTAAATATACTAATTCGTGGTAAGGGCAAAGTTTTTAAGCCTTCAACCAACAAAATATCAAACTTATCAAACAGACGAATCATCTCATCTAAATCTTTATTTCTTTTTGAGAAGTAAGTTGTTCTAGCCGGGAGGTTACAATAACTTCTGCGCCAGTATCAGAAAATTTATAACTATCCTTACCAACAACATCAAAACTTGCCTTATCACTTGGGTCATGTTTGATGATTGCTACTTCTTTTTTATACTCATGTATCAGCTTTCTTGCAACTTTTAATATAAGAGTAGTTTTTCCGCTGTTTGATGGACCTGTAAATGCAACTGCTAATCTTTTTTTCAACTTTTTATCTTTATATAAAATTTTAGTGATTATACAAAATACTCATTAAAAACTTGTTTAATAAGCTATAATTCCCTAATGAAATATACTCTACCAATTATAATCTTTTCTTTACTCTTTTTTGGATGCGCAGACAAAAATGCTTTTTCCAAGTTTAACATGCAAAAAACGCAAGAACTAAGTGCTGCAAACTCTCAAAGTTCTAAGGTGAAAACTGGTGAAAATATTGACGGCATAGTTTCTGCAATATACCTAAATAAAGTTTACCCAAATATATATACTGTAAATGAATATTTTTATGTTTTTTTATATTTAAAAGATGAAAAAAAGATGTATAACCCAAATAGTACAGATGATATAAAACTAACAATAAAACTTAATAATAAACTGCCTATAAAAGTAGAAGAACTTTCAAATGAAAATAAATTTTCTTATCTAGCATCTGTGAAAAATGAGTGGCAAAGATATTATCTTTTAGCTTATAAAAAAGATGTAAATAGTACCCTTAACCTTGCGCTCGAAAGCGGTCTGTCATCTTCGGATAAGTTAGTATTTCAAAAAGATGAACAATAGAGATATCTTCTCCTAAGACTTTTTTATACATCACATAATTTGCTAAAACTTTTTTACCATATTCTCTACTTTCGCTATTAGCCATCATTTCCATACTTAAAAATGGTTCGTATTTACCGCTGTTAAAATTGCCTTTCATTAAATATTTTCTAAAAAAGCCCATTCCCCCATTGTATGCATAAGCCATGAAAAGAGGGTGGTAAAGTGATTTTTGCATCCATTTTAGATGATTTAGAGCATAGTTTATATTATTCTTAGGAATAAACATTTCATCATAATTTTGTATTGGATTTTTAATATTTTTACTTATGGCATCTGTCACAAAAGGCATTATTTGCATTAAACCAAGTGCGTAAGACCTAGATAGGGCAGATGGAATCAACTGACTTTCTTGCCTCATTATTGCATACACTAATGCCTTTTTATCAGTAGTAACTTCTCTTAAATACCTATCATAAGGCATGACATAACCATGCATGTTAAACCCAAAAGCTTTTTCCAATATAAAAGTTTGAACAGGAACCATCTCTAGTTCCATATATTTTTGAGAAAGTTGATAAAGTTCTTCTTTTGGTGTATTTTTGATCTCTTGAAGTATTTGCGACCATTCAAATGGATTTTGAAGGTCTTTTTCATGTTTATTATCATTTATTTCTACAGCACTAAAGTAGTTTGAAAAGTTTTTGTTTGTTATTTCACTTGCGTAAAGAGTATATATATTGATATCTCCACTAAGCATTAAGCTGTCTAAATATTTCTTATTTTTTGTTACTTTATACATCCAAAAATTATTTTTATCTCTATCTATTTTCTTTTTAGCTTTTAACATAGATATGTGAAAATACTGTATAGCTTGGTCTTCATTTGAATGTTTGAGATGATTTAGAGCTAAATAAAAGTTACTTTTTGAGTTTAAATTTTTACTATCAATATTTAATAATGATACTTGGAGCCTATTTAAATGATTGTCATGTGTGACAATTTTGATAAACCTAGAAATCTTCCAGGAAGAAGAAAGTTTATTTACAAACTCTTGGGTTAAGTAGAGGTTTAAATGCTTTCTTCTGTGATTTCTAGTTGTACTCAGGAAAAGTGTCAAAATAGTATCGCTACTGTATTTTGCATAAGCTTTTTGAGAGTAGGGCTCATTTTGAATTTTTAATAACTCTTTTTTTGATTTTGATGTAATTCGTTTAGATAGCTTAGTTCTTTGTTTTTTGCTTAAAGCTAAAGTTTTATAAGGAGAAAAAGCCAATTCTAAACACTTTTTATTTTTAATGGAGAGTAAATCTCTTCTGTTAATACAAGATACTTTCTTTTTTGTTTTTTTGTTGTTTGTTTTTTTTGCATAAAGACGCAATAGCTTTCTGCTCTTGCCTTTGACTTGAGAGTAGGCTTTGTCAGCTTGAGATGGGCTTATATCTTGTTTTAGATACTGCCATATCATAAAGTTTTTAGCACGGCTTGGTGGCTTAGAGTTAATATCTTGAAGTGTTATACTCGCATCTATAGATGCGAGTATAAAAGTAAGTAAAAATATTACTTTAAACATCAAACACTTCTATAAAGAACTCGCAATAAGCACGAAGAGGTAGTCTATTAAAATAACCAATACATTTAGTCCTATAATGATGATTAAAGGTGCCAAATCAATGCCATTCATAATATTTGTCTTTATAAATCTTCTTACAAAAACATATGCGGGGTTTGTTACTCTATATAAAAACTGAACAACAGGATTGAAAGGGTCAGGATTAACAAAACTTAGTAGTGCTGCTATAATTATTACCCAGATATACATCTCTATTATGCCTGTAAACAGACCTCCAAGTTTTAAAATTGTTACGCCTAAAGAGCTCATTTTATAATTTCTCCTATATAATTTTTTATGTATTTATATACATCAGCAATATCTGGACCATTTCTAGCACCAGTAAGTAGATATCGTAAAGGCTCAAATAAATTTTCATCTTTTAAGCCAGAATTTTCAATGATATACTTTTTAAAATCGCTGTATTGTTCAAAAAATGGTGCATTCTTAATAGTCTGTGATAATACTTTTGAAGACTCCATAAACTCTTGTGGAATATTTTTTGTAGCGAAAATAGGTTCTATCTTTGATTTAAGCTCTTTTGTTGTTCTTGCTTCTTTTAAGTAAACCTTAGCTAGTTTACCTATATCTGCATCTGCAAATCCAACATATCTTGAAATCTCAGTGTCGTCTAAATTTTTCAAATGTTCTTTGTTTATTTGCTTTAAAAGCTCTATACTAAAGTGAGTAGGGGATTTAGATATATCCTCAATTGTAAACCATTCTATCGCTTCTTTGACATTAAAAATCTCTTGAGGAGTTTTAGTTCCCATTGATATTAAATAATTTGAAATAGCTGAGGGAAGATAACCTTCTTCTAATAACCATTTAACACTAAAAGTATCTAAAATTGTAGGGATATACACATACTGTATCTTCTTCTCATAGCCAAGAGAAGTTCTAACATGGTTTTGTTTTGAGGTATTACTTATATGCTCTTGGGTTGTAATAACAATAGAAATATCACTAAGCATGTCATCAACAGCACAAGCAAAGTTATAAGTTGGTGTCTTTTCTTGATTCATAAGGACAAAACTATCAATAGCATCTGACTCAAAACTCTCATCTGGTCTATTTATTCTTATGGTGAAAGGATTAGTATTATCGATAACAAGCTCAGCTGGTAGATTTCGACAAGCATCATCATATCTATATGCTTTTTTATTCTCTTTTGCTTCTTTTTCTTTTTTCTCTAGCCATTGATTTGAGCAAAAGCAACTAAAGGCTTTTTTATCATGCATGAGCTGTAGTGCCATAGCTGAGTGATAACGAATATTTTCGCTTTGATATATTACTTGAGTATATTCTATATCAAAGAGAGAGAGAATTTCAAGAATTTCTTTATCATTTACATTGATATTTTTACCTGTATTTTCTATGCGAACAATTAAATTTTCATTTTTTTGTTTTGATACTATATAGTTAAATAACGCAACTTGAAGGTTGTCTATATGCATATCGCCTATTGGACTTGGTGCAAATCGTAGCATTAAAAATTCCTAAATTATTTTTTGATTGTTTATCTGTATGTAAGTGGTGACCCCGAGGAGAATTGAACTCCTGTAACATGGATGAAAACCATGGATCCTAACCGCTAGACGACGGGGCCACATATATGTGAGCCGAAATTATATTGATTTATATCTTAATAAAGCATAAAATAATAACGACTATTAAACTATTTAGTTGTTTTACTCGTAAAAACCTCTAAGTGCTCTAATGATAACTGCATTTTTAGAGATGCTTTCTGATTTTGCATTGTCATTAACTAAGTCATAAAGATCAAGAGGAAGAGAGATAGAAAAAGTTTTTGTTTCAATTTTTCTCTTTTTAGTAATCATAGCTATTACGCTTGTTAAAAGCTCGATAATTTTTTTAGTGTCTATTGGTTTTTGAATAAAACTGTTTACTCCAACTTCTATTGATTCAGAAATTTTCTCTATGTCATTACTTGCAGAAATTACAATAATAATTTGATTTGGATTAATTTCTCTAATTTTACGCGAAAGCTCTATGCCATCCATTCCAGACATAATAATATCAACAAAAACAACATCTGGTTTC
This sequence comes from Sulfurimonas sp., assembly GCF_029027585.1. NCBI lineage: Bacteria > Pseudomonadati > Campylobacterota > Epsilonproteobacteria > Campylobacterales > Sulfurimonadaceae > Sulfurimonas > Sulfurimonas sp. The sequence goes on from NZ_CP093397.1 coordinate 2,513,871, forward strand.
ACTTTATTATATATAGCTAGAGCTTCTTCTCCGTTAAAACATGAATAAACATCAGAAAAGAAGTTCTTAAATGTAGAACTCAAAAGTTCGTTTGTAACTTTTTCATCTTCAACTATCATTGCAGTTAATTTTTTGGTTTGTCCCGTTAGTTGAACTAAATCTATATTTGCCATTTTGATACCTTTTGTGTTAAATAATAGCAACATTATATAGATATTTTGGTAACAAATGAAATAAAAACAGCACTACAAAATAGTATAAAGTGATGAAATAGCCTAAAAATAGGCTTTTTAGGCGCATAAAAAATTGTTTAAAAATATTAATTTAAAGGTGTTGAAAATTCAACAAATCACTAAATATCATATTTTTTAAATTTTTCAAGCCATTGCGTGTTATATTCTAATAAATCTTCTTTTTGTTTCAATAGAGAATCTATGATGTTAACTAGTGTGTTTTCATCCATGAACTTTAACAAATTCGGATTTATATCTGTTGTATTTTCATCATCATATGAGTTTAGCAATAGTTGTATATCTTTTATTAATTGTTCTTTTTTACTCATTTATTGCTCCAAGCAGTATCGAAATTCATTAATTTAAAATACATATCATTTGTTAATTTTACAAGTCCTACTTTTTTCATAATAAGTTTAACTTTTTTTGGCCAAGTTTTTCTATAGTTAAAAGAGTGGGGATGTCCGCCTATCTTTGCTATAAACTCTAAATTTATCTCTTTTGTAAAAAGAATCTCTTTCCCTTTCTCCTCCACAACCTTATCTAGCCAAAGTCTAGCTTCATTAAAGGCTCTTACATTGGAACTACTTACTATCCATCTTGTAGCAAAATCATTAAGGCATGCTCTTGTTGCTTGTTTTTTCAAGATATCATCATACAGTAGCAGTTCTAGCTTTTTAGTAGTTCCTGCGTAAGGTGAAGGTCTATAATCTCTTTTTAAACTTTTATCTCTTTGCTTCCATACTAAATCTTTTTTTGGATATTTTTTAATTTCTTTTGGATCAAAAATAACCATCTTTTTTGATTTAGAGTAGGGCAGATACAAACTTGGAAGCTCTCTATCGCTTTTAAAAGCTCCTAAGCTGAGGATATTGCCAGTTATTTGAGATACATAACCACTTCCATATCCAGACTCTAATCCTGCAATAGCCAAGATAGAAGCTGGAGGTAAATTATATTTTATAGATAACTCAATAGCATCTGCTGTATTATCAAAGTAAAATAGTTTTACATGATTATACTTTCTAAAGCTAAACTCACTTGAGTTTAGGCTAGAAAAACTTAGCAATATAAATAAAATAGAAACAAACATATTAGTTCTCATATCAACTACCCCCTTAATTATATGTATATTATGGTTAACATAATGTAAATTCTCTTGAAAATTGCTTCTGCTGCTCTACTTTAACTGCAGCACTTGTTTTTAATATTAATTAGTATTTTTAGGTATAGCTATAAGCCGAGTTTTGTTTTCCAAAGAAATATTTTTTGCAAAGCAAAAAGCAGTTCCCTTGTTTTGATAGCATTAATCTACTACACTATTTACATAGTGTTTCTAGCGAAGCAGTAGCATTATAAGACGCTGACCATCTACTTCTTGCTGCCATGTTGGGTTTACAAGCTCTCTATGTTGCCATAGAAACTGGTGGTCTCTTACACCACCTTTTCACCTTTACTATCTTAACGATAGAAGTCTATTTTCTGTTGCACTTTCCCTCGTATTACTACGGCCATTTGTTAAATGGAACACTGTCTTATAGCAGCTCGGACTTTCCTCTTGTAAGACAAGTATCTATCCACTATACCTATTGAAATAATACTAAACATTTCCTTTAGAGAAGTTTTTGTAGGCAATGAACAGCTGTTCATTTTAAACGAGTACGAAGTGAACGGTTGTTCTTTTAAGCATAAGCTTATATTAACAACTGTTCATATATAATACCTATTAAGTTAACACTTGTTCATTATTAATATAAAGGCTTAAAATGACTGAAAATACGACACTTGGTAGAAAAAATGGAACAAAGCAGAAGATATTAAAAGTATCAACTACCCTATTTTCAGAGTTAGGATATAGAGGTGCTAGTATTAGAAAAATCGCTAAAGAAGTTGGTATAAGAGAGAGTGCCATTTATAATCATTACGCTAGCAAAGAGGAAATATTTTTAGATGTAGCAAAAGATATTTTTAGTTCGCCCTTCTCTTCTAAGGACTTAAATATACAAGAAGAAGCACTTAAAGGCAAAGGATTTGTGCAAAACTTTACAATGCAGTATAAGCTACTTGCTTTTGACAAGAGCAGCGAGAAGATGTTTAGACTACTCATGATAGAACTTTTTGCCAACAAAGAGCTTAGAGAGCAGTTTATGAGTGAATTTCATGCTAAGAATATCAAAGTATTGTCAGAGGCTTTCTTTATTATGATGCAGAACTCTATTATTAAATCACAAGACCCCATGATGATTTCTTATGAATTTTTATCAACCCTTTTTTATATCAGGCTGCAAATAACGCTTATGAGGTTTGATAATGATTCCACCACTGCCCTTTCAACCATTTTTGAAAAGCATGTTGAGTTTTTTTGGGACAGTATTAAAATATAATACTAATTGATATTATATTTTAAATTAAAAAAAAAGCAATCAAATAAATGATTGCCTTTAAAGTTTAAACTAATTAAGCCATAGCTTTTTTAGCGTAACTTTCACCAAGCTCATAAGCTTTTTTGTTTACTTCATGAACTTTAGCTGGTACTTTAGAAAGCATCGTATCAATTAAAACTTTTTTATCTAGAGCATCCATCATTGTATTTGCAATTGCTAGAGCAACAACAGATTGAGTAATTACATTACCAACCTCTTCTTTTGCGATTGTAATAATTGGAATTTCATGAATCTTCCATGTTTTTCTATCTTCATCAGTTGGTTTAACAAGGTTAGGATCAACCACGATTGTTCCACCTGGCTTAACGCCATTTTTAAAAGAGTTATAACTAACTTGAGCAACTGAAAGCATGAAACCAATGTCACCTTCGTTTGCATACGGATAATAAATTTCTTCATCATCAAGTTGAATATCAACAACAGTTGGTCCACCACGAACTTGTGATGTGTATGTTGCAGTTTTCAATCCATGACCACCAGTTTTAATCTTCGCAGCAGCAAAAATTTCTCCAGCAAGAAGAACACCTTGTCCACCAACACCTGTAAATCTCATTAAAGTTCTAGACATTGTATCTCCTTATATCTTTTTCACAAAGTCATCTTGAGTGATTTTTTTTCTTTCACCCTGATGTACTTTTTGAATTTCTGCATACATATCACAATACTCATCAGCATCTTTATCTTCATGTAAGATACCAAGTGGTAGCAAGTTAATCTGTTCTTCTGTAGTTAAAGCATCAAATTTCTTTTTAGCAAGAGAAATACTCTTTATCCAGTCAAGATTTTCCATAGCAGAAACCATTTTATTTTTTCTACCTAGGTTAATATGACAGTTTGAAAGTACTTCCGCAACTGAAAAACCTTTATGCTCCATAGCTTTAACAAACATTTTTTCAAGTTTCTTAGGCTCTATCATAGTTTCTCTAGCAACAAAAGAAGCTCCAGAAGCGATAGCAAGCTTACATGTATCAAAAGTTGGATCAATATTACCAGCTTTTTGAGTTACAGTCCACATACCCTTAGGTGTAGTAGGCGAAGTTTGAGAATTTGTTAAACCATAGATGAAGTTATTGATAATAATAAAAGTAATATCAATATTTCTTCTACAACCATGAATAGTATGGTTACCACCAATAGCAAGTGCATCACCGTCACCAGCAACACAAATAACTTTTTTAGTTGGATTGGCTAATTTAATACCAGTTGCATAAGCTATTGTTCTACCATGAGTTGTATGAACTGTATTAAAATCAACATAAGAAGAAAATCTTCCAGAACAACCAATTCCTGAAACTAGACAAATATCATCTTGATCCCAACCTAGTTTCTCAATAGCTCTTACAAACGACTTAAGAATAACACCATCTCCACAACCCCAACACCATAGTGTTGGCATTTTTTGAAGTCTTAAATATTTTTCATAATTAAATGCCATCTTATAACTCCTTTACTTTATTTACAATCTCATAAGGAGATATTGGTCTACCATTAACTTTAAATAAACCATCTATGTCTAATCTTGATGTAGCACGCTGTACTTCATCTCTATATTGACCAATATTAAGCTCTACAACTAAAACTTTTTTAATTTTACTTGCATGCTCTCTCATTTTGTCAGCTGGAGAAGGCCATAATGTAATCGGTCTAAATAAACCAGCTTTAATACCATCTTTTCTTAAGTGACGAATTGCTTCTTTTGCAGCTAGAGAAACTGAACCATAAGCAATAATCATGATTTCCGCATCAGCCATTTCAAATTCTTCATAAGACTCAATTTCATCTTTATGAAGTTCTACTTTATCTTCTAGTCTTTGAATCAGTTTTCTACATGTTTCAATTTCCTCAGTTGGGAAACCATTTTTATCATGATGAAGACCTGTAAAGTGATATCTATAACCTTCAAACATTGGGTTAAGAACAGCAGGCTCATCATGCTCACATTCGTATGGAAAATAATCTTCAGGCTTCCCATCGAATTTTTTTCTTGGTACTATTCCAGCTTCAACTTCTTCTTCAGTAGGAATAATCGCTTTTCCATGCATATGACCAATAGTTTCATCTAAAAGTACAAATACAGGTTGCATAAATCTATCTGCAAGATTAAATGCTCTTACGGTTTCAGTATAGCACTCTTCTAGACTACCAGCACATAAAGTAATTGATTTGTAATCACCATGTGAAGGATTTTTTGCCTGAGCAACATCACCTTGAGATACACGAGTTGGAAGACCAGTAGATGGACCACCACGCATAACATTAATACACACTAAAGGTACTTCTGCCATTTGAGCAAGACCTAAATTTTCAGCCTTAAGTGAGATACCAGGACCAGATGTTGCAGTAAGTGCTCTTACTCCACTCATGCCAGCACCAATAACAGCACAAATTCCAGCTATTTCATCTTCCATTTGGATTGAAACACCACCCTTTTTTGGTAAAAGGTCAGAACACACATGCATGATTTCACTTGATGGTGTTAATGGATAACCACCATAAAACATACATCCAGCATCAATAGCAGCTTCAGCAGCTAATTCGTTTCCATTTCCTATAACTTCTCTTGGCATTATCTTGCTCCCTGCTCTATTGAATAGTAGTTATTTGCTTTTATAGCTTCTTGACGAGCTTTAGCTTCGTCAGTAAGTTTTGCAAAGCTTAAACCAGCTTCTTTTAATTCTTTTCTATCTGCTACATATATAGCGAAATCTGGACATGATAATTCACACTCAGAACAGCCAATACAAGCTTCTGGGTGCTCAATAGAAATCATTGCACCTAGTGTTGAAGATACTTCATATCGCATTGAAAGTACGCCTGATGGACATACAGAAACACAAATGTCACATGCTTTACAGTTGCTAGTGTTTACCCATACTGGTTGATTACCAGGATTTACAGTCTTAAAAGTTCCCATTTATTCTCCTATATTGTTTGATACAAATTAATTTGTATCCACTACTCTTTTAAAACCAAAGAGTAGCTAATTGTTTATAAGTTTTTCCTAAAATAGACTATTTTTCTTATATAAATATTAGAATTTATAATATTAGTCTAGCTTAGACATAACCTCTGCGATTGCTTTTCCAATATCAGCAGGAGAAACTACAACTGTTACGCCAGCAGCTTCAAGTGCATCCATCTTTTCTTTTGCAGTACCAGCAGAACCAGAAACTATTGCTCCAGCATGACCCATAGTTTTACCTTTTGGTGCAGTTTGACCTGCGATAAATGCAACGACTGGTTTAGTAATTTGTTCTTTGATTAACTTAGCAGCTTGAATCTCAAGATCTCCACCAATTTCACCAATCATAACGATTGCTTTAGTATCTGGATCTGCTTCAAACATCGGTAAAAGTTGGTTGTATGAAAGACCAATAATTGGATCTCCCCCAATACCAACAGCAGTTGTAATACCATAACCTTCATTACAAACTTGATTTGCACCTTCATAAGTTAATGTACCTGATTTAGAAATCAGACCAACACTACCTTTTTTGAAAACCATACCAGGCATAATTCCAATTTTACACTCTTCAGCAGTGATAATACCTGGACAATTTGGTCCAATAGTCATCATACCATGCTTAGTTGCATGAGCTTTAGCAGCTTGCATATCTTTAACTGGTGCACCTTCAGTAATAATTACTGCAAGTTCTATTCCAGCTTCTGCAGCTTCCATTACAGCATCTCCAACAAATGCAGGTGGAACAAAAATCATAGAAACAGTAGCGCCAGTTGTAGAAACAGCTTCAGAAACTGTATTGAAAACTGGTTTACCTAAATGTACTTGACCACCTTTGTTTGGCGTAACACCACCAACAATTTTAGTACCATACGCTAAACATTGCTCAGCATGAAAAGTACCCTCTTTACCTGTAAAACCTTGAACGATTACTTTTGTATCTTTATTTACTAAAATTGACATTAGTTTCCTTTTGCAGCTGCAATAGCTTTAGCTGCGCCATCACCTAAATCATTACCAACAATTAAGTTTGCAATGTTAGCATTTTTAAGAATCTCTGCAGCTTCTGGTGCATTTGTTCCATCTAGTCTAACAACAACAGGAACTCTAACATCTGTTATTTTAGTAGCTTCAATAATACCATTTGCGATACGATCACAACGAACAATACCACCAAAAATGTTAACAAAAATAGCTTTCACATTTTTGTTTTTAAGAATTATTTCAAACCCTTTTGCAACTGTTTCAGCATTAGCTTTTCCACCAACATCTAAAAAGTTAGCTGGAGTTCCACCCATATAGTTAATTGTATCCATAGTACCCATCGCAAGACCAGCACCATTTACCATACAACCGATTTCACCATCTAGTGCTACATAAGAAAGACCATATTTAGCAGCTTCTAACTCGTCTGCATCTTCTTCAGTTAAATCTCTCATAGCTTCAATTTCAGGTTGACGCCCAAGAGCAGAGTTATCAAAGCCCATTTTTCCATCTAGTGCTATGAATTCACCTGAACCAGTCTTAACAAGAGGATTGATTTCAATCATCTCTGCATCATTTTCCATATATAGTTTAAATAATTTTTTTGCAAAAGTGATAATATTTTTTTGCTCACCTTTATCCGTGATACCTAAACCAAATGCTAATTGACGACCATGAAAGCCCTGAAAACCAATTGCTGGATCAATAGGTACTGTTATAATCTTTTCAGGAGTATTAGCTGCAACATCTTCAATATTCATTCCACCTTCAGTAGAAGCCATAATTAAAGGCATTTCTAATTTTCTATCAAGAACAACAGAAAGATATAGCTCTTCTTTTATATCTGCACCATCTTCGATATAAAGTTTTTGAACAAGTTTACCTTCAGCAGTCGTTTGATGAGTAACCAAAGTCATTCCTAAAATTTCTTCAGCAAGTTCTTTTACTTCGTCTATTGATTTAGCAAGTTTAACACCACCGCCAAGACCACGACCACCTGCATGAATCTGAGCTTTAACAACCCAAACAGGACCACCTAATTCTTTTGCAGCTTCAACTGCAGCATCAACGCTTTCTACCATTATACCTTTAGGTACAGGTATGCCATACTTAGCAAAAACTTGCTTCGCTTGATATTCATGTATATTCATCTATTCTCCTTGTTTTTAAATGTGTTAAGCACTTGGTGCAATCATATTCTCTGGTATAACATACTTGTCAAACTCTTCAGCTGTTAATAAACCTAAGTCTATCGCTGTTTCTTTTAAAGTTGAATTATTTGCATGAGCTGTTTTTGCAATTTTTGCCGCATTATCATAACCGATATGTGGATTTAAAGCAGTAACAAGCATTAATGAATTGTGAAGATAAAAATCTATTTTATCTGCAACAGGTTCTAAACCAACTGCACAATGATCATTAAAACTAGTAATGCTGTCCGCTAATAAACGACAACTTTGTAAATAATTTAATGCGATTACAGGCTTATAAACATTTAGCTCAAAGTTACCTTGAGAAGCACCCATAGAAATAGCTACATCATTACCAAATACTTGGCAAGTAACCATAGTTACAGCTTCAGCTTGAGTAGGATTTACCTTTCCTGGCATAATTGAACTTCCTGGCTCATTTGCTGGAATTTCTAATTCACCAATACCACAACGAGGACCAGATGCTAACCATCTAACATCATTAGCAATTTTCATCATGTCAGCAGCTAAAGCTTTTAGCGCACCATGAGAATAAACTAGAGCATCATGAGAAGTCAAAGCATGAAACTTATTTGGAGCAGTGATAAAATCATGTCCCGTAAGTTCTGTAAGTTTATCTGCAACTCTTTTTCCAAGTTCTGGATGTGCATTAAGACCTGTTCCAACAGCTGTTCCACCTAAAGCTAGTTCGCGAACTGCTTCAAGAGAATCTTTTGCCATTTTTTCACATTTATTTAACATTTCAACCCAGCCAGAAATTTCTTGACCTAGTGTGATTGGAGTTGCATCTTGAAGATGAGTACGACCAATTTTTACAACAGATTCAAATTTTGCTGATTTTTCTTCTAGCGTTGCTTTTAATTTAGCGATTGCAGGTAAAACACGAGTTTCTACTGATATAACTGCTGCTACATGCAAAGCTGTTGGATATGTATCATTTGATGACTGAGATTTATTTACATCATCATTTGGATGAACAAGTTTCTCAGTTCTAAAATCTCCGCCTAGTATTTCTGTTGCACGATTAGCAAGAACTTCATTGTTGTTCATATTTGATTGTGTACCAGAACCTGTTTGCCACACAACTAGTGGATAATTAGCATCAAGTTTACCCGCTAACATATCATCTGCTGCCGCTGCAATAGCATCAGCTTTTTTACCATCTAATTTACCTAAGTCTTTATTAACCAAAGCAACAGATTTTTTTAGAAATGAAAATGCTCTTGTAATCTCATAAGGCATAGTTTCTTCGCCAATAGCAAAGTTTTCTATACTTCTTTGAGTTTGCGCTGCCCAATAAGCGTCTATTGGAACTTGAATTTCACCCATAGTATCTTTTTCAATACGCGTATTCACAATTATTCTCCTTTTGATAAAATTATCATAATATAAATTTAAAAAATTAACCTCTAAAATGTATTCAAATTATTTTAGCACTCTTTTTATAATTCTACACATTTTATATATCTATTTTTCAAGACATGTAAAAATGTGTAGTTTTTACTCAGTTAATTTTTATTCTTTTATTTAACTTCAAGACCGAATGTAAATCCGTCATTAACCTTAGCTATAAGCTCTGGTAAAACATCTTCATAATCACCAACTATACCGAAATCTGAATTAGCAAAAATTGTTTCTTTTGCATTATGATTTATGGCAATAATGGTTTCTGATTCTTTCATACCAGCGATATGTTGAACTGCTCCACTGACACCAACTGCAATGTAGATTTTTGGTCTAACAGTTTTTCCAGTTTGTCCAACTTGTCTAGCATACTCAGCTAAACCCTCATCAACAACTGGACGACTTACTGCCCATTCTGCATTAACACCTTGCTTATTTAATGCCGCAGCTAAATCTTTAACTAATTGCATCTCATCACTAACAGTACCTCTACCGCCAGTAATAATAATATCTGCTTCAAATAAGTTTTGTAAACCACCCTCACCTCTTACAGTTTGGATAATTTCTGTTACAAAATCATCTTCTATAAGTTTTGGAGTAAAAGATGTAACTATACCTTCTCTGCTTTCATCTAAAGTTGGTACTTCAAAAGTTCCCGCTCTAGCAGTAGAAATTTGAGGACAAACAAAACCTAAAATTGTTGCAAGCTTAGACTCACCATAAGTAGGTCTTCTTGACTCTAATATTGGATAATATCTAATTTTTTTCTTTCTATCGTAGTGTTCGCCGATCTCAAGTGCAGTACAATCAGCTGTAACTCCACCATCAACCTTAACACCAATTCTAGGAGCAAGTTCACGACCTGCTGTTGTTGCAGCAAAAAGTGCAATTTCTGGGTTTTTATCTTTAATAACTTGTGCAAAAATAGATGCAAAAGGTAAGATTCTATATTCTTCTAATCTTTCATCATTTACAACTATTACTTCATCTGAACCAGATGCTATTAACTCTTTAGCTAAATCATCAATGCCATTACCTATAATTAAAGTTACTACTTTTGTACCTTCATCAAGATCTTTAGCTAAATCTCTTGCTGGAGTTAATAACTCTAAAGAAGGTCTAGAAATTTTTCCATTAACAACCTCTGCCCAAGTCAAGATGCCAGAAGCACCTTTTCTAAAGTCAACATCTTCAAAACCTTCTGGTTTTTTCTTTTCTTTTTTTACTTTTTTCTCTTTTACTTCTATTGTATTTTTACCAGATTTGATATTTTCAATCAAACTTGCTACTAACTCAACTTCTCCATGACCTTCACACATCTTAATCGGAGCACGCTCACTAACTATATTTGCAACTTTTGCAACAATAGTAGGTGAACCACTTAATCCAATCATTTTATCACTTAAGTTAATATCAGTAATATTAAATACTTTTACTTCAGACTTTCTAGCTTTTACGGCACCACTTAAAGATGGGCGTCTAGGGTCAATCCCTGTTGGAGTAAAAGAAAGCGTACAAGGAAGAGGTAGTTTCATCATCTGATAACCACCTTCAATAATTCTTTTTGCTACGATATATCCATCTGTTAAAGAAGCAACTTCAATAAATGTAGCTTGAGGAATTCCAAGATTTTCTGCAACTTGAGATGGAACATGTGCTGTATCTCCATCACTTGTTTGTCTTCCTGCAACGATAATAAAATCTTCATTTAGACCTTTACCAAAACCTAAATGTTTTAACATCGTAGCAATTGCTAAACCAGTAGCATAAGTATCTGAGCCACCAAGTTTTCTATCGCTTAAAAGATACGCTTCATCATATCCCATTGAAATCGCTTTTTTCAAAGAAACCACAAAAGATGGTGGTCCCATTGAACATACAATTAATTTTGCATCTGGGTTATCATTTTTCATTTGGATTCCAGCTTCTAAAGCATATCCACAATCTATATTAATAATAGATTTCGCTTTCGTTCTATCCATTAAACCGTCGTCGCCCATTCTCATCTCAGATGGTAATGGAACTTGTTTCATTAAACTGATTATTGTTAAAGCCATATTATATCTTCTCCACTCTACATCATATTATAGTCTGGACCGTCGCCACCATAAGGTGTAGTCCAAGTAATTCCACTGTTTGGTGATTTAATATCACAAGTTTTACAGTGAACACAGTTTTCAGCGTGCAATCTAAGTGATTTATCACCACTTTTTTTATCAGTATGAAGTTCATATACTTCAGCAGGACACATAGATGCACATGCTAAACCATATTCTTCTATATTTGATGATTTAAATTTTTCAGGATCATTCACTACTAAATGAGGAACTTGAACTTCATCATGCATAGCTTTGGAATAGTAAACAGTTGTAACTTTATCAAATGTAAGTTTTTTATCATACTCTAGTTTACTACCAAATCTTTCTTTAAATGGTTGTTTAGAGAATTCAGAAAGCTTTTTAGTTGTTTTAAAGTCATCTTCTGTTTTTGGTACCATAAGACAAGCTCCACCAGTAACAAGCTGAAGACCCATTTTAAGTCCACCAAGAACCATACCGTCTTGCATTACTGCTCTCATGTTTCTTGTTGGATATAGCTCTTTATATATAAAACTACTATTTACAAGTTTTTCATACATCGATAATGATTGGGCACTTGTGTCTTTACTTACTAACGCTTCTATCGCTGTAGTTGCTGCACATATACCAGATCTTACCGCTAAGTGAACGCCCTTAAGTCTTGAAGTTGATAAAAATCCTGCACTATCTCCAACAATCATCATATTATCAGCATAAAATTTTGGTACTGAGTTCCATCCACCCTCAGGCAGTGTTTTTGCACCAGCTTCTATAACTGAGCCACCTTCAAGGATTTTTGAAACTGTTGGATGAGTTTTCCATACTTGCATAGCTGCATGAATATCAAAAGTTGGGTCTTGATAATCAAGTCCTACAACAAGTCCAATAGCAACTCTATTTTCACTCAAACCATAAATAAAACCGCCACCAAACTCTTCTTTATCTTTTAACGGATATCCAAAAGTATGCTTAACTGCACCAGCTTCTATATTTCCCTCAGGAACTTTCCAGATTTCTTTTACACCTAAAGAGTATATTTGAGGGTTTTTTCCAGCATCTAGACTTAATCTTTGGATTACTGTTTTTACTGCAGAACCTCTAGTTCCTTCAGCAAATACTGTAATAGCCGCTTCTATAGTAGTACCTTCTTGAAAGTTCTTTTGTTTAACACCATGATGATCAACACCAGTATCTTTAGTTTTTACACCAATAACTTTATTTTCATCATTAAACACTACAGAATCTACTGCAAAACCTGTATAGATTTCTACACCTCTATCTTCTGCTAGTGTTGCTAAGTATTTACAAATTTTTCCAAGTGAAGCAATATAGTTTCCATCATTTGACATATATGGTGGATGAAAAGGTAGTGTTGTATCACTTCCATCTTCATTTATTTTTATCACATTATCAGAACCAACTTTTGAATCAAATGGAATTCCATCAAATTCTCCTGTTGTTAATAAATCTCTAAATACTTGTGGTCTAATTACAGCCCCAGAGAGTATATGAGAACCAATTGAACTTCCCTTTTCAATTAGCATTATTCTTTTGTCTTCACCTCGTTGCTTCAGCTTGTCCGCCAAAGCGATTGCTGTTGCAAGACCAGAGGGTCCTCCACCAACAATAAGCACATCTGTTGAAACATTATCCATTTAGCACTCCATAATTCGCTTAAATTTTAAAAACACAGTAGGATATCAAAATATAAATTAAACTTATATTTAAGAGGTGAAAGTAAATGAAATAGGATTTTTTTGTAACGAAACGAAACGAAAGGGTGAAGTATAATTTTTAGTTATATCAAGTTGCCAAAAAATGACAACTTAATTACTTTTAGTCGTAAAAACCACTTGAATAAAGAATATCTATAAGCTCTCTAACACTTCCTATAGATTTAGCAAATTTTCTGTCTTGATCATCATTTAGATTGGCTTCAATGACCTTTTCAACACCACATGCACCAATCATAACAGGAACACCTGTCACAACTTTATCGTAGCCATATTCTCCATCTAGCATAACCGCACATGGATATATTTGTTTCATATCAGTAAGAACTGCTTCGACCATAAGAGCCGTTGATTTAGCTGGAGCATAGTAAGCACTACCATCTTTAAGTAGTCCAACTATTTCCGCTCCACCTTTTCTAGTTTTTTCAACTATCTCATTTATCTCATCCCAAGTTAAAAGATCAGTAAGAGGAACACCTGCTACAGTGGAAAATCTAGGAAGAGGAACCATATCATCACCATGACCGCCCATCACAGAACATCTTATCTGCCCTGCTCCATAGCCTAGCTTTTCATAAACAAAATGAGCCATTCTAGCACTATCTAAAATACCTGCCATTCCAAGAACCCGACTTCTATCCCAACCTGTTTCTTTAAGTGCAACATAAACCATAGCATCTAAAGGATTAGATACAGGGATAATAACTGCGTTTGGAGAAGAAACTTTTATAACACTCATTACTTCTCTCATTATAGTTGCATTCTTGATAAGTAAATCATCTCTACTCATTCCTGGAAGTCTTGGACTTCCTGCTGTTATAACCACAACATCACAATCTTTTACATCTTCTAATGTTTCAGCAACAGTAATCACAGTATGCTTTCTAGCGGCTTGAGCGGCTTGAGATAGGTCTAGAGCCTTACCTCTTGCCTTATCCACTTCTATAGCTCGAATAATCACTTCATGACAAGAACCACTCATAGCTAAAGAATAAGCTACTGATGAACCAACATTACCAACACCTACTATTCCTACTCTTTTTCCTTTCATGGCCCTTCCTTTTAGTCTTTTGAACTGTCTATCTATATCGCTTTAATTATAGCGTTTAAAGTAGCTGATGGACGCATCGCTGCTTCAGCTTTTACGATATCTGGATTAAAATAACCGCCAATATCTTGTGCTTTACCTTCTACTGATTGTAATTCTTCAAGAATTTTAATTTCATTATCTTTTAGTGCAGCAGCAACTGGAGCAAATTTTGCCCCAAGAGCAGAATCATCTGTTTGTTTTGCAAGAGCATCTGCCCAGTATTGAGCTACGAAAAAGTGAGAAGCTTTGTTATCATTTTCACCACATTTTCTTGATGGTGCCTTATTATTATCTAAGTAACTATTGTTTGCTTTATCAAGAGCAGCAGTAACAACACTAAGTTTTTTAGAATCATTTTTTTTTGCTATAAAGCGTAAAGATTCAGCTAAAGCTAAAAACTCACCTAAAGAATCCCATCTAAGATGTCCTTCTTTTAAAAACTGATCAACATGTTTAGGAGCTGAACCACCTGCACCTGTTTCAAAAAGTCCACCACCATTGATAAGAGGCACTACGGAAAGCATTTTTGCAGATGTTCCAAGCTCTAATATTGGAAAAAGGTCTGTTAAGTAATCACGAAGAACATTTCCTGAAACAGAAATAGTATTTTCACCTTTTCTTACTCTTAGTAAAGAATAAGTCATAGCTTTATCTGGTGCCATTATTGGAAGGTCTAATCCAGAAGTATCATGATTTTTTAAATACTCATTTACTTTTTTAATCATATTTGCATCATGTGCTCTATTTTTATCTAACCAAAATACAGCAGGAACACCTTCGATTCTAGCTCTCTCAACAGCAAGTCTTACCCAATCTCTAATAGGAATATCTTTGGATCTAGACATTCTCCAGATATCACCTTTTTCAACATCAAAACTCATAAGCTCTGAACCATCTGTATCTAAAACTTTAACAGTTCCAGCTTCTGAGATTTCAAAAGTTGTAGGGTGAGAACCGTACTCTTCAGCTTTTTGTGCCATAAGTCCAACATTTGAAACTGAACCCATTGTTGTAACATCATACTGACCATTTGTAACACAATCTTCAATACATATTTTATACATAGTTGCGTAGCATCTATCTGGGACAACTGCAACACACTCTTGAAGAGCATCATTATTATTCCACATTTGACCACCATCTCTTACAACAACAGGAAGAGATGCATCTATGATTATATCATTAGAAGCATGTAGGTTTGTGATACCTTTTGAAGAGTCAACCATTGCAATAGCTGGCTGAGTAGAATATACATTCATTATTGCTTTTTCAATTTTAGCTTTTTTATCAGCATCTAGACTATCTAGTTTTTTATACAAATCGCCAAGACCTAAGTTAGAGTTGTAACCAACGCTATTTAAATCTTCACCAAATTCAGCAAATACATCTTTAAAGAATACTTCAACAGCATGACCAAACATGATAGGATCAGAAACTTTCATCATTGTTGCTTTTAAGTGTAATGACCAAAGAATACCTTGCTTTTTTGCATCTGTGATTGTTTCTTGTAAAAACTCTCTTAAAGCGGAAACACTCATAAATGTACCATCTAAGATTTCTTTATCTTGAATATCAGTTAATTCTTTAAGTAAGTTTCCGTTTAGCTCTATTCTAACAGTTCCTGCACCTGATTTTATGATTGATTGCTCATTACCATAAAAATCTCCACTTTGCATATGAGAAACAGAAGCTTTAGAGTTTTGTGAAAAAGCTTTTAATTTATGAGGATTTTTCTTAGCAAAGTTTTTAACTGCTACGGCAGCTCTTCTGTCTGAGTTTCCTTCACGAAGAACAGGGTTCACCGCTGAACCTAGACAAGTAGAGTAAGTAGCTTGAATACTTTTTTCTTCATCTGTTTTAGGAGATTCAGGATAAGAAGGAATATCATAACCTTGTCCCTGAAGTTCTGTAATACATGCTATAAGCTGAGGAATAGATGCAGAAATATTTGGAAGTTTGATAATGTTTCCATCAGGCTGAAGCACTATTTCACCTAACTTAGATAGTTCATCTTCAATTTTTTGAGCATCTGTTAAGTTCTGAGGAAACTTAGATAAAACTCTACCTGCAAGTGAAATATTTTTAGTTTCTACTTCAACGCCTGCTGCTTTAGTAAAAGCGTTTACAATTGGTAATAGTGAATAAGTTGCTAAAGCTGGAGCTTCATCAATTTTCGTCCAAATAATTTTTGACATTTTCTATCCTTGAGTTTGGTATTATATTTTTGTAACAGAATAATACCACTAAGATAAACAATATTTGATTAAGAGATTTAAAAAGATTTAGTTATTTTTTCAATATGTTTCATTTTGTAACACGCTTTATATTGCGTAAATGTGTAGAATAGTTACATGAAAAATCATGTCCTCCACTCTTTGATTTCATAAAATAAAGGTACTTTGTTTTAGCTGGAAACACAGCAGCTCTTATAGCATCAAAGCTAACATTACAAACAGGGACACTTGGAACACCCCTGTTTTTGTATGTATTATAGATGCTATTGTCTTCTCTAATTCTTTTTGGAGTGATTTTTATATGAGAATACTTACCATAATTTAGTGTTCCATCCATCTGCAATTTCATACCTTTTTTAATTCTGTTGTAAATTACTGAACTAACAAGAGGCATCTCTTCTATATTTGCTGATTCTTTTTGTATTACAGAAGCTATTGATACAAAATGAAACCATCTTTTTTCATTATATGTTCCAAAAAGTTTTATAGAAAGCTCTTTCATCTGTTTTTGCGAATTATAAAGAAAAATCCTTATTAACTCTTTTTCTGAAATACCAATTGGCAATCTATATGTATTTGGAACAAAAGCACCTTCTTTTTGTTTTGTTTGCATCGCGTATTGTTTTTGTAATTCTTTAAAATCAAGGTTTAGCTTAGAAGATATTTGTTTTAAAAAAATATATGTTGTTTCCCCTGGTATCAAAGTGATATTTTGAAGTGCTGCTTTAGCATGAGATATCTTATATAAAAATTCTCCTCTTGTTATCTCTGTTTCACCTATATTTATCCAGCCACTTTGCGGAGAGCCAATAAGTCTTAATAACAATGAATCTAATTTACAAACATTGTATTTTCTATTCTTTAGTTGTGTTATAATCTGATTAATAGACCCCTCAGAAATATAAATAACTTTTTGGGTCGAAACAGGCTGATTTAGGTAATACATGAACGATAAAACAATTATTAATACAATTTCAACAATCCATTTTATTATTGTAAGCGCTTTAGTATTCATTTTTCTCACATTTTCTATTTTATTTATCTTACTACAAAATGGTATCTATATTCAAAATTTATCATTACCAAATGTAAGTATTAACAAATTATACATAAAATGGAATGAAAAGTTAAATATTAGTGTCCAAGATATTAGAATAATTAAAAAATCTAATCAAAATCAAACTAAAATCGACTTTGCAAAAGCAAACAAACTATTTAAAGGTATTATGCTTTTTGATAATTGGTTTGAAAAAATAGAGATAAATAGAATACACTTTAATGAAATCGAAGCTTCTTTTAAATACCTAGATGGTGAAGATGGTTATCTAAATGCTTCATCTAAAGATTTTTTACTTAAAAGTTCACTTTTTTTTGAATCTGGTTTTTTTAATGCAAAAATAGATGAATTTAAAGACCTCAAAAGAAAGATTAAAATAGATGGAAATATAATTTTTAAAGGACATGGAAATAGCGAATTAATCTCGAATCTAAATATTAATATAAATGAGGATATAAACCTAAAACTTTACTCACTAGCAAATAAAAAGCAACTTTTTTATAAACTAGACTCTAAAAAAAGTATTAAAAACATTACTCACACAATAGAGATGCTCGATATACCAAAAGAAGTCAAATACTGGGTTTACGATGCAATAAAAATGTCAAAAGCAGAACTACAATATGCTTATGGATGGTTAAACTATGATGATCTCAAAAATGCTTTAAAAAACCTGCGTATAGGCGCTAGTGTGCATGACTTAGCATATACTTATAACCCTACCCTAGAGCCTATTTTATCAAAGGTTACAGAACTTGAGTTTAAAAATGGTATTTTATTTATAAGACCAAGAAAAGCATATCAATATGGTTTTTACTTAAATAAAAGCTGGTTAAAAATTGACTTTACTAAAAAAGAGGAACTTTTAACTATTCATTTATTGTTTAACGCAAGTCTAAACAAAGACCTTTTGCTTCTACTTAAAACTTATAAGATAGACTTACCTTTTTTACAAAATAAAGGTACTGTTGATACAGATTTAAAAATTACGGTAGGACTAAGAAATATTGATGTTGCAGCGAAAGGAAGTTTTTATACAAAAAAAGCAAACTTTCACTACTTAGGACTAGATATAGATATATTTGATGCCCGTATATTTTTAAATAACTACGATGTAACTATTAAAAAAATGTATTCGAAGTATCAAGATATTGCCACTGCAAATGTTGATGTTAATTTTAATGCAAGTAAAAAAGAGGGAACTATAAACTTTGATGTCTTGGATATAAACTTTAAAGACATTGGATTAAAACTTAAAAAAAGCAAGAAACCGCTTAAGATTATCTATACTATTTCAGGCAAACAAGATACCATAAATATAAAAAAATCAAAATGGGACTATAAGAACAAGACAATCGAACTAGACAAAGCTGTACTTCCCTTTGACTTAAATACACTAGTAGCAACGATACCTACAACTTATGTAAAAACTGGCACCTTGGCTTCTGCTTATGCTTCTGGTACTTTTTCTCTTAACCCAAGTAGAGCAAGTCTAGATATAGATCTATTGAGTTTTGCTTTAGCTGATATTACAATGAAACAATCGAGTGCCTTACTAAAAGTACAATACGATAAAAAAATAAAAATAAAAATAAAAGAAAATATAAGATTTGATGCGAATGGTCTTAACTATTTACTCAAAGATGCGCAAATAGAAATAAATGATACCAATTTCAATATCATAGATGCCTTATTAGAGGTCGATAATCTAGCAAGCACGCATCTAAGTGCTAACTTCTCTTTTACAAAAGAAAAAGGAACTATTGATTTAAAAAAATTTAAATTTAAAAATAAAGATTTAGGAGAGATATTTTCTTCAAATAAGATAATTAAACTAGAGCTTAGTTCAAATAAAACTAAAACTAAAATTATCTCAAAAAAGTTTGATATGAATTTTACTCTTAAAGAAAATAGATGGAACCTAAAGTTCAACTCTATCTCTAACTTAGCAAAAAACTCTAAGCTTTTACAAGAATACAACATAAGTAATGGTAGCTTTTCCATCAGTAAAAAGATAAATCAAAAAAACATTCAATTTCTTGCTACAACTAAATATCCATATAAACTTCTCGTTTTAAAAAATAAACTAATAGAAAACTATACGATTAAAGGTGAAATTGACAATAAAACAAAAGATATTTCTTTAAATATAAACAAAGTTTTAAATGTAAAAATAAGTAAAAATATTCAGATTGAAGCCAAAAAAATAGGAATAAATATAAATGAAGTTGTGAGGTACTTTGATAACAAAAAAGAAAGTTCAAAAGAATCTAAGAATATTACCTTTAGTGCGCAAGATAGCTATATTTACATCTCTAAAGATAGGCGTGCTATCTCTGATGATATCGAACTACAATACTTTAACAATGTTGTTAATGCACAATTAAGACATAAAAATGCACATGCTGGTTTTGAGCTAAAAGATAAGAAATTTTATCTATTTGGAGAAAATTTCAATGATAAATTTATGGAGAATTTATTTGCTTTATCAAAATTTAAAGATGGAACGCTATCTTTTTCCATGTCAGGCTCAACACAAGAATACGATGGTCTTTTGTACATCAAAGAAACAACGATACTTGATTATAAAATTTTAAACAATATTCTTGCTTTTGTAAACACTATACCCTCTCTAGTAACATTTTCTCTTCCTGGATACAGTAAAAAAGGCTTAGAAGTAAAAAGTGCTTACATAAATTTTCACTCTAAAGATGATATTTTAGATATTAAACATATAGCTCTTGATTCTAAAGAAATAGATATTGTAGGAAATGGAAAAGCAAGTTTTAAATACGACACTATAAATGTAAACTTAAATTTAAAAACAGACTTAGGAAGTGGTATTTCAAAAATACCTGTAGTTGGATTTATACTTTTAGATGGAGATACTATATCTACATCAATGAATATTGAGGGTAAATTAAGTGATCCAACTATAAAAAGTCTTATTGCTCAAGATATTGTTATTGCTCCATTAAACATATTAATTAGAGCTCTAACATTTCCTTTTCATCTCTTTAATAGCAAAGATGACAATAAAACCAACTAAATAGTTTTACTCATTTCTTAAAACAGTTAAAATATCAACCTCACTTGCTTTTTTTGCTGGATAAAATGATGAGGCAATTACAATAACAAATGCTCCACTAACTATAAGAAAAAAATCTTTTAAACTCAAATCTAAAGGAAGCGTGGTCGTCGGATAAACATCTTTTGGCAAAGATATAATATCAAAACTACTTAAAATCCATAAGCCTCCCATACCAAAAATAACTCCTGAAAATATTCCCGCTATTCCTATCGCAATACCAAGGTATAAAAATACCTTTTTTATCTCACTTGTAGTTGCGCCTAAAGATAAAAGAAGAGCTATTTCACTTCGTCTATTCATAACCGTCATAAGTAAAGATGAGATTATATTTATAGATGCTATAAGTATAATAAGCATTAAAACTATAAATAAAGATGCTTTTTCTAACTCTAATGCCGCAAAAAAATTAAGATTATCTTCCCACCAACCTTTAATGCTAACGCTCATTGGTAAAACTTCTTTGATTCTTAAAATATCATCATGAGGATTCTCTGAAAATATATGTATTCCATCAAACTGATTAGATGGTAGATGCAACATCGCTTGCATAGATGCGAGCGATGTATAGCTGTAGGCTTTGTCATAAGCGCTTAATCCAGAGTCAAAAACACCTTTAACCTTAAATCGCTTTATCTTTGGTGTAATAGATAGTCCACCTGGCTCTACAGTAGTAAAAATATACATCAATCTATCATCTGTAAATATATTAAATTCTTCTTTTAAACTTTTACCAATAAGCACATCAAATTTTGAATAATTACTATTTTTAATTGCTTTTGCTAAAATACTATTTACTTTAGCTTCATCTTTAAAGTTTACTCCAAAGATGTAGCCACCTTCTAGTTTTGTTCCACTTCTTGCCATTACAGCTGACTGAACATAAGGACTAAATTTTAAATCTGGAAATTTTAATTCTAAATCAAGTAAAAGATTTTCATTTACTGCGCCATAAAATTTTGGAATTACAGTAAGAGGATAGTTCATGATGGTTAGTTTTTTTCTAAATTCTTTATCGAAACCATTCATTAGCGCCATAGCAATCAAAAGAACCATTACTCCAAGAGTAATTCCCATAAATGCTAAAAGTGCTGATAAAAAGATAAATGGCTGATCTTTGTCAAAGCGTAAAAAACGCTTGACAAGATAGGGGACTATTGATTTACTCAAGAAGCAAAAGCACCTTTTTTGGTCCACTTTTACCACAACATTGTTTGTATTTTTTTCCACTTCCGCAAGGGCAAGGTTCATTTCTTGATACTTTTTTAACGCTGACTTTTTCATTGTCTTTTGATTTATGGTTAAGTTCTCTTGCGGCTTCATCTAGTTTTCTTTGTAGCTCTAACTGCTGAGCAACCTCGGCCGCTTCATCTTCTGGAGATTCCATTCTAAACTGAATAATTTGAAGAGTTTTAATAGTATTAAATTTAATATCTTTTATAAGTTCTGTAAAAAGATTATAACTCTCTTTTTTATACTCAACAAGAGGGTCTTTTTGGTTGTATGCACGAAGTCTAATACCTGTTTTCATAGTATCCATGGAGTACAGATGCTCTCTCCACGCATTATCTAACTCTTTTAAATACAACTCTCTTGCTATTTCATGCTGTATATGTTCTTCTAAAACACTCATTTTATCATTGTATGATTTTTTAATCTCAGTTGTGATTTTTTCTTGAAGTTCTTCAAAATCTAAAGATTCATAATCTTGTAAACTTAGATCAAGATTTATCTCTTCTTTTACAACTTCAAGTAATTTTTTAAGGTTAAAGTCTTCTCTTGCTCCACCATCAAAAATATCACAATTATTTAAAATATTGTCAACATACTCAACTCTAACTTCATCAATCTTCTCAATTATATCAAAGTCCGAATCTAGAAGCTGATTTCTAAATTTATATACGATTTTTCTTTGTTCATTTGCAACATCATCATATTCAACAATCTGTTTTCTACCCTCATAGTGCATGTTTTCAACTTTTTTCTGAGCTTTTTCAACTGCACGAGTAACCATTTTAGACTCTATAAACTCTCCATCTTCAACACCAAGTCGCTCCATTATAGACTTAATTTTATCACTTCCAAAAATACGCAAGAGGTTGTCTTCTAAAGATAAGTAAAATTGTGTAGTTCCTGCATTACCTTGTCGTCCACTACGACCACGAAGTTGATTGTCAATACGGCGATTTTCATGTCGTTCTGTACCTACTATATATAAACCACCAAGCTCTTCTACTTCAGCATTTACTTTGATATCAACACCACGCCCTGCCATGTTAGTTGCAATAGTTACAGCACCTTTAACACCAGCATTTTTAATAATTTCACCCTCTTGTTCGTGATTTTTAGCATTTAACACAGTATGGGCAATTTTTTCTTTCTTTAAAACATCATGTAAATCTTCTGATTTTTCTATAGACGCAGTACCAATTAGTATTGGTTGACCTGTTTTAGATAATTTTTTTATAATCTCTATAACAGCATTAAATTTTTCTTTTTCTGTTTTGTAGATTAAATCGTTTAAGTCTTCTCTTGTTATTGGTATATTTGTAGGAATAGAAACAACATCTAATGAATAAATTTGAGCAAACTCAGCAGCTTCTGTTTCTGCTGTTCCTGTCATTCCAGCTAGTTTATCATACATTCTAAAGTAATTTTGGAATGTAATATCTGCTAGAGTTTGGGTTTCTTCTTTAATCTCAACTTTTTCTTTTGCTTCTAGTGCTTGATGAAGTCCTTCACTAAAACGACGACCTTCACTAAGTCTTCCTGTAAATTCATCAACGATTACAACTTCACCGCTATTAACTACATAATCAACATCTTTTTCAAACAAGTAGTTTGCTTTAAGTGCTTGATCAAGAGCATGAGGTAAAGAAGCATTTTCAACACTATAAAGGTTTTCAACCCCAAAAAGTTCTTCAGCCTTAGTGATTCCATCTTCTGTAATAAGAACTACCTTGTCTTTTTCATCAACCGTAAAATGCTCATCTTTTGTTAACTTTAGAGCTATACCATTAGCATCTGCATAATCTTGCATCGTTCTGTTTGTTGGTCCAGATATTATAAGTGGCGTTCTTGCTTCATCAATTAAAATACTATCGACTTCATCAACTATAACAAAATTATGATATTTTTGAGCCATTTGCTCTGCTGAATAGCTCATGTTATCTCTTAGATAATCAAATCCGAACTCATTATTTGTTCCATATGTTATATCACAACAATATGCTTGTATCTTTTCTTCTGGGGTTGCATTACTTTCAAGAACTGTTCCAACAGAAAATCCTAAGAAGGTATAGAGTACACCCATTTCTATGGCATCTCTAGATGCTAGATAATCATTTACTGTCACTAAATGAACACCTTTAGCACTTAAAGCATTTAAAACAATAGCTAGTGTCGCAACAAGTGTTTTACCCTCACCTGTTTTCATTTCAGCTATTCTACCTTCATGTAAAACCATTCCACCAATCAGCTGAACATCAAAGTGCCTCATCTCTAAAACTCTTTTACTTACTTCTCTTGTTATTGCAAAAGAGTCCTCAAGTACATCATTTAAAGTTTTCTCTTCATTTTTAACAGCATCTCTTATCTCATCAAATGCTTTTTTTAATTCATCATCACTTAAAGCTTCATATTGAGCTTCCAATGCATTTATATTTTTTACTCTTTTTGAATATTTTTTTAACTCTCGATCATTTGAAGTACCAAAAATTTTACCCATTAATGCTTGTAGCATTCGCATACCTTATTATTAAAATTACTTTTATTTTAGCATAGTAATAATTACAATTTGCATAAATTTGATATAATTTCTAAAACAAGGAATTTTATGAAATATATTTTAACGCTACTTCTATCTTCAAGTCTTAGTTTTGCATCTATAGATGCACTAAAATCTTTTGAAGCAAACTTTACTCAAACCATAACAGATGATAAAAAAAAGTCTTTAGTTTATGAAGGTCATATTGTAGCATCTGCCCCGCAAAATGCTCTTTGGAACTACTATAAGCCAATAAAAAAAGATGTTTATATCAATAGGTTTAGAGTTGTAATAGTTGAACCTGAAATAGAGCAAGTTATTATAAGAAATATAGAGTCTGATTTTGATTTTTTTAGAATGATAAAAAGTGCAAAAAAGATAAATGAAAATACTTATGAGGCAAAATATAGAGAATCAAGATTTATCATTACTATAAACAAAGATATTATTGAATCTATCTCATATATTGATGAATTTGAAAATAATGTTAAAATAATTTTTAGTAATCAGGAGCAAAATAAAAAAATTGATAAAAAAATATTTATTCCAAAATATCCTTTAGACTTTGATGTTATAAGAGATTAAAAAAAAAGGGCATACCCCACTTAACGCTTTAGCGACGGGGGCATCGGCATTTAGTGCCAGAAGCCCTTTTTTTATTTAATCATTGCAGATAGTTCTTCTTTACTGATTTTATTAAAGTTAAGATATTTATAAATCTCATCAGTCATTTCTGGTTTGATTTTATCTTTAACTATTTCAAGATACTCAGAAGCTGAAGGTAATTCACCTTTAAGAGCTACAACAGCTGCAAGTTCAGCAGACCCAAGATAAACTTGAGAACCTTTACCTAGTCTGTTATCAAAGTTTCTTGTTGAAGTTGAGAATACATAAGCATTAACAGCAACTGAAGCTTGGTTACCCATACATAAAGAACAACCTGGGATTTCTGTTCTAGCCCCAGCCATACCAAATACAGAGTAATAACCCTCTTCTTGAAGAGTTTTCTCATCCATTTTTGTTGGAGGACAAATCCAAAGCTTGTTTGCAACTGCACCCTCACCTTTAAGAATTTCACCAGCAGCACGGAAAAGACCGATATTTGTCATGCAAGAACCAACAAATACTTCATCAATTTTTGTATGCATACCCTGCGCATGAATTTCACTTAATGATTTAACATCATCTGGATCATTTGGACAAGCTAAAATTGGCTCAGTAATCTTATCCATATCTATTTCAATAATTGCTGCATACTCTGCATCTGCGTCAGCTTTTAAAAGCTCAGGATTAGCAATCCATGCTTTCATTTTATCAGCTCTTCTTTGTAGAGTTGCAGCGTCTTGATAACCTTGAGAAATCAACTCTTCTATTAGTACTATATTTGATTCTAAGTACTCAATAATTGGCTCTTTATTAAGACTAACAGCACAAGCAGCAGCTGAACGCTCTGCTGATGCATCTGAAAGCTCAAATGCTTGTTCAACTTTTAAATCTGGAAGACCTTCAATCTCTAAAACACGACCAGCAAAGATATTTTTCTTGCCAGCTTTAGCGACAGTTAATAAGCCATCTTTAATTGCTTGATGAGGAATAGCATTTACCATATCACGAAGAGTGATACCTGGTTGCAAACTACCTTTAAATCTAACAAGAACAGACTCTGGCATAGTAAGTGGCATCATACCAGTTACACCAGCAAATGCTACAAGACCAGAACCAGCTGGAAAAGATATACCAATTGGGAAACGAGTATGTGAATCTCCACCCGTACCTACTGTATCTGGCATACAAAGTCTATTTAACCAAGAGTGAATTACTCCATCACCTGGACGAAGTATAAAACCTTTTCTTTCAGTCCAAAATTTTGGAAGAGTATGTTGAAGATTTATATCTGCTGGCTTTGGATAAGCAGCAGTATGACAGAATGATTGCATAACCATATCTGCGCCAAAATTCAGAGCAGCAAGTTCTTTTACTTCATCTCTAGTCATTGGACCTGTTGTATCTTGAGAACCTACAGTTGTAGCAATTGGCTCACAGTAAACATTTGGTTTTATACCTTCAACACCACAAGCACGACCAACCATTTTTTGTGCCAATGTGAAGCCTTTTCCATTATCAGCAGGTTGAGCAGGAGTCATAAATAAATCTCCAGCATCTAAGCCCAATGCTTCTCTAGCTTTTGCAGTAAGACCTTTACCGATAATAAGTGGAATACGACCACCTGCTCTCATCTCATCAGGAAGAGTATTTGGAGCAAGTTCATAAGTAGAAACTACTTTTCCATCTTTCTCAATTGTACCGTCAAATGGTTTAACTGTGATAACATCACCTGTATTTAGTTCTGAAGTTGGTGCTTGAATAGGGATACATCCTGAATCTTCTGCAGTATTGAAGAAGATTGGAGCAATAATATCACCAATAACGATACCACCTGTTCTTTTATTTGGAATACCTTTAATATCAACACCCATATGCCATTGAACAGAGTTAATACCAGATTTACGAGAAGAACCAGTACCAACAACATCACCAACATATGCTAATGGGTAACCTTTTTCTTTTAGTTTTTCTATCATTTGCAGTGGATTTTCCATTCTGCTAACTAAAAATGCTTTTGCGTGAACAGGAATATCTGCTCTTGTAAAAGCTTCAGATGCTGGAGATAAATCATCAGTATTTGTTTCACCTGGAATCTTATATACTGTTACTGTAATCTCTTTAGACATTGCAGGTTTGTTTGTGAACCATTCGCCATTTGCCCAAGATTCAATAACCTCTTTAGCCTTAGCATTTCCAGAATCCATAAGTGCTTTTACATCATTAAATACATCATATACTAGGATTGTGTTTTTAAGTTGTTCAGCAGCACTGTTTGCAACATCAGCATCAAGTTTAAGTGCTTCAACTAATGGAGTAACATTAAATCCACCAAGCATAAGACCTAAAATCTCACATGCTTTTACAGCATTTATAGCATCACAAGCAACATTTCCTTGTACTACATCATTTAAAAATGCAGCTTTTACATAAGCAGCATCATCAACACCAGCAGGAATTTTATCTTGGAAAATATCCATTAAATAATCTTGCTCCGCAATAGGTGAAGCTTTTAATAATTCAACAAGTTCAGCTGTTTGTTCAGCAGTTAGAGCTAATGGAGGAACACCCTCGTCTTCTCTTTGTGCCGTATGTACTTTATAGTCTTCAATAAACGCCATAATAATCCTTATTTTATTAAATTTATAAGAAGGATTATATCTAAAAAAATTATATAGAAATGATTAGTGTTACTTATTGTAGCTTTATTTTTTGATGTGTTAAGAATTGTAACATAAACAAAAATAAATAGTAAAGAATATTAAAGAATTTCTCGAACACCTTTTGTGTTAGTTGAAGATAAAACACCTTCACTCTCAAGCTGCTCTATTATCCTTGCTGAACGGTTATAACCTATTTGTAGTTTTCTTTGAAGATACGAAATAGATGTTTTTCTGTCTGTAATTATCACATATTTTGCTTCGTCATATAACGAATCTAACTCTGCATATGATTCTCTTTTTGATTCATTTGCATCTAAGTCTTCTTCAACTAAAAAACTTTTATCGTAGTTAGGCTCTCTTTGAGATTTTATAAACTCTACTATTTTTTCTATCTCATCTTCCGTACTCCACGGAGCATGAAGACGAACTAACCCAGTTGATCCTGGTGGAGTAAATAACATATCTCCACGACCGAGTAAAGATTCAGCACCCATCTGATCTAGTATAATTTTAGAATCAACTTTTTGCCCTACTCTATATGATATTCTTGAAGGTAAATTTGCTTTTATTAGTCCTGTTACAACATCGACAGATGGTCTTTGTGTAGCAACTATTAAATGTATTCCAGATGCTCTCGCCATTTGAGCGAGTCTAGCTATGGAGTGTTCAACTTCTTTCCCACTTGTCATCATCAAATCCGCTAACTCATCAATGACAACAACGATGTATGGGAAGTTTTCTCCTCCTTCCCGCTTCACTTTTTCATTATAGTTTTCTATATTTTTTGTTCTTGTTTCAGCCATTAGTTCATAGCGTCTTTCCATCTCATTAACCATATTATTTAAAGCGACTATTGCTTGTTTTGGTTTCGTTATAACTGGGGTAAGAAGATGTGGAATATCATTATATATAGAAAATTCAAGCATCTTAGGATCAATCATCAAAAGTCTAAGCTGATCTGGAGAATTTTTATATAAAAGTGAAAGGATCATAGCATTTATACCAACACTTTTTCCACTTCCTGTTGTCCCCGCAATAAGAAGATGAGGAAGTTTTTTAAGGTCTGTTATGAAAGGTTTACCAACTATATCTTTTCCAAGTGCGATAGTAAGAGGAGAAGATGAGTCTTTAAAAAGTTTAGAATCAAGTAGTTCTCTAAGATATATAGTATCAACAGTGTCATTTGGTATCTCAATACCTACAACATCTTTACCTGGGATTGGTGCCTGAATACGGATAGTTTCAGCTGAGAGAGCCATGGCTAAATCATCTTGAAGGTTTAAGATTTTACTAACTTTTACATTTGCAGCAGGTTTAAACTCAAAGGTAGAAACAACAGGACCAGCATAAGTTCTAACAACATCCCCATCTATCTTAAAATGAGCAAGTTTTTCTATCAAGTATCGTATTTTGTCATCAAGTTCACTCTCGTCAATATTATGTTTTGTAGTATCTGCTTTTTGCAAAAAGTCCACAGAAGGAAGGTTGAAGTTTTTAGGTTTTTCCACCTTTCCTTTTTCTATATTTTCAAGCAATTTAGTATTTTCTTCCAACTCATCAACTATTAAAGCATTTTTTTGCTCTTTAACTTTTTTAGCGATGTCTAGTATGGTATTTGTATTTTTATCTTCTTCTTGTGTTTGTTTTTCTTCTTGCTCTTGAACTTGTACAACTTCTTTATGATTATCTTTTCGCAAATAAGCTGGTTCATCATACTCGCTATTTAAGCTTTTTTCTTCTGGGGTAGTTTTATTTTCATATATAAAATCATCAAGTTTTTTTTCTTTTTTTAAATTTTTTAACTATTACAAGAGCAACTTCTTTCATGCTTTTATCTGCAAAGATAAGAATAGATACAGCACTTATAATAAACCAAAAAACCCAAAGCCCAAAAAGACCTATATATGGAGATAAAAAATCTGTAAAATTTGCACCAATCATTCCTCTAAATCCATTTTCTACAAGCATAGACTGTGATAAAAGAAAAGAAAAGAGTAGTAAGAAAGAAGCAATGGTAACTTCAAATTTACGAAGATTAAATGAAGAGTTTTTATATAAGTAATACAAAGGAATTAGAAATAAAAATAGATATATATAAGAAATGTATCCAAAATATAGATGATTATAGTTTGAGAAAACAGCACCATAACTTCCTATAAGACCACTTTGACCAAAAATAGTAGCAAAACTTAAGTAGATTAAAATTCCAAATGTAGCAATAAATAGAGCTTCTTTCAAGTTAATTTGCCTTTAAAAATATAAATAATTGTTTGAATAGTTGAAGTATAGCCAAAAATTTTATAAATAATTGACTAAACTAAGTTTTGACACCCTACTAACTGTCATTAACATACTCTCATAATTAATTGATAATTTTTTTTAGCTCTAAAGTAGACTCCGCTAAATCTATATCTACAACCTGTGAACGCAGAGTCATTGTGCTTATTTCTATAAGCTTTGTTCTCGCTAGTGAAGAAGAAAGGGCATTTGACTGTGAGCCTACCATAGCGTGAGATCTACTGATATGATTTTGTAAATCATCTATCATGGTTATTGCATTTTCTATACCTATATTTCTTTGCTTACCACTTGAAGCATCTGGGTAAGTTTTATGATCTTCAACTGCTCTAATCATTTCATTTAGTTGTTTAAAAAAGTCTGTTTTTGGATCACGAATAGTTAAAGCATTATTTGAATTGAAAGTTCCTACAGATGATACTGTACCAGAAAAATCATCACTATTTGAATCATAAAGAGATAACTTGGCTTGTGTACTTGTTGAACCTAATTCTTTAAAATTAATTTTTCCATCATAACTTAAAAATGTACCTCCTTTTGTATTAGCATTTTCAACTGCTGCGTCATACTGAGCTGCTGTACCAGCTGGAGAAGCTGTTGGAAGATTATTTGTAACTACCATATTTACAACATCCATTAACTGTTTATATGTTAACTCTCCTGCTGGAGTTCCAGTTCTGACACTTGCCACATTAAATATATCATAAGTATTTCCACCAACACTAAAAGTTGAACCAGAATCTGAAAGGTTGATATCTACATCATAGTTTGAGCCATTAATATCAACACCCGTAAGCTTTAATACTTTTCCATCTAAGCCACTTGCATAAGTTCCATCAGTATTATATGTAATACCAGAAAAAACTTCATGTAATTTTGTTGAATCACTAGCAAAAGCATTTGTACCTTTAATTATTTGAGATACATTTGAAGATAATTTAGAACCTTCTTTACTAAATTGTGTTCTGTCATGAAGCAAACCTTCAATATTTGTTGCCACTGGATTTGAACCAGTGCTAGCAGATGTGAAACCTGACTTAATAAATTCTTTTACATACAAGCCTGGGGTACCACCAGTACTCAGAGTATTCATAATATTTTTAAAATTAGCTTCACCAGAATCCAAATCATCTATATCTGTAACATTTGCAGCATCTGCGCCAGTTGTATCAAAGTCAACCGCCCCAACCATATGAAAGTCAAGTCTACTAGAACCTTTAATTTTATCTTCCACTACAATTTGACCAGAAGAATTTAGTGACACATTAACAACCTTTAAATTTGCAGTATTTCCATATGCTTGACCTATTCTGCTTAACAACTCATCAACAGTATCTGTATCTTTCATAGATATTTTGCTTTTAAAAGAAGTACCATTACTGGTAGTTCCTCTTAAATAAAAATGATGCTTTTCCGTTATAGAATCTATGTTAGCATCTGTATCTCCATAAAATCACGAATAGTATCCTTGCTAGCCAGTGGCGAAGAAATAGTTTTGTTATCAGTTCCTGTCGCAAAATCATACTTTTTAGATACATTACTTTGCTCTACATTTGTTGTTATCTTTCTTTTGGTTAATACTTCTTCTCCAAAAAACAGCTGACCTCCAGAAATATTGTATTTTTGCTTAGTTCTTGAACCTAAAAAAGAGTTTAAAGAACCACTGTTACCATTGTATGTTCCATCTGGTGAAATAGGTTTTATATCAACTGCTGTTCCAGAAAAAAGATATTGTCCATTTATAGATGTATTTGATAAATTTTTAAAATGCTCTTCAATTACTCGAAGTTCATTTGCAATAGCATCTAACGATGTATCACTATGCGTGCCATTTGCTGCACTAACCAAAAGCTTCCTCATCCTAGTCATAGTTTTAGTAAACTCATTTAGAATAACATCTGTTTGATTTGAAACCTTATAACCGCTTTGAGTACTTTTTTTAACTTGTCCTAAGCTTGATAGTTCATTATCTAAAATCATTGTTTCTGCAAATGTTCTTACATCATCTTTTGCATACTGAATTTTCAGTCCAGATGCTATTTGTCTGTTTACATTAAAAAGTTTGTCACTCAATTTTGAGTTGTTGGGTCCATATAAATTATCATAATACATACTTGATGTGATTCGCATAACGCACCTCCATTTGTGCTAAATAATTACTACTTTATATCTTCTAGCAAAATAAGTTCCATTCTACAAGTAATAAACTATATGCTTGAATATCGGCTAAAAGTTATTTACTTTTAAGTAATAAATTAATATCATTCCTTAGGCCAGAGTGGTGGAATGGTATATACGGCGGATTCAAAAGTCCGTGCCCCCAAGTTTCAATAAAATCATATATTTTAAAAGCCCTATATTACGACTTTCCAACTTTTAAACCTATCAAATTTTACTCTCAAAACTTCCATTTTATTGTCATTCTGTAAACTTATTGCACAAATCCTGCACACCTAGCGCTACTCTTTTTATCGCTATTGCACACTTTTTTCAGTAATTTTCAGCATAGATTTTACAATATGTCGTATTTATTTAATTTTTACGACATAGATATTTCATGTATTGTAATAAATGCTATTTTACGACATACCTTTTTGGAGCAATTCAAATAATTTTATATTGACAAAATATTTACTATTTTTAATTTTCACACTCTTAAGTATTCCTATTTTTTCAATAGCTTTTAAATGTCTACTAGCAGTATCTCTATGTAAGTAAAGAGTATTTACTAACATATCAATCTTGGTATATGGGTGAATAAAAAGTACTTCTAATAAATCTTTGGAATATATTTTAGGCAATTCTATTCTTAACTTCTCTTTTGTACTATCCATAAGCTCTTTAATATCATTGATAAGTTGAATTTGCCCTAGTGCAATATACTCAACACCGTCAAGCATATATAAGATCCACTCATGCCAAGCGTCTTTGGTTCTCACCTCTTGTAAAAGTCTATAGTAGTCAGCTTTATGTTTTATAATATAACTACTCAAATATAAAATAGGAAGATCCAAAAGGTCATTTAAAATAAGGTATAAAATGTTGATAATCCTACCTGTTCTACCATTACCGTCATAAAATGGGTGAATAGATTCAAACTGATAATGAATAACTGCCATTTTTATAAGAGGATCCACGTCGTCTTCAGTATTCATATACTGTTCAAGATTATCAAGAAGTATTCTAATTGTCGCTTCGTCTTGAGGTGGAGTATGAATCACTTCACCAGTTGCTTGGTTTTTGAGAACTGTTCCAGCTTGTTTTCGTATACCAGCGACATTGCCCTCAAGCTCTTCTTGAATATCAACGATATGACGAGTTAGAAGCAGAGAATGCTCACGAACCAAGTCAAAACCCTTAAGCAATGCCCTACTGTAACTTTGTACCTCTTTTGTAGCATGAGAAATACTTGACATATCTAAACCTGATTGAAAAAGCTCGTCATGAGTCGTAATGATATTTTCAATCTCTGAACTATCTTTTGCTTCTTGTAAAATCAATGAGTTTATTAAAATCGCTTGATTAGGAATAATTTTAGCCACACCATTAAGTTTTGCAAGCGCTTTATTCGCTTTGATAGATTTTTTAAGAATAGCTTTTGTTTCAATGTCAATCTCTAATGGTAAGTTATTTGGTATAAATTCTTGCATTATTTATCCTATTTCTATAGGTACGTCAATCCTATCCGTAGCTATCAATATCCTGTCTTTTATAAGATAACATTCAACATAATGTCTTCCCTTATACTTAGTGGGTTCTATATGACTTTTCTTGCCTTTAAAAATGGAGCCTCTTAGTTTATTAGCCTTTTTAGCTTCATTACCTTCATTCTTCACTTTCCAATAGATTTCATATCCAATAGTAATATCTGAATCCAAACTCTCAATAAAAAATTCTAGTTTTTTCTCTGCTCTTAAAATAGGAACCATATTTAGAAGCATATCTCTAATTCCATTTTGTCCTTTAACCATACAGTTAATTTTTAATTTATAGTCTAAAGATACTGAATCCACTATGTCTGTTATAAACTCTTCTTCAGACGAATAGTTCTCATTGCTTGCTTCAAGCTTAGTACTTCTAGTAAACTCAGGAAATTTACTCCCAAATACAGACTTCCATTTTTTGATACTTTTTTTCTTATCTTCTTCATTATAAGCGTCGTTAGTTTTTTCTGTATATGAAAAAATTATTTTTCTGAAATTAAGATATTGTTCTTGAGTCCAATTTCTCATAAAATTTTCTTCTGGCATTTTTGGATTATGTATATTTGGCATAAAATAATTCGCTTGTAAAAAATCATTTAGCCTATTTATAATCAATTTAAAAGAGGTAGGTAGATTTATATATTTTTCTGCTGAATCAGTTTGATAAACTTGATTAGCTAACATTGTATTTAAGAGTATAGATTTTGCAGTAAAAGTTTGTTTAATATCTCTAATATATTTAAAAAGTCTTATCACTTTACGTAACTGATAATTACTATCTTGATTTTTAGAGATTAACCAATTTATGTATTCAATTGGGTTTGTTTTTTCAAACATATTATCATATTTATTTATGATATAAAAATGACCTTTTCTCTTAACAATTGGGACAATATCAACATGGAAGTTACCTACATAATTCAAAGTGATACAACGAGTGTTTTTTATAACTATATCTTTATACCTATCAGTAGTCTTAAATATATTAAAAAGCTCGTTTATATACATTTTAGGATTATATTCCCATGCTTCAGAAGGTTCTAAGTGAAGTAAAATATCTGCGTCAAACTCTTTATTCGCTTTTGGTGGCTTTATAATAGTCTTATGTTTATATGATCCTTGTGAAAACATATCTATATACATATCTTTAAAAGAATCACTATTTTGTATGAATGTTTGAATAGTTGTTCTTTTTTGATTTAAAATTTTAATCCTAGCTGGATTAAGATTCACTTCGTCATTCATAAATTGAGTAAAAAAACCTACCTGTTGCATACTAAACCTTTATCCCCAATAGCTTTAAAATATTATCACTGTTATGAGTAAAGTCTTTAGCCGCTTTAGCTTCAAGCTGAGATATTATTTTAACACTGTCTAATGACAAATCAGTATCTGATTCAAAATTTATTCTTAAATAGTTATCTGCTGGTAACATAAAGTTTACAGTATTATGAACATTAATTGACTGTAAATTCAAAATTGTATCAATCAGTTTACTACTATTCCATTTCCTTAGAAATCCCCAACTATCACTATCTGAATGCTTAATATCATAATACTTATGTCCTATACCTGTGCCAATAGAAAGAAGCTTAGTGTTATCCAAGGTGATTTTTTCAATATTACCTGTTTTTTTGATTTTTCCCATGCCTTCAGTTAATGCAACCAAAGAAGGATTGTTTGCCCACAAACCACCGTCTGCTAACAAGTAGTTTTCCATTCTATTAGGATTAAAATATAAAGGTGCAGAACAAGAAGATAAAACTGCGTCTTGAATTTTTCTATCTTTATCACATTTAAATTCACTTATGTAATATGACTTTATTATATGAACGTCTCCATTAGATATATCAGTTGTAGGGATTAAGAGCCTTGTTTTAATTGAAGGATCTGACAATGTTTTATTTTGAAACTTTTCTTCTAACAATTTTTTTAAATGATCGCTTCTATAGCGACTTTTAAATAATCCCATAAATCCTAGTTTACGAAAGTTAAATATTTGGGAGCCTTCATTTTTATATAAATCTATAACTTCACTCAATGGAATATCTATAGCAAGTGCAGACGCAAGTATTGAGCCTGTACTTGTACCAGCTATTAAATCAAAATGCTCATGAATTTTAATTTCAAATTTATCTTCTATTTCTTTTAAAATTAGAGCAGAATAAATTCCTCTTATTCCTCCCCCGTCAATAGATAAAATTCTAAAATTATGGCTCAATATTCTTTCCTTATATCTTGTTAAATTTTTCTAAGGTGCAAGTATTGTTAGGAAAAATACTTAACTTATAAAATCTATTTCTTACTTATTAATGTATTATACCTTTAAATTTTTAACACAGAAAAATATATTCATTTATGAATATATTTAGGTATCTTTTGGCATACTTCCATTTCAAGTTTTCAACATACGCCGCTATGGAGAAATTGGTAAACTCAGCAGATTCAAAATCTGCCGCCTTTACGGGCTTCTCGGTTCAAGTCCGAGTAGCGGTACCATCTCGTAAACTTCAAAAATAAATTCCAAGTAAATAAATCTTAATGTATAATTTCGTATTACAGCAAAAGACACTACCATTTGTCGGTACACCGCAACTAGGTTTTAAGTTTGGTTTCAACCACTTATTGCACAGTTATTGCACAGAGGCTCTTTAAACCTCTTGTTTTAGGGGTTGAGTTCAGGATTTAAAATCCGCTGCCTCACGGCTTAGGGGTTCAAATCCCCTCTCTGGTACCACTTATTGTTATAGTAATATTTTTAAATATAAAAAAGTGGGGAACCTTAACTAAATGTTAACCAAATTTATTTTTTTTATTTTACTAACTTCTCAAATATATGCAAATCATGCTCTAAAAAGCACCTATTACATAAATTCAAACGAAATATACTTATCTACCTTAATTGAAAATAGTTCTAAAAATGTGATTTTATATAACATTCCTTCAAGCAGGCACACAAAAAAAGTAAGTTCCAAAGAATTATTAAATAGATTAAAAAAACATGGATATACAGATATTACATTAAAGAGTAAATATGTTAAATTTATTATTAAAAGTCCCATCGACACTTCAAAAATTGCTTCATTTATAAAAAATCATTATTTAAACAAGTATGAAATCATAAATATCACAAAAGTAGAAATTCTTCCTAGAAGTTATTTAGCATCGCTACCTGACGAGTATAGTATCTACATACAGTCAAAAAGTCATCTCTCTAAAAGTGATTTAGTTAGTATAAAAACACCAAAAAATAAAAAAATATTTTTTAATTACAATATTTATGCAAAACTTCCAGTTTACTTTTCAAAAGAAAAAATAAAAAAAAATACTGAACTATCAGGTATAAATATCACAAAAAAGAGTATAATATTAGATAAATTTATGGCAAAGCCTTTACAAAACTTACAGCCACACACTTTTGAAAGTAAATACAATATAAAAAATAATAAAATTATAACTTTTAAAGATATACAAAAATTAAGCTTAGTAAAGAAAAACTCTTTCGTAAACATAAGCCTAAATAAAAATAATATGTCAATTAGCTTTAACGCCTTAGCCTTAGATAATGGGAAGTTAAATAGTATTATAAGAGTTCAAAAGTCAAATGGAAAAAGAATAAAAGTTATAGTAACAGGTAGAAATCAAGCGGAGATTAGATGAGAAAAGTTGTTATTGCAATTAGTGGAGCGAGTGGAGTAAACTTAGGTTTAAAAGCTTTAGAACTGCTTCCAAAAGACCTTGATAAACATTTCATAATGACAAAAAATTCAAATATTGTTTTAGAAAAAGAAAACAATATTATAGTACACGACAATGAAAATATCTCAGCAAGCGTAGCATCTGGGTCTTTTGGCGTAGATGCTATGCTAATTGCACCATGTAGCATGAATACCCTTGCAAAAATTGCTTGTGGAATTTCTGATAATCTTGTAACAAGATGTGCAAGTGTAATGATAAAAGAACAAAAAACACTCATTTTAGCTCCAAGAGAGATGCCGTTTTCTGCTATTGCTTTAGAAAATATGCAAAAACTAGCACAATTAGGAGTCATCATAGCTCCTCCTGTTATGGCATACTACTCGGAACAACAAACATTAGATGAAATGGAAAATTTCATTATTGGTAAATGGTTTGACCTTCTTGGAATACAAAATAATTTATATAAACGATGGGAATAAAATGAAAACTCATAAAATCGCTCTATATCCTGGGACTTTTGACCCAATAACTAATGGTCACTTTGACATAATAGAAAGAGCTCTAAAGCTTTTTGATGAAGTTATTATTGCTGTTGCAATATCAGTAGATAAAAAACCTATGTTTACGCTCAATGAACGCATAGAAATGACGAAGGAAGCCATAAAAGGGCTTGAAAATATAAGTGTTGTTGGTTTTGATAATCTAACTGTTGAGTTAGCAAAAGAGCGTGGGGCAACTATTCTTATTCGCGGATTAAGAGCAATAAGTGATTTTGAGTTTGAACTACAACTTGGTTATCTTAACAACTCTTTAGATGATTCTATTGAAACTGTTTATCTTATGCCAAAACTTAAACATGCTTTTATAAGTTCATCAAGTGTACGAAACCTTTTAAAATTCAATGCTAAAACAGAGCACCTCCTTCCAAAAAAGGTACAAGAAATCATAGGGAGTATGAACTCATGTACATTGCGATAGAGGGCATCGATACATCTGGCAAAAGTACGCAAATACAGATGCTACGCAAACATTTTCCAGATGCTATAATCACCAAAGAACCAGGTGGCACAGAAATTGGCGAAAAAATTAGAGATATAGTTTTAAGTGCAAAAGCCAAAAGTAAAAAAGCAGAATTTTTACTTTTTTTAGCAGATAGAGCAGAACATATACAAGAAGTTGTTGAGCCAAATCTAGATAAAGTTATCATATCAGACAGAAGTGTTGTTAGTGGTGTTGCTTATGCTTTGATTCAAGATGAGATAAGCCAAACTGCGATATTGCATCTAAATAGATTTGCAACTAATGGCATCTATCCTCAAAAAGTTTTTCTTTTAAAGCTTACCAAAGAAGAGCTAGAGTTTAGACTTTCACAAAAAGAGCTAGATGGAATAGAACTTAGAGGTTCGGAGTATCTATTAGAGATTCAAAATTCCATCATAGAGGCTGCAAAGCTCCTAAAACTGGACTTAATAACAATAGATGCAACAAAAAGTATAGAAGATATAACAAAAATAATACTAGACAACATGAAGGAAATGGATGATTAAATCACTAAGAGGAATGAATGATATTTTAAGTGAAGACTATCAAAGATTTACTTACTTCATAGACACAGCAACTAAGATAGCACAAAACTATGGTTACCACTTTATAGAAACACCTCTTCTTGAAGAAACAGCACTTTTTAAGCGTTCAGTTGGAGAAAGTAGTGATATCGTTGGAAAAGAGATGTATCAGTTTATAGACAAAGGTAAGAATGATGTTTGTCTTCGTCCAGAAGGAACAGCTGGAGTAGTTCGTGCATTTATACAAAAAAAGCTTGATAAAGCTGGTGGCACTCATAGATTTTTTTATCACGGACCTATGTTTCGCTATGAGCGACCTCAAAAAGGAAGACTTAGAGAGTTTCATCAGTTTGGTGTTGAGAGTTTTGGAGTAGATAGTGTTTATGAAGATGCTACTATGATAATGATGGTTGCGGACATCTTACAAACTCTTGGGATTGGGTACAAACTTCAACTAAACTCCTTAGGCGATAACAACTGTATGCCTCAATATCGTGAATCTCTAATCTCATTTTTAGACTTACACGAAAATAATATATGCGAAGACTGTAAAAGAAGAAAAAATACAAATCCTATAAGAGTTCTTGATTGTAAAAATGAAAATTGTCAAAACTTATATAAAGATGCTCCAAAGCTTTTAAATAATCTTTGTGAAGGTTGTGAAGATGATTTTAGTGCTCTTAAGAAAATCTTACAAGATAATGACATAGAGTATGAAATAGATACAAACTTAGTAAGAGGGCTTGATTACTATTCTAAAACAGCTTTTGAGTTTGTGAGTGATAACATAGGAAGTCAAAGTGCAATCGCAGGTGGTGGACGATACGACAGACTTGTTGAGTTTTTAGATGGTCGCCCTACTCCTGCTGTTGGTTTTGCTATGGGGATAGAAAGGTTAATGGAACTCATCGTTATGCCTGATACTTTTAGAGAAGGTTATTATATTGGCGCGATGGATGTAGAAGCTGTTGATTTGGTTGTAAGACTTGCTCAAAGTAAAAGAAAAACAGTTAAAACTACTATTGACTACAAAGCTAAGAACTTACAAAAGCATTTAAAAGCAGCAGACAAAGCAAATGCAAGATTTTGCTGTATAATAGGTTCAAATGAATTAAAAGACAATACTATTTGGATGAAAAATTTAGAAGATAAAACAGAAAAGACAATTAATATAGGGGATTTTAAATGATAGATACACTACATGCCGTATGGTCAATTTTTATTGACTTCATTGAGTTTTTCTTGCTGGTTGGTTTAATAGGTTTAGTTATGCTTTATGTATATGACAAACATGTTCAAAGAAGACATGCCTTGCTTATTAATTATCCTGTAATTGGACGAATGAGGTACTTTTTTGAAACACTAAGAGAGCCACTTAGACAATATTTTGCAGAAGAAACTTTTTATGATTCTAAAGATAAAGTTGATTGGGTATATACAGCTGCAAAAGACAAACCAAACTATAAATCATTTTCAGTAACTCAGCCATTTTCTGGTTCAAGATTTATCATAAAACATTCAACAAATGTACTAAATGATGATGAAGTAAGCAATGAAACATCAGTTACTTTTGGTGAAAATAGAGAGTTTCCTTTTGTTTCTCATACGCCTATCATCCGTTCTGCTATGAGCGATGGAGCACTAAGTCCAGAGGCTGTTCGAGCTTTTTCTATCGCTGGGGCTAACTCAAACCTAACTATAAACACAGGAGAAGGTTCACTTACTTCAAACCATCTCTTTACTCATCAACCAGATATAAAAAATGCAAAATACTTAGAAGTTGTACAAAGTACACCAAAAGCTGAGTTTGTTTTTAAACTTGGAGAATTCTTTTTCAATCGAGCGCGAGCTTTAAAGTGGTATAGAACTGCCTTATTAAATAAAAGAACTCAAAACACTTATATCTATGCTACAAATTCACATGCTTTATTTCGTGTAAACTGGAAAGCACCTATTGAAGATTTTCCAAAAGAAGTTCCAAGCGATATTCCAAATATGATTTTTCAAATGAGTTCAGGACTTTTTGGAGTTAGAGATGAAACAGGTAAATTTAATGATTTAAAATACCAAAAAGTTATGAAATTTTGTCGTATGACTGAAATAAAAATTGCTCAAGGGGCAAAACAGACTGGGGGGAAACTTGCTGCTGCAAAAGTTACTGCTGATATTGCTTATTATAGAGGTGTTGAAGAAGGTAAAAATGTTTTTCTCCAAATAGATTTCCTTTTGCAGATACAACAAAGCATCTTCTTGATTTTGTCCATAGATTACAAAAACTATCAGGGAAGCCCGTTGGTTTTAAAATAGTTATTTCAGATGCTAATGCAGTTGAAGATTTAGTTAAAGAAATTGCAGCAAGAAAAGCACAAGGCAAAAATACACCAGACTTCATATCAGTAGATAGCGGAGAAGGTGGAAGTGCAACTGCACCACTAGAACTTATGGAATCGGTTGGATTAACTACCAATAATGCTCTTTATTTACTAGATACAATGCTTAAAAAACATAATATTCGTAGAGATTTAAAAATCATAGCTAGTGGTAAAATATTGACTCCTGATGATGCAATCATAACACTTGCAATGGGAGCAGATGCCATAGGAATTGCTAGAGGTTTTATGATGAGTGGTGGCTGTATTCGTGCTCAAATGTGTTCTGGATTTGGTTCTCATGTTTGCCCTGTTGGAATGGCGACTCAAGATGAGAAAAAGAGAGCCTCTTATTTAGTTGTTAAAGAAGGTAAAGAGATTGGTAATTACCATACAAACCTAATAAAAGGGATGAAAGTTGTATGTGCTGTCATGGGTGTTGAAAAAATGTGTGATTTAAGTAAGTCGAACTTAACTTTTAAAAATCAAAACGGAGAAATTTATTTTGATATAGATAAATATTTTCATCATAAACTTCATATATAAGGTCTTGTTTGGAAAATTTTGGGTTAGATGTATGGTCAAATAAAAACTATATAATTGAAAATTCTGAGATAAAACTAAATTACAAAAGTATGCCTTCTATACTTGAAATAATTAAAAAGATTCGTTCAAATGATGTAAGAGGACCTATCTTACTTAGGTTTCCTCACTTAATAAAAAAACAAATAAAAAATTTATATTCATATTTTCACAAAGCAATAAAAGAAAATAATTATCAAGGTAGCTTTAATGCTGTCTTCCCTCTAAAAGTAAATCAATTCCCATGGGCCGTAGATGCCATAACTAAACAAGGTGCTGAGTTTAACTATGGACTCGAAGCAGGCAGTAAAGCAGAATTAGTTTTAGCCATGAGTCAATCAAAACTAAAGTCAAACATAACTGTAAATGGTTTTAAAGATAAAGAGATGATTACCCTTGGTTTTATCGCTGCACAAAGTGGACACAATATAACTATAACTATTGAAGGTTTAGGTGAACTAAAAACCATTTTAGAAGTAGCAAGAGAATCTTCTTTGCGTGTACCAAATATAGGTATAAGAGTTAAACTTCACTCTAGCGGAAGTGGCATCTGGGCAAAAAGTGGCGGAATGGACTCTAAGTTTGGTTTAACATCAACAGAAATTATAAAAGCTATTTCTTTGCTAAAAGAGTCAAATTTATTAAACTATTTTACAATGCTTCATTTTCATATTGGCTCACAAATGACAGATATAGCACCACTTAAAAAAGCACTAAGAGAAGCGGGGAATATTTATGCTGAACTTAAAAAAATGGGTGCTTCATCTCTTTGCAGTATAAATATTGGTGGTGGTTTAGCTGTAGAATACGACCAACATACACACACTAAATCTCACAATTACTCAATAGAAGAATTTTCAAGTAGTGTAGTTTTTTTACTTAAAGAGATTATGAATGTAAAAAATGTAGCCCATCCAAATATTTTTACAGAATCTGGAAGATATATTGCTGCATCTCATTGTGTTTTAGTAGCACCTGTGCTAGAGTTATTTACTCAAGATTATCAAGAAAGCCTTTTAAATTTAAAAGAAAAAAATCCTCCGCTTATAGAAGAGTTAGAAGATTTAAACAAATCATTAAACAATAAAAATGCAATAGAGTATCTTCACGATGCGCTTGATCATATGGAATCACTATTTACTCTTTTTGATTTAGGTTACATAGACCTACAAGACCGCTCTAATGCAGAGATACTTGTTCACAATATCATTAAAAAAGCTCTATATCTAACTCATACTCATAATAATGATGAGCTAAAACAACTACAAGTAAAACTTCAAGAAAGATACCTTGTTAATGTTTCTATTTTCCAAAGCCTACCTGATTACTGGGGTTTGAAACAACATTTTCCTATTATGCCTATCCACCATTTAAACTCAACTCCAAGAAGAGCAGCCTCCTTATGGGATATAACATGTGATAGTGATGGAGAAATTTGTTTTGATCCTCAAAAACCTCTATATCTTCACGACATAAACTTAAATGAAGAAGATTATTTTTTAGCTTTTTTTAATGTTGGAGCTTATCAAGAAACTCTAGGAATGAATCATAATCTTTTTACGCATCCAAGTGAATACACAATAAAGATAGATGACGAGGGTTATAAAATACAAAATAGTTTTGAATCAAAAAATATTTTGCAAATCTTAAAATCAATCGGGTACAACGAAAATAATATTTTACAAAAACTTAAACAAGACTTGTTATCAAGTAATTTTATCACAGAAAAAGAAAAAAATGATACACTTGCAA
Organism: Sulfurimonas sp.; assembly: GCF_029027585.1. Lineage (NCBI taxonomy): Bacteria > Pseudomonadati > Campylobacterota > Epsilonproteobacteria > Campylobacterales > Sulfurimonadaceae > Sulfurimonas > Sulfurimonas sp. The sequence goes on from NZ_CP093397.1 coordinate 2,557,390, forward strand.
AACTAGAAACTTTCGTGGAACAAAACGGTTACTTACGAACAACAAATTAATAACTTTTAGGATACTTAACTTGGGACTTTACGCTGATATAAGAGAAGACTTTTCAAACGCTTACAAAAATGACCCTGCTTTAAACTCAAAAATAGATTTTCTTTTTAACTACCCTGGTGTTTGGGCTATTGCGTGGTATAGAGTTGCACACAAACTTTATAATTCTGGCTTTACAAAAATCGCAAGAATTCTTATGGGTTTAACTCAAATATTTACACATATTGATATTCATCCTGCAGCACGCATTGGTAAAAGAGTTTTTATTGATCATGGTACAGGTGTTGTGATTGGTGAAACAACTATTATAGAAGATGATGTATTAATATATCAAGGAGTGACATTAGGTGGAGTATCTCTTGACTTAGGCAAAAGACATCCTACTATTAGACAAGGTGCTGTTTTAGGTGCTGGAGCTAAAATACTTGGTAATATCATCATAGGAGAATATGCTAAAATCGGTGCAAACTCTGTTGTTGTAAAAGAAGTACCAAATAATGCTACTGCTATTGGAATTCCTGCTCATGTTATAGAAAAAGGTAGATGCAACGACCCTTTTATGCACAATATGCTTCCTGATATAAATAAAGAGATGTTTGAGTATTTACTCAAAAGGGTTGCTATTCTTGAACATGTTTTAGTAAAAGACAATACCGATGTGTTAGAAAAAGATTTAGAGTTAGAATATATCTACGAATCTTTTATTAAAGCCATGAAAAGTTAAACTATTTTTTAGTATAATGCGGTTGAATCCTCTGCACAATTACATATTCTCAGAGAGTTTTTAAAAGGTAAGATTGTGCATAACTTTTTTTGTACCCAAGGGCATTTCCTTCGGGCAGTTTTAGCCTTAGCTAAGACGATGAAAAATTATGTGCAAGATTGCTTTTAAAAAACCCTCCCTTTGGGCACAACAAAAGATAAACTCTTACTTCGTTGAAGCCACTTGAAGCTACACATAGCTCCTGCGTAACTTCGCCTTGTAATAGTCCATCTTTTGTTCTGCTGAGAACATGTAATTGTGCAGAGGGTTCAACTATTAAAACAATGGAGATTTACATGCTAACTAATCGCGTAAACATACTATCTGAATCAATCACGATTGCTATTACAACACTTGCTGGGGAGTTAAAAGCTCAAGGTAAAGATATTCTTAGTTTTTCTGCTGGTGAGCCTGATTTTGGAACGCCACAAGTAATTAAAGATGCTGCTATCGCTGCAATTAATGCTGACTTTACAAAATACACAGCTGTTGATGGAATCATTGAACTAAGAGAAGCTATTGCCAATAAGCTAAAAAGAGATAATGGTTTAACTTATGCTCCTAATCAAATTATAGTTAACAATGGTGCTAAACACTCTTTATTTAACCTTTTTTCTGCAACAATTGAAGATGGTGCCGAAGTTATCATTCCTGCTCCTTACTGGGTTACATATCCTGAATTAGTAAATTATTGTGGTGGTAAAGTTATTGAAATTCATACACATGATTATGATTCATTTAAAATAACACCTGAGCAACTTAAAAATGCTATCACTCCTAAAACAAAGATGCTAATTCTAACTACACCATCTAACCCAACTGGTTCCATATACACAAAAGATGAACTTACAGAACTTGGAAAAGTTTTAGAAGGTACAGATATTATAGTTGCAAGTGATGAGATGTATGAAAAACTAACTTATGAAGGTGAGTTTACTTCTGTAGCATCTGTAAGTGAAGATATGTTTAAAAGAACTGTAACTATCAATGGTCTAAGTAAATCAGTTGCAATGACTGGATGGAGATTTGGTTATATGGCAGCATATGACACAGATCTTATCAAAGCAACTAAGAAACTACAATCTCAAAGTACATCAAACATCAACTCTATCACTCAAAAAGCAGCTATCGCTGGTTTAGATGGAAGTGCAGATGCTGATATAGCAATGATGAGAGAAGAATTCATCAAAAGAAGAGATGAGGCAATGAAACTTATTAATGAAATAGATGGACTAAGTGTTGTAAAACCAGATGGTGCATTTTACCTATTTGTAAATATTAAAGATGTTTCTTCTGATTCTCTTTCATTTGCAAAAGATTTACTTGATAAAAAATTGGTTGCTGTTGTTCCAGGTGTTGCTTTTGGTAGTGATGGTTACTTTAGAATGAGTTTTGCGACCGATATAAATACTATTCGCACAGGTATTGCTAGAATAGCAGAATTTGTCAAAGAGTTAAAAGTATAAAAATTTAAAGTAGGTTTTAACCTACTTTAAAGCTGTAAGAGCTTCGATAACTTCATCTAAGTTATCAAGTGGAATATGAACTTTCCACTCAGGAGCATCTGCCTTTCCAGATAAAGAAATTCCTATACTAGCAACTGTATGACTATCTTTACCATATGGTTCTTCTAGTTTAGTAACTGATATAATACCTTTTTTAGTTCCGCTTAATGCAATTGTTTTTGACATAATAATTCCTTAGTTTAATTTATTCCTATTTCAATAGTCTAGCTATTTTAACCTGAAGTTTTAGCCATAACTTATGCTCCATCAAAGGAAAGCCAGAAAAAGTTAAGCCACTTTTAGTAATATTTTTAGTTATTCCACTTCTTGCTGCAAAAGTAGAAAATGGTGCTATTTCTAAATGACCTGCAAATGCAGACTGCCCACCAACAACAACATTTCGCCCAAGTTTCGTTGAACCAGCACTTCCTGATTGAGCAACAAACACACTGTATTCGCCTATCTCGCAGTTGTGTCCAATCTGAACAAGATTATCAATGCGAACACCTTTTTTAATAAGCGTAGAACCAAAAACAGCCCTATCAACACTTACATTACTACCAATCTCAACATCATCTTCTATAATAACATTTCCATTTTGATATATTTTTTTATGTTCACCTTGAGCATTTGTAGCAAAACCAAAACCATCAGCACCAATAGCAGTGTTAGAATGGATAATACAATCACTCCCAATATGGCAATCTCTATAAACAGTTACATTAGGATAGATGATTGTATTATCACCTACAACAGCCTCACAACCAACATAAACATGAGCCAAAATCGTACAATTATTACCAATCTTAGCACCTTTTGCGATTTCGGCTTTAGAAGATATTTTACTACCATCACCTATCAAAGCATCTAGGAGTTTTTCATCCTCAACAGGTGGTGCAAAGTACTTTGAAAGAATTGCCATTGACCAGTATGAATTTTCAACTACCAAGGCTATACAAGCCTCTGGAACATACTCAACTAAAGAGTCTGGAACTATAACAGCTCCAGCTTTTGTAGTTTGAATATCTTTAACATATTTTGAGTTTGCTACAAAAGAAACTTCATCAGCTTTTGCATCTTTTAAAGCGTTCATTCCATTTATATTTATATCTTTAAAATTCACTTTACACTCTAATATAGAAGCAATAGCACTTAGTTTCATATCTATCTCTCTAGTGCAACAGCACCACTAACAACAATCTCTTTTGGATTGTATCTTTTAATGATTCTTAAAAAGTTTTCTATTCTTTTTGGTTCATCTGCAACCATAGCAATAATAACATTTTCTCCAACATTAACAATTTTTCCATTGTATGCTTCACATAGAGTGTTTATATCTGTAATATTTTCACTTATTGGAAATTTTATCAATGCCATCTCTTTTTCCACTAAATCAGCATGTTCATAAACTCTCAAAACTGGAACAAGTTTGTGTAGTTGTTTTGTAATTTGTTCTATAACACGAACAGATCCAGAAGTCACAATAGTTAACCTTGAGTATTTACTATCAGGAATAGGAGCAACAGTTAAAGATGTGATATTGTATCCACGACCAGAAAAAAGGTCTGTTATACGAGATAAAACACTCGCCTCATTAATAACAATAACCGATATAACTCTTCTTTCATTATCAGCCATTATTTCTCCTTTTTCTCTAGTAGCATCATATTAAACAGGCTTCCACCTGCTGGTACCATTGGCATAACATTTTCCATTCTATGAACAATAACCTCTATAAAAGTAACAATATTTTTTTCTATTGCATCTTTTAGGGCTGCATCAAACTCTTCTTTTGTATGAACTCTATAACCAAGTCCACCAAAAGCTTCTGATAATTTTACAAAATCTGGTTGAACACTTAAGTCTGTTTCACTATGTCGTTTATCATAAAAAAGTGTTTGCCATTGACGAACCATTCCAAGAAAGTTATTATTTAATATAATATTGATTACTGGTAATTTCTGCTCAACCGCTGTCATTAATTCTTGACAGTTCATAAGAATTGAACCATCTCCCGTAAAGTTTATACTAACTTTATCTGGAGATGCTGCCTTAACACCCATAGCTGCAGGAAAACCAAAACCCATAGTTCCAAGTCCACCAGAACTTATAAACTGACGAGGACGAGTAAATGGATAAAATTGACCTGTCCACATCTGATGCTGTCCAACATCTGTTGAAATATTTGCATCATCACCTAGAAGTTGACCAACACGCTCGATAACCCATTGAGGCTTAAGACGATCACTATCTTCATGATAAGTTAATGGATGAAGCTGTGCAAAATTCTCAACTGTTTCTCTCCAAGGTTGATATTTATCAGAATTTATTTTAGAAATCAACTCTAACATATCAACAACAACATTTTTAACATCACCAACTATTGGGTAATCTGCGTTTATTAGTTTTGATATAGATGCTGGATCAATATCTACATGAATAACTCCAGCATTTTTAGCAAATTCTGATAATTTACCAGTTACACGGTCATCAAATCTTGCGCCAAGAGCAATAACTAAATCTGTTTCACTCATCGCCATATTTGAAGCATATGAACCATGCATTCCTAACATTCCGATAAGTAAATCATCATCATAAGAAAGAACACCTCTCGCCATAAATGTTTCAACAGCAGGGATTCCAGTTTTATGAATAAAGTCTCTTACTTCATAAGCTGCATTTGCATTAATAATTCCACCACCAAGATAAAAAAGAGGACGCTTTGCTTTAGCAATAGCTTCAATAGCTTTTTTAATTTGACGAGGATTACCTTTAGTATGAGGTTTATATGTCTCTAATTGAAGTTGGACATCGTAATCAAACTCGGCTATTTGAGCCGTTACATCTTTTGGAATATCCACATGCACAGGACCAGGACGACCAGAACGTGCTATATAAAATGCTTCTTTTAAAATACGTGCTAAATCAGCTGCATCTGTTACAAGGTAATTATGCTTTGTACAAGGACGTGAGATTCCAACCGCATCTATTTCTTGAAAACCATCAGTACCGATTAAACTCATTGGAACCTGTCCAGAAATTACAACCAAAGGGATAGAATCCATGTATGCGTCTGCTAAACCTGTTACTGCATTTGTAAAACCAGGTCCTGATGTAATCATAGCAACACCAACTTTACCACTAGCTTTTGCATAACCTTCAGCCGCGTGAATAGATGCTTGTTCATGTCTATTTAAAATATGAACAAAGCCATCTTGTTTATAAATTTCATCATAGACATTCATTATCGCTCCACCCGGATAACCAAAAACTGTGTTTACTCCCTCTGCGATTAAAGCTTCAATGACCATCTGTGCACCAGAAATTTGCATATAAGTCTCCTATAAAAAATGTAATTTTAAAAATTGGATGATTATACTTAAGTAGAGCTATATTTTAGGTTAAAAGTGAATGTAACTTGTAGACTAAATCCTAATCTAAGATAGAATCAACAACCATGGAAGGTCTCCACATACTTAAATCACCCTTTACAAGGAGCTCAAGGTTTAATTTTGAAGATGGGAATTTAGATTTAAAAATTTCATAAAAAGAGAGAATTTGATCTTCTAAACCAAAGTTTAAAATATAATTTTTAATACCATTTTCTATATCAGCTTGTTCTTTTTTTGCCTTTATAGCAAGTTCGAGTTGAATCATATAACTCCATCCAAAAACACTTCCTAAAGACATGTATTTTGAACTAATTGTCATATATCTCTCGAGTGCTTTTTCTATACCTTTTATATCTCCTTCAACTGCACAAATATTAGCAATACTCAAGTCTTTACTCCATTGTTCATGTAAAATTTGTCCATCTTCAGTCTCTTGAAGGTCATCGGAATGGTCTAACATATTGTAAGCAGCAGGAATATCTTCATCTTTGAGTGCTTTAAAGAATTTTTGTTTTGATTCTATATCTATCATCAAATCTTTAACCTCTACACTAAAATCAGGGAAATCTGTTAATATTCTAAGCATTTTAATTGCGGCATGTGTATTTCCAGCATTAATAAATTCTTGAGATTTAATATAGAGAGTATCTCCATAATTCATAATCGTCATATACTCTGGAAATTCTTTTAAAAAAGGATGAAGTTTTATATATTCAAAGGCAATTTTAAAATCTTTTTGACCAAGGGCTACTCGAAACCTTTTATATACTTCACCTTGTGAAAGTAACTCTTGCATCAGTTTAGTTTTATCACTAATGCCTCTATACGGAGCAAGTATTTCTCTTGCTTTTTCTGTTCCTTTAGGATCCATTGCATACTTTTGTGCAAGGGAAAATGCTTTTTTCCATCTCTCTTCTAAGGATTTATAGATTTCTGAATCTTTATACATAGGATGATTATTTACTAAGCTATATGCTAAAACTATCTTACCATTTTTTGCAAGGTTCACAAACTTATCATACTCTTCATATTCGCTCAGTACTTGTTGAATAATTCTATTTTTCTCAGGTATGTCTTTTAAACAAGTTAAATAATTTCATCGCCGTTTTCTTATCACTTTTTTGCAGATATACGATAGCTTTTTTAAGTGTATTATCCCAAAGATTCGATACTAATTGATAAATTTTTGTATATGCTAAAAGTGGATTAACTTCTACATATGAATGAATACTAGCATATTTTTTTTCTTTTAGTAAGCTTTTTAAACGATCTTCACCTTCGTAAATGTTGTAGTACAATAAACGACCATCTTCACATGAAACTATGAGATATTTTGTTTCTTCATCAAAAATAAGAGAAGTTATACTTGATTTTAACTTTATATACATTCGTGAAAGTTGCTTATATGTTTTTAAATCATACACTATAATATATCCAAGTGCTGTACCCAAGAAGAGAAATTGATCATTGTCTGCAGTTACTACCTGTGTAACATCATCATGGATTCCCTCTAATCTTTCAATAACCTTTGCAGTATAGATATTCCAAATTATTCCTGTTGAATTTTTATCTACACTAAAAAGTTTATTTTGACCAATAAATGCCATTTTCATAATAGGAGCAGCATGTGCTTTGAGCTTATGTTTTGGGGTCATCATAGAGAGCTGAAAAATAGATATTCTTTTATCGTATGAACAAGTTGCAACCCAATTTCCATTTGAGCTAAAAACTATATCATTAACAGTATCTACATGGACAGGAAGCGTAAAAGCAAGTTTACCACTCTTGATATCTATAACAAAGGTTTTCCCATCATCACCACAAGAAAACATATATTTATTTCCCTTGTCAATCCCAACACAAGAGACTTCACCATGATGTCTATCTACTTTTGTTATCGCTTTTTTGTTATAGCGTTATACAATCTAGATTCTTTACAATCAGAGCTTAAAGTTGCAAATACAGCTCCATCAGAAGAAAAGGCTACAACATTAGTTTTGTATCGTAGATGTTTGATATTTGCCTTAAAACCATTGAGTAATTCTAAGCTGTCTTTATCTAAAAATCTAATAGTTGTTTTTGCATCTACTACAAGTAAACTTCCATTATCAAGAATTTTTGTAAGAACGATTGGCTCATTAAAATCTTTACTTTTTACTACATCCATGTTTTAGTCCCTTAAGTATCCCTCATTTTTCAATACTTTTCGTATTTCTTCTTGATGTTCATCACCTTTTGTTTCCATGTGTACGGTAACATTTGCATCACCATAATCAAGAGAGATAGAAGTTCTATCATAGGCAATATGAACAATATTAGCATTTAATTCTTGTAATATTTCCGTAAATCTATGGAGTGAACCTGGTTTATCAATAAGTGTTACTGTTACATTCATTTTTCTACCAGATTTTAAAAGACCTTTTTCGATAATAACAGAAAGCAATGTAACATCCATGTTTCCACCACTTAAAACTACTGCTACTTTTTTACCCTTTAATGATTCAAGTTTCTTATGAAGCAAGGCTGCAATTCCAACTGCTCCAGCACCCTCTACAACAAGTTTTTGCTTCTCTAGTAAAAATAAAATAGCAGATGCTATTTCTTCATCATCGACACTTATAAATCTATCTACATTTTCTAACATATGTGCTAAAGTAATTTCAGATGTATCACGAACAGCGATACCATCTGCAATTGTTCTGACACTTGTAGAATCAACTGCATATTTTAAGTCAAATGAATTTTTAAAGCTGGTGCACCACTTGCGCCTACTCCAATTATTTCGATATTTGGATTCAATGCTTTTAATGCTATTGCCATACCAGATATGAGACCACCGCCACCAACAGGAATTACAACAGCATCTAAATCATTACATTCATTCAAGATATCAAGAGCAACTGTACCTTGACCTGCGATAACCTCTTCATCTTCAAATGGATGTATAAAGGTTAATGCATTTTCTTTTCCATACTCCACAGCGTATGCGTATGCTTCATCATAATTAGCTCCAGCTAAAATAACCTCTGCACCAAAGTACTTTACCCCATTTACTTTTGTAAGAGGAGTAGATTCTGGCATAATAATAACCGCTCTGATACTAAACTTAGAAGCAGAAAGTGCAACACCTTGTGCATGATTTCCTGCACTCGCTGCTACAACACCACAAGTACGTTGCGCATCACTTAGGGATGCTATTTTATTATATGCACCTCGAATTTTAAAGGCACCAGTAACTTGAAGGTTCTCTTTTTTTAAATAGACTTCAGAGCCAGAAAGTTCACTTAAATAAGGTGCATAGGAAAAAGGAGTTTTAACAACTATATCTGCTATCCTCTTTTGTGCTTGATATATTTTTTCTAAGTTTAACAAGCCCTATCCTACTCTATTTTGTAACTCAATTTTGGACAATGGTTTTGAACTACCTTCATCCCTGCATCTTTAGCTTTTTGAGCTGCTTCATTATTCACTAAACCTAATTGACCCCAAAAAACTTTTACATCCCCACGCTCAATACAGGCATCTACAATCGCATCAAAAGCCTTTGGTTTTCTAAAAATATCTACCATATCAACATTAAAAGGTATTTCGGCTAATGAACGAAAAACTTTTTCACCTAAAATAGTGTCACCTTTTGGATAAATAGGAACTATTTTAAAACCTTGTGCTTGAAGGTATTTAGCAACTCTATGACTAGCTTTTGACTCATCAGGAGAAAGCCCCAATATAGCAATAGTTTTAGTTTTATCAAAAATTTCTTTTATTTCTTGTTTATTTGAAGTTACTGATGCGAATTCACATTCCATTTAGTTATCCTTATCAAAAATTATTTGTTATGGATTATATCAATTATTTTCTTTGATATTATAAAATTTTCTCTTGTCCTATACGATAAAGTGCAAAATCATACTTTAGAGGGTCATCTTTATCAAATATTTTAAGGGTTTGTGTTAGTTCTATAGCAGATTGAAGATCATAAGTTTTTCTCTTAAGAAGTCCTAGTTTTAGAGAAACATTAAAGGTATGCGTATCTAATGGCATGATTAAATCGGCTTTATTTATGTTTTTCCATAAACCCATATCGATGTTATCTTTTCTAACCATCCATCTAAGAAACATCATCCATCTTTTTAATGCCCCTGCCCCTTTTGTTTTTCTACTAACTTTACCTATTAAAAATTATAACCTTGGGAAGTATGCGGATATAGAGAGTAAAGCTTTTCTATAAGAGCGTGAATACCTTCTATAACACTTTTGTTTTTATTATAGGTGTTTTTAAAAATCTCTTCTAAAGAACTTTCTTTATTTAAGCGTTTTAAAACAATAAAAAGTGCTATAACATCTTTTGATTTTTGAAATCTATAGTAATGATTTTCTAAGGCTTTTTCTATCTCTTCATCACTTTTACTCAAAAGAGAGAAATCAAGAGAATCTAAAAACTTAACTATTTGTTTCACATTTCCATAAGCGAATAAGGCACAAATTAAAGAGATTGTAGAGTCTTTGTATCTATGTGCAACTAAAATAGGGTCTAAGTTATCTTTTGATACTTCACCGATTGTATTTCGTTTTTTTACTTCTAAATCAAGTCTTTGTTTTAATGCAGATGATATAATTTTTTCCTCTCACTAGAACCAGCTATATTTAACTGTTTTCTGTATTTTGCAATAGTTCGTCTCACCATTTTTACTTTAAACTTGTCTTGTATAAGGTCTAATAGTTTCATATCACTAAGTGGTTTTTCACGACTTTCTTTCTTAACTATACCTACTAAAAACTCTTTTATAGCAGCGTTACTTACATCATCATCTATTGCGGTTGTAAAAAACTCTTTCATCGCAAGGACACCTCTATCACAAGCTATATACTTGTTAGCAATAGCGCGTGAAATAGTGGACGGGTTATGACCAAACTCATCAGCTAAAGTTTTTAAAGTTAGTGGCATAATCTGACCACCTGTAAAAAACTCATATTGATACTCAATTATCATAAGTCCAACTTTATAAAGTGTCGCACGCCTCATATCTAGAGCATCTACTAAACTTTTTGCTTCTTTTATTTTTTGAGTTATAAATTCATGTTTTACTGCATAATTTGTATCTATATTTATAGTCGGGTAATAAGCATCGTTTAGTTTTATCTCTATTGAGTTTTCATCATTAAAAAATATCATCAAATCTGGTACAACTTGAGCAGATTCTTCTTGATACTCTATAGACGGAGGGTTTTTAAAAGTACCTAAAACACGCATAACTTCACTAAAATGCTTTTGACTTGAATAATTATGAATCTCTTGCATATCTTTTATAACTTCAACACATAAAGGGTAAGCTTCATCGCTAATATCTGCACTATCCAACTGAAATAAGAACGACTCTGATAAATCTTTTGCTCCGATACCAACTGGCTCAACATGTGCAAACCTTAAACGAATTTTTTCAAAATCTTCAACACTCATATTATTTAAAGAGCAAAAATTCTCAGTATCACCTTCATAGTAACCATTTTCATCTAAATTGGCTACAACAAAGTAGGCAATTTCTTGAGATTTAGGTGTGGGAAAAAGAGGTTTTCCTATCTGCTCATCTAAAACTTCGTAAAGTGACTTTTTTTGTATTGTCAAGGCTTCTATCTGTTCTGTTCTTGAGTTACTTACATGTCCGCTTATAATTTTTTTAGGTATCTTTTTCTCAAATTCTTCTTCATAACCAGACTCAACTTCTATAACTGGATTTGACTCAACAAAAGGAGCCATAGCCTCACCTAAATCACCTAAACTTGAGTGTAAAATAGGCAACCAATTTCGTAAAGTATTGGAAAGCTTATGCTTTGTTTCAACGCTTTGAGTTTGCCTTAGTGCCGCCATAATATATTAAGCCTCTTAAAGCTTAAACTCCTCCCCTAGGTAATGTTTACGAACATCTGCATTTTGTCCTATTTCATCACTTGTTCCAGATGCCAATAATTCACCTGCTTTAATTACATACGCTCTATCACAAACAGCTAAAGTTTCACGAACATTATGGTCAGTTATTAATACCCCGATTCCATAAGAAACAAGTTGTTTTATAACTTTTTGTATATCCATAACTGCTATTGGGTCAACCCCTGCAAAAGGTTCATCAAGAAGTAAAAATTTTGGCTTATTTACTAAGGCCCTTGCTATCTCTACACGCCTTCTTTCTCCACCACTAAGGCTAATCCCTTTGCGATAGCGAATTGGTTCTATATTAAACATATCAAGAAGTTCTAAAATTCTTTTTTCTTGTTCTGCTTTATCTTTTATATTTACCTGAGCAGCAACCATTAAGTTATCTTCAACACTCAAATCTTTAAAGATAGACGCTTCTTGAGGTAAATAACCGATACCTTTAATCGCTCTTTGATGAAGTGGCATATTTGACAAGTTTTCTCCATCAAAAAAAACTTCACCACTAGTAGCTTCAACAAGTCCACAAATCATGTAGAATGTTGTTGTCTTCCCAGCTCCATTTGGTCCAAGAAGTCCAACAACTTCACCACTCTTTACATCAAGACTCATACCTTTTACAATCTCTAAATCTTTTATTTTTTTTACTAACTTGACTGCTTTAAGCGTGTGCATAATCTACCTTATAATTTCTACTATTATTTTCATTTTTTGTTATTGTAATTGTTAGATTATTCATACCAGCAGAATTTAGAATTTCTACCAATTTTTCATCACCCCACTCTACAAAATGAAGTCCATCTTTATCTAACTCTTCAAGCATTCCTAGTGATATAAAATGCTCTAGTCCATGATTGTAAATATCATAGTGAAAAACTTTATCCCCATAACATTGCTGAAGTGAAAATGTTGGAGAAGTCACATCTTCACTAATGCCTAGATGCAAAGCAAAAGCTTTTGTTAAAGTTGTCTTTCCAGATGCTAAATCACCTCGTAAAACAACTACTCCATTTTTAAATTTATCACTAATTTCTTCAACTATTTTGTGAAGTTGGTCTAAATTTAATTGATAATTTATCATAATTTGTTTGAAATATCTATGATTTGTTTCAATTTCTCTTTGGCTTTTCCTGTTTTTATCATTTTTTGTGCAATTTCGAGTCCATCTTGAATATCTCTTGCATATCCATCTATCATAAATGCAGCTGCGGCATTTAAACATACTATATCTCTTTGTGCATCTGTCGCTTTTGAATTAAAAATATTGTGCAAAATTTCAGCATTAAAAGTTGCATCTCCACCAACTATTGCTTTGAGTGGAACTAATCTTATTCCATACTCCTGAGGGTCTATTTCAAACTCATGAATTCTTCCTTCACAAAGTCTAGATGCATAAGTAATATCACTAATGCTTATCTCATCCATTCCCTCTCTTGAACTCACAACCATAATTGAAGTTGAACCATTTATCTTTAGAGCTTCATTCATTTTTGACACAAAGCTTTTATTAAAAACACCCAGAAGTGATTTTTTAACACCTGCTGGATTTGTTAAAGGTCCTAAGATATTAAATATTGTTTTATCTTTTATACTTTTTCTAATAGGCATTATAAATCTCATAGCAGGATGATGATTTTGTGCGAACATAAATGTAAAACCTGATTCTTCTAAAAGTTTCGCACTATTTTTTAAACACAGGTCTAGCCTAACTCCTAGTTTTTCAAACATATCAGCACTACCAGACTTTGAAGTCACAGAACGACTTCCATGTTTTGCAACATAAACTCCAGCAGATGCTACTAAGATAGAAACAGTTGAAGAGATATTAAAAGAACCAATTTTATCTCCGCCTGTTCCAACAATATCCATAGATTTAAGGCGAAGTTCTTCACTTATAGGTAATGGTATTGCATTTTCTCGCATAACACTAGCAGCTGCAGCTATTGCTTCTACACTTGTGTTTGCATCTAGTGTCATTCCTACCAACAACTCTTTCATTTGTATTTTGGACATTTCTTGATTAAAAAGCGCGTTAAATTGTTTTCTTACTTCATCATAAGTCATGGTACATCCTTTATATATTCACCTTGAAGTGATTTTGGAGTAGATTTTGTTGTAGGTATTTTTAAAACTTCATATTTTTTTGTTTCATTTAAATAGTTTATGCTCACAATATTTCCAACTTCAACATTTTTACTAGCCTTAACAACTTTATCGTTTATCAAAACAACCTTATTGCTTATCATATCCTGAGCCACTGAGCGTCTTTTTGTTATATTTACTGAATTTAAAAATTTATCTATTCTCATTATTTATTCTTTTTTACTGTATTGTAGAGTATTAAAACTAAAAAGAATCTAAGAGTTGGAACAATTTTTGCATATATAAGCGTTAATTTTATATATTTAGTAAACTTTAACATTTATGTTATATAATTGTGCATGATTATTAACACTAAATTAAAAGAGATAAAACTAGACCCTATTAAATCTTTAATCAGTCGTGCAGATTTAAAAAGAACTATCAGATATACAAATCATTACTTTAGAAAAGTCATTGGATGCTCACAAACAACTTTGATTGGAATGTCGGATAAAAAAATCTTACATCCAGATATGCCACAAGTTATATATGAACTAATGTGGGACCGTATAAAAAATGATGAAGAGATGCTTTGTGTTATAAAATATACAACAAAAAATGGAGATTATTACTGGGCAACTACTCTTTTTAAAACAAAATACCACCCGATAAGCAAAGAGTTTAACGGCTACTTAGCACTAAGTCATGCTGTATCAAAATATGCAATCAATCATATTGAACCTTATATGAAGAACTGCTAACCTTAGAAAAACAAAAAGGTCTTATAGCTTCACAAGCACATCTTATAAACTTTCTCATAAAAGAAGATAAAACTTATGATGAATATATCGAAAAATTAACCCAGCAAAAAGAATCTTTTATGGCTAAACTAAAAGATATAAAACATCTGCTTCCATCTACAATATCAAAAATAAAAAAATATTAATATTATGAAGCAAATCCACTGCTAAAATTGTCTTTTTTTACAACTATTTGTTTTTGTTTTTCTTTTCGTTTTGTGTCTTTTTCTACAAATATCTTTTTACGAGTTTTTGGATCTAACTCTGTGTAGTACATAACTGCCGAGTATGTACCAGGAGTTGGTGTAAAAACTTGAGCTTGTTCAGGATTCATCTTTAACTCATCAGTAGTAAAGCGTTTTAACTCATGCATATCTTTTTCTTCACAGCCAGGATGAGCGGCAATAAGATAGTAAGTTAAAAATTGATTTTTACCCTCTTCTTTGTTTAGTTTGTCATACATCTTTTTAAAATCAACTAGCGTTTCTTTTCCAGGTTTACCCATAAGTTCTAAAACATGCTGTTGTGTATGTTCAGGAGCAACTTTCATTTGTCCAGATATATGGTGCTGAACCATCTCTTTTAGGTAAGAATAGCCATGTTTTTTATCTGCTGTTATCAAATCATATCTAACTCCAGATGCTACAAAAGCTTTTCTTACACCCTCAACTTCTCTAACCTTTCTAAGCAAGTTTATATTTCTACCATGGTCAACATGCATAACCTTACAAAGTCTGTCAGCATCTACACATCGGATATCATCACAAGTACCTTTTTTTAGCTTTTTACCGCATTCATAACCGTACATATTCGCCGTAGGTCCACCAACATCACTTATGATTCCCTTATAGTCTTTGTAGTTGTTAAAATGCTTAGCTTCCTCAAGTATATTACCTTCTGTTCTAGTTCTAATCGTTCTACCTTGATGAACACCAATAGCACAAAAATTACACTCTCCCCAGCATCCATGATGAGTCATGATAGAAAATTTTATGGTTTCTAAACATTTAACCTTACCCATCTTTGCATAATATGGGTGAAGTTCTCTTGTAAATGGTAAGTTAGAATTTGCATCCATCTCTTGCTCATTTAGATAATCACAAGGTGAATTTTGAATAAGAAAACGAGTATCAACAGCCTGACAAAGACCTGAGGCAGAGATAGGGTCATTGTTGTCATAAAAATCATCAAAGAGGTCTATATATTTTTCTTTTTCTTCTAAACATTCAGCATGAGATGGAAGTTGAATATACTCATGTTTAGGCTCTTTTGAGATATAACAAATGCCTCGTATATCTGTATAGTCCTCACCTAAAGAAATCGCACGAGTTAGTTCTTCTAAAGCTATTTCACCCATACCATAAATCAAAATATCAGCTTTTGAATCAAATAAAATAGGTTTTTTAAGTTTATTCGACCAATAATCATAGTGAGTTACTCGTCTAAGAGAAGCTTCAATCCCACCAAGAACTAAAGGAACAGTATCTTTAAAATATCTTCTAATTAAGTTACAGTAAACACTTAAAGCTCTATCTGGTCGCCTATCATTTTTTCCACCAGGGGTATAATCATCCGAATTTCTAAACTTTTTTGTCGCAGTATAGTTAGAAACCATACTATCAACACTTCCTCCACTTACGCCCCAAAAAAGCTTAGGTTCGCCAAGTCTCATAATATCATTAGCACTTTTTATATCGGGCTGACCTATCATACCAACCTTGTAACCAAGTCGCTCTAACATACGCCCAACCATAGCAACACCAATAAATGGACTATCTATGTAAGCATCTCCACTAACAAGAATTACATCACAATAATCCCAACCTCTAGCATCCATCTCTACTCTAGTTGTTGGTAAAAAATCTTTCTCTTTAAAAACAATTGTATCGCGTTTTACTTGTTTAGTTTTACTTCTTCTACTCAATATTTAACCTTTATGTGTATAATATTACAAGATACTTCCAAAATAAGAGATTAGATATGAATTACCCTTATAAAAATTTAGAAAACTTTACACTAAGTGCTGTATTAGATAGAACTATAGAACTGTATTCAAGTTCAGATGCATTTGGAAATGTAGGTGAAGACGCTTTTAAATACTCTGAGTTTGATAAAAGAGTAAAAGAAACTATAACTCTACTTCGTGAAAACGGTATCTCCAAAGGGGATAAAGTTGTTCTTCTTAGTGAAAATATGCCAAATTGGGCAATTGCTTATTTTGCTGTTACATATTTTGGAGGAGTTATAGTTCCTATATTGCCAGATTTTCATCCCTCAGATATACATCACATCATAAAGCATTCAGAAGCAAAAGCCATCTTTGTATCAGATAAATTTTTAGCAACTATTGAAGAAGCTAATGAGCCTACTTTAAAATTTGCTATTAGTTTAGAAAAATTAAATCTCATAGAAGAGTTAAGTAACCAAAGTTATATTTCTCAAATAAAACAAAAAATATCATCTCATAAACTTTCAAAACCAGATGAAAATGATATGGCATCACTTATCTATACCTCGGGAACAACAGGACATTCAAAAGGAGTAATGCTCTCACATAAAAACCTTGTCACAAATGCCCTCTCATCTTTTTGTAAAGTTAGCATTGCAAAAAATGATGTTTTTCTCTCTATCTTGCCAATGGCTCACACTTTAGAGTGTACAGTTGGTCTTTTAGTACCGCTTCTTCATGGAGCAAGTGTTTTTTATATAAACAAAGCACCAACACCTAGTGTTCTTTTAAAAGCTTTTGCTACTATAAAACCAACAATGATGGTAAGTGTTCCATTAATTATTGAAAAAATTTATAAAAATAAAATTTTATCAAAATTCAATAGTTCATTTATCTTGAAAAATTTATATAAAATCCCATTTTTTAGAAAAAAACTAAACAAAGTTGCTGGTAAAAAACTTTTAGAAACTTTTGGCGGAAGAATAAGATTTTTTGGTATAGGTGGAGCGTCTCTTTCTCCTGTTGTTGAGCAATTTTTAATAGAAGCAGAATTTCCATATATTATAGGTTATGGTCTTACTGAAACTTCTCCTCTGATTGCAGGTGGTTCAGTCCTTGATGGAAAAATAAAGGTACGCTCAACAGGAACAACTTTTTATGGAGTAGATATTAAGATAAAAGACCCAAATCCAGATACAAAAACTGGAGAAATCATAGTTAAATCACCTAGTGTGATGCTGGGTTACTATAAAGATGAAGAAAAAACAAAAGAAGTCATGGATGGAGAGTGGTTTTTAACGGGCGATTTAGGGCACCTTGATGATGAAGGTTTTTTATTTATAAGTGGAAGAAGTAAAAATGTAATCATAGGTTCAGGTGGAGAAAACATCTACCCAGAACAAGTAGAAGCTACAATAAATCAAAATGAAGCCGTTTTGGATTCTTTAGTTATGGAGCAAGACTCTAAACTTATAGCTAGAGTACATCTTGATTATGAACTTATAGACACTTTATTTAAAGCAGATAAACAAACAGATGAAAAAGTAAAAAAAGATATAGGAAAATTTTTAGAGGAGATGCGAGTTGATGTAAATTCAAAAATATCATCTTTTTCAAGAATAAGTAAATTTGTAGAGCAAATAGAACCTTTTGTTAAAACACCAACGAAAAAAATAAAAAGATATTTATATATACAATAGGAGAAGTCATGTTTAAAAAAGCGATTAAAACACTTATACTTTTTGTTTCAGGAGTAATTATTTTACTTATACTTGCTTACGGTGTATCACAATCTGATTTTTCCAAAATCAAAAAATATGACGAAATAGATAGTAGCAATCCCAGAGCGAGAATGAATACACATTCTGATTTAAAAGATCAAATTGCAAAAGAAAGACGCTATTCAATCAAACCAAAAATTAAAAATGGAAATATGGCTAGTTTAGGAGATTTTACTATGAATATCTCTGGAGGTAAAATACTTACAACTAACATATCTATAAAATATAAAAATAATAACTCAAATAATTTTTTAAATATGAAAAGTGTTGAAAAAGAGATTATTAAAAAATCAGCTGTTTTAAGAGATAGCGTAATTAATGTTATTTCTCATAGCCGCAATGCCAGTGTTGCTAACAGAAGAATGAAAAAGAAAATGATTGAAAATATGAATAACTATCTCTCTGATGGAGAGATAGAAGATTTATATTTTAATAAATTTATTATAAATTAAAATTGAGGTTGTAAAAATGGTATCACTTGTTTTTTACGACTTAAAACACCCTCTAACCATACCTGAGAGTTTTCTAGCTTAATTTTAAATGCAGACTCTATTTTACTCTCATCATCACTAACCACTAGAAGTTGAGAGCCTTCTTTCATGATATCTGTTAAAAGAAGTATTACACTATGAAGTCCACCTTCTTCTTTTAGTTTTTTCATATCATCAAAAAGGTCATCTTTGATTTTATCAAAAACACTTAAATCAACAACTTCAAGTTGCCCTACTCCTAGTCTTGAACTTCCATATCAAACTCTTTATAATCACGAGTAGTAAGTTCTCTCGGAGTCGCTCCACCTACGGCAGATTTAACTATAAACATCTCCATTCCAAGTGCTTTATAGTCTTGTATTTCAGCGATTTTTGCTAATTCTTTAACAATTTTCATATCTACTTTTGTACAAGTAGGTGATTTGAAAATTACTGTATCACTCAAAATTGCACATAGCATCATCCCTGCAATATTTTTTGGGATTTTAACTCCATAATAATCATATGCTTCTTTTATAACTGTGTTTGAACAACCAATAGGTCTAATCCAACATTCTAGTGGCGAAGAAGTTGTTAAATCACCTAATTTGTGATGATCATAGATGCCAAGAATCGTAGCTTCTTTGATGTCTTTTGGAGCTTGTGCCAAGTCTGAAAAATCAACTATATATACTTCTTCACCCGCATAAGATGTTTTAAGCTGAGGGATATCTGCTCCAAACTTATTTAAAATAAATTCAGTTTCAGGAGAAATATTACCTTGACGAGTAGCAATACAATCTTCGCCTAATTGATTTTTAAGATAAGCAAGAGAGATAGCTCCTACAATAGAATCTGAATCTGGGTTTGTATGACCGAAAACATATATTGACATATTTATAACCTTATAATTTTTTGTAATTATACTATTTTTTTATCATTAACTCATATTTTTTTATTTTTTCTTTATAATCAATTAACATATCATTAATTGAATCTATTTCAAATAATTCTACTTTGCTTAAAAGCAACTCACTATAAACTATCATATCTTTTAGTTTATGTTTTATTGATAATTCTAAAAGTTCTGTTGCAAAGATTTTTATAGTGTTTAAGTCATTTGTACTAAGCGCTTCTTTATATATATCTTGCAGACCTAATTTTTGAACATGTAAAAATATTTTTAATTGTATTAGATTTATTTTGTCTAGATGCTCATGTTTATTTTCAACTTTTAAGCCACCATCTTCATCTAATATAACACTTTGTGAGTTTAGTATTTTTAAAACAACTCTAAATAGTTCAACTTTTATAAGTGGTTTTTTTAAATGTCCTATCGGTCTAACTCCACCAACTTGAAATACAATATCTTTAAGTCTTATATCAGTTAAGGTTACAACAGGTGCAGAGGTAACCTTTTTCATAACTTTTGATACCGCCCCCTCATCATTACTAAGCATATTAACATCTATAAGTATTAAATCTACTTTTTGTTTTTTTAAAATTTCTATGGCACTTCTTGCATTGTTAAAAGCTAAAACAGTGGTTTTTGTATCTTTGAAACTCTCTTTTGTTAAATCACGATCTAGCTCAGAGTCACAAATGACAAGTATTGTTGCCCCTTGTGGTTTTATAAGAGAAAAATCTATACTTGTCTCATCAATTCCTTCTTTTGAGTTAAAAAGAACAATTTCAACATTTTTAATAGTTAAAGTAAAAGTAGAACCAACTGAAATTTTACTCTTAACACTCAAAGAACCATTCATTATTTTAGATAGTTTTCTATTAATGGAAAGCCCTAATCCTGTTCCTTGATACTCAATATCATCACAATTTTCTTTTGTTTCAAATATTTCAAATATTTTATTTTGATTTTTATACGCTATCCCGATGCCGCTATCTTCAATGGATATTGATAAATCAACTACATTATTTGTTTCGTCTACATTATCAATACTCACTATTACTTTTACAAAACCATTGTGAGTAAATTTTATAGCATTTGAGAGTAAATTATTTAAAATTTCTCCTACTCTCAATGGATCTATCATCAAAGATATAGGCACATTATCATCTATTTCAAGAGTTAATTCTAAGGCTTTTTTATTTGCTTTACTTTTAAAATTTTCTATACTATTTAAAAAAAAGTTTTTTACATCAACAGCACTTTCAGTAATCTCAAAAGTTCCAGATTCTATTTTTGAAAGTTCTATAATATCTGTCAATAGCGTTAAAAGTTTCTTTCCTGAATGAAGAATATTATTTGCAAAACTATTAAGTCTTTTATCTTTTAAGTCTTTTTCTAAAAGCTCTGCAAAAACTAAGATAGAATTCATAGGAGTTCTTACTTCATGTCTTACATTTGCTAAAAATTCAGACTTTATCATACTCGCATTTTTTGCTATGTTTTTTGTATCTTGAACAACTTGATGTAGTTCTTGAATCTCTTTTTCAAGAAATTCTCTTTTTTGAATTTCCGAACTTATATAACCTGTATCTTTTTGCTCAAGAACTTCTTTTATATCTGATTGTTCATTTTTTAAAAGGTTTATATCTTCTTTTAATTTTTCTACTAGTTGTATATTTTCTTTTTGCTTATTTTTATAAAAAAATAAAAATATTATGAGTATAAAAACTGCCTCTAGTACATATATATAAATATTATTATCAAAATTCATTAATCTTCTTTAAAATGCTCAATAATTTTTCTAAAATCTTTTAAATTATCTCTAAAACATACTATAAGTTTAGGGTCAAATTTCGTTCCGCTTAACTCTATGATATGATTTGCCGCTTTCTCAAAACTCCAAGCTTCTTTATATGCTCTTTTATGCGTTAGAGCATCTAAAACATCTGCTATAGCTACAATTCTTCCATAAATATGAATATCATCTCCAAATAAGCCATTTGGATAACCACTTCCATCATAGTTTTCATGATGTTGATAGGCAATTATACTACCTGCTTTTATAAGTTTTGTATTTGACTTTGCAAGAATTTTGTAAGCGTGAGCAGAATGCTCTTTCATAATTTTAAATTCATCATCATCAAGCTTACCAGGTTTATGAAGAATTTTTCCATCTATAAGAATCTTACCTATGTCATGAAGTGGAGTTGCTAAAAAGATAATCTTTATCTCATCTTTATTGAGAGTACCTTCTAGTTGAGCTAATCGCTTCGCTATATGCGCTACACGCTTTACATGACTAGCAGTTTCAGAACTACCCGTTTCCATAATGTCTGAAAGAATATATATAATCTCTTTTTGAGCAAGTTCTAAGTCTGTAAAATGCTTTTCTTTGTTGTCTTGCATTTTATTAAAAAGAGTAATGTTGTTAGCTTTTAACTGTTGTTTTGCTCTATATAATTCTAAATGATTTTTTACTCTTGATTTTAACTCAATAGCATGAAATGGTTTTGTGACATAATCAACTGCTCCAAGAGTAAAACCTTTTTCAATAGACTCTATGTCAACCTTTGCTGTAACAAATATAATGGGAATATCTTTTAAAGATGTTGTTTTTTTCACAATCTCACACACTTCAAAACCATCAATTCCTGGCATCATAATATCTAATAGTATTAAGTCAAACTTTTTAGTTTTTAGAACTTCCAAAGCTTGTTCTCCATTCAAAGCAAAAGAGAAATTATACTCATCTTGCTGAAGAATATTTATAGCAACTTTTATATTCTCACTCACATCATCAACTATTAAAATATTATATTCTACTTGATTTTTTTTCATATTCAAAACATTATAACCAAAATAAGCACAAATAATAATATTAGTTAATAAACTCTACCACCTCTTCAAAAGGTAATCTTAATTGAGTAGATTGTTCATTAATTCTGTATCCAAACGGAATTAACATTGATAATCTATATTTACTTTTATCTATATTTAAAATCTCTTCAACTTGATTTTTATCAAAACCTTCAATAGGACAAGAATCTACACTTATTACAGCCGCAGCACTCATCATATTTGCACCAGCAAATGCAGTCTGTTTAGCTGTCCATGCGTATATATTGTCATCACTACTTAAAGTATCTGTCAAATGGTCTGCATATAATTTTAGATAAAAATCTAACTTCTCTTGTGGCATATCGCGTCTAGCAAATCTTTTTTCAGGAATTCCAGATTCAGGTTTTACAGACTCTATACCTGCTAAAACAACCACTAAATGAGAGCAGGAAGTAATCTGAACTTGATCCCAACAAGCAGGTCTTAGTTTAGCTTTTAAATCTTCGTTAGTTATAACTAAAAATTTCCAAGCTTCCATACCAAAAGAAGAAGGAGATTTTACCCCTGCTTCTAAAATAGACTTCATATCTTCATCAGATATTTTTTTATTTTCATCAAAAATCTTACAAGCATGTCTAAAATCCATAGCTTCTTTAAATGTTTTTGTTTTCATGTAGTGCCAATTCCTTTTTCAAATATTCACCAGTATAACTACCAGTTTTAGTATGTGTAGATGCTAACTCTTCAGGTGAACCCTCAGCGATAATAAGACCACCGCCACTTCCACCTTCTGGACCCATATCTATAACCCAGTCAGCATTTTTAATCATATCTAAATTATGCTCAATTATCAGTACACTATTTCCAAGTTCTACAAAGTGATGAAGAACTTTTGTCAGCCTATCTACATCTGCAAAATGCAATCCTGTTGTAGGTTCATCTAAGATATATAGAGTTTTTCCTGTATCTTTACGGCTCAACTCTTTACCTAGTTTAATTCTTTGAGCCTCTCCACCTGAAAGTGTTACAGCATTTTGACCAAGAGTTATGTAACCAAGACCAACATCCACAAGTGTTTGCATCTTTATATTTATCTTAGGTATTGCTTTAAAAAACTCATAAGCCTCATCAACACTCATAGCTAAAACATCAGCTATAGTTTTTCCTTTATAGTTTACTTCTAAAGTTTGTTGGTTATATCTTTTTCCATGACAAGTGTCACACTTAACCATAATATCTGGCAAAAAGTGCATCTCTATTTTAATCTCACCTTCACCTTGACACTTTTCGCATCGTCCACCTTTTACATTAAAGCTAAATCTTGAAGTAGTGTAACCTCTTATTTGAGCTTCTTTTGTCTGGCTAAAAAGATTTCTAATCTCATCCATAACACCTGTATAAGTTGCTGGATTACTTCGAGGTGTCCTACCTATTGGACTTTGATCAAGATAAATCACCTTATCAACCTGATCTAGTCCTGTTATTTCAACACCTGCAACTTTATTTACTTTTCTTGCATGATTTAGTAACTCTCTTGCAGTTGGCAAAAGAGTTTGAAGCATAAGAGAACTTTTTCCACTTCCACTAACTCCAGTTATACAAACAAAGTTATTTAACGGAATTTTTACACTTAAATTTTCTATATTGTTAATTGTTACATTTTTAATCTCTATATATTTTTCTTGTTTTCGTCTATAAAAATACTCTATTTGTTTTCTTCCATAAAGATAATCAGCCGTCAAAGTTTTAGCTTTTTTAAGCTTATCAAGAGTTCCAGCAAAAACAACCTCACCACCAAATCTACCAGCACCTGGACCAATATCGACAATAAAATCAGCATTTTCTATAGTTTCTTTATCGTGCTCAACAACTATTACACTATTACCCTTTTCTTGAAGGTTTCTAAGCGTACGAATAAGTTTTTTTGTATCTCTTTCGTGAAGTCCTATACTTGGCTCATCTAAAACATATAAAACGCCTGTTAAACCACTACCAATCTGTGAAGCAATACGGATTCTTTGAGCCTCTCCACCACTAATGGTTCTAGCATCTCGACCTAAAGTAATATACCCAAGACCAACATCAAACAAAAAGTAAAGTCTTTCTCGTATCTCGTTTAATATCGGTTGTGCTACTTGAGTATTTTGATCATCAAGATATTTAAAGTTATCTTCGTTTGCAAACCATTCATAAGTTTTCTCTATTGGCATCTCTAAAAGTTCTGATATACCTTTTTGTCCTACTCTAACTGCTAAAGATTCTAGTTTTAATCTATTAGAATTACAAATACTACAAACCTTTTCGCTCATATAATCTGCTAACTCTTTTTCATCTTTAAACATGTCATATGCTATACGAACAATTCCGGGGAAAATTCTTTTTACCTTATGGTTTTTCCAAAGAAATGTAACTTCTTCTGGATTACCATGCAAAATAGCCTTTTTTTGATGCTCCTCAAGCTCTGAATATGCAATTGTTATATCTATATCATTATGAGCGCAAAAACCTTTTAAAAATGTAAAATAATAACCTTTGTTGAAGCCATATACTATTTTAACTCCACCTTTTTCTATTGGCAAGTCTATATCTATAATTTTTTCATAATCAAGTGCATAACGAAGACCAAGTCCATCACACTCAGTACAAGCACCTTTAGGAGAGTTAAAAGAAAAAGAAAGAGGTTCTAGCGGGTCAAAGCTTATCTTACAGTCAAAACAAGCATTATGCTCACTATAATGAATACTAGACACTTTCATATCCATCTCTTTGTGATTTAATATATCTATCTCAAGTTCACCGTAACTCTCTTTTAAAGCCTTTTCAACATCAGATGCTATGCGTTCTTTATTTTCTGCTTTTACAACAACTCTATCTACAACAACTTTAATAGTATGCTTTTTAGTTTTACTTAACTCTATCTCTTCATCAAGTCTAACCATCACTCCATCTATCATAGCTCTTACATAACCCTTGTGAACAAGAGATTCTAACAAGTCTGCAAAAGAGCCTTTCTTTTCTCTCACTAGAGGAGCTAAAAGAACAAGTTTTGAACCCTCTGGTAGCTTAGCAACTTCACCTATAATGTCAGATGCGGACATTTGAGAAATAACTTTTTTACATCTATGACAATGCTGAACACCAACTCTAGCATACAAAAGTCTAAAATAATCATATATTTCTGTAATAGTCCCAACTGTTGAGCGAGGATTTTTAGAAGTTGTTTTTTGGTCTATCGCGATAGCAGGAGTCAGTCCTTCTATCTTATCTACATCAGGTTTTCCAACTCTATCTAAAAATTGTCTTGCATAAGAAGATAAAGACTCCATATATCGTCTCTGCCCTTCAGCATACAAAGTATCAAAAGCTAAAGTAGATTTACCACTTCCACTAATTCCAGTCATTACAACTAATTCATTTTTAGGAATAGATAAATTTATATTTTTTAAATTATTTTCTCTAGCACCTGTAATTTTTATAACATCTTTTTTCACTTATAACCTTTTAAAAAAATATTCTTACTATTAAATATAAAACTACTAACAAATAAAAAGCTACTAAAAGCTTTTTTTGTAAAATGGCATCTACACTATCTTTAAAATATACGCCAACATAAACACCAAACATTGATGCTAAACCAATTATAATACCACTGTGAAAATCCACATGACCACTTAATGAATGAGAAATTAGTCCTGAAACAGATGAAAAAACCACAAAAAATAGACCTGCTGATATAGCTTTTTTAAGTGGAACATGTAAAAATCCAACCAAAATAGGAACTAAAATTATACTTCCACCAACTCCGATACTCATACTCATCGCACCTAAAAGTAAACCAATTATAAAAAGTAAACTTCTATTTCCTTCTTTTTGTGTTAAAACTTCTTTTGGAGTAAAGAATAATCTTGCAAGTGCAAATGTAGCAAAAAGTAAAATATTATTTCTAATGTATTTGATGAAAATATTGAAACAATAGTTCCACTAAATAAAGCACCTATAAAACCACCAATTCCAACAGTGGTTATCATGGCTACATCAAGCGTTCCTTTTTTGTTGTTTAAGTAACTTCCATAAACTGAACTAAAAACCATTTGCACAACTGTAATGCCTATGGCTACTTTTGTTTCATAACCTAGCATTAAAAGGAGAGGCACAAGGATAGTTCCTCCACCGATTCCAAAAAAACCAGAAATCACTCCAACAATAGCACCAAGAAATAGCAACTCTAGCATCAAAATTCCACTTAAACTTTTTTGAAATTATACCCGCATAAGACTTTAGGATACTTTTACAAAACTTGGTTTAATTTTAATTTGAGATTCAATCAAGTATAATGAAAATAATTTATGGTTTGCAACTTAAAAAAGGTAAAAAATGTTAACAACAATAATTCAAGCCTCAGAAAACTTTTGTATTCATCAAATTCGTGAATCTCACACTGTCAGTGAAGGTATAACTAAAAAGAGAACACTTATTGCTTATATAGATATAGAAGAAGAAAATAGTAAAAAGCATAGGGTATATCTAGCATCTGATATTAATTTTATGCAAAGAATATCGAAAGTTTTTTTAGAAGAAGATGATAGTGATGAGGAAACTTTGATAGATATGGCACTTGAAACAGCTAACTTAATTGTCGGAAGTGCAAAAGTTATTGCTGAAGAAGAACAAAAAAATCCTTACACAATCCAAACTCCACATTTTTTAAAAATTGACAGCTTTGATTTTACTTATGATGATTCGAGAGTTATAAAAATTGAAAATGATGAAATGATTATTGCGATAAAGGAATTATAGTGGCAAAAATAAGAAAATATGAACCTCAAAAAGTTCCCTACGATGAAAAAAAAGAATTAGCTTGGATGAACTACTCTGGTCTTTTAGATATGGAAGTAGAATTTGTTGCAGATTTAGGTGAAACACAAGCGACAATTGCAGATATTTTAAAATATGAGAAAGGCTCGATTATTGACTTAAAGAAACCAGCAGGAGAAAGTGTTGAGTCTTATGTAAATGGTCGTATTTTAGGTAAAGGTGAGGTTATGGTTTATGAAAAAAATCTTGCAATTCGTATAAATGAAATATTAGATTCTAGTGCTGTTTTATATCATCTTGCAAAAGAGCGTTTATGATTAAACTCTTACTTATATTTTTACTTCCTTTAGTTCTTAATGCCTCAAAAATTTTAAGTTACAATATTTATGACAGAACAGATAGAGCAGATGTTATGATAACTTTTGATACACCTTATGAAGGTATCATAAAACAAAGTATTACAGAGTCAAAAATTATCATAAAACTACAAGATGCTGAGATTGAAACTTCAAAACTAAAAAAACTCTCTTCACAATTTTTATACACACTTAGTATAACTCCTATGGCTGGATACACACAAATAACAGCATCTGTACCAAATACAGTAAAACTCATAGCATCTAAAACCTCAGATGCTTATGGACTAAGACTTAGATTTACCACTAAAGCATCTATAAAAAAAGCAACAACAAAAGAACAAGCAGCATCTACTGCAAATTTCTTATCAACTCTGCCAACAAAAAAGAATTTAGAGATTAACAGTTCTTACTATCTTGTGATTGGTATACTTATACTTGGAATAATTATTTTACTATTTATAAAGAAAAAAGCAACTGCAAAAAAAGTTAAGCCAGATACAAATAAATGGTTGTTTAAAGATAATGAAGAAATTTCATCAACGCAAACCCCACAAACTGATAATGTATCGATTAGATTTCAAAAAAATATAGATAATACAAATAGTGTTGTAATGCTTGACTTTGCAGACCAAAGTTATCTGCTATTGATGGGAAATAGCAATATTTTACTTGATAAGTTTACAGATAACAAACCTGTAACGCAAGAGGACTTTGAGTCTATACTTCAAAGCAGACATAAAGAACTTGATAATTTTTTATCTCTAGATGAAAAAGCGAAAGAGCCACTTCAAGCATACAAAGAAAAAGCTGCTTCTATCTCTTACGAGGTTTAAGAAGTTTTACTTTTTTCTCGTAGGTGTCGCTCTTTTAGAAGCTTTTTAATCACTTTGATATTTTGCATATTTAACTCATAACTATCATCCATCATTTTATTTATATGAAAAACTTCAGTTACGGTGATTCCATAAGGGTCTTTTTTCTCTTTAGACAATACATCTTTGTCAAAAGAGTAAAGATGTAAGTGTTTACGAGTTTTTTGTATATAGTAGGTTAAAACTATCTCATCACTATACTTTTTCTCAACTGCAACTACAACTCTTTGCTTTTCATCATAATCATCTTCTTGGAGTTTTAGCAAAGACTTAGCGCTTTGTATACTTAAATATCCGATATAAAATTTATTGTATAAATCATGGTATCTTTGAGTTGCATCTTGCATCAAGAAGTTAATGTCTAAAATATGCTTTTTATGTGCTCGTATTGTTCTAGTAATCCAGCTCATTGTATTGTAGTATCTAAATGGATATATTTTCAAATTGTGCGTTTCTATCATTTTTGTAGATTTTAATTTTTGAATTGGCTCTAGTTTTTTAGAATTTTTATCTCTTAT
This sequence comes from Sulfurimonas sp., assembly GCF_029027585.1. Lineage (NCBI taxonomy): Bacteria > Pseudomonadati > Campylobacterota > Epsilonproteobacteria > Campylobacterales > Sulfurimonadaceae > Sulfurimonas > Sulfurimonas sp. The sequence goes on from NZ_CP093397.1 coordinate 2,586,417, forward strand.
GTACTCTAGTACCTTTTTTGCAGAAAACTCTTTTGTAAACCATACTTTACAAAATGATGGAAACTGTTTTGTCCCTGTTGCACCTTCATTTAAAATGATTAAAGCTTTTATCTCGTAATCTGGGAAGATGATCTCCAAAAGTGCTCTTTTCTTTCTTAATCGTTTTCTTAGTTTTAGAACTGATTTAACTAGAGTCATCTCTACAAAATACAACTCCTTATCTTTTGTTACAAACATTGCGTCAAATTCACTAATTTCTCTACTTTTTGTTCTGTAAACTATCTGCTGTTTTTCACTTATAGAAAGAGTGTTTGCGTATGCTTTTTGCTTGTTTTGATGAAAACCTTTTAAGATAAACTTATCTATACTTTGATTATCTACAGCATATCTTAAAAGCTTTTCATATATAAAATTCTCATAAACTTCACCTTCAAAAGAGCGGTATGAACTTAAAAAAAGAGTATCTTCTTCATCTATACCTTTTTTAATTAAAGAGAGTAGATGCTTAGTATTGTAATCATAGTGAAAAATATTATCAGCTATATCACTGTCATTTAAAGTTTTGATTGATTTTGAAATTTCTAGCATTTTTTATCCATTATGATACCAACTCATTATTTTGAAAAAAATCATCTATTACACCTCTATATTCTTCTATATCTGAGATAGTATTGACACTATTTCTAAGAACAGAAGCACCCTGATAACCTTTTGAGTAAGTGTGAGTATGTTTTCTAAACATTGCTACACCATGAGAACCATAAAACTCTATCATCTTGTCAAAGTGTTCCATTATGATTTCATGCTTTAAAGTGCTATCTATATCTTTTACGCCCTCTCTTAGCTGATGAAAGATCCAAGGAGCACCAACAGCACCTCTACCTATCATAACACCATCACAACCCGTATGCTCTAAGACCCACTGAGCTTTCTCGTATGAGTCTATATCTCCATTTGCTATAACAGGTATAGAGATGGACTCTTTTATCTCTTTTATTGCATCATAATCAACAGCGGCTTTAAATTTTCCAGCGCGAGTTCTACCATGAACTGCTAAAAAATCAGCTCCGCTATCTTCTACCATTTTTGCTATTTCTATATGATTTTTTTTCTCAAAACCAAGTCTGATTTTTACACTTGTTAAAGATTTGTTTGAAGTATCTTTTATAGTTTTTATAATTTCACCCATTAAAGGAAGGTTTAGTAAAAGTGAACTGCCACTTCCATGTCCTACAACTTTAGGAACAGGACAACCACAATTTAGGTCTATAATATCAATACCATCTTGCTCATTTAAAATTTCTACTGCTTTTTTTACTATCTGCGCATCAGCACCAGCAATTTGAACTGAGTAAGGGTCTTCTATGGGGGATTTCTGCAACATGTGCATAGTTTTTTGGGATCCATGAGCAAGAGCATTAGAACTGAGCATCTCACTCACAGTCAAATCTGCTCCAAATTTTTTCACAACACTTCTAAAAGGTAAATCTGTGAACCCAGCAAGAGGTGCTAGGACATAGATTGGTTTATCAAAAGAGAGTTTATCTAGCATTAAATAAACTGATTAATGCTATAGTTTTTACCATATTCTTTTAAATCACTATAAGCTTTAAATCTTAAATACTCATCACTTTGTGAATTTCTTAATATCTCATTTCCAAGAGAAAGCATCTCTAAGTCAAAAAGAGTATACAGTCTAGCTTCTAGCGCTAACTCATTACTTTCACCCAAAGCTTCAAAAAGTTTCATTCTATCTTCAGGAAGCATACCAACTGCTAGAACCGATGAGATTTTTATAAAATCTTTAGCATCTAAATCTAGTGTGTTTAAAAGTGACATAATAGCTTCATTAGAGATATTTAAAGAATGCTCACCACTATTTACTCTTTGTAGTACAGTATATATAGTTTCTTTGTCTAAAAATTCTTTGTGTGTTTCTATTGTACTAAGAGCACAACCTTTGATATATTCGCTATAAACTTCTTTTAGTAAAACTTTAGAGTATTTTTCTTCATTTTGTAAAATACTCTGGGCAGTGATATCACCTTTTGCATATCTATTTCTTTCATTTTTAATTACTAAAGGATTTTCTATGTCAAGTGCATATTTTTTCAAATCAACAACTTCACCAGCATTTATTTTTTCTAGCGAAGTTATAACTGAATCAAGCTTTTTATTTTGGGTAGTTGCTCTTAATTCGTCAGTTGGAGATAAAGTAGTATGATCTATAATATTTCCAAGTAGCGTATATCTTGGAGTTTTATAAAGATGCTTTCTATCATCTTTGCCAAGGTATGCATCTGCAATATCATCTATAAGATTTCCAAAGTCTTTGTCATACTTTCTAAGTCTTAAAGTTTCAATCATTGCATAAAACATCATATGAAGAACACTTGCTACATAGAAAAGTAAAAGAGCTGTTGCTATCCAAAATGCAATCGGCATAGTTGGTAAAACAATTCCATATACTTCAAGTCCTATAGTTTCTTGAGTTACATATGAAAAAACATATGCTACTATCAAGCCTATCAATAAAAATGACGCTATTGTATATCTTTTAATTTGCATATCTATCCTTTAATTAATTTGATTTTTCTACTATTTCTCTACAATCAATGCAGTATATCGCATGAGGTTTTACTTTTAAACGCTGAAAACCTATAGGGTCTTCACACATTTCACAAACACCATACTCCCCCGAAGTAATTTTTCCTAGTGTTACTTGAATCTCTGCTAATTCTTTTGCTTGTTGAGAAACTATTGCGCTCTCCACCAAAGAATTATTATTAACAGCGGCATGATCACCTTCATCATTTAACTCTAAAGCATTAAGCTGACTAAGCTCATCATTTACACCTAAAATATTTTTTTCTATCTGTACTGTTCTACTTTCTAAAATTTCTTTGAAGTAGCTTAACTCACTTGCTTGCACTAAGTATCCTTATTTATGATATGGGTGGTTACTCAATATAGAAAAACCCCTATAAATTTGTTCTAACAAAACTGCTTTTGCTATTTTATGGCTCATTGTAATATTTCCTAAACTTATAACAGCATTACTATTTTTTAAAAAATCTTCCTCAAGTCCATAAGCTCCACCTATGAAAAATTTAATGGACATTTTATCATTTAATAGCTTACTAAATTCAAAACTATCGATTAATTTTCCTTTTGGGTGCAAACTTATACAAAAACCTTTACTTTTATATGGTTCAAAAGCTTTTGTATAAGCCTGTTTTGAGGCACTTGGTGAAATAGTGTGTGATTTTGCAACATCTTTTGAAAATATTTCAATATCTTGCACTTTTGCAAAGCGACTTATCATTTTTGTAAGTTCTTTATATAAAGGGTTGTAAGTTGAACGCTCTTTTTTAGCAATACTTATAATATCTATGTTCATTTAATTAAACCGCTGCCTATTACATTATAGGTAATATTATCAAAATTGTCATTTAACTCAACCCCACCAATAGCTCCAACCAAATGTTTTGACTTTAAAGCAATAGCATCTATACTCTTTCCAAGTACACCGCTTATATCTTTTTTTGTTGTAGTATCTCTATATGCACCTAAACCTATATAGTTTAAGTCCATCTCATTAGCTTGGAGAACTTCTTTTTCATTATGAGTAGAGATGCCAAGAAGTTTTTCACTTCCTATAACTTTTCTAACAATTTTTACTGCTTTAAAAATATCGGCATCTATACTTTTTAAATCTTCTTGTCCAAGATGCACTCCATCACAGAAATCTATAAGTTCATAAACATCATTGACAATTAAAAAACCATCATAATTTTTTCGTATTGTATAAGTTGCTGCTTTATGAAAGGTATATCGATATTTTTATTTCGGTATTGAATTAAAACTGCATTATACTCTTTTGCGATATTTATAAACTCACTTAGAGAGAGTTTATGCCTATTTAGTAAGTCTTCATCACAAAGTGCATAAAGTTGCATTAAGCAGCTTTAAGAAGGGTAAGAAGGTCTGAGAGTGTCTTTTTAAGATCGTTTCTATTTACAATCATATCAATAGCACCTTTTTCAAGTAAAAACTCTGCTCTTTGAAACCCATCTGGAAGAGCCTCTCCGATAGTTTGCTCGATTACTCTTTGTCCAGCAAAACCTACAAGTGCTCCTGGTTCTGCGATGATAATATCTCCAAGTGTAGCAAAAGAAGCACTTACTCCACCCATAGTTGGGTCAGTTAAAACAGAGATATAAGGAAGGTTGTTTTTTGCTAACTTTGCAAGTGCTGCTGATGTTTTACTCATTTGTAAAAGAGAAAATGTACTCTCTTGCATTCTTGCTCCACCGCTCGCACTAAAGATAATCAAACCTTGCTTATTTTCTATCGCTCTATGAACTGCTCTTACAATTTTTTCACCTTCAACAGAGCCAAGAGAACCACCCATAAAAGAAAAGTCAAAAATCACAACTTGAACATCAACACCATTGATTTTCATCTCACCACTAACAACTGATGATTTTCTACCAGTCTTAGCTTCACCCTCTTCTATCCGCTTTTTGTAAGATTTTTTTATCTACAAAATTGAGTGGATCAACTGGTGCTAAATTTGAGTCAAATTCTTCAAAACTATCTTCATCTGCTAATAGTTCTAAACGCTCTTTTACGCCAATACGAATATGATAATCACATTTAGGGCAAACATAGTTTTGGTTTTCTACTTCTTTATAGTACATTAATGATTGGCAAGATTTACACTTTACCCAGTGAGTAGATGAATCAGTATTTGTTATTTGTTTTTTGTCAGAGTTAAAAGAAAAGATGCTAAGTAAATTCAAAAAATATCCTTTAATTAAATAAAATCAACGCGATTATATCAAATTTATACTTTTTCATTGCTTCAATACTCGATTATTTTCTAAATTTGTTTCCAAATTTTTATTAGTATTTAAGGCTTAATGAAAAATACGGGGGTCTAAATAATCATTTTTTCTTATAACTGACTAGATAGTCATCAACCATTTTCAACTTCAAACTTTTAGTAAATCCATTATGTATTTTAAGTAGCTTTTTCATCGGAGAAAATGCTCTACCATCTATAGCATTTGTAGTGTTGTGAATCTTAATATTTTTCTCATTCTTGTAAGTAAAAAGAGCGCGAAACCTGCCCTTGGGGTAGAAGGTAAATTTGTTCTAAAACTTTTATAAGCTGATACAAGTTTTTGATGAGTTAATGATTCTTTTAAGGTATCAGGATTTATAGTCTCTTCTGCCAAGAAACCTTATATCCAATATCTAAAAGTCTTTGAAGAAGTTGTTTATAGTCTTTTGTCAGTTCACTCTGAACATGCTTCCATAGGAGAACTTCAGTTGATAAAATATCTTTGAATACAAGTGTACCAAGTTTGTACCCTCAAGGGGCATCTCATCTTTTTTCTTACCATAAAATGTAGCATCACAAACAATAACTACTGGTCGAGGATTATGAATTTTTTCGATAGGTTCATATTTGCTTATGCCCTTGCGGTACAAATATTTGCTTTCTTATCCATGGGATGCTATGCTTATAATCTTTTGCTAAATGTATTAAGATTTGTCTTCTGTAAATATACTTTTGCGCGTAGCCTGCCCTTGGGGTACAGCCATTTATAAATTAACCTTTGTTTAGTACCAATATAGCATACTTTTAAGTACTTTTTAGACCCCCGTATTTTTCATTAAGTCACATTTAATAAGATATCCTCATACTATTTGGAATCAACTTGACAAATAGGTAATTATTTCCTATAATTATAATATATTTAATACTAAAAAACAAGCGAAATACGAGATATTTGAATATATAGAATTCCATTACAATAGAACTAGGTCACATAGTTATTTAGGTAATTTATCTCCTTCAAGGTTTGAGGAGATTAATTTAATGTTACAAAATGAAATAGCTGCTTAGAGATAAGTCAAAAAGTGTATGAATTTAAGTTACCACTCCAGTTTATGGGAGTGATGACTGCAATACGATATGATAAAAACTTTAAAGTATTTTATGACAGATTAAAAGCCAATGGAAAACACACGACACAAGCTCAAATAGCTGTGATGAGAAAGATAATATTAGTGGCTCATTCTCTATATAAAAATAATCAACAGTATATTAAGAATTTTAAAAATACTGAGGTTAAAAGTATGGACTAGTATTATTGGTTTTTTTGTTACTTTTGGTATCATTGTTATGTTTTTTTAAGGTGGCGACTGACCCTTAGCTTCTGTCCCCGGATTTCTCTGGGATTTCTCTGGATTTCTGAGATGGCTTTTTGAGATGAGAAGCCTCCCTTTAATTGATTTTATTTATTATTTCATTTTTTGTTTTAATCTATATATAAAATATATACTAAAAAAAACTATTAATATGTCAAATATATTTTGAGAATTTATAAACACTAGAAATATATTTATCAATAAAACTATAGTTAAAAAAATAATAGATACAAGGTTTGTAGTATTAGAGATAAATTTTATAGATATAAGATATGCCCAAAAAATACTGATAGTACTAAAAACACTAATTCCATACAGAGTGGCTGTATTGTTATCTACTTCAAACCAAAAAAAACCTATTGAAGAAATCAACATGTATATAACAATAAATAAAATAGCACTTGTATAATGAACCCCTAAAACTGAACCAGTAAAATTTGTTTTCTTATTTCAAAAATGATAAAATTGAAATAGAGAATATAGGAATTAAATATGAATGCAAAAAGAAAAAGTTATAGTGCAAATTTTAAAGCAAAAGTAGTACTGGAAGTTTTAGAGGGTGAAAAAACTGTTAATGAAATAGCTAGTGGATATGAAGTCCTACCTCTAAGTTTAAGAAATTGGAAAAAACAGTTTCTTGAGAATATGTCATTAGCATTTGATAAAAGTACTGTTGTAAAAGAATACAAAGATGAAATTGATACTCTTAAATATGAAAAAGATGCAATTGCAAAAAAACTTGGAGAGACAATTGTTGAGAAGGATTTTCTTGTGGAAAAGCTAAAAAGCTTGGCCTCATCTAAAGAGAGAAAAACTCTACTTGATGCTAAGCATAAATTATCACAGAATAAGCAGTGTCAATTGCTACAGGTAAGTAAGTCGAGTTTGTACTATACTCCAACTAAACCGTTTAGTAGAGGTAAAGACTTGAAAATATTAGATGCTATAAATAATATATATTCAGACTTTCCATCATATGGAAGTAGAAGAATTCATGCTCAACTTTTAAGAGATGGGTATAGCATAGGGAAAAAGTTCGTTAAGAAAGCTATGAAGTATATGGGTATAGAAGCCTTGTATCCTAAGCCTAAGACCACTACAGCAAACAAAGAACATTATAAGTATCCATATCTCCTAAAAGATTTTAGAGATTATGCTGGACGTGTTGTAATTGAAAAAACTAATCAAGTCTGGAGTACAGATATTACTTATATCAAACTGGAAAAAGGCTTTGTATATTTAGCCGCAATAATAGATTGGCATAGTAAAAAAATACTCTCATGGAAACTTTCTAACACAATGGATATTTCCTTAGTTAAAAGTGTGTTAAATGAAGCACTCGCATTTTATCCTAAACCAGAGATATTTAACACAGACCAGGGAAGTCAATATACTTCAAAAGTTCATGTTGATATTCTCAAAAAACACAACATTAAAATTTCAATGGATGGAAAAGGTAGAGCTACTGATAATATTTGCATCGAAAGATTCTGGCGAAGTATTAAGTATGAAGAAATTTATCTGAATGAATATAAGAATATAAAATCTCTCAATCGAGCAATAAAAATATATATGAACTCTTACAACAAAAAAAGATTACATTCGGCGATTGGATATAAAACTCCAAATGAAGTTTATTATAAAGCTGTCAATAATTTAGATCCTAAAGGAGCAAAACTGTTACCACTGGTATCGTAAAGAGGTAAAATAAGAAAACTTGTTTTACTGGTCTTGAAAAAGGGAACCATTATACTTGTATGCACTAAAAAGTGTATATAATTCATTATTTTACTCCTCCCTGAGCATTATTATGTGCAGAAGTTCCAAATCTATCAACAGCAAAATAATAAGCACTTGCTTGATTTAAACACATTTGCTTTAATCCAGGGTCTTTTATATTTTTACATTGCCATTTCATATGATCTAAAAAATTATTATCACATTGACTTTTTTTGGAATTTGGAAAACTATAACATTCATCGTGTCGTTGACAAGATTCTTCAAAACTCCAATTTCCAAAATATCCATTTGGAAATCTTTGCCCTCCATTCGCACCACAACTACTACAAGGGAAAGTAAAATCTCCGGCATTAGACATATCACCCCAAAACAACCCACTAGGATCAATAAACCCAACCGGATTATTCAGTACATACCCATAAAGATTAGCATCTCCACCCTCGAAGTCTATCGGGTCTTTAGCAGTCCACTTTCCTGTTTGTGGGTCGTACTCTCTATATCCAAAGTGAACTAAGTTTGTGTCTTGGTCTTGTAGTCCACCTGCGAAACCAAACGGTACTTTTAGGTTTTGGTTTGTGTCTTGAATGTATCATAAGTTACTTCTTTTACTATTTGGTGTTGTTGGTTACTTACTGCTCTTAGACTTCCTACTTGGTCGTAGTGTAGGTAGAAAGTGGATATTCAACACTCGGGGTGTAATTTACTGTCCCCGGATTTTTATAAGAAGTGGCAACTGAATGTAATTTAATTATTAATATCTGAACTAATAATAAAATTAGCATCTTCTAAAACTACATATTCATCTAAATCTACATAATCATGCGATTCTTCAAAAGATATATGTAAAAATTGTACTATTATTTCTCTCCATAACTTTTTATCCAAATCAATGATAATAGTTTTATCTTCTTTTTTGTTCAATATCTTCTTATCCTTATTTGAATAAAGTTCTATTTGCATATCATCTTCTATTGAAATATAGTTAAACTCATTAAGTAATATATTTTGACCATTAGATACACCTAATACATGCAAGTCTTTAACTAACTGTAAAAAATCAAGCACTTTCCCTCTCCATAAAAAATTTGGAGGAGGTTCTCCTTCTAAATATTCATTGACATATTCAATAATAATCATTATTCTAATCCTTTTTATATGTAACCATATGGCAAAGTATATATATCTTGCCATCTGTTGTTTTTATTACCACCTTGTTTATGGTCCCAATGACCTTTTTTATGGTGCTTATCTGGTAAATGTGGTCTCCATTCACCACCATCTTTATCATAAAGACTTTTTTCACCTCTATTTCTCGGCTTACTTCTCGATGGATAACCTTCCGTACATTCACCATCTGTAGGTGGTTTAGGCCATGTACTTGGATTACCTAAATCTATTCCATCTCCTGTTCCAAGGTCTCCAATAGGAATAATTGGATCAATTGGTACAGTAGTAGGTCTTGGAACTATAAATGGTCTAGTAATTGCAAGTGCATTTAGTCCATCAATATCCACAAAGTTAACCGGATTACTCTCAACATACCCATAAAGGTTAGCATCTCCACCCTCGAAGTCTATAGGGTCTTTAGCAGTCCACTTTCCTGTTTGTGGGTCGTACTCTCTGTATCCGAAGTGAACTAAGTTTGTGTCTCTGTCATGTAGTCCACCTGCGAAACCAAATAGTATTTTAAACTCTTTGTTTGTATCTTGGAGTATATTACCAAATGTATCATAAGTTATCTCTTTTATGATGTTATGGTTTTTGTCTGTTATGAGTTTTAATGTTCCTACTTGGTCGTAGTGTAGGTAGTATGTTTGGTTGTTCATTGTCATACTTGTTGGCATTCTGTTGTTTGTGTAGTTAAATCTTTGAGTTAAGTTATTGTCTTTATTGTAGATTGCTAGTAGAGTTGTCAGGTTTGCCCAGAGGTATTTTTCTACTATTTCGTTATTTACCTCTTTTGCTACTCTTTGGTTTAGTGCGTTTTGATAATAGATGATTTTAGTCTCTTTTTCTTGCTGTGCATCTTCATATACTGTTATTTGAGAATCTGGTGATATTGTACTTATATCATCTACTCTACCATTTCCTCTTATTAAGAAACCGTTTACTGAGATAAGTTCATTATCACCATCATACTCTTTTAAGTCAGCTTCTAAGTTTCTTGTAAATGTTTTCCATGAACCGTTATAGGCATCTGCTCCTAGTCCGTGATGTATATAAGTTCCGTTTTCATGCATACCTTTATCTGTATCACTTGCTGTATAGTAGATATATCTATGACCTTTTGTTGTTTGTATGCTTATATAGATTACAAAGCTATCACTATATTTCATACTCCACTGCAATGTTTTATCTGTAGTATTATTCCAAGAGTTAGGGTTTGTGTTCCCTGTATAGCCCATTCTATAACCATTACTTGTTCTAGCACCATTAAACTCTATGACATGACTCTGTTTATCTTCATCGTAGATGGTTGAGATAGATGCTCCAACTGGTGTTGAATCATATAGATGCCATTTATCACTTTGAGCTTTAGTGATGTTTACTCCTGTTAATGCTCCTAGTGTGTTGTAAGTGTAAGAAGTTGTTCCACTGTTTGGTGTTATTTTTTCTATAAGGTAACCATCATTATCATATCTATATGTAGTATCTCCATATAGTTCTAGGTTATCATCTAGTGTATAGCTTGCAGTTGTTGTTACTCCATTAACTGTAGCTTCTAGTCTATTACCATTTGCATCATAGCTATATGTTTCATTCTCACTATATCCATTACTTAACAATCCTATATCATCAACCAGTCCAGACCCTCGGATAAGAAATGTCTCAACAGATAAAAGCTCATTATCACTCTCATACTCTTTCAAGTCAGCTTCTAAGTCTCTTGTAAATGTTTGCCATGAACCATTGGAACTATCTGTTCCTAATCCATGATGGATATAAGTTCCGTTTGCATGCATACCTTTGTCTGTGTTAGTGTTTGAATAGTAGATATATCTATGACCTTTTGTTGTTTGTGCTCCTATATATATTACAAAGCTTTCATTGTAGTTCATACTCCACTTTATAGATTTTTCTGTAGTATTACTCCAGCCACCAAATAAGTATCCATTACTAGTTGCTTCACCTTCTAGTTTTATGACTCTACTTTGTTTATCATCATCATATACATTAGAGATACTAGCATCTACTGGGTCATCATCGTATACTCTCCATCCTAGTGTATCTATATCTTGGGCATCTTCATAAGTAACTGACGCTATAGTGCCTGTTGAAGTTAATCTTCCTCTCTCATCATAAACATAACTATGTTCTATACTTTTATTGTTTTTAAAAGTCTCTATCTTTTTAATGATTTGGGCATTGCTATTTCTTACAAGCTCTATTTTAAAAGTATTATCTTCTTGACTTTTTAATTCACCATAGCCATTAAACTTAGTAGTTAAAGAGTAGTTATTATCAGATGTAGTTATTTTAGAGTTCTCATAGTCTCTGCTAATACCAAAGTCACCTGAAGTAGTTAGTTCATTATCTTTGTTATAGAGATAGTTTGTTGTAGTTCCTGCATAGGTAATACTACTAGGCAAGAAGTTATTATTGTAAGTGTATGAAAGAGTTGTGTTTAATACACCTGCTTGAATCATCTGTGTGAGTAGTTCTCCATCATAGCTAAAGTTAAAACTCTCATCTGCTCTGCTGATACTAGATGGATTGTTTTGGCAAGCGTAGTTGTAGTTTGTTGTGCCCTTTAGTGTTTGTATGCTTGATAATCTTCCATTTAGATATGTATAGTCTATATTTGCACCGCTTGGTCTGTTTACATTTGTGATTCTTTTTTGTTTATCATATGAGTAAGTTGTAGTTGCGTTTAGAGGTGAAGCCATCGAAGTTCGTTTATTTACTCCGTTATATCCAAATGTATGTTCTGTTGGTGTTGGGGTTGTGAGAGTTGTTATATTCCCATTACTGTCATAGCTGTAGTTTAGTGTATGGTTATCTGGATAAGTGATACTAACAAGACGATTTTTAAGGTCATAGCTATAGTTTGTAACTCTATTAGATGCATCTGTAACACTACTTAAATTACCTCTATTGTCATATGTATATGAGATAGTTCTTGTGCCCTGTTGTGTATTGAGGATTCTACCTTGTTCATCATAGATATAAACTATTGGTTCTAAGTTAGCTATTTCTACTTTAGTTGGCAGTAGAGTCTCTGGGTTATAAGAGATAGTGCTTACTCTTGATTGTGCAGATGTGATAGTCTCATTTGATAAGTTGTAATCTCTTATGCTTGTTGTTATTGCACCGTTACTCTCTACACTACTCTCTTTTTTTACTAAGCTATTGTTTATATCAAATATATATGTTTGAGAGTAGTTTGTGGTTTTACTTAGTCCACTTGGCATCTGAGTTGTTATACTACTTGGAACTCTTTTTTGAGTTACAGGGTCTTTGTCTGTTTGATAGTTTAGAGTTGTTGAAACTCCGCATCTATCTGAAGTGCTACTTGTTCCATCTATACTTGAAGAAGTATTAAATATATCTCCACTTGCTATGATTGTTTTACTTACCATTGAACCATCAGCTAAAAAGTAGTCTCTGTATGTTGTAGTATCTCCGCTAGCTTTATTTACTATAGTTTCGTTGTAAGTATCATTTGTGCTATTTGAAAAGCTCCAGATTCCTTGCTGGGCATCTGTAACTTTTATGACTTTTCCATTATCATCAAACTCATGTATAAACTCATTACCATTTGGTTCTATTTCACTTAGCATTAGATGATTTTCATATACGAACTTATAGTTTGAACTGTCTTCGTATGTTACATTTATAAGGTCTTTGTTTGCATCTATAGATATACTATTTATTTGTCCATGAGGTGTTGTAATAGAAGTAACTATATTATTTGCATCTCTGTTTATGGTAGTTGTATTTGCAAAAGCATCTACTATTGAGATAAGAGAGTTATTTGAGTTATAACTAAATGAGTAGAGAGTCTTTTTAGTGTAATTATCTTTAGTAAGTATATGACGGTTACTTGAGTCAAAGATATAACTCTCATCTCCTAAACTAACTGTAGTTGTATTATTCTTTTGAGACTTATAAGCCTTAACATTTAAAAGGCTTCCACTTCCTAGATGCAGATAGTCTCCATCTAGAGTATGATGAAGGTTTAGGCTCCAACCATGAGCTATAGTAGTATTACTTAAGTAGTCACTTTGGTAATGGAGATTTATCTCACTTCCTATTAGTTCTATATCTTCATGGAATATTCCTGAGGTTGGAGAAACGAAGGAGCCTACTGGTATATTTCTACATCTCTTTGTATCTTCATCTTCTATTTTTATGCATCTGTACTCTTTTTTACAGTCTTGGATTCTTTCTTGTACAAAGCCTGGTAGGCTGAGACATTCAGCTGAACGGTTATTGTCTCCTTTCCAGGTGAAGGGGATACTTTCGTTTGTGGCTGTGGTTGGGAAGGTTGTGTTTGGGAGTTGGCAGGTTGGGGCTACACATATTCCGTTTGCATCTGGAATTTGTCCTTCTGGACAAGTTGGGTCTGTATAAGTTCCAAAATATTCTTGAGTTTGTATTATTTCTCTATCATATCCTTTAACTTTATCTGTTCCATTTATTATTTTTATATAACAAGCTCCACCAGTTCCAAAATAACTAGTTTCAATCCATCTTCTACAAGTAATTAAAGTATTTCCATTGTGATTGCTAGGACAATTAGTGGAACTGTAATTTTCTCCTTTTGGAATTTTTTCAATTAATTCACCGTCTGAATAAGGTATTTCTCCTGGTATTAAGTTATAACAAGCATTCCCATTATAATAGCTCATACTTACATGAACCCAAGGTTCAGAAACACCTGTATAAATAGTATAATTTGCAGATAAAGAAAATGAAAAAACAAAACTAATCAATAAACCAAAAATAAAATGCATACAGAAAACCCTCTATTTAAAATTATTTATAAATGTATCTTAAAATTTCTTATATTGTTCTTTTTAGTTCGATTTTGTAGTATTTATCTTAAAATATTAAACCTCATAGTGTAATTTTATATCTACAGATATGATTTTTATTACTGTCTAACTTTATTTATACCTTCCATATTGGAAATATGGAATAAGAAAGCTTGAAGCTCAATAACGAGAAACGGAAAAACTGGAAATATAGTTATTTCATAGTCTTATAGAAGTAGGAACGAGAGAATTTATGTCATCATTTCTTAATCCAAAAAAATATAATCGAAACACTAAAAGAAAATATAACTGAAATAAAAAAGCTTATTAATACAAACGAATCAATATATCCTAAAGTGATATAGTTAATAACTTGTAATAAAAAACCCACTATCAAAGCACTAATTATAGCACTTTTATAAAAATTTATAAAAATTTTATTAATCCAAAAACTAAGCACGATTGATATAATTGCAATAGTTGAATAAAAAATAATTCCAAGCATTTAAGTAGTTCCTCCTTTTATAAATTTAACTTAATATCAAATTGACATAAGTATTTCATTTAATTGCTATTTTGTGCATTTTGATAAGCACTCTTTCCAAATACATTCACAGCGTCATAGTAATCATATGCATGCTTAAAACAACCTGACTGTAATAAAAAAGGTTCATTTAAACAAGATTGCTTCATATCATCTAAAAAACTTGAATCACACTCGTCTTTAGACATTCCACTATTACTATAACAATTGTCATGGTTCACACAGCTCTGTGTAAAATTAAAATTAAAAGATGTATCAGGAACTAATAAGGTTGCTAGGATTAGTTATTTATATCTTTTGAATTTTTATGTCTCATAGAAATATATATTAAAAGAATAAAAGCAAATATTTGTATTAAAATAAATAAAACACCTTGGTATCCAATTGATAAAATAGGATTTTTTATGAGATTTATATAAATAAATAAAACTAATCCAGATAAACATATCAAAATATAAATATTTTTATTTATTAATTTATATGATACTCCTGCCAAAAACAGTGTAATTATTGCTAATAGTAATATAATACTATTTTCAAATTCACTTTGTTGATTAGCAAACCACATAGCACCAATATATACCATGAAAGAAGAAAATAATAATAATATTCTCGTGCTGATTTCGAGTATTTTTGTTATTTTTGACATTTTTAATTCCCTTGTGCATTGTCATATGCTTTTTGAGATTCTCTTTGCAATACAGGAATTTCTCTTAATCCCCATCCATAAGGATCTGTTAATTCAACATCGCATTCAAGTTTTGTTTTACTACAATCACTATAACATTTATCATGCTTTCTGCAAGAATTAGGGAATAAATCAGGTATCCATCTCGCTGCTTTTGTTCCCTCTGCACCACATGTTCCACCAAATGGTCCATACCCTTGTCCGGCACTTGAACCTTTACCATCTCCACCCATAGCAGCAGGAACACCTCTACCAACTAATAATGGATTCAACCCCTCAGGATCCACAAACCCAACCGGATCCCCAAGAACATACCCATAAAGGTTAGCATCTCCACCCTCGAAGTCTATAGGATCTTTAGCAGTCCACTTTCCTGTTTGTGGGTCGTACTCTCTGTATCCAAAGTGAACTAAGTTTGTGTCTTGGTCTTGTAGTCCACCTGCGAAACCAAATAGTATTTTAAACTCTTTGTTTGTATCTTGGAGTATATTACCAAATGTATCATAAGTTATCTCTTTTACTATTTGGTGTTGTTGGTTACTTATTGCTCTTAGACTTCCTACTTGGTCATAGTGTAGGTAGTATGTTTGCATGTCTTGTGTCATGCTTATCGGCATTCTTGCATCTGCGTAATTGAAACGCTGTGTTAGATTGTCATCTTTGTCATAAGTAGCTAGCAGTGTTGTCAGGTTTGCCCAGAGGTATTTTTCTACTATTTCGTTGTTTACTTCTTTTGCTACTCTTTGGTTTAGTGCGTTTTGATAGTAGATGATTTTAGTCTCTTTTTCTTGCTGTGCATCTTCATATACTGTTATTTGAGAATCTAGAAGTTTGGACTTGATTAGTCCTTTTTAATTTGAAGTTTGGCAGCTTACCCTTAGCTTTAATTGCTATCCTGTCCCCAGATTTACAGGAGAGTTAAAAAAAAATATTTATTTATAGCTTGGATATGATTCAATATTTAAAATTATTTTTTTACAAAAGTCATTTAAATTTTCAGGGCATGTATTGATTAAGTTACTCTTGACATTTTTTAGTTGAGTATCTAATAATGTTTCATCAATATGATAAATGACAAATTCTTTTAAACTTGAATTTAAATATAATAATTTTTGAGCTTCTTTATTCCAATTATGAATAAGTAAATTTGCACTTACTTCACTAAATCCTTCTGCTATAGAACCATCATCACAGTGGTAGTATTGTTCATAATAAGATTTAAATTGTATCCAATTTGATATTTTAGGTATTACTTCTTCAGCTACAATAGCCTCTTGTTTTGTACACTCCTTTGTACTGGCAAATATATCTAGTGAAAACATTGTGAATATTAAACTTAGAAAAAGTATGTATGTAAATTTAGTCATTATTTAACCTTTATTGATGTTAATGCATCTGTTTTATGTAATTCTAATAAATATTTTGTAGCCTTATTTGTAGTTCTTATACAACCTAGAGTTTTTGATGCTGGTCCTTTTCTACCAGAATGTACACCCATTCCAGAACGACCTTTTACAGTAAAAACAAAATTTCCATTTGAACCATATGGACCAGTTTTTTTACTTTCTGTATGAGCTTTATAATGAGAATATTTATACGTTCCATCTTTCCAAGGTCTAGTTTTGGAAGTAGTATTATTTTGAGCTGGAAAACTAATTATTTTTTCTCCTTCACTATTGTAAATTGTCAATGTTTTATTTTCTCTATTAAAAATTAATCCACTCAACCCCTCAGGATCCACAAACCCAACAGGATCCCCAAGTACATACCCATAAAGGTTAGCATCTCCACCCTCGAAGTCTATAGGGTCTTTAGCAGTCCACTTTCCTGTTTGTGGGTCGTACTCTCTGTATCCGAAGTGAACTAAGTTTGTGTCTCTGTCATGTAGTCCACCTGCGAAACCAAATAGTATTTTAAACTCTTTGTTTGTATCTTGGAGTATATTACCAAATGTATCATAAGTTATCTCTTTTATGATGTTATGGTTTTTGTCTGTTATGAGTTTTAATGTTCCTACTTGGTCGTAGTGTAGGTAGTATGTTTGGTTGTTCATTGTCATACTTGTTGGCATTCTGTTGTTTGTGTAGTTAAATCTTTGAGTTAAGTTATTGTCTTTATTGTAGATTGCTAGTAGAGTTGTCAGGTTTGCCCAGAGGTATTTTTCTACTATTTCGTTATTTACCTCTTTTGCTACTCTTTGGTTTAGTGCGTTTTGATAATAGATGATTTTAGTCTCTTTTTCTTGCTGTGCATCTTCATATACTGTTATTTGAGAATCTGGTGATATTGTACTTATATCATCTACTCTACCATTTCCTCTTATTAAGAAACCGTTTACTGAGATAAGTTCATTATCACCATCATACTCTTTTAAGTCAGCTTCTAAGTTTCTTGTAAATGTTTTCCATGAACCGTTATAGGCATCTGCTCCTAGTCCGTGATGTATATAAGTTCCGTTTTCATGCATACCTTTATCTGTATCACTTGCTGTATAGTAGATATATCTATGACCTTTTGTTGTTTGTATGCTTATATAGATTACAAAGCTATCACTATATTTCATACTCCACTGCAATGTTTTATCTGTAGTATTATTCCAAGAGTTAGGGTTTGTGTTCCCTGTATAGCCCATTCTATAACCATTACTTGTTCTAGCACCATTAAACTCTATGACATGACTCTGTTTATCTTCATCGTAGATGGTTGAGATAGATGCTCCAACTGGTGTTGAATCATATAGATGCCATTTATCACTTTGAGCTTTAGTGATGTTTACTCCTGTTAATGCTCCTAGTGTGTTGTAAGTGTAAGAAGTTGTTCCACTGTTTGGTGTTATTTTTTCTATAAGATAGCCATCTTCATTGTATCGGTATGTGTTGTTGTCATATACTTCTAGGTTGTCATCTAGTGTGTAACTTGCAGTTGTTGTTACTCCATTAACTGTAGCTTCTAGTCTATTACCATTTGCATTATAGCTATATGTTTCATTCTCGCTATATCCATTACTTAACAATCCTATATCATCAACCAGTCCAGACCCTCGGATAAGAAATGTCTCAACAGATAAAAGCTCATTATCACTCTCATACTCTTTCAAGTCAGCTTCTAAGTCTCTTGTAAATGTTTGCCATGAACCATTGGAACTATCTGTTCCTAATCCATGATGGATATAAGTTCCGTTTGCATGCATACCTTTGTCTGTGTTAGTGTTTGAATAGTAGATATATCTATGACCTTTTGTTGTTTGTGCTCCTATATATATTACAAAGCTTTCATTGTAGTTCATACTCCACTTTATAGATTTTTCTGTAGTATTACTCCAGCCACCAAATAAGTATCCATTACTAGTTGCTTCACCTTCTAGTTTTATGACTCTACTTTGTTTATCATCATCATATACATTAGAGATACTAGCATCTACTGGGTCATCATCGTATACTCTCCATCCTAGTGTATCTATATCTTGGGCATCTTCATAAGTAACTGACGCTATAGTGCCTGTTGAAGTTAATCTTCCTCTCTCATCATAAACATAACTATGTTCTATACTTTTATTGTTTTTAAAAGTCTCTATCTTTTTAATGATTTGGGCATTGCTATTTCTTACAAGCTCTATTTTAAAAGTATTATCTTCTTGACTTTTTAATTCACCATAGCCATTAAACTTAGTAGTTAAAGAGTAGTTATTATCAGATGTAGTTATTTTAGAGTTCTCATAGTCTCTGCTAATACCAAAGTCACCTGAAGTAGTTAGTTCATTATCTTTGTTATAGAGATAGTTTGTTGTAGTTCCTGCATAGGTAATACTACTAGGCAAGAAGTTATTATTGTAAGTGTATGAAAGAGTTGTGTTTAATACACCTGCTTGAATCATCTGTGTGAGTAGTTCTCCATCATAGCTAAAGTTAAAACTCTCATCTGCTCTGCTGATACTAGATGGATTGTTTTGGCAAGCGTAGTTGTAGTTTGTTGTGCCCTTTAGTGTTTGTATGCTTGATAATCTTCCATTTAGATATGTATAGTCTATATTTGCACCGCTTGGTCTGTTTACATTTGTGATTCTTTTTTGTTTATCATATGAGTAAGTTGTAGTTGCGTTTAGAGGTGAAGCCATCGAAGTTCGTTTATTTACTCCGTTATATCCAAATGTATGTTCTGTTGGTGTTGGGGTTGTGAGAGTTGTTATATTCCCATTACTGTCATAGCTGTAGTTTAGTGTATGGTTATCTGGATAAGTGATACTAACAAGACGATTTTTAAGGTCATAGCTATAGTTTGTAACTCTATTAGATGCATCTGTAACACTACTTAAATTACCTCTATTGTCATATGTATATGAGATAGTTCTTGTGCCCTGTTGTGTATTGAGGATTCTACCTTGTTCATCATAGATATAAACTATTGGTTCTAAGTTAGCTATTTCTACTTTAGTTGGCAGTAGAGTCTCTGGGTTATAAGAGATAGTGCTTACTCTTGATTGTGCAGATGTGATAGTCTCATTTGATAAGTTGTAATCTCTTATGCTTGTTGTTATTGCACCGTTACTCTCTACACTACTCTCTTTTTTTACTAAGCTATTGTTTATATCAAATATATATGTTTGAGAGTAGTTTGTGGTTTTACTTAGTCCACTTGGCATCTGAGTTGTTATACTACTTGGAACTCTTTTTTGAGTTACAGGGTCTTTGTCTGTTTGATAGTTTAGAGTTGTTGAAACTCCGCATCTATCTGAAGTGCTACTTGTTCCATCTATACTTGAAGAAGTATTAAATATATCTCCACTTGCTATGATTGTTTTACTTACCATTGAACCATCAGCTAAAAAGTAGTCTCTGTATGTTGTAGTATCTCCGCTAGCTTTATTTACTATAGTTTCGTTGTAAGTATCATTTGTGCTATTTGAAAAGCTCCAGATTCCTTGCTGGGCATCTGTAACTTTTATGACTTTTCCATTATCATCAAACTCATGTATAAACTCATTACCATTTGGTTCTATTTCACTTAGCATTAGATGATTTTCATATACGAACTTATAGTTTGAACTGTCTTCGTATGTTACATTTATAAGGTCTTTGTTTGCATCTATAGATATACTATTTATTTGTCCATGAGGTGTTGTAATAGAAGTAACTATATTATTTGCATCTCTGTTTATGGTAGTTGTATTTGAAAAGGCATCTGAGATGGAGGTAAGAGAGTTATTTGAGTTGTAAGCAAATGAGTAGAGAGTTTTATCTGTATAGTTATCTTTAGTAAGTGTATGATTATTATTTGAGTCAAAGATATAGCTTTTATCTCCTAAGGTAACTATAGTACTATTGTTCTCTTGTGATTTATAATCTTTGATGTTTAGAGAAGTTCCACTTCCTAGATAAATATAGTCTGCATCTAAAGTATGATGTAGGTTTAGGCTCCATCCATGGGCTATTGTCTTGTTGTTTAGATATTCACTTTGGTAATGGAGGTTTATCTCACTTCCTATTAGTTCTATATCTTCATGGAATATTCCTGAGGTTGGAGAAACGAAGGAGCCTACTGGTATATTTCTACATCTCTTTGTATCTTCATCATCTACTTTTATGCATCTGTACTCTTTTTTA